>CAYUMP010000018.1:0-107366 GCA_964445975.1 uncultured Chthoniobacterales bacterium | reverse complement strand
GTTAACATGGGCGACGCCCGCTGCATCGAAATCTGGAACCTCGTCGTCATCCAGCTCAACGCCAACCCCGACGGCACCTTCTCGCCCCTCCCGGCCCAGCACGTCGACACCGGCATGGGCTTCGAGCGTGTCACCTCCATCATCCAGGGCACAAAGAACTTCTCAGATTTCGCCCACGCCAAAATCTCGAACTACGAGACCGACATCTTCCGCCCCATCTTCGACGAAATCGAAAAACTGAGCGGCAAAAGGTACGGCAACACCCTGCCCGCCGCTGGCAGCACCGGCGACACCGAGCAGGAAAAAATCGACGTCGCCTTTCGCGTCATCGCCGATCACATCCGCACCCTCAGCTTCGCCATCGCCGATGGCATCCAGCCGGGTAACACCGACCGCAACTACGTCCTCCGCCGCATCCTCCGTCGCGCCGTCCGTTACGGCCGCGCCCTCGGTTTCCACGACCCCTTCTTCTACAAGCTCGTCCCCGTCCTCGCTCGTGAGATGGGCGACGTTTTCCCCGAAATCCGTGCCAAGCAAAAGCTGGTCGAGGACACCCTCAAGCGCGAAGAGGAGTCCTTCAATAAGACGCTCGATCGAGGCATTGAAATTTTTGAGAAGAATGTTCAGATGGCGAAAACAGAGGTTCTGTCTTCTCATTCCTCGGGACGTACAGTGAGTCGGGCTGAGAGTGGAGATCAGCCGCCTTATGCTGTAATCGAGCACCGCCGGACGGAAGAAGGGAAACTTCAAACCATTATCGGCAAGGAAATAGCTTTTCAGCTCTATGATACTTATGGCTTTCCTCTCGATTTGACCGAACTCATGGCTCGCGAGCGTGGGCTGTCAGTAGACACCGCTGGTTTTGAGGAACTCATGGATGAGCAGCGCACCCGCGCCCGCGCCGCCCAGAAAAAACAGGTCATCGAACTCTCCGAAGTCGAAACCAAGGAGCCCACCAAATTCGTCGGCTACGACGAGTTCACCACCCCCGCCACCGTCCTCGAAGTCGTCATCCTCAAGGACCGCACCGCTGCCGTCCTCGATGCCAGCGTTTGCTACGCCGAGATGGGCGGCCAGGTCGGCGACACCGGCGAGTTGTCCGGGTCTGGCCAAAGCTGGCGCATCGCCAATACCCAGAAAGTTGGCCACACCTGGCTCCACTTCCTCGAAGGCGACGATGCCCCCGCCGTTGGTTCCGCCGTCGAACTCAGCGTCGAGCTCCCGCGCCGCGAAGCCATCCAGCGCCACCACACCGTCACCCATTTGCTCCACTGGGCCCTGCACGAAGTCGTCTCGCCCGAGGCCACTCAAAAAGGCTCCTTCGTCGGTCCCGAAAAACTGACCTTCGACTTCAACCACCAGGCCCTCACGCCCGATCAAGTCAGCGCCATCGAAAAGCTGGTTAACGACAAGATCGCCGAGAACACCACCGTCTCCTGGATCGAGATGCCCTACGCTGACGTCCGTGGCCGCGCCGACATCATGCAATTCTTCGGCGACAAATACGGCGAAACCGTCCGCGTCGTCCAGATCGGCGGCGCCGCCGGCGAGCTCAACGGCTACTCCATGGAGCTCTGCGCCGGCACCCACACCCGCAGCACCGGCGACATTCAAAGTTTCAAGATCGTCTCCGAAGGCGCCATCGCCGCCGGCGTCCGCCGTATCGAAGCCGTGGCCGGTGCCGCCGTCCTCGATTGGGCGAAACTGGAAGCCGCCCGCCAACAGGAAAAACACGACATCCTCGCCAAAAAGAAACCCGGCCTCGCCCCTCTCGCCGCCTTCGAAAACTCCGTCGTCTCCATCAACGCCCGCCGCGAACAGTTGGACCAATTCGACGAAGAAGTCCGCGAATGGGAAAAGCAAAACGCCAAAGCCGCCGAAGGTGAACTGAAAGCCAAAGCCGCCGAGCTCGCGAACCAACTCGCCGCGACCACCACCAGCTATTGCGTCGCCGAAATCCCCGCAGCCGACGGCAAGCTCCTTCAAGCCATAGCCGAACTCCTGCGCCCCAAATTTGCCGGCCCCGTCTTCCTCGCCGGCGCCGCCAACGGCCGCGTCGCGCTGGTCGCCTCCGTCCCCAAAGACCTGACGACAAAATTCCAAGCCGGCAAACTCATCCAGGAAATCGCCCCTCTCGTCGGCGGCAAGGGTGGGGGACGCCCCGACCTCGCCCAAGGCGGCGGCACCGACCCGTCGAAGCTTTCCGAAGCCCTCGAAAAAGCCCGCACCATCCTCGGTGCCTAAGAGTTTCTTTGCACCGACTTGGCCTTTCGCCTAACCTTTCACCCATGAAGGTCGTCGGAAATCCAGGACGTATTAGGCCGCCCGAGGAGTCGCTTCGTATCGCTGAACGGATGATCCGGGAAGCGGATCGCCTATCTCCTCATCCGCGTCCACGCGGCTTTGTCTTTAAGGCCAAGACCTGGGAAGACTACGAAAAGTGGCGTCGAGCTCAAAGTAATCCGAGGCTCTGGTGAATAAGACCGAAGAAACCGGTCCGCTGTTGCGTGTTTGTCGGCTTCTTAATGACAAGGGCGCGAAATATCTCGTTGCCGGGGCTTACGCCATGATTCTAAACAGCATTATTCGAGCGACCGAAGATGTGGACATCTTGATTGATCACTCCCCAGAAAATTTCGAGAAGGTCATTGCTGCGCTTTCACTTCTTTCCGACGGAGCCGCCCGGGAATTAACCCCCGAAGATTTCATCGAAAATACCGTCGTGAAAATTGCTGATGAGGTGGAAGTCGACGTAACCACCAGCGCATGGAGTGTAACTTATCAGGACGCCATAACGCACGCGCAGGAAAGAGTGATTGATGGCGTGAAAATTCCCTATCTCTCTCTCGAAGATCTAATTCGCAGCAAACAAAGTCAGCGCGAACAGGATCGTGTGGATGTCGAATTGCTGCGGCGTTTGATTCCGTGAATAATTCAAATTTGCTGAAGCGCTACCGCCTCGTCCTCGGCCTGTTCATCATAGGCCTCGTCATCAGCGGCCTCACTGCCTTCCCCCTGCTCACCGAGCTGGAAATCCTCGCCCGCGTGCTCGGCGTCCTTCCCGACGCCCAGGCCGAATCCCTCACCGGCCTGCGACACTGGATCGCCCTTGTCCGCAACGGCCTCCGCGACATGTATGGCGAGTATCCTTGGATCGCCTACGGCACCGATTGGCTCGCCTTCGGCCATCTCACCATCGCGATGTTCTTCATCGGCCCATGGCGCAATCCTATCGCCAACGCCTGGGTCCTCAAAGTGGGCCTCGTCGCTTGCGCCGCCGTCTTCCCGCTCGCGCTGATCTGCGGCCCCATCCGCGGCATCCCCTTTTACTGGTGCCTCATCGATTGCAGCTTCGGCCTCTTCGGCGCGATCCCGCTCCTCTATTGCCTGCACCTCACTCGGAAAATGAAAAATGCCTGAAGCGACCGAATACCCCGCCCTCAAGGAAATGTTCAACGCCGCGCGCTTTCGCCGCATTGCGAAGGACGTCCGCGAAGTCTATCCCAAATTCGACGCCAACCGCTTCCTCTCTCTCACCCTGCCCGACTTGGAGGAGGCCAATCTCCTCCAGCGCCTCCGTCGCGTCACCGAGGCCCTCCGCGCCACCCTGCCACCCGACTACCTCAAGGCCCTCGCACTCCTCCGCAAACTCGCCCCCCGCACAGAGAGCGGTTTCGTCTCCCTCTTCCTGCCCGATTTCATCGGCCTCTACGGCCTGGACCATTTCGACGAATCCCTCGACGCCCTGAAATTCTTCACCCCCATCGGCTCCTCCGAATTCGGCATCCGCCCCTTCCTGCGCCACGACCTCCGCCGCACCTTGAAAGTGATGGAGCAATGGGCCAGCGACCCCGACGAACACGTCCGCCGCCTCGCCAGCGAAGGCTGTCGCCCGCGCCTTCCCTGGTCCTTCCGCCTCGATGCCCTCATCAAGGATCCCACTCCCGCCGCCCGCATCCTCGAAAATCTCAAGGCCGACCCCAGCCTCTACGTCCGCAAATCCGTCGCCAATCACCTCAACGACATCACCAAGACCCATCCCGATTGGGTTCTCGAACGCGTCGAAAAGTGGGACCTCGACAACAAAAACATCGCCTGGGTTGCCCGCCACGCCCTTCGCACCCTCATAAAATCAGGTGACCGCCGCGCCCTCGCCGTCATTGGCGCGGGCCACGCCGCCGAGGTGAAAGTAAAATCCTTCCGCGTCTCCCCCGCCAAAGTCAGCCTCGGCGAAGTCGTCACCATGGCACTGGAGTTCACCTCCACCGCCAAAAAATCCCAGAAACTCGTCGTCGACTACGCCCTCCACTACGCCAAAAAATCCGGCTCTACCTCCGCCAAGGTCTTCAAGTGGAAGGAGCTCACACTCGACCCCGACGCCACCGTCATCCTCACCAAACGCCAGCGCATCCAGGACTTCACCACCCGCAAACACCACGCCGGCCGTCACCTCATCGACGTCATGATCAACGGCGCAAAGTTATCCGAGGGCGCTTTCACGCTCATCCTCTGACCGCGATGGACTGCCACCGTCCCGCCTCGAAAAACCCCGACCGCTGGATCGAAACCGTCTCCGATTTCTCCCGCCCCATCTGCGAGCAACTCCGCTCGTGGATCATCCGCTGGGAACCCGACCTCACCGAATCCATCAAATGGAACAACCTCTGTTTCAGCGGACGCAAGTTGGTATGCGGCCTCAGCGGCTGCAAAAAGCACGTCGCCATCTTCTTCTTCCGCGGCACCGAGCTCCACGACCCCGCCGATCTCTTCACCCCTGCCGAAAACAACACCTGGATACGTAGCATCCGCCTCACCAACTTCGAAAAGTTTTCCCGCGAAACCTTCCGCAAACTTCTCCACGCCGCCGTCATTCTCGACAGCGACCCCGACCGTCTCCCTCCCCCTCCGCAAAAGCGAGAAGCATGGTCCATGCCCGATGACTTCGCCCAAGCCTTAAAAAAGAACAAGGCCGCCGCCGCCAACTTCGCCGCCTTCGCTCCCACCTATCAGCGCGAATACCTCGTCTGGCTCACCACCGCCAAACGCGAGGAAACCCGCATCCGCCGTCTCGCCGAAACTTTAGCCGCCCTCACCGTCGGCCGAAAATGGACCCAACGAAAAGGCTGAAAACGCCTCACCATCAAGGGTGGATTCGGCATGGGCATAGGCGGGGTGGAAGGGGGAATCGAGGGGGTAAAATGGGGGGTGTGAAGCGGGGCGAGAGGAGGTGACTGGGGTGGGGGTATTTCCTTTTTGCCCTGGAAGGGCTCACAAACCCGCGCTTGCTCTGGGGATGGTTTGTGGTATAGTAGAAACAAATGCAGGGAACCCGAATGAGGTCAGCTTTTCCGCCGGAAGAAGACCGCCCGAGGAGTTACTCGAGAGATCCAGAAAGATGCGAAAGAGTGGAATCGAGGGGTCCCAGCGTTTGGCTCAATCTTCCCGCCTGGAGATTCCACAGCCGAATTTTGGCCGCGGATTTTTCCAGATGGTCCTCCATGGCGACTTGGGCTTCGCGCTTGTCTCGAGCCAGGATGGCGTCGCAGATGCGGGAATGTTCTTCCTGTACTTCACTTAGTGTCGTGAGCGCGAGTTGCCAGTGTGGCATGAGAGGGTGCGAGGCCGCGCTGGTCATGTTTTCAACGATTTGCGCCTGCTCAAATCGTTTTTGGACAAATTTGTTGCGCGAAATTTCCACGATCGATTTGTGGAATCGCATGTCATATTCGCCCAGGCGAATGTACGGCTGCAGATCATCCGGATTCTCCTCGAGGACCCGGGATAGATGATTCATTTCTGCGATGAGGGTGCGCAGGTGGATGGCGTCTGTCTCCTGATGGCGGATTGCCGACTGCCCGGCCGCGTGAACTTCCATGGCCTGCCGAAGCCCGGCCATGTCTTCAAATTCCTCCAAATTAAGGACACGAACAAAGGCGCCAACTTTGGCCTGAATCACGACCAATTCCTCCAACTCGAGATGCCGCAATGCTTCCTTCACCGTTGGGCGGCTCACCCCGATCTGTTTGGCGAGACTCTGGGCCGGCAGGAAATCACCGGGGCGGTACTCCCGGTTCATGATCCGGTCTCGGATGTGGAGATAGGCTTTCTCGGTGGAGCTATTTCTCATTTCGCCTTCTGGTTCGAAATCCTCTCATCGCATTACAGAGTAAAGCCAAGATATTCGCCCGTACATACAAAACAGGTGCAAGAGGGATTGACACAGGTGAGTACACATGAATACATTTATGTGTAATACACATGCTGCCATGGTGCATCGACCCTTCTTGAATATCAGTTTCCTTGTGGTTGTGAGCCTCCTTTCTTCAGCCTATGCGGAGAGATATGTCGGTTTTGTCGACGATCACGATGTCGCTGAGATTACCGGTTTGGAGCGTGTCCTGGAGCAGGCCGAAAAGGAGGCTGCTCCCGTCTTGGTCGGGGAGGAAAGATGGGAACAAAATCCCTATCTCTTCGGCACGGTCTTCTACGACAAGTCCGAGAAAATCTTCAAGATGTGGTACATGAGCTACAATCGGGGGTTTCCCGCTTACCTGCGAACGCTGGTTCTCTACGCGACCAGCAAGGACGGCAAGACCTGGCAGAAGCCCAAGCTGGGCCTTTTCGATTTCGAGGGCTCCACCGCCAACAACATCGTCATGGGCTCTCTGGGATTTGGGGATCTATATAGCCCGAGCGTGGTAAAGGATGACCGGGCGACCGATCCGTTCCAACGCTACAAAATGATCTACTGGGATCTGAACGGCCCCAGCAGTTACGAGCATGGGGGAATGTTCGTGGCCTTTTCCGGTGACGGCCTGCATTGGAAAAAAAACGGCGAGGCCCCAGTGCTCAAGACCGCGAAGAGCGAGCGGGCCTTGAGCGATGTCATGGACGTCATGCGCGATCCGACCACCGGGAAATTTGTCGTCTATGCGAAATCGTGGAATAACGACACTTGGGACAAGAAGGGCAAAGTGAACAAGGAGAAGGCTCAGCGCATCATTGTCCGCACCGAAAGCGAGGACTTCTTGCAGTGGACCACGCCGGAGCCGGTGGTGCGGCATCAATTGACCAAGGATGATCCCCAAAGCTACGGCATGCCGGTGTTTTACGACGAAGGCCTCTATCTCGGCCTCTTGCGCTCCTACAAAGTGCCGGGGGACGACACAATCGCCATTACGCTCATGTCCAGCCGGGACGGGAAAAAATGGCAAAGGGTGTGTCCTGGACAAACCTTCATTTCTACCGGCCAGGTGGATACGGCCTGGGATGACGGTATGATCTTTACCGCTCCGCCCCTGGTCTGGGGGGACGAGATTTTGATCTATTACGGAGGATGGGATGGCCCCCATGAGGGCCGCTTCCGGCGGTCGGCCATCGGCCTGGCCAGGCTCCCGGTCGGCCGCTGGGTCGGGCTCCGCGCGCCGCAAAAAAATGGCGGCACGGTTTTAACCAAGCCGACGCGCGCGGCACGGCACTTGCTTGTCAACGGCGATGCGAAAGACGGTTCCATCCGCGTGGCGGCAGTCGATTCCACGGGAAAAGAGATGGCCGGTTTCGGATGGGGGGACATGACTCCGCTTAAGGACGCAGGCCTCCGTTTGCCCGTGAAATGGAAGGGCGGGGAACTGCCGGCGCAGAAGGACGTGCAGCTCAAGTTTGAGGTCACGGGAGGAGCTGCACTTTATGGCTTCCGCTGGGAAGCCCAGGAAAAAACGAAGGAATAAAAATGCACATGAAAACTATCAGTCGTGAAAAAGCCCGAGGCTTTACTTTGGTGGAGTTGCTTATCGGCATATCGATCGTAGCCATCCTGGCTGCCTTGATCTTGCCCGCGGTCTCAAAGACCATCGAGAAAGCTCAGCGCAGCGGATCGGTTTCGCGGCTGAAGGGCATCCTCAACGCCAGCGCGCTCTATAGCGCCGAGTACAAGGGCAATCTCCCTCCCTACGAATGCAGTGAGTGGGGACCGTCGCTGTATTCCGGCCTAAGCTACAAATATATCAGCGAGTTCCTTCCCGAGATTTACGGCGACAATAACTACAAGATGTTTGCCCGCCCGGGAGACAAATTGGACATCGCGGGTCTGCCGGATAAAAAACGCATTTTGGGAGGGAAGTCGCCTTGGAGTTACGCCCGGAACATCGAGTTGCCTCTCATGGCCAGCGCCCCCCGGGTGAACAATACGGTCCATCCCTCGCGTCTGGAGAAGCCCTCCGGGACATTTCTTTTTGTGGAAACGCAGAGAAATGGCGCCATCAGCCTCGTCCAGCTTTCGCATATCTATTTCGACGATCCGGGCTCGGAGGGAAAGACCGCCGTCGGCATGGTCGATGGACATGTGGAAATGATCACCCGGGAGAACATGATCGGTTCAACCGGTTCTTCCCCCGGGGCTTGGACGCCTGAACAACGATTGCTCTGGTTCGGCTATTCCAATTCCTACGGCCGCACGGACTACTAATCCCCTTCGGCGCGCGAAATCACGTCATTCCGCCAATGCATACCTTCGTATGTATTGAACCTCTCCCCCATATTTTAAAAGCTCACAAATCAAATTGACGCCTTATGAAAAATCGATATGAATACATGTGTATGACACGTGAAGACCACCCATGCTGGGGCTCAAAGACTGTTCTTTGGGCGGTAATCGCATCCTGTTTTTTAACGACGGTGCTGCAGTCGCGGGCGGAGACTTACACGTGGGCGGTGGAAACGACCGGCACTGCCAGTTGGAGTAATCCGAGCACCTGGTCTCCGAATGGCGTTCCCGGGACCGGGGACGACATTGTTTTTACACTGCCGGGAAGCGTCATTACCCGAGTCAACACCGAAGGAAGCCGCACGGTGAACAGCATCGTCAAAACCGGCGCATCCCGGTGGGAGATTCTCAATAACACTGCGGGTGTCGCGAGCCTGACCGCCAACACCATCACCGGTTCCTCGGCCAATTTTATCATGCGCAACGGCTCGGGAGGAATGACCGTTTCGACTGACGCGCTCAACGTTTTGGCCGGAACCACCTACTTTGGCGCTACCAGCGAGGATTCCGCCCAGACCATTCGGGGCGTGACGGTCACGGGAACCACCTCGGTCAGTGGAGGAAGTTTACTTTTCAACGTGCAGAATGCGGCGACTGGGAACAGCTACGATCTCGGCTTCCTTGATGTCAGCGGGGCCGGGCAAGTTACCCTCGCCAATCGCGCGGCCAGCACCTCGCTCGCTACCACCGCCACGGCCAATACCCTGGGCCTCGTCGGTACCGGCGGAACCATCCAGGCCAAGGTCGGATCATTCAACACTTTCGGCGCCACCCTGGCCATCAACGCCGCGGGTGACTATTCCTCCGGCACGATCTTGCGGGATGGCACCGTGGGCGGGGTGAAACTCTCTGTCACGAAATCGGGCTCGGGTACGCAAACCTTGGTCGGGGCCAATACCTACACCGGATCGACTGTGATCAACGAAGGTGCGCTGAAGATCGGCGATGGCGGCACCACGGGGAGTCTCACGAGCGACGTGAATATCGCGGGTTCCACCGCGGCCTTCATCATCGACCGCTCCAATGCCTACACCTTTTCCAACGCCATCTCGGGAGTCGGCCAGTTCGTCAAGATGGGCGGCGGCACGACAACTTTGAGCGGCAGTAACAGCTACACCGGCGGCACCGAGGTGCGGGCCGGCCTGCTCCAGGTTTCCAATGATGCCAACTTGGGAGCATTAAGCGGCACAACCACCCTGAACGGCGGCGGACTTTCCGTGACCGGCACCACCACCTTCACCCGGACTTTGAATCTCGCGGTCGACAGCACCTTTGAAACGGGCAGCAACTCCGCCGTTACCTGGAGCGGTGTGATCAGCGGGGATGGCGGCTTGATCAAGGCCGGGAACGCGTCGCTGACTTCGGTGCTGAATCTGACGGGCACCAATACTTATACCGGCGATACTGTCATCCTGGCCGGTGTCCTGGGCGTTGAATCCGATGCAAATCTGGGCGACGCCGGCAGCGTTGTTATCTTTGCCAATAGCGGGACCGGACGATTGAATATCCTCCAGTCGGGGCAGACTTTTAATCGGGGGATTGTCATTAATGAAGGTTCGACGGCAGGCCTCACGGTGGCCGGGGGAATGGAGGCGACCTGGGCCGGTACGATCAGCGGGGCGGGCCGATTGGACAAGCGCTTCGCTGGCCAACTGACTCTTTCGGGCAGCAATAGCTATGAGGGAGGGACGATCGTCGGCACGGGCACATTGCGCGCCACCCATGCTCAGGCTTTGGGTTCCGGCACCGTCAGCCTGGGTGCCGGGACGATGTTGATTGTCAGCGTGGATTCCGGTGCTGGCACGGTTAGCAACACCATCGTGATGACGGGGGTGGCGGGCTACGCGCTCGAGCGGGCGGCTGGTACCAGTTATTCCGTCTACTCGGCTTCCAGTCAGCTCTCCGGTGGCCGGAACACCACGGCGTCGCTCCTTGCTGGCACGGCCAGCAACAATAGTATGCTGACGACTTCCTTCGCCTTGAATTCGACGACCGCGGGCATCACGAACGACTCTGCCCGGGTCAGCGATGTTTTCACGCTGGCCGGGACTGGGACGGATGTCATCGTCCTGCAACTCGCTGTCGCCGATGTCTTGGAGGGGATGTTTGTGGGCTGGCTCGATTCTGAGAGTCTGGCTTGGGTCAATGCCATCGAGGGTAATTCCGCCACCGGGACCAGTGCGATCTTCGGCTTCGCCGGCAGCTATGCCGCCTCCGGTGCAGAAGCGACCGCGGACTATCTCGGCTCGTGGGGATTCGATGAAACGAACAATACCGTTTGGGTTATGCTCGATCACAATGGGGAATTCACCGTGGTGCCCGAGCCGGGTTCGGTTGAGTTGCTCGTGGCAGGATTGGGTGTGGTCTTCCTGGCGGCCCGCCGTCGCCGTCTGGCCAGTTCGCCATGAGCCCGGATCAAAGGTATTTGGTTCTGCCTTTCTCCTTGGTTAGGCTGTTTTTTAATTCGATGACTTTGAGGTCAGGCGCACATTGCGGAAAAAGCCGGCTGTCTCGCGTTGCGCTTGCGCTGCTTGTCGGCGGAGGCATTTGGGCCGCCATCCTGTCGGCCGTAGGTGCTCCGGTGGAGATCAAATCGGACCGCGAGCTTTTCATCGACCGGTATCTGATCGACAGGCTCGACGCCGTGACGATGAAGCTGGGGGAGCCGATGCTGGAAGGGAAAGTCATGGATTTCGATCTCCCCTGGGAGGGGCCTTATGTTGGCTACACGACCGTGCTGAGGGACGGTGACGTCTATCGAATGTATTACCGGGGTAGCTATAAGGCGGAAGGTGAGGAAAAAGCCGTCGATACAACTTGCTACGCGGAAAGTCAGGACGGGATTCAGTGGACAAAGCCGAAGCTGGGTTTCGTGGAGATAGCGGGTTCGAAGGAAAACAACGTCCTCTTTCGGGAAAAACACTATTCGCACAATTTTTCCCCTTTTCTGGATCAGCGGCCGGACGTGCCCGCGACCGAGCGGTACAAGGCCTTGAGTGGCACGGAGAGTACGGGACTTGTTGCCTGGGTTTCCGCCGATGGCATCCGCTGGCGCCGCCTGCGCGAGGAGCCGGTTCTTCGGGCCAAAGGGCTCGATTCCCAGAACGTCGCCTTCTGGTCGCCCGCCGAAAAGCAGTACGTTCTTTATTTCCGTGATTGGACCGGCGGGGAAATCAACTTTGGCTACCGCACGATGGCGCGGGTGGTCTCGCCGGATTTCCTGAACTGGAGCAAGCCTGAGCGCGTGACGTTCAGTCCACCCTTGGAGGAGCACCTTTATACGAACCAGACCCAGCCATACTTTCGCGCCCCCCAGATCCTCATCGCTCTGCCCATGAGGTTTATGCAAGGGAAACGGGCCTTGCCGAAGGAGGATGCGGCCAAATTGGGTCTTCCGGAAAACCAATCCAGGGATACTTCCGAAGTGGTACTCATGACCAGCCGGGGCGGGGCTCTTTATGACCGGATGTTCCTGGAGGGTTTTATCCGTCCGGGTTTCGATCGCCGCAACTGGGGCTCCCGTTCGGGCATGGCCGCGCTCGGCGTCGTGCCGACCGGCGAGCATGAAATGTCGATCTATAAACAGGCCAACTACGCTCTGCCTTCCAGCCATCTTCTGCGCTTCGCGTTGCGGACTGACGGATTTGCCTCGCTGCGAGCCGGCTATGGCGGCGGAGAGATGGTGACCAAGCCTCTTCGTTTCACGGGTGACGGCATCTATCTGAATTTCTCGACCGGCGCCTCCGGTTCAATCCGGGTGGAAGTTCAGGATGAACAAGGCAAGCCCGTGCCCGGCTTCGAACTTCATCGTGCCGTCGAGAATATCGGCGAAAATGTGGATGGCCGGGTGACGTGGAAAAACGGGTCCAGTCTCGCCGCCTTGGCCGGCCGTCCCGTGCGGCTGCGCTTTGTGATGAAAGACGCGGATCTCTACAGCCTTCAATTTCGCTGATTATGTATGTGCCCTTGATGAAACGACTGGCTCTTCTGTTTTCCTCAGCGATCGTGCTCGTCGGCGGCGAGACTCGGGCGGATCTGATCACCCTCTACCGGCAGGGATTCACCAACGACACCGGGGAAAACCAGACCGCGCAGACCGCCGACGTGCAGGCCTACGGCTGGGTTGATTTTTCCGGCTCTACCGCCACCCTGGCCGTCTGGAGTGTGCACCGCGGCAATGGCGGTGAAGTGCAGGTCAATGTGAACGCTCCCGTTCCCTTCGGAGACGGCCTTCCGCAGGGCTATTGGTGGAGCAACAACATGCGCAGCCGATTGGCCTACCAGAGTCTGGAATCCCAGCCAATCGTGCGATCGAAGTATTCCGCCATCTTCCTCAGCATGGAATTGTGGAATGCGAAAGGCGAAGTGCCTACCGTCACGCGCTTTGCCCTGCGGATCGGAGACAGCTGGTACGTCACCCAGGACCAATATACCCCGGAAGACTCGACCTGGGAACAATGGGAATACGAACTCAAGAGCGACACCAAACTCCTCCCTCTGCTCTTTGAACCGTCCAAGCACCTCAGGGTCACCGATGATCCGGAAGTCTCCTATGGCAGCGTGGAAGGGGATGTCACCGCCGTCGGCTATTACATCGACGTGGGCGAGAGCGTGGTTGTCGTAGCCCGGCGCATGGACAACTTTACCGTATCGGCGGTCCCGACTGAGTAGCTCCTGACGGAGCCTACTTCCAGCGTGTTTCCGGCTGCAGGTTGATCTCCTCCGGCTTCACCTCGAAGCCGCAAGCCTGCATAAGAAAGCCCACGCCCTCCCGGCTCTCCATCGTCTGCTTCAGGCTGTTGGCGAAGATTTCGATGTATTCCTTGTAGCTGTCGAGCGACAGGCTGCCTTCGGAAAAATGCTTGGCCAGTTGCGTATCATGACTCTCGATCAATTCAAACAACGCCCGCCGCAGCTTTGTCCGCATGAGCGGATCGACCACCAGCTTGAACGGACTGGCCCCCGGATCAGACAGTGAATCCTCCAGGCTGATTTCCGAAGTGAAGGGGACCAACGCATCTTGTGGTTCGTTCATGGCACGTGCGCAATACCCCTGCGCCCCGCGGGGCGCAATAGCCTTTTCTTGAAATTTATTTCACCGCGGCCCACACCCGGTGGACATCATCGTGATCGTCAAGGGTATGCAGAAATTCTCCGACTTCCGCCGCCTGTTCGTCCGAGAGGGTGGGGTAGTTCTTCGCCACGTAACCCAGCTCGCTCGTCACCACCGACCAGCCATTGGCCGCCAGCCATTTCGAAGCCGCCGCCGTGGCCGTCGCGTCCGTGATAAACCGTGCTCCCGTCGCCTCCGCCGGGATGTCGTCATTCTGCGCATGGGTGAGGGGTTCCACCTCGTTGGCCCCGGCCTCGATCGCTGCGCCTTCGAGATCAATCGAGGCATCGGCTTGGTGTGCTTCCACCAGCCCCACATGATCGAATAAAAATTTATTGCTGCCCGGTGTGCCCAACTGCCCCCGTTTAAACAACACCCGGATTTCCGGCGCCGTACGGTTATTGTTGTCCGTCAGCACCTCCACGATGATCGGCACTTTGTGCGGCGCGTACCCCTCATAGACGATGTGGTCGAGCACCAGTTTTTCATCGCCGATGCCGGCCCCTTTTTTGATCGCACGCTCGATCGCATCGCGGGTCACGCTCGCGCGGCGCGCTTTTTCCACCGCCGTGAAAAGCCGCGCATTGCCATCCAGATCAGCTCCGCCCTGCTTCGCCGCCACCATGATTTCCTTCACCAGCTTGCCCACCATCTGGCCCTTTTTCAGCCCGGCGACTTCGCGTTTCGCATGTAACCATTGACGTCCCATAATTTTCTAATCGGTGTACCGTTTGTTCTGCAGCCGCGATTCCGTGTTGTTCATGCTGTCCTCCCATTTTTGCAGGGTTTGCCCGAAGGTCATCTTGCGCCCATCGGGACCGGTCGCGCATCCGGCAAAAAGCGCCGCAGCAAATAGCATCAATAAAATCCTCATGATTTCCTCCAAATGGTGGCAAAACCCCCTCGCGGGCAAGCGGGAAAATTCTCCATTTTCCCTCCTCAATTCGAAAAAGCCAAAATTTCCCGTTGACCATTTCGCCATTTCTAATTACATACAGACCAGTTGGTATGAAAACAAGCGCCCGCAATCCTGCTGAAACCCGCCAAAAGCTGGTTTCCGCTGCCAAGGACCTCGTTTTGCGGCAGGGCTTCTCCGGGACCGGTGTTGATCAGATCTGCCTCGACGCCGGGGTGACCAAGGGAGCCTTTTTTCACCATTTCAAATCGAAGGAAGACATCGGCAAGGCTGCCCTGGCGGACTGGGCCGGCTTCGGCATGAACCTCTACGCCGCGGCCAAGGCCGAACCTGCCGTTCATCCCCTCGATCACGTCCATCGCTTCTTCGACATCATGATTGGCTTTGTCGAAAACACCCCCACACCCATCACCTGCGTGGTCGGTATGATGTCGCAGGAACTGGCCAACGCCAACCCGGTCCTCCGCGAGGCCTGCTCCACCTATCTGGGCGACTGGACCGACTTTGCCCGCGAGTTGCTTGACGAAGCCAAGGCCGTCCAGCCCCCTCGGGTGGATTTCGATTCCAATGAAGTGGCCTGGTTCCTGAACAGCCTCTGGCAGGGCTCCATGCTCGTTTCCAAGACCCGGCAGGATTCGCAGATCATCATTCGCAACCTTCAGCGCGCCCGCGCCCACATCGACTCCCTTTTCTCCGGCGAATTTTCTTCCCCCCAAAAACCAAACCAAAACCCTACCTAACCATGAGCAAATACATTGACGGGTTCGTCGTACCCGTTCCCCAGGACAAAATCGAAACCTACCGCCAAATCTCCACCAAAGCCTCCAAGATTTGGAAGGAATACGGCGCCCTTGAGTATCGCGAATGCGTGCTGAACGATCCGGAAGCGAAGCAATGTGTGTCCTTCCCGAAGCTGGCCGACACCCAGCCGGGAGAAACCGTCGTCTTCGCTTACATCACCTACAATTCCAAGGCCCATCGGGACGAAGTGAATGCCAAGGTGATGGCCGATCCTCGTCTCAATGACATGTGCGGCTCGGAGGGCATGCCCTTCGACTGCGCTCGCATGGCTTACGGCGGATTCGAGACCATCGTCGAAGCTTAAAATCTCGACCCGGGAAAACCCCATGAGCATCTACCCCTCCCACGCCGATTTGCGGAAGCATGCCGTTGTTCCTCATGACCAATGGATTGCCGCTCGCAAGGAACTCCTCGCGAAGGAAAAGGATCTGACGCGTCTGCGCGATAAAATCAGTGCCCTCCGTCGTGATCTCCCTTGGGAGCGGGTGGAGAAGCTCTACGAGTTCGACACTCCGGAAGGCCGCAAGACCCTGGCTGACCTCTTTCGCGGCCGCAGCCAGCTCTTCGTCTATCACTTCATGCTCGCGCCCCAGGACGATCACCTTTGCGAAGGCTGCAGCTTCATCTCCGACCATGTCGACGCTGCCCGCCAGCACTTCGAGCACAACGACCTGGCCTTCGTCGCCATCTCGCGCGCTCCGGTTCCCGAGATCGAAGCGGTGAAGAAACGCATGGGCTGGAAATTCCCCTGGGCGTCATCTGGTGGCAGCAGCTTCAACTACGACTACGGCGTGTCTTTTACGCCTGAGCAAATCGCCTCCGGCGACATTTCGTATAACTACGGCACCACCGACTACAAAGGTGAGGACCTTCACGGCATCAGCGTCTTTTACCAGAACGAGGCCGGCGAAATCTTCCACACTTATTCCACCTATGGTCGCGGCGGGGACATCTTCCTCGGTGCCTATCACTTCCTTGACGTCGCCCCCAAGGGCCGCAACGAGAAAGACACGATGGATTGGGTGAAGCGCCACGATGAATATGAAAACGCGGAGGCCTCCTCCTCCTGCTGCCACTGACCCGTCATGAAAGCGGCCTGCTGTGCATCCCGGAAATCCAGCGCCTCCCGGCATTTCCTTGCCGGTGTGGTGCCGGGCTTGGTCCTTCTGCTCATGCCGAAGTGCCCGGCCTGCCTGGCCGCCTATCTTGCGGTCGGAGCCGGACTCAGCCTCTCCTTCGGCGCCGCTACCGCTCTGCGTGTCGTCCTTGTCACCTTGTCCGTCTTTGCTCTGGCGCTTGTCGCTGTGAGTTTTCTAACCCGCCACTTTCATCACTCCAAATAACCTTCGTTATGACCTCCGCTCTTGACGAGCGTCTCTCCGACGCCACCTTCACGCTCACCCGGACCTTCGACGCCCCGCGCGAACTCGTCTGGCAGGCCTTCACCGACCACACCCACATGCAGGCATGGTGGGGTCCCAAGGAAGTCACCATCATTGGCGGCTCCATGGACTTCCGACCCGGTGGTACGTACCACTACGGCATGCGTTCGTCCGAAAGCGGCGACTCCTGGGGCAGGTTCGTCTACCGCGAGATTGAGCCCATTTCCCGCATCGTCGGCATTAACTCCTTTTCCGACCCCGCTGGTGGCATCACCCGCCATCCCCTGAGCGCAGAATGGCCGCTCGAAATGCACACCATCTACACCTTCACCGGGCAGGACGGCAAAACCACCCTGAGCATCCAGTGGCGCGCCCTCAACGCCAGCGCGACCGAGGAAAAAGTCTTCGCCGACAACCTCGATAATTGCCGTATCGGTTGGACCAGTTCCCTCGACCAACTCGAAGCTTATCTCACCCAACTCCAATCCTAAGACTCTAACACCACCTCAACCCATCCAACTCATGAACCGCAAAATCTTCGTCAACCTTCCCGTCAAAGACCTCACGAAATCGATGGATTTCTTCAAGGCCCTTGGCTTCACCTTCAACCTCCAATTCACCGACGACAACGCCGCCTGCATGGTCATCAGTGAGAACATTTTCTCCATGCTTTTGCAGGAGGAGTACTTCAAGACCTTCACTCCCAAAGCTGTCGCCGACGCCACCAAGACCGCCGAGGTGCTGATCGCCCTCGACTGCGACAACCGCGCCAAGGTCGATGAAATGGTCGAGAAAGCCGTCGCCGCCGGTGGCTCGACCTATGCCGAACCCAAGGATCACGGCTTCATGTACCAGCACGGCTTCCAGGACCTCGACGGTCACATCTGGGAAGTCTTTTACATGGACCCCAGCTTCGTTCAGTAACGCGAGTTACAACTTCATCATCCTATGATTAAAAAAATCCTTCTCGGCCTTGGTGCCCTCGTCGTCGTCATCATCGTGGCTTTTGTGGCCATTGTGTCCATGCAGCCCGAAGAGTTTAAAGTCACCCGCCAGGCCACCATCCCGGCGCCTGCGGCCAAGGTCTTTGACCATGTGAACGATCTCCAAAAATGGGAAACCTGGTCTCCTTGGGCCAAGCTCGATCCCAACGCGAGGGAAACGATCTCCACCCCCGCCGCTGGCAAAGGTGCCTCCTTCGCCTGGGCCGGCAACAACGAAGTGGGTGAGGGCAAGATGACCATCACCGAAAGCCGACCCAACGAGCAGATCCTCATCAACCTTGAGTTCATCAAGCCGTTTGAAGGCACCAGCCTCACGGAGTTCACCTTTGAACCGAAGGGTGATCAGACTCTCGTGACTTGGACCATGTCCGGCAAAAACAACTTCGTCGGCAAGGCCGTCAGCTTGTTCGTGGACTGCGATAAAATGTGCGGAGATCAGTTCAACCAGGGTTTTGAAAACATGAAGGTGGCCGTCCAGTCCGCCCCTTAAAATCTTTCGTCCCGCCATGAACACGTCGCTCACCGAGAAACCTGTTGCCCAAGACCGGGTCGTGGTCAGCTCGCGTGTCTTCCCCGCCTCGTGCGAGCATCTGTTCGGCACCTTTGCCGATCCAGATTGTCTTGCCCGCTGGTGGGGACCGAAAGGCTTCACCAATACGATCCACGAGTTCGATCTGAAAGCCGGTGGCCATTGGCGCTTCGAAATGCACGGTCCCGATGGCGCCGTCTACCGGCAGGACAAGCAGTTCCTTGCCGTTGACCGCCCGTCCCGCCTTGCCCTCCGTCATGCCCAGCCCACGCATCAGTTCGACCTGACCATATCGTTCGACGAGGTCGAAGGCGGCACCCGTCTGACCTGGCGCATGGAGTTCGCGTCGCTTGACGAAAAAACGGCTGCCTTCATCGCCCAGGCCAACGAGGAAAATTTCGACCGTTTGGAACAGGAACTCGCCTCCATCCGCGCCGCGGCCGAGGACCGGGACTTTGTCATCGACCGCATCATCGCCGCCCCGCGTGACCGCGTCTGGTCCGCCTGGACTCAACCGGAACTTTTGACTCGCTGGTGGGGCCCCCGGTCTTTTGGGAACCCCCTTTGCGAAGTCGACCTGCGTCCGGCCGGACCTTTCTACATCGTCATGCAATGTCCCGATGGTGTGGACTATCCGCTCAAGGGCATTTATCGCGAGGTCGCCGCGCCTGAGCGGCTGGTTCTTTCGCTCGATTGCTCGGAGCATCCTCCCGCCTGGCAGGCCGCCGTCAATCACCACTCTGGCGGCGACTCACCCGACGCGGCCGGCGAGGTGCTCTTGACGACGCATTTGGAAAGCCTCTCGGATCGGACCCGTCTCATCATTCGCCAGAGGTTTGAATCATCCGCCATCCGCAACGCCATGCTCGATCTCGGCATGGAGCAAGCCTGGTCGCAAAGCCTCGACCGCCTTGAGAGGAGTCTGCTAAGTCCGGCGAAATAGTCTCAGTCAACACAACCCAATATCAACCGTTCTATGAAAATTGCCGCAATCATCGCCGGAGTCCTTTTGGGCCTCCTGTTTGTCATGTCCTCCGTGGTGGTCCTCTTTAATCTCGTCTCCATGCCGCCAATGCCGGAGGGAACGCCCGTGGCTCACTTCATGGCCGCTTTTGGCCCCACCGGATACATGACCTTTGTCAAAGTTTGCGAGTTGCTCGGCGGTATTCTCGTGGCCATTCCCAAGACACGGAATTTCGGCCTCCTCCTGCTCGGCCCGATCATTGTGAACGTCCTGGCTTTTCACATCTTTGTGACCCAATGGGCTGGGGTGTTTGATCCGATGCTGATCTTGATCGTGCTGCTCACCGCCTTCCTTCTCTGGGTCGAACGCAAGGCCTTCCTCGGCCTCCTGCACCGCTAAGCAACAGACTTTCGCGTCCCGCCAGAGCTTTATCTCAAGTTGGGCAAAATGGAGCGACCAGCTCCCTCTGGTCCGAGGCCGCCGGCCTGTCGTGATTCTCCCGCACTCTCGTGCGGCATTATCCCAACCCGAAGCTCGACAAAAGCCCCGCCGCTCGGTACTGGGCGTGCGGGGAAAATACATACGATGAGCGACAAAAAACAATTTCGGGCCGGAGTTCTCTTCGGCGAAGAGGTGAAGGAACTTTTGGACTACGCGAAGGCGAATGAATTCGCCCTTCCCGCCGTTAACTGCATCGGCACCAGCACCGTCAACGCCACGCTTGCCGCGGCCCGCGAGGTCAAGTCGCCCACCATGATTCAGTTCTCCAACGGCGGCGCTCAGTTCTTCATCGGCAAGGGCGTGAAGGGCGACAACCAGCTCGGCCCCGTCCTCGGAGGCATCGCCGGCGCCCATTTTGTTGACGCCGCCGCCAAGGCCTACGGCGTGCCCGTCATCCTCAATACCGACCATTGCGCCAAAAAACTGCTGCCCTGGGTCGATGGCCTTCTCGCCGCCAGCGAGGAGCAGTTCGCCAAAACCGGTAAGCCGCTATACAGCTCCCACATGCTCGACCTTTCGGAAGAGCCCTTGGAGGAGAACCTCGAAATCTGCGCCGAATTCCTCAAACGCATGAGCAAAATGGGCATGACCCTCGAGATCGAACTCGGCGTCACCGGCGGCGAGGAAGACGGCGTCGACAATTCCGGCGTTGAGGAATCCAGCCTCTACACCAAGCCCGAGGAAGTCGCCCAAGCCTACGAAGTCCTGAGCAAGATCAGCCCGAATTTCACCGTCGCCGCCGCCTTCGGCAACGTCCACGGCGTCTACAAGCCCGGCAACGTGAAGCTCAAGCCCTCCATCCTCAACGACTCGCAGAAGTACATTGAAAAGAAGTTCGGCACCGGTCCGAAACCCGTGAACTTCGTCTTCCACGGTGGCTCCGGTTCCTCCCGCGAGGAAATCCGCGAAGCCCTCGGCTACGGTGCCATCAAAATGAACCTCGATACCGACCTTCAGTGGGCGTTTTGGGATGGCATTCGCGAATACGAGGCCAAGAACCACGACTACCTCCAGGGCCAGATCGGCAATCCCACCGGCCCCGACTCGCCCAATAAAAAATACTACGATCCCCGCGTTTGGCTCGGTGCCGGTGAGGCCGCATTCACCAAGCGCCTCCTGACCTCCTTCGAGGATTTGAACTGTATCGGCCGCTGACCGTTCGTTAATTATTTGTCACCAAGGCGCCGGATTTTCCGGCGCCTTTTTGCTTTGGTTTGGTCGCCTTGGTGCTAAAAGCTGAAACCATGATCGACAACATCGTTTCCCTCCTTGGTGATAAGGCTGACTCTCTCCTCAAGCATGAATGCAAAACGATCTCGAAGGATCTCCTGCATTTGCCCGGCCCGGACTTCGTGGACCGCATCTTCGCACCGTCCAACCGCAACCAGCGCGTTCTCAATAACTTGAACTGGATTCACAACACCGGCCGCCTCGCGGGCACCGGCTACGTTTCCATCCTTCCGGTCGATCAGGGCATCGAGCATTCCGCCGGAGCCAGCTTCGCCAAGAACCCCATCTATTTCGATTCCGAGAACATCGTGAAGCTGGCCATCGAGGGCGGCTGCAACTCGGTCGCCTCCACCTTCGGCGTCCTCGCCTCGGTCTCCCGCAAATACGCCCACAAAATTCCCTTCCTCGTTAAGATCAACCACAACGAGCTGCTGACCTACCCTAACGTGTCCAAGGAAATCCTCTTTGGCACCGTGAAGGACGCCTACAACATGGGTGCCGCCGCCGTCGGAGCCACCATCTATTTCGGCTCGGAAGACGCTGGCCGCGAGATCGTCGAAATCGCCGAGGCCTTCGCCCTGGCCCACGAATACGGCATGGCCACCGTCCTCTGGTGCTACCTCCGCAACAGCGCCTTCAACAAGGACAAGGACTACCACCTCTCCGCCGATCTCACCGGCCAGGCCAACCACCTTGGCACCACCATCCAGGCCGACATCATCAAGCAGAAGCTTCCGGAGAACAACGGCGGCTACAAGGCCCTCAACACCGGAGGCTCCAGCTACGGCAAGCTCGACGAGCGTATTTACACCGAACTGACCAGCGCCCACCCCATCGATCTCTGCCGCTACCAGGTGGCGAATTGCTACATGGGACGCGCCGGGTTGATCAACTCGGGTGGCGCTTCCGGCAAGCAGGACTTCGAAGACGCGGCCTTTACCGCCGTCGTCAACAAGCGCGCCGGGGGCACCGGTCTGATCTCCGGCCGCAAGGCCTTCCAGCGTCCCATGGAAGAGGGCGTCAAGCTCCTCAACACCATCCAGGACGTCTATCTCTCCAAGGAGATTACCGTCGCCTGATTTTTCCCTGCCCATAAGAGCGATCCGTGGTTGCAAGCCGCGGATTTTGCTCTTATGTCGCACGGATGTCTTTGGAACGTTCGTTGCTCGCCGCTCAGGGCTACATCGAGCTGGAAATGCCCGATGAGGCGTTGCGCGAGCTCGATTCTCTTTCCCAAGAGGATCAGGATCGCGAGGATTCCCTGCAGATGCGGCTCTTCGTCTTCATGCGCACCAAGCAGTGGGACGACGCGCTCAAAGTCTGCGCGCGGTTGCGTCGGCTCTACCCCGAATGCACCACCGGTTATATTCACGGTGCCTTCTGTCTCCACGAAACGGACCGCACCCTGGAGGCCAAGCAGCTTTTACTCACTGGCCCGACCAGCCTCCTGCGCGAGCCCACCTATCACTATAATCTCGGCTGCTACGATGCGGTCCTGGGCAACCTCGAGGAAGCCATCCGACATCTGGAAGCCAGTTTCGAGATGGACAAAAAGTTTCGGGAGATCGCCAAATACGATCCCGATTTGAAGCCGGTGCACGGTTTGCTGGGCCAGTGACCGCGGTCGAACGGGTACAGGCCGTTTTCGAGAGAAATTTCGAGCGCGGTGTGGAGGTCGGCGCCGCTGTTTCGGTTTGGGAGCAGGGACGTGAAACCATCTCTCTTTATCGCGGCTGGATGGATGCCGCCCGCACCCGTCCCTGGGAGCACGATACCATGGTCCTCATCTGGTCGGCCACCAAGGGGCTTTCCAGCGCCTGCATGCTGCATGCCTTGGAACAGGCGGGTTTGGATCTCTCTGCCCGGGTTTCCGATTTCTGGCCGGAGTTTGCCCAAAACGGCAAAACCCACCTTACCGTCGCCGAGATCGCCTCTCATCGGGCGGGCCTCGCAGCGCTCGATGACAAGACCGCCACCTTGCTGGATCATTCTTCCGTCATTGCGGCCGTGGAAAAGCAGAAGCCCCTTTGGGAACTGGGTGAGGGCCATGGTTATGGTCCGCGCACCTATGGCTTTATCGTGGATGAGATCGTCCGCCGCCTCGCCGGCCGGCCTTTGAGCGAATACTGGCGGTCCACCTTCGGCGACCCCCTGGGTCTCGATCTCTGGATCGGTGTGCCTCCCGAGTACCATAGCCGCGTGGCCCAGATGCTGGCTGCCCGTCCGGGCTGCGGCGATGCCGAGAGCGCCTTCGCCGAGGCCATGGCCTCGCCAGGCTCCCTGACTCGCCAAGCCTTTACCGCTCCCGCCGGTCTCCTTGGTGCCTCCGCCATGAATGCCCCCGAAGTGCGCTCGGCCAGCCTTCCCTCCCTGGGGGGCATCGGCAGCGCCAGTGCTCTTGCCAAATTTTATGCCCTGCTGGCTTCCGGCGGCGAATGGGAGGGCAAAACCTATTTCTCTCCCCAAGCTCTGGAATGGATGACCACCCGGCTCGCCCAGGGACCGGATAAGACGCTCCAGACCGAAACCTCCTTCTCGGCCGGCTTCATGCTCGACCCGCTCGATGGCGAGGGTCGCAAGAAGAGATACACCTTTGGTCCTTCGCTCAGAGCGTTCGGCCACCCGGGGGCCGGCGGCAGCCTCGCCTTCGCCGATCCGGAGAACGGCGTCAGCTTCGCTTACGTCATGAACCAGATGGAGATGGGCGTCCTGCCCAGGACCCGCGCCGTCTCCCTCGTTCAGGCCTTTTACGATTTTCCGTGATTTAGCATTGACTCCCTCCCGCAAATAATTACTTTCTCCCTCCCGCGTAATCTCGGGCACTATGGCACATTCTGAAGTCATCCTCACTGCAAACATTCCCAGCCTCGGAGCGGAAGCCGATATCGTTAAGGTCCGCCGCGGCTACGCACGCAATTTTCTGATTCCTCAGGGCAAAGCTCTCGAAGTCACTCCCAGTTCCCTGCGCAAGATCAATACGCTTAAAGCCAAGCGCGCCGAGCGCGAAGGCCGCGAGGTCACCGCAGCCGAGGAATTGGCCGGCAAAATCAACAAGCTGAACCTCAAGTTCACCTTGGAAACCGGCGAGACCGGCAAGGCCTTCGGGTCCATCACTTCCAAAGATATTCACGACCGTCTGGTCAAAGAGTTGAATGGCATCGAATTGCCCAAACACGCTGTGGATCTGGACAAGGCCATCAAGGAGAGCGGCGAGCATGAAGTGCCCGTCAAGGTTCACCCTGATGTGACCGCCAAACTTCGCATCAACGTCATCAGCCCCAAACCTGTTTCTACAGAGGCGGAAGGCGACGAAGAGGCACCAAAAAAGGGCTATCGCAAGAAGTCCGCTTCTTCGGACGAATAAGCGAAGATGGCCATCGATTCTCCGGCGGTGTCCGCTGAGAATCCCGTAAAAAAAGGCGGGGCCGGTTCCGCCAAATTCTCTGAAAAGGGCCGCTCTTTTTCCCAAAAAAGCGGGGCTTATTTACCAGATATTCACAGGGCTCTCCCGCAGAGTGTTGACGCGGAAAAGGGTATCCTCGGCTCCATCCTTTTGGCGCCGGGCCGCGTGCTCGATGAAGCCATCCAGCAGCAGGTCGGGGAAAAGTATTTCCACCACCCCGCTCACGCCCGCACTTTCGCCGTTCTGGTCGAAATGCGGGAGGCCAATCGGCCGATCGACCTGATTTCTCTCACCCAGTTCCTCGAGGATCGGCATCTTTTGGAGGAAGTCGGCGGTGCCGCCGCCATCAGCGAGCTTTTTACCTTCGTCCCCACCGCCAGTAACGCCTCCTACTACCTGGAGATCCTCCGGGAAAAATTCCTCCTCCGCGAAATGATCGGTGTTTGCACCGAATTCGCCGCCCGCTCCTACGAAGAGCAGGGCGACGTGCAGGTGCTCCTCGACGAGGTCGAAGGTAAAATCCTCGCCATCGGCGACGACCGCTTCCGCGCCAAGGTCCCCGACATGAAGGAACTGGCCATGGAGGCCCTCGACAACATCGAGAAACTTTTCCAAAACCGCGGCGCCTTGACGGGCTTGGCTTCCGGTTTCGCCGGCCTCGATACCATGACCAACGGTCTCCACGCCGGGGAAATGATCGTCATCGCCGCCCGTCCCTCCATGGGTAAAACCGCCCTGGCCATGAATATCGCCGAGCACGTCGCCATCGAGGGCGGCAAGGCCGTTGCCGTCTACAGCCTGGAAATGAGCACCCAGCAGCTCATGCAGCGTCTGCTCTGCTCCCACGCCCGCGTCGACATGAAAAAAGTCCGCGATGGCTTCCTCGGCAAACAGTACATGACCAGCCTCATTCAGGCCACCACGCGCCTCTCCGAGTGCAAGATGTTCATCGACGACACCCCCGGCCTCAGCATCCTCGAGCTCCGCGCCCGCGCCCGCCGTCTCAAGGATCGCCACGACATCCAGCTCATCGTCATCGATTACCTCCAGTTGCTGAAATCCACCAGCAAGCGCGGCCAGGAAAACCGCCAGATCGAAGTCGCGGAAATTTCCTCCGGCATCAAGGCCCTCGCCAAGGAGCTGAAGATTCCCATCATCGTCCTGGCCCAGCTCAACCGTAATCCCGAGTCCCGCACCGGCGACAGCAAGGGCCGCCCGCGCTTGAGCGATTTGCGTGAATCCGGCTCCATCGAGCAGGACGCCGATCTCGTCGGCCTTCTTTGGCGTGAAGAATACTATGCCGACGACGACGAGGAGAAAAAAGAGAGCGAAGGCCGCGCGGAATTCCTCATCGCCAAGCAGCGTAACGGCCCCGTCGGCGCCGTCCCCCTGACTTTCCTGAAGCATATCACCCGCTTCGAGGACCGCGCTCCCGACCGGGAAGAACCGCCCAAGTAGGGGCCTAAAGCAGCTCCTGCGCGGTAAAAATCCTCTCGATCACCGCCCGGGCGTCTTTGCCTATCACGTCTCCCTTCAGCACCGCCGCGAACGCGTAGGTCCGCCCCTGGCTTTCCAGGTAACCCACATACCAGCCCAGATTGAATTTCCCCGAATCATCCGTGCCCGTGCCGGTCTTGCCGTAAAGCGCGCCCCGATCGGTCTTCCTGGCCAGCATCACATCCTTCAGCACTTCGCGGGTGTGAGCGGAGAGCGTGATCTCGCCTTTCACCAGCTTCACCATCAGCGCCGCCTGTTCGTCCGGCGAAATCAGCAATGGTTTGCGTCCCTTCTCCGGCAGCCAGAACACATCCAGGCCGGATGACGTATTTTTGTCCCCATACCCGATTTTATTGATCCAGGCATCCATCCGTTCCTGCCCGATCTTCCGGGCCAGCGCTTGATAAGCCGGCACACAGGAAGTGGCAAAAGCCGTGCGCAACGTCTGGTCTTTGCTCCAGTCGTCCAAAAAGCGTTTCTTCCCGTCCCATTTCCAGAACAAATCATCCGCGTTCTTGATCGCGCCGGTTTCCAATCCGAAGACCGTGTTCCAGATTTTGAAGGTGGAACACGGCGGAAGTTTTTCCGAGGTATCGCCTTCGCGAAGGGCCTCGCCCGTGCCCGTCTCCACGATCACCACAGCGCCCTTTTGTCCGTCCAGGGCCTTTTCGACCACGGCGGTCGGAATGCTCAAGGCAGCGGCAACCAGCAGCGCAATCATGCTATTGGGATTGCTCGGGAAAGCTCTTTTCCAAGGCCGCCAGCACAGCCTCGACCGGCAGTCCGATGACGTTGCTCATTGAGCCCTCGATGCGCTCGATCAGCCGGCCGGCATCCTCCTGCGCGGCGTAGGCGCCCGCCTTGTCCAGCGTGTGAACCGTGGCGAGGTACTCGTCGAGATTCACCGCGTTGAGCGGACGGAACTTCACCCGGGTGGCCTCCACGAAGCGGACCATCTTCTGGCCATCGCGATGCACCAGGCAAACGCCCGTCAGCACCTCGTGGATGCGTCCGGCCAATTGCTCCAGCATCGACTTGGCCTCGGCCAGGTCACGCGGCTTTCCGTAGGTCTTTCCTTCCAGCGAAACCACCGTGTCCGCCCCCAGCACGATCCGGTTGGGAAAACGGTTGGCCACTTCCAGGGCCTTGCTCTCCGCATTGACGAGGCAAAGCTCCCGGGAACTGAGTTCAGAGTCGGACAACTCCTCGATCTGAGCCGCCTCGACCTGAAAATTCAACCCCGCCTCGATCAGCAGATCGCGGCGGCGCGGGGAAGTGGAGGCGAGAACGAGCAGGGCTAGAAAATCTCCTCGTTGTCCTCGGCTATACCGGAGGCTTCACGGATGCCGTCCAATTGCTGGCGCATCCGGCGGGAGGAATCGGGGCGGTTATTCACGTTGGCCACGATGCCTGCCACCAAGGGCAGGATGGTCGCCGCACCGGCTCCGATCAGAGCGATGGCGGTGCGTTGGCGGGCGCTGCGGCCGATCTTGTCCGCCAGCAAAAGGCCGACGCCAAAGCCGACTGCGGCCTGTGAAAGGGCTACGATTCCCGTCACGGGAAGATTGTCACCGAATTTGTTAAGCGAGATGGGAGACATGATCTTGTTTGCGCAAAGTAGGATTGTGGTGTGGGATTTTCAACTGCAAATGGAAACGAAACGCATTCTAGGCATAGATACCGGTGACGCACGGGTGGGGGTCGCCATGAGCGACGAGCTTGGGATGCTGGCGCATCCTCTGGAAACCATCGCCATCGCCAAGACCGATCCGCTGGCCCGCATCGCCGCCTTGGTGGCGGAAAAGGGGGTCAGCGCGGTCATCGTTGGCATGCCCCGGAACATGGATGGAACGTTCGGTCCGGCCGCCGAAAAGGCAAAAGCCTTCATCGAGGCTTTGAAAGGGAAAGTCACCTGCCGCGTCATCCCGTGGGATGAGCGCCTCACCACCGTCTCCGCCCAGCGCAACCTCCGTGAAGCCGGCCGCAAGGCGAAGGACCAGAAGGGCATTATCGACCAGGCCGCCGCCCAGATCATTTTGCAGGGCTGGCTCGACGCCCAGGTATGAGGCTCAAGCTGACCATCGCCTACGATGGCGGACCTTTTTCCGGTTGGCAAAGCCAGGCCACCAAAGACGCGGTGCAGGATGTGATGGAGCGGGCCTTCGAGAAAATTACCGGTTCGCGCGTCGTCGTGCACGGTTCCGGTCGCACCGACTCCGGCGTCCACGCCCTCGGACAATCCGCCCATGTCGATGTCGACGGGGCCATGACCCCGTCGGACTGGCAGCGCGCTCTCAATGCCACCCTGCCGCGCGCCATCCGCATTATGCGCGCCCGGAAAGCCGCGGAGGATTTCCACGCTCGTTTCGCCGCCCGTGGCAAAATTTATCGCTATCTCATTCGTAATGGCCCGGTCCTGCCTCCCCACGAAGTCGGCCGCGTCTGGCATTTCCCGCAGGATTTGGATTTTGCCACATTCACCCAGGCTGCCCGGATTTTTGAGGGCCGGCATGATTTTGCCGCCTTTGCCGCCAACCGGGGCGCCGCCGTCAAAGATACCCACCGGACCATCCATCGGGTCACTCCGGCCCGGAAAGGAGAGTTGTGGAGCGTGACCTTTGAAGGCGAGGGATTCCTCTACAAAATGGTCCGCATGCTCACCGGCGCCGCCGTGCGCGCGGCCCAGGGGCGGGAGGATATCAAAAACCTGTCTGCGCGCTTTCAGGTCTGCGCGCCCAAGTGGCATTACGTCGCACCCGCCGACGGCCTTTATCTCGTTCGGGTGCTCTACTGAGCCGTCGGAGTCGGTGGCTCCGGCTTGTCCGGCGTCACCTTCACCGCATATTCCTCGTAATCCAGCTTGAGGCCCGCCATCTCGGCGATGTAGCGCAGCACTTCATTGGCCGGGGTATTTTGCAGGCTCAGCGTGACTTGGGGAGTCTCCACGTTGGCCGGCACCAGCCATACGATGTTGAGCTTCTGATCTCCGGTGATGCTCTTGTTGACCTGCTGGCTCACATAGGTCATGGCTTCCCGCGGCGAAGTATTCTGAAAATCCGCCTTCGGCAGGATGATCTGTTTGAGCCTCGCCTCGATCCCTGGCCCGCTCCTCTCCTTTTGGGCGATCATTCCGAGATAGTTTTTCGCCGCCGTGTTTCGCGGGTTCAGCGACACCATGGACTGAAAAAGCGACTTTGCCGTGGTGTAGTCGCCAGTTTGGTAGGCCCGTACCGCCTCGGCCATCATATCGGACTGCTGGGCCGCCAGCGGACTGAACGCGAGAAAGAGCAGGGGGATGATCCGTTTCACGGCCCTAAGCATACACAAAACCCCTTCGTTGCACAATAAGGCTGCGAAGCTTGAACATATTTTGGTGTCTGGTTAGTTTGCGCGGCGAGATGTGGAAGAGGCTTATCGTCGGGTTGGTTTTGGGCATGGCCCTTCTCGGCATCCACCCCCTGCTTCACGCGCAAATGACCGAGGAGCAGAAGAAGAACCTGTTTCTCAAGGCCCGGGAGGATATCCGTCCCGTTCCGCGGCCGGCTGCCTCCGCCACACCGCGCCCCAAACCCAAGCCCGTTTCCACCCCCACGCCCCGGCCCACCCCGAAGCCGACACCCAAGCCCACCCCCGAACCGGAGGAGCCCGAACCCACCCCGAAGCCCAAGCCCACTCCGGACGAGGCCGACGAACCCGCTCCGAAAAAGGAATCTTCCAAATCTTCCGAAAAAGAACCGGAAGACGCTCCAGCGAAGCAGCCCGCCGAAGAATCAACCAAAGAACCCGAAAAGGAAAAGCTCGCCCCGTCGCCCACTCCTCCACAGATTCCCCAAGGGAAAACCAAATCGGGCGACTCCATCTCCGCGCCCATCGTCATCGAAAAATCCGGCCTGGAAGAGGACCAGGGAGATGAGCCCGCTCCGAAAAGCATCGGCGGGTGGTTCAAGCGCTACCGCTATCTCACTCCGTCCGTCCGTAAGGCCATCGACAATGCCAGGGTGAAGAAGGGCCGCTGGAAATACATCATCATCCACAACAGCGGCACCCGCCAGGGCAACGCCCGCGTCTTCGACAATTACCATCGCCGCGTCCGCAAGATGCAGAACGGCCTCGCCTACCACTTCGTCATTGGCAACGGCAGTTCGTCCGGCGACGGCGAGATCGAGATTGGCCCGCGCTGGACCAAGCAGATTAACGGCGGCCACGTAGCCAGCGATTATCTCAACAACATCTCCATCGGCATCTGCCTCGTCGGCGACCTGAATCGCGACCAGCCCACCAAGGCCCAGTTGGCCGCGATTGACGAACTGGTCACTTATCTGCGCGGACGCGTCGGCAAGATCAAGGGCAAGCCGGCCATCGTCGTCCCCCACAAAAAGATCAATCCCAAGCCCACCGACTGCCCGGGAGATCGGTTCCCGTATTCCTGGCTGAAACAAAAGTTCGGAGGCTCCTGACCATGAAGATCGGCCTCACCGGAGCGACAGGGTTTATCGGAGGCCATGTTTCATCGCTGTGTCAAAGTCACGGGCACGAGATCGTCCCCTTTTCTCGTCACCCGCAAAACGGAGCCCGCCTTTGGAACGATCACCCCGACGTCACCGGGCTCGATGCCGTGGTGAATCTCGCCGGCGAATCTATCATGGGTCTGTGGACCAAGGCGAAGAAGCAGCGCATCATGGAAAGTCGCGTGCATGGCACGCGCTGCCTGGTGGAAGCCATGCGAAAAACCAAGGACGGACCTCGCATTTTGATCAATGCCTCCGCCACCGGCTTCTACGGCGACACCGGCGAGACCCTGGTCGATGAAAGCTCTTCCGTCGGTTCCGGTTTACTCGCCGAGGTGGCCGCCGCCTGGGAGGCCGAGGCTCTCCGCGCCGCCGAGTTTGGCATCCGCGTCGTCTGTGTGCGCATTGGTTTTGTGCTCGGTCGCGGCGGCGCGCTGAAACTCATCGCCCCGCTTTTCCGCGCTGGTCTCGGCGGCAAGCTCGGCTCCGGCCGTCAATGGATGAGCGGCGTCCATGTCGACGATGTCGCCGGCCTCGTTCGCTGGGCATTGGAAACCGATTCCATGCATGGTCCGGTCAACGCCGTCCTCCCCGAACCCTTCCGCAATGAAGAGTTTACCCGCGAAGTCGCCCGCGCCGTGCACCGCCCCGCGATCCTGCCCGCGCCAGCCTTCGCGCTGAAATTTATGCTCGGCGAGATGTCCCACCTCCTGCTCGATAGCTACCGCGTGAAGCCCGCTGTCGCCCTCTCTCACGGCTACGTTTTCCGATTTGCCACCCTGCCATCCGCCCTGCAAGATGCGCTCATCTGAGGGAGATACCATGTCCGTTCCACAAAATACCATTGCGCTGATTTACGACTACGACCAAACGCTTTCGCCCACCTACATGCAGGAGGAAGCGCTGTTCCCGGTCTTCGGCATAAACGCCGAGCAGTTCTGGAAACGTTGCGGCGAACTCGTCAAGGATCAGGGTTTCGACAACGAACTCGCCTACATGAAGGTCATGCTCGATTACCTCGAGATGGATCGCCCCACCAACGTCGAGCTCCGCAAACTCGGCGAGCGTTTGAATTTCTACAAGGGCCTGCCCGAGATGTTCGAGGAGTTCAAGACCGGCCTTCTCACCACCGAGCACGAAGCCTACGGCATCAACGTCGAACATTACATCGTCTCCTCCGGCCTCAAGGTCCTCATCGAGGGCAGTCGCCTCGCCCCGTACGTCAAAGCCATTTTCGGCTGCGAATTTGCCGAGGACTCCCATGGTCGCATCACCTTTCCCCGCCGCGTCATCAGCCACACCCAGAAGACCCAGTTCCTCTTCCGCATCAACAAAGGCATGCTCGACATGGGCCAGGACGTGAACGACCACATGCCGCCGGAGCTCCGGCCCATCCCGTTCACCAATATGGTCTACATCGGCGACGGCCCCACCGATGTCCCGTGTTTCACCGTCATGCGCCGCAACGGCGGCCAGGCCATCGCCGTCTACAATTCCGAGGACCCCAGCCGCGCCAGCTTCAAAAAGTGCTACCAGCTCAGCACCCACGCCGACCGCGTCAAAAACATCGCCCCCTCCGATTTCCGCCGCGGCAGCCACCTCCGCCTTTTGTTGGAAGAGATGGTCCAGGAAACCGCCGACCGCATCGTCCAGACCCGCCGCGCCGACCTCGAAGCCGGCACCGTCAAAGCTCCGAAGTACTAGAGCGCAGGCCTAGCCCCGCTGAATATCCTAACCTCCAGCGATATGAAGTCCAAATCGGGTATGAGTCGTGCCACGCAGCTTGCTCTTTCCGTCCTCTTATTGGGAGGTCTCATCGGCTGTTCCAAGCCATCCCTTCAATGCCATGACTTCTTTCATCGGCTCTCAAATCCCGGCGAGAAGGATTTGTTTTTAATCGGCGTTGTCCAGGAAGTTGACCACACCCCGGTCTATGCGATTTGCCTTCTGTCCGACCGTTCCAACATCGTCTTTTCCAACCAAGCGGCGCAAATCACCGCAATTGAAGGTCACTCCATTGGTCCCTCCCTGCGCAAGAAAGCGATCTACGCCTTAAATCCAGATTTCACCCTGCGCGAAATCTCGTTGAGCGAGAAGCAAGTGGAGGCCTCTCTCAATGACTTTGGAAAAATCGTTAGCGGGAACGGAGAGGTTGATCTTACGCCTCTGCGGGATGAGTTAGGTAAGTAACCTTTTGCCTCTCCTTTGCGGCCTTTGCGAACTTTGCGTGAGGCAGCCCCCTACCGCCACTCATGCTTCGGATACTTCCGCTGCAACTCCTGCTTCAGCTTCGGATAAGCCTCCACCCAAAACGTCTTCAAACTTTTCGTGATCTGCACCGGCCGATGATTCGGCGCCAGCACCTGAATCGTTAACGGCACCCGCCCGCCCGCAATCTTCAGATCCTCATTCACCCCGTACAAATCCTGAATCCGCGCCCCCAGCACCGGATCACCCTCCGCCGTATAGGTGACCTTCGCGCGTCGCCCTCCCGGCAGCTCCAACCGCTCCGGCGCATGCTTTTCCACCAACTGCTGCTGCGCATAAGTGAGAATGGATTTCGCCAGCGGCAAAATCGGCCGGTCCTTGATCTCCCGGTAATTCGTCGCGTCCTCGCAAGCCAGATGGACGATGTACTCCCGTTCCGTCTCCCCGACCTTGGGCAGATTCTGCTCCGGCCAGACCCGCGCCAGAAAATTGACCCGCTCAATCCACTGTTCCACCGCATCATCCCACTGATTCAGCTTCAGTTTTCCTTCCATCACCACCGCAGCCAGGCACGCCGTGGCCGCCGGTGAAGGCTCCGCATCCCGATCCTGCGATTCAATCACCAGATCGCGGAACATCTTCTCTCGCCGCACCACCACCCGGTTTTGCGAACTGTCGAAGAAATGCGCCACCCGTTCCTCAAAATCATGCGGAAACATCTCCCGCAGCCAGCTCTCCTCGATCTGCGTTGCGAGCGAAAGAATCACCTGCGCCTCGCCCCCCCGGCCCTCGATCTCATTGATCTCCGCCGCCACGATTAGGTTGCTGTCCTGCGCCACGCTGGTCCGCGCCAGTTGCCCGCGCCGCCCGTGTACGACATCGCAAATCAGCGTGCCTCCGCTGCGCCGCCGCGCCACTTGATCCGCGAATGCCGCCAGCACACTGCGCGCGATGGCTTCGTCTCCCGCATGGCGGTCTTCGATGTCCAGCTTCTCGTCCCGTGCGATGTCGAGGAATTGCTCAAAGAGCTTCCGCACCTGACGCGCCGCATCCGCATGGATCGCCAGCGGCCGCAACGCCTCGATCCGGAAATCATGCTGCTGCGCGTAGGAGAACGCCCGGATGAGAATCAGAAAATCCGAGATGCCCGCGCCAAAAATCTCCGCCCGCTCTTCCTCGATCTTGCGGTCGGTCCGCATCAGCAGATTGCGCGATTGGGTCAGCGCCGCGATCAGCGCCGCCGCCCGCACACATCCCAGTTCCTGCGCCGCCAGAAACATCCGCGCGTAGCGGGGATGCACCGGAAAACTCAACATGCGCCGTCCCACGGGCGTGATCTCTCCGTTCTGCGAGTCGACCGCGCCCAGATCCCGCAAAAGCTGCTCCGCTCGGGCCAGGGACTTCTCTTCGGGCGGGTCCATCCAGCGAAAAGCGGCCAGGTCGGAAAATCCCGCCGCCTTGAGCGAGAGGACCGTTTCCGCCATGTCGAGACGCTTGATCTCGGGCAGTTCCGAGGGAGCGCGCAGGGTCTGGTCGCGTTCCGTCCACAGCCGCAGGCAAACGCCCGGAGCCGTTCGCCCGGCCCGGCCCGCCCGCTGGTCGGCGGATGCCCGGCTGATCTTTTCAATGTACAGCGTGTTGATCCCGCGGTTGGGATCATAACGCGCCACGCGCGCCAGCCCGGCGTCCACCACCATGGTCACCCCATCGATGGTCAACGACGTCTCCGCCACGTTCGTGGAAACGATAATCTTCCGTTGCGACGTCCGCCCGACGGCCTTGTCCTGCTCCGCCGCCGGCAACTCGCCATGCAGCGGCAACACCGCATAGCCGCCTCGCACCCGGTTTGAAATTTCCCGGATCGTCCGCTGGATCTCGTACGCCCCCGGCATGAAGACCAGGATGTCGCCCTCCGTCTTGTCCAAATGTTCCGACACCGCTTCCGCCGCCAGTTCCCAGGGTGGATCGTCTTTCGGATCATGCCTGAGATATTCGATCTCCACCGGATAGGTCCTCCCCTCCGAGGTTAGCGTGGTGGCGGGTGCCAGGTAGCTCGCGATCTGGGCGCTCTCCAGCGTCGCCGACATCACGATGATGTTCAGGTCCGGTCGCCGCGTTTCCTGCAAATCCAGCGCCCGCGCCAGGCTGATGTCTCCGTAAAGATGGCGCTCATGGAATTCGTCGAAAATCAGCGTACTGATCCCGCGCAACTCCGGGTCCGCCAGCATCTGCCGTAGCAGGATGCCTTCCGTGACGAAAAGGATGCGGGTTTGCTTGCTGGAAACGTTGTCTAGCCGGATGTGGTAGCCGACCTCCTGTCCGAGTTGGACGTCTCGTTCCTCCGCCACGCGTTTGGCCAGCATCCGGGCTGCCAGCCGGCGGGGTTGCAGGATCACGCAGCGCCCCTGGCCCAAAATCCCTCCATCCAGCAAAATTTGGGGAACCTGGGTGGATTTCCCCGAACCGGTTGGAGCCTGCAGGATAAGGCGTTGGCCCCGTTCTCCTTGCAGAGTTTGGACGATTTCCTCGTCCAGATCGTAAATGGGCAGAGTGGCGTTGGCGGTCATAAAAGGCGTCCAGCCGCTGTGTCATCTGCGAAACTCGCTGGCCAAACTTCGTCTCATTGTATTATCTGCTCTCATGAATCGGATGCGACGGTTATTTTTATCGGCTCTTCCCGCCGTCTTCGTTTGCGCCGCGCAAGCTGCGGAAACCGCCATGACCCCCGATCAGATCAAGCAGGCGGTCCGGATCGAATCTCTTACCATCCCGATGCCCGGCGAGTTCTTCGCCGCCATCAACAAGCAGGGCCGGCCCAACTGGAAGCAACTCGTCCGCGCCGGCACCCCCGAAAGCACCGCCAGCCGGGCCCAGATCGCCCTCGCCTTGGGCACCCTGGTGGCGGATGGCTACATCGCCGTTGAAGCCCAGGACAGCCAGGGTGTGAAAAATATCGGCAAGGAAATCATCAACCTCGCCAAGAAGCTCAACGTCAGCCAGAGCGTCCTCGGCCGCGGCAACAGCATCAACGATTTCGCCGAGAACAACGACTGGAACGCGCTGCGGGAGGAACTCGAAGCCACCCAGAACGAGGTGAAACTCGACATGGAGGACCAGAAGGACAGCAACCTCGTCACCCTGGTCTCGCTTGGCGCCTGGCTGCGGGGTACCGAGATCGTCAGCAGTCTGGTGGAGGCCGCCTACACGCCGGAATCAGCCCGCCTGCTGCGGCAGCCCGCCATCATCGACTATCTGTTGTCTCAGATAGCAACCCTTCCCGCCGGCATGCAGAAAGACGAGTTGATCGCCAATATCAAGGAGGGCCTGGAAAAGTCGCTCACCCTCGTGTCGGACGCCACCCCGAACGATCAAAACATCAAGGATCTCCACAAAACCATGGCGGACCTGATCGTTCAAATTGTCCAGAATCCCAAGGAATCATGAAATTTTCTGTCCTGATCTTCGCGCTCACCCTCACCGCCGCGGTGGCTGAGGAAAAGCCCGCCACACCCCCTCCGGCGGCCACCCCGCCGGTGGAGACCGACGTCAGCGCCCGCAGTCGCGCCCTGGAGCTCGCCGGAGCCTTCAGCAACGACGGCTACAAAATCCGCGACGGCTATCTGCCCGGCGAGCTTGAGCCGAGCAAACCCGCTTTCCTCGAGGTGAACCTTTTTGCCGGGAACGAGTACTGGTTCTCCGCCGCCGCCACCCCCCCCGCTCGCAAGATCGCCGTCGCCGTCTTCGACGAAAAGGGCCAGCCGGTCGATTTCCAGGTCTATGAAGACGGCCAGGCGGCCGCCGCCGGTTTTGTGCCGGATGTCAGCGGTCGCTACTTCGTCAAGGTGACGCTGTTGGAAGGGGAAAAGTCACAGTTCTGCCTTTTGTATTCCTACAAATAGTGGCAATTTAAGAAGTCCATGCCCACCGCGCCTACCACCGAGAAATTGGAAAGCCCACAGGTGCGTCAGTTTTCTGTTTTTCTGCAGAATAAGGTCGGCGCCCTCCTCGAAGTCGTAAAACTTCTCAACGAACACAACGTCGTTGTTCTTGCCCTCAGTATTCAGGATTCTTCGGAATCCTCCATCGGGCGCATGGTGGTCAGCGATCCCGATCGTGTGGTCGCGCTCTTTCACGAGCACGACATCCCTTTCAGCCACTGCGAAGTGCTGGTGGTGGAATTGCGCGAAGGCGCGAACGACCTTTCGAAGGTGCTCGCCGCGCTGCTCATGGCCGAGGTGAATATTTTCTTCAGTTACCCGCTTTTGATTCGTCCCCGTGGACGCGCCGTCCTGGTCATGCATCTCGATGATCTCGAGTGTTCCAGTTCCGTCCTGCGTGGCGATGGCTTTAAACTCCTCACCCAGGCGGACCTTTCCCGCTGAACCTTTTTATGAAAAAACTGTTCGTCCTTCTGCTTGTTTCGGCCTCCTTCGCGCGCGCCGACCTCACCATCACCCAGCAATTCCAAAAGGGCACCCAGACCGTGGATGTCCTCATGAAGATCAAGGATGGCAAGATCCGCATGGACCCCAATCCGCAGATGTCCGTCATCATCGACGCCAAGACCGGTGACAGCCTGAATCTCATCCATCCCCAGAAAAAAGTGCTCACTCTGAGCGCGGCCATGGTGAAAAAGATGCAGGAAGCCCAGATGGGTGCACAGCCCGCCGCCGGCCCCGTGGAAGCTCCCAAGCCCACCGGCAAAAAAGAGACTATCAATGGCTACGCCTGTGAGGAATACGAGACCACCGTCAATGGTTCCAAGATCCAGCTGTGGTTGACCAAGGACTTGCCCGCCGCCCAGCGTGTGATGGCCGACCTGGCCGCCCTGGCTCCGGACGCCGACCCGATGAAAAGCCTCCTCAAGGGCGGTGAACTTCCCGGCTTTCCCATGAAGACCATCATCGTTTCTGCCAGTGGGGATACCTCCACAGTGATCGTGAAAGCCCTCAACGAGGACCCGCTTCCGGCCGAGGATTTCGTCGTTCCCGCAGGCTACGAGGCAATGACCCTGCCCGCCGGCATGCCCGGTCAATAGGCGGCATCTTCCGCTCTCAGGGTCGGCCTCGGGTTAACCCGAGGCTGACGAGCCCCGCAGATAAAAAGTGGGGGTTGCCCAGCGCCCCTTTTCCGATAATTTGTGCCCCATGAAGAGGCGCTTCTCTGTCGCCGCACTCTGCCTTTTTTCCGCGAGTGCTGCATGGAGTCTTGATGCCGAATCCCAACGGCTCGCCGACCGCTATCTTTCCATTCTCGCCGCCAATCCCGCGCAGGAAACCGCCTTTGACCGGCTCTGGAAAATCTACGCCGGGGCCGGCGAGACCCCGGCGCTGATCGAGTCCGCCCGCACCCAATTCGCCACCGAACCCCGCTTGAGCGTGCGCATTTTATTGCGGGCAAATCTGCGCTCCGAAGCGGAAACCCGTCTCACCGAAGCCGTCGCAACAGGCAGCCTCCCCGCGACGGAGATGCTGGCCGGCTTGCGTGAGGAAAGCGGCGACCTGGCTGCGGCCGCAGCCTTGTTGGAAAAAGCCGCCGCCGACCATCCCGAGCCCGGACTATTCCTCCGTCTCGGAACTCTCTGGCAAAAAGCCGGCGACTCAGGCAAGGCGCGCGCCGCCTGGGAACGTGCGGTGACACTTTCCCCACACGATCTCGCCCTGCGCGACAAGCTGGCGGAGGCCGCCGCACAATCCGGCGACCTGGACGCGGCCATCGTGCATCTGCGCGTCATTGCCGAAAATGGTTCTCCGACCGAACGCTTCGCCGCTTGGGAAAAAATCTCCCGGGATTACGAGTCCGCTGGCAAAATGAAGGAGGCAGTCGCCGCGCAGCAGGCCCTGCTCGATCTCATGGGCCCGGGCCATTGGAAGCTTGCCTCAGCCCGGCAGCGCCTGATCACCCTGCACGAGCGGGCCGGCACTCTTGACGTCCTCGAAAAGCAATGGCAAGCCGATGCGGCCGCCCGCCCCCGCGACCCGGAACCCTGCCTGCGTCTCGCGGAGATTTGCGAATTTCAAGGCGATGCCGCGCAGCGCCTGCTCTGGCTGCGCCAGGCTTCCGAGCTTTTGCCCAAGGATTTTGCCCTGGCCGGCAAGGTGGCTGCCCTGGAGCTTTCCGAGGGGAAGTTTGCGGAAGCCGGGGCCATCTACGACCGGATGCTTGCCCGGCAGCCGGACAGCGCCGATATCGCCTTTCTGCGGGCCGAGGTTTTCACCCTGGCCGGAAATGAGAAGGAAGCGGAGCGCCGGATCGAGTCCTTTGTCGCGGCCCATCGCGCCGACCCCAACCTCGCTGCTCGCGCGGAGGAATTTTACCAGCGCCTCCGTCTCGCTGTGCCCCTCGAACGCATGCTTGCGGAAAAATTCTCCGCCCGAAAAAACGACGAGCAGGCTGCTCTCGCTTTGGCCCGATTTTACCTTGATCACGCCCGATTTGAGGAGGCGGTGGCCGGCTTGCGGCGGTTTGATGATTCGGCTCTGTCCGTCAGCGATCGCGCCGCGGTGGCCTTTCGGTTTTCGGAAATCTTGCTCAACGGAGGCCTGCCTCAGCCTGCCGAGGCCTTTGCCCGTCGGGCCCTTGATCTGGAGCCGTCCAACTCCCAATACGCCATCAACCTCGTGGAGCTCCTTTCCTCTCTGGACCAGGTCAAAGCGGCGGAAGAAATTTTGGTGAAATTCTGCGCGGTAAGCCCCGGTAATCTGCCGCGGGAGGATGTGGACCGACGCCTGTTTTTGATGCTGCAAGGTCGCAAAGACGGATGGCCCCTCGGTACCGGCAACGAGGCGATGCAAAAAATGTTCACCTCGCTCAATGAACTCGCCCGCAGTCAGGGCGGCGAGAATGATTGGCTGCGTCTGGCCCGGTGGAAACGCTGGATCGGCCCCGGCCCGGACGTGTTGCGCGAGGCCGTGGAAAAATTGCCGGATTCCACCCTCCTGCAGGAGGCGCTGGCTGTCGAGATGGCGGAATCCGGCAACACCGTGGGTGCCATCGCGGCCTACGAGCGGTTACGGGAAATGGCCCCCGAACGCACCTTGGAAATTCAGCGCAAGGTGGGGCATCTGCAGCTTGATTCTGGCGCTTTCGATGAAGCGCTTCGCATTTTTGGCGCCATCCGCGACGAGCAGCCCCGGGACTGGAAATCCTCCGCCGATCTCGCTCTGGCCGAGCAAATGGCCGGGAATTGGTTTGAGGCTCTCGAAATCTGGAAAAAGGCTTATGCCCTCGCGCCTGCCGATGCCCGGCGCGGCCTGCGCCAGCCGTTTTTAAATGCCACCATCCGCCTGCAGATGTTTGGCCAGGGACTCGATTTTTACGAAGAAGCCAGCGCTTCGGAAAAGGACGACTCGGCCCGCACCCTGTTGCTTCAGGAGGCTGCCGCTTATGCCTTCGACCATCGCGTGACCGGCGACTGGCGGTCGCGCCTGCAGCGCCGGGCCTCCGCCCAGCCTGCGGCGGACCACTGGAAAACCGGTCTGGCCTTGCTCCTCGCCGCCGAGGGACGGGGAGAGGATTCCCGCCGCATGCTGGCGGCGCTGCCCCGGCGTGGAGATGACTCCGCCGAAGATTTTGAGAAACTTTTGAAGACCGCCGAGGATGCTGGCGACTGGAAGGAGGCGGCTCGTCTGGCCGCTCGTCTCATGGCCCTTCGCTCCACTCCGGACGCTTCTTTGGCCATGCGGCAGGCTGGCTTTCTGGAGCGGGCCGGTCTGATGAAGGAAGCGGAGCAGGCTTGGGCGTCCGTGGCGGCGCGGCATGGCCGCAATTCCGAGGCCCTCTCCGCCGCGGCGGAGTTCTTTGGCCGGATTGATGATGAAACCCGCTGGGAGCAATTTTACCGCGCCGCCGCCGCTCTTGGTGGCAGCGATCCCCGTGTCTCGCTTCGTCTCGGGTTGCTCGCTTTGGAGCGGGGCGACAAGTCCCTCGCCCTCGCGGATTTTCAGGCCGTGCTGAAAGGCACTCGGCCCGATCTGGCTCTTTACAAGAACTGCCTCCCGCTTCCGGCTCTCTTGCAGGCCCGTCCCTCTTCCCCTGCACGGGGCGCGGCGGGCCAGCCGATCTTCCAGGGGAAAGTCCCTTCCGAGGAGGAAGTCGAGGGCTGCCGCCTGCTCGCCATTCAGCAGGTCGGGCAGCTTTTGGTTAACAGCCCCGGCAAGGCGAAATGGCTCGCGGAATTTAATACGGAGATCGAACGCATCTGGGCTCTTTATTTTTCCGGAGAAACCGCGCTGGCCTTTCCTGAAATGGAGAAGCTCCTCGCCCGGGAGGATAAGGATTCCCCTCGGGAGCAGGTTTTCGCCGCGCTTTTGATCGACCTCGGCGAGAGTCGGCGCCTGGGCCAGTGGGCTTCCGCCCGGCCGGCCGATTCCGAGAAACGATGGAGCGATGTTCTGGCCGCCCTCTCCGTCATGCTGGAAAAGGGATGGAAACCGTCGGCGGATTTCTTTGACCAGCTCCTCGCCTCCGCGCCGGCTTTGCAGCGCTGGCATGCCTGCCGCATCCTCGCGCAGCAGAATCAAATGCGGCTGGCGGCGCAGATCGGTGGGAAAATTCCCGATTTGTTTCCGGCTACTCAGGCTGCCACCGCCTGGCTGATCCTCGCCAATTGGCAGGTGGCTCTCGCCGAACCCGCCGAAGCCATCCACTGCCTGGACCGCGCGCTCGCCGCCGCCGTGCCGGAGACATCCTATACCAACCCCTTCTTTGAAGCCTTGCGGGCTCGCTGGCTCTTGACCCCCGCCGCCGAACGGCCCGCTTTCACGGAAAACATCACCGCTCGTCTGTCAGGGAGCTATCAGGCCATGGCGGCGGCCCTTTTGGCCAGCCTCAATGGGGAGCACTCCAAGGCCGCGGAGCAGATCGAGCTCGCCTTTCAGACTCCTCTTTCGGGCGAGAACGCCAGCTGGCGCGAGTTCGTTAATGAGGGCGGGGCGCGTTTGGAGGAATGGCGGTTGCCCCGCCTCGCGCGGGATCTTTACCGCAACGACAGGAACCAGGATCTCGCCTTGCAGGCCATGCGGGGCGAAAATTTCCGCCGCTTGAGCGAGACCATGTTGATCCTGAATCAACTCGGCTCGGCCCGGTCCGATGAAATCCCCTATTTCCTCAACGAATGGCTTGCCCGGGGCGCTTCCGACGAGGAACTGATGCAGGCCTTCCTGCGTCTTCAGCAACTCGGTCAGACGGAGTCCGCAGCGGCCGTTTATACCCGCCTTTGCGAGCGCGTCCCTCACAATGAGATCGTGGCGGGGGCCATCCTCAATGCGCTCACCCAGCCGCATCTGCGCAAAGCCGGATTCGCCTATTTCGAAAAGCTTCTGGCGGATCACTATGCCAGCACCCGCCGCGCCATGATGCAGAACGCCGGGCTGCGCCTGGCCCAGGTGCTTGAGCAGGAAGGCCAGGTGGAGCGCTCGCTGGCCCTGCTCGCACAACTCCGCCGCGACGACGCCGTCAATCGCACGCTCCTTTTGCAGCATGTGGATGCGATGAGCCGCGCTGGTCGCCACCGGGAGGCTCTCACCGAGCTTGAAAGCAGCGCGGCTTTCGTCTCCAGCATGCCCGGCTTTGCTCTTCCCGCCGCCCGTCTCTACACGGGCCTCGGCCGGGAACGCGAGGCCGTCGCTGTGCTGGAGCGGGAAATCCAGAATACCGCTTCTCCCGATCGCCTCATTGCCGCCCGGCAATTGCGGGATCTTTCCATCCTGATGGGCGATCAGGTCCGGCAGGATGCGGCGGAGGCCGTGCTCATCAGCCTTGGTCAGGTTCTTGCCGGGACTTCTGCTCCCACCGAAGTGGACTGGGAAAAACTTCAGCAGGGACTCGATAAACCCGGCTTGTCTGGGGAGGAAAGATTCCGGGCCGGCATGACTTTTCTCACCGCCAATGCCGCGCTCCCCGAGCCTCTCTTCCAACGCGAGCTTGAGCGGCTCCGCAAACTCTCGCTCCGGGTTCCGCGGTTGCGTCCGGAATTCTACGTGCTGCGGAAAGTCCTCGCTGGCCAGCGCGGAACCCTGCCCCGGCTGGAAGAGGAACTTCGCAAGGAGTGGGATGGCGGTAGGGGGGCGAGTTTCCCGGGGGAGATTCTCGTTCAGATGCTCTTTGAGCAGCAAAGATGGGACGATGCGGTTGCTTTCATGGATGGATATTTGACGGATGCCCATTTCAACGCCGACGCTTGGGAGGTTATAGGGCGGCGCTTTTTGGAAGCGGGACGGCCCGCCGAGGCCCGGCGGGTTTTTTCGGAATCCATCAAGCGTAGTGGCAGCGACGCTCGACGACGCATTCTGCTCGCGAGCGCGCTGGAAAAATCCGGCCTGTCTGCCGAGGCCCGGGAGCAAATCGCTCCGGTCGAACAAATCGCTGCTCTGGATCGGCCGCGTTCTTTGGAACTGGCCGGGTATTATTTGGCTGTCGACCAACCTGTGTTGGCCAGCCGGTGGCTGGAGTTGGCGCCCAACGACGTGCGGACTGCTGGCTACCGGGCTGCCGCCGCCGGGGCTCTGGCTCGCGCCGGGGACTTGGCCGCGGCGCGGGAGGAATTGTCTAAAGCGTTGAAATTTCCCGAGACGGTTTCTGCCACCCTGCTGGCCGATTTTTACGCCGGACCGGGCCAGCTCGAGTCCGTGAAGGAAAATGAATTCAACCTGCCTCCACGGCAGTGGCGGGAGTTTCAACTGGAGGTTTTGCAGCGCCTCGTGACGGCCCATGCGACGGAGGCGGTCTGGGCGCGACTGGCCTCGGAACCCGGGCTTTTGGATGACGAGCGCGGCCGGCAGGTATTGAAAGTGCTGGAGAAATCCGATTGGAAGCGGGCCGTGCAGATTTGGAACGCATCGGAGAGCCTGCTCTGGGATACCCGCTGCGCGGCGGCGGCGTTCTATCTGCGGAAGTTCCGGGACGACCCCGAGGCCGCCTTGAAGGACCTGACCCGCGCTCATGAGTTGCACCCGGGTTCCTTTACCATTGCCGAAGCCTATGTGAAGGAGTTGTTGAAGGCGGATAAGGCGCCGGCGGCGCGGAAGGTGCTGCAGGAGGTGATTAATGCCTACGCCACCATAGAGGACCGCCGGGCTGCCCGGGAAATGCTGGTTTCATTGCAGGCCTCCCCTGTCTTGCCCAAGGAGGGATAATCGGTATAGTCGAGGACCCATGCGTTCCCGTCTGCCCATATGCCTCTGGCTGATCGCCTGCGCCCTTGCCCAGGCGCAGATGAGCAATTATGAGGAGTCGGAGATGTATAAAAGGTGGGACAGTTCCGCCAAAAGGGTGATGGCCGCCGTCAACAACCGCGCCGCGGGCAAGAAGACTGGAAAGGACCCGATGCTTGAGAACTCGATGAATAACAAGGCTTTCCAGGGCGGCGGGAAACAAAAATACGACCGCGCCGCCACCATCGAAGAGTTTCGTTACGACCAGAAATCCGTCCCCGGCTCCTATAAGGAAACCCGCACGTTTCTCGGCATCAAAAATCCTTGGTTTGGCGCCAAAAGCTATGAATCCACCACTGCCAATCTGTTGTCAAAAGGCGGGATGGCGAATCTGGATCGCAAGTTTGGTGACAAGGAAGTGAAGGTCAACGGGTTTTCCCAAGCGGAAAAAACAGCGACCAAACAGGAGGAACTCCGCATGAAGACCGGAACCTTTACCCCTAATGGGAACACCTCGGGGGCAGTGAAACAGGTTAATGAAAGACTCGGTAAGGAAATGACTATTGATCAAGTACGTGACCTCCTGAATAAGGAAAGCAAGACCTCTGCGGCGGGAAATCTTTGATGGATTCTGATTCTCTGGCCCAGTTGTGCCGCGGTTGCGAAAAAGTGCTCAGCGAGCACGAATTGAAAGCCAAACTCGAACTTGGCCGCCCGCTCAAGGTTAAGCTGGGTGTCGACCCGACCGCGCCTGACATCCATTTGGGACACGGGGTCGTGCTCAACAAGCTCCGGGAATTTCAGGATCTCGGCCACGATGCGATTTTGATCATCGGCGATTTCACTGCCATGATTGGCGACCCCAGCGGGCGCTCCGCCACTCGGCCGCAGTTGACCCACCAGCAGGTGCTGGACAACGCGCGCAGCTACCAGGAACAGGCCTTCAAGATCCTTAGCCGCGAGCGCGCCCGGATTGTTTTTAACGGCGAATGGTTCGAGGCCATGAGCTTCGAGGAGGTCATCAAGCTGAACAGCAGGGTCACCCTTCAGCAGATGCTCGTGCGCGAGGACTTCCGCGACCGTCTCGACAAGGGTCTCCCCATCCGCGCCCACGAAATCCAATACCCCATCATGCAGGGTTGGGATTCCGTCATGATCAAGGCCGATATCGAACTCGGCGGCACCGATCAGCTTTTCAACATCATGGTCGGCCGCGACCTGCAGCGCGAGGAAGGCATGCCTCAGCAGGTAGCCATGGTCATGCCCATTCTGGAAGGCCTAGATGGCGTCAAAAAGATGAGCAAGAGCCTCGGCAACTACGTCGCGCTCAACGAGGCGCCCTCCGACATGTTCGGCAAGCTCATGAGCATCAGTGACGAACTCATGGCCCGTTATTACGAAGTCTTGCTCAAGGAGAAGCTTCCCGCCGGCGTGCATCCCATGGAGGCCAAGAAAACCCTGGCCCAGCGCATCACCGCGCGGTTCCATTCCGAGGCGGACGGCGCAAAGGCCCGGGAGGAATTTGAAACGCGCTTCTCGAAGAAGGATTTGGATGCCGCCGAATTGCCCGAGTACACGCCCGGCGAGGCCCGGGATTTTGTGAGTTTGGTGGTTGAGGCCTATGCGAAATGTTTCGGTCTCACCAAGACCCGCAGCGATGCTCGCCGTTTGATCGAAGGAGGAAGCGTGCAGTGGAAAGGCGAGAAGGTTTCCGATCCGAAGGCGGTTTTGCCCTCTGCTGAAACCGGTGTGCTAAAGCTGGATAAAACCCGCGCCGTGCGGGTGAAGTAAGTTGGCCTGATCAACATAATTTCCACATAATCCGCTGGTTATGTGGAAATGGTATAGGCGTCTATGCTTGCTCATAAATGAGCTGCAACTTTGGAGGGAAGGGAATGTTTAATGGATTCATTCCCGCGAAAATCCCCTCTTACGTGCGCCCGCCTTCTTTTCCCCCCCACTTTGTATTCGTTCTGGCTCTCGGCTGCGCTTTTTTGGGTTCGGCTCGGGGCGGGGAAAAACGGAAGCCGAATGTCATCATCATCCTGGCGGATGATCAGGGCAACGCGGATGCGGGGTTTCAACCGCACGGGGCCTTTGTTCGCACTCCGAATCTGGATCGGCTGGCGCAGCGTGGTGTGGTCTGCTCGAATGGGTATGCGAGTTCGAGCATGTGCACACCCTCGCGGGCCGGCCTGCTGACCGGGAAATATCCGAGCCGGTTGGGGATGTATGATGTGGGGGATGCGTTGGTCGGTTTCCCGCGCGGAGAGGAGTTGATGCCGGAATATTTCAAAAAGGCGGGCTATGCCACGGCCCTCATTGGCAAATGGCACCTTGGCGGAGAACTGGAGGACTACAATTACCCGCTGAACAAGGGATTCGACCGCTTCTGGGGATTTCTCGATTCCACCCACGATTATTGGAAGGCGGATACCGGGAGCAGCCTGATCTACGGCCATGAGGCGTTCTCGCCGATTTACGATCAGCGCGAGGAGGTGGAGAAGATTGATTACCTGACGCGCGACATCACTCGGAAAAGCGTGGAGTTTATCGAGGCCAACAAGGACAAGCCGTTCTTCCTCTATGTGGCGTATAACGCGGCGCACGTGCCGCTGCAGGTGCCGAAGGACGTGTACGATAAATACGGGGCGACCGGCTACGGCGAGAAAGCGAAGGTCACCCGCGCCATCATGGAGGTTCTCGACGAGGGCGTGGGCGGCATTGCCAGGGTGCTGGAGACCCTCGGTCTGACGAAGGACACGATCGTGATTTATTCCAGCGACAACGGGGGCGGGGAGCCGGACGGGCAGTTGAATGGCGAGATGCGCGGCGGAAAATTTACCTTTTGGGAGGGAGGCATCCGGGTCCCGACGATCGTCAGTTGGCCGGGGCATTTGCCGGAAGGGGAGGTTTATCGCCAACCCGTCATCAACATCGATTTCCTGCCGACTGTACTGGCCGCGGCGGGAATAAGCCCACAGGCGGGGGTGGAAGGGGTGGACCTGCTGCCGTTTTTCCGGGGAGAAACGAAGGGCGCACCCCACGAAAGCCTGCACTGGAGTCTGGCGACCGCGAAAAAAGATTTTGCCATTCGTAGCGGGGACTGGAAGCTCGTGCGCACCGGGGGAGGCAACGGGCTCTTCAACTTGCAGGAAGATCCTTCGGAAGAGCGGGATGTAAGCAGGGAGCATCCGGACGTGCTGGCGAGACTCTGGGATCAGCATCTGGCCTGGACGGCGAAAAACCAAAAGACGCTTGCCACCCCGGAAGTAAAGGCGCGGGTAAAACAGATGGGCGACCCGGCCAAAGAGGCGCCGAATTATCAGTATTCAGCAACCTTCGGAGGAAACCGTAAATGAGGGCTTCGCTGTTTTTCAGCATGGCCATGATGGCCGCCGCCTGGGCTGAAGGCCCCATGCTGGACCGGCCTCAGCACGTGTTGGTGGAGAAGGGACAGGTTTGTGCGCTGACGCCGGAGAATATGCTGCGGCGTAACGAAAAAGTTTCGTCCTACGAAAACACGGTGAAGCTCGGCACCGACGCCTCGTTCGGCGTCACGCGGCCGGGCAAGGGCAACCCGCAGGCATTTTTTCTGCGGCATCCGATCCGGATCGCCCCGCTGACCTCCTATGAGGTGAGTGGACAGATTTTTGTGGAGCAGATGGAGGGAGACACGACGGTGCTGCAGGTGGAACTCCTCGACGGAAACAGGGAGGAGTTCACCAGCGAGGATTTTAAGCTCGCCCGGATACCGGAACTCAAAAAATGGACGCCCTTTTCGTTCTCTTTTTCCAGCAAACGGCAGACACCGTATTTGCGCATGTGGATCGTGACAACGAACCGGACCCGGGCGAAATTTTACCTCGATGACCTTAAGCTCACTCAGGTTTCCGCGCCGCGTGCGCAGGAGGTGCCGCCGGTGAAGGTGCTGGAGCAGGGTGGGGCGGACCCGCTGGAGGGTGAGTTGCCACCGGGGAGCAGTTATCTGCAAGTTTCCGTCACGACAGAGGGCCGGTCGGCTCCCGACGATGCGTTGAAAGTGGACCTGGCGGGAGGAAAGGATGAGGTCCGGTACGTGCTGCGATGGACCGGGGTGAAGGAGGTCAGTGGCGAAGACAAGGGCATCGCCGGCACGTGGTTTGAACCCACCCGAAAAGGATTGGAGGACGTGAGTTTTGCGCGGGAGGTGAAAAATGGCGACGGCATCTGGACGCAGGAACTCGCAATTCCCGCCGGGGCGAAAAGCATTCGCGTAACACCGTCCACCAGCGGCATGAAGGTGAAAAAGGTTGTGGCCACGGTCCGCAAAGATCCCCCCACACCATGAACCTCCGACTCTTGAGTTTCGCCGCCGCGCTTCTGACCTTCTCGATCCTGGCTCAGGGCGCGGAGTTCTCGGTGGCAGGGCTGTTTTCCGATGGAATGGTGTTGCAGCAGAAAACGGCGGTTCCCGTTTGGGGAACGGCGGAACCAGGCAGCGCGGTGACGATCCGTTTCGGGGAACAAGTGAAGACGGGGAAGACCGACGAGGCGGGAAAGTGGACGGTTTTGCTCGATCCCCTCCAGGCTTCCAAAGTTCCGCGGAATCTTGAGATCAAGACCGCGTCAGCCGGGGCTCGCACGATCAAAGATGTTTTGGTGGGGGAAGTCTGGCTGTGTTCCGGACAATCGAACATGGCCATGCGGCTGAACCACGCGGATGGAGGCTGGGAGGAAATCGCCTCGGCGAATGATCCGCTGCTGCGAGCCTTTATCGTGCCCAAGCGGCCGGCGGAGCGGGAATTGGATACCGTCCAAAGTGAATGGTTGCCGTTCAACCCGGCGAACGCGGGCGACTTCCCGGCGATGGTTTATTACTTTGCGAAAGACCTGCGCAAAACCCTGGATGTGCCCGTCGGTTTGGTGGTCTCAGCCTGGCCGGGGTCCAATGTGGCCACCTGGCTGAGCCGGCAGGCGCTGGAAAACTCCGCGCTTGGCCCTTTCATGCCGGCAGCGGTGACCGGCTGGGCTCCTCATCATCAGCCGTCGAATTGTTTTAACGGCATGATCCATCCGTTGGCTCCTTTTCCGCTGGCGGGAGTCATTTGGTATCAGGGCGAAACGGATGGCATGATGCCGTCGCAAAATCCCTATCTTTACCGCGACCTCTTTGCCGGGCTCATTCTCGATTGGCGGCAAGCCTGGCATCAACCGGGACTGCCCTTTTACTGGGTCCAACTGCCGAATCTCCGAGGCGGCAAAGACTGGCCGATTTTGCGGGAGTCGCAGGCGAAGGTCTTGGAGTTACCCCACACAGGAATGATCACCACGGTCGACATAGGCACTTCCACCCTGCTGCATCCGAAAAACAAGGACGCCTTTGGCGTGCGTATGGCCGCCTTGGTGCTGAACAGGCAATACGGCAAAGAGGGCGCGGAGTCGCCGACGTTTGCCAGTCTGACCATGGACGGGGATACGGTGCGCCTTGTTTTGCGGAACGCCCAAGGTTTGAAAACTACCGATGGCCAGGGGCCGAAGGCCTTTGAAATCGCCGAGGCCGAGGGAGACTTCAAACCGGTGGAGGCCAGGATTGACGGCGAGACCATCGTGATCCCGGCGAAGGGTGACAAGGTCGCGGTACGCTATGCTTGGCAGGCCGATCCTAAGGTAAATCTGGTCAATGAGGCGGGCCTGCCGGTCACGCCATTCCGCACCGATCAACGGCCCTTGAAGGGCCAGGAGTTCGTTTCGGAAAAGCTGCCGGAAAAAGGGGAACTGGCCATGACCACCCGGGGCGCTGATCTGCTCAAGGCGGACAACCCCAACTGGACGCTGACGACTGACGAGGCGGATACCATGAAGATGGTGAAAACCCTCGCTTCCGGAGCCTGCAATATCATCTTCAAAGACGATGAAACCCGGCCGGGGGCGAAGTTCTCCAGCCCGACGCTTTTCTGGACGAACAAAGGGGATGAATTGGCAGACACGGCCAACGGAGCGACCGCAAAAATCGATTTGGAATTGATTCAAGCCTCGGATGCCCAGCGCGGTTTCGACTTGGAATTCTGCCTGAAGCAGGCCGATGGCAAGTTGCGCAAATATCTGCTGACCATATTTCCCATGCAGGTCCGGGCGTTGCAGGGCGGCGAGGTCCGATTTATCGGATTGGATTTGGACAACACATCGGGCTATCACGAGTACCGCATCGCCGTGCGAAAAGATGGGATGGCGCAGGTCTATTACGACAATCGTCTCCTGGCCGTATTCGCCGGTGAAATCGCAGAGTCAAAGTCTCCCTACGTGCGATTCGGCAAGACAATCTCCGAGGGAAATATGATCGCTCATCTCGCCTCCGTCGGCCTTGATACAAACGGAGCCTATGCACCCGGCCCGCGGGATGGCGGTAAACGTCAAAAAGGTGAGGAGGAGGATTTATGAAAAATTTGATAAAAATAACCCTGATCGCACTGGCCCTTCCGGCCACCGGCTGGAGCGAGATAACTCTGCCGCCCATTTTCTCCGACAACATGGTCGTCCAGCAAGGCGTACCCTTGACGCTCTGGGGGACGGCGGAAAAAGGCGAAGAGGTGACCGCATCTTTGGGGACACAGGAAATCGGCGCGGTCACGGCGGATGAAAATGGCCGCTGGAAAATCACCGGCGCTACGCCGAAGGCCGGGCCATTGCCGGATATCACCATTCAGGGCAGCAACAAACTGGTGATTCGAAACGTCCTGGCCGGCGAGGTCTGGCTGTGTTCCGGACAGTCGAACATGAAGATGACCGTCAGCGCGACACCCGAATGCGAGTTCGGTGGAGTCATCAATGAAAAGGAGGAGGTCGCTCAGGCCAACCACCCAGAGATTCGTTTTTTTAACGGGAAGTGGGAGATTTGTTCGCCTGAGACGATCGGACGTCAATCAGGGGTCGCCTATTTCTTCGGCCGGACCTTGCAGCAGGATCTGAAGGTGCCGATGGGTCTGATCGTCAAAGCGATCGGCGGCACCGCCATCGAATACTGGATGGGAGACAAGGCCTGGACCGCCGATTTGCAGAAAAAAACCGTGGATGCCTATGTGCCCTTCCATCAGTTTTTGCAGCAAAACTATGAGGAGCGGCTGGCCCGTGGAGAAAAGACCGAGAAAAAAAAGGAGCTCCGCCCCCCCGTCACTCCGGAAAAATACCCGAGGGGATTCTCCAAGCTCTTCAACGAGAATATCGCCCCCTTGGCCGGATATCCGATCCGGGGCATTTTGTGGTACCAGGGAGAATCCAATACGCAGCGGGCGGGAGCCTATCGGGAATTGCTGACGGCGCTCATCCAAAGCTGGCGCGGCGCCTGGCAGATGCCGGAGTTGCCTTTTTTGATTGTGCAGCTGCCCGAGTTTGCCGCGCCATCGGCAAAAACCAAAGGGGCGGAGAATTGGCCGGTGATTCGCGAAAAACAGGCCCAGGTCGCCGATGAAGTGCCGGGGGCCGCGCTGGTGGTTGCCTTGGGCGCGGGCGATCCCGAGCTCCTTCATCCGCGTAATAAGCAGGAAGTCGGAGCGAGGGCAGGCTCACGCGCGCTCGATCTCGTTTACGGGAAGAAGGCACCACAGGCGCCGGTGGTGGAGAAGGTTGTCTGGGGCGATTCGCAGGTGGAACTTTCCTTTGTCGGGGCGGAAGGCGGCCTGGTCGTGAAAGGTGGACCCAGTCCAGCTTTCGAGCTGGCCGGAGCCGATGGCATTTATCATCCGGCGACGGCGACCGTATCCGCGCAGAAAGTGGAGCTACGTAGCGGAGAAGTTAAGACGCCGGTCGCGCTTCGTTACGCCTGGCGGAATCATCCCGCAGCACTGCTCTACAATGTCGCGGGCCTGCCGGTGGCGCCGTTCCAATCGAAAAAGGAATAGCCGCTGGAGATCAGGCGGTGGCTTTCGCCGGAATCACAATCACCGGGCAGGTGGCACGTTTGAGCACCCCGGTAACGACGGAGCCGCTGAAAAGATGATAGAGGGCTCCGTGCCCATGCGAACCCAGCAGGATGTAATCCGCCTTGTGTTTGCCTGCCTGTTCCAGGATGTCGTCCACCGCGAGGCCGATGAACACGCTCGTCTGGACCTCCAGCCCCGCAGCCTTGAGGGGCTGGGCCATCGAAGCCAGACGCTTCTCATGGAGATCGATGTTTTCGATCTCCATTTGCGGAGGAGCGGCTGCCACCACATCCATCGTCGCCCCCACCGGCACATAGGTGGCCACCGGCTCGACCACATGCAGGAGGATGATTTTCGCGGACAGCATCGGGGCGATCTCGGCCGCCTTGGCGATGACCACGTGTGCGGAGTCACTGAAATCGAGCGGAACCAGGATCGTCTTCATGACTCTAAAATATAGGCGGTTTTGCGGTGGCTTGCGAGGCAAATGGGTTAATAGTGGAGCATGGAAGATTTGTTCAAAGCCGATAAGGAATCGGCCGTGGACGCCCCCCTGGCCGCCAGGATGCGGCCGCGTTCCTTGGAGGACTACGTGGGGCAGCGGCATATCCTGGGCGAGGGGAAATTGCTGCGCCGCGCCATCGAGGCCGACCGCATCAGCTCCATCATTCTTTACGGCCCCCCCGGCGTCGGAAAAACCAGCCTGGCCCAGATCATCGCTCAATCCACCAAGTCCCGTTTCGAGCGCATCAGCGGCGTCGAGGGCAACGTGGCCGACATCCGCCGCGTCGTCGCGCTGGCCGCGAATCGCCTCGAGAACAGCGGCGAAAAAACCATCCTCTTCATCGACGAGATCCATCGTTTCAACAAGGCCCAGCAGGACGTGCTCCTGCCGGACGTGGAGAGCGGCCTTCTGCGCCTCATCGGCGCCACCACCCACAACCCCTTCTTCTACGTCAACAGCCCTCTCGTCTCGCGCTCCCAGGTTTTCCAATTGGAGCCCCTCACCATCGAGGACCTCCTGGACCTGATGAACCGCGCCGTGTCCGATGCCGAGCGCGGCTTGGGTCGGATAAAGGTGAAATTGGACGCCGCCGCTGCCCGACACCTCGCCGTGGTCAGCGACGGCGACGCCCGCAAATGTCTCAGCGCCCTCGAGATCGCTGCCCGCACCACTCCGCCCGCACCCGACGGCACCGTGCACATCGACCTCTCCGTCGCCGAAGAGAGCATCCAGAAAAAAGCCGTCGTCTATGACGGCGACGGTGACGCCCACTACGACACCATCAGCGCCTTCATCAAAAGCATGCGCGGCAGCGATCCCGACGCCGCTCTCTATTGGCTCGCAAAAATGCTGCACGCCGGTGAGGACATCCGTTTCATCGCGCGGCGTATCATCATTTGCGCGAGCGAGGATGTCGGCATGGCCGACTCCAACGCCCTCGTCGTCGCCACCGCCGCCTTGCAAGGCGTGGAGTTCGTCGGAATGCCCGAGGCGCAGTTATTGCTGGCCCACGCCACGGTCTACATCGCCACTGCCCCGAAGAGCAACCGCTGCACCATCGCCATCGGCAAAGCTTCCGCCGAAGTCCGCGAAGGCCGCACCCTCGCGGTGCCCACCCACCTGCGGGACGGCCATTACAAAGGCGCAAAAAAACTCGGTCACGGCACCGGCTACAAATACAGCCACGACTACGAAGGCGGCTACGTCCCGCAAGCCTATCTTCCGGAAGGCCGGGTGTACTACGAACCGACCGAGCACGGCCTCGAAAAGCGCGTCAAGGAGCGCCTGGATTATTGGCGATCCGAATTTGAGAAGACCAAAAAATAACTGGATGGCGAATCCCTGACGCCGACTGGCCAATGACCAGTGCCCCTCCTACTTCTTCCCCAGCAAATATTCCGGGTTCAACTTCTTCAGCGCCGGGATCGTGAATAGCCCGTCCTTCCGGATCAGTTTGCCGTCGAACCAGATTTCCCCGCCGCCGTAATCCTTGCGCTGGATGTTCACCATGTCCCAGTGGATGCGGCTCTTGTTGCCGTTCCCGCCGACCTCGTAGGCCTGCCCAGGCGTAAAGTGAAACGACCCCGCAATCTTTTCGTCGAAAAGAATGTCGCGCATCGGATGCAGGATGTGCGGGTTGAAGGCCAAAGAAAACTCGCCGATGTAGCGCGCCCCGGCGTCGCTATCCAGGATCTCATTCAGCTTCTTCGTATTGTTCCCGATCGCCTTGACCACGCGCCCTTTTTCAAAATCGAGGCGGATGCTGTCAAACGCCGTGCCCTGATAAATGGTCGGCGCATTGAACGTGATGTGGCCTTCCACCGAATCCTTCACCGGGCAGGAAAAAACCTCCCCGTCGGGAATATTGCGATCCCCGCCGCACGTCACGGAGCCAATGCCCTTGATGGAGAAAAGGAGATCCGTGCCGCCACCCTTGATATGCACGCGGTCGGTCTTGTCCATCAGCGTCTTGAGCGCCTTCATCCCCGGGATCATGCGTGCATAATCCAGCGTGCAGACCTTGAAGAAATAATCCTCGAAGGCTTCCGTGCTCATTTGCGCCTGTTGGGCCATCGCCGGCGTGGGCCAGCGCAGGACCACCCATTTCGTTTTATTGATCCGCCAGTCCATGACCGGACGCATCGCTCCCGCGATCAGACGCATTTTCTCCTCCGCCACATCGGAAAGCTCCGTGATGTTATGGCTGCCCCGCACCGCGATGTATGCGTGCATCTTTTTCATGCGCGCCAGTTCGATCGCGCTCGTGACCGCCAGTTGTTCGCTGCTGATGTGCAGCGCCACCTCGCGGGAGACCCGGGCATGATGGAGATTGATGAAGGGAACCGCCCCGGCCTCCTTGGTCGCCCGGATCAGGGCGATGCCCATTTCATCGGGTACGTCGAAGAGTTCGATGAGCACATGCTCGCCCTTGCGCAGCTTGGTCGAATGGCGGATGAGGACGCGGGCGAGTTGATCGAGACGGGAGTCGTGCATGGTTCGGAATCAGGAAATAAAACACATCGGCGGGCAAAGGAAAACTAGGAAGGCCTCGGCGTCGGTCGCGGCGCCGGCGCTGCCGCGATCTTGCGCGGTTCCGCCGTCGGCTTGGTGCGCATGTTGGGTTTGTCCATGACGGGAATTTCCCGCAACACCTCGAGCCGCACCTTGGCCAGCCCGCGGTCATAGGTGCCGAGTTGCTTGGCCGCCACCACGCTCAGGTCGATGACCCGGCCTCTCACAAACGGCCCGCGATTGTTGATGCGGACGATTACGGATTTGTTGGTCTTCAGATCGACCACCCGCACCTTCGTGTTGAAGGGCAGTTTTTTATGCGCGGCCGTAAGGTCGCCCGCCTTGTAGCGCTCGCCATTGGCCGTGAGCCGCCCTATCCAGCGACCCCCGTACCAGGAGGCGACCCCCGTTTCGGTGCTCACGGGCTTGGGATCGTAAAGGGCGACTTTTTTCCCGCCTTGGGGCGGGGTGATCGTCGAGCAGGCGCCCAACGGCAAAAGCAAAAGGAGAAGATATTTCCGCATGAGGACAGGGCCGTTCAGGCTCGAGCCGGAGCTTCGAACGCTGATAGCTTGGGTTTGAGTTCGGGAGGAATGTGCGCCACCACGACCGCGATGTCATCCTCGTAAGTGACGCCGAGGACATGGCCGACCCGATGAATTTCGGCCAGCAGCGCGGATGCGGTGATCGGGATGCGAAACTCCGCCCGCAGGCGCCAGGCCTGGAGACGGACCTCGAGCTCCTGGAAAAACGTGTCCATGCCCTCTCCCGTGCGTGCGGAGATGGCCACACTGCCCGGATGGTGGTGCAGTTGGCTGGTCACGATCTGCGGGTCCACCGCGTCGATCTTGTTGAAGACGATCATCGTCTGTTTGCCGTGCGCGCCGAGTTCTGCCACCGTTTCCTCCACCGCCTCCATCTGCTCGTGATATTGAGGATGGCTCAGATCGACCACGTGGATGAGAAGGTCGGCCAGTTGCACCTCCTCCAGGGTCGCCTTGAAGGATTCGATCACCGTATGCGGCAGCTTGCGGATGAAACCGACCGTGTCCGTGAGGAGCACCTTCTGTTTGTTTGGCAGCACCAGTTGGCGGGTGGTGGGATCGAGCGTGGCGAAGAGCTTGTTTTCGGCCAGCACCCCCGCGCCCGTCAGGCGGTTGAGCAGCGAGGACTTTCCCGCGTTGGTGTACCCGATCAGCGAGGCCACCGGCCAGTTGCGCCGCAGGCGGCCTTCCCGCTGGATCGTGCGATGCTTGCGCACCTCGCGCAGATCGCGCTCCAGTCTTGCGATGCGTTCCTGCACCCGGCGGCGGTCCACTTCCAGTTGCGTCTCACCCGGGCCCCGCGTGCCGATGCCGCCGGACTGGCGGGAAAGGTGGGTCCACATCCGCGTCAGGCGCGGCAGCAGGTATTGCAGCTGGGCCAGTTCGATTTGCAGGCGTCCCTCGCGCGTGCGGGCGCGGCGGGCAAAAATGTCGAGAATGAGTTGCGTGCGGTCGAGCACCTTGCGGCTGGTGAGCTGTTCAAGATTGCGGCCCTGCGCGGGCGACAGTTCGTCGTCGAAAATCAGGGCCGTCACCTGCTTTTCGCCGCATTGACGGGCCACTTCCTCGGCCTTGCCTTTGCCGATGTAAAAAGGTGCGGTGGGGTGATCGAGTCTCTGCACCACCGTATCCACCACCTGCGCCCCGGCTGTTGCCGCCAGTTGGCGAAGCTCATTTAGCGAATCTTCCACATCCCAACGCGTGACCCCGTCATGCTCGAGACCGATCAGGATGGTCTTTTCGTGGGCTCGGGAGGTGGTTTCCACCATCATGCAGCGCTCAAAAGCTCCAGAGTGGAGTCCACCGGCAAATCGTGACCATGTGTCAAACCAGTCAAATCGATAGGCCGAAAGTTAAACTGATTGCGAAACCAGGTCAATTGCCTTTTGGCATAGCGGCGGGTCGCGAGGACGATGGTTTCCTCACATTCCGCCCGGTTTTTTTCCCCGCGCAGATGCGCCTGGATGTCGCGCAATCCGATCGCCATCGCCGCGGTCGTGCTCAGGTTTTCCAGCGGGCGAATCTCTTCGATCACCCCTTGCGCAAACATCTGGCTGACGTTCTCCGTGATGCGCGCATTGAGTTCCTCGCGGGAACGAAGTAGCAGCAGGCCGCTATAGTCCGGAGTTTCCCGGTGGCTCCACTCCTTTCGCAGATCGGCCGCGGACCGTCCGGTCAGCAGGGCGATCTCCAGCGCGCGCGACACACGGCGCGGGTTGTTGAAATCCACCATCGCACGGGCCGTGGGATCGAGCGCATCGAGCCGCCGTTGCAGTTCGTCCAGCGGGAGGGCGGCGAGTTCAGCCCGCAGGGCCGGCTCGGGCGTGGGCAATTCCGCCAGGCCGTGGGTCAGCGCCTTGAGATAGAGGCCGGAGCCGCCGACCAGGATCGGTAGCTTCCCCCGGGCGGAGATTTCCGCGATTTTCTCGCGGGCCAGGGTTACGAATCGCGCCGCATCGAAGGTCTCGGAAACCGGCAGCGTGCCGATGAGATGATGCGGCACCCGGTCCAGGAGTTCCGGTCCGGGCTGGGCTGTCAGCAGGGGCAGGCCCGCATAAACCTGATAGGCATCAGCCCCAAGAATTTCGCCGTTGAGCCGGGTAGCCAGCTCAACGGCGAAAAGGGATTTGCCGACCCCGGTGGGGCCGGCCACAATGATGGGTCGGTTATTGCTCAGGCTGGGTCTCAGACTGGCTGACCGGCTGACTTTCAGCCTCGCCTTCAGTCTGGTTCTCGGCCGAACGCTCCGACGAGCGGCGCTCGCTGCGTTTTTCTTCCACGGCCTTGGCTCCGCTCACCACGAGCTTGCGGCCCATGTACTCCTTGTCGTGGAGTTCGGACACGGCCCGCTTGGCTTCTTCGACCGATTGCATCTGTACGAAGGCGAATCCTTTCGACTTCTGGGTGTGCTTGTTGGAAACCACCTCGACGTTCTGGACGATGCCCACGCCGTTGAAGAGCTCGAACAAATCGCTCTCCGCAGCATCGAAGGACAGATTGCCCACGTAGATGCGAGGCGAGGAGACTTCGACGATCTCAGGCTTGCGGAAGCCGGAGGGACGATCAGCCCGCTCTGTGCGTGCCGGACGTTCGGAACGCTCCGGGCGGTCGTTGCGCTCGGGACGGTCACTACGCTCGTTGCGTTCAGACCGCTCGGACGAACGGGTCGAACCCGCTGTGGAACCGTAGCTGCCGTTGGGCAGAGAAGACTTCGAGGTGTCGCCTCCTGAGAAGAAGGCGGCAATTTTCTGCCAGAGCGTTTTTTTCTGTGGCTTGGCGGGGGCTTCCTGGCGGGGACGTGAAGGGCCGCCCTGTGGACGGCCGGACCGGCGGCCACCCCGTCGAGGAGAACGGCGGCCGTTGGTCGGTGTGTATTCGGATGACATTACTTTGATGTGTTTCGTTGGCGATCGCTGCGCGAAGAGCTGGTCTCCGGGCGCGTCGGATCGCCGTTAGGGCCTCGGGCGGGGCCGATTTTTTCTCAGGAACGTATTTCTTTCCGTCCTTGGAAAACCTGAATGCGACCATGCAGAAGATCAGTCGCGCGAACAACTTCCAGAGATGCGCGGCTTTTTCGATATGCATTGCGTTAAACGCCTGAGGCTTGCATAAAATCACGCAGTCGGGAGGCTTTTGCAAGAAGCAATTCGGCTCGCGGGAGGGATAAAAAGTTTGCAACTTTCCCACCCAACGGGCGTTTATTCATCATGCGAAATCCCAAAGTGCTCCTCTTGGCCGGCGTTTTAGCGCTCTTCGTCGGGGTCACCGTGTGGAACTGGATCTCCGGCTGGGGCTCAGTCACCTTGGACTTCAGGGATGCTCCCTTGGCCAAGGTAATCAAGTCGATCGAGCGCCAGGGAGGCGTGAAAATCACGACCAATGCCGATCAATCGCAACTGATTACCATCCGTTTGGAGCGGGTTTCTCCTTTTGAAGCGGTCGATACCCTCGCCGTTCGTATCGATGCCGAAGCGCGCCTCGCCTATGTGGCGGCTCCGGCCAAGGGTCAGATTAATGAGGTGCTGGCCGCCTTTTCGACCGGCAGCAACCCCGGCGGCTGGTATGTCTCCTCCGGCGGGTTTGGTGGCGGCGGCGGTCCCGTCGGTGACGGATCGACCTTTATCGACCCGAGAAGCATCGATTGGAAGGTCAGCGACGTCTCCGACAAAAACCTTCAGGCTGTATTGGCTCAGGGTTCCCAAAAAACCGGCGCTCTGTTTGCCGTGCCTCAGAGCTGGAACCCCGTCTTGGGAAAACTGCCTGACTCCGGCAAGGTTGGGAAAGTCACCGGAAATATCGCCAAACTCGCCAAGGGTGAAATGCAGGAATTGTTTTTGCTGACCGTTCAGCCGCAGCGCCCGGAGGGTGATCGGAATGCCGATAATGGCGAGCGCCGCTGGGAGTTTACCCGCACCGTATTCTCTCCTTCCCGGGAAACTGGCGCTGGCCGCCGGAATGGCAATCCCGAATGGATGGCCGAGCGGATTCAGTCGCAGATCAGCAATCTGCCCGAGGGGGAGCGGGCGGAGGCCCAGAAGCAATTTGACGAAATGCGGGCCTTCTGGCTGTCGGTACGCGATTTGCCGGAGGAGGAGCGCCGCAAGAAAATCGAGGAAATGATGAACAATCCCGAAGTGCAGGCCCGGATGGAAGAACGTCGCGATGCCCGGGATTCCCAGCGGAGTCCGGAGCAGCGGGAAAACCGGATGCGGAATTACAACGATCGCAAACAGCAGATGAAAGGAAAGGCCCAGTCATGAAGAATCTGAGTAACCGTGGTTTTACTCTGGTTGAACTCCTCGTGGTGATTGCCATCATCGGCATCATCGCCAGTATGGCCATGCCCAAATATCAGGAATGGATTGACCGGGCGGAAAGTGTGACCTGCATTAACAACCTCCGCCAGATCGGGGTTGGAGTACTGACCTATGTGGGGGAAAACAATAACACCTATCCTGTTATCGAACCTTCCCCTAACAATCCGGTCTATGTCGGGGAAGAAGGTCAGGAAATGGAGGCTAAACCCCTCTTGGATGAGTTGGGACCTTATGGGGTCGATAAGACCGTGCTGAAATGCCCGGCGGATGCCAAAGGTCGCGGTGCACATGTTTATTATACCGACCCGGCCTATAACTCGAGCTATCAATGGCGCATTACCTTGGATGATGAAAATGGGACCGCTCCGAAGATCTACGGTGGCCGTCGGGGCCCCGGCATTCGTGTGGTCAAGCCGAGTCGAGTGACCATGTGCACTGACTTTGAAGGTGTACATAATAACCGCCTCAATCGGCTTTACGCCGACGGACACGTCTCGAAGCCGTTTTGATCGCGCGGGCCTAGCGGCCCGTCTTCGGATAGCTGCCCAGCACCTTGATCGCCCGGCAGCACCGCGAGAGTTCGCGGAAGAGATCGGCGGTCTGCAGGTCGCGGCTGTGTCCTTCGGCCTCGACGAAAAAGAAGATATCGTGGCTGCCCTTGGAGGCTGGCCGGCTGGCAAAATGGCTGAGGTTAATGCTCAGCGTTTTGAAGGGCTCCAACGCCGAGACCAGGGCTCCCGGTTTGTCCTCGATGCGCAGCATCAGCATGGTCTTGTCATTGCCCGACGGTGTATTGGCGTTCTTGCCCAGCACGAGAAAACGCGCCGCTTGATCGGCCGACTCCGCATCCACCCCGGAGATAAAGATCTCGGAACAGATCGAAAGATCGGTTTCCGCCAGTTGGTCCAGCGTTTGATTGGCCAGGCCGTGATCGGGATCGTCGATGGGGATCACGCCGCAATCCGCCTCGTCGCTTTTCACCGATTTGAAAACTTCCTCGGTGTTGGGCAGGAACATGTAGCGCACGCTCGAGCCGAATTTGTTTTTTGAGGCCTGGTGCGAGGGCGAGCCGGCTGGGCCCAGGCACGCGATGGCCACGTCCTTCTCCAAGGCAAGCGACGCGGACATGATCTCGCGGTAAATCGCGCGGATCGCCTCGGGCCGCAGCGGTCCCTGGCTGCGCTCGATCAGGCTGCGGATGACCCGGTCTTCCCGTTCCGGAGAATAGATCGGAAGACCCTCGCGATTTTTGATCGTGCCGATCTCCTTGGCCACATTCGCCCGGTCATTGAGCAGACGCAGCAACTCTGTATCAATGGCGTCAATTTTTTCGCGGAGAGGTATGAGGTCGCTCATGATTGGTTGGAAGATTCCGGTTCAGGCGTGGGAGCAGCTTCCGGGTTCTCCTCCGGCAAGGCCTCTTCGGCGGCGATCTCCGCTTCCGTCTCAGGCAGGACGACTCCCTCCTCGGTTTCCCCGGCGGCCTCTCCGGCGCCTTCATCAAGGAAATCTGCCGGGTGCTCGGCGGGAGTTTCCACCTCGGCTTCCGGAGTCGCTGCTGTTTCGGCAGTCACTTCTTCGGCTGCCGCTTCCGTCGCAAGGGCTTCCACTGCGGGAGCATCTGTTGCGGGCGTTTCTGCAGCAGGCGGTTCGGCCGTCGGCAGGCTGATCTTCCGCAGTTCGCCCGCATTGGGCAGGTCATCGAGATTCTTGAGGCCGAAATGCTCCATGAAATTCTGTGTGGTGCCGTAAAGCAGGGGGCGTCCGGGGATCTCGGCCCGCCCGTCGATCTTGATCAGGCCGCGGTCGAGCAGGGTTTGCATCACGCCGTCCACCGCCACTCCGCGGACCGCTTCGATATCGCCTCGGGTAATGGGCTGGCGGTAGGCAATGATGGCCAGAGTTTCCATGGCTGGCGCACTCAGGCGGGCGGAGCGGTTTTCCGGGAAAAGCTGGCGCAGCCACGGCGCATAGTCGGGCTTGGTCACCAGTTGCCATCCCGCCGCGCTTTCGCGCACCTCATAGGTGCGGCCGGGGTCGGAATATTCGAGTTCCAGTTCTTCGATCGCAGCCCGCAGTTGGGCTTCCTTCACCTTGGCAAAGGGCATGGCGACGGAAGCCGGATTTTCCTTATCGGCCTCGGCGGCTCCTTTGAGCACGGAAGTGATTTCTTTGACGGAAAGGGGCTTCTGGGAGGCGAACATGATGGCCTCCAGTACCTGCTTGAGTTGATAACGCAGCTCGGGTTCCTCGCTGCTCTCCGCGGGAACCTCTTCGTTTTCCGGCGCTCCCTCCTCGGCTTCAGCGGACGCTTCCTCTCCAAGCAGCGCGTCGATCTCCACGGCTTCGACTTCTGTGACCGGTTCGGCCTCCGTTGGGAGTTCGGTCTCGGCGGACGGCTCCTGCTCGACCTGGACCTCGGTTTCATCCGTCTGGGTTTCGCTTTCCGCGGCTGCTTCGTTCTCGACCGGAGTCACTTCTTCCGTTGGCGCGGCGTCCTCTTTTTTACGGCGCTTCTTGCTCATCCAAGGGCCTCCCGAATGGATGCGGCAAAGGGCGCGGAGTCGCTGGCCTCGGTGCGCTCAATCCAGATTTCATGGAAATGGCTTTCCTGGCGGACGCGCAATTGTTTGAGGCGGATGAGTTCTAGCATGGCGAGAAAGGTGACGACAATTTCGGTGCGGCTGGAAGAGTCGGCAAAGCACTCTTCGAAGCGCATGGCTACCCCGCCCGATACGATCTTCAGCAGGTAGTCGATCTTATCGGAAACAGTGTAGTTTTCCTCGAAAATCTCACGCAGGTCCTCGGGTTTGTTTTTCTCGAGGCGCTTGAGGATTTTCTGGAAGGCATTGATCAGATCAAAAATTCCGACTTCTTCCACCAGTAAATTATCGGAGGCCGCCAGATCCGGCACCACCGGGAAACGCGGAAAGAGCTGCTCCTGCATGGCCTCGCGCGTGCGAAGCTGGCCGGCGACTTCTTTAAATTTCTTATATTCAATGAGTTGCCGGATAAGCTCCCAGCGGGGATCGTCTTCCTCCGCCTCTTCGTCCGCCATCTGCTGGTCTTTGGGCAGCAGTGTGCGGCTCTTGATGTAGAGGAGGTTGGCGGCCATCACGATAAACTCGCCCGCGAGTTCGATGTTCAGGACCTGAAAGGCCGCCATGTATTCGAGGTATTGCTTCGTGATCCGCTCGATCGAGATGTCGTAGATGTCTACCTCATCGCGTTTGATGAGGTAGAGCAACAGGTCGAGCGGTCCTTCAAAGACCTCCAGTTTTACCTTATAATCCACCCTGTGTGCCCCTGGCGCTTAGCGGCGCTTGAATCCGCGCTTTTTCTCTTCGCTGGCCAGTCGGGTAATGTGCTTTTTGTGATCGGCGATCTTCGTCTTGCGCTTGCGCAGTTGCATCGACAATTTGGCCACGACTTTATCGATGGCGGAGTAGAGATCGTTTTCAGCATCCTCAGCGTGGATGTCAGGCCCCGGAACCGCCAGGTGAACCTTGACGATATGCTTTTTCGTCTTGGTCTCGTCATGCATCAATACGACATGCGCCGCGAGGATGTTTTCGGTCAGTTGCTCCAGGTGATTGATCTTGTCGGCAACATAGCCATGGATGGCTGCGGTAAGAGTGAGATGCCGGGGGCTGAGGTGGATTTGCATAAGAAAATTTAAGCTGATCTGCGCAAGCGCGCGAGGGAAGAGTGTGAGAAAAATTTACCTCTGTCGGGGGACGATGGCTAGGTAATTTCGTACCGGCCCAAAAGACCGGATGTCGAAAAATTTCTGCCCGCCCCCCAGGGCCAGAAGGGAGGTCGACCCTCCCCCGTCCAGATTCAAGGCGTCGACGATGCTCCACGCGCCGGGCAAGTCCTTGAGCGAGAGGATTCGGGCGGCATCCGCCATCGTCACCGCACCAGTCGTGATGATGGCCCATTGGGACTTGCCGTCGGTCGCCACCGCCGTGCGCCGATGCAGACGGGTGTCTTCCAGTCCCGCCACCGGCGCGCCTTCCTCGACCAGCCACGGCCCGCATTGAATCGCCTCACGGACGTCGGGGCCTGGTTTAAATGCACCGGAACGAACGAGTTGGATGCCGCCTTTGCGGACTGCGAGGACGCCGCTGAGAAGTTTGGCCTTTTCGAAGCCATGCAGGGTTTCCCCGTCGCTTACTACCAGGCCCAAGGGGCGGAAATCTGCATGAAAATAGCTGGCGTTAGCCCCGGCGAACGCTCCATTGGCCACGAGCAGGGCCTCGAGGGTCTGCCGGGCGGCCGGCGGATTGTCCAGGACCCGGAAAGTGGCTTTTCTCTCATCGAACGAAACCCCGCTTATTTTGATCATTCGCCCCCCCAGGTCCACCTCCCTTTCCCACGCCACGCCCCCCGCCGGAACCCCCCCGAGCTCCCGGAATTCCCCCCCCGTCAGTGGGGCGGCTTGGGCCGTCGCGAGCGTGGCAAGGCCTAAAAGGGAGAGGGTCCATCTTTGCATAGGAAGGGTGATCAAAACCGGTTATTCCCCGCAGTGGAATATTTTTCGTTTTCCGGTATCAAGGGAGGATGCCGCGCGCCGACGAGCTCTTTGACGGGGAATTCCTCTCCCGGTTGGAGCGGGTCCGGCTGCAAACCCGAAAAGTTTTTGCGGGGACGTTGCGAGCGGAGAGACGGTCACGACGGACGGGGTCGAGCCTGGAGTTTGCGGATTATCGCAATTATGTGGCGGGCGACGATCCCCGGCGGATCGACTGGAGCATTTACGGCCGCAGCGACCGGCTCATGATGAAACTCTACGAGGAGGAAGAGGACCTTGATGTCGCCATCCTCGTTGATGGCAGCGCGTCCATGCACTGGAAGCCTCCGGGGGTTGCGCGCGCCTCGAAGTTTATCCTGGCCCGCAAGCTGGCGGCTGCGCTGGCGCATCTGGCCCTGCATGGGCTGGACCGTGTATCCCTCTGGTTTTTCGATGAAAAACTCCGGACGGAGAGCGGGCATTTCCGCGGTCGCCCGGCGCTGCACGACGTGCTGCGGTTTTTGCGCACTCCACCCGAGCCCGGCCGCGGCAGCAATCTGGCGGAAAGCCTGGGGCGATTCGGGCGCAGCCAGCGCCGGCGGGGGCTGGCCATCGTCATCAGCGATTGTCTTGATCCGTCCGGCTTCGAGCGGGGACTGGCCGCCGTGACCGGCCGCCATTTCGGCATGCATCTTCTGCACGTCATGGACCCTGCGGAATGTGAGTCCACCGAAAAAGGCGATCTGATCCTGAGCGATTGTGAAAGCGCGGCTGAACTGGCCGTCACCGCCGGTCCCGGCCTCCTGCGCGCTTACCGCGAGGAAGTCGCTCAGTTCCGCGCGGGCGTGAAAACCTGGTGCGCCACGCATGGCGCGGGGTATTCCTTCATCTCGGCCGATGCGGAGTTTGACGAAGTCGTCTTGAAGCTGTTTCGCCGCGACGGATTGGTGCGATGAGTTTCCTTTATCCAGCCACGCTCTTCCTCGGTCTGCTGGCGGCGGGCGTGGTGGCCTTGTATCTGCAACGGCCGAAGCGCCGGTCGCTGGAGGTTTCGAGCCTGCTTTTCTGGCAGCGTGTTCTTGAACGGGAACCGCAGCGCCAATTCCTGGGCCGGTTGCGGCATCCGCTCTCGCTGCTGCTGCAGTTGCTCATCTTTTTGTTGCTACTGCTGGCCCTGGCCCGACCGGAGGCCCGGCCCCAGGGAAAACAAAGCACGATCGTGGTGGTGGATGGGCGGGCGCGCATGCAGGCCGGCGGCACCTTTCGCGCCGCCACCCGCGCGGCGGCGGACATCGCCTCGCAGGCCGGAGTCAATCACGAGGTCGCGGTACTGGCCGTCGATGGGGCTCCCCGCATCTTGTCCTCCTTCACTACGGACGGGCGGGAACTCCGGGAGAAGCTGAAGACCGTCTCGGTTTCGGACGCGGGCGGAGGCATGGAGGACACGCTTGCTCTGGCGCGCAGCCTCCTCGCCAGCCGCCCCGGCACCAAAAAGCTGGTGGTGGTCACGGACCGCCCCCTCGTGGGCGTGGATGAATCCGAGCAAGTCCTGGTCGGCCAGGCGCGGGACAATGTGGCCATCCTCGCGTTGGCGCAAAAGCCGGTGCCCTCCAGTCCGCAGTCGGCGGAGGTTTTTGTGAAGCTGGCAAATTTTTCCAAACAGGACCGGAAAGTGGAACTGGAGCTTTCCCTCGATGGGCGGCCCTTTGACGTCCAGCATCTCGGCCTCAAGGCGGGCGGCGAACAGAGTGTTTCCACCCTCCTTTCCGAGGAAATGCTGCGTGGCGGATCGGGCTTTTTCCGGGCCCGGCTGACCGAGCCGGATGACTTGGCGGCGGACAACGAAGCGCGCGCCGCCGTGGCCATCGGGGCCCAACTGCGGGTGCTGCTGGTCAGCGCGTCCAATCCATTTCTGGAGAGCGCGCTCAAGGCCTCGCCCAACATCGCGCTGGACATTCTGGCTCCGGAAAACTGGCGGGATGGCATGGGGGCCGGGTTCGACGCCGTGATTTTTGACGACTGGTCTCCGGAAAGTCTGGGAGCAGGAAACTTTTTCTTCTTCGGGCGCTCGCCTTTCCAGGCGGCCGGGGAGCCCGAACGCGCCTTCGGCCTGGAGCAGACCGAACTGTTGAGTCCGCTGTTCTGGAACGTGGATATTTCCGCTTTCCACCTCGACCGGGCTCGCAAGCTGATGGTGCCGACCGAGGCCGGTTGGCGGGTTTCCGCCCCCTTGGAAAGTGGCGGCGTGCCTGTGGTGCTGGCGGTGGAGCGACCGGACCATGGTCGCACCGTCGCAACGGCCTTTACCGTAAGCGATTCCGACTTTCCTCTGCGCGTCGGCTTCCCCTTGTTTGTCAGCAACGTGGTGCACTGGCTGGCCGGCCGGAGCGGCGGCGGAGCGGATGCCCTCACCGCCGGACAGACCTACGTGCCCGCGGAGAACGAAAAAATCGAAAAGCACCCCCGGGAAAAAGCCGGAGAGCTGGCCAACGAAGCCCCGTCGCTGACGGAGGAGCCGGTCAGGCTGAAGAAAAATGGATTCTACGAAGTGCGAGCGGCGGACAGTGAGCGCGTTCGCTGGCTGGCAGTCAACACCGCCAGCCGGGAAGAGTCCGACCTGCGCGAGGCGAAATCAAATCGTCTGGCCGTGGCCTGGAGCCTGGGCTGGGGCGGGCTGCATCCCTGGCAGTGGCTGGCCCTGGCGGCCTTTGTTCTCATGGTGGCCGAGTGGTTTTTGCACCACCGTCGAATCACCGAGTAGGACTAGATCCGGAACTTCGGCTTTTCGGTCGGCGCTTCCGGCGTGGGAGCCGGGGCGACATCCTCGGGCGAAATATTCAGATCAGGAGGAGGAACACTCGGATCAGGCAGGGGAATGTCGTTCAACTGTTCCCCGCGATAGACCGGGCTGGAGGAGCCGCGACTGCCCTTTTTCCGGGGACCGGAGTCGTCCGTCAGGATCGAAGGCTTGGGCTCGGGGGGGCGAGGCGGGGCCACGACCATGCTCTCATTGGGGATGTAACCGGTGCGGGAATCCTCCAACTGGATCAGGCTGTAGCCCATTTCCTTGCGCAGGAGCTTGATGCGTGTCTCGGCGCGCAGGGTTGCATCAGGTCCGCGAGCCTGCATGGGGCCCAGACGGTAGAAGGGCGTAAAATCGGCAATGACCATGTATTCGGGCGCCTGGTCAGGCGAGACGGCCTGCGGCGTGGCACATCCGGCCAGTAAAGCGCACAAAAGGCAGGCGAAGAGCGTTTTTCCCAAATTCACGAAACCGGTGGTGTTCGGCGGCAAGAATAGCGGGAAGTCGCCGCTACGCAACCCGGCTTTCCGCCAAAAAACGAGCGGCCTCGGGCGCGGCGGCGACGTAGTTGGGTCCGATGAAATCCTCATCTTCGAATTGATACGACCGGAAACGGACTCCCGCGGGCATGAGTTTCCCGACCTGATAGCCGCGGGCCTCGAAAAAGGCATAAAAGTCGCGCAGGAGGAACTTGGTGGAAATGTTGATCAAGCCGTATTCGAACTGGATGACGGGAATGCGGTCCGGGCTCAAGTTGTCGCCGAAGCCGCGCAGGACGAGATGCTCGGCGCCTTCCGTGTCGATCTTGAGGAGATCGATCTTCGCGACTTTCTGCTCGGCCATGTAGTCCTGGCCGCGAATGACCTGGGCGTTGATGGTGCGGGTGTTTTTGGAGCGGACCACCTCGAACATCGAACTGAGTTCGTCGCCACCCACGCAGTAGACGACGGGAATCTCGGCCTTTTCATCCGAAAGGCCGACGGGATTGAGCGTGATGTTGGGGTTGCCCTGAAAATGCGTACTGAGTTTTTCGAAGGTTGGCGGGCAGATCTCGAAGCAATGGATGGAGGCGTCGGGATTTTCCTTGAGCAGGAGGTCGGCCCAGTCGCCGCGGTTGGCCCCGACATCGAAGCAGGTTTGCAGGCGGTTTTGCCGGGCGAGGGTGCGCAGCAGCCACTGTTCGCCATTGGTCTCGCTGTCGTAGCTGAAATTTTCATGCACGCGGACATAAGCGCGGCTGGCGTGGAAAAGCTTGGAGCGCAGGAATGGGACGCGGTGAAGCGCGGAGAGAAGGGAATCGAAGAGACCGGCCATTTTAGTTTTTCCCTTTTACACCGCGTCGGCGGTCTTTGTCATCTGAAGCGGTGAGCCGGTGAAGCTGGAGTTGCACGCGATGAGCCAGCATTTGCAGCAGTGCCACGATGGAAAAGTCGCGGCTGACGACGCGGGGATGATAGGTCACAGTTTCCGCGTAGCGCAGCGCGTGCTCGCGATGTTCATGCCGGCCATGGATGATCTTGATTTTGGCGTTGCCACCGATGAGGTGGGGGAAAATGACGCGCAGGTTCCATTCGTCAGGGAGAATGGTGAAACGCAGCTTCGAGAGATAGAGCGCGCGGCGGAAGGCGGGTTGATCGTGGCCGGGTTTGACCGGGAGGGTCATCTGCCACTGGTAGGCAGCCAGCCATTCGTGGAGGAATTCCCGGACGGCCGGGGTGTTTTGATAGGCGATGACCCCCGTGTTGGGCGTGGGGAAGGAGTCGGGGATATCGTCCTGAACGAAGTCGCTACGGATGGGATCGAAGGCGACAGCGAGCTCGAATTTTTCCAAAATCCGAAAGAGGTCGGAAACGGAATCGGCCGCATAAGCGTCGGTATCGATGAAGGCCGTTTTTTGAAACGGCGAAAGGAGCATGCCGTGGATCTTGTCGAAGAAGTTTCCGCTGGGATTGGCCAGAGGGAAGATGTGGGCAAAGAGATTTTTGTCGGCGACCTCGGGCCTGTCCGTGGCGATGGCGAGGGGGATCTCGGGGTTCTGCCGGCGGAAGGAGACGGCGGATTCATTGGCTTCCTCGACGTAATCAGCGCCGGTGGCCACGTAGAGGATGCCGCATTCGGAGGAGGACATGGAGAATCAGCGGCTGGTCAGGCCGGAGAGGAAGGCGTCGGTCTCTTTCACGTTGTTGTGCATTTCATCCACAAAGCGGGCGCATTCCTTTTGCATGGCCGCGAGCGCGCCCGAATCGGAGATCATGGCGCGGGCGGAGGCTTTGAACGAGTCGAAGTTTCCGGCGGCGAACGCGCCGAGGGCGTATTTTTGAAAAAGCGAGTCGGGGTTGACGTCGAGGGAAAGGAGGGCGGCGAGGCCGAGGCCGGCCTGGATGAAGCTGTTGGGCCAGCCCTCCCAGTCGGAGGTATTCACAAAGATGCGGGCCGCATCGTAGTGGTCCTGGATCTGATGGTATGGCACGCTTTCGCGAAAGGTAAGATTGGAGTACCGCGAAGCGCGGGAGCTGATCTCGTCATACAGGGATTTGTTTTCCGCCGGGCAGATCATCTCAAAAGAGGCGTCGGGCATGGCCTCGACGAGATCGAGAAAAAGATGGGGGCGCTTGATGGGCTGGCAACGCGAGACCCAAAGGAAGTCGACGGTTTTTTCGCCGGTGAGGGGCTTGGTGCGGGGAAAGAGGAGATAACGGTAGAAGGTGGCGGTCATGCCGCGGGCCTCGTAGTGCTTGATCTGGTCGCGCGTGATGGCGTGGCGGGCGTCGCAGCGGCGCATGGCGAATTCGAAGAGCGCGCCAAAGACGGGATTGGCCTTGCGGTATTCGCCGTTCACCTCGGTATCGAGGGCGCAGATGAAATCGAGGCGGTAGCCGATGAGCGGGCGCATGGCCCATAAGATAAAGAGCCAGGCGGTCCAGCCCATGACGATGACCCAGTCGGGTTTCTCTTCGCGCAGGACCCGGAAGACGCGCGGAATGGCCCCGATCATTTCGCCCAGTTTGCCGGTATGAAATTTTCCCGCGTTGCGGGTGCGGACGCCCTGGAGAGTGACGTGATCCGGCTGGCCCATGTCACCTCCGGCGAGGATGACTTCGTGGCCGCGCGTGGCGATCTCGCGGGCGAGGAGAGCCATCTGGAGTTCGGCTCCGCCGGAAGTGCGGGTCGAGCCCTCCGTGAGGATCAAATGGGCGTAGCTGGAGAAAAAAAGGAGCCTCACTTAGGAATGGGCCGGACGGATGACGGTGGCGGGATTGCCGGCGACGACCGCGCCTGGCGGGACATCATGGAGCACCACGGAGCCCGCGCCGATGACGGCGCCATCGCCAATGCGCACGGGACCGAGAACGATGGCATGCACGCCGGTTTCGACGCCGTTACCCAATATCGGGCAGCCTCCGCCTGCGCGGCGTTCACCGAGGGTCACGCCGTGGCGCAGGATGCAATTCGCGCCGATGACGGCGGTCTGGTGAACCACGATTCCGGTCCCATGATGCAGGGCCAGACCGGGGCCTATGGTGGATTTGTAGTCCAGTTCGATGCCCATGAGCCAATGGACGAGCAGGACGTAAAAAAGCAGGACCGGGGAACCGAGCAGCCACCAAGGCTCGGGCCAGCGGCGGATCTCCTGGCAGGTGCGGAACAGCGCCATGACAAAGCGCCCCTTGGCGTTGCCGGCGTTGGCCTCCCAGTCTTGCAGAATATCGGAAATCATTTACCTGATGTGCGGATGCGCGTGTTCTTCTACATCCCAGCCAAGCATTTGCCGAGCGCGAAGAGGCTGGAAGATTGGCGCGCGGGGCGCATTCCTGATTTGTTCGATGTGGGCAAGCCGGCCACGGCGCAGAACTGGATCTACCAGACCTGGGAGGAACTGGGGGACACCTGCGACATTGAGTTGGTGGGAGAGATGCCGAAGGAGGGGATCATCGTGACCCTGGCGAACTTCTTGCACACGGGATTTCGGGCTTCGGATGATCAATTCATTGCCGCAGTGGTAGCGGACTTCGTGCCGCATCCGGGAGCGCAGGTGCAGATCCTGCAAAATATCGCCCATGCGCGGCGGTTTCCAGGAGGAATCTTCATGCCGCACTGGCCGCAACTGAATTTGATTCCGCGCGATCCGTCGCGGGGCGACCGGCTGGAGACGATGGCCTTTTTCGGCGACCGGCCGAACCTGGCGCCCGAGATGGCGACGCCGGCCTTTGCCGAACGGCTGCTCAAAGAGACCGGAGTGCGTCTGGAAATCCGTGGTTCCGATCGCTGGCATGATTATTCGGATGTCGACGTGGCGGTGGCGGTGCGCAGTTTTTCGGTGGCGCGGCATCTGCACAAACCGGCGACGAAACTTTACAATGCATGGTTGGCCGGCATTCCGCTGATCGGCGGGGTGGACTCCGCCTTCATGACCGAGGCCACGGATGGAGTGGATTACCTCGTGGCGCGCACGCCGGATGAGTTGGTATCGCATGTGCGGCTTTTGAAGGCTCAACCCGAATTGCGGCGCGGGCTGGTGGAAGCGGGAAATAAGAGGGCCATGGCGCATTCCCGCGAGACGATGCGCGAACGGTGGCGTTCTCTATGCGAAGTGGAATTGCCGGAACGATTCGCTCACTGGCAAAAGCGGGGCGGCCTGAGCCGAAAGGCGTTCTGGTTTTATCAGGAAGCGTTCTGTTTTTTCGACAGGAAGTTGCGTTCCTGAGAGCTGCTGAGGAAGAAGTGTTCCTTGAGTACGGTGGCGGTCCAGGCGGGATCGAGCCGGGTGGCGGCGAGGATTTCTCCGGCGGCCGGACCACGGCCAGAGGCAAGCAAGGCTCCGGCGGCCTGGATGTGGTGCAGGGCCTCGGCCTGGGAGTCGGCCTGACCGAAATCTTTCAAAGCGCCGTACATGGCCCAGAATTGTTTGCGGTTTTTGGGGGTGAGACCCTCGCGGAAGCTCTGCAGGAGCAGGCTTTGTTTTTCTCCCAGAACCACGGTGGGAAAATGGCGCTCCCAAATGGCGGCCACGATTTTGACGCATTCCTCGCGGGTGCGGTCCGAGAAACGATGGGAGAGTGAACCAGTCTGATGCCGGTAGATGACCAGGCGCTCCGGGAGGTTGATTCCCTGTCCCTGGAGCAGGAGGCGGTCCCAGAGGTCCCAATCCTGGCAGATGCGATATTCCTCGTTGTAGAGGGCGGGCGTGCCGTCGGGCCGCATGCGGCGAAACATCACTCCGGTGTGAATGAAGGGATTGCGGAACGGCAGAGACCAACGAATGCCACGGTCGCGCAAAGGGGCGTGGATCATGCCGTCGGGCACGCCGGCTTCGTTGACGATCCAGCCGTTAACGCCGAGGAGGATAAGCGAGGGATTTTTCGCGATGGCGTCCCACTGTTTTTGCAGGCGCTCGGGCAGGGAAAAATCATCGGCGTCCTGCCGGGCGATCCATTCGCCACGAGCGAGCTGCAGGCCCTGATTCAGACAGGGGGTCTGGCCTTTGTTGGTTTCGTTGGTGACGACGCGGATGCGGACGTCTTTTTCGGCCCAGTCCCGGGCGATCTTCACCGACTGGTCGGTGGAGGCATCGTCGATGATGAGGAATTCAAAATCGCGGAAGGTTTGATCGAGAATGCCCTGGATGGCGGCCTCGAGGTGGGCCTCCGCATTGAAGACGGTCATGAGGACGCTGACGGGGGGAGTGCTCATGCGAGGAGTTGGCGGAAGATCTGCAGGTGGCGGGCGACCCAGTTGGCGCCGTTGAACTGGGTTTCGGCTTGTTGGCGGGCGGCGCGAGAGGCTTCGGGCAGGCGGGGAACCAGCGCCTGGACGGCGGTGGCGAGTTCCTCTCCCGTCGGGGTGATCATTTTATCCCAAACCAGCGGGGCGGGGACGAGTACGCCGCAGGCCGGGGGAACCATTTCCGGTAGGCCGCCGGAGGCGGAGCCCACGACGGGCAGGCCGGAGGCAAGGGCCTCGATGACCACGGTGGGGCAGGGGTCGAGGTATTTCGGATGCAGCAGAATGTCGTGGCTGCGGTAGAGTTCGGCCGCTTGTTCCTGGGTGAAAGCGGGGAGAATGGTGATTTCATTCGAGAGAGACAGCTTTTTGATTTCTGCCTGCACGTCGGCGGAACCATTGGGCCAGCCGAGTTTTCCGGCGATGGTGAGCGAGCAGGATACTCCGGCGTCTTTCAAAGCGCGCAGGCATTGAATCGGAGAAAGTACACGCTGGGCGTAGCCGTGGGTTCCGATGGCAAGGAGACGCAGGGGGCCGGGGACGCGCGAGGCGGGGGGAGAAAATTTGGCGAGGTCGATTGGGTTGGCCAGAACCTCATGCGGAACCGGGGAGGGGCCGAGAAATTTTTCGGCGGAGGTGCGGCAGAATTCGCTTTGGTAGATGACGTAGTCCGCCTGGGAGCGCAGGTGGCGCATGGGGCCATTGTAGCGCTCGGATTCCGCCTTGGCCCAGCCGGGATAGGCCACGCCGTTTTGATTCCAGACGAAAGGGATGCCGGCCCGCTTGCAGGTGTGAGCCAAATCCAGGGCGAAGTCGGGTTGGGCGCTGCTGACGGCGTAGAGGATATTGAAGCGTTGCCTGTCGGAAGGCAGGGCCTTTTGCAGATGGAGGAGCTTGACCGCTCCGCCGTGCACGGGGCGGCCAGGGTCGAGTACGTTGCCAAACGAAATGACGGGTTCCGCTCCGGGCGCACGAGTGATTTTTTTGAGTGCGGCGAGATTCGCGAAGCGGGCGGGCCCCGCGAGGACGGAACGCACACCGGCGCGGATTTGCCAGGGGATGCCGGAGCTCATGAATGAATATTTGCGTCGCGGCACATCACCGCGGCTGCGAGCAGGTCGTTTTGCGCCTGGGGGACGGCGGCGTCGAGGGGAGTCTCGATGAGGCGATCGTCGGCGGGAGGCCGGGTTTTCAAATCCTGCATGAGGCGTTCGGTGAGAGCGGCGCGAGGGTGGGAGGGGAAGTCTTCGCGTGAGCCGAAGCGGCCTTGCAGCGCGCCGAAGGCCGAACGCGCCGCAGCTGACCAGGGGACACCACCAGTCGGTAGTTTCTCATAGGCGGCCAGCAGTTGGGCGCGCAGGGTCGCGGAGTTGTTTTCGACGAGGGCTTTTTCCCGTGAGGCTTGGGCGGGAGCGGTGAGACTGCCGGTCCCGGCGTGGTCGGCGAGCAAGGCGGCGGCCTCGGCCGGGGTGCGGAAAAGACAGGAGTCGGGCAGGAGGTCGCGGGAGATGCCGACAGGCGTGCTGATGACCGGGCGCCCGGCCAGGAGAGCCTCGAGCAGCGAGTGAGGTCCGCCCTCCCAGCGGGAGGAGATGACGCAAACATCGAGGAGTTGATAAAGCTCGTTCAGTTTTGCACGGGGCAGGATGTTGGCCTCGAAATCGTCAGATTCGCCGACGGGGACATTGGAAAAAATGCGGAAGGGGATGCCATCTTTCTCCAACTGCTTTTTCAGGTAGTGACGGCGGGGGCCGGCGAGCAGGACAACGAGACGGGGCAGTTTGGGAAAAAGCTGACGGGCGATTTCCTGCAGGAGATCGGGGCCCTTCTGGCGTTTGGGGCGGTGGAGGTTGGCGCCTTCGGAATCGCGGTGGAAGTTGCCGATGACAAAGGCGTCGGCCGGAAGATCCAGGCTCTGGCGGAGGGCTGAATCCACCTTCGTGGGGTGAAAGAGGGAGTCATCCACACAGTAGGGTGCGGACACGGCGGGCAGGCCGAGGATTTGGAACTGGGCAAGCGCTTCGCGGGTGCGGGCGATCCAAAGATCGACGCGACGGGCGGCGGCGGCAAAGCCAGGCTGCGTCAGATAGAAGGCGGGAGGGTTGTCGGCGAAGCAGATCACCTGTTTTTCCCGCAATGCCGCCGGGCCATAGCTGATGACATGCGGCCACCAGGCGGAATGCACGATGCGGGCGGTGGGCAGGCTGCATGGGACGACGCTGTCCCCGAGGCTCTCCTGGGCCATGCGCAGATCCTCGTCGAGGGCCCACTTGATTTTTTCACCGCTGGTGAAGTGCGCGTGCCAGCGCTCCGCGGTGTTTGGCGAGGTCACTGACAAAGTTGGGATTGTGCGAGACGGCGGAATTCCAACGACATGAGGTCGCCGGAAGGTGGAACTGTCAGCACCCGCTGACGCATTTCGGGGAAGCGCGTCTTCATTTCCTCGAGGCGCTCGACGAGATCATCGCGAAACTCGATGCCGTAACGCCGGCCGGCTTCGTTGATGCCGCCGCCGTCGGCGTGGTAAAGCAAGGGCAGGCCGCACTGGGCGCCTTCGACATGATGCATGCCGCAGGGTTCCCAAAGCGATGCGGTGAGGTAGAGATGGCATTTGCGCAGCTCGGCCGCGAGCTTTTCGCCGTTCATGGGAGGGAGAGTCTGGGCGGAACGCCACTTGATGCGGGCGGGCCAGCGACCGATGACGACAAGCTCAAAGCCTTTGAGCGTGCCGTCGGCGATGAGGCCGTCGAGTTGCTCGTAGACGTCGAAGCCCTTCATCGGATTGTCCGACCAATGGTGGGTGACGATGCGGAAGGGTTCGCCAGGGGCGGGTTGGCCGGGCGAGCCGATGGGATGGTAGATCAACGGATCGGCGCCGTTGTAGATGACGCTGTGCGGTTTTTTCGGATCGAACCAGCGCTCGACGAAGTAGTCGCGGAGCCACTCGGAAATGAAAACGGTATGGTCGGCGGCGGCATTGGCCTTCTCCAGGATGCCGTCCATCTCGGCGCTTTTCTTGCGGATGTCGCAGTCGTTGATGCGCTGGATGCAGCGGAGTCTGGGGTTCCGCTTTTTGGCGGTGAGGACATCGTCGTAGGAAAAGCTGAGTTCGCCATTCAGGCCGGCGTGGGTGCCGAGCACGAGGTCGACCCCGGGGGTGAGATCATACTGCACGGCGTAGCCGTAGCTCTTGAGGTAGGCCGAGGTCTGGGTGAGCCATTGGTTGCCACCGCCATAGGAACTGCGGCGCGGACGCATGTTGAAGGCGACGCGTCCCAGGGGCTTTTTGCCGGAAAGAAACATCATGGAAAAAAGGCGTCGACCGGGGTGGTGACAGCGGGACCGCGCGTGTAGCGGGTCTGCTTGTAGTCGGAACTGCTTTCCTTCAAACCGAGGAAGCGGCGGAAGGAAAGCCAGAGGCCGTGCAGGCGGGTGTTGCCGAAAATTTCCATGCTGTTGCGGCGGGCGGTGTCCGGATTTTCCTTACTGCTGCGCTGAAGGAAACAGGCGTGCAGGCAGCGAAAGTCGGCGGCTTCCCAAGGCTGCTCGTCATGAAGGAGACGACGGGTTTCGGTGGAGTAGCCGGGTTTGAAATGGATCTGGCCGCCGTGCAGGCGCTCTGGGGTGTAGCCGTCCCATGCGGTGATGGCGGAAAAATTATAGAGCTTCGTCATGCTGCGGCAGGGGGGGGCCAGATGGCCGGTGGCACTGTCGGCGATGGAATCGAGGGCCGTCATGTTGAGGACGTTGCCGAGGAGGTTCCAGCAGTTGTGGAATTCTCCACTGAGAATGCGCCGGCGCAGGCGGGCGAGGGCGGCGGGGTCGTAGATTTCGTCGCCATCCACGGCGAAAATCCAGGTGGGGGTGTTGGCGAATTTTTGAATCAGGTCGTGCGATTCCTTGGCATGACCAATGGTGTGGAAGGTGGTGTGGGGGAGTTCGGCTGCCAGCGCGCGGAGGATGTCGGGGGTGCGATCGGTGGAGTTGTGATCGGTGAGGATGAACTCGTCGCAGAAAGCGGAGGCATTGCGGACGGCGCGTTCGACGAAAACGTCTTCGTTGTGGGCGAGGGTGATGCCGACGATGCGCGTGGCATCGGAACTCATTGCACCTTGCCCCGGACCAGCACCCATAGCCATTGCCGCTCGCGGCCGAGGCGAACCGCGGCGCGGAAGCTTTTCAGCAGGCGAATGACGATGTCCTCGGTGCGATCCCAGGAGATGGCCTCGAAGGCGCCTCCGCCCTCCTCCATGTTGATGCCGATGTCGTAGAGCAGGTAGCCGTTGGGTTTCAGCACGCGGGAGTGCTCGGCGATGAGCTTGTCGAGATCGAAGGCGTGGTCGACGCAGTTCGTGTAAAGCAGGTCGAGCGAGTTTTCCGGCAAATCCAGCTTCATCATGTCGCCGACGGTCACGAGCGGGTTGTCGTCGCCGGGGTTGAGATCGATGCCTCGGGCGTTGTGGAAACCAAGGTCGCGGAGCACATCGACCTCGGTGCCCTGGCGGGCTCCGCAACAGAGGATGGCCGCATCGTTGGGCAGAAGCCTCTGCAGATGACGGAAGCGCAGGTAGAACTTCAGGCGGTAATCGAAGATATCGAAATTGCTGAAGCCGCCCTTCATCTTGACCATTTCCTCGAGCTTGAGCTTTTGGTGGGTCAGGTACTCGTCGTAGCCGGCGTAGTCGCGCTTGAGGATGCCGTCTTCCTTGGTGTCCAACCATCCGCCGGCGCCGTGGTGCTTTTTGCGGACTTCATGCTTGTCGCGCTCGTGCACGTAAGTGGCGTCGCGGCCGGCCTGGAGCTTGCGGATATAGCCGAAGCCTCCGGGTGTAACCAGATGAAGGAAGGTCTTGATCCAGAACTTGGGACGGGGCTGGACTACAAAGATGTCGCGGAAATAGGCCATTCGATTAAGGGACTAGGATGTTAGGCGGGATGAAACAGGGCAAATGTTTTTCGCCGGGGTAGGGGCTTTCAGGGAGTTTTGGCCGTCAGCATGCGGCGGAAGAGGCCGAGGGAGCGGAAATGGAGGGCCCGGGCGGGGCTTTCCGCCACGGCGCGTTTGAAATCCGCCCAGGCGGCCTGAGGGTGAGAATCGACACAGGCATAGGCCTGGCCGAGAAAACGGTCGGCCATCATGTGGCGTTTTTCACGGAGGAGGGCGGGCAGATCGCCCTGGGCGATCTGGTCGTAGAAGCGAGAGAAGATTTTTTCGCGCTCCACGTAGACTTTGTTCCATTGCTGGATGGTCTTCGAGTCGGGCTGGCGGTATTGCAGGGCGAGGATTTCCGGGACGTAATGGAAGGGGTGGTGGGCGGAGAGGCGCCACCAATATTCATAGTCCATGGTGAGATGGAGGTCTTCGCGGAGTTCGCCGGTTTCCTTTGCGGCGTGACGGCGGAAGAAGATGGCAGGCTGGTGCAGGCGCGCGTCGCTGCTCCACCAGCGGATGAGGTCTTCGCGCTTCTCAAAACGGGCGGGCATGCGCTGGGGCGGGGTGCCGTCGTAGGCGATCTGGGTGACGTCGCCGAAGATCACGGATTTTTGCGGGTCGGCGAATAGCTCGCGCAGGCGGCGGAAGAGACCGGGAGGGTAGGCATCGTCGGCGTTCAGCCAGCAGATGATCTCGCCGGTGGCTTTGCGAAAGCCCTTGTTGAGGGCGTCGGATTGGCCGCGGTCCGGCTCGACCGTGCACTTGAGATGGGGATGGCGGGCCAGGACGGAAGCGGTCTCGTCGGTGGAGCAGTTGTCGATGACGAGGTGCTCGAAGTCGGAGTCCTGCTGATCGAGCACGGAACGAATGCAGGTCTCGATGAAGGAGCCCTGATTGAAGGAGGGGGTGATGACGGAAAAGTAGGGCATCAGGAAAGCTTCGGCTTCACGGTGATCCAGGAGGGTGGATTGAGGTCCTTTCCGGCGAGTTTTAAAAAATTCAGGCGTAGCAGGGCGCGATAGTACCAGAGGCCCTGGTAGTCGTCTGTCCGGCAAATTTCCAGGAGGGGGGGCAGGATGTTATGGGTTTTCCAATGGAGGGCTTCCTTGAGCGCGTCGCGGCTGAGGTGCTTGTCTTCGCCGATCCAGGAGAGATCGATCTGGTGAGCGGCTCCCCAGGCACGCAGGTTTTTCTGGGCAGAAAGCCCGCGGTAGATGCGCTTGGCATCCTGCGAGCCGGCGGAACCGGGGCGCCAGGTTTTGTCCAGGACCACGGCGTCGCAAAAGGCGATGGACTCGAGCAGGCCGCATTTGGTCCAGAGGTCGCGGTCCTCCATCGGTTCGTAGCCGGGGATGAATCCGCCGGTTTGTTCGAAGAGGGTACGTTTGACCAAGGCCGAGCCGGGTGTGATGATGGCGCTGCGGCGGAAGTTTTTTTGGGCTGGAATTGGCGGTTTGCCGGCGCAATAAGCGAAGCCATTCACGCGGGGTTCAAGGGCGTTTTCCGTGCGTTGGAGGACCATGCCGTAGGCGACGCCGCACTCCTGGGTGGTGACCGTTTTCAGGAGGTTCTCCACTGCCGTGGGCAGGAGGAGGTCGTCGGAATCGAGGAAGAGGAGCCATTCGCCGGTGGCCATGCCGGCGCCTTTGTTCCGGGCGGCCGAGACGCCGCCATTTTCAATCCGCAGATAGGTGATGCGGTCGGCAAACTCGGAGCAGAGTTCCCCGGTTGCGTCGGTGCTGCCATCGTCGATGAGGATGATTTCCCGGGGAGGAACCGCTTGATGGAGGCAACTGCCAATGGTCGCGCGGAGGTAGTCCGCCGAATTGTAGGACGCAATGACGATGCTGACAGATGGCGCGGTTTTGTGCATGGTCAGGTGTTCATGCGTTTCCGGGATATCATTCCTCTCTCCATTCGAAAATTACTGGGCAACAGTTTCACCGAGCAGCGGAAGCGCGCGGCGCAAGCGAAGCTGTTGCGCAGCCTGCAGGGTAATGCGGTGAAATGCAATGTGTGTGGCTGGGAGGGAAGCCGCTTTGCGGATGACCAATGGCATCCGGCCACGGTCTGCCCGTCGTGCCGCTGCCAGGTGCGGCACCGGCTGCTGGTGGCGACGCTGGATGGGGAGTCGACGCATCAGGAGTTGCGGGAGGACGAATTGCTGCGCGGCAAAACCGTACTGCACTTTGCGCCGGAGCGGCATTTTCGCGAGCGGGTGCGCCGGGTGGCGGCGAAGCACGTGACGGCGGATTTTGAACGCGGGGACTGCGATCTCAATCTCGATATCAGCGCGATGCCGGAGGTGACCGATGCTTCGTTCGATGCCGTGATTGTTTGCGATGTGCTGGAGCATGTGCCCAACGATGCGGGGGCTTTCCGGGAGATTCGCAGGGTGCTCAAGCCGGGCGGCATCGCCATCATGACCGTGCCGCAGAAGGATTCGCCGGCCACCACGGAGGAGGATTTCAGCGTGACGGAACCATCGGAACGGCTGCGCCGGTTCGGGCAGCACGACCATGTCCGCATGTACGGGGATGAGTTCATCGAGAGAGTCCGGCAGGGTGGGTTGGAGGTGACGGTGATTACGAAAGTTGATTTCAAGCCCGAGACCATCGCGCGCCTGGTGCTGGAGCCGCCGCAGATTTCGTCGCATCCGCTGGCCACCAACCAGCGCAGGATTTATTTCTGCCGCCGCGGTTGATCAGCGCCGGGCCAGCCGGCTTTTGATATCCCGGATATCCCAAAGGCCGAGGCTCTTGTCGGTGACCTCAAGGCCCTCCCGACAGCCTTCATTGATCAGGCGGATCGGAGGAGGCAGGGAGAAAGGCGGGCTTTCGAGATTCAAGGTGCGCCAGCCGCCGGTGAGGATGGCGCGATTTTCCGGATGCTCGGGAAATGTGGTGGACAGAAGATACTTCGAGTCGCTTTGGCAAATATTCCGCAGGGCGCGCAAGCCCTCCTCCAGGGACAAATGCACCAGGCAATCCCGGCAAAAAACGAGGTCCACCTTGGGCAGGCGATCAACCAGCAGATTCAGGCGGCGGAAACGCACGTTTTCCCGGCCGAACTGCCGCTGATTTTGCTGAATGAGCTCCTGGACCAAATCGCCGCCGGTATATTTGACTTGGCTGAGGTCGGCATTCTTCATCCAGAAGAAGTCGCCGCAGGGCAGGTCGAGCATGGTGGCGATGTTGAATTCCGCAAAAATCTTCGGCAGGGTTTCGATGACGATTTGGGTCTGGTCGATGCTGGAGCCGGTGCCGGAAACGGACTCTTTTCCACCCCAGGCGTTTTCCTTGAAGATGCGGGTGAAGAGTTTTTGGGAATCTCTGGCGCTGAAGTGAGAGCCTTCATAAAGCTCGCGCGTGGCTTCATAGAGGCCGATCTGTTTCAAGATTTTAGCGGCAAAATTGCGCATTGATGGAGGTATCATTGCCTTGCGGCAGTGCGAGGCAATGGCAATAGGCGTTGATGGGATCTGAGCGCGGCGGCAGTTCACGACCGTCCAGATCGAAAAGGCGGTAGCCAAGATCCCAAAGCAAATGAGCGCCGGCCCAAGCCTCCTGATTATGAAATTCCACTAGGATGGCGGGCTTGTTCTGAGCGATGACTTTTTTGCCGCCTTCGAGCACGAGGACTTCGGCTCCCTCCACATCGATCTTGATGAAATTCAAGACGGTGTCGGCAAATGTCGCATCGAGCGTGACCATGGGGGCGTCGATTTTGGCCGCCGGATGATTGGGCTTGAGGAGCGTCCAGGTGGTGGAGTGCGGGCCCTCGTACAGAGTGAGCACGCCGGGCTCATTGCTCACGGCGTTTTGTCTGGCGATGACGATGCCGGAAAACTCCGCGATCCGGGCCTCCAGTTTTTGGAAGTTCGGCGGGATGGGCTCGAAGGCATGGACGCGACCGCCGGGTGAACAGTATTTGGCCAGGCGGGCGCTGACCGTGCCGGAATGGGCGCCCACGTCGGCGCAGATCCACCCTGGCTTGACGAGATGGGAAATGATCCGGACGACATCCGGCTCGACGAAACGAATCTCATCGAGGAATCGGTAATACTTTCGGGGCATCCCTGGAATGCGATTAAGGAAGTTCCGAAGGGGGCGGCTGAGAAACCCTTTGAGCCAGGCACGAAACTTGTCGCGTGGCGTGATGGAAAAAATGTCGGAGTGGTGCATGCAGGAAAGTCGACGAGAGTCCTAACCGGCGAGAGTCATGCGAAAAAGCAAATTGGCCGGTCCTTCGACGAAGAGCAGGTCTTCCTTGAAAGGGCCGACATAATGGCGGCAGACCGCATCCGGATGGTGAAAGATGCGTTTGCTGATTTCATACTTCGGAGGCAGGCTGCCCCCACGATTGAAGGCCGAAGCGCTCACGGCGAAGAGGGCTTGTTCCACCACGTGCTGATTCCACTCACGCGCCTCGCAGATGGTGAGAAAACGCTCACTGATTTCGAGGGATATGGCGTTCTTGTAGACGAGGCTCAAACCGCTGTTTACATTGCCCCAAAGTGGAAAACCGAGGGCTTCCTCCATCTGGTTGCGAGGGGCGCCGTAGGCTTCCTTTTCCTCCCAATTGAACCAGCATTCGTGAGCCTGGGTGTCGACCCAGGTAATGATTTCCGGTGGGGTGGCGTAGAAGAGCACGTCACCGTCGAGCACCACATAGTGGCTGCCGGGAGCGAAGGCGAGGGAGTCGAAGAATTTGAGCGAGTAGGTGTTTTGGGCACGCCGGCGCTGGCAGGCGGGAAAGGGGGCCAGCATTTCGGCCACGCGGGCATCGGCTTCGGTCCGACCGACCCAATGCGCGCCCGGTAGGCGGGAGAGCAACTCGGCTTTGGCGGCTTCATCAATAGTGCCGTCTTCGTGGATGAAGAGTTGCCAGCGTTTGCCGGTGAAATACTCGAAGCTGTGGATGGCCAGCAGACCGATCCTCCAGCTTTTGGAAGAAAGTAGAACATGGAGCGAGGCCGGTGCCTCCGGCTGATCGGGCCGACGGGCTCGATTGACCACCTGCGGGGCCAGAGCACGGCCGAGCTTGACCAGAGCCGCGCGGACAGCGGCGCGGGCCGGTTTGGTCCACTCAATCAAAGTTTCTGCCGGACGCTGTGCCATTCGTTCCTGATGTTTGACGGGTTAAAGAATTTTAGAAAGGTGGTCCACTCCGCGCCTTCCCTGCCCTGACGCATGACGCCACTCCAAAAAAGCGGGTAAGGGCCGCGGTAGTAGCAGTAGGGCCAGAGCCATTTTGCCGCCGCTTTTTGCCGGGCCTCATTGCCCTGCGTCTTGCGCACGACGAAAAGTGCCACATCGACAATAAAACAGCCGATGGACTGGATGAGATCGTTGAGGAGCGGGGTCTTTTCGGTGGCATAGGGACGACCGTGAATGCGATAGCAGGACTCCAAAAATGGGCGGGGGATCTCCTGATGATCGCTCGCATGGTGGCGTTCAAAGTTCCACGGCGTGCGGGCGGCCAGAGCGAACTGCCGACAGCGCGCCTGGAGGATATCGCGCAGATGTTCCAGCCGCCAAAGGCCCGGGTGCAGGGAAAAGCGCCAGCGATTTTCGAGAGGGATTTGCTCCAGGGCGAAATCGGCGTCGCCTAAAACCGGTCCCTCGGGCGCACGATGTTGGCCCCAGCCGAGCATGCTCACGAGAGTGGCATCGAGCTTTTCCGCACATTGGGGAAGCTGGTGGTTGAGAAATTCCGCATTGCAGCGCGAGACCGGCGGAAGATCGTCCAGAATCAGATAGGTCCAGCGAAAACCCCGTTGCAAGAGGGATTCCACAGCCTGCAAGGCGACTCCCATCCAATCCCGCGGATCGCCTTCAACAGGCAGGCAGGATTCCGAGAATGGCGCGGTGAGTCCGCAAAAGAAAATCGGGGGGTGATCGTCCCACATGCGATCAAGACGTGACGCGGTCCACTCCGCCAGGGCGCGGTATTTGTCGCAACTGCCGATGAGGATGCAGAGATGGTCCGGAGCGCTCAAGAGACGGAAGGTTTGAGCAGGCCAAGCAGGCGATCCTTGGCCAGGTGAAGGCGGGCCCGGACACGGGAGTGCAGTGGTTCAACCACATCCAGCGGGCGGAAATGATTTCCGCTGGGGGCGGGCAGGGTTTGAGCGGTCGCAAATGGAGTCAGGCGCTCGTAGATATAATCCGGCATCCAGCTCAGGTTGAGCGTGAGCAGACGCACCAGATCGCCGGAGGGAAGCTCCCGGACAAAGACCCCAGCGGCTGGATCGAGTTGAAGGTTTTTTATGACATGGCGATCCTTGATTTTCTCCGGATGCTTTTCGTAGCGGTCGGTGAAACAAAGCGCGTCATCGAAAGCCTCACCGTCGATAGGTTTGGCCAGAGAAATAGTCTGGAGACCAGCCTCCTCGCGGAAAGTGACATAGGCATTCATCTCGGTGAAGGCCAGGCCGGGGGTCTTGCGGAGGGCGGCGCGCTGGGCCTCGAGATAGTCGGGTCGCTCAAACAACTCGTTGATCTTTTCCACGTAGGCGCTGACGACGCCTGGTCCGGAGACAAAACCGTTCATGCACTGGGCCACACATTGTTCCGTACAGTCGTAGGCCGCGAAGCGGGCTTCCCGCGGAGCCAGTGGCGCAAGAATGAGGGTATCGGAATCGAACGTCCAAAATGCTCCGATGTTTTCCCGGCGCAGGAAGTTCAGAATAAGAAACCAGCGCAGGAAGACAAAGCGCGTCCAGTGGTCGGCGCCATGAAGTTTGCGATAGGTGTGGTTCTCCCCCTTGATGAGTTGGAAGACGCGGCTGAATCTTTCGATCTCAGGCCCGGTGTTAAAATCGTTGAAGAGATAATGTTCGGCTCCTAACTGGGCGAGGTGCCGGTTCGATTCGTCCCCCAGAAAGATGATGCGTTTATCGGGGTTGCTGGCTCGCGCCGCCTGGATGGTGTGGCGGAGGTAACTGGCGTCACCATAGTGAATGAAAATGATGGGCGCGGAATCGTTCATGAAACCGGGAGATCCAGAAACTCAGCAACTTCGGGCCAGCGGGTTTCCATGGAATGGGCCGCCAGGATGACTTCGCGGGCGCGGGCGCTCATCTCGCCGAGGTGAACAGGGTCCCCAAAAAGCTCGCAGACGGCCGCCGCCATGAGGTCGGCGCGGTGACGCGGTACGATCACGCCATTGTAGCCGGACTGAATGCTCTCGCGAGGTCCATCGAGATCGAAGCAAACAGGCACCGTTCCGCAGGCGGCACTTTCATGCGGGCCGAGCGGGCCGCCTTCTCCCCAGAGGCCGCTTTTGCCCGGATTGGTCACGAGAAAGACCGAGCAGGTCTGCATCTGGGCGATCATCTCAGGTTCGTCTCCGGACATTTTCAAAAAGTCCAGGTTGAGCCCGCGGGCCTGAGCGACTTGCCGGATGTTCTCGATGAGTGCAGGCGTCTCGGGGCTTTCCTCCACGTAGCCAACGCGGTGGGGAAGTCGCTTCGGGGGATCGGGCCGCCAGAGATTTTCGTCGACCAAACTACGAACCAGCGAGGCCGGGGTGGCAAAGTGAGCCTGCATCCAGGCCCGGATGGAGCGATTGAAGCCGGCCAGTTTTTTGATCCGGCCGGACCGCAGATAATCCCAGAGGGCCGGGAATTGATATTCGGCGGCGGTCGCCAGTTCGTGGTCCCAATAATAAAACGGGCCGCAGGCATCGAGGAAGAGATGCGCTTCCAGCCAGGAGGTGATGCAGCGCACCGGGCGATCTTCCGCAAGTTGCCGCCGGAATTCCTCCAGCGAAATACAGGGGGCCTGCTCAGCCAGCCAGCCGGCTTGCCTGCCATCGAGTGTGACCATCCACGCGTCGTAGCCGTGACGGCGTAGAAGTAGGACGAGGTTGTTCAGGGACTTTTCCCCGCCACAATAACGATGGCTGCCGGTCCATTTTTCGCTCATCGCGTATGAGGCGTAGATGCGCGGGTGGCCCCCTTTGGCCGGAGTGTTCACCGGTTGGGCGGGCTTAAGGAAAGGCAATCGGTAGGAAAGGGGGGCAATGACTTCACGAGTGAAGTCTTCACGCATGTCACGGAGCATCTTTCCTGCCGCGATCTGCAGTAGGGCAAAACCGCGGCGCGTATGCCAGAAACGATGGGTGGTCTTTTTCGCCATTACGAAAACAGAGATGTCGTTAAACGCTGCCGGATGCTGGCGGTGCTATGATGCCGTTGCAGGACCTCGCGATAGGCCGAAGAGTGGTTGGGCTGTTCACTCAGATGCTCCTGCAAGGTTTTCTTCAAGGCCGGCCGAGACTCGCGCTCTAGCGACCGGGGCAGGGAATGCGTTTGAAAGTAATGCGTGGAGGACGCGTAAGGGGGGGCGTAACACAATACCGAACGTGCGGATGCGAGGTAGTCGAGCAGTTTGGAGGGAAACGAGGTGGAGACCATCACACGATATTCCTCGGTGAAGGAATAGGGGAGAAAGCACAGCAGGCTGCGCGAAATCTCCCGCGAAAGGTCCTCCGATCCGCCGCTGTTGCCACAAGTAATAAAGGGATGAGAGCCGATGGTTTTTGCGACGACCTCGGGTTTTCCCAAAGTGATGCGAAGGGTGAGATTTCCGCCCGTCTCGCGATTGATTTCCGCAATCGTCTCCGCCATGTCCCGCAAGCCGTCCTGGTAGAAGTGACTGACATTGCCGACAAAAAGGACCTGTGGAATAGAAGGTGTTTCGGGCAAGGATTCGATCTCGGGATAGGGCAGCGGAATGACCTGCGACGAGACTCCATAGACCTCGTGCATCCGGGCTTGCAGGCCTTCGGAGATCGTCAGGATTTGCGAACCTTGAATGGCGGCGGTAAGCTCGGCTTGTATGGCTGGGACGAGTGGCTCTCCGTGAGCCAGACGGTGGGATTCCGTGAAATCATCCACCAGGTAAAGCGCGCAACGCAGACGGGCGGATTTCGCCAGACGATAGGCACGAATGGCTGAGCCCGGATCAGCCCCGCAGGGACAAAACAAGAGGTCGCCGACCTGGACGGGGCTCTGCGTTTTCAGCCACCACGAAAGAAGTTGTCCCTCGGCAAATCCGATCTCGGTTTTGCTGCGGGAGCGATCCGCCAGAAACCGCTGCATGCGCTGGAACATGCGGCCCGGGCGGCGCAGTTTTCGCACGCCGGGGGCGAGATCTTCCTCGCGCCACCAGGCCCCCGCGCGATTGACGAGCCCGGTCTTGAGTTCCGGAGCAAGGCAGGCGAGCAGCCGCCCGTTGACGCGGGACATGCCGTGACTGACGACGGATTCCGCCGCCGGAAAATCCTCCAGATAGGCTGCGACCCTTGGTTCTTTAGCGCTCAGGCGGAAGGTAGGTTTCGAACGAAAAGACGGGGTTATCCTTGCGAAGGAACAGAATATCCATCTGCCACAGCGCGCCGTCGCAAGGCCGGTAGGAGATGTCGAATGTCTCCACCGGCCGGAATCCCTTGCCGTCGAGAAATTGGATCATCTCATGAAAACGCAGGGCAAACTCCTGAATGCGGAAGTTGTAAACCTCCACGATGAGAGCGGCCGTATTCTCCAAGGTCTTGGTAGCGCCTTCGATGATAGGCACCTCGAAACCGTGCGTATCCAGCTTCAGCAAAAACGGGCCGGACAGGTCGTGGGCGGCAATGGCGTCGTCAATGGTGATGGCGGGATGCTTCTTGCCGCCTGCTTGGGTGGTTTTGGCCGCGATGCCCCCGAACGGATCTTCATCGTTAAAGAAAATGTCACCCGTTTGATCGGAGGCCGCTTTTAACTCGTAGCGGAAGGTGTCCCCACTGGCGCAAAGTTGTTTGAGCGCCGGTTCGTGGACGGGATTGGCCTCCACGAGGAGGAAACGGCTTTTGGGAAAGAAAGGCCGTACTTCGCGCGACCACCGCCCATCGGAAGCGCCCACATCGATGATGGTGGAAAGACCGAGCTTTTGCAGAGCCGGGCTGCCCAGACAGGTCTTCAGGTCGTGGGCAAAGGGGTGCACATCCTCAAGGCGATAGAGTTGGTAACCAAGCCGGCGCAGCACTGTGGCGATGAGGGTCTTGAATGACATGATTAAATCGGTTGCTTCAGGCTGGCCATTTCATCGAGGGCCCTGGCCAGACGGTGGAGGTCGACGGAAGTGCGATAGTCCTCGCTGAGATTTTCCCCGTAGACGTGCCAATGCTCGATGCCGAGGAGGCTGCTGATGCGAGCGGCCGCGCCGTCCCAATAGAGGGGATTGTAGATCTCCAGCAACTGTGTGCCCGGCTGGGCGAAGACCAGGTTGTAGTTCCCGGCACCATGGGCGCCAACAATGATGGATGCCCCCGCGTAAAGACGCACTTGATCGGTAAAGGTCAGGCTTTCGTTTTCCACGATGAAAAAGCCGCGTTCTTTTAACATGCGGCGGACCGCCTCGTCATTGGTGAGGGGGCGGCGGGACCGAGCGCGGCTGATGTAGATGAATTTTTCTGACCCGGGATCGCCGATATTTTTGCGGAATTGCGCGCGCAGGCGCTGCATCAGGTCGAGCCGGGGGATGCCGGTATGAGTCGAGGTAACAGTGATGCGAACGTCCTTTATGCGGATCACTGGAGCGGGTGCACGCAGGATCTGGCCCTCAGGAACACCAAGAAGGCGCAGGGAGTCGATTTGAAAATCGGGGCCTTTGTTGGGCAGCAAGGCGATACGGCCTTCGAGATTGAAATCGACGGCGGCCAGCTTGGGCAGGACGTCCATGAGCCAGTGTGCGTAGTTGCCAGGCCAGGAAGCGAGGAAAGAGAAGAAGGGCCGGTCCGCGGCCGGCCGGGCCGGCGTATCACGAAAGGTGGCGTGGCAGAGCTTCGCGTGGACGAGGGAGCTCTCCATGACCAACTCGCTCCGGGCCGTGCGCGCACAACCATGCAGAGTTTCCAGAGAGACGTCGCGGAGGTCGCATTGGTGCACCTCGGGGAGTTCCATGGTTTCATCGGAATAGAGCTCGCGATAAAGTTTTTCGCCCCAAGCGCGGTCCTGGTAGGAGCGGGTGGCGGCGGATTCGGTGATCCATTGCTCGGCCTGGGCGAGGTACTCGGCGTGACACTGAGCGGTGGTATGGGAAGCGAGGCGGGATTGGGTAATCGGCGGCAGGATGATGCGCAGATCCCAGCCTTCGCGATGTGCTGCCTCAGCCAGAGAAATGAACGAATATTTCTCGGGCATCCCGAGTTTGCGAGCCAGCCGGCTTTTCCAATAGGGCCAGTTCATCGCGTCAGGAATAGGGCACCCATCGGTTGTGGGCGGGATGAAAGTAATACGTGGTGCCATCCATCGGCGGCAGGCAGAAGGGGCGCAAAATCCGCCTGCCCCAACCGCCAGCCTGAAGGTCACACCAGGCGGTCAGACGTTCCCGCCGAAAGGGCGGACGGCATAGGGACCGCACCTCCCGGGCATATTTGTCGCGTTGCTCGGAAAGTTGGCCGGCGTGGATTTTGTAGCCGCCGAGGTAGGCGTCAACACCGGTGATGGGCCGATGCCGGGCGAATGACTGCCAGAGATAAAAATCGCCAGCCAATTTAAATGAAGCCAGCCGATCGAGATCAATCTGATCCATCATGGCGCGGGACCAGAAGGTGGATTCCTGCTGGATGGTCGGATAGGGGGCTCCACCGTAGTAGCCATTCTCGAAAAATTCCGGTCGAAATGGCCGCTGTTCCTTGACCTGGATGACTTGTGATTTCTCGTTATAGGCGACCCGGAAACCGGTCAGCCAATGTACACCGGAGTTTCCGAAAATCTCGGCGACAACATCGAAGGCCGTTTTGTGGTAGTAATCACCCGCGTTCAGATACGCGATGACGTCGCCGCGCGCGCGCCGCAGGCCTTTGGTCAGGGCGTCGTAAACGCCGGAGTCCGGCTCGGAAGTGATTTCAAGACCGGGATGGGAGAAGGAGCGAGCGACCTTCAGGGTGTCGTCGGTGGAAGCGCCATCGACGACGAGGTATTGCAGTTCCACCGCTCCAGAGCGAACGGCGGTTTGCTGCAGGACCGACTCTATGGTTTCAGCCAGAAGGTGGCTGGCGTTGCGACAGGGAGTGATGATGGTGATGACCAAGATCAGTAAGGGGAATACATGACCCGCCCGTCGAAACGCTCTTTGAGGTATTCGGTATACCGCTTTTTCATTTGGAGGAGGACGCTGCCCAATTCCTGTCCGGCGAATTTGCGGGGGTCGATGTGGCGAGGGAAGTTAAAGGGCAGCCCTTGAAAGCCGGCATTGCGAAGATGGCGAGTCGCGGTGTTGATCGCGCGAAGGTACGGCTGGTAAATCAGGTGGCAGGCCCGCCGCCGCTGGGGTGCCTCAACCAGATAGTCTTCCAGGCCAAGGCGGACGAACCATGGGCTGTAGGCCCACATGCTGCTGAAATGATAGAAAATAACATCCTTTCCGTCGACGGTGGGGCGCTTCGGCGTGCCACTCAGGTGATATTGGGCAATGTTCCAAGGGGCGAGATTCGCACCGGGGTGCTGAATGATGCAGACTTCAGGAAAGAGAGCTGGCCATGCATCGAGGTATTTCTGGTCAGCAAACTTGCCGTCCTCGGCGCGGTCGTGACACCATTCGATGCACTGGGAGCGCCAGCGGCCAAGGCAAGCCTGACCGGCCGTATCGCGCTGGAAGGAAACCCAGCCGACGTTGAAGCGTCCATAGAGTTTCTCCTGGTCCTTGGTTTTCGCATGCTTGTGCTCGATGATACCGATGGAGGCGCTGCCGATTTCACGGAAGATGGGCTCCGGACTGGAGAAGAAGTAGAGGTCGCTGTCGAGGTAGATCAGCGTGTCGATCTCCGGCTGGGCCTTCATCAGGTAGGCCGTCCAGCAAGGCGTGATGGTAAAGATGTATTCCGCGGTGCTGCGGGAAGTCTTGGTGGCGACCAATTCCGCATCCGCCTGCTCCAAGGCGTGCAGCGTCACGATGCGGATGCGCGGGTGCCGGAGACGGTGAAGGATATCCTCGCACTCCTGGCTCAAGGCGAGAATCCACAACGCGAAGTCGCCGCCCTTTTCCAAGGAATCCACCAGAGCGATTGCCCGTGGGAGATAGTTGTGGTCTGCGTAGGTGCAGAAATGCCTCATGAAAAGAAGCTGCGGACGCCGCCGATCACTCGATCAAGTTCCTCGTCGGTAAGGTGTTGGTGGATGGGGAGGCACAGGAGATCCCGGCACACACTTTCGGAGACGGTCAGACTCAAGGAGTGGACCTGCGCATATTCGTGATAGGCCGGCTGCAGATGAATCGGGGCGGGGTAAAGAATGCCGGCAATGATGTTGCGGGCCGCGAGGTGGGCTTTCAACTCATCGCGGGCGCCGGTCGTGATGGTGTATTGGTGGAAGACATGGCCGGGATCGAGCACTGGACGGACCAAATCAAGGTCGGCCAGCACCTCGTCATAGCACCGCGCGATGGCTTGGCGGCGAGCGTTATCGACATCGAGATGGCGAAGTTTGATGCGGAGGATGGCGGCCTGCAATTCATCGAGGCGGGAATTCATCCCGACCTCGTCGCTGATGTAGCGCTCCCGCCAGCCATATTGGCGAAGGGTTTGAATACGGGCGGCGAGCCCGGCGTCCTTCGTGAAGGCGAGTCCGGCGTCACCGATGGCTCCGAGGTTTTTAGTGGGATAGCAACTGAAGGCCGCAGTGTCGCCGAAGGTGCCGACTTTCTGTCCTTTCCACAACGCGCCATGAGCTTGGGAGCAATCTTCGATCAATCGAAAATCATGTTGCCCGGCCAGTTTACCCAAGGCATCCATATCGCAGGCGAGCCCGTAGAGGTGGACTGGGATGACCGCGGCAAGTCTGATGCCCGTGGCGATGATTTCACGCAGGCCGTCGAGATTCATCAAAAAGCTGTTCGGTTCGATATCAACGAAGACAGGCTGGGCACCCGCACGAACCACGGCGGTGGCGGTGGCCACCGCAGTATGGGTGGGAACCGCCACATAATCCCCGGGCTGCACGCCAGAGGCGCGCAGGCAGAGCTCTAATGCATCGGTTCCATTGGCCAGGCCGATGCAGGCTCCTCCGCCCATCCATTCGGCATATTCCAGCTCAAAGGCGGAAACTTGGTCGCCTAAGATGTAGACGGGACTGGACAGGGCCTGAAGGAGGGCCTCGTCGATAGCGGCTTTGTGAGCGAGGTAGGAAGCGCGCGGATTGGCCGGAAGGACGGGATCAGACATATTCTGAAAGATTTTCACGGTAGAAGACCAGAAGCCGGGCGAGGCTTTCGCGCAAGGTGGGCCGCGGTGTCCAGCCGAGGTCGGAGTGGATCTTATCCGCGTTCGTGTAGTAGTCGCCGATGTCTATGCTCTTGCGCTCTGCGGGATAGGTCCGGACGGATATTTCACCTCCACCATTGAGTTCCACGAGGAGTTGGCCCAGTTCGAGCAGGCTGACGTTTTCCTTCGAACCAACGTTATAGATTTGTCCGATGGATTTGTCGGAGCGCGCCGCCAGCAGCAGGGCTTCCACGCAATCGGAGACATCGAGGATGTCGCGCAATTGTTCGCCACCCCAGACTTCGATGGGTTTGCCGTCGATCAGGTTGCGAATCCAAACACCGAGGAAGGTCTGTCGGGCATCTTTGATGCGCATGCGCGGTCCGACGATATTGGTCAGGCGCAGCACGCAGGTGGCGAGACCGTAGACCTTCCCGTAGAGCAGATGGTATTGCTCGCCGGCCAACTTGTTGATGCCGTTGACGTCCACCGGATTGAGCGGATGGCCCTCGTCGACGGGCAGATAGTACGGCTTGCCATAAATCTGGCGCGTGCTGCCATAGATCACGCGAATGGCAGGGTTGTGATGTCGGCAGGCTTCAAGGATGGAAAGCTGGGCCTTGCAGTTGATGTCGAGGTCGATTTCGGGCCGCGACATGGAGTCCATATGGCTGGTCTGCCCCGCGAGATTGAAAAGGATGTCCTGGCCCTTGACCAAATGGCAGAGGCTGTATTGATCGCGCACATCGGAAATATTCAGGTGAACGCGGTCCTTGATGTCGGCGATGTTGAAAAGGTTGCCGCCGTATTCGGGGACAAGGCTGTCCACCAGGGTGACGAGAGCGCCTCCGTCCACCAGGCGACGGGCCAGGTTGGACCCGATGAAGCCGCAGCCACCGGTGATGAGGACTTTGGTATTATTCCAGTTAGCCATAATTATTTTTTTGCCTCCATGATGAGCAGGTCGGGTTTCTCAGTCTGGCCCTCTTCATCGATTTCGAGATAGAAACTTTTCCAACCGGGAATCTCGCTATCGCCGTGTCCGCAGGCCTTGATGTCCCGAAAGCCATTGGCCTGCAGGAGGCGGGCCAGGGAAAAACGATCGTAGGCATTTTGATGAAGTTCTCCGCTGGCGAGGCGGAAGCGTCCGATTTCCAGGGCCCGCAGGTCTTCATCGAGGTCTCGGCTGCGAAGCAATCTGGCCAGCAGGAACTCGCCCAGTTTTCCCCAGGGAATGTAGGGTCGGCGGCGAGGCCGGGAGGACATAGGTTTTCCTTTCAGGCCCGCTATCAAATCACCGCCTTCCTTGCCGATGCGTCCTACAATGAACGGCTCATTGGGCAATTTTGGATCGGCCAGGAATTCCGCCATCCGGCCGCCGCTGTGTTCGCGGGTGGATTGATCATAAATCTCCAACATCATCCAGGCGCGGTCGGCCTCGGCATGAGGCTGGCCCGCGTCGAGTCGCTCAACGCTGGCCAGATATTCGCGGGCCTGGGCTTCGAAGTCTGGTACGGCAATGCGCAGGTGGCCGCCGGGGGCCAGTGCGCGATGGCATTCCCGCAGAAAGGCTGGGGTATCTTCGGCGCGAACGTGTTCCAGGACGGCGGCGGAATAGACCACATCGGCTTCCCCATCTTTCACGGGCAGTCCTTTGGTGAGATCGCAGGCGACCACTCCGGGCACAGCGGCATGAAGATCGAGATTCAGCCAGGAGGGGTGAATGCGGTTGCCGCAGCCGACATTGACAAGTTTAGAGGACATGAGGTGAACCGGAGGTGGAGTCGTTGCGCACAAAAAGGAAGCCTTTGAAGACGGTACGGACATCTTCGAGTGGGTAGTTGTCCACGTTTTTCCATTCGCTATGCAGGATATAGCCCGCGGTGGCCATGAAGGCCTTCAGGCGCGATTCGGAGAGAAACCAGGCGGGATAGGAAGCATCGTAGATGGATGGTGGAACGCGTTGGATGACGAGGTGATCCTCTTCGCTTAAAGCCAGGGCCATCTTGTCGAAAACGATGGCGGGAAGCCCGTAAGCTAGGGCCTCTCCGAGGAGGTCGAAGGGCTTTTCCAAATACTGGAGGACGCCTCCGAACAGCAGGACGTTGGGGGTGATGGCGGAAAGACAGTCCCGCATGGCTGGGAAGAACTTCAGCGCTTCGCCCGCGAGTTCGCGATTACCGAAGTCGATGTAGTGGGCCTGTTCCACCACGCCCCATTTCACCTCCGGCAGATCCCGAAGAAACGCCCGGGATTGATAATAAACGCTGCCTAGGGCACCGCCAAAGTCCATGACCCGCATCCGGCCTTCATCGCGGGAAGCCTGCCAGAGCAAGGCAGCTAGAACCTCCCAACGATACTCGGGCTTATGGAAAAGAACGGAGTCACGCTCGAAAGCGGCCTCGCCCCAATGCACCGCGAGAGTGGCCTGGCAGGTTTTTTGAAAAATGATGCTGGCGTCGTAACCTTGACATTGAGACGCCGCTTCTTGCCAGGAAGCGTAGCGGCCGGAAAACATTGGATTGGGTCCGTGGGAAGGCGGCTCGGAAACCCGCAGGCGGGCGGCCAGGCGGTTTCTGAGTTTTTGAGCGAAGGGAGAGTTAAACACAGCGTCTATCGGAAGCTGACGAGAGATCGCCCCCATTTTAGCAAAGACCCGTACCAAGAGGAATTCATTGGCGGACGGGTCGAAGTCGTTGCAGCAGAGCGCAGGAAGCGGATGATGGCCGAGCGAGCGGAACGATCTTCGATGAGCGATTGGCGTCGGATTTCAATGGGCTGCTCGGCCAGGCGCGTTTGCAGATGATCGGTATCGTGGCAGTGGGTCCCGCTGCCGTCGGTGCCGCTATTTTGGACCAACGACCGGCCCGGGTAAAGGGTGAGCATGCCCTTGAGAAAGGCCGAGGCGTGCCAGCGGATCGCCCAAGAATCATTCAATCCGCTGATCTGATCACGTAGCATCCCGATGTTGTGGGCGGCGCCGTCGAGATCGAATTCCTCTAGCAGAGATTGGTCAGTCAGTGCCTGTAGGAGTTGAGTTCCGTCCGGATTGAAAACATGCCATGCGCGACGCCAGGTGGCCCATCCCCAGCAATCAGCTCCCCGCAAAAAAAACGTCTCGGGCAGTTGTTCCGTCACCGGATACGTCCAGCCGTGGATGCTCGCGACCTGCAGATCGTCCGCGTATAGCGCGAGGGCGGTGTTCATGTAGGTGAGAAAAAAAGGTGAGGTGACCAGGTCGTCTTCTAAGACAATGAGGCGATCGTAAATTTTCAGGATCTCCGAGATGCCTCCCACAAGGGACTGGGCCAGCCCTGCGTTGGTTTGAGCAGCTTTCCACGTCAGGCTTTTGAAGCCACTAACGGCGGCGAGATGCTTTTGGATTTCGGCCGAGGCCTCTTGATCAGACTCCGATTTCGGACCATCTAGAAAGACGAAGACGTCAGTTTCGGCGGCGAGTTCATTTTTGGCCAGCGCTTCGACGGTATGGCGCAAATGTTCAGGCCGGTTGTAGGCAAAAAGTGCAACGACGGCAGGTCTTTGGTGGAACATTTGAGCAATCAGAAGGGTTTTATGCCGTCAAAGATCAGGGAGGTGTAATTGAGTTCCCCATTCTGATTGCGGGCATCCAAGCGGGCTGAGCGTTGAACTGTGCCGTATTCTTCGGTCCACGGTTCCTGGTGGAAAATGCCTTTTTCGTCAAAATACTCCAGCGCCTGAACGGTGAATCCTTCCTGCTGTAACAGGGCTTCCAGCAGGACGTGGGTGTAGAGGACTTTGTGATCGTCGGCGCCCGGCCCGGTGCCATTGGGTTTCACATAAGTTTGATAGGCCGGGTCGGGATGAAAGCCATCCGGCACGGCGATGCGCAGATGTCCGCCCGGTTTTAGATAGCGAAAACAATATGCCGTGGCCGTGCGTGCGTCGGCCGGGCTCAGGTGCTCCCACACATGTTCGGCGAAGATGGCTTTGATGGAGTCCGGTTGAAACAGACGCTTCCAATCCTTCGCATCCGTCAGGTCGAGGGTATCCAGGTCGGTGGGAATCCAGCCGGATTCGGAGACGCTGCCGGCGCCAACCATCACGCGTAATGGTTCACACTGACTCGCGGCCCGGGCCAAGGAGCCTTGTTTGCGCCGACGATGTCCGGCTGCGGTGTTACGCCAAGGTGAAAGGCGTTCAAAGATCGAGGAAAGGTTCACAGAAGAACTAGCGGGAAGTCTCCTTTTGGCGGAAAAGCAAGTCGCGTCCGGTCAGTTCCTCCACCAGATCATATCGCGGTAGGAGGATATCCTCGATTTCGGCACGATAACGAGCTTCCACCAAAATGAACTGGATGGCATGACGATCGAAATCCACGCCTTTGAGTACCTCCGCCTCGTAGCCTTCAACATCAAGGGAAAGTAGGTCGATTTTGGTAAAGCGATGCCGATCGAGCAGGCTGGAGAGGGTGGCACACGGCACTTCCACCTGCACTGGAGTCGGCTGATTGGCTAGGCTGCTTCCCTCAAGATGGGCCGCTTCATCGGACTCCGTTTTCAACGCGCCCTTGACGAAGCTCATCAGTCCCACCGCAGTCAAGGTGATGGATCGCGCTGCATTTTGAAAGGAGACGAGGGCTACAGGTTCGACGATAGATCGCGTGCGGTTGCGCTGGCACAGCTGCGCGACCTCGGGATTCGGCTCAACCAGCAGGCCCCGCCAGCCCAAGTATTTTTCGAAGTACAGTGTGTTGGAAAATGACACCCCATCGTTCGCGCCGGCTTCGACAAAAATACCCCGCCGCTTCGTTAGGTATTTCGCTAGCTTGGCGTCCAGTTGATCCAAGGCATAGAAACGCCGAGGTTCCGGACGAAAAAGCGAGAGGATCTTTTTTAACATCTTTCGATCCGTTTGGCGGTAATGTGGTGCGGAAAAAACATCACAATTCGCGCTCGGACGCTCGAATCATTTCGTCGATTTTTGGCGCTGGGGTGCCGGATTGGCGTAGCAGAGTCAGCAGGCGCTTTACTGTAGACAGGCAATCCAACCGCTCCTGCTCTTCATCGTCGTGACCGTCAATATTTGTGTTATAGGCGCCGGGTTGTAGGCGTTGAAGCTCGCGGAAATCCTGCAAAGGATTGAAATCACCGAGTAGAGTCCGGGCGACTACAGTTTCACCATCGTATTGGATGCGCCGGCGTGTGAGTTTGTGCGGCTCCTTCCAGAATGAGCGCAGATAATCCGACACCGGTTTGGGCGTAGGCAGGCCCACGCGGGAGAGAAGATGGCGACCGCGCGCGAGGCTCTCAACTAGGAAGCCAGAGAATCCCAGCGACCGCGGATGTCCGCCAAACAACGAAACATTGCTGGCAAACTGCACCATCCACAGCCAGCGTAGCGTCTTAACCGAGCGAGGCAGTTGCCATGTGACCTTGGAGAATTCATTGAGAGAGTCCCAGTACTCGTCAAAGGTTGCGCAGATGCGGTCGGCGATCACCTCAAAGTATTTCACCGGGTTTCTAGGCAGCACAATGGGACATCCAAACAGGCTGGATTCCAGCACTACCGAGCTCCAGCAGGTAATGATCAGGTCAGCTCGAAGCATCAAATCGTAAAAACTGATCTTATCCGTCGGCCAGTTGACGATGACATTGTCAGGCAGATCGGTCAGGAGTTGACGCAGACGGCTTGAATTGGTAGAGGCCACCCTTTCCCTCTTGTTGGGCAGTTCGCGGGGATGAACCCGGATGATGAGAGCGAGGTCCTTACTCTCTCGCATGCGTGCAATCAGAAAGGAAAGCCAGTCGACTTGGGATGGGAACAGATATTCTTCGCCGGGAAAAATTTTGCGAATATTGGATTGCTCAAGGGCAAAGCGCTCATCCGCACTGCTCGTTGCGGCGACTAGGACCTTTCGGGTTTTATCCGGGTCGACCTTGTCGAATAGCTGCTCACAAGGTGTAAGCCCCGCCGGGGCCGAATACGCGTGCGCCATCTTGCCGCCGAAAAGCTCCTCAAAATGTCCCTCCACCATCTTCACGTCGGAGCTGTTTAGGCGGCGGTCGGAATACGACGACGTCCAATTCCTCACGCAGGCCGGCTTATGCTGATCGATATCGCCGCGGGTGAACATCAAGGTCTCCCAAACGTAACGTAAGGATGCGCCGCCGTGCATGGAGAAGGTAGGAATATTCTCCTGCTCCGCGACGGCAAAAACAATGCGGTTCACCGAATAGTGGGAGTTGTAAACCATCATGCCCGTTGCACCTTTGCGCTGCAAGTATCGACGGAATCGCAGAGCGAGCATGAGACAGGCCTGGGCCAGGATGACATAGTCCTTCCATGCTTGGTCTGCTGGGTTGAACTCCAGATGATCCTGTTTATGCGTGAGAAGGATGTCGTGCAAAGTGATCTTGCCGATTTCAATGCCCTGAAACGTCCAGGTGAGGACGGCGGAGGGTGTCAGATTCGCGATCTCCCGCCTGACCACATCCAGATCGCTATCATCGTGATACTCCTCGAGAGTTTTATGGGCCCAGCCTGGCGTCGAATCCCGCAGCAAGTGCTCATTGAGACGGCATTGTTCACAAGCGGGCGGAGGCGTGGGTAGGGCGGCGAGATTGGGAACGAGTTGGCAAGTGCAGGCGGCGGCCTTGAGCAAGATGGGTTGCGCCCCGGTTTTGCTCACCACGTCACCGATCATACATTCGGTGACGGTGAAAGGCGGTACATGCGTATGAGAACTGAAAAATACAAAACCAGCGGACATAAAAACGCAGGAAGCGGACTAGAGGTGAGCTTTTAACCAGCGTGCGAGACCGGCATATTCCCGCTTGCCGGTTTGGGCGATGGTATCGGCGACGTCGGCATAGCGACTCTGAAGCGCAGGCATAGTATCGAGCGAGGAACCGGCCAGAAGCCCCAACTTTTCTCCGATTCGAGGATCAGTCAGATGCACGCTACGGTCGATGAGCCCCAGTTCTTCATACAGGAATTGAACCTGAGGATAATTGACAAGGCCGATGGTGGGAACCTTCAAGCCAATGGGACACACATTGGCATGGAATCGATTCCCCAGGACTAGGCTGCACTCGGCATACTGCTGCAGCAGAGCTGAAGCGGAGGAAGAGCCTACGAGCAACGGAGCGACTTCGACGCGGCACCTTCGCACGGAGTCCGCGATGTGATCGAGAATCGCGGCAAGGGGATGGAAATCTCGGAAGATGTGAGGGAAAAACCGGAAGTGGAGATCGCTACGTTCCTCGGCGATGCGGTTGATAAAGGTGGCGAATTCCTCGTAAAAGGTATGAATGGCGGACGATTCGGAGCCAAAGCGATGCGATAGCATATCGCCAGCGATATTGATTCCAATCACGACGCGGCCGTTGGAGTCCGGAATAGAAAGGGTGGAGGGATCGGCGGCGAAGAATCCGCCATCCGGAAAGAGATGAAGTTGTTGCGAGATGGACGAGCCGAGAAGCTTCCGTGCGGTTTCCATAGAACCATCGTTGCGTAGGGAGATGAAAGTGCCCCGGCGCGCCAGCAGCGCCTCGAAATAACTTTTGGTTTTTCGAAGGCTTGACTCGGTATATCCCTGCGCGGCATCGCAACCAAGGGAATGGAAAACGATGGGCACCTTGATTTTTTCCAGAACATCGAGCGGGATGTCGACACTGGTGCCGGAGGCAGAGCGCTCGACCCAAAGCTCGAAATAGTTGCCCCCCCCGAAAAGCACGAAGTCATGGTTGTTGCAGAGATCGGCAAAGGCATGATCAAAGTTAGCTTGGCGCCAGAAGTATTTCCGGATTTCCCACGCCTGCGCGGTGAAGGGTACCCCCAACGCGTGTGCCAGCATGCGGTAAGAACCCGCATGATTGATGTTGTCTCCAACATTCCCGGAGAAACTGGCCACGTGCAGAATTTTTAACATGGTTTAGGAGATCTGATGCCTGAGTTGCCAGCCGTCCGAATTCCTAGTCCACAAATGCTCGGGGCGCGCGTCGTCGATAATGGCGGTAAATTCCTCGAGGGTCAGATCGAGATAACTCAGATTGCTGTCGAGATAGAGGCGGGGGAATTCGCCATCAAACCGCCGGACGAGAGCGATGCCGTCCTCCCGCGTGATATCGCCATTGCGGATTTCCTGGGATGTATCATAGGTCGCGCGGCCGATACCGAACTTGGCATAGGTGGTGTAATAGTGCAGCCAGTCGATCTTATCGTCGAAGGAGGAATATTTGCTGTAGCTCCCCTCCGTGCGGAAGTCGTTGGGTTGAAAATCGGTATTTTCGACGCAGTAGTAGTAAACCTCTTGGGGATGCCAATTCACGTAGTATCCCATGTAGTGCACCTCGGATTTGGTTTTCTCCAGCGCTTCCTGGGGAACAGGCAAATAGGGTTCAAGATCGGCCTGGTCAAATTTATGTTCCGCCATGAGTTCGGTGGCCAGCACCCCGCTCACGTAGATTTTATCGAGGTCGCGTTCCCCGGCGAAAAACTCCCAGCTCATGGTGGGCGAAGCGTTCTCGTCCTTGGAGTTTCCGTACTCCGCTTGGTTTTCGCCGTACATGATCAGCGGAATGTCGAACAGCGTGGAGAAGCGGGGCGCGACATTCTTCTGGCCCACGATAAAAGGCTGGAACGGATGGACCAGCCGGCGAAAGGCGATCTGGGCTAGCTTGCGATGAACTTGGGGATTGGGCCAATAGGTGATGTTGGTGAACCCTCCCTCCAGCCATTTCTGAAAGTTTCTCCAGCCGGGTTCCGTATAACTGTGCGGTGGCCATGTCACCAGTAAGGGGTGCATGTTGTATTTGTACTTGAGGATATGGGCGGCCATGACGCTGTCCTTGCCGCCGCTGCCAGGGACCACGACATCGAAACGCCCATCGGTTCGGCGGTATTTATTGCAGATATCTGTTAGAATCCGCGCCCGCTCATCCCAGTCGATGACTTCTTTTTCCTCGAAGTAGCGGCAGGCATCACAGACCCCATTTTCGTCAAAGGCGATCGTGCTCTTTTTGGCGTTTGGTTTGTTTTTGAATTCGACGGTCGAAGAGGGCCGCTGATTGCTAATAGTGCATTTCCGGCAGAATTTGACCTCGATCGGCAAGCCGTATTTGCCGGTTTCGACGGTGGTGGTGGATGCGCTTTGCATGTTAATTTTTACGAGCTTGAAGGGCGGGGCGGACCGCCGCGGACGAAGCTCGGCGATTCCTGATTTTCTCGCCCAGAGCGGCGGCCCAGTTATTCCAAAGTTTGCGGTTCTCCAGCACTAGGGCGAGGCGATCCGCCACCAGTACGATCAGAATGATGGTCAGGCTAATGAAGAGCGCCCGCGGTAGGCCGCCCCAAGCGAGAAACTTCAGGTGAAAGAAGGAAAAGAGAAGAAGTAGGATGGGAAAGTGAATGATGTAAAGCGTGTAGGAGGACCGTGATAGATGGATGCCCAAGTGACCGATGAGTCCAAGATTTGAGTTCAGCAACAGCCGAAAAATTCCCGTAAAGATAATTAGAACGGAAAAATTAATGGGTAGAGCATAACCTCCATGGTGCAATGGCCAGAGGCGCGTGGGGGAAACCAGACAAATGATCAGGCCGGGCAGAGCTGCCAGCGTCAGGATGCCGGGGAAAAATCGCCACTTTTTATTAAAGTGTAGGTAGAGGGAGATCACAGCACCGAGTGCCCAATAGGCTGTGTACTCAAGAAAGATGGAGTTACCGCTAAAGAGGAGTGCAAAGCCCGCCAGAGCCATGAGGGCGACAATGCGGCGATGGAAAGAGGCAGGTTCGCAGACCAAGGCCACCAGCAGGGCAAGGCAATAAAGCCATATTTCATACGATAGGGACCACAGCACTCCGTTGGTGATGATGGCGGCGGTTCCGGGAATGATGCCGTTGCTAAAAAAGGCTGTAGCGAGAACATCGCGCAGGTTCAACTGGACATTGTCACGGGCCACCCAAAGATCCGCAGGCGTCTTGAAGGACATGGCTCCGTGAAAGTGGAAACATTGGATGAACAGGGACACGAAGATCGAAAAAGCCATCGCGACCAGAAAGGGCGGCAGGATGCGCAGGGCCCGCGAGCGGATAAAAACATCCTCCCGAATCCGGCCGTTTTTCCCCAGGTTTTTCAGAAGGGAATGGGTGATGACGAAGCCCGACAAAATAAAAAAGATCAATACAGAATAATGAGACAGCGCATTCCAGATATAGCGGCCGGTGGTCTCAAGACCGGTGAGCGGAAGGATGAACCACTGATTGACATGGGCGAAAAGGACGACTAGCGCGGAATAACCACGCACGACGCTGAGCTTGTCGGAAAGCTGTCGGTCCATGCTAAAAAGGAAGTAATTACCGGGTCACCGTGCCAGTGAGACGAAATTCTTCAGGAGGGCGAGACCGGCTTTCCCGCTTTTTTCCGGGTGAAATTGGACTCCGAAAAGCGAGCGGTCTGCGATGGCAGCGACGAAACTTTCTCCGCCATAGGAAGCTAAAGCAGTGACGCTGCGGTAGGTGATCAGTTTGTAGGAGTGCATGAAATAAAAGCGCGCGTCTTCGGCAATGCCGTTAAAGATCGGGCTGGTTTTCAGGTATTCCAGCGATTTCCAGCCCAAGTGGGGGGTAGGACTTTCGCTGTTGAGGAGACTGGCCTGACCTTCGATAAGTTCCAGGCCCCGGGTGACGCCGTCTTCAAAGCCAATATGCCCGAGAATTTGCATCCCGAGGCAGATGCCGAGTACGGGTCGGGAGTTGACCAACTCCAGCAGTTCCTTGCGTTGCGGCTCTAGCGCTGCCATGGCTGAATGATAGGCTCCCACTCCAGGAAGAATCAGGGCTCTGGCGCTTTTCAGGTCGGCCACATTGGTCGAAATGTTCAGGGTGCATCCGATCGCGTCCAACGCGTTCTTGATGCTGCCGATGTTGCCGGCACGGCCGTATAAAAGAAGTCCGATTTCCATGGTAAGATTAATCGTTGGGGAAAACGCCTTTGATATCTTCCACCGTAGCGGTGCCGTAATGGAGCATGCTGCCGATCATGAAGCCGGATGGCTTTTTTGAGGTGAAGTCGATCACGGATTGGATATGGCCGATCAAGCCGGCCCCGCTACCAAGCACGACCGGCTTGGTGGCGCTGGCAAGGGCGAGCTCGCAGAGTTCGAGATCAAAGCCGTTGCGCCGTCCGTCGCGATCGATGGATGAGATAAACAATTCGCCTGCCCCGAGATCCTCGACTTTGCGAATCCAGTCGGCAACCGAATATTGGCTAGGGATGCGTCCGCCGTCTGAGCAGCACACCCAGCCGGTGTCAATGCGTTTGGCCTGAAGATGGATGCCCACTGCCTGAGTGCCGAAAATCTCGGAAGCCTCATGGATCAGGCCGCTGTCGTGTTGCAGGGGGAAGGAGTTCAGGATGACCTTATCGGCTCCGATTTTAAAGGCCCTCTCAATTTGGGTGAGGTTTGAGAGACCTCCGCCCACGGCGAAGGGCACGTGCGAAGCGGCTGCGACGCTGCCGATGAGTGCAAAGTCGGGCTCACGTCGATAGAGGCTGGCGACAATGTCCTCGTAAAGAATCTCGTCCACCCCGGTCTGGTAGTAGCGGGAGGCTAGATCGACGGGCTGGCCGAGCTGGCGAAGCCCTTCGAAATGAACGGGTTTGACCACGTTGGGTGGTTTGACATCAAGGCGAGCAATGAGGCGCATTTATCTGGAGTTGAGTCGTGAAAAGAGAGATTCGGCGAGGAACATGTCGTCCTCGGTATCAATATCGAGGCTGAGGAGCTGGTCCATGACATAGGGAATACTTTCGTCCGAGACAAAGACGCTGGTGCGCCGCAGGTGCTCGGGCGTAAAAATGAAGATCGCTCCATTTTCCTGATAGACGGTAGGGTAGTCCTGCTTGCGGTGCGAAGCACTGCGGAAAGGGATGAGCTTTTCCAGCGTGCCCGATTCGCTCAAGTTGTACATCTTGTATGGCGTGCTTATCGCCGGGCAAACCGATGCCAGCGAGACCGCTTTTTTGCTCTGGAAAAGTTCAAATGCCTCCCGGATGTGCCGGGCATTCCGAAAAGGAGAGGTCGGCTGTAGGAGAATGACCGCATTGTACGAGGCGTCGCGGTGCTCCTTGCACCAATCAAGGACATGCAGGACAACGTCTAGGCTGGATGCTTCGGGCGTGGAAAGCTCCGGGGGGCGCAGGAAAGGGACATCCACTGCGCAGGATGTGACCACTTCTGCGATTTCCCGGTCATCGGTGGAGCAGATGACATCCGCTCCGGGAATGCCGCAATTCAATGCTGCTTCGACCGTATGCTGAATGAGCGGAATCCCATGCAAAGGGAGTACATTTTTCCGGGGCAGCCGAACTGATCCGCCTCGAGCCGTCAATAGAAGGAGAACACGCACGCTACGTCCGATCGAAAAATATCTTCTGTTTGTTCACCGCCCACATCGCATCGGACTGGAGGATTTTAAGAAAATGCTCGTAGCTTTTTCCGTCGCCGAATTCCTCAACCCGGCTGCGAGGCGTTACGCGGGCCTTTAGAATGCTCGCGCAGATGTCTTCACTGGTGCTCGGGCAATGGATGATTTCCGGGTCACGGCTGCGCTGATGCTGCCGGGAACCGATGTTCACGCTGGGAATTCCATAATAAGGGGCCTCCCGGATGCCAGCACTGGAATTACCCACCACCAAATCGGCATTTTTCAGCGCGACCAAAAAGTATTCGAAGCGTAAGGAAGGGAAGACTAGGATGTTAGCGCAGTCGGCAAAGCGCTTGTATTCCTCAAGGATGAGATCGCAGCCCGAATCGTTGTTCGGATAGATGACGATAAAGTTGAGCTTGGAGGCGAGAACTCCATCCACTAGCGCGGAGGCGGCGCGGCCGACATCATCGTATTCGGTGGTGACGGGGTGATAGAGGACGATGCCGAATTTATCGAAAGGAATGTCGTAGCGGACCTTGACCTCCTGGAAGGTGGGCAGCGTGGTGGAACGCATGACATCGATATCGGGTGATCCGATCACAAAGATACTTTTCTCGAGCTCACCCATTTGTTTGAGGCGAAGGGCAGCCTTTTCATTGGCGACAAAGTGCAGGTGGCTGAGTTTGCTGATCGAGTGACGGATCGACTCATCAATCGTGCCCGAGACTTCCCCGCCTTCGATATGGGCCACCAGGATGTTGTTGAGCGATCCCACGATCGCGCCGGCCAGCGGCTCGATACGGTCGCCATGAACGACGATGAGATCCGGTTTGATATCGTGCACATACTGGGAAAATCCTTCGATGGTACTGGCCAGCGCTACATCCATCGGCGCGTTGTGGCTATTGTTATAATAGGGGAACAGCGAGGTGTATCGGCATCGTTTTACCTCGTCGATGGTTTTGCCGTAGAGGGCATTCATGTGCATCCCCGTGACGAAGACATGGGCTTCGAAATGAGGATCGGCATCAATGGTTTCGATGAGCGACTTGAGCTTGCCGAAATCCGCGCGCGTCGCCGTCAGAAAAACGACGCGGAAGGCGGCAGGTGGTCGTGAGGCATTTTTAAACATCTTTCCAGGAGAGTTGTTGATTTTTGGCAATGTGACGTTTCGCCGTCCGCCCGACCACCTTGGAAAACTCCCGGGCTAGGATGCCGCCGGTTCCTGGTCGTTTGACCCAGATATTGGTGTCATTCAGTTCGGTGCCAGGCTCGATGTCGGTGAGGGCGACAACTGAGGCGTAAGCAAACTGGGTGGTGACAAATTCCTCCGGGAGCACCTCCTTGGTGCCGGCCATCGCATCGTGAATCGCATTGGACCCTGCGATAAGGTCATGCAATTCCTGCGGATCGAGTGAGATCGAGATGTCCGGTCCCGGCCAGCTTTTGTCGGCGGTAAAATGTTTTTCCAGGATCGATGCGCCGAGCGCCACCGCGGCGAAACAGGTGTAGTTGGCCAAAGAGTGATCACTCAGTCCGACCGGCGCATGAGGGAAGGTCTGCATCAGTTCCTGTATGGCGGGCAACCGGACCCTGTCATATGGAGTCGGGTACAGCGACGTGCAATGCAACAGGGCGTAGGGTGAACTGTGGCGTTCAAAAACTTCGACTGCTTCACGCACCGCCTCCATGCCATTCATGCCGGTACTTAGAATGACCGGTTTGCCTGTGGCCGCGACGAGTTCGAGTAGGGGGATGTTGTTGCACTCGCCGGAGCCGATTTTGTATCCGGGTACATCCATCGTTTCCAGTCGGTGGAAGGCTGCACGGGAAAAAGGGGTGCAAAGATAGATCAGCCCTTGTTGGGCCACATAAGCCCGGACCTCCCGCTCCTCGTCTTCAGTCAGGGTGCAGCGATCAATGATGGCCCAGATGGATTCCTTCGCGTTGCCTGGCACGACATCGTTGGGAATCATCTCTTCCGCCGTAATGTGGCATTGGAATTTAACACATTCGCAACCCGCTGTTGCCGCTGCGTCCACCATGGCGATGGCCTTGTTGATATCGCCCTCATGATTGATGCCGATTTCTGCGATGACCAGCGGATTATCATCCCGAGATATGCGTCTTCCGGCTAGAGTGATGCTTGGAGCAGTCATGATTTTTGGTGTGAAGTATGGGTTGGGAAATACGGTCAGTTTACCGACAAGTCTCTGAGACTTGATTGCAGGCCATGGACCGACGACGGCAGGATGGAGTGGCCATTGTGGAGCTTTTTGGGATCGTCAAAGATTTTTACCGGAGTCAGGGCGCCATCAATAATATCGTAGTATTCGTCGAAAACTTCGTCGAATTCCGGGCCGACCCAAATGTAAAGATCGTACATGGAAACGGATAAAGCCGAGGTATCGATAGTCAGGGTGCCTGATACCACGGTGCCAGGTAGGACGGCTGTCTCATTGAGGCGGTGTTTCTGGGTGCGGACGGTGTGCTCACCCGAAAGGCCCAGTTTGAACGAAATAAAAATCGCGAGTTCGGAGCAGGGTCGGATGACTGAAATTTCGAAGGTACAATTGAGCGGTTGGCCCTGCCGAAATTCGTAGCACGTCTCACCCGCCTGGTTGCCCATGATAAAAGTGGTGAGCCGAGCCGCGCCGTTGCCGCGCCGCAGGCGATAATCGTGCAGGCCTTCCTTCTCGCCGAGCTGCAGGGACTGGGAAAATTTCAGATATTCCGGAGCCACCTCTTCGCTAGGTCCCGACATTTTGACCTCGCCATCATGCAGCCAAAGGCATTTTTTGGTGAGGTTTTCCACCGTGACCATGGAGTGGCTGACTAGGATCACGGTTTTTCCGTCGCTCGCCACCTTGCTCATCTTTCCGATGCACTTGCGCTGGAAGTTGGCGTCTCCCACGGCCAGCACCTCGTCCACAATTAAAACTTCCGGATCAAGATGGGCTGCCACGGCAAAGGCCAGACGCACATACATGCCGCTGGAATAGCGTTTGACCGGCGTATCGATGAACTCTGCGATTTCGGCGAAATCCACGATCTCATCGAACTTGCGGCGGACTTCGCTCTTGCGCATGCCTAGGATGGCGCCGTTTAGGAAAACATTCTCGCGGCCGGTGAGTTCTGGATGAAAGCCCGTGCCGACTTCCAGCAGGCTCGAGATGCGGCCGCGGGTTTTGATCTGGCCTTCCGTGGGC
>CAYUMP010000017.1:0-111712 GCA_964445975.1 uncultured Chthoniobacterales bacterium | reverse complement strand
CCGCTCATTTTTTCCGTCCGCCACCAAGCATGCAACGTTTCCGGGCAAACGTTGCGTCTTCCAGAAAGATGCGTTGAGGGCGAGATCTTGGGCGTAAGGTTATTGGCGGCGTCAACAACGTACGACGAGGGTCATGGTGAAGAGGGGAAATCCGGCAGCGGCGGCGTACTGGACAGGCGACTATGGAAGCGGCTCCAGAGGTGCTTGCGGAAAGAGGCGGAATGTTCAACGGATAGGGCCGATCTAACCAAGTCTCCATATTGCTCGGGGTCAATTTTGGTAGCCGAGCAGGAGGGATTGCCGGTCGATCTGCCTGATGATCATACAGAAATACGAACGACAACCGTGGAAAGAAACCGTGAATTTCAAGGTCATGCCAGACGCGCGCTTTTTCCCACACTCAGACAATTTATGTATTATCTCTGGAACTGCCCGGCGTGTTTCCGAAGACGCGGCGATGAGCTGCAATAAAACGTGGTGCACCGCCGAAACCTGCGGCGTAACCCGCCTCCTTCACGGTCATTTCTTTTTTTGATAGTAGGGCAATCGCCCGTTGGAGGCGTGCACGGGTGAGTTCCTGAGCAACCGGACGCTGCCAGGCTTGGGCGAAGCGACGTTCGAGCATGCGCCGGGAAATGCCGAAATGCCGCGCGATGGAAGTGACATTCAGAGAGCGGTGACAATTTAGCCAAATGTAATGAACGACCGTATCCACCAAGGCGTCACCCGAGGTGGAGGACTGCGCTGCGCTGGTCGACTTTCTTTCCGTCTCCCCGAGTGCTGCGGCAAGAACCGACAGAGTGAGGCCAGAAACCCAAAGGCAGTTCTCGTTCGATTGTTGTCTAAGTTGATCAAAGGATACTTCAAGCAAAGCACCGGCTTTGAGAGGCCGCAGCTCTGAAGTTGACGGGAAAACGCCATTCTTGCGCAGCCGATGTAGGTAGGCACCGTTTGCGCAGATCCACCTCTCCACCCAGCCGCAATCCGTATTTGGTCGATAGCGATGCCATTCCCCCGGTGCCAGAAGAAGTACGTAACCAGGCAGTAGTGGGAAGCTTCCCAGTTCGGATGTTTCCGCGCGACCCCGGCCTTTCTCGATCCAAAGCAATGCAAAGTCACCCAACCTGCGCCCTTTTTGCCAAGTGAATTGAAATTCGTCGGGATGTCCTTCTGTCGGGTAGACCGACGCTGGCGGGCTCACCGCCCGGCCAAGGCTCGTCAAATAGATCTCATGGATGAGGTCATCTCCGGCGACCGAAGGATATCGAAAGCCACTCCAGTTGGACACGATTTGAAGATCGTGTCACGGGTGGCGCAAAACAAGAATTGATTGTCGCAAAAGTGACATCTCCTGTTCTTGTGAAGATGCTTCGCCACGGCTCAATTACACTTGAGCGTCCAAACCCCCGCTCACGATGCAAATATGAGCCACGACTTTCCCTCAGGAGCTGCTGTCGCAACCAAGCCGCCGAGTCATCTCGACTACTCGCTGACTGGCGAGAATGCCGCGCTCGCGATCGAGCGCGGACTCGCAGAGGCCGAATGGTACCAGACTCCGGTTTCGCGGACCGAGCTTCGTAAGTTGCTTGAGCGCCGAGACGGCCCGGCCATTCGTGACACGATCCTCTGGTTTGCGCTTCTTGGGCTCACTGCGGCGGCGACGATCGTCCTATGGGGAAGCTGGTGGGCCGTGTTGCCATACCTTGCCTATGCGGTGCTTTACGCGACGGCCTCGGATTCCCGCTGGCACGAGGCCGGGCACGGGACCGCCTTCAAGACGGATTGGATGAACAACGTCCTTTACGAAATTGCTTCCTTCATGGTGATGCGGGAATCTGTGATTTGGAGGTGGAGCCATACCCGGCATCACAGCGACACGATCATTGTTGGTCGGGACCCTGAGATCCAGGTTTCTCGTCCACCGAATCTCAGGGCTCATCTGGGGAGCCTGCTCGCTATCGGCTCCTATCGCGGATACTTCCCGGGGTTGATCCTGCACGCTCTGGGACGCGTTACGGCCGATGAACGCACCTTCACGCCGGAGAGCGAGTTTCCGAAAATCTTCCGGAATGCGCGGATCGTTATCGGTCTCAATCTGCTCGCGGTGATCCTTAGCGTGATCCTGCAATCGTGGTTGCCCATCTTCCTCATCATTCTGCCTCATTTCTTCGGCACCTGGCTGATGATCGTACACAACTCCACCCAGCACGCGGGCCTGGCGGAGAACGTCTTGGATCACCGACTGAACTGCCGCACGGTCTACATGAATCCAATCAGCCGGTTTATCTACTGGAACATGAACTACCACGTGGAGCACCATATGTTTCCTCTGGTGCCTTATCACGCGCTGCCCTTGCTCCACACGCTCATCAAGGACGATTGCCCACCGCCATACACCTCGATCTGGAATGCCTGGCGCGAAATCCTGCCGGCCGTTCTGAAGCAGGTCACGGATCCCGCGTATCATGTGAAGCGCCAGTTGCCTGTTCCGCGGGAACAGGTGATCGATGGCGCAATCCTGAGTGTGGCCCAGCCGGACTCCGATGGCTGGCTCGAGGTTTGTGCTGCCACGGATCTTGGTCTTGCGGACGTCCTCCGCTTCGATCACGGCAAGAAGACCTTTGCTCTGATCCGGGATGAGGACGGATCCTTGTACGCTACGGATGGCATCTGCACCCACGGAAACACCCATCTCGCAGACGGCCTCGTCAAGCAGGGGCAGATCGAATGCCCGAAACACAACGGACGATTCCATCTGAAGGATGGCTCGCCCGCCCGAGCTCCCATCTGTCGTGGCCTTGCGACATATCCCCTCCAGGAACGTGATGGCCGGCTTTGGCTCAATCTCGTCCGCGGCGGTGGGGTCGGTACCCGGGCGCAAACCACTTATCATTTTCGAGTGGTTTCCAATCGAAGCGTCGCCACCTTCATCAAGGAGTTGGTACTCGAGCCTGTGGATATGGAGACCAGTATGGCCTTCACTCCGGGCGATTACCTGCAAATCGACATCCCGGCCTATGATGAGATTCGCTTCCGGGATTTCGACATCCCGGCTCCGTATGCGGAGGTCTGGGAGCGCCAGCATGTTTTCGACCTGCTCGCCCGCAACCCTGAGACAGGACGTCGGAACAATTACTCCCTCGCCAGTAATCAGGGCACTGAGCGATTGCTCCGGTTCAATGTTCGCATCGCGACGCCGCCACCCGGTCAGGACTGTGCGCCAGGCGCAGGTTCCAGTTATATCTTCTCTCTCAAACCCGGGGATCTGGTGACGGGAATCGGCCCCTTCGGCGACTTCCACATCAAACCGACTCAGCGCGAAATGATTTACATCGGCGGAGGGGCGGGAATGGCTCCGCTCCGGGCTCATCTCTCGCACCTCTTCGAGACCGAGCAGACGTCCCGCAAGGTCAGCTTTTGGTACGGGGCGCGTTCACGGCAGGAGCTGTTCTACGGCGAGGTCTTCGAGAAATTTGAGGCGGAGCATCCGAATTTCTCGTTCCATCCGGCGCTTTCCTCTCCGCTTCCCGAGGATGACTGGGAGGGCCCGACGGGGCTTATTCACGAGGTCGTGCTGGATGCGTATCTCCGCGCGCATTCAAATCCAAAGGCCGTGGAGTATTATCTGTGCGGGCCTCCGATGATGATCAAGGCCTGCACCAAGATGCTTTCTGATCTCGGGGTGTCGCCGAGCCAGATCGCATACGACGAGTTTTAGCCTGCTGAATCCTCATGGCATATCTTTACAATGATGGCTCTGGCGAGCTGCCTAAGCTGCTCGTTTATCTCAATCTCCAAAACCTCCTCGAATTGCGGGACGACTCGATCTTTCCCTCGAATCTGGCGGGCTCAGCGCGGGACGCACGACTCGCGAGGGATGGATTTCAGGGGGTGCAGTTGATCGACGATTCGCCTCCAGCATCTGGTTTCACCCTGCCATTCTGCGGCCTGGACCGAATCAATACAGCCGAAGAGGCGGATGAGATCGTCGCGAAACATTCGGCGCGGGGAGATCAGTGCCTCACCGTTCATGCAGGGTGGGGGTTGGAGGATGATGATGAGGTTTCCCGATTGGTGGAGGGAATTCTTCGGGCCAGTGAGCGCCGTCGGGTGCCGGTCTTTATCGAAACGCACCGGTCCACCATTACCCAGGACATCTGGCGCACGGTGCAGATTACCAAGCAGTTTCCCGAGGTGCGCTTCAATGGGGATTTCAGCCATTACTATTGCGGCCAGGAGATGGTGTATGGCGGGATGGCGTCCAAGCTGGCCTTTATGCAGCCGATCTTTGATCGCGTTGGATTCCTCCATGGTCGCATTGCCAGTCCAGGCAATATGCAGGTGCCGATCAACCAAGATCTCCAAGGTCGTCCGAGGCAGGCCCACGGGGATGCCGATTATCTTGCGGACTTTCGTGCTTTGTGGACCTGTGCGATGCGGGGTTTTTTGAAATTGGCCACCGTCGGCGACTGCCTTATCTTTGCGCCGGAGTTGATCTCGGGGAAATATTACTACGCGCGACTTTTCGCATCAGCGGACGGGCGTTTGATCGAAGAGAGTGATCGCTATGAGCAGGCCATGCTTTTATGCGGGCTCGCCAGGGAATGTTTTGAGACTGCGTGGAAAATGCAAAAAGGCCAGACAGAGGCTTAGCCGGAGGATGCAAAGATGAAGATCCGAAAAGCATTTCAGATGTCCCTGAATGAGGGCTGTGCAGAACTTTACGCAGAGCGGCATCGCTCGGTCTGGCCGGAACTCGAGCAAACCTTGAAAGACTACGGGGTGTCGAATTATTCCATTTTCATCTCTCCGGATGGGCGCGGGCTCTTTGCCTACGCGGAGGTCGACAGTGAGGATCAGTGGGAGGCGATCGCATTGACTCCGGTTTGTCGCCGCTGGTGGCGATACATGGCGGAGATCATGCCGTCCCATGCCGACTCGAGTCCGGTGGCTGCTCCGCTACGGGAGATTTTTCACTTGGGCTGAGGTCTGTTTGATGCCTTTCGCCCATGAATCTCTCTCGACGGGGTGGAATCAAATACGCCCCGTCGATCGACGGACGAGCACTTCGCAGGAGGGGAGGGCTTGGCGGACGGGGTGCTTCGCTTTTTTGGAAATCAGGTCGAGGATGAGACGAGCGACCGCCTGTCCCATTTCCTCGGTCGGTTCCTGCAAGGTGCTGAGACTGATGGCTGGGTGAGCGGCCAACGGGAGATTTCCCATGCCGATGATGGCCACCTTACCGGGAACAGCGATGCCCATGGCCTCCAACTGCGCGAGGGCAGGGAGGGCGATGCCATCATTGAGGGCGAAGATCGCGTCGGGGGAGTTTTTCTTGTCGCTGAAGAATTGGCTCAAAGCAGAGCGTGCGATGTTATCCGGAGTCTGATTCGCCGGTGTGCAGGAGATCCACTCGTCACGAAGCTTGAAGCCATTTTCCAGTAAGATGCGACTGTAGGCTTCGAAGCGGTGGCGGGTGCTGAGGCCGGGATAATCCACGCCCAAAAATGCGATTCGCTTCCGCCCGGTTTCGACCAAGTGGCGCACGGCGGCTTCGGCCGCTGCTTCGGAATCCCACACCACGGAGCTGATGCCCGTGAGGCCCGGAAGTTCGTCACCGAGGAAAACCAGGGGCACGCCGGATTGGGCGATCTTCCAATAGATATCGTTACATCCTGGCATGGGGAACGCGATGATCCCTTCGTCCCGACGATATAAAGCGGACAGGAGTTCCTTGCGGTTGCGGTCTTCATCAAAGCCGTGCGTCGTAACAAAGGGCACGTAGTCGGTGGCGTCGAATACGCCCTGCATCCCCGTCATCACGGCTTCCGCCCAGTCCATCTTGAAATTGCCCAGCACCACTCCGATCATGCCGCTGCGCCGGTTTTTGAGATTCCGTGCGAGCTGGTTGGGGATGTAGTTGTGTTTCTTAGCCGCCTCGAGGACGCGCTCGGCCGTCTTTTTTGAGATCTTGTGCGATTCGGCCTGTCCATTGAGGACGTACGAAACCGTCGCATGGGAAAGTCCGAGCAAGCGAGCCAAGTCCATGGCCGAAATCGGCTTGCGAACTTTCATCCGAGGTTCGGGCTGGCTGCTTTTTTCCAAGGGAAAAGAATAGAACGGGGCCCCTTGTCTGCCAAGCCTCGACGTGGTGTTTTGACGGCCATTCGCATCGCTTTCCGCATGGCCGGAGGGGGCGAGCGGGTTGGCCTTTTTGTCGGAAAGGGTGTCGGAGATACTCATGAAACCTAGGGTTGAAACTTCGTTTAGATGGCGGGTGATCTTTGAGTCTTCACACGACGAGGGCGGCACTTCTGGTGCCGCCCTCCAAAACTTCTATTTGCGGAAAGCGGCTCTAGGCCTTGCTTCGGCGGCGCAGGAGAAGGGCCCCGAGGCCAGCCCCGATGAGGAGGACGGTTGAGGGCTCGGGAACGGCCGTGGTCAAGACGGAGACATTATCGAGATAGAGCTGCTTCCCTGCATCGGTGAACGTTGTTTGGAGGTAGATCGCCAGATTGTTGGCTGAACCCATGATGCTGGCGGGGGTGGTAAACGTGAACGAATAGGACTGCGCGGTATTCGTCAAATTGAAGGAGAAATTCTGAGTGCCTGAAATGATATCACCACCGGCAATGTCTCCTCCGTAGCCGCTACTGGTCCCGCTACCAGTGCCGTACGAGATGGCCCCGGACAAAGTATCACCAAGCGCGCTGACGCCGACTGACAACATGCTGTCAAAGGAGATGGTGTAAATGGTGTTGGCCTGAAGAGATACGGCGAAGGTCTGGAGGATCTGGTTGCTGTCACCCATGAAGGCCACTTGGTTAATAAGCGGGGGTGGGGTTACGCCAGGAGTGAAAGTGCCGGAGTTCGTGCCGATCGTTTGAGCCCAAGCGTCAAAGCCGATCTGAAAAGGCGTCACAGGAGCTTCGAAGCCCCCATTGGTGACGAGAGATGCGGCGTGAGACCGGGCGGTGAAGGCCAAGGCGGTGATGCAGCCAAGGAGGGGAAGAATGTGTTTAGTTTTCAATTTCTTGGGGGGTTAGAGATGTATTACTGAGAATTGACTTACACGTATAAGGTGAATTATAATTTGTCAACGGATATTGCGGTTCAACCGGGGTCTAAATGCTCTGGTGGAAGAGATTTGTGATCTCTGGAGCCTGAAAAAGCCCGAGGTCGAGGTGATGATAGGCGGCGCCGGGTTGCGGGGAGTATGGGATATCCCCGCCATGCCAGAAACTCGCCCAGCCGTGCTTAGACAGGAGGCCGGGCTTGTGCCATGGGCCGAGGAGGTTCAGGGGCAGACCGGTGACCACGAGCGAGAACTCTTCGGGATCTTCGAGAGTGAAGGCGAGATCCAGTCCGGGACCGTAGGTTTGGAAAGCGCGTGCCCCACAGGTGAACTCGAGGACGGAACCGTACCAGGAACCGGGCGAAACAGTGAGCCTCGCGGTACCCGGAGAGCGTCGGAAACGGTACGCCACCTTCCGATCGTAAAAAGGCAGGCCCTGAGATTTCCACGAGCCCAAATGAAGAGGTTCGGAGCGAGGAACGAGGTGAAATCCTTGCGCAGCGGGGCGCAGCCTGAAATCGCCGAGGAGATAAATCTGGTCGATTTCCTGCCGGACATCGAACGGCTTGGCGACAAGGTGAATCGAATTCTCGCCGGGGTGCAGCAAATGACCGATGGGCAAGCGGGCAATGCGCCAGTCCAGCCAAGCGGGTGATCTGCCGGCTTCCACGGGATGGCCATTGACCATCACCGTCCATTGATCGGGGCACTCAAAGCAAAGGTCGATTTTCTCCAGGTCGACCTCCGGACTGATATGCACCGCGTACTGGGCTGCGCCGCCGCTGTGGGAGGGCATGCGGCGATTGGCCGAAAGCACGTGATCGCGATATTGGATGAGATTGGCCCAGCCGTTGGTTTCCATTCCGTGCTTCTCCCAATAGATTCGGTTCGTCTCGTATACGAGTTGAGGGGGGGAGAAATCGTGGCCAACGTCGAGCGCGCAAAAGTCGATGACGTGGATATTTGGATGAAGCCGCTCTGCACCGAGGAATTCCGCAGTTTTAGATTCACCTGTCGTCGCAACCGGGGAGGGAATTGCCGGTGCCTGCCACGGAGTCGGGTGTGCATCGATGAAGAGTACGACGGCCGAGTTGGCAGAGAGAGAAAGGCGGCTATCGAACGCTCGCGCTTCGCCAGTCTGAGGATCGAGAAGCGAGATCGGTCCGGGCTCAGGAAGGGTGAGTGACGTCGCCCAGTCAGCCGGAGAGGAGTTGACGATGAGATAGAAGGTGCCCTCTTCGCAGCGTCTGCGCAGATGGGCGATGCCAGCAGGGGGATTCACGGAGAAACTGAGCCGTGGTGGCACCGTGTGCTCAACAAAGGCGAGAAGCTCCTGCTCCGAGGCGCACCATTGCACTGGCAATTCCGATGGCCACTGGCTGACGCGACCGTCGAGCAGGGCGAGGGAGGGCCGAATACCGGCGATTTTGCCTCCTCCGGAAGCGAAAGCCCGCAGAGCCTGGAGCGTTTCCGATCTGAGATTTTGCAGGCCGGGTGGAAGAACGATGAGTTGGTAGCACTGTTCCTGAATGCGAAGTCCCGCCTTTTCAACCTTGCCGAATTCCGCGAGCACGTACTCGTCGCCGACATCGAAGTCCATCTGCGCATCCGCCATGCTCTGAGCGAAGGCGGCGACCGTCTGGCGCAGGGGTTGCAGACTTTTCTGGGTATCGGCCAGCACGGCGAGGGGATTGGTCACAGTATCGTGCACGCTTGCCGTGCTCACGCAATCGGATTTGGCGGCCAGACAATAGCCAGTGGTCAAGGGATCGATGAGAAGGATGCGCTGCTCGGTTCTGCCCTGTCCCACCATCCAAGAGAGCCGACCGAGCTCGGCATTGAGCGGTCCCAGATTTTCAAACCATGGGCTCTGCTCGCCGAAAAACTGAGGATGATCTTTCTTGCGGGCACCCCTAATGGTGGTTGGCGAGAAGTGAGGCACGAACAGATTCACGCCATGCACGGCGAGGAAGCGCCCGATGCGAAGCCAGTCCTGCGGAGTCGAGTCATGACCTCCCGCTCCCCAGCTTTCATTCATCACCCGCTCCTTGCCGAGTTGGTTGGCCACCGACTGGACTTGTTTCAAGAAGTACAGGGCGTGTGGCTCGGTGCCGGCGGCAGCGGGTCCGAGATTTTGCGGGTCGCCATAGTCGTGGCCCTCGAGGAGAAAGCACTCGAGCAGATCGGTACCCGGCCAGTCCATGTGGGCCAGGAGATGGATATGGCCTGGAGTGGCATAGGGGCAGGGCCAGTCGTGCTCCAGATAGTGGCCGGTGAGGGGGATGCCATTTTCCCGGCACCAGGTTTCGAGTGGAAGAGCAAAGTTCTCCATCCACATGGCATGGATGGTTTCATAGAAATCGAACCGGGTGGCTGCACTTGTCGGAGAGTCGTAGTAAAGGTCGGCGACCACTGTTTCGATCCCATAGCCGCGCCGCTGATGGAACTCCGACTGCACCAGCCGGCTGAAATGCTGGCCCTGTCCCCATGGGCCGTGAGAATCCGACGGAAGATGGGGTTCGTCGGTGAAGAATGCCGCGCACGATTTCCAATCCTGTTCGCCTAATTCGGTCTGGTATCTTTGATAGGTGGTTTCCAGAAAGGTAGTCGTGGTCTGCGGATCGAGGAGGCTTACGTAGGGAAACTCTCCATGCCATGCCATCGGATGCATACGCTCGATGACGAAAGCACACCAGGAGGCACCTTCGGCCAAAGCCAGAGGATCGACAATTTCCACAGGCACTCCGTTCTCTGTGCGATAAACGGTCAGGGCGTCGGCGGGAGGCAGATCGGGAAGGGCACCAAACTTCGGGGTGAGATAGCGCACCGTCGTCTGTGGTGCGAGGGCGGGCACATGTCCGCCGGCAAATCCACTCGGGTAGGAGTTCTCATCGTAGAGACCGCAGACCAGACTGAGGCGGCGGCATTCGGCTAGGCAGTGGCGGATGATCTCAAACCATCTGGGCGAGAGATACTCGGTGATCAGCCCGGGCCGAGGGTGAAGAAAGACACCGCCGTAACCGACGCGCGCGAGGTTTTCCAAGAGTTCGGTCAGCCGAGTCTCCCCTGCGCCGGGCTCGTATTCATCGTTGAGAACGAGAAACGGCCAAGGCCGGAAGGAGTTCGGAGGATCAACGAATGGAGCGAGAAATTTGGGTGCAAACATGCGAGCAAAGCAGCGACTTAAAGTGGAGGGAGGATGAGCAGTCCATTGAGGACGGCGTCGGGGCCGGGGCAATGACACACCCGGATGCGTACTGCGCGGTCATAGGCAAAGTTCAGGACAACGCCCTTGGAGAAATTGCTGATTCTCCGGGTCGGTGCCAGCAGCACCTTCCGCTGGAGGTCGAAGACCTCGATCGTTTGCACGATGCCTGTGTTCAGATGATCCCGGCAGTAGATCCCGAGACGGAAGGGCGTGCCCTCGGGGCGCTCGATGTCTACCGTAAAGGTTTGCTGAACCACGTTGGGAATACTGGTGCGAAGCGCTCCCTGGAAAGGCAGGCCCTCCTGGTGGTCGGAGAAGTGATGCCGCCAGGCGTGTCCGTATTTCTTGTGGTCCGAAGGCAGGAACCGAGACTGACCGTCACCATGAACTTGATCCGACCCATCGGGATGGGCCGCGAAGGCGATCCACTCGCTGGCCGAGGGGAGCTGTTCATCGAGCTCGGAGTCGGCCAACCATTTTCCAGCATGGCACTGATCCGGCTCCGGGAGTGAGACTTGATTCGCGGTGTGCACCAGCGAGGGAATTTCGTGGTGTCCGCCCGCAAGGACTTTGGTGCCATCCAACGTCCGGACTGTGGCACGGCATCCGGCGGGAATCTCCAGCCAGGCGCGATCGCCCTCCCACTCCGCACGAATGGGACCGCGCGGTGTCGCCACGCTGCCGGACGCCCGTTCGAGGCCCAAGGCGGCGGGATCGAAAACGAACTCCGCATAGCCTGGCGCTGTCGGGCGGATGCCCAACGCATAATCGAGAAGCCAGCGAGTGGGGCCGCTACTCCACGGATGACAAAGGCTGGTATAACCGTGCATACCGTTGGGCGGAGTGTCATTCACCTCCATGAAGTCGGCCCATTCCGGTCGAAAGGATTCCCAGAAAGTCGTGGCGCCGAGAGCCAGCATGCCACCCCAGCAGCGATGCAGAAGCCCGAGGGCAGACTGAAAACATCCCGCCTTGGCCATGCCTTGCAGGACAAAGTAGTTATTAAACGGCGAGTATGACACCCGAGTGGCGGGGTTTCCGTACTCGCGGGGCAGAAAGTCGTGGTCAACGGCGATGCCGGCCAACACGGCTTCGGTGCCATCGTGAAGACCGAAAGCTTCAGCGGTTGTTGAAACGTGTTGCGCCAGTTCGCTTTGGAGGGACTCGCAAACAGCTGTCGTTTCGGCGTCTCCACCGATCCAGACGAGCGTGAGTTGCACCTGCTTCACTGTGCGCAAGGCGAATAGCCGGAAGTATCGATGGTTAGACAAGATCTCCGGTTCCTCGAAGCAGGACCCCGTGCGGCAATCATGTCCGCAAAACACGAGCGGGAGTGCTTCCCGGGCCACCTTGCCGGCATGAAGCAGCTTGGCGCGGACTTTGGGCAGTGCTGCACGCAGGGTCTCGATATCTCCGGAGCAGAGGGCGTAGTCGACAAGCGAAAGAATCCAATAGAGGGAGAAGCCCTCGATGCCGTTCGTATCGTCTTCGGTCCGGAGAAGGTTGGCTTTGACGAATGCGAAGTTTCCGAAAACCGGCATGGCCACGGCCTGCGAGACATGGGCGTCTCCCGTCCACGAATGGCGGTCGCTGCGTTCCATGAGGATGGCGCCGATGTGGTCCTTCAAGAAGTTGAGACGGACGCTCGTGGCCCCGACTTCCCAGATTCGTTCCAGACGGGGATCGCTGCAGCGGAAGTCGCCAAGGTAGTTGGCGGGCCTAGCCTGTGCGACCAACCTCAGGTTTCTCAGTTTCCAAGATTCCTGGCCCGGTGAATGAATCCAGGCAAAGCGCACGCCCTCGTAGAAGTCGGGATTGAGAATAAGCCGCCAGGTGGTGCCGCCTACCTGCACGGGCCTGCCGGTCTTGATTGGTTGTTGAGCGCCGACATTCACGACCGCAGGCTGATTTGATTCGCTGATGCTGAGCTGGACGCCTTCGGGCACGTGCTCCGACTCGAACTCGATCCATCCTGCGCTCTCCACGGCGAAATCGAGAAAGAGATCACCGTCGCCATCGACCACGATTTCTTCTTTGCTTTCGTCGAAGGTGAAAGCAGACGCCGGTCTCGCATGCTGCGCGACCGGCTTCAGCGCATAGCAAACGAGATCGGTCTCGGGGCTATTGGCCAAGGCAGGATCGAAGAACGCGCCTCGCAGAGGGTCCGGTGAGCAGACGGAGGTGGAGGGAGGCGCGGCCAGAAACGGATAGACTGGCGGGGCCGCGTCGGTAGGCCAGGACAAAAGAGGGTCTGGCGCGGGAGTGTCGAGAACGGCCTCACAAGCCGGGGGAGATGGCATGGCGAAGGAAAGAGGATCGACGGAAGCGACGGGACTGGCGGCAGCAATTGGGGTCATCGAATTTTGCGAATGCGAAAGTCGTCAAGCAGGGTAGACTCAGCGCCGGAGGCCCCTCCTCCCAGATCCGGAATGGTGTGCACGATATTCATTCTCATGGTTTCCCCAGTCGCGATGAAGGTGTGCTTCTGGATTTCCCATCCACCCTTGTTCTGCACGGGTTGACGATCCACGAGGATCGCGGGAGTGCTGCCATCCGGTTTCGAAAGGATGACGGTCAGCGCTCCGGTCGACAGGTCGGAGCCACGACTGGCCTCCGCCCATTGGATTTCGTACTCCGAACCGACCGTCAGACCAGTGATGTCGGTGCCGATAATGCACTTTGGCACCTCGGCTGGTTGGTCGATGATTTGACTGGGATCGCCTTGCAGGAAGGCAACTTGGGAGCCGTCGGCGGCTTCCAATTTTTCCGCATAAGCTTCCCCCTGCCGACTGATGCCAGTCAGCAATCCAAAGGCCCACGGCGAAGCCAGCTCGGCAGCCTTGCCATCAGTGACGAAAGGGCTCCTGGCATCGAGAGGACGGGCTTCGAAACTTGGGTTTTCAATTTTTTGAGCGAGGGCATTCGTCGCGAGTGAAATCGTGACGAGGCAGGCAAGACTCAGGGAGCAGGTGATGAATGAGGGGTTTTTTTGAGGGTGCATGATAGTACGGCAGTGTTTTGGGCTGGTAGGGATAGGCGGTGGTTACGTGAAATCCGGCGAGTTTTCTGGGATGATCTTTCAGACGGCCAGGGCTTCTTCGCATTGCCAGTCGGCGGTGAATGACAATGTCTCGACGTCTTTAATCATTCGCGTCTCGACGTTGGAAAATCTGAGTTGGAGCGGGGCGGGTGTGGCAATGCGATAGAGGATGCGGTCTTCCTCCATCGTCCACGAAATCTCAATCCAGCCGCCACTCGGATGCGGGATGCGCCCGGACGCACGGGTCAAAGAGCCCGACTCCACACGGAAGTCGAAGAGGCCGATGTCTTCGTTAAACCGGGGATGCAACCCGAGAAGGTAGCGTGAAAGCTGCCAGGTGGGGCAGCCACTCCACTGATGACAGTGGCTCCAACGTGTGTCGAAGACCTCGATCCACGTCGTGCGGCCGTTTTCCAACATCTGCTCACCCCAACATTTCCGATACTGCTCGAGCACGAAATCCATGCGGCCGCGCTCGATGAAAAGCGGCATGACGTAATGGGCGAAGTATGGAGTGATAAGGCGGCTGTTGTAGCCGGTGGGATCATCGTTGCGCGGCGCCGACCGATCGTTGGGGAAGCAGCACTCCAGATGCCGGCGCAGGAAATCCAGACAGCCGTTTTCATCGTCGATCAGGCCCGATTGCAGGGCAAGCGTGGCACAGTGATACCCCAGCGACTCCCAGCCTCCGTCGGCAAACTTCCGGGCCAATCGCTCCTTTAGCATGGCGGCCAATTCGAGCGATTGTGTTTCGAAAATAGTGGCGTCTTCGTTCAGAATGGTCGCCCATTCTGCCATGGCGCGAAGAGAGCTGAGGTAGTGGAGGTTGCAGGCCGTATCGACGGGGCCCTCCTCCGCCTTGTAGCCCCAGTCCACGAAGTTCCAGCCGGCAACACTGTGCAGGCCGTCCTCGCGCCAGAACGCGCGAATGGCGGCCATGTTGCGAAGGGCCGGTTCCCAGAGTTCGGCAAGGACCGACCAGTCCCCGGTCAGCCGGTGGTAATTCATGGCCGCGACGGCCCACTGAAAGGCATAGGTCGGTAAATATACGCAGCCGCCGGGCGACATGCCTGCTACCAGGCCGTCCTCACGCGGACACAGCGCCGCCTGGACAAGGGCGCGCTTGCACAGCCGAAGATCATGATACCCGACGGAGGCGATTTCCATTCCGACCGAGGCGACGTCGCCGACCCACTGGCCACGCTCGCGGGTGGGATTGTCGGTCAGCGCATCCTCCGAGCATCCACGGTAGGTTTCGATTCCCACGTGCCAGACTCGCTCCAGCAGGGCGTCTCCGCAGGTGAATGTCGCCTCGGTCGGCTCGTGGTAGCCGCGCTCGAGAAAGGTTTCCTCAAGGAAGCGAACACCTTCGCTGGCATTGACGATATGCACCTCAAGGAAGCGACCCCCTTTTGGCGTGAGTGGGGAGAATGTTTGCTCTCCGCCTTTGGCGACAAGGCGATCCAGATTGCAGGAGACTCCGCCGGAAAGATTGATGTAGGGGCTGACACGATCCTCGGTGAGGTCTTCCGCGAGGGCGAATTCGATGATCGTTCCGGCCGGCACATCGAGCCGGAAGGCCGGGCGGCCGAGGCGGACGCGTCCCAAATCGTAGCGTCGCCATTCGCCACGCGCAGGCAGGTCCTCGCAGACCCGATCCCGGGCGTGGAAGATGTACGCAGGCTCGTCCGCGGCATAGCCGAAGGTAGAAGCCAGTGGACCTTTCGCCACGGGTTCCAATTTGTGCAGGAACGTTTGCACGGAGGCCATGTCGGCTTCGAAAGGATCGGGAAGGGCTGACGCCTCTGGAACGGGTTCGTGCCAACTGGAATCGTCGAAATTGATGGATTCCCAATCGGCGGGCTCCAGCCTGGTGTCGCGCCATTCGATCCAGCCGAGTTGCGGATTGATGCGGCGAGTCTGGGAAGCTTGGGAGGCGAGGTCGAGACACCGCCAACTGATCGGAATCCGCGTTGTGTCCTGGAACACTTCACACCAAAGGAAAGGAGGAGTGTCCTTGAGAATTCTGGTCTCTATTCCGATGTGGTGGGCGTGGACGGCCAGCAGATGCTCACCGGCCGGTAGCTCGAGGGAGAGGGTTTGATACTCCGGACGATCCATTGCAAACCGAACGGGGCCCTCGCAAAGCGGTGCGCCGTCGAGCCAGACCTGATACCAGGCTGATCCCACGAGACGAATCTCGGTGCGGGTGGGCGCGGATAGGTCAAAGCGACCTCGGAAAAGCGCGTAGGTATCGGGAGTGGCCGCCTTATGGGACCAGAATGAATTTTTCATAGCGATCGGATAAATTTCTAGGTGTGTCCGGCTTCGGTGCTGATCATGAAGCTTAGGGAGTAGGGCCTTGGGGCTTCGGCACCCGTGTAATGACGAGGCTATCCAGCTTTCCGGAAGGGAGCTCAAATCCCTCCGGGCCGGATGGAATCGCGACTGTTTTCCCCGGACCATCCTTCTCGGCAAAGATCTCCGCATTCCACGAACCCTCGGGAAGACGAACGCGCAGGGCATCATTCACCCGGCCTTCGCGGACGGAAAACTTGATGCTGTCTTGCGTCCCTTCGATATCCAGAAGCAGGTCGCGATAGGCCACGTTTGATACAGCCAAATTCTTGAGTTCACCTGGCATTCTCGGGTCGAGGGAGAAGCCGTTCGCATGAACCTTGAAACCGATGAAGCCATCGAGAATCACCGCGGGAACGAGTACGCTCTCGTAGAACTCCTCATCGATCCCGAGACCGCCGGCCGTGCCGCCGCCCTGAAGGGATCCCCGGCCGGCCACGGCATAGTAGGCCCGAGCACCGCCGGCATTCTTCACGTCTTGATACCAACTCAACATTTCGCGAAGTCGGGCCCAGGCATTGCCGGCACCGAGGTAGCGAATGCGCGCCATCAAATCATGGTAGGCAAAACCGAGCACGGCTCCGCCATCCTGAACCTGATCGCCAAACTCCAAGTCCTCGGGGTTGGTCCACACGTAGGCGTAGTACTCGATATTACGCTTGGTGGTCGCGCGAGGTCCGAAGCGGAAATGGTAGATGTCCTTTCCCTGGGAGGTATCGCCCTTGACGGTTCTTTCTCCGCTGATCCAGGACAGGATGTCCAGAGCCTGCTGCTTGCTCGCCAGCCCGTAGTACATGGCCTCGTTGTTGACGAAGGTAAACCCGTAGTCGCGAAACTTCCCTTGATCATCCTTCGGAGCGAATCGCTTGGTCTGCAGATTCCAGAAGGTCTCCTGGAACTTCTTTCTGACCGCGTCCGCAAGGGAACGGAGCGACTTGGCGTCGAGTTCCTTCGCAGGGGCCTCCGCTAGTTTGTTCGTGGAGACGAATCTTTCGAGGCCCGCCATCCGCTCGAGAGCAGAATAGAGATAGATCGTCGCCTGGACATCGTCCCCACCAAAGGGAATAAGGTCCCAGTAATTCCCGCCGATGCCCACGCCCTTGTGGATGAGCTTCTTGCCGTCTTTGGTGTACTCCAGACCGCTTCGGCCGTCGTGGCCGATCCAGGGGGTGCGAAGCAATCGGGCATCGCGCACCTGGAACTCCGAGATCATGAACTTGGTCGCGAGACGGAGCTTGGACAGGTTGGCCTCGAGCCATGCACGATCCCCTGTCCAGTCGAAGTAGTCGGCTGAGGCGATGAGGTAGTTGGAATTGTTGACGGTGTGGCGGGAGTCCACAGCCGAGAAGACGCGCAGTATGGTCACCTGACCGGCGGTCGGGTTTCCAAAGCCGATGCGGAGTTGTGTCAGTTTTCCCTGAGTCTTCGTGATCTCGTGGATCGGAATGTCGAAGTCCTGCAGAGGAAATTGGCTCGACGAAGAGGGCTTGGGAAACTCCATGCGTCGTGCGTCATCGAACTCGGGGGCGTCGGTTGTGGTCCATTGCACGAACGGCTTGCTGCCCTCGGGCAGTTGCGACGCATCCCATTTGATGCGGATGAACGGAGCGAGAAACGCATCGTTGGAAAACTGGGGTGAGGTGATCGTGGTGTTTGGCTTGGTCAGCTCCACCGTCCATCCCTTGTCGGGATCCAGCTTTCCGCTTTCGCCATTTTCGATTTTCCAGTCATCGACGGACTTGACCGGATAGAGCTTGAATTCCAGACCATAAGGAACGCCGACCAAGCTGAAGTAATAGCCGAACCCATCGTGCTGGTTCGGCAGCGGAAACGGCCAACCCTCGGAGTGGGCCAGCCCCTCGTGCTGATGGCATGAGACATACCCGTCCACACTGATCCGCATGTTGCTGAGACGATTCCGCACTCGCATCCGGGTTTGCGATTCCCCGACGTGGGAGGTCTCACCGACCCAGAGCATGGCGCTAGGCAACCAAGCCAGAGCATAGGTGCCGGCGATGTCCATATTGCAGGCCGAGTGGAATCTCGTCAGCATGTCATCGAGCCCCGTAAGGTCTGCACCTTCCGCTTTGAAGCTGGGGAAAGCCTTCTCGCCAGTGGCGGGCGCGAGACATAGGCCCCAAGGCAGTTCGCCATTTTGCGCGATCGCTTTGGCTGGCTGGAAACCCTCTGGGTCTGCCGTCGGCGTCTGCCAATCGGGGATGCTTTGAGAGGTCGCGGTCCATGATTTATCTGTTCCGATCTTCAAGGAGCGTTGATCTCCCTCGAAGTCGATGGTGATACTCAGGAGGAGACCGGCCGGCCCGGGGAGTGGATTGCTCGCTTTGACGGCCAAGACATTTTTGCCGGGCTTAAGAAGTGCGGTCACACTCGCTGACGCCAAGGGATTCCATCCGGCAAAATTTCCGGCGGCTTCGCCATTGATGGAAATTTCGGCGGAGTTATCCACGCCGACTAACATGGTTGCTTTCTCGACCTTGGCGTTCTCGGGGAGATCGATAACTTTGCGGAAGTAGACCTCTCCCGCGGGAGACCAGGGGCTTTCGCCGACAGATTCCGCCGACCATATCCAGCGAGCTTCCGAATCGGTCGCCTGGGAGACGAGCGGAAGGGCGAGAGCGACAACCAGAGACAAGGCCCGGGGCGAGAAGAGGGAGCGTTTATTTAACATGAGGGAGCGTGAGATGAAATGGGATGGGCGTGGGACAGATCGTTGGGAGAGAAAAAGAGGCTCGAGCTCTACGGGCTGGAGGTCCTGCGCGAAGCGGCGGTGAGTTCGTCTTTCCAGACCTGATAGGCGCCTTTGAAATGCGGCGGAGGCTGGAGGGGCGTCGTCGTGGAGGAATATGAATATGTTCTGACTCCGGCGGGTGACTCGAAACGAACGGGTAATTTCGTGGTCGGATCCAGATACAGCAGCCAAGAGCCGTTGGCCTGGGATCTGAGTACGCTGGCGAGGTCGGGAGCCGGCGTGGCTTCTTCGCCTTTTCCGGTGAGCTTGGAATAAATTTTGGCCTGCTGCTCGAGCTGGGAGATCATGTCGGTTTCCTTTTTGGTCAAAGCCCTTTCGCTGGCGCCGATTTCAACGAGCAAGAGCTGGCGCCGATCTTTTTCGACGACTCGAGGCTTAAGGCCGACGACCCAGTTCAGCTCCGGAAAATCGGTGGTGCTGTAGTCGGAGGCACTGGAATCGCTCGATAACAGACGCGTCACCATTTGGCCGGCGTTCGTCGTTTCGAACTGGATTCCGTTGAGCACCCAGCGCTCGCGCTTCTTGCCGTCCTCGAAAGTTGCCACCTCGTGATAGGTGTCCTGCTGCTTTTGCACGGTGAGGCTCTTCATGCGAGCCGGACCGGTGCGGGGGGCGGCTTCCTCGTTCGGCGCAGGATATTGAAACTCGATCGTCCAGGCTGCGTCCTTGGGGCCGCGAAGCAATCCGAGCGGCGGGAGTTCTGAAGATTGAGCGCGGACAAACTGCGGCAGGACGCATAGAGCGGCGGTCGCTAGGATGGGGACAAGACGGATGGAGTTCATTCCTGAATCGACTCGTTAAATTGTTCGATGACTTCGCCGGTGAAACGATCGATGGCCACGGAGTTCCAGGTACGGCTTTCGCCCTGTGGAAGGAATGCTCCCGCGGTGGTCACCTGCCCGGACTGAGCGATGATATCGACCAGAAAATTCCAACTCCGGGTGGTGCCGGCGTCGGCCAGAGCTTTGGCGAGGGCTTCCCGGCTGGCTTTAATCGGACGATCGGACGTGGTTAATTCGTTGGCCATTTCTTCCAGCGGGCCTTTGAAGGTTGTCCCACTGACAAACCGGCCTACCAATTCGGAGCGGTCGCTGAGGGGGCCTTTGTCGGTGTCCGTGGAGGATGTCCACTGCGTGAGCTTCGCTGCGGCAGCGGTGGCTTGAGGCTCGGTGACATCCGCACCCGTGGCCAGCGCCGCATTTTGAATCAGGGCGGCAAGGACCGGAGCTTGGCGGGTATTGAGATTGACCCGGCCCGCGACGATTCCGTCCTCAGGCACATCGGAAACAGTGAAGACGTCCAGTAAGGCGCGGTCCGCGCTGACTGGGGACATGAAGTCGAGATTTCGCCAGGGAGTGTCGCGAAAGACATGGCCGAGCTCCGCGACGGACCGGAATGGCCGGTTAAGCACGACCGGGCGGCTGTTGGTATTTCCGGTGTGCATCGGCCATCCGGCCGAACTCGAGGCCGAGGCATACTGCGCATCTCCGCTGCGGAGGATCCCATCCGGGTCCGTGTAGCGAAAGGCCGAGGAGGGCAGATTCGCCTGGAGCTCACCCAGCTTGGCGCCATTTCCTTCGCCTGCGGCACCGGTCCAGCCGGGAGCCTGTGAGACGGTGTAATGCAAGCTGGTGGCAAAATTTCCCACCGTCGGATTGGCGGTGATGCCGGTATCGTAGCGGTAGTTCGCTGCGGGCGGTGAGCCGTAGGCGTCAGGATCACCCAGGCCACTTGGAGCGGTATAGAGGGAACCCCACCGAGTCGAACGAGGGTCGGCTCGATGAGCAACATGCGACTGTATTCCCGCAATCACAACGGTGTCTGAATAGGCGATTTCCCATTTATCCATGGTCCACCAGCGTGTCGGGGTCCCGGGGTCTTGATATTGGAGTTCGAATGAAATTGGGCCTCCTCTTCCGCGGGCCAGGTTCAGCCAGTGGGCGAATACTCCTGTATTCGCAATCGGAAGATACGAGGCCACGAAACCAAGGGCCGTCCGATATGTGGTATTGTTTCCGCCATGGAGCGGAGGGGGAACGGCGCTTTCGGCGATTGCCACCATAGTATCCGGTGTTGTGGGCGATGCCGGAGAGTTAACTGTCATGTCCGGGTTGTTGGGGGTGCCGGTGGCGTTACTGCCTGCGGGGTAGCCCACGGCCGAAAGCGGGCGCGGTTCGCGAAAGTTGGCCTCGCCCGTCCCGGTATTAAAGGTGAGGGCCGCATTGGCATTGCCGCTCCCGGCCCCCTCACCGGAAGTATAGGTAATTAGACCCGAACAATTGGGACCATTGGGCCGCGACGAAAAATCGGAGAAGTACAAAGCATCTGCCGGATCAAGGCCTGGCCGTGCGATGATTTCCATATTGCTGCCCCAAAAGTACAGGGCTTCGCCTCCCACCGGAGTGAAGGTCTTTGCGACGATGCGAAAGTTGGTTGGCGTGGCTCCTTCGGCATTTGGCGAGGGCCGGTGAGGATTCCAGAGTTCCGGATAGACCATCGATACGTACAGGAAGGTGTTAACAAAGATTGGCGCGGCATCGGTGACTCTCGGGCCAAAGCCAGCCGTACTTCCGATAGCGCCCATCTGTCCGACGTTGAAGCCCGTCTCATGTGCGCGATAGAGCCGAGGGATGTCCTCTACGCCGTAGAAGACGCGTCCGTTGAACTGGATGCGAGTCGGGTAGCCGTCGGGGTCGGCCTGGTCGATGATGTTCGCGGCGATCTGTACGACCTGATCTTCGATCCGACCGTCATCGCCTCCGATCCGGCTGGAAGGGAGCGTAACGGCATAGGTCGCGGGAAAGTTGAATCCGAATTGCTTGCCCAGGCCACCAACGGCCAAGGCTGCTTTCAGGACCTCAAAGAAATCCGGATCCCGATCGGCCGGGATCTGTGACAGACGGAGGATGGATCCTGGATTGCCATGATCGTAGACCCAGAGGTTATTTGCGGGATCCCAAGTCAGCCCGAAATATTTGAGAATATCGCCAGCATCCGCCGACGGTCCTACGGGGGGAATCGGGGTTGCCACCATGGATAGGCGCGAAAGAGGGAAGCGCTTTTTCATGGCTAGGGTGCCATCCGATTTGTGTTCACTCCCGATCGGAGGATTGATAAGGTTGTCGTTGCCCGAGGCGTCGTTTCCTCCGGCGGCAAGGTTGGCTGCCACCATCGGTCGATCCGCGGCAGGCCGGAAGGTTGGTCGCTCCCGATCGCGGCTGAAAACGGTAAAGTACGGCAGAGCGGTGATGATCTCGCCCGACTTTTTGAACGTCCCCGGATGAGCTTTCGCGTATCGGATGAGGTCTTGGCGGGAGGCGAACATGCGGTCAGATGCGGTGCCTCCGGGATTCAGATACGGCGCCCGCCATCCGCTTCTCAGATAATAGGGAAGGCTGCTTGTGGTGGGATCAGAGGTGAACGATGTCCAATCTCCGGTGATCCTCCACTTGGGCGGCCATGCGTCATTGGCGGCGAAGGCGGTTGGATCGATCCCAGGAATCGTTCGCAGATCTGCCCAGACCGCCGAACCTTTCATGGACATTTCAGTCGGATTGCCCCCGCCATTTTGCGGCGCGAAGCCCGCCACATTCGCATCGAGCAGACCGCCGATATCGTAGACATTGAAGGCGACCCGTCCGATGACATCGGCCGAGATGGTGGCCGTGTAGCCATTGGGCGTTATGTAGATCCACGCGGGAGTTTGGTTGGCGGCGATCGGGGTGCCGGTGAGCATGGGGGCATCCCAGCGCTTTTCTCCGACTCTCCTCCCATTGGGGGCAGCTGTGGCGGAACTTTCAGCCGAGGCCTCCCCGAAGATGGTAGCTCCGGGATAGAAGGGGCGACCGCTTTGCTTGACAATATTGACAAAGTTGGTGTCGGTGGCGGGAATGGATGTGGATACCGCTCTGAATGGGACCATGTTTGTGCTGGCGGTGGGGTAGTAGACTTCGTTCGTCACATCCGACCCCTCGACAATCTCTCGGATCAACTCCGCCTGCACCGCGCCAGCCGCGCCTTCGGCGAGAATGCGGGCGGTGACTGCGCCAGCGCTGGTATTCTCCGTTTTCCGAAATGTAGTGGTGGCCGAGAAGAAGGCGACCACGAGAAACGTCAGAAGGACGACGATGGCGAGAGTGACGACGAGAGCCATACCAGATCGGTCGTTGCCACGGAGACGGAGTGCATGGTGGAAGCGAGAGCCGATCTTCATGGAACGGGGATGGTGCGTTGGTAAAAACGGATTGTCTGGCGGAGCGGCGGGAAACTGAGTTCCCCGAGGTTGCTTTGCCAGATGGCCATAGGCGTCTGCCCGTCGATGGGGGTGCCAAGCTTGGATTTGATCTCGTCGAGTTGGGTTGCGCTTGCCTTGGCCAGGGCCGAGGGTTCCACCGCGGCCACGGCAACGAGAAGAGATTTTACGTAACGACCAGCCAGCGAACCGGTCGCGGGTGCATTCTCCGGAGCGAAAGCCACGGCTTCAAATCCAGAGCCAAGGTTAAGGCCATTGAGGAATCCCACGCGGTCATCAGTCTGTGGAGAGACCATTTCGTAGATGGGTGGCGATTTCACGATACGGCCATCGTCCAGGACGTAGCTGATGTGAAAACGGACGATGCCGCTCCCGACGGATGCCCAATTTGTGTTCGGGATCACGGCACTTGGCGGTGATTGCGAAAGATCAGAGAAAATTTCCGCCAAGCTGGACCCGGCACCGGTGAAGGCGGCTCGTCCATCGCCGCGCTGGAGGACATCGTATGCTACGGACCGCCCAGCGATATTCTCCGTCGTAGGATTGATGCCGTAGCCGACGATCGCGCCGCGCGGAATGGTCGTCGAGCCATCATCTCTGGCCCGGGAGAGGCAAATGAAGCGGATCTCATTTCCGAATGCGTTAGTGCTGACGATGGCTGAAGCTCCACCGGTGTGCATGGCGGTGGAGAAATCGGCCGCAAAACGATCCAAGGAAATCCGAGCTGCGGTGCCAGCGCCGCGTTGGCTATCCGCCGTCTTGATTGCCGCGCCGGTATTGGAAAGCGCCTGCAAGGCCAAGACCAGCGTCAAAGCCATGACGGCCATGGCGACGAGGAGTTCGATAAGACTGAAGGCCTGGGCTAGGCATCGAGAGGAGCAGCCTAAGTCGGAGGCAGCGACAGGCGCGAAGTGATGTCGCCGTGAGAGAGGTGTTTTCACGGCAGGAGATAAAGGAAGGCACTCGCCGACCCCTCGGCTTTGGACCATTTATTGCCGTCACTGGTCGCGGTCTGTGGCCAGGCTACGGAGACATAGACCGGAAGGGTTGTGCCTACGGCCGGCCTCTGAACGATCAAAACTTGGGCTCTCGGAATAGACGCGCTGTTGGTAAGCGATCCATCCTCGTAGAGCGTGAATGAACGGGTGCCTGCGCTCACCGTCAGCTCCTCAAGCGGAGCTGGAAAGCGCACGACTCCGTTGGTGGAAACATAGATTCCTTGCAGGGCCTGAGTGACATCGTTTAGCCCCTGAACGCCAAAGGATTGATTTACGGCCTGCCGTTGTGCGTTGAGTCCGGTTGGGAGCAGCCCGATCACCGCGACCAGCGCGAAGGAGATGATTCCGAGAGCTAGGGTGACTTCTACAAGGGAGAAGCCATGTATGAAGAGTGTCTTCTTCATGGCCGGAAGACCAGGATATTCCCGGGGCCACCGAGATAGCGCACCACAGCGCCGTCATGATCTTGGGGAGTCATGCCTTTGGTGGCCACAAAGCCAATGTCGACTTTGGGTAGAAAGCTCATGCTCGTGGCGTATGCCAGTGCCTCACCGTTTGGGGAAAAAATGATGCCGGTGTGGGATCCTCCGAAATCCACATTATCCACCTTGAAGCCAGGAAGCCCTGTGACATTGCTCATCCCGAATGAGGGATTGCTCACTAGGGTGCTGACCGCGGAGGGAATGTCTGCGCTCATCAGGGCGCGTTCGATCTTCACGGCCCTCGTCAGCGGTTTAAGATTGGCGGCGTTGGTATCTGTTGACCCATCCAGTGAAGCGACGGCGGCGATGCGGATTTCAGCGTTGCCGAAAGAATTCGTATTCAGGAAAGCAACGTAAACATATGTGCGCCGCGCCATGGCCTCCGAGCGGGCGAGTTCGAGCATTCCCGTGGTATCTTCCACTGCTTTGGCCAAGCCTCGAGCTCCCAGTATAGACGGTAATGCCGCCACTGTCGCCGCCGTGAGCAAGGCCAGGATAGTAATCACCGTCAAAAGCTCGACCAGCGAAAAACCATGCTTTTTCCTGAGCGATTTTGGAGATGAGTCCTCTACTTCGAGTTTCATTATTGGGGGGGATAAAGTCGGTCGTCAACTCTTACAACAAGCGTTGACAGTCGCTTTACTTACTCGTATAAGTAAGCAGTAAGCATTTGCTCTGTCAATGGCTTTTTGGGAGGTTTCCTGACCGGATTGACATGTCGGATCACTGCGAATCTCCCCCCACCATGACTCCTTCCCCCCCAGCCGCGCCTTCTTCGGAGAAAAAAGTTCCTCTTCGCTCAAAGCTGATCTTCGGATCGGGAGGCGCCGCGGACAATATTCTCTACAACGGGATGAATAGTCTCATTCTCCCGATCTTTAACGTCGGGCTGGGAGTTGATGCCGTGAAGCTCGGCATTGCCATCGGACTGCCTCGCATTCTGGATGCAATCGTTGACCCCTTGATCGGCAACTTCTCCGATAACCTGCGGAGCCGTTGGGGGAGGCGGCGACCCTTGATTTTTCTCGGGGTTATCTTTGCCTCACTGCTGGTTGGCCTGTTGTTCATGCCTCCGCGGAGCTTTAATCAGGAGCAGCTTTTTTGGTGGTTTCTAGTCGTTTGTTCGCTCTTCTACGTGGCCTACGCTTTTTTCACGATTCCGTACTCAGCTTTGGGTTTGGAGATCACGGACGACTACAATGAGCGAACACGAGTTCTCGCGTGGCGACCCTATATGGGTCTAGCCGTCGGGCTTTGCATTCCGTGGCTCTATAAACTTTGTTTTCTGTTTGGTCCTCACGAAGCGGAGGGAGCCCGCACTGTAGGATGGATCATGGGTGGCGCGGCCTTGGTGCTCGGCGTCATCCCTGCGCTTTTTCTCAAAGAGCGCCATCGAGCAGAGCAAGGCCACGCCATGCCGCTGCTGCAATCATTGGGCACGACCTTCCGCAATCCCGCCTTTCTCGCACTTACTGGCTGCATCCTCTTCATCCTATTGGGGATGTTCCTGGCCAGCCCTCTCGGTCTGTATCTTGGCTTGTTTTACATCTTTGAGGGCGACAAGGACGCTGCGGCGACCTTTGGCGGCATCTCCGGAATGTTTCTGCTTGGCTCGGGATTTCTGGGGCTACCTTTCGGCACGTGGCTTTCCGCGCGCATTGGGAAACGGCGTGCGATGTTCTCCATGCTCCTGGTGAGCGTTGCGTTCATTGGGTTTAGCTGGTGGCTCATGACTCCGGCAAATCCCTGGCTTTCTTTGATCCCAGCGTTTGTGACCGGCTTCTGTCTGAATGGATGCTTTCTTATAGGCGTTTCCATGCTCGGCGATGTCTGTGATGCCGACGAACTCGAGACCGGCCTGCGGCGCGAAGGGATTTACAGTGCCTCCATGGAATTTGGTAAGAAGCTTGCCATCGCATTATCCACTCTCCTCAGCGGGTACGTCCTGGCAGCGACCGGATTCGACCAGTCCCTCCACACTCAACTATCCAGCACCATTTTCTCCCTCCGTATAGGATATATCGCGGTCGTCGGGTCGACTCTCCTCCTCTCCTGCCTTTGCATTCTTTTTTATCCGCTTACGCACGACCGCACAATTGAGGTAAGGTATCAACTGGATAAAAAGACGGCGGCTGCTTCTTGATATTTCTCGTCCCTTTGCTCTTGGCACCACGGCTATTTAGACATCAACAAGAGTCTGCATCTGTCATTGGCGATCACAGTTCGCCTTCGTTTGGATATTTGTGACAATTTGTGTCAACGAAACTGCGCCTCGGTGCACTTCCATGCAACTGTCGTCAAAATCGCCGATGCACTAAGCTGCTGGGAGATGCAGAGTTGCGCATGGAGGTGCAAATTGACTACGGATTCGATTCCCTTCACCCGCTTACTTGCTGGTAAGCAATGTTTTAGCGAAGGCTCGCTTGCTCGGAATTGATAGCAATTTGAGCGTCTTCTCGCTTTGAGATCGATGGCCCAGCCTGCATTGCTCCAGGCAACGACGCAGTCCGGTTTGAGTGATGCACAGCGACTTCCCTTCGTTCTTATGGCCGCGAGTGCGGTTCTGCTCTTTTTGTCCACAATGATGCTGGTTTTGTACCCATCTCGCTCCCAAGAAATTATCTCCGCGTCATATCCGTCAGGAGGGCCTGCGCAAAATGATCGTCTTTCTTGAAGGGGTCTGAGGGGTTGATCTAGCCATGCTTTTGATCAACGCCACCTCGTCTTCGGCGGCGAGCAGGCCATCTACTATATCGATGTTGAATCTCCGTCCTGACATCTATTAGCGGTTCGAGATATTCCCTTGAGTCACTTAAGACAGCGCAGGGGTCTCTTCACCTTGGGTTTGGCCAACTTTTCCCGCGAAAGGCATAACCGGGCGACCTTGTCGAGAGAACGGCTTTCTTACCTACTGAAGGGAAATCTACCACCCCATGAAATACCTCTCTCCCTTTCCCCAAGGTATGCTGCTTGCTGCCATAGCATTGCTCGGACTGGCGGCTTCCGCTCAGGCCGTCATCGTGGTGGACTACCAGTTCACTGCTGGAAGCAACACGAATAGCGCAGCATCGGGCATAGCCACTGCCAGCACGATCAGTGTTGCGCCTGGATCGATTTCCTCTAGCACGTCGCAGTTTTTTATTAGTAACTTGGGAAATGCCATCCCTGAGTCTCTGGATGCGTCACTGTCCAACAACAACTTCCTGGCCTTTTCCGTGACGCCGACGGCGGCAAACCTGAGCTTCTCATCGCTGACTTTCGGTTTCGGCCTGACCAACAACACTTCGACGGTCAACCCCTACACCGGTAACTGGGCGGTTTTTTCGAGCATCGACGGTTTCACCAGTGGCAGTCAGATTGCCACGGGCAGTTTTTCGCTGCCGACCGGCTCTGGTACGGCGATTGTCTTCGCCAACCCTGCGCCGGATGTTTCCCTCTCGGGAGTTTCGGGCCTGCAAAATGTCGCCGGTCCGGTACAGTTCCGCATCTATTACTGGGACAATTCCACTACCGCCGTCAGTAATCTGATCCTGCGCATGGACAACATCCAGCTGAATGCCGCCGCTGTGCCGGAACCCGGCACTTTGACGCTGGCGGGCCTCGCCCTCGGCTTGATCAGATGGAAGTTGCGCCGGAGGGTGGGTTGAAATTTTCCGCTTGGCGGCGGGCGACTCGCCCCTACGGTTTGTTCATGAATTGGTGGAAACCTGGAGGGTGGGCCGCTTTGGCGCTGGTTGTTTCGTTGGCGCACGCATGGGCCGAGCCGTCGGTGGTGAAGGTTGAGCAAAAAGCCGATGGCGGCTGGCAACTACTGCGCGATGGAAAGCCTTATTTAATATTGGGCGCAGGCGGTGTCGATCACCTGGACTTGTTGGTGAAGTATGGCGGCAATTCCATCCGCACATGGGGTGTTGCGCAGCTTGAGGAAAAGGACGCCAGCGGCAAGACGTTGCTGGACCGGGCTCATGAGCTCGGTTTGACGGTGGCGGTGGGTCTCTGGGTCAAGCAGCCTCGACAAGGTCTTTATCTCGACAATCCCGCCCAGGTGGAAAAACAGCGGGCCATCGTGCGCGCAGCCGTGCGCAAACACAAAGATCACCCTGCAGTGCTAGTCTGGGGTCTCGGAAATGAGGTGGAAATCCAGCGCCAACCGGAGGAATATCCTCAGATCTTTCGCGAGCTGAACGAGTTGGCCAAAATCGTCAAAGAGGAAGATCCCAACCATCCGGTGATGACTGTATTGGCCGGACCACAGGACAGCAAAATCGCGGCGATTCTGGCAGAGTATCCGAACATCGACATACTGGGCATGAACGCCTACGGCGCAGGCCCCGACGTTCCGAGGAAGCTGAAAGAAGCGGGGTGGAAGAAACCATACGTCCTGACGGAATACGGGCCCAAGGGGCAATGGGAGCTTAACAAGGAAAAGACTTCCTGGGGAGTGGCGCCCGAGCCGACTTCGACTGAGAAGGCGGAAAGTTATCGGAAATCCTATGAAGCGAATGTGAAGGACTTCTCCAGCCATTGCCTCGGTTCCTATGCTTTTAAGTGGGGTTATAAACAAGAGACCACCGCAACCTGGTTTGGACTTTTCCTCAATACCGGCGAGAAAACGCCCTCTGTGGACACCCTGGCGCATTGCTGGACGGGCCGGTGGCCGAAGAATCGCAGTCCGATGATCGAGAAGGTGGAGGCGAAGTTTTCAGAAAAGATCGTGGCCCCGAATGAAGAGTTTACCCTGCATATCACGGCGAGCGATCCGGAAAACGACCCTTTGGCTACCGAGGTCTGGGTGATGGAGGAGGCGAAGAAGCCGAATATCGGAGGAGACAAAGAAGTCGTACCCGACTTGGTGGAGGGTTGTTTGACGACCAATGGCCCCATGCACTACACGATGCGGACGCCGACCCAGACGGGTAACTACCGGGCCTTTGTGAAGGTTAGGGACGGTCAGGGTGGGGCCTCTGTACAATCCCTCCCTTTCCGGGTAGAATGAAACCTCTGAAAGGCAGCGTCGTCCCCAGGATTTCGCTGTTCTGGCCAGAAGAGCTGGCTCTTAGTTTTTCCCCGGTTTTCCAAACTCCCCCCGGTTGCGGACCAGGGAGTTTCAGCTAGTTTTAAGGCTCTCCTCTCAAATTTTTATGTGGCACCCCTTTGATATCATGCCCCAGGATCTGGCCGTGGCAGACGCGCTACGAACCGCGAGCGCGCCGGAAAGCTGTCGGCTGGTGTATGGAGAGCGAGTCGTCCGGTGGTTCAAAGACAAGTCGAGCGCGGACAGTCAATGGCCGCCCACGGTGGACAAGAAAGAGGGGCTGACGATCTTGCGGAAACCGGGCGGCGAGGGGACGCAGGAGCTGGACATCGAGCAGACCTGGCAGTTGACGAACAAGCAGACCATGAGTGGAAAGATGACCTGTCGGAATGACGGCTGGCGCAGCCCGCTGAATTGGGAATTTCAACAGACGTTTTTGACGGACAAGAACAAGCCACTGGTGCCGGACCTAAGTGAGCAAGGGAGTTGGAAGGATGGTCTGCTGATCCGTTCGACCAAGGGAGCCAATGGGGAAGTAAGGAAAGAGAATCGCACCGCGCAGTTGGCCTCCGCTTATGCCCTGCTCGCCGGTTTTCCGAAGGAGGACGAGGTCACGGGGAACACCGGGCTTTTGCGGGAAGTGCAGGGTTATTCGCAGCGGGCCTCTCTGGAGCCCTGCTCGAAACTTTTGCAGGAAACCCCTCTGGCCCAGGGGCTGAGAGGGGTGGTTTTGAAAAACGAGGGAGGGTATCCTGGAGACTACTGGATCAATCCTGCAGGAGTGGTGATCTACGCCTGTTATGGACCGAATAGGGTTTTTGTTTTGGAAAAGATGGAGGCCATCTCATGAGCGCACTGAACCGGCGGAATTTTCTCAAGGCCATGGCTGCGGTCGGCGCCGGTGCGGCGATCCCGCGCTGGAGCTACGGCGAGGCCCCAGCCATCGTAAAAAAGCGACCGCCCAATATTTTGATGATCAGCACCGACCAATGGCATGCAGATGCCTTTGGGTATCGCGGTGCCGGCTATGTAAAGACGCCGCATTCCGATCGCATTGCGGCCATGGGCGTGGACTTTCTCCGCTCGTACTCCACCGATCCTGTCTGCTCGCCCGCGCGCACCTCATGGTTGACCGGACGCATGCCGATGGAGCATGGCGTCATCGGCAATGGACAAAAACTGTCGCCGACCATGGTGGATTTCGGGCAGTGGTTCGGTGATCACGGCTATGAGACCGCGCATTTCGGCAAATGGCACACGACGGGACGCGATCCCGAAAAGAGTTTTGATTTTTATACCGGGATGCATCCGGCCGGCCAATATGGCGACCTGAGCGCGGCCAAGACGGCCGAGGCGTATTTGCTGGGCCGCCGTAAGGACAAGCCGTACATCATGCACGCGGCGTTCATGAATCCGCACGACATTTGCCAGACCGCCTGTCTGCGCACCAACGACGGAAAATTTCCGCTGGCCGTGGAGGACCTTCCGCCCCTTCCCAAGAACTTCACCGCGCGTCCCGCCGAGCCGGAAACCATGCTTACGAAGGTGCGTAATTCACCCCGGCGTCTGCCGATCCGCTCCTGGCAGGAAGACGACTGGAGACACTATGCGTGGATGTATTACCGCTACTGCGAGATGGTGGAGTCCTCCATCGGCATCGTCCTCGATGCGCTCGAAGCCTCCGGGGAATCGGACAATACGTTGATTGTTTATACCTCCGATCACGGCGAAGGCCTGGGACATCATGGGCTGACGGCCAAGGCTTTCCTCTATGACGAATCGGCCCGGGTGCCAATGGTGGCAGCGTTTCCGGGACGTTTGCCTGAGGGCAAGAAAGACGAGACGCTTTTTGTCTCGGGCATCGATTTGCTGCCGGCTTTCTGTACGGTTGCCGGCATCCCCCAGCCGTCCGATTTGTGTGGGCAGGATTTCATCGCCTGTCATCAGAAAGGACAATCCTCACGGGAAACGCTGGTCACCAGTGCGTCTTTCGGTGGCTGGATGGCTCGCGACGACAAATACAAGCTGATCCGTTATGACGACAGCGCGACGGTGCAGCTTTTCGACATGCAGAATGATGCGGGGGAGATAAATAATGTGGCGGTTCAAGACCCGGCACGAGTCACCGCGATGACGGCCAAGATTCAGGATTTCCGTTCGCGGCTGAAGCCTGTTCCAGCGGCCGGCGCCAAGGGGAAATCGGACGATCTTACTTAGATATGACGAGAATTTTTCGCCCGGTCCGGGTTCAGGGCGTGGTTCTTGGCTTTTTGCTGGCGGTGTTTTCCTGGACGGCCCAGGCGGAGGATGTGGTGGTCTATGGAGGCACCGCAGCTGGCATTGTTGCCGCGATTCAGGCCGACCGCATGGGGAATTCCGTCGTGTTGCTGGAACCGGGGAAGTACCTCGGCGGCATGACGACGGGCGGGCTGGGAGCGACTGATCTGGGTGATAAGCATAGTCTCGGGGGCATCGCACGGGAGTTTTATCGCGCGATCTATGATTACTATGCGGACCCGAAGGTATGGAAGGTCCAGACGCGTGAGGAATACCTGCCCCGGCATCCGTTGATCTATACCGAGAAGATGAAGACGCAGTGGTTCTTTGAGCCGCATGTTGCGGAAAAACTCCTGCACGAGATGTTGGCCGCGACGAAAGTGAAGGTGGTTTACAATGCGAAACTGGATCGTCAGAAAGGCGTGAAAAAAGATGGCCCGCGCATCGCGTCCATACGCACGCTTGATGGGAAGACCTACGCGGGAAAGATGTTCATCGATACGACCTATGAGGGCGACCTCATGGCGGCGGCAGGGGTTGGCTATTTTGTCGGCCGCGAGGCAAATGCCCAATACGGTGAGACTTTTAACGGCATCAATTTTTTGGAGAAAAATCGGGCCGGGCATGTCGACCCTTATGTAAAGGCGGGCGATCCCTCGAGCGGGCTTTTGCCTCGGATTGCTGCGGAGGCACCGGGAAATCCCGGCGAAGCGGACCATCGCGTGCAAGCCTATAATTTCCGAATGTGCCTGACGGATGATCCGGCCAATCGCGCCGCCGTGACCAAACCAGAGGGTTACAATCCGTTGCAATACGAGACGATGCTGCGGCACTTGCTGGCGAATCCCGATGTGAAGCTCGGCAAAATTCTCTTCACCACTGTGCCCATGCCCAATCGCAAGACCGATTCGAATAACAAGAATCTGTTTTCCACGGATTATGTCGGCGGCAGCTATGCCTGGCCCAAGGCCTCATACGAAGAACGGGAGAAGATTTTGCAGGAGCACCGAACCTACCAGCAGGGCATGCTTTGGTTCCTCGCCAACGACGAACGTGTACCTGAAGCCATGCGTCTGGAAGTGGCGAAATGGGGGCTGGCCAAAGACGAATTCAAGGACAACGGCAATTGGCCGACTCAGCTCTACGTGCGTGAAGCTCGCCGCATGATCGGTGACTATGTGGTGACAGAGGCGGACTGTACGGGCCGTAAGCGTGCCGAGGATTCCGTGGGTCTGGCCTCCTATGGGATGGACTCGCATCTCGTGAGCCTATTTGTGGACGAGCAGGGACGTCTGCGCCTGGAAGGAGCATTCTTTCAGGAGGTGGGACCTTACCAGGTCAGCTTCCGCGCCATTGTGCCGAAGAAGAGCGAATGTACGAATCTGCTAGTGCCCATTTGCCTCTCTGCCTCGCATGTAGCTTATGGATCTATGAGAATGGAACCCGTATTCATGATGCTTGCACAAGCAGCGGCGACCACGGCGGGGCTCGCGATCCAAAGCAACACATCGGTACAGGATGTGCCCTACGCGGAATTGCGGGCTCAATTGTCGAAGGATGGCATGGTGTTGGACGCTCCCAAGCCGCGCGAGAATGCGAGTGCGCCGGTCGCGAGTGCGATCGAAAAACTCGCCAATCTAGGCGTGATTGAAGACAGGGACTATTGGCTGGCAAACGTGAAGGACACCGGCTTCATTCCCGGTGATAAGGTGGCGGAATTGCTTATTAAATCCGCCAGTGTCATTGAGCAGACCGATTCGGTTGAACAGGCCCTTGATGTTTTGGTGAAACAAACAGTGATCACCTCACCGGAGGTCTGGACCGCCAATGCGAAGCCCGGAAAACTTTGTCCTGGAAAACAGGTGGGCTTTCTTTTGCAAGGTCTGGCGAAAAAATTGCCGGAATAAATTTTGGCAGGAGTTTCACCATTGCGGCGGCGGACCATGAAGCGGAGCGGCCCTGCCAGAGATTGGTTCCCAATGCCATGGAAAGGCTGACTCCAAGCTCTTGTGAGGTGACTGCAGCTATTTGATTCCCTGACATATGGCACCGTCGTCGCCCATCACAACCTCGGCGAGGTGTCCCTCGTGGGGCCTTCTGGTGGTGAGAAACCCGCCCCCGGAGGCACGTCATGACGGCCGATCTCACGTGAGAAATGGAAGAGCATTGCGCAAGCAATCTCCAGGTTTTGCTATGTTGAAGATTCTCGGATAACCAACCGCGGCATTACTGTAAGGGTACGTTTGTCCATGGGGATTCTTCGTTCCTCTGCGACATCAAGCAGCAGCTTCAGGGCTTGCCGGGCGTATTCGTGGTGATCTTGGTCGACTGTCGTGAGGGCCGGACTGACAACTTCCGCAATATCAAGATTGTCATAGCCGATGACCGCGATGTCTTCCGGAACACGCAGCCCGTTACGGGTCAGATTCAAGATGAAACGGGTCGCCCAGACATCATTGGAGGCGATGATCGCGTCCGCTCCTTTTTTCCTGACCATTTCGTCGATGCCTCGATCCAGCACCTCGGACGAAGGGATGCTTCCAAACGGGGCCGCATCCCAGACGAACCCTTTCTGCCCATGCTTCTTCAGCCTTCGCAGGAAGCTATTCTCACGCAGGGCCATCAGTTCGTCGTTCTGTCCATTCCACAACGACAAAGCCGGAAACTTTTTTCCTCCCGCTATGAGATGATCGATGCAAGCCGCCATGGCGGCCTGGGTATCCACCCTGACCGCAAAACCGCCTTTCCATGCCGGCCGCCCGTGAAATACGACCTTGCGATACTTTCCGAAAGAAGCTTTGAGTCGCTCGTCTCTTCCGGGAATCAGGTCAAACAGGCAGAAGATGGCTTCCACCGCCCTCCCCGTAAAATCCGAAATATACGCCTGCAGGGTTTCCGGCCGCCCGTGAACCTGTCCTACCAGCAAGCGATACCCCGCCTCGCTTGCCACACTCTCTAGTGCAAAAAGACGCTGGCTCATGACCGGCATATTCGTTGACTCCACGATGACTCCGATAGTCCGGCTCGCCGCCCCTTTTAATTGCTGGGCCAGGCGATTGGGCGCATAGCGCAGTCGCTTCGCCGCCACCTGAATCCGCCCCTGCGTCGCGGCTGATACTCTCACTCCATCGCCGCCCGTCCCCAACAACACCCGCGCGGCCGCCGAGCGCGAAACGCCCGCCGCAGCGGCGACATCGGACAAGGTTGGTCGATTCATGAACACCTCATCTTGCGCATCTTCGCCGACTTCGCCAACTGCCATTTTCGCGCTTTGGATTTGACATCAGGTTCATAATTGCGAATTTTGATGTCTCGTAACATCATCTTATGAAGATCACCATTTCTCCCTCTCCTGAAGTCAACGGGCAAGCTGCGGCGGCCTGCGGCGCCGCGCTGTTGCGCGAGACGTTGGCCAAAAATAATGAGGCCAATGTCATCGTGGCCACCGGAGCCTCTCAATTCGAAATGCTGAAAGCCCTGTTGCAGGAGACAGACATTGCCTGGGAGAAAGTAAACTTTTTCCACCTGGATGAGTATGTCGGCCTGCCGGTCAACCATGACGCCTCCTTCCGCAAGTACCTCTGGAACCGGTTCCACAGCCGTCTTCCGATTCCTCCCCGGAGCTTTCACTATGTTTCCGGTGATGGCGATCCCGACGTCGAATGTCGGCGCCTTGGCGAAATCATCTCACGGCACCCGATCGATATTTGTTTTGCCGGAGTCGGGGAAAATGCTCACCTGGCTTTTAACGACCCGCCGGCAGACTTTGAGACTGAGCAAGCTTACCTCGTGGTGAAATTGGATGAAGCCTGCCGCCGTCAACAATATGGAGAAGGCTGGTTCCCTACCTTGCAGGATGTGCCGGAACAGGCCATTTCCATGTCCATCCGCCAGATTCTCAAATCTCGCATCATCATTATCACGGCGCCGGATGCACGGAAGGCTCCCGCCATTCGCGACAGCATCAAGGGTCCCGTCACCAACACCATACCTTCCTCGATCCTGCAGCGACACGCGGATACGAGGTTCTTCCTCGATACAGATTCCGCCTCGCTCCTCGAAGCCTGAACGGCCGCGGATGAGCTACTTCGACATTCAGGTCAACGGCTATGGGGGCGTTGATTTCAATCAAGATGACCTCAGCGCCGAGGATCTCCACACTGCATGCGAGCGTCTGCGGGCTGATGGCGTCAGTGGCATCCTCGCCACCATCATCACCGAACATCCCGTCAAGATGGTCGCCCGGCTGAAGCGACTCGTTCAACTGCGGCAGAGTGATTCTTTAGCTCGGGAAATCATTGCCGGTCTCCATGTCGAGGGACCATTCATCAGTCCGCGTGATGGCTACAGGGGAGCCCATCCGCTTGATGCCGTCTGTTCCGCGAATCAAACATTGGCCGCACAACTCCTGGAGGCCGGAGATGGTCTGCTCCGCATTTTCACACTCGCTCCCGAGCAGGACGAAAAAGCCGGTGTCACCGGATTCCTAGCCTCCCAGGGAGTCATCGTTTCGGCGGGCCATACTGACGCCACTCTGGATCAGCTGCAGGCCGCCATTGACCAAGGGCTCTCGATGTTCACCCATCTCGGCAATGGATGCCCCATGCAGATGCATCGCCACGACAATATCGTCCAACGTGCGCTCCACCTGCGGAGACATCTCTGGCTCTGCTTTATTGCCGATGGTGTTCACATTTCTTTTCCCGCCCTAAAAAACTATTTGGATCTCGCCGGGGACCGGGCGGTCGTGACGACTGACGCCATGGCGGCAAGCGGTCTGGGTCCAGGTCGGCACCGTATCAGTCGCTGGGAAGTCCTGGTTAAGGACGATCTCGCTGCATGGGCTCCGGATGGCAGCCACCTTATCGGTTCAGCCATGTCCATGCGACAGGCCGAGGCGAATCTCGCACATCATCTCTGCTTGGAGTCTGAGGCCATTCATCAACTCACTGGTGCCAACCCTCGTCTGGCCATCGGAATTAAAACCCAAGCCTTAATTTAATTCGCCCGAAAGAGGCTGGCTGGCAGGTAGGCGGAGCGATTCGACAGGGAGTGCGATCATCCAATGCACAATCTGGCGAATTCTGCTAGGGTGGGGAGATATGAAGGAAGGTGGTAGAGAAGGTTCATGTTGCCTGCCCCAGGCATCGCGGGGGGAATCGATCAGCGCGTCCGCGTTGGTAACGGCCGAGCCTCTGGCTTTTTCCAACGAGGGGATGAAACTGCTGCCTCAGAGCAGTTTTTTGATGGGTAGCGAAAGCCGGGAGATTTGGCCGGGCGATGGCGAAGGGCCGATGCGCAGGGTGGCCCTGAATGCATTCTGGATCGATGAATGTGCCGTGACTGGAAGGGAGTTTGAGGCCTTTGCGGCCGCGACCGGATATATGACGGAGGCGGAGAAATTTGGCTGGTCGTTTGTGCATGCGAGCCAGTTGTCGGCCGACGAAAGGAGCCAGCGGAAAGACTTCCGCGTTCTTGGGCTGGAATGGTGGTATCGGGTGGACGGTGCGGATTGGCGACATCCGATCACTCCCGGTTTGACTCTCCACGAGATGCAACGATTGGACCATCCGGCGGTTCATCTCACCTGGCGTGACGCCCACGCCTACGCCCAATGGCGGAGCAAACGACTGCCGACGGAGGCGGAATGGGAGTATGCCAGTCGGGGCGGCTTGGAACAAAAGATCTATCCGTGGGGCGATGAACTCACTCCGGACGGAAAGCACCGCTGCAATATTTGGCAGGGGGAGTTTCCCAAGAAAGATACGGGTGAGGATGGCTACCGTAGTACAGCGCCGGCACGTTCTTTTAAGCCTAACGGTCATGGATTATACAACATGACAGGCAACACCTGGGAGTGGGTGAATGATTGGTTCGACCCGCACTATGCGGTCCATGGAGTCAGACAAAATCCGCCGGGACCGATCCACGGAGACACGCGCGTCATGCGCGGTGGTTCCTACCTTTGCCATGCCAGCTATTGCAATCGCTACCGGTGTTCGGCGCGCACCTCGAATACACCCGACACCTCATCGGGACATCTGGGCTTCCGTTGTGCGGCCGATGCTCCGATGTAAGGAATCAAGGGATTAACCGCGCCTGCTCTCGTGCGAATTTCGAAAACGGTACGGTTTCTGAGGATTCATTGAATGCCTGAACAAAACCTATGAACGCTTCTCCTAATTCCCCAAGCCGGCCTCCTTTACCACCCTTTACCCGTGAAACCGGCGCCGAGAAAGTGCGCCTGGCGGAGAATGGATGGAATACCCGTATTCCAGAAAAAGTGGCTCTTTCCTACACCGTCGACAGTTGGTGGCGGAACCGCTCCGAATTTATCCAGGGCCGGGGGGCCATCATCGAGTTTCTCACGCGCAAGTGGCAAAAGGAACTGGAATACCGGCTCATCAAGGAGCTGTGGGCCTTTGACCGCGACCGCATTGCCGTGCGCTTTGCTTACGAATGGCACGATGCGGCCGGAGCCTGGTTTCGCTCCTACGGAAACGAGAATTGGGAATTTGCCGCCGATGGTCTGATGCACCATCGCCACGCCTGTATCAATGACCTGCCGATCCGGGAGGCCGATCGTAAGTTTCATTGGGACCCTTCCGGCCCGCGTCCGGCGGATCACCCCGGACTCTCCAACCTTGGCTTGTAGCCACAACGAAAATTCCACCACCAGCATCATGAAAAAAATCAAACTCGGTTCCCAGGGAGCCCTCGTTTCGCGCCTCGGCCTCGGTTGCATGGGCATGAGCGAGTTTTACGGCGGGCGCAACGACGAGGAGTCCGCCGCGACCATCCTCCGTGCCCTGGATATTGGCATCAACTTTCTCGACACCGCCGACATGTACGGCATCGGCGACAACGAAGAACTGATCGGCCGGACGATCCGTGACCGGCGAGATGAGGTCTTTCTGGCGACGAAATTTGCCATCATCCGCAAGAAGGACGACCCGGCGTATTTCGCCATCAGCGGCCGGCCGGAGCATGTTCGCGCCGCCTGCGATGCGTCACTGGGCCGGCTGGGCATCGATCATATCGATCTTTATTACCAGCATCGGGTGGACCCTGAGACGCCGATCGAAGAGACAGTCGGCGCGATGGCGGAACTCGTGAGAGCCGGGAAGGTGAAATACCTGGGACTTTCGGAGGCGTCACCTGCGACGATCCGGAGAGCCCACAAGGTGCATCCGATCACGGCCCTGCAAACGGAGTACTCGCTTTTCGTTCGTGACGTGGAGAGTGAAATCCTGCCGACGTTGCGCGAGCTGGGCATCGGATTCGTTCCTTACAGCCCGCTCGGACGGGGATTCCTGACCGGCGCAATCACGAGCGTAGCCGATCTGCCGGAGGACGACGCCCGTTCGCAGCGGTATCCGCGCTTTGCCGCCGACGCCATCGACCGGAATCTGCTGCTGGTCGCTCGCATCAAGGCCATCGCGGAGGGGAGGGGCATCACGGCTGGTCAGCTTGCCCTCGCCTGGGTGCTCGCCAAAGGCGACGATATTGCTCCCATCCCGGGGACGAAGCGCCGCAAATACCTCGAGGAAAACGCGGCTGCGGCAGACGTCGTGTTAACTCGGGACGACATCGCCGAACTGGAGGCGGCCGTTCCGCAGGACGAGATCGCGGGTGAGCGCGCGGCTGCCGCGCATATCAAACTCGTCGATCGGTAAGCTTCACGTTCACGCAAGCCCTCCAGCTTCGCCTGGGCATCGTTGAACCAGCCCGAATGCAACGCAGACTGATCGCCTGCCGGGATCAAAAATCCATCAAAAGAGATTGGAAAAGACAGCCGAATGGCTTTGATCCGGGAAGGGAGGGCCTCTCTCACCGGTGTTTCATGTTAGTTTTTGATGATCATTTTTCCGATGCTGAACGATCCTTTCGGGATCGGGTGATTGATGGTTTTGTGCCCGGAAGGGTCTGGGATTTCCACGCGCATCTCCTCGCCAGTCGCCACTTTCGCCAAGAACTGCCCTCCTATCTCGACGCGGGAGAAACGGTAGGTGTAGATCGCTACAAGGAAGCTCTGGAGGAGTTGCTGCCAGGCCGCGAAAAACGCGCGCTTCTTTTCGGCATGCCGGCGCGCAATTCATCATGGGAGGAGGCAAACCAATGGGTCGCCTCCGAGACCGAAGGCCACCCGGAAGTGAAGGCACTGGCTTTGTGCCCGCCAGAGGTAAAGTCGGCTGAAGCTGCCAGCTGGCTGGGGAAGCAGCGCTTTCTCGGAATCAAGCCGTACCATTTATTTGCCGCGCGTTCTGATTCACAAAATGCCGCGATTGAGGAATACGCCCCCGAATGGATGTGGGAATATCTAAACGGCCAGAACGGCATACTCATGCTGCACATCGTGCGGGACGAGGCCATTGTGGATGAAGGCAACATCGCGTCCCTGCGCCGCCTCAGTGCCAGGTACCCAGGCTGTCAGGTGATCCTCGCGCACATCGCGAGAAGCTTTTGTCAGCACCATGCCCGCGAGGGATTGGCTCGGGTGGCGGATTGCGGGAACATCTGGCTGGATACTTCGGCCATCACCGAAAGGGAGACCTTCGTTTCTGCGCTAAAAATTTTCAGACCCGAGCGCATCCTGTTTGGCACGGACTATCCGGTGAGTCATTTCCGGGGGCATTGCCAGACCGAGGGCAGGGGATTCCGCTGGGTCCTCCAAGAGAAGGAGCATGCTGACCAAAAACCACCGTCCTCCGGTTTTCGACCTGTCGGGCTGGAGTCTCTTCACGCCTTGAGGCAGGCTGCGGAAACGATGGGCCTGGATGGCAGGGATGTGGATGCTATCTTTTTCGGGAATGCGGACCGGCTACTGGCGAAAAACAAAGCCACCTTCGCGTGAAGTTCCGGGTTTTCCGGACCCGGAATTTTGACAGAGCGGGGAATCGCCCTATCTTATAGTCAACAAGACAAGACGACCTGGCGACTGCCTGGGTTTGTCTGCGCGAAAGCAAACAATCCGGGTTGGCCGCCGCCAAACGCAACCGGAAATGAAGCGTCCTTCGAAAATCTGGCCGGGCTGGTGGAAACGGCGAAACGATGTCGATCACGTCCGTGCCGGAAAAACCCTGACTTCCACCGAGGAATCGTCCGTCTCCCTCCTGCTCAAGGGCCGATGTGAACTGCCCCGTCAAAGTACCGTCTTGCAGCCGGGCGATGTGCTCGAGGCGAAACGCCCCACCGGTTTCCAAACCGGAATTCGCGCGATGGTGGACAGCACCATCTTGCGCCTCCCTCGGGAAGCCCTGCATCGATTGACTCAACGCTGGTCGGCCAGCGCCTTGTGGTCGGATCGTCCGGGGCCTGGCTTGCGCCGCATCGAGCATGGGAGGCGCAGGGGAAACCTTGTTTGTCTAACGCCGTTGTCGAATGGAATTCCTTGCGCGGACTTCGCAATGAGTCTCGCGGAAACCATCTCCAGCGAAACCGACGCGCCCGTTTTGTGCCTGCAAGTCACCGGAACGGATGTCGGAAAAAACGGATCACCGGTGCCTGTGCCGGGCTACTCGACGATCTACTCCCAGCAGATCAGCAGCGGCCGCGCTGGGAGGGCGCTCGAGGCGCTGGCCCAGCGATTGAAACATGCGCGGGAACAATTTCCCTGCGTGATCGTGGAGGTGGCAAAGGAGGCGAGCGGCGAGGCATTTTGTGAGATCCTCCGGGTTTGTGACGCGGTTTATCCGCTTCTCCGGCAGGATGGCGAAAGCCTGTTCGAATTAAATTTGCTCGTTCGCGAGGCTCAAACGCAGGGGTTGGAGGCGGTGCCCATCAAACCGCTGGTCTATCTGGAGGCTGCCGAGAATGCGCATGGTCTCAGCCGCTATATTGAAGCGACAGTAAAAAGGCCGGTGCATTTTTACCTGCGCGAAAGTGCGGGCGACGACTCGCGGTTGCGGGCAAACCTGCGGCGGCTCGGCCGCGAGATCTGCGGGACGCAGGTCGGCCTGGCTCTTTCCGCTGGCGCTGCCCGCGGGCTCGCGCACATCGGCGTGATCCAGGTCCTGGAGGAAAACGGCATCGAGGTCGATGCCGTCGCCGGCTCCAGCATGGGTGCCTACATCGCCGCGGTGTGGGGTGCGGGTTATGACGGCCGCGAGATGGAGAAATTCGCTCGCGAGGTCGAGGGCTACCGCGGCCTCTGGCGCCTGATGGACCTCGCCATCCTTCCGCAACGTGGCTTTTTGCTGACCAAGCGCGTCCGCAAGCGCCTCGAGCAAACCATCGGGGCGCTGCATTTTTCCGACATGGCCCGGCCGATCCGGGTGGTGGCGACGCGGCTCGACACATTGGAACGCACGGTTTTTTCCGGCGGGAGCGTGGTGGATGCCGTGCTGGCCAGCATCGCCATTCCCGGTGTCTGCGTGCCGGTGACACTCGATGGCATTTCCTACATCGACGGTGGCATTTGTGATCCGCTGCCCGTGGATGTGCTCACCGGAATGGGCATTAGGAAAGTCATCGCGGTCAATACCATCGTCACCCCCGAGGCCCTCCGTGCCTGCCAGCAAGAGATGGCCGAATTGAACCAACGGAGGCACGGCCGGATTCACGCCTGGCTCAACCCCTTCGCCAGCGGCAATGCCTTTGACACGCTCATGCGCAGTATGCACGCCGCTCAGACGCGTCTGGCTGAGGCGTCGTGCCGCCAGGCAGGAGTGGTTTTGCGGCCCTACACCTGCGAAGGACGCTGGCATGAATTCGGCAACCCTTCACGGTACATCCCCCTCGGGCGCGAGGAAGCTGAGGCGAAAATGCCCGCCATCCGCGCGCTCATCGATTCCTCCAATCATGAAAACGACTCGTCTCACCACGTCATGGCCCGCGCTGCCTAGGAAAACGGTCCGCACCCTGCAAGCTGCGCGGCTGCGGGCCTATCTGCGGGACATTGTCCTGCCTTTTCATCCGCACTATCGCGAAGTCTTCGCGCAGCACGGCCTGACTTGGCATTCCATACGATCGCTCGACGACCTGGCGCAGATTCCCTTCAGTTCCAAGGCCGATCTGGCCGGGGGTTCTGACCAGGTGAAGAAGTTCGTCATCACCCCAGATCAAAAGCAACTGGTACGACGTCCCTCCACCATTGCGCGTGCTCTCCTGCGCGGTCGCGGTCGTGTGAAACGGGAACTCGAGGAGGAATTTCGCCCGATCCTGATGACCAGCACCACAGGCCGCTCCGCCGAGTCCGTGCCCTTTCTTTACACAGCTCATGACATCGCCCGCCTGAAAACCGCCGGCTTTCGCATGATGGCGCTCGCGGGAGCGCGACCGACCGATCGGCTTTTCAGCATGTTCCCGTTTGCGCCTCATCTGGCTTTCTGGCAAACGCACTATGCCGCCACCGAATTCGGCATTTTCCTATTGAGTTCGGGCGGGGGTAAAACCATCGGCACCGACGGCAACATCCGTCTCTTGGGCAAAATCCATCCGGACGTGCTCATCGGCATGCCGACCTTTATCTATCATGTCCTGCACGAGGCGGCGCTGGACGGCCTCCGCTGCGAAAACCTGCGCTCGCTCGTCCTCGGCGGAGAAAAAGTGCCGCCCGGCCTGCGCCGCAAACTGCATGAACTGGCCGCTCAACTGGGTGCGCCCTCGGTCAATGTCATATCCACTTATGGCTTTACCGAGGCGAAATTTGCCTGGTGCGAATGTCTCTTTCCCGTGGAGGCCGAGTCGGCCGGTTATCATCTTTATCCCGATCTTGGCATCGTTGAAGTTATCGATCCGCAGACTGGCGAGGTCCGGGCAGACGGCGAACCGGGGGAGATCGTTTTCACTTCCCTTGATGCCCGGGGCTCATGTGTGCTGCGCTATCGCACCGGAGACATCGTCGAGGGCGGATTGACCTATGAACCTTGTCCGCATTGCGGCCGGACCGTTCCCCGCCTCGTCGGGAAAATCTCGCGCCGGTCGGATGTGCGCGAGATGCAGCTTGATAAGGTTAAGGGTACGATCGTCGATTTTAACGAACTCGAGCACGTCCTCGACGATATGGAGAATATTGGCTCGTGGCAGGTAGAACTCCGCAAGGCCAATGACGATCCGCACGAAGTGGACGAACTTATCCTTCACGTCTGTCCGACAGATGGAGCCGATGAGGCCGCGTTGTCCCGCGAGGTCGGGCGCAGGCTGTTCGAGCGCGCGGAACTCCATCCGAACCGCATCGAATTTCATACGAATGCCGAGATCCGGCGCCTGCAAGGGGTCGGCGAAATGCTCAAGGAACAAAAGGTCGTCGATCGTCGTTCCCGCACGACCGCCCCGGCGACTCCTCACCCATCATGAATCAGAAAATCGTCGTGCTTGCGGGCGTGCGAACGCCCTTTACCAAGGTCGGTACCGATCTCGCTGGGCTCGGAGCGGCGGACCTTGGGCGCACGGTGGTGCAGGGTATTCTTATTCGCTCCGGTCTCGATCCGGCGTTGCTCGACGAGGTGATTCTCGGCTGTGTGGCCCAACCGCCGGATGCGTTGAATTTGGCTCGAGTGGTGGCTTTGCGTTCCGGCATTCCCAAACACGTGCCCGCTGTGACCGTACAGCGCAACTGCGCGTCCGGGCTCGAGGCGATCACCCAGGCCTTCCTTCGCATTCGCGCCGGTGAGGGCGAACTCTATCTCGTTGGTGGCGTCGAGAGCATGTCCAACACGCCGATGCTCTTTCGGAAAAGCGCGGCCAGGAAATTCGCCGCCGTGGTTGCGGGAAAAACTTCCTGGAAAAAATCCCGTGCCCTTACGGCGCTGCGGCCGCGCGATTTTGTGCCGGTGCCCGGTCTGAAACTCGGTCTCACCGATCCGGTGAGCGGATTGAACATGGGAGAAACCGCGGAGATTCTTGCGCGCGAATATGCCATCAGCCGCGAGGAGCAGGACGCCTTCGCCCTCCGCTCCCACCTTCGCGCCGCTGCCGCAGCCAGCCGCCACGCGGAGGAGATTATTCCCGCCTACGATGCCATGCGCGGCATCGCCGCCGTGCGCGACAACGGTGTTCGTCCGCATCAGTCCCTCGACATGCTGGCCAAACTGCGGCCGGTTTTTGAACGCGAGACCGGCACGGTCACGGCTGGAAATTCTTCGCAGATCACCGATGGCGCAGTGGCGTTACTCGTTGGAACAGAGTCCGCCGCAGAGCGTCTTGGTCTCGATCCGCTTGGAGCTATTGCCGGATTCGCCTATGCGGGGTGCGATCCTGACCGCATGGGACTTGGCCCCGCTTTTGCCATCGAGCATCTGCTCGAAAAGCTTCACCTGACGATCGAGGATGCGGATCTGGTTGAGATCAACGAAGCCTTCGCCGCCCAGGTGCTGGCGGTCTTACGAAAACTCAAGGGTGAAGGCATAGGGTCAATTCCGGACGAGACCTTGAATGTCAACGGAGGCGCCATCGCGCTCGGCCATCCCGTGGGTGCCAGCGGAGCACGGTTGGTTCTCACGGCACTGCTGGAACTTCGACATCGGAAGGCGCGGCAGGCTCTGGTCAGCCTGTGTGTGGGAGGCGGTCAGGGCGGAGCGCTCTGGCTGGAAAACTTATGAATGAAGTGATGCGAGTCTCGACGACGGAGACGACTCCACGAGCGGCGTTGGCTGCGCCCCCGATTCGCCTGGATGTGGACGAGGATGGGGTGGCGGTGGTCACATTTGATCGCTCCGGTAGCTCGGTCAACGTCTTCGACACGGCTACGCTCCGCGCTCTCGCGCAGATTCTTGATGACTTGGCCGATCGGGAATCCCTCCGTGGCGTCGTATTTCAGAGCGCCAAGCCGGCGGTCTTTGTCGCCGGGGCGGACTTGAAGGAATTGGCGGCTGCCCGCAACCGCGAGGAATTGGTCGGGCTTGGACAGCAGACCTTTTCGAAAATTTCCGCCTTGCCCGTTGTGACCGTCGCCGCCATCCACGGAGCCTGTGCCGGTGGAGGGCTGGAACTTGCGCTGGCTTGCGACTACCGCATTGCCAGTCGAGACCGGGAGACTCGCATAGGCTTTCCGGAAGTGAATCTTGGTCTCATTCCCGCATGGGGAGGGTCAACGCTCCTGCCCCGTCTCATCGGACTGCCGCGCGCGCTACGGATCATCCTGCGCGGAGATTTGATGCCCGCACCGAAGGCCAAAAAACTCGGCCTCGTGGACACATTGGCACCACGGGAGCGCCTGTTTGAATTAGCCCGGAAGTACGTCAAAAAGGGAAAGCCATCCCACTCGAGCAAGGTCTTTGGCTGGGCATTGGCCGCGCCGGTCATTGGCGCATGGGCACGCCGCTCCGTCCGGCAAAAAACCCGCGGGCACTATCCTGCGCCGTTCGCCGCCGTCGACGTCGTGACGAAATCGCTCTCCCGCTCCGTCCCGCGTTCACTGATGGCGGAACGCGATGCCATCCTGAATCTGGCTGACACGGATGCCTGCCGAAATCTCCTTCGTATCTTTGGCTTGCAGGATCGAGCCCGGCATCGCCCGGCCCCGCAGGCCAAGCCGGTGCGGCATACCGCCGTGGTTGGTGCAGGCGTTATGGGAGCAGGTATCGCCCAATGGCTGGCTGCCCGCGGTTTGGATGTTCTTTTGCGTGACGTTGACGCCCCTCAGGTCGCCCTTGGCCTGCAACGCGCGGAGCGGCTTTTTTCCGAAGCCACGCGCCGCCGGCTTATGTCCTCCGTGGAGGCCCGTGCGGGAATGGATCGCATCGCTCCCGCCGATGTGCCCGTGCCCATGCCGGCCGTTGATCTTGTGATCGAAGCCGCGGTCGAGCGCATGGAGCCAAAGCAGCAAATCTTTGCCGATCTGGAGGGACGTACCCGCCCCGACACCGTTCTCGCCACCAATACGTCGGCGCTATCGCTTGCTGAAATCGGTCGTGCGCTCACATACCCCCAACGCCTGGTGGGGTTGCATTTCTTCAATCCGGTGCACCGCATGCAGCTTGTCGAAGTCGTGCGCTCCGATCTCGCCTCCGATGCCGCCATCGATACAGCGGTCGCCTTTGTTCAGCGCATTGGCAAGCTGCCGGTTGTCGTGCGGGACCGGCCTGGCTTTTTGGTGAACCGCATCCTGCTGCCGTATCTGCTGGAGGCGGCGAATCTCTTCGAGGGAGGCGTCCGCATCGAGGCGCTGGACGAAGGCATGCTCGACTTCGGTTTGCCCATGGGACCGATGCGTCTGCTTGATGAGGTCGGGCTCGATGTCGCTGCTGACGTGGCGCGGACGCTTTGTGCCGCCTTTCCCGACCGTCTTAGGTTGCCCGCCTATTTCGACCGCCTGCTGGCCGAGGGGATGAAGGGCCGGAAGGCCGGTCGTGGATTTTACTATTACCGTCAGGGTCGTGAAGCGGGTGTAAATCGCGAGGTTTTGGAATTTCAATCAGGACACGCCGCCGCGGAACTGACCCTTGAAGAGCTGCAGCAGCGCATGGTGCTCCTGATGATCAACGAGGCCACCCGTTGCCTGGAAGAGGACATCGTCGATACGCCGGCAGAAGTGGATTTTGCCATGATCATGGGTACGGGCTTCCCGCCATTCCGGGGCGGTCCGCTACGTCACGCTGATGCGATCGGCATCGAAAATGTCACCGCCGAACTGACTCGGATCGCCGCTTCGGGCCACCGACATTTCGCGCCCTGCGTCAAGCTTTTGGAAATGAGCGCGCAACACCACCGGTTTTATGACGACTGAAAATTCCACCATCGATACGTCGCGAATGTCCGAAGGCGAGCGGGCGGCTCTCGAAGCGACCGAGGCCGCGCGCGAAAGTGCAGCCATGGAGCGCACCTTTGCGGGCGGCTTGTTTCTTGGGCGCTTTGATCTCGCCCGCATCCAGCCTTTTCCCGAACAAAGCGCGGAGGATCGCGACCAGGGCGATGCCTTTTTGGAAAGGCTTGAGAACTTCCTTCGTGATCACGTGGACCCGGACGAGATCGATGAGACCGGGGAAATTCCGGATGAAGTCATGGAGGGACTCGCGCAGCTCGGCGCATTCGGCATCAAGATTCCGACCAAATACGGCGGCCTGGGTCTTTCCCAAACAAATTACTGTCGTGCGGCCATGCTCCTCGGCGGTTATTGCGGCAATCTCACCGCGTTGTTGAGCGCCCATCAATCCATCGGCGTACCGCAACCTCTGCTGCACTTCGGCACCGCGGAGCAGAAGCAAAAATACCTGCCGCGCGTGGCCCGAGGGGAGATTTCGGCTTTCGCCCTCACCGAGGCCGGGGTGGGCTCCGATCCTGCCCGCATGGAAACGCATGCGGAGCCGGTTGCCGATGGCTTTCTTCTGAACGGCCGCAAGATGTGGTGCACGAATGGCACACGCGCCGGTGTTATCGTGGTGATGGCCAGGACACCCCCGAAGATGGTCAACGGCCGCCCCAAGAACCAGATCACGGCCTTTATCGTGGAGACAGACTGGCCGGGGGTGAAGGTCGTGCAGCGCTGCCGGTTCATGGGCCTCCGCGCGCTCTACAATGCCGTGATCGATTTTCACGATGTCCATGTGCCGCGCGAAAACATCCTGTTAGCCGAAGGCAAGGGTCTCCGCGTCGCCCTCACCACCTTGAACACCGGTCGCCTCACCCTGCCGGCGGCCTGTGTCGGGTTGGCGAAACGAAGCTTGGAGATTAGCACCCGTTGGGCGAAGGAGCGCGTGCAGTGGGGCAAACCCATCGGGGAACACGCCGCCATTGCGGGCAAGATCGCCGACATGGCGGCGGATGCCTTCGCGATGGAGTCCATGACTCTCCTTACCGCCGCGCTGGTGGATCGCGCCAAGACGGATTTTCGCCTCGAATCTGCCATCTGCAAGATGCTCGCCACCGAATGGGCCTGGCGCATGGCCAACGACACCATGCAAATCCGCGGCGGACGAGGCTACGAGACCGTTGCCTCGCTACGGCAGCGCGGAGAGTCACCCGATCCCGTCGAGCGCATGATGCGCGATTGTCGCATTAATTTGATCTTCGAAGGCTCAAGCGAAATCATGCGCCTGTTTATTGCACGAGAGGCCCTCGATCCGCATTTAAAGATCGGTGGACCGGTGCTCGACCGGCGTCTGCCCAAATCGGCCCGTGTCTTTTCTGCCGTGCGGGCGGCCGGATTCTACAGCCATTGGTATCCCGCGATGCTTCTGCCGCATCTGTCTCGGCGTGGAAATTTCGACCGGCGCTTGCGGCCTCATGTCCGCTGGTGTGCTTCGGCCTCCCACCGCCTGGCCCGCCGTCTGTTTCATCAGATGCTACGGTATGGTCCGGCACTGGAAAAAAGGCAGCTTCTGCTCTCACGCTTCGTCAATATCGGCGCGGAACTTTTTGCCATGTCTGCCGTGCTGGTTCGTACGCAGACCATGCTTGATCGCGCGGATTCCGACAGCACGTCCACGGCGGATCTCGCCGTTTATTTCTGCCGGGCCGCCCGCCTGCGCATCGCGGAGCAATTTCGCCTCGCCGCGAAGAATGTGGATCAGCCCGGCTACCGTCTCGCCCAGTCGATGATGGATGATCTTCCTGTCCATCTGGCCGAAGGGATTTTGCGGGCCACGGCGCCTGAGCCGCCGAAGGCGGAAGTCTAGCAATATCAATCACCATCAATCGTCGGCTAGGTGTATTGTTTTTCGATTTTCGGCAACGTGCGCTTAAGTCGGGCCATGTCCCATCCCCAACCCATCGGTCTCAAGAAATCGTTCGGATTCGGCGACCGGCTCGGTGTCGCCACCCCCGGTCACCTGGCGGCGGCCCGTAAAAGCGACTTCACTCCGATTTTTGCCCAGCAATCCATTCGCGAGATGACCCGGACCGCCCGCGCCCCGCAGGAGGTCATGGCGGCGGCTCGCCAGGCTCTTGATCGGCTTGGTTACGATGGCCTGTGGGGAGCTGATGCCGACCACCTCAAGACTCCCGAGGATGTGCAGTATACCGCGGCGGCGGGCTTCGGTTTTTTTACCATTGATCCGTCTTCCTATGTCAATAACGACGCCGATACCATGAAGGCGCCGGTGGTGAAATCTCTCGCCGGACAGATCGAGCGCGAAAAGTTGTTTCGTGCCGCTGACTATCTTGGACAATCCTTCGATCTGGGGGAGCAAAAGCTGGCGTTCGATGAAGAGAGTCTCTTACGGGCCGCCGTCAAATACGGGCGCGCCATTGCCCACAGTGCGAATATGGCGGCGGAAATTCTCCGGCATCAGGCCAGTGCCGATATCGAAATCTCGGTGGACGAGACCGATTTCGCCACCACTCCGCTTGAGCATCTTTTTGTCGCCCGGGAGCTCCAGCGCCGCGGCGTCAAAATCGTCAGCCTGGCCCCGCGCTTCGTCGGGGAATTCGAGAAGGGCGTCGACTACAAGGGCGACCTGGCCGAATTCGAGCGTCAGCTCAAGCTTCACCTCGCCATTGCGAAGCAGTTTGGGCCCTATAAAATCAGTATCCACAGCGGATCGGACAAATTCACCGTCTATCCCGCCATCGGGCGCATCTGCGGAGATCTGCTGCACGTGAAAACCGCTGGGACCAGCTATCTGGAGGCCCTGCGCGCGGTCTGCCGCGCCGATCCCAAACTTTTTGCGGAGATCGCCTCCTACTCGCATGAACGTTTCGCCATAGACCGCGCCAGCTATCACATCTCCACCACCGAAGCCGAGGTCGCGGCCATCGCCAAGGCGTCGGCGGCGGAAACGGAGCGTCTTTATTTGGACGAACGCGCCGGTCGCCAATTGCTTCATGTCACGTTTGGGTCCGTTTTGACCAGGGGCATGCGGGCCAACGGCCAGGATTTTAAGGCGGCCATCCTAGAGACCATCGAGAAAAATGCCGCCTTGCATGACGAATTGGTCGAGAAACATTTCGACCGTCATTTGAGTCTTCTCAATCTCGGCTAGTCGCTACGCGGAATAGACACCACCGTTGATGTCGAGAGTCGCGCCGGTGATGAATCCATCGTATTCCGACGCCAGGTAGGCCACGGCTCGCGCCACGTCATCCGGCGATCCCGCCCGCCCCAGTGGAATCTGACCGACGGTGGCTGCGGCGGAATCCGGCGTGGTATGGGTCTGATGAAAATTCGTGCCAAGGATCAAGCCCGGTGCCACGGCGTTGACCCGTATGCCTTGCGGACCGAGTTCGGTGGCCAGGGCTCGGGTCCATGTAATCACGGCACCCTTGGCCGTGGAGTACGCTAGTGAACCGGGATGCCCGCCTTTGCGGCCGGCCAGCGAGGCCAGGTTGATGATGCTCGACCCATCGCGAGACCGGGCCAGGTGCGGCACCGCCGCGCGCGTCACCCAGACCAGCGAGTTCACATTGATGTCCTGCACCCGCGACCAGAAGGCCGGGTCCAGGTCCCCGAGATGCCGCCGCTCCACCAGATCGCCCGCATTGTTGACGAGGATGTCCAGTCCGCCGAGGAATTCCGTGGCTCGTGCCACCAGGTCTTCGGCGGCCACAGGATTGGTCAGGTCCGCGGAAAAATTCGCGGCTTTTCGCACGGCTTCTTGGGCCCATTTCACCATGGCCTCCGCGCCGTCGCGGCTGGAAAAATAGTGAACCGCTACTTCGCAACCTTCATCGATTAGTTTCCGGGCGATGGCTGCGCCAAGGCCTTGCCCCCCGCCGGTGACAAGAGCTTTGCGGCCCGCCAGTTTTCCCTCCTGCATTCAGGTCTCCACTGGCAGCGGCGCGGAGGTCTTGTCTTCTGTGACCACCGGACGCTTTATGCTGCGGTGCAAAAGCCAGCCCGTGCCGCACAGCGCAAGACCGCAGAACAGGATGCAGGCGCGGCCGATCATGGGATTAGGAATGAGCACCAGCAGTGAGATGAAGGCGCCGTAGACGATGCAAAGCCGGGACAAGGCGGACGCCTGATTGCTGTCGGTTTCCTGACCGATCTCCTTCGCGAAATCCACCGGCGTATGCATCTGATGGAAGAACTTTTCCACCTGGGCTTTGTAGGCCGGTGAAGTGCGGTCGTAGAAAAGCTTGGTGAAGAAGAACCACGCCGAACCCGTACCGATGATGAAAACATTAGCGGCGACGAAGTCGTGCGTTTTCACCCAATCAGCGAGCCCGCCAATGCCGAACGACGTGAGCAGATTGCGCATCCACATCCAGTCGGGCCCATTGGAAACCAGTAGTGAAGCCAGCAGGCTTACGAGGACGGTCGACCAGCCAGACCAGGGCGGCGTCTTTTTCACCACCAGACACCAGAGCAGCGAAATACTGTAAGGGATGCCCACCAGGGAGGTGAAATTCAGCATCAGCTTGAACAGGCCGAGGTTCTTCCAGGAGCTGTAGACCAGCGCGATCAGGATGACGAGCAGGCCCATGACGATCGTCGCGGCTTTGCCGATCGTGACCAATTCCCTCTCGGAGGCATGCGGGCGGAAGAGCGGCTGATAGACGTTTTTAACAAACACACCCGCATTGCGGTTTAGACCCGTATCCATCGACGACATCGTCGCGGAGAAGATACCGGTGATCAGCAACCCCATCAGGCCCGCGGGCATCGTTTTCATGGCGATGGCGACATAAGCGCCCTCGGATGGGTCTGCCAAGCCGGGCAAAATCTCACTGAGGTCGGGATAAAGGACACGGGCGACGAGGGGCGGGATGAACCAGATGATCGGCCCGACCACAAAGAGGATGGCGCTCATGATGGCGGCTTTGCGCGCCGCCGCGCCGTCCTTCACGCAGAGATAGCGCGCCGCATCCTGCATATTGTTCAGCACAAATATCTTGTTAATCACCATCGCGGCGACCCAGAACCAGCCGTACTCGACGAAGGCCGATCCCGTGAGGTCGAGGTGAGAGGGAGGCGCCTTTTCCAGCAGTGCACCGATGCCGCCCACCTCGCGCAGGGCCAGGAAGGCTGCCACCACCGTGATTGGCATCAGGATCAAGGCCTGGAGAAAATCCCCCGCCACCACCGCCCACGAACCGCCGATGGCCGACATGAGCAGCACGGCCACTCCTGTGATGATGATCGTTCCCGCCAGGTTCACCTTGAAGACCGATGAGAAAAAGATGGCCAGCCCGAACAGCCAGATGCCGGCGTAGAGCAACTGCACCGGCATTTGCAGCCAGGTGAAAAATTGCTCGTTGCCTTTGCTGAACCGGGTGCGGACCGCCTGCATGACGGTGATCACGCGCATCTGGCGGAACCACGGAGCGAAGTGTGTGTAGTTCAGGACAAAGCCGATGGCGTTGCAGAAGTAGATCACCATGATCACCAGCCCGGCCTTGTAGGCGATGCTGGCCGCGCCGGTGAACGTCCACGCGCTGAACGAGGACATGAAGGCCGAGGCTCCGACCAGCCACCAGGTCATCTGCCCGCCCCCGCGGAAATATTCGCTGCTGTTCTTGCTGAAGCGCCGGAAAAACCAGCCGACGCCGATCATGAACAGGAAGTAGAAAGTGATGACGAGATAGTCGTAAGGGGAGAGCATGGGATTAGTTTTTTTCGGTGAGAGCGATGTCGGATACGTAAACGATGGTCTGGTCATCACCGCTGTCGGTGGCGATGCGCAGGCCCCCGATGGGGGCGCGTGCGTCGACTTCGGCGGAGCCCAGCGATTCGCCGGTATCCTCCTGCGTCACATTGTAGGAAATTTTGGTGCCATCCGCGTTGGTCTGGAAATCAAAAGCCAGCGGGTAGACTTTCCCCGCGGTGAAGGCGAAATCAGAGACGGTACGGGCGCCGGCATTGCCGAGGCTGAGCCGCCCGCCTTTCAGCACCTTGAAGTCGATGATGCGGCTTTCCGGTGAGGAAACCTTGGGCGCGCCGAGATAGACCCCGAAGGCCGACCCGACCCGCTCAAAATAAACCTTAAGCGAGAGTCTCCCATTTTTGATCTCGGAAAAATTCTGCAGCACACCCGTCGGCACCGAAGGATTGGCATCAGCCAGCTTCAGCCACAGCTTTCCGTCGGTTGCACCCGGCAGGGTTTCGACGGTCACGGCGACGTCGCTGGCTTCCGTGACTTGCGAGGGAACGATCCAAGGTTTTTGCGGCGCGGTGCCGGCGGTCTGGCCGGTAAACGAACCATTGGCGATATGGTCTTGCGCGCTGGCACTGGCCAGGGCGGTGAAAAGCAGGGGAAGGAGGAGGGGGGATTTCATAGAATAGGGGGGGAGGCGAGGAGGAATTCCCATGGGTAGTTGGAGGGGGTCCAAGTGGCTTCCTGGGGAGAGGCGGGGAGGAGGACGGTGTCGCCTTTGCACAGGTGAGTCCGGGCTCCAGCATAGTGCAAATGCCCTTCACCCGCCACCATGACAATCACGGCAGATTGGGGGAGAGAGAAGGCGGCCGAGCCGCTGCCGCGCAGGCGGCGAAGTTGGAAAAAGCCCTGATGCCGAGGCTCTATGATCTCTTCTTCAAGATGGCCGGCTGACTTGGCAAGTATACGCGGGCTTTGCCGCCACGCGTCAGGGCCGTACGGACTGAGGTCGAAAATCTCCCGGCAATCCGCCAGTTCCAGCCCCATGAACCGCGCTTCCTGAGGCAGAGTATGATCGCCCACGGTGAACTCGCAACGCACCACCCAATCGCTGGGTTGCTGAAGCTCCAGCAAAAAAACTCCGGCTCCAATGGCGTGCGGTACACCGGCGGGAACCATGAAGCAATCGCCCGGTCGAACCGGAATCTTTTCAAAACAACCCAGCAGGCCCGGAATATCCTGCTCCTGGATCAGGCGCTCCCATTCTTCCGGCTGGGGCGGATGCTGGCAGCCGAGCAGGACCGAGGCATCTGTTTCCCGGGTGGAGAGGACATACCAGCATTCAGTTTTCCCGAAGGTGCCGCCCAGTCGTTTTTGCACAAATGCGTCATCCGGATGAGCCTGAATATGAAGGCGTTCTGCGGAATCCAATAATTTCAGCAGAACACCGAAATCCTCACGGCCCGAAAAATATTCGGGAGCCTGGCTGCGCAAGTCCGCCAGGCGGCAATCTTCCTTTTGCCATGGGACCGGGCTGAGTCCTTCATTGGGCCCCTGGGAATTCTCTCCATTGCGGGCCCGTACGGTCGAGGCGAGCCAGTCCTCGGGAAAGTGATCATCACTGGTTCCGGCCTGGCCGCGAAACGCCCGCAACTGACTTCCGCCGCGATAGCTGCGCCAGACATAGTTCGGCGCCAGACGCAATGGGGGAGTGGAGAGAGTGAGCATGGGGAATCTTTAATAATTATTATATTTTTAGTTGCATTCTCAAGCAAAAGTTTTTAACTTTCTTTCATGCGAGCCCCCCTTTCGTCTCCCCAGCGAATTTGTCGTCGTGCTTTCAGCTTGGTGGAAATCCTGGTCACGACAGCCATCATGGGCATCCTGGCGGCACTCGTCATGTCGGGCCTGAAGGGTGTCAGCAACCGCGGCAAGGATGCCAAATGCATCTCGAATCTGAGGCAGGTCAGCGTGGGCTTCGTCACCTATGTCGGAGAGAACAACGGTCTTATGCCCCGCCCCACGATCAAGGCGGCGGAGTCCGGTCTAGCCGGGGATCAGATGTGGAGCAAGCAACTGGGGCCCTATCTCCCGCAACGCGGCAACAGCCTTACGGCGCAGCAAAATCAGGTCTTCATCTGCCCCTCGGCGAAATACGATGGCGTGGCGAACAGCGAGATCTCGAGTTCGTATAATAGCAGCGCCGCATTGTTCTATTTTTCGTCAACTTCTTCGGCAAACAACGGAAGCGCCACCAGCGGACCGGCAAGGTCTTTCGTGATGCTGGATCGGCCGGCTCAGACCATCCTGGTGACGGAAGGCAAGCAGGTAGGCTCCGGAGGGTCGTGCCAAAGTTCCCTCAATTGGAGCCAAGTCAGTCCGGATCTGGACAGCGCCACCCCGGCGGCCACCGCGAACCTTGATTTTCGGCACGATAACAAGATGAACATGCTGTATGCCGACGGGCACGTGAGCACGATTTCCTTCAAGGATCGCGAGAGTATCACGAAGGCGTCTTGGGAAGGGCGAAACTTTAATCCTTAAGAGCCGCCCGCGCGGCGGCCTTGGCATTGTGCACCGGGCCGGTGCTTTCCCGGGGAATCAACTCAGAGGCCAGCACCATGTCGGAAAACATCTCCCGTGTTTCCCCGCTGCTCTTCAGCAGAACCTCGGCGGCTACGCGTCCGAGTTCCTCCGGCGCCACGCTGGCTCCCGTCAGGGTGGGATGCTCCTCCTCGCACAGGCGGGTGCGGTCGAAGGTCGCCACGCTGATGTCCTCGGGAATTCTCAAGCCCTGCTGGAGGAGGTAATTCACGGCGCCGCGGGCCATGGTGCCGTTGTAGCAAATCCAGGCAGTCGGGCGATGGCGACGGCCGGCCGCCTTCAACATTAATTCCGCGGCCTGGCGTCCCTCCAGTCGATCGGCGTCATCCACTTCCACGATAAATTTGGGGTTGATCGTCAGATTGCGCAGGCGCAACGCGCTCATGGTGGCCTCAAGACGGCGCAGGGGCCGTTGCATGCCACGGCTGCCGCCGAGCCAGGCAAACTCCCGGTGTCCTAGGTCCGCCAGATGCTGCACGATCATTTCCGCCGCCTGTTCCTCATTGTAGACCACCGAATGGCAAAGGCCGGGATATTGGGCCGAAACCGAGACGACGCGGGGCTCGAGTTGCTTCAGAGCATGCAAGAAGGGCCGCTTGACCTCGCCAAAAACCACCAAGCCCCGGAAGACCTTCCGGTCGCCATAAAGCTCCTTCAATTTTTTCACATCCAGGTGATCCTCCGTGCCGAGATACACGAGGGAAACCCCGTGGGCGACCAGCGCTTCGTGCAGGCCGTGCTGCACATGTCCGAAGAACGGACTCTGGCTGTAGAGTTTGAGCCCGGAGCGCAGGATGAATCCGACGGTCACGGTCTGCCCGTCTTCCGCCAGTTCCGGGCTCATGCCCTTGGGTTTATAGCCCACCCGCCGGGCGTGGCTCCAAATTTGCCGGTACGATTCCTCGGAAACTCCGTGGCGCCGTCCATTCAGCACCATCGAAACCAATGTTTGCGACAGCCCCAGATCGCGCGCGATCTGCTGCTGGGAGATACGAACCTTCTTCATCTGCATCTTCTATAGCAGGCCGCAATTTTCTGGCAAAGAGCGCTTGCAATAATTGTGCACACATATAATAATTATTATATCGTAATGGCCAACCCCCCTCCTGTTCTTCTTGCCGCCCTGAATGATTTTGAATGGAGCGACTTCCTTCCTGGCGAACTGCGCACCTGTGTGCAGCAACTTCCATTTCGTTTCGAAAACCTGCCGCTCCCGCTGCAAAATTGCAAAAAGCTGCCGGATCATTTGCGTGAAAGCGGGGCCGAAGTGCTGATGTCGTGCTGGTCGACACCGCCTCTCCCGGAGGATCTGCCCGTTGGCGGGGAAGGCGAGTTGCGTTATGTCTGCCATCTGGCTGGTTCTGTACGGAGCCTGGTCCCTCGTTCCCTTATCGAACGCGGGTTAAAGGTGACAAACTGGGGCTGTTCCGTCAGCCGCACCGTGGCGGAGTGCGCACTCCTGTTGACCCTGTCCGCGCTGCGCCGGAGTTCCTACTGGGCCGTGGCCATGCATCGCGAAGGTCAGTGGAAGGACAAGTACGCCGTGGTGACGGAAAGCCTGTTCGAACGAAAGATCGGCCTCCATGGGTTTGGGTCCATCGCGCGGGAGTTAGTGCCCCTGCTGAGGCCTTTCGGCGTTTCCATTTCGGCTTATTCGCCCGGCGTGCCGGATGAGGTTTTTTCCCGCTACGGAGTGAAGCGTTGCGGATCGCTCGAGGAGCTTTTCGCCAGTCACGATATCGTGGTGGAACTGGCCGCGAGCACGCCCGAGACTTACCATTCCGTGACGGAGGAGATGCTGCGTCTTATCCACCCCGGTGGTATTTTTGTGAATGTGGGCCGTGGAGCCATTGTGGACGAGGCCGCGCTGGCCCGGGTGGCGGCAGAAGGCCACATCGAGGTCGCGCTTGATGTTTATGAAGTCGAGCCTTTGCCGACGGATTCACCCTTGCGGGGTCTGCCCAATGTGACCTTGCTTCCGCATCTTGGCGGCCCAACCAAGGACCGCCGGCGCGACAGCGGCGCGCTGTGTTGCAATAATCTCCAACGTTATCTCGCGGGGCGTCCGCTGGAAGCGGAGATCACGCTCGACATCTATGATCGTACCACCTGAGACCGGGGCTCTTCTCGCCCGCCCAGAGTTTCCCGCGCTGCTCACCGGGCTGTCGTGCTTTTCCACGCTAGGGTGTCCGGAGCTATCCCTGGCAGAAACTGCGGCGCTCGCCCGCCGGTTTCATGTTCCTTATCTCGAACTGCGCACGCTGGAGAATCGCACCGACTTGCCGGTTCTCCTAGCCGCCTTTCCCGGCGGATGGAGCGGGGTGCGCGACTATCTGCATGAGCGCGATCTCAGTCCGCGTGTTCTTGGCACTTCTTTCAAGCTCATTGGCTCGTCTGCGGCGCAGTGGGAGGAGTTGTTTGCCTTTGCCCGGCTGGCCCAGGATCTGGAGGCTCCCTGGTTGCGAGTCTTTGGCGGCGGGACCTGGGGCACGCCCCTCACGGCCGAGGACTACAAGGTCGCGGTCGCGGTGGTGCAGCGTTGGCGGCGGGAGAAAGAGAAACATGGCTGGCGAGCTGACCTGCTGGTGGAGACGCATGATGCCTTCTCTGCCTCTGTGCCCTGCCGACAGTTGCTCGATCTCCTCGACGAACCGGTGAATTTCATTTGGGACAGCCATCATACCTGGCGTCTCGGAGGCGAAGCTCCCGGGAAGACATGGTCTGTCCTGGCATCACATGTGCGGCACGTTCACGTGAAGGATAGTGTGGGAGTTCCTTCCGCGCGACACCCGTTCACCTACGTGTTGCCCGGCGAAGGAGAAATGCCCGTTTCCGCCGTTCTGGAGGTTCTGTCCCGCGATGGATTCGTCGGAACCGTTTCCCTCGAATGGGAAAAAATGTGGCATCCTTATCTGCCTTCGCTTTCGACCGCCCTGGCCGTCTGCCAGGAAAAAGGCTGGCTCTGATTATGTCCTCCGCAACCATTGCCCCGGCAGTGAAACCGTTTCCCGCTGCCTACCGCTATTGGACGCGCACGGCCGAGAGCCTGCTGCGGCCTCTGGTGGGTCTTATGGAGGACGGCCGGGCCGATCTGCCCATCGAAGGCCAGGTCAGCAATCACGGTGCGGCGGCGGATCGTCTGGAATCGTTTGCCCGCCCCTGTCTTTGGGCGAGTCATTGGCTGATGGCCGAGTCCAGCGGGGAGGAGCAGTTGTCCCGTGCGGAGGTTGCCGCTTGGTTTCGTCGTGGGCTCGTTCTCGGCACTGATCCATCCAGCACGCACTATTGGGGACCGACGACGAATTTTCACCAGCACACCGTTGAAATGGGCGCGCTCGTGCTCGCGATGGAGAAAGCGGCCGTTTGGTTGTGGGAACCGCTTGAGCAGAAAGAGCGCGCCCAGATCGCCCGCTGGCTGGGCAGTGTCCGTGGGGTGGGCTTGCATCGGAATAACCACCTTTTTTTCGGTGTGCTTCCGCTCAGCTTTTTGCTCAAGCACGGATACGGGGCGGCCGCCGACCGGGCTTGCATCCTGCGTTGGATGGACATCATGGAAGGCATGCATCTCGGGGGAGGGTGGTTCATCGATGGCATGAATGAATCCATCGACCACTATAACGCCTACGCCTTCCACTATTACGGTCTTTGGTGGGGTCATCTTTATCGTGACATTGATCCGTCCCGCGCCGCCCGTTGGGCCGATTGGACCTATGCCTTTCTTCCGGACTACCTGCGTTTCTTTGCGGCCAGCGGCGAACCGGTTCCCTTTGGGCGTTCCATGACGTATCGGTTCGCAGCATCAGCCCCCTTTGCCCTGGCGGCGAAATGCGGTGTTTCGCCGCTCGCGCCCGGCCAGGCCCGGCGGGTTTGCACGCAAAATCTCCGCTTTTTCCTCGATCGAAATATCCAGCAACGCCAGGGTGCCTTGAGCCTTGGCTGGACCGATGAATTTCCCGCGCTCACCGAAGCCTATTCTTGTGCCGGTTCCACCTATTGGGCGGCGAAGGGATTGGCTCCCTTGTTGCTGGGGCCGGACGATCCGTTTTGGACGGAATGCGAAAGACCTCTTCCCAGCGAGGAAGGTGACAACACGCATGCCATCCCGCAGATAGGCATGGTCGTTCGTTCCGTGCGGGGCGAAGTCGAACTGCTCAATGCCGCCTCGAGCATTTGTGGCGGCAATACCGCGTTCGGCGCTTACAAATGGGGAAAACTCAGCTATCGAACAGGCATTGGGATGGAGGTCAAACCGAAGGATGGCCCTTACCCGCTCGACGCTTCTCTCACCGCCGAGGCCGCAGACGGCACTCTTTTTGGGCGGCAATCCAGCCATCCGTTCGAGGTTGAAGACGATCACATCAGCAGCGTTTACGCCTTGGGCGACCGCTTCAGCCAGTTCAATGCCCAGGTCGAAAGCCACCTCTGGTGGCGTGGGGGATGGCAGTTGCATCTGCATTGTTATCATGTCCACCAATCCACCCGCTTGATTCTCGGCGCCTACAGCCTCTCCGCCTCGGATGCTTCTTTGCTGCACCAGGCTGGCGATCTCACCTCTGGCGATCTCACCTTGGCCCAGGCACAGGGCGAAACGCATGCCACCGCGCTGCAGGCAGTGCTCGGGTTCTCCTCTCTCGGACACCGTTTTGCCACGGGTGATCTGAGGGCTCACATCCTGGCTCCGCACAGTCTCACCCTCTTTCTGCAAACAGACTGGCTGGACGGCGAGGGTGATCTCCTCGCGCTTTCCTGGGCTGGCCCGAAGGAGGAAAAAATTGTCCCTTGGACAATCCGGGAATCAGCCGCAGGTTGTTTGGCTCTGGCGAATGCCACGGGTGAAACCTGGGAGATCCGGCATCCAGCGATCCCTTCAATTGGCCAACGATGAAAACTTTTCTCACTGCCGTTTTTGGTCTCCTGCTGATTTCGCATGGACCCGCCCGTGGAGCGGAGGCGCCGGAGAAGGCTCCGCGTACTTTCGTTCTCGCCGGTGAGCGCGAGGCCTTTCGTGACTACTGTCTCACCGGACCGGGCCGTGATTTTTACGCCCAGCTTAAAAAGGAATTCGATGAAAAGTGGCTCAAGGCCGAGCCGCCCACGGAGCCGCAGGAGTACGGCGATCCCGACCCCAAAAAGCGCAAGGGTGACATGGTCAACAAATGGCGCGCGGCCCAAAGCGTCTGCAATCAACTCGCCGGTACGGCCGAGGCCGCCACGATAATCTGGCTAGTCACCGGCGAACCGGCTTATCTGGCCAAGGCGAAGGAATTTCTTCTCGCGGGGTGCCGCTGGAGCAACGACGGGGCCACCCGCATCTCTTACAATGATGAGGCTCACTTCCGGCTCTGGCGCAAGCTGCCCTTTGTTTACGACCAGATTCGCGACCAGCTGACTCCGGCGGAAAAACAGGAGGTCCTGGATTCCTTCCGTCGCCGCGGCAACGACTCCTTCGCCCTGATCAAGAAGAAGACCGAGGACGTCAAACGCAACTCCATCGAAGAGGATGCCGCCAGCCACGCGGTGCGTTTCATGTCCATGACCGGTCTGGCCGGCCTCGCGCTCTACGACGACCTGCCCGAGGCGAAGGAATGGGTTGCTTACGCCAATGCCTTTTACAAAAACCAGTTTCCGCCGTGGGGTGGCGACGATGGAGGATGGGGTGAGGGGACCGCCTACTGGCGGGGCAATCTCGAACATGCGCGATATCAGGATGCCCTTTGCGCCATCGGCAGCCCAGAGGCCTACGCCAATCCTTTCTGGCGGCAGACCGGCTATTTCCCGGTCTACTTTGTGCAGCCCTACAAACACACCGCTTACGGCGACACACCCAATGCCGGCAAATTCAATCTAGAGCCCATCGTCGCCCAAACCGTCGAGCGCCTCGCCCGGCGTTTTCAGGATGGCTATCTTCGCTCCTACGCGGATCTGGAAAACAAAGAGGAGCGTTCGCTGGAATCGCAGGGCCTGTATTTTTTCGACGAACGTTATCCCTCGGGCATTGAATACATCCTGCGCGATTACGCCACGCGCAAGGAACCGCTCCCGGCCGCCAAGCCGCTGGCTGATCTGCCACCTGCGCGCTGGTTTCGTGATGTTGGCTGGGTCGGACTGCATTCCGCTCTGGGCCATCCAGCGGAGGACATCATGCTTAGTTTCAAGTCGAGTCCGTATGGCTCCTACAGCCACAGTCACGCCGACCAGAATTCCTTCATTCTCAATGCGTGGGGGGAAAATCTTCTGATCAACTCCGGCTATCGCGAATACCACCGCTCGCCGCACCACAAGGCTTTCACCCAGCAAACGGTGTCGAAGAACGCCATCCTCATCGATGGCAAGGGACAGAAACCACAGGTCAAGGACGCGCGGGGAAAGATCATCGGCTTTGAGGTGGGAAACCGTATGGTCTGGACCGCAGGCGATGCCGCCGAGGCCTACAATACCCTGCAGGAAAAGCCGATTGTGGCCGAGGCGCGACGCGATGTTGTCATGGTGGATCAGCGGTATTTCGTGACTCGCGATCGTGTCCGTTTGTCCGAACCGAAAAAGGTGTCGCTCCTCCTGCACGCGGAGTCTCCCTTCGCCTGGGATGCCGCCACTGATTCAGCCGTCGTGCAGCAGCCGAAGGCGGGATGCAAAGTCGCGTTGGTGGCTCCGGGTCAGCCCTGGACGGCTGAAGTCGCTTCGCAATTTCCCACGCCGGTGGATGCAAAATACCGCGCGACCTGTCCGGATCAATCGCACCTTACGGCCACCAGTCCCGAGGCCGCCACCGAGCAAATCGTCTACTCCATCATCTGGCCATGGCCGGGTCACGACGCGCAAAGTATTTCCGCGCAGCTCGACGACAAGGGCGTCCTGGTCGTGAAGCGCCCCGATGGAAAAACCGACCGTCTCGACTTTTCCTCCGACCAACCCACCCTCCATTGATGAATACCTCCACCTCGCTTCCTCGTCTGTTTCTCTGCCTATTCCTAGCTTTCGCCTCTGCCGTTCTCGCGCAGGAAAGCTCAACCGAAGCCAAGCCCGCGGCAACCCCGGCCGAGACCACGCCCACCTCGTTTCCCGATGCGGAGACATTGGTTTATCGCGATGGCAACCCCGACCCGATGCGGCTCTTTGTGGTCAAGCCGCAGGGATGGAAAGCCGGAGCCAAGCTGCCGGCGATGATCTGGTTTTTCGGCGGTGGATGGACCAAAGGGTCGCCGGAAAAATCGATCTTCTACGCGCGCAATGCCGCGAAGTGGGGCATGGTCGGCATCGCGCCGGACTATCGCACAAAGAACCGGTTTGGGACATCTCCGTTGGAATCGGTGGCCGATGGCCGCGCCGCCCTGCGCTGGGTGCAGGATCATGCGGAGGAGCTTGGCATCGACCCGGCCAGGATCGTCGTGGGTGGCGGCTCTGCCGGTGGTCACGTGGCGTTGTGGACCGCCATTGAAAAAACACCACCCGGTTCCGACCCGAATGAAGCTCCCAAAATCAAGCCGATCGGGCTCATGCTGATGTGCCCGGTCTCGGACACTTCCAAGGTAAAAGGGTATACGCCACAACGTTTCGGCGACAACGCGGAAGCCCTGTCGCCCTATCATCAGTTGGATGCCAAAATGCCACCGGTTCTGCTGCTGCATGGCGACGCGGATACGACCGTGCCCTATACCCAGTCGGTTGATCTCGCCAAGAAACTCCAGGACACCGGCAACGCCGTCGAGTTCGTCACCGTGCCGGGTGGTTCACACGGTTTTATCAGCGAAACCCCCGGCTGGAGGGATAAATCCAAGGAACTGATTCTCGCGTTCCTGAGGAAACAGAACCTCACCACCGTGCAATGACTTTTCGCCTGCTGGCTTTGTCGCTGGCCGCAGCCGGAATCGCCTGCGCGGGTGAAATTCCGGCGGGCGACGCGAACGCTTTGGAAAAAGCCTTCGCCGAGGCGCAACCCGGCGATGTGATCCTTCTGGGCGACGGAACCTGGCGGGACATCGAGATCGTCTTTCGATCGGTGGGAACCGCGGAAGCGCCCATTACGCTCAAAGCGAAGAACCCCGGCCAGGTTATCCTGAGCGGGAGATCCTCGCTGCGTCTGGTGGGCCGGCATCTCGTGGCCGATGGATTGCTGTTTAAGGATGGCGGCCTGGCCAGCGGTCATGTTGTCGCTTTCCGTGGTGATAGCGATGAGGAGTCCAGCGATTGTCGGCTGACCAATTCGGTCATCATTGATTATAATCCGGCCGACAAGGCCTCCTCCAATTGGGTGTCCATTTACGGAGCCCGCAACCGGGTCGATCACTGCCGCTTTGTCGGCAAGAACACGGCGAGCCCTCTTCTGGTCGTGTGGCTGAACGGCCAGCCCAACGATCATCGCATAGATCGCAACTATTTCGGCCGTCGGAGCTTCGACGGTGAAAACGGTGGCGAGACGATTCGCGTCGGCGACAGCAAGACCTCCCTGCAAAACTCCCGCACGATCGTGGAGGAGAATCTGTTCGAGGATTGCGACGGCGAAGTCGAAATCATTTCCAATAAGAGCTGCGAAAACATCTACCGTCACAACACCTTTCGCCGCAACGCAGGCACGCTGACGTTGCGCCATGGCAACCGCTGCGTAGTGGAGGGAAATTGGTTCTTTGGGGAGGGGAAGGCGTCCTCCGGCGGCATTCGGATCATCGGCGAGGATCATCGCGTTGTTAATAATTATCTCGCCGACCTGACGGGCGAACGATTCTTCTCCGCCCTCGGCTTCATGGCCGCCATCGAAAACAGCGAGCCCAGCGGCTACGTCCAGATCAAGCGCGCCGTGGTGGCCTTTAATACGGTGGTGAATTGCCGGAACAGTATTTTTATCGGCATTGGCTACGGATCGCGCAAGCGCACGCTGGCCCCGCAGGATTGTCTGTTGGCCAATAATATCGTCGTGGGGCAATCCGGGCCTCTTGTCACCCAATTCGTGGAACCCGTTCGACTGACCTGGCTAGGAAATACCTTCTTTGGAGCGGATACGGGTCTGGCGGCCAATAGTGGTATCACCGTGCAAAATCCGGGCCTCGGCCGGGATGATGTCGGCCTCTGGGTTCCTTCCCCTGATGCACCGCTCCCGGCGGCCTTCGCTCCCGAACTCAACGGCGTCCGCGAAGACATTTTCGGCCGCCCGCGCGGCGAGAACCGGGAGTCCGGTTGCATGCAAATTTCCTCTGATGCGCCCCGTCGCTTTGCTCCTCTAACCGCCAAAAACGTCGGTGCCGACTGGTTGTAAATCGCTCTTTGTCAGATTTTTCTTGCCTTTCATTTAATTATTATTACATACAATGATTATGACGCCCCCCAAAACTGTCATCCGGTTGTCCGTTGCCCTTCTCGCCTCTTTAGCGGCCTCGGTTTACGCCCAAAACTCCACTTGGAATAATTCCGGAACGCCTTGGAGTTCGGTGGGGAGTTGGACCAGTGGAGTCCCCGACACCAACGCGGAGAAAGGCTATTTCGCTTCTTCCGGCTCGCCGCAAAATCCCAATGTCGATAGCAACTTCACCATAAATGGCCTGACCTTTGCCACCAACGCGGCGAACTACACCTTCGGTGGGATCGGCACTCTCACGATTGATGCCGCCTCGGCTGGAAACATCAATACCATCCAGATCAATGGAACCCAGACGTTCAACGTCAACCTCACGACGGCGAACTCCACAGGGAGCGGCACGCAGAGGTTTGTGATAGGCGGAGGCACGGGCGGAGTGATGAATTTTGGTGCTGGTAAGACGGTCACCATAGGCACCGGAGGTGTCACTCTTGGCAACACCAGTAATGGCACTGGCGAGTTCAATTTTTATGGAAATGTCGTTCTGGGAGCGAACGCGATGACTCAAAGTTCGGCAGACGTATCCGTCTATTTTCGGGAGGGCTCTTCCGTGACCTCTTCAGCCACGGCCGGAATCATCTCCAATAGCGCCGGCAACATGTATTTCGAGACCGACAATATTAACCTCGGCGGTTCGGCTCAGATTACCATGTTTGGCAGCCTGCTCTTTGATGCCGGTGTGTTCCTGACCAAGAATGGCCTGAACATTTCCGAGAACGTTCGCATCGCCAATACCGGCAGCGGTTTTACCCGCACGGTGGGTGTGGATATCGCGGGTAATGGCTCGGCCACCTGGTCGGGCAACATTGATATTTCCCAGGGAACTGGCGGAGATATCGTCCGCACGGTGAAACTGACCGCTGGTTCGGGTGACCGGGCGGTGTTCTCGGGAAACATCGTAAGCAGCAGCGCAACGGTCTTCACGGATAGCCTAGTGATCGATGGAGGCGGCACGGTGGTTCTTTCTGGAGCAGGAAATACCTACACGTCACCTACCGTGGTGAACGCGGGCACCGTCCTTCTGGTCAACAACGCGGGCGCGACTTCAGCCACAGGCGCGAACTCACTCACGGTGAACGGAACGTTGGGCGGCACGGGGCGCATTGCTCCTGGCGGGGCGAATGGCCTGACCGTAAACTCCGGCGCGGTCGTTGCGCCGGGTGATGGCGGTATGGAAAGCCTGGAGATCAATCTCGCGGGCACGACCGCCTCGGCGAGCTTTCTTTCCGGTGCGAGCTTCTCGTTCGATCTGGCGGCGGGTGGAGCCAGTGATGTCCTTTCCTTCACCGGGCTGACGGCCTCAAGCGGCGATGTGCTGTTCAATGGCAATGTGGTGAATTTCAGCGATCTGGGCGGCCTGGCGCCCGGCGTTTACACGCTTTTTACCTTCGACGCGTTGAACGCCTACACCGGCACGCTGGTCGTGGGGACCGGTCTGGGCGGTTACTCCGGGGATTTCATCTATAACGCCAACAGCATCCAGCTGAATGTTGTCCCGGAACCCGGCACGCTCGCTCTCGTAGTTGGTGGCCTGGGTCTGCTGGTCCTCCGCCTTCGCCGACGCGCTTGAGAGATTTCGGTTGGCATCCGGCCGCAACCTCATGCGTTTGTTTCTTTTCGCTGCCCTGTGTCCGATTTTTTCCTGTCTCGGGCAGGAGAATCTTTTGGAGCAAGGCAACTTTTCCGAAGCCGCCGAAGGTGCTCCACCCCCCGCGCCGTGGATTGTTGCCAAGCCGAAACCCGGCGTCAGTGCCACCGTGGAAAATCTCCCTGGGGCCACCGACAATAGGCTTTGGGCCCATTTCGTGGATGATTCGACGGAGGATGCCATCATTCTTACCCAGACCTTCCCTGGCATTACGGCAGGTCGGTTGAGCCTGTCCGTACATGTGCAGAAGTTCAGCGCCGCCGTGTGGTTCCTGCTTGGCCGCAATGCCCTGGCCGCCCGAGAGGACATGCTCTTCACCTTTAAGATTACCACCAAGGGTGGTTTCCTGGCTGCCACCCCCGCCGGTAAGATCACCAACGCCTCCAGTTCCAAAGCCTTTTCCTTTGTGCCTGGCCAAACCTATGACCTTTATTGTGACTTCAAGCCGACGGACGATAAAGCCGGCTTGCAAATTGAAATCGGCCAGAAGGACGGCGGGATTATCTTTACGGGCACGGTCGACCGGGCCGAACCCATCACGGCTCTTTCCATTCGCACCCATGGCGAGGATGCCGGGTCGGACTTCTATGTGACCGACCTGAAGCTCTCGGGCACGCCCTGAGGTTCGCGTCTTATTCCTTGAGAGCCCTGAGCGCGTCGGCGATCACGGTTTCCGGAGGCTGATCAATATCCACCACGATCGCGTCCACCGGTTCTTCCAGGGTGGCAAACTGGCTGTCGAGCAGGGCTGCCGGCATGAAGTGTCCCTGGCGCTGACCGAGCCGCCGGGCAATGATCTCCCGCGAGCCTTTCAGATAGATGAAGCGGAGACCGGGCACATTGGTCCGCAGGCGTTCGCGGTAAATTTCCTTGAGGGCGGAGCAGGCGAGAAAAATGGTTTCCGTCGGGCGGCGGCGCAGTTCTTCGTTCAGCGCATCCAGCCAGCCCCAGCGGTCATCATCGGTTAACGGAATGCCGGCGGCCATTTTCTGTTTGTTGGCGGGAGGATGAAAATCGTCGGCATCGAGATAGATTCCGCCAGTTCTTTCCGCCAGGGCCAGGGCCACGGTGCTTTTGCCGCAACCGGAGACACCCATTACCACATAAGCGCTCATTCGCCTCCCGCCCAGGCGGGGCGGTGCTTGAGGTGGAAGAGGCGTTCTCCCGCCTTGGGCACGTAGAGGATGCCTTCGTCTTCGCGATTGGCGTAGTCCTGTGGGTTGATCGTGTCAGGGTCGCGGTAGCCGAGATTGATCTGCCGGCACTCCGCTTCCGGGATGCGCGTGGCCAGCGTTACCCGCACGCGGGGAGTTTCCACGCCGTTTTCATAAGTCCCGATGCCATGCACGTGAGTGGAGTGGGCCAGGACGCCGGTCGGGTAGTCCTTGAATTTATCCCACTGCTTCAAAAAGTAGTCGCGGCAATGGTAGCCGATTTCGCGCATCAGGCGCCCATGCACCTCGGAGACCTCGTGAAGGTGGGGCGCATAGATGATTAATTCGCCGCCATCGGCCACCACCGGCTCGAGCTTGTACATGCATTTTCCCGCCACCCATAGCTCGTCATACATGGGCGGAGCGCAGGAGAGAACGGTGTGGAACGGGCGGTCCTTGTACGTGATGTGAATCTGCGAGGAGAGGTCGCTGGCTTCGTCCCAGGCGGCCTCGGGCGTGCCGGCAAAAAGCCCGGCGAAGCGCTTGTCGTCCACCATGGGCGCGATACAGAGCCGCTCCTGCTTGATGAACGTGGCAGCCAGGTCGACGACTTTGCGGACCGGCGTCCACTTGTTGCCGATGATCATCGGATTCGTCACCACTGCGCCCAGCCAATGGAAAAAATTCAGGATCTCCGCTCCGCCGATGCCGGGGAAAAAGTATTTATTGCCGCCCGAAAAACCCACGACCTCGTGGGGGAAAACCGGCCCGATCACCACCAGCGTGTCATAGTCATTGATGATGCGGTTGATGTGCACGGGCACCTCCACGGCGAAAAGTCCGCCGGAAAGTTCATGGATTTTCTCCGCTGAAATGCGTCCGATTTCCTGCAGGGTATCCGGCTGGTCCCAGGTGTGGTTGAAGACCCGAACCTTTTGGTAAACTCCAGCTCGTTCCTCCGGTGTGATTTCGAGGCGTCGATTTATGGCTTCCTCGCTCATGGGCGGATGCGTGCCGAGGGCGATGATGATATCCATCTTCGCGACCGCACCGGCCAGACGCTGGTGCAATCCCTTGAATATTTGGCCGACCGGCGCGGTGCGCGTTCCATCAGGGATGATCAACAATACGCGTTGCCCGGCAAAGGCGTGGCTCTGGACGAAGCCGTCCAGCACCTGATCGACCTGTTCATCCGTCAGTGACGCGTCGCCGGGAGCCTGTTGAGAGAGGGTGGCCATGGGTATTAGATTGTTTGTGAAAGAAAGCCGCCATCAACGCGAAGATCGATGCCGGTGACAAAACCCGCCGCTTTTTCGCTGGCGAGGAAAACGGCCGCGCCTCCGAGTTCGTTTGGCTGGCCGAACCGGTTCATCGGCGTGTGGCCAAGAATCGAGGCGGCCCGGGGAGTGGGGGAGCCATCGTCGTTGAAGAGGAGCTTGCGATTTTGCTCTGCCGGAAAGAAGCCTGGGGTGATCGAGTTCACCCGCACCCCATGCGGCGCCCATTCGCGCGAGAGGAACATGGTGAGGTTCAGCGCCGCGGCCTTGGCGGCGGAATACGAGACTACTCGCGAGAGCGGAATGTGCGCCGATACGCTGGCGATATTGATGATGCTGCCGCGCTGCGCCTTGACCATGGCCGGCCCAAAGACCTGGCAGGGGAGCAGTACGCTACCCACCAGATTGAGATCAAAGCTCTGCAGCCACGCCTCGGTCGCGATGTTCTCAAAGGCATTCTCCGGCGTCACTGTGACCTTCGGATCATTTCCGCCCGCGGCGTTCACCAATATGCCCGGTGTCCCCCAAGTGGCCGCGACGGCGTTGCTTAGTGCTTCGAGACTGGAGCGCGAGGATGTGTCTGCTTCAAAGAACCTGGCGGTACCGCCTTCCTTTTCGATTTCCTCCACTCGCGCCGAGCCGCGTTCCGCGTTACGCCCCGCCACTGCGGTTTTGGCGCCAGCCGCGGCCAGGGCCCGGCAAAGGGCTCCGCCCAAAGCGCCCGTGCCGCCGATGACGACAGCCACTTCATTGGAGAGATCAAAGAGAGAGTCAGTGTTCATAAATTTGGGAATTCCAGACCGAAATACTCCGCCGAATTGTCGAAACAGATGCGCTGCACGATCCCGCCAAGTAAAGTCATGTCGCGGGGCAGTTCGCCCTTCTCCACGTCTTCGCCGATCAGATTGCAGAGGATACGACGGAAATATTCATGGCGGGGGTAGGAGAGGAAGCTGCGCGAATCCGTCAGCATTCCCACAAATCGCGACAGCAATCCGAGGTTCGACAGGGCGTTGATCTGCCACTCCATCGCTTCCTTCTGGTCCAGAAACCACCACCCGCTGCCAAATTGGATCTTCCCCGGAATCGTTCCGTCCTGGAAATTCCCGACCATCGTTCCCATCACGTAATTGTCCGCGGGATTCAGGTTGTAGATGATCGTTTTTGGCAGGCTTTCCTCCACGTCGAGCGCGTCCAGATAACGTCCCAGCGAGGCCGCCTGCGACCAGTCGCCGATGGAGTCGAATCCGGTATCCGGCCCCAGCTTGCGCATCAGCCGTGTGTTGTTGCTCCGCTGCGCTCCGAGATGCAACTGCTTCGTCCAGCCCCGCGCCGCATCAAGCCGCCCAAAAAACAGCATGAGGAAACCGGCAAACCGCTCCCTTTGCTCTTCGCTGGCAGCGGTTCCTTTTCGGGCGGTGTCAAAAATCTGGCTGGCCTCTTTCTCCGAGGCGAACGCCCCTGGGCAGACCGTCAATCCATGGTCGGAAAGCCGCCCGCCTATCTCATGGAAAAAATCGTGGCGCTTTTTCAGGGCGTTCAACAGCCCGGCCAGGGTGGCGCAATCTGTATTCGCGACGCGTTCCAGCTTGCCGAGCCACAGGTTGAAGGTTTCCGGCAAATGCACGGCCATGGCCATGTCCGGCCGGAAGGTCGGATAAACCCGCGTGCCCAGTTGGCCTTCTTCCCGGATGCGCTGGTGGGCCGCCAGGTCATCCGCCGGATCATCCGTCGTGCAGACCACCGCCACCCGGCTGCGGGTCAAAAGCCCCTGGGTGCCGAATTCAGGTTTCGCCAGTTCCGCATTGGCTTTTTCCCAAATGGCCGGAGCCGATTTTTCGTCGAGCAGTTCGTCGATGCCAAAATACCGTAACAACTCCAGGTGGCTCCAGTGGTACAGGGGATTCCGCACCGTCTGCGGCACCGTTTTTGCATAAGCCAGAAACTTTTCATACGGGGCCGCGTCACCTGTGCAAAACCGCTCATCCATCCCGTTGGCCCGCATGGCCCGCCACTTGTAGTGGTCCCCGGCCAGCCAGATATCCTGTAAATCGCGGAACCGATGGTTGTCTGCGATTTGCCCCGGCGGCAGATGGCAGTGGTAGTCAAAGATTGGCTGGTTCGCCGCAAAACCATGGTAGAGCTCTCTCGCCGCGTTGGAACGGAGGAGGAAGTCTTCGGTGATGAAGGTTTTCATTGGGCTTTATGTGGCATTCGGAAGGTCGTCCACCCTAGCTCCGAACACCGCGCTATTGAAAGCAATACGCCTAGCTGTTAGTGGTTTATGATTGATTATGCTACCTTTGTGAAAAGCTACCAAAGAGTCATTCATCAGCCCCCGGCTGGCCGCCCTCGTTGGATTAACAAGGGGGAACGTATCAATGAACTCCAGTATCTTTCCTGGGGCTGGCGGGAATATGGCCGGCATCCCATTCCCGTCTCCTTTCACGAAGGCTGGACCTATCAACTGGTGTCGGAAGGCCGGGTGCTTCTCGACACGGGCGAAAAACATATTCCCGTTCCTCCGGGACACCTGGTCATTATCGGGCCGTCCTGCCCGAATGGCTGGCGTGCGTCCCGACCGGACGACCGCTGCCGCATTTTCACCTGGATCTGGCGTGATGCTCCGCTGCTCGAGACCATCAACCCCGGCGAACGGGGGTGGCGGCTTTTTCCCATGTCGCCCGGTGAGGAAAAACAACTCCGCGTCCTGCACGAGGAAACGCGCCAGGAGATCACTCGTCTGGATGAAACGGCCGCTCCAGCCATCCACGCCGTTCGCAGTCGGGTCGATATCGCGTTGGCTCGCGGCCAATCGCGGCCAAAGGCCGAGCCCGGTGGACAGGCCCGCATGGAATATGCCTTGAGTTGGCTGAGCCAGCATCCAGGGGAACTCCGGCCCGTGGCCGCCCTGGCAGACTATTTGCAAATTTCGCCCGCCACCCTGAACCGCCTCTTCCAAAAACAACTGGGTCAGAACGTGCGCGAAGTGGCCTATGCCATGCGCATGGAAGCCGCCCGGGAAATTCTGGAGCGCGAATCCCTGCCGGTGAAGGAGGTTGCCTTCCGCCTTGGCTACAGCCACGCCAACGATTTTACCCGGGCTTACTCCCGTTTCTGGCGCGGCAGTCCCACCGGGCGCAAGGGTGGCTAACCCTTTTCGCCGCTCTTTTCCTGCGCCACCCAATCGATGGCAAAACGCACCATTTCGCCGGCGTCGCGGAAGCCCAGCTTCTCCTTGATGTGCGCGCGGTGGGTCTCGATGGTCTTCACGCTCAGGTGCAGCTCTGAGGCAATTTCCTTGGTGCCGAAGCCCCGGCCCAAGAGTTCCAGTACTTCCAACTCGCGGTCGGATAGCTTGTCCACCGGCGAGCCCATCCCGCCATCCACCGATTGGATGGCTTGGAAAATCAGGCGTTCGCTCAGGCGCGGGCTCACGTAAACCTCGCCTTTGAGCACCTTGCGTAGCGCGTCCAGTACATGGGTGAGGGCCTCCGCCTTCATCACATAGCCGAGGGCGCCCGCCCTCAGTGCACGCAGGGCATAGAGCGATTCATCATGCATCGAGAGCATGAGGAGGGGCAATTTGGGCTCCTCCGCCTTCATCAGTTTGATGAGTTCGATGCCGTTCGTGCCCGGCAGGGAGATGTCGAGCAGGGCCACGTCGGGCTTCAGTGTCCGCATCGCATCCAGGGCCGTGGCCGAAGAGGAACCTTCGCCGCAGACCGTAAGGTCAGCCTCCGCATTAATGAGGGCGGAGATGCCATGGCGGAAAACCGGGTGGTCATCCACAACTAGGACGCGTCTTTTTTCCGAAGATGAGTTTTTGGGTGATTTCGATGCGCTCATGGTTTGCAGGGAAAATGCAGGGTGATTCTTGTGCCCCGTTCGGGTCGAAAATCGGTGGATAATGTTCCGTGCATGGCATGCACGCGATATTGCAGGGTTTTAGCGGCCATTCCCTCTGGATTCGATGTCAGCTCGCCTTGTTCTTTGCCATCATCGGTGACTTCGAGGCAAATGGAATCCTGTTTTTTGGCCGCCAACCTGATGTGGATTCGAGTGGTCCCTTTTCGGTGGATGGCATCGGCCACCACCTCCTGCGCAATACGGTAGGCGTGCAGCGAGGTGGCAGGATTTTCCACCGGCACTGCCTTGGCGCAGTGAAACTCACATGGCAGGGTGTGACTCACCCGTCCGGCCAATTCCTGTAGCGCGGACATAAGCCCGGCCGCGTCCAACTCCACCGGATGCAGGCCGCGCGAGACATCCCGCACTTGCGACACCGCATCGTTGATTAGCCGGGCCAGATTATGCAGTTCCTCGGCATGAGGGGATTTTTCCCGGTCAAGATCGCCCGCCAGCGCCTTGGCAGAAAAAGCCGCGCCGAGCAGTTGCTGGCAAAGGTGGTCGTGCAATTCCTGGCCGATGCGCCTCTGCTCACGCTCCGCGGCCTCCAGGACTGCGCGCTCCAGGAACTTCTTTTCCGTATTATCCACCATCAAAAGCAGGCGCCCGTTTCGTTTTCCTCCGTTGGCCAAGAACGGAGCGATCCAGATGTTAAGTTCGACCTGCTGGCCGCTTTTGGTTGGGCTGGCCAGGTCGAAGTGAGTGCACTCGCCCGAAAGTTTCTTTTTGAAAATCTCTTCCGGGAGAAATTTATGCACCGGTTTGCCGGCAACCTCGATTTGGGACCAACCCCAAATGGCCTCCATGCCGGGATTCCATTTCAGCACTACATGATCGGCATCGATCGCAGCATAAGCGATCTGTGACCGGTCGAGCAGCGAGATAAGCTCGTCGTCGACTGCCCTGCTCAGGGGTGGCAACACCATGGGGGGATTCTTTCCCACTCGATGGCTGGCGGTCAACCCGCGTGACGGTCAAATGTGCAATTGAGGAAGTCTGTTCCCATTTTTGCGAGTCCCCTATTTACACGCTGGGCGGTCGCCCGCGGAAGATCAGGGACACGAGAAACAGGATAAGAAACAGGCCAAAGAGAACCTGTGCGATCCACGTGGCCGATCCGGCGATTCCGCCGAAGCCAAGAACCGCGGCGATCAGTGCGATGACGAGAAATGTGAGTGCCCAACTTAACATGGTATTCCTTTCTGTGTTCGTTGAGGAATCGCGGGAGAAGACAACTGCGCGCTTACCTGAAGCGCATTCCTAGGAGGATTTAGGGGAAACCCCTAGCCCTGGCCGTTCACCACTTGGGCGGCCTCGTCCAGGATTACGTCGAGTTCTTCCGGCATGAAGGGCTTGATCAGGTGGTGCTTATATCCTGCTTGCAGGCTTTTCTCCCGATCCGAACTCATGCCGAAGCCGCTCATCGCGATGCCATAGAAGGGGGGGTTGATTTTCTGGACTTCTCGCATCAACTCCCAGCCATCGCCATCCGGCAGGCCGATATCGCTGATCAGTACATGAACGGGTGTGGTCGAGATCGCCTCGATCGCCTGTTGCATGTTTCGCGTGGAAAGCACTTCGTGCCCGCGCCGTTTCATGTATTTGGCCAGGTAGACGAGGGTGTCTTCGTGGTTTTCCACCAACAAAATTTTAAGGCTGGGAGAGGGCGGACCCATGGTGTGGCCGGTATTTATGACGGGTTGGCCGGGATTTTCACGCGGAATGTTGCGCCGCGGTCATTTCCGTCGCTGGATGCCTCCAGCGTCCCCTGGTGGGCATCCACCGTGGCCCTGGAGATGGCCAGGCCCAATCCGAGCCCCCCGTATTGCCGGGCGGAATGGTGGGAGCCTTGCTCAAAGGGGTTGAAGATACGCGGTAGAGCCTCCTGGGGAATGCCAATGCCCGAATCGGAGATCTCCACCACGATCAAACCGGGTTCATCAGAAGAGCGGATTTCAATCAAGCCGCCTCCTTCGGTGAATTTGATCGCGTTCTTGATCAGGTTCCAAAAAACCTGTTGCAGGCGCGCCAGATCACCGCGGACCTGCGAATGACTGGCTTCAAGATGCAATTTCACGACCTGCTTCTTGGCTTCCAAATCGGCGGCGCAGATTTCCAGCGCCTGCCGCACTGCCGTATGCAGATCGAGGGTCTCGAGTTGCAAATCGATCTTGTTGCGCGTGATGCGGGTCAGATCCAGCAGATCCTCGATCAAACGGGCTTCGATCTTGATGTTGCGCTGGATCATGTCGAGGGCGTCGATCACATCCGACGGCAGTTGATTTTCCGCCCGGATTGATGAAATGGCCATCAGTACCGGGGTTAAGGGGGTGCGGAGTTCGTGGCTGAGCACCGCCAGGAACTGGTCCTTGGCCCGGCTGGCCGTTTCCGCCTGTTCACGGGCCAGTTCCGCCGCGGCGAGGGCTGAGCTTAACTCCTCTTGGTTTCTGCGCAGATGATCCTCAAATTTTTTTCGCTCGGTGATTTCTCGCACTACTCCGATCATGCGCACCGGCTTGCCGGTTTCGTCATCGTAGTAGACCCGCCCGTGGGCCGCGATCCACCTCGTCGAGCCGTCTTCCCCCGTGGTGCGAAACTCCGTCTCATAGTCCATCCGCTCGTGCTGCGCCCGCTCGAGGGCAGCCGCCACCATTTTCCGGTCGTCGGGGTGAACGTGCTCCAGGACCAGATCGTAGCTGCACTCGCTGATATCCGCGGAAATCCCGAACATGCGGTTGTGTTCCGGCGAGCACTTGACCACGCCGCCTATATCCCAATCCCAGAAACCCAGCCGGCCAGCTTCAATGGCGAGACGTGAGCGGCTTTCGCTTTCCCGCAGGGCGAATTGCGCCCGCTTGAGATCATCCACATCGGTATTTGAGCCAACCCACATGCTGATGGTACCGTCGGCGTGCCGCATGGGGTGGGCACGGCCAAGGTGCCAGCGGTAGGTTCCGTTCGCCCCGCGGAAGCGATGCTCGAATTCAAACGGATGGCCTGTTTCCACGGAGTGTTTCCAGCGCGCCATTTTTTCGTCCGCATCGTCGGGATGTACGAACTCCCGCCAACCCAACCGCACCACCTCTTCAATGGGCAGCCCGGTATACGCGGCCCATTGTTGGTTGAAATAGTAGGTCTCACCATCGGCCGTGGCCGTGAAGATTTTGTCCGGCAACGACTCGGCCAGGAAACGGAACTGCTCGGTGCTTTCCTGGGCCGCCGTTTCGGCCCGTTTCCGTTCGTCGATGTCGAAGGCCACTCCTCGCATGAACAATGGCTGGCCCGTATTGGCATCATAAAAACCGCGCCCGACGGAATGAACCCAGTGGGTGGAGCCATCAGCCCATACGGATCGGAATTCGACGCTGTAAGTGGAGTGATGGGCCAGCGCCTCTCTCACAGACTGGTCGGCCTTCGTGCGATCATCCGGATGCAGGCTATTGAGAAATGCCTCATAGGTCACAGAGGTGTCGGGCCGGATGCCAAACATCCGCTTGCAGCGTGCGGACCACACCAGTTTCCCAGTGCCGAGGTTCCAATCCCAAGTGCCAAGATTGGCGGCTTCCAAAGCCAACCGGAGCTTTTCCTCACTTTCCTGGAGGATCGCCTTATAGGGCTCGGGAAGGTTTTCGTTCTGCATGGGCTGAGTCAGCCATTGTGGCAAGAAAACCTCGGCCTTAGCGAGGCGTTTTATGGGCCTCGGCAGTCTGCTTTCTAGGCGTCTCCCGGAGTCGGGCGGCTATCCCTGAGCAGGGCCGGTAGGTGAGTCGATCAGCGGCTCCCGTTCCCTTTCCATGCCCTCCACTGCTTTTACCGCGCACCTCTTTTTCTCCAGGCATTCCAGGATCTTCAAGACCCCGATGACCAGCAGGGCGGGCTTTACCAGGCTGAAGCCCAGCCGGGTCAAGGCTCCGCCAATGCGGCAGACCGGCAAAATGCTGGCGGCATAGCCGATTCCTGCGGCCAGCAGAACCGTTGGGACGGGTGATTCGTGAATCCTCGTCTCGCAGTGCTGAAGACTTTTTTTGCAGGAGTCGCTCACAGCTTCGCAGGCTTGAGTAAGAGCCGTTTCCAAGGTGGAGGTGTCTTTGGTCATGGCTTACCACCATTTGAGTTTTTTACCCATGTCCTGAGCCTGTTCCAGGAGGCTGCTGGGCTGGTTGCAGGAAAAAAACCGCTTCTTTTGCTGCGGGATTTTGTCCGCCAGATGGCTGTAGGTGTCTTCAATCCATTGCAGGGCGGTGTGAAGTTTGTCCGCCTCCTGCTCTCGCTCCCGTCGGATGACCAGCGCTCCGATGGCCGCGCCTATGAGTAAAGCGCCAAGCACGGAGGGAAGGGGGTTTTCTTTCACATAATCCGTGCCGCATTTCAGCAGGTCGCACGTCTTGTCCTGAGCTCGTTGCGTGAAGTCGGCCATGTCGTCGGGAGAAATATCCCCGCCGGTGTCGGGAAATGATTTTTGCATATTTAACCGATTATCGCAGGCCGCATCTCCCTCGGTTGCATCTGGACGATAGCCGGGATGCGATTTGCTGAAGATCTTATGAAAATATTCTCCCGGCTGCGGAAACTTTCCTGTTTCGCCATGATCTTTTCGGCGGTGAGCTCTTTTTCATGGGCCGAGGAAAAACCAACTTCGGCGGCCTTGCCGCCCGCGGCCGCGTTGTCGCCGGAGGAAATCAACGGGTTTGAGCAATACCCCGCCCGGACCCAAACCTTGCTGCGACTGGCTCTACAGCTTTCCCAGCAAAAGCTTGGTTACATCTATGGCTCGGCCGATCCCCGGCAGGGCGGAATGGATTGTTCCGGCGCCATTTATTATCTCCTCCAGCAAGAGGGCCTCTCCGAAGTTCCGCGTTCCTCGAGCGAGCAGTATGTCTGGGCCCGTAAAGCCGGCACATTTCGCGCCGTGGTCGGCACCCGGCTGGATGGTTTTGAACTGAACGAACTGGCCCCGGGCGATTTACTTTTCTGGACCGGAACTTACGATATCAAGCGCGAGCCGCCCGTTACTCACACTATGATTTATCTGGGCGAGGCCAAAAGCGATCGCCTGCCTCTCATGTTCGGTTCCAGCGATGGCCGCACCTATCGGGGAAAGAAGCAATATGGTGTGGGAGTCTTCGAATTCCGGCTGCCCCAGCCCTCCGAGAAGAATCCCAGCCGGTTTGTGGGGTACGCCAAAATTCCCGGGTTTCCTTAGGGCGATGCGTCCTGGTTATTTGTGCGCCTCATTGTGGTGGATGCGCCAGGAGGTCGGGCCCGCGCTGGCATACAAATCGGCATCCTCCCATAGACGGCGCGCTCCGATATAAGCGCAGCGATTGTCCACCACGATGCAATTTTCGGGAGGAGGATCGAGCCGCTTGGCATTGCCTCCGCCCAGTACCGTCACGTCGGGATTGAAAACATTTTGCAGCAGGGCCACCGCCTCATGGGCCGATTTGAGCCATGCTTCCGGCCCATCCGCCTTCAGGGCCTCCTTGGACAGGAGATCCATGAAGCGACTCTTTTTTGTCAGCTTCAGCAGGCCGATTTCGATGGGAATGACTGCGTCGTCCACGATGATGGTCGTGCCGGTGCTCGTTCCCAGGCCCAGGAAGAGCAGCCGTCCGGAACGATAGTTTCCAAGGGCCTGCATGGCGGCGTCATTAATAAACCGCACCGGTTTGTCGCCAAAGGCTTTGCTGTAGTCGAAGTCAACCCAACCGTCGCCAAGATTCAGCGGTTCGCGAGCCGGCTTACCATCTCGTACGAGACCGGGAAAACCGATGGAAATCTTGTCGTATTCCCAGTCGGCGGTCAGGGCCAATACGCCCGCCACCATTTGTTCGGCGCTGAGTTTTCGATGCGACTCCAGTTTGCGCATCTCGCCATCATGCGCCGCCATCACCTTTACGTTGCTTCCGCCCACATCGATCATCAATACGCTCATTTGGTCGCTGTCTCCACGGCCGGACGATGGTCGAGATCGCCCCGCAGAATCGCCTCGATCAGTTCCACTACGCCCGCTCCCGCGCTGTGTTCGGTCACCAGCGCGGCTTTTTCTTTCAGAGCGGGCAAAGCGTTGGCCACAGCGACGGGCAGACCGCAGACCTCGAGGAAGGCATGGTCGTTCTCGGCGTCTCCCACCCCGACGACATGAGCCGGCTCGACACCGCACTCCTTCAGCGCGGCCAGCAATCCGCTGGCCTTATTGACGCCGGAGGGCAGGATCATCACCGCGCCTTTGTTGAAGATGACCTGAAGTTCCAGTCCGAGATTCTTGATCGTCTCCAGCACGGTCACTTCGTGAGGCTCCACCGTGGCGATGATACTGGCTCCGACGGAGAGAGGAACGCCTTGTCGCGCGAGTTCGCTCAATAAATTTTCCGGCGGGGGCGTACCCAGCACCTTGATTTCTTCGGTAAACGGGTTGTACAAAAGCGCACCGTTTTCCGCGACGATCATGTCGAACATCTGCAGGAACACTCCGAGGGTTTTGAATTCCGTCAGCTCCCGGCCCGTCACGAGGATCGTTTTGATTTTTTTCCCCTGCAATCGCACAAGCGCTTCGCGAGTGGGTTCGTCCACGACACCATCGGTGGCGATGGTTCCGTCAAAGTCAGTTGCCAGGGCTTGCCATTTCATATGCTTTTTATTCGGAGCTGAGCGCCCTGATGCGTGTGACAGGCCGTCAACTTCATTTGCCATACAAGCAGGGCGGAAGCGAGCTTCGATTAACAGGCATGAAGTACCTAAACAAAAAGGCCGCGCAAAGTGGCAAGCTCGGCTGGATTTTTCTTTGGCTGATCGGCATCCCTATTCCGGTTTTGCTCATTTTGTTCCTTCTCCGCGGTTGCACCTAGGCGCTCAGGAGTTTCCCCGATGGCCAGGGCAGGTTGTTCTCAGGCCGCTGGTTATGGCTCATTTGATTGATGGAACAAGCGATCTCAGATCCGGAAGACTACCTCCTCGCCGATACCCGCGAGGTTCCCAATAATTGGCTGCTGCCCTTGTTGATTTATCGGAAAGTGCTGGCCGTGCCGGCCCAAAAGCTGGCCGTGAAGTTTGAAAGCCTTTTTTCCCGCCACGGCTGGCTGCCGGCCTGGCGTTACGGCATCTATAATTTCGTGCATTATCACAGCACCGCGCATGAGGTGATCGGCGTTTTCCAAGGCCGGGCCAAGGTGAGGTTCGGACACACGAAGGGCTTGGAGACATGGCTGGAAGCCGGCGATGTCGTGGTGATTCCTGCCGGCGTTTCTCACCAGTGCCTGGAGCACTCCGACGATTTTCAAGGCGTGGGTGCCTACCCGAAAGGCCAGGAGCCCGACATGATGAAGGGCCTTTCACAGGAGCGTCCGGCGGCCGACCAGCGCATTGAAAAAGTTCCGCTGCCCAACTCCGATCCGGTGATGGGTAAGAATGGTCCGCTCATGCGCCTTTGGTAGGCCATACACGCAATTACGGGTTGGAAAGCGATTTTCCTCTAGGCACCTAATAATATGAAAAATCTTATCCTTCTCGCCGCCTTGGTCACCATATCGGTCACGACCTCCGGTTGCTATGTTTATGAACGTCGCACGCCCGCTCGCACTGTGGTTGTGGAGTCAGGCCCGGTCACTCGTGAAACGGTTATCACCACTTTACCGACCGGTTATCGGACCCGGACTTATAGCGGGAGAACCTATTATTATACCCGCAGTACCTATTATCGGTCCTATCCAAGCGGTGGTTACGTCGTCGTGCCGCGGCCTTGGTAAACTCCAATTGGCAATCTTGAAAACAAGGGCGGTCCCTGCGGGGCCGCCCTTTAGGTTTTGCGAGATGGCTTGGTCTGACGGCGTTGGATTTCGCCGCGCGCTTTTATGGCCAGCTTCTCATAGTCGCCCCGAATGCGGTCCAGCTCCTCCTCTTCGAGTTCCTCCAGGTCGAGCAGAGCATTGTGTGCTCCTTTGTTGGCACGGATCAATTCGTCCAGTTTGACGTGCAGGGCCTCCGAGTCACGGTTCTGTGTGTTCTGAATGAGGAAGACCATCAGGAAGGTCACGATCGTGGTGCCCGTGTTGATGATGAGTTGCCAGGTGTCGCTGAATCCGAACATCGGCCCGGAAATACCCCAGATCAGCAGTGCGCCCACTGCTACCGAAAATGCTGCGGGGTGGCCGCACATCCTTGAAACGCTTTTGGCCAGGCGGGTGAACAGGGAGGAAGGCGTTCCGGCTTTGGTTTTCATAATACGTTGGGTATCGCGGCAAAATTGACGACTGCGTGTGAAGGGTTCTCTTATACGCACGTCAGGCTTCCGCCCGATGGGCTTCCCCTCCTTGCACCTTGAAAGGCCCTCTTGGGGGTTCTTAAATCAGGCCTGACTTTCTCTTTTGGCTGCATGGACAAAAATATTCCGCGGTTATTATTCCCGTATGTGCTGACGGTGGTGGTGGTGGCGGTCATGATCGCCCTCCGCGGCAGCGTGCTGTCTCCTCTTTTGGGCGACCGGGGACCTTTTTCTGGTTTCATGCTGGGCATTATTGCCGTCGCATGGATCGGTGGTTTATGGCCGGGTATTCTCGCCACGGTTTTGTCCGTGTCCGCCGGCTGGGCTTTCTTCATGGCGCCCGCCTGGGTGCCGGGGCCGCAACGCGGCATGGTCACGGTTATCTTTTGTATCACCGGGGTGCTGGTGAGCATCGTCTGTGAATCCCTGCATCGCAGTCGGCGGCGGGCGGAGGCGGCCCGTTCCGACCTGGAAAAAAGCCAGCAGCAGTTGCGCGACAGCGAGCAGGCTTTTCGCAGCCTGGCGGACTCCGCTCCGGTTTTGATTTGGATGACGGATACAACCAAGTCGCGCACCTGGCTTAGCCGCCCCTGGCTGGAGTTTACCGGCAAGGCCATGGATCAGGAACTGGGGCGCGGTTGGGAGGATGGCGTGCATCCGGAGGATTTGGAGCGGTACCAGGAGGTTTATTCCGCCAGCTTTGATACCCGCCAGCCTTTTGAGATGGACTATCGCCTTCGCCGGCACGACGGCGTTTACCGCTGGGTCCTGGATCGGGGGATTCCCATTGCTGGCGCGGAAGGTTCGTTTCTCGGCTACATGGGCGGCGTCATCGACATCAACGAGCGAAAATCCGCGGAGGAAAACAGCGAGGCGATGTTGCGCATCGAACAGGCGGCCCGCGTCGAAGCCGAACGTGCCGCCTTGATGAAGGACGAGTTTCTCGCCACCGTCAGCCACGAGATGCGCACCCCCTTGACCGCGATGCTGGGCTGGGTGCAGATGCTCCGCAGCGGCAGTCTTTCCGGCGAGGCCATTCCACACGCCTTGGAAACCATCGAGCGCAATGCCCGCGCCCAGGCGAAATTGATCAACGATTTGCTCGATATGAGCCGCATTCTTTCCGGCCGCCTGCGGCTGGATATCCAACCGGTGAACTTTACCGATATCGTCGAAGCGGCCATCGCCACGGCCGAACCCGCTGCCGCGGCCAAAAAAATTCACCTTGTTCGGGAGTTTGACGATCATCCGGAATCGGTCTCCGGTGATGCCTCGCGTCTGCAGCAGGTCATCTGGAATTTGTTAAACAACGCTATTAAATTTACCCCTTCCGGCGGGGAGGTAACCATCACTATGAAGCGTCTTGGCTCACAGTTGGAAATCACCGTGGCTGACAATGGTGAGGGGATCAAAGCGGAGTTCCTGCCCCATGCCTTCGAAAGATTCCGCCAGCAGGACTCCTCCACCGATCGCCGCCATCAGGGGCTCGGCCTCGGGCTTTCCATTGTCCGGCAGCTGGTCGAACTCCATGGTGGTTCCGTGCGGGCGTACAGCGACGGGCTGGGTCTGGGCGCGGCGTTCACCGTGAGCATTCCCTTGTCCAACGGCTATGTCAGCCGCGCCGCCGAGCCCATGGCCCCGCGCGAGGACCAGTCCGCCGCGCCGCCGGATGAGCCCCCCTCCATCCTGGGTGTGAAGGTGCTGGTGGTCGATGACGATAATGATGCGCGCGAGTTGTTGCGCTCGATTCTCGCCCATCACGGCGCCAGCGTTCGCACCGCCGCCTCTGCGGCCGATGCCATCAGGGAGTTCGCCGCCAAACCTCCTCAGATCATCGTGAGCGACATCGGCATGCCCGGTGAGGATGGCTACGAATTAATTCGCAAAATTCGTGCTCTCGATTCGCAGGAGGGCAAACGCGTTCCCGCCGTCGCCCTCACCGCTTTTGCGCGGTCGGAAGACCGCCGCCGCGCCATCGGGGCCGGCTTCAACATGCATCTGAGCAAGCCGGTGGAGCCGGCCGAACTCCTCACCATCGTCGCCAGCCTCACTCGGAACGGTTCCTAGATTTCCACCAGTGCGTAGGCGGTCTTTTTGGTCTTCTGCACCAGGGATTGTGAGACGTTGTAGACCGGAATTCCCTGAGAGGTGCGCCCCTCAAACGTTCCATTGTGCGCGTGGCCGTGGAAGATGGCGTTCACTTCGAAGCGATTCGCGGGTCCCTCCAGCCGACTGGAACCGAGGAACGGGAAGATCTCCTCGCTCTCTCCCACCACCGTTTCCCGAATAGGCGCATAATGCAGCGCCACCACCTTCTTTTTGGTCTGCAAACGCGCGAGCGCCTTCTCCAGCCGGAGGGCGTGGTCCACGGCTTCCTGGACGAAGGCCTTGACGCTTGGTTCGCCCCACGCGTTCAGCATTCGCGCCCCAAATCCTCCGCCAAATCCGCAAACCCCGGCGAATCCGACTCCGTTGATTTCGCACGACTCGCCATCCAGGACCTGCACCCCTCCCTGGTCCAGAATATCCTCTACTTCCGCGAGGTGACCAGATTCGAAATCATGATTTCCCACGACGGCCAAGACGGGAATTTTTACATGCGCTTTGATGTCCCCGGCCAGCAAGGCAGCCTCCTCCGGCAAGCCATAGTCGGTGAGATCTCCGCAAAGCAGAAGCACGTCGGCCTTGCTGGAGGCATCGGTGAAAAGCTCCTGGCATTGCCCCTTGGAGTGTTTCGTGTAGTGAATGTCGGCCACAGCGGCCACGCGGAGCGGTTTTGTACTCATGGGAAAATAGGTGGGTGATACGCGGGGGTGCACGGCGACATGCGAATCATTGGCAGTGCATGTTTCGTCCAATCTCTCCGGGCACGACTTCTATCGTGAATCGATGCGTATTTTGCAGGAAGAGGATATTTCCTTCCTGGTCGGTGGGGCCTTTGCCTTGGGCTCATATACGGGGGTGACGCGGGACACCAAGGACTTCGACATCTTTATGCGTAGTCCGGATGTGGACCGCGCCTTGCAGGTTTTTCGGGATCGGGGTTTCCACGCCGCCATCGCCTTCCCTCACTGGCTGGCAAAAATTCACCACGGCGAGGCGTTTATCGACGTGATCTTTAACTCCGGAAATGGCCTCTGCCAGGTCGATGATCGCTGGTTTCAAAATGCCCGGCAGGCCGACTTGCTCGGCATGAATGTTGCCCTGGTTCCACCAGAGGAGATCATCTGGCAAAAGGCCTTCATCATGGAGAGGGAGCGGTTCGACGGCGCGGATATCGCGCATCTCTTGCGCGCCAGTGCGGGGCAGCTGGACTGGCCTCGTCTGCTTGAACGTTTCGGCCCGGATTGGCCGGTCTTGCTCTCCCATCTCGTATTGTTCGGATTCATCTATCCCTCGCGCCGCTCTTTGATTCCCGTCGGGATTATGAACGAATTGCTGGCTCGTCTGGCGCAGGATTCTCTGGCCGGAGACGGTGCCGGCGAAAAACTTTGTAACGGCACTTTTCTTTCCCGCGCTCAATACCTCCCAGATATCGAGCGCTGGGGCTTTCAAGATCCGCGCCTCTCTTCGCGCACCACAATCACTCCCGAGCAATTGCAAAGCTGGACGAGCGCCATTGAGACGCCGCGAACTCACGGGTGACTTGCTTTTGGGCCGGACCGGTGACTTCATGTAAGAGTTTCGCGGTTTCCGGCATTCATGGACGGGTCAACTTCGCCTTCCTGGTTTTATAGGTCTTACCATTGGAAATTTGACGAACACCCGGTCGGCGCTACGGTGGGTATGATTTTTCGTTTTCGTCGGGCCTTCTGCGTCTTGGCTGTACTGGCCTTGTCTGTGTTCTCGGCCCGGGCCGATCTCAACGGCGAACTTTATCACAATGACGATTGGTTTCGCACCGACGTCCGAGCCCGGGAAATCGCCGCGAATATTCTGGCCTATCAATCCAAGGAATACGGCGGCTGGCCCAAAAACGTTGATACCACAGCCACTCCGCACAAGCTGACGGAGAAAGAAGCCCGGCCGACTTTCGACAACGGCGCCACGGTCAATGAGCTACGCTTTCTGGCTCGTTTGTATAATGCCCGGAAAAATGAGCATCCCGCCGAGTCCGAGCAATACCGCGCCGCTTTTGACCGGGGACTGCAATACGTCCTCAAGGCCCAATATGCCAATGGCGGCTGGCCCCAGTCGTATCCCATAGACGACACTTACCATCGATATATCACCTTCAACGACGGGGCGATGCCGCGCGTGATGGACTTTCTGCAGGACGTGACCCAGCAGGACACCTACAAATTTCTGGGTCCGCAAAAGCTGGCCCAGGTGCAGGAAGCCGTGGATCGCGGCATTGATTGCATTCTCAAATGCCAGGTGCGGGTCAACGGAAACCTCACCGTCTGGTGCGCCCAGCATGATGAAAAAACTCTGCAGCCGGCCAAGGCTCGCGCGGTGGAGTTGCCCTCACTTTCGGGCCTGGAGTCCACCTATGTCGTGCAGGTGTTGATGAAAGTACCTCAGCCCAGTCCCGAGGTGGTGAAGGCCATCGAAAGCGCGGTCGCCTGGTTTGAGTCGGCCAAGCTCGAGGGCTATGTCATTACCAATAACCGGGGAGAGAAAAAGGCGGGCAATTTCCGTACAGTTTCCCGCAATCCCTCCGCCGAACCGATCTGGGCCCGGATGTACGACATCAAAACCAATCAGCCGCTATTCGCTGCCGAGGCAGACAGTATTCCCCGGATAGGCATGGACCAGGCCGGTTACGGCCAGAAAGGTTATCTGTGGTTCGGCACCTGGCCCAAGTTCGTCCTGGAGACCCACTATCCCGCTTGGAACGCGAGGCTCCGGCGGTTTTAGTGAACTTTGACCAAGTCGGGTGAAACCGACGTATCCACCGTCACCTGGCAGGCCAGGGGCGGCTTGGCATCTGCCGGGGGAGAGATCACCTTCAGCATCACCATCGTTTCGGTGGCGGCATCCGGATCAGGGGTCAGTGAATCAACGACTCCGGAAAATTTTTCGCCGTAACCCTCGATGGTCACGGTGGCGGGCATTCCCTTGAGAATTTTTTTGGCATCGGAGGTGGGAACCGTCGCCAGCACCTTGCCATCGAAAAGCAATTTGGCGTCGGCGGTCGAGATGGCCTGGGCCGTGTAGTTGAGGGCGGTAAAGGCCGCACCCAGTCCGCAAAGCGCCAAAATGAAAATGGCGACCGCACTCCCGTTTTTCTTGCGGGGCGGTTTATCTTCCGGAACAGGCATGGACGCACTGTAGCCGACCGGGCCGGGGTATCTCAACTCCCGCGCAGGAAATTTTCCGTGTCATCGTCGGATTGCGCCGCCAGAGTGCCGCCCATGAGCGCGGGCAAGGAAAATGGCGGGCTGGCACGGACCATCGGTTTATTCGCCTTGGTGGTCTATGGGGTGGGGGACATGGTGGGTGCCGGAGTCTACGCCACCATCGGAGCGGCGGCGGGAAAAATGGGCAATGCCGTCTGGCTGGCTTTTAGCGTCTCGATGGTCGCTGCGCTCCTGACCGGTCTGTCCTACGCCTCACTCGCTTCGCGTTATCCCCGGGCGGCCGGGGCGGCTTATGTCACTCAGCGTGCCTTCGGCTTCCAGTTTCTTTCCTATGTCGTTGGTCTGACCATCGTTTGCTCCGGGCTCACCTCCATGGCGGCGGGCAGCCGGGCCTTCGCGGACGCCTTGCAGCCTTTGCTCAAGTCATCGGTCGGAACGGTACCCGTCTGGCTCATCTTTCTCGCTTTTATCGGAGTGCTCACCCTCATCAATTTTCGCGGCATCAAGGAGTGTGTGTGGGTCAACATGGTGTGTACGGCCATCGAGGTCGGCGGCCTCTTGTTCATCATCGCCGTCAGCCTGCCCTACTTCGGCCAGGTGAATTACCTGGAAACGCCGGCCGCTTCCGGCGGTTTGGGTTTCCCCCTTATCATGACGGGAGCGGTGCTGACTTTTTACGCCTTCGTCGGGTTTGAAGATCTGCTCAATCTCGCGGAAGAGGTCAAAGATCCGCAACGCACGATGCCCTGGGGCATCATTCTCGCGGTCGGGTGTGTCACGATCATTTATATCCTGGTGAGTATAGCGGCGGTATCGGTGGTGCCTTACGGAAGCCTGGCCAATCCGCAGAATGGAGTCGCCCTGGCCCAGATCACCAAAGTCGCGGCCCCGTGGGTGCCGCCTCAGGTTTATACGGGAATCACGCTTTTTGCCGTGGCCAATACCGCGTTGATGAACTTCATCATGGGTTCCCGCCTCATTTACGGCATGTCCCGCCAGGAGTTGTTGCCGAAATTCCTCGGGGTCGTCCACGCCGGCAGGAAGACCCCCCATCGCGCCATTTTCACCCTGGCCATCATCGTAGCTGTGCTTGCTTTCGCCGGAGACATCTCTGTGCTGGCCTCTGCCACCAGCCTCCTCCTTTTGCTGGTTTTTGCCCTGATGAATGCCTCTCTCATCGTTCTGAAAATGCGTTCGGGCGAGCCAGCCGGACATTTCGAGGTGCCAGTGATTGTGCCCGTTCTTGGCTTTCTGGTCTGCGGGGCGCTGGTGGTTTCCCGTCTGGTCAATTCCTCTTCTGCTGGCGTGCATGCCCCGCTTATCGCCATAGGTCTCATCGGCGCCATCGCCCTGCTCTTCTTTGTGGTGAAGCCGGTGGTGCGCAACATTGCGGAATCTGAGGCGTGATTTCAGATTGAGCCTGGCGAGGAATTCGTTTTCATTTACCGTTTCCTTTCACCACTTTTTGCCTGTAATTGATGACCATGCGCATTTCCCCCTCTCTGGCAGCCCTTTTGTTTGGCCCGGGCTTGCTCGTCTCCGCCTTTGCGCAAGCGCCTGCTCCGGCGGCAGGTCCGAAAAATCTGGTGAGCAACGGAAGTTTTGAGTCCTCCTTCCGCCGCGAAAATCTCTGGGACGGCGTCGATGCCTCTGGCTATCTGTCCGGTGAGCGCGGAGCCGTGCCGGTTCTGACGACCAGTGGCACGATCAGCGACAGTTCCATGCCCATCTCCGTCAGTGTGGCGGACATGAACGCCGACGGCCTGCCGGACGTCGTCACCATGGATGTCCTCGGGTATCTCCGCATTTTCTTTAACAGTGGAACCAAGGAGGAGCCGAAATTCACCGTCGGCGATCTCGGAGGTATTTTCCTCACCCGCACCTTCGTGAAGGACCCGATTCTGAGTGGCGCCAACACCTCGGCGGCGGCTTCCACTGCTCGGCTGGCCCCGCGCATCTTCGCCACGGAAATCGCGAAGTCAGGCAAGAAAGACCTCATTATTGGCAATTACATCGGGGAGGTTCTCCTGGTGCCGAACTCCGGCAGCCTGCAAAGCCCCGACTTCCGCCAACCGGCCGACATCTCCCGCGTGGCCATCCCCACGATGAAGGATGCCAATAAACGTTGGGGCAACGTCTTTGCTCCGACGACCTGGGATTGGAATAAAGATGGCAAGGAGGATCTCCTCCTCGGTGAGGGCTCCTATTCCGCCAACAACATCCACCTCCTCCTGAACGTGGGCACGGGACCCCGCCCGGTTTTCGATGAGTCCAATCGCCATGTCATTGCTTTTGGCGACGGGCTCGAGCAACTCACCCCCACCGTGGTGGACTACAACGGCGACGGCCAGCCCGATCTCCTCGTAGCCGACCGCAGCGGCAAGATCGCGGTTTATTTGAACAAGGGTACGCCCCCGAAATTGGGTGAAGCCCCGGCGGAACTGCCGTTTGTCTCCTTTATCAGTTCCGGCAGCACTCCTCTCAGCTTCGGCGGCATTAGTACGATCTCTACCGGGGACTTCAACGGCGACGGCCTTTTCGACCTCGTGGTCGGAAAAACCAACGGCCGCATCGCCCTGGCTCTCAATACCGGCACCAAGACGGAGCCGAAGTTCGGTACCCCGGTCGAAATGAAGGGTGATGCCAATACCCCTCCCATGGCGGTGCCATCCGGCTGGGATGTCGACTATGGGCTGAAGCGCGGAAATTTTTACGGCTATGTCTCCGTGGTGAAGGCCGAGGAAGATGCCAATGCCCAGCCTGCAGATGGCAAATCCGCTTTGAAGGTCGGTTATGTGGCGCCTTCCAACAAAATCATGCCGGTGCCGACGGTCTATTCTCCGGCGTTTCCGGGTTTCGAACTCAAGGAGCCGAATTTCAGGTCCACAGCGGAGGAAATTCTGCAAAACGCGCCGGCCCGCTACTTTATGCTGCGCCAGTTGGGCCGTTTCCGCCTCGAAAACAATGCCAGCTATACCATAAGTTTTAAAGTGAAGGGCAAGTTTGGGGACGGCTTGGCATTCATCGGCTGGAGCGGTCTCAAGAAACTCAGCGAAGACCGGGTTACCCAAGGGGATCGGGGGGCGCAGGAAGTGAAGAAAAACGAGGTCACCGAAGATAACTTCGAGGCGATCCGTTTTGCCGCCGGGGCTGGCTGGACCGAGGTGAAAAAGGATTTCAAGGTGAGCTTTAAGGAGAAGGAATTGCAGACCCTCAAGGAGGCCACGACTTCGCTGCTGCAGATCAGCCTCAGTATTCCTCCTGGCGGCGAGGCCTATTTTGACGACGTAAAAATCATCAAGAAGTGAGTGGCCGCATCGGCACGGCTTTCGTCATGGGAGCCGGCTTGGGCACGCGGCTAAAGCCGCTCACGGATAAATGTCCCAAGCCGTTGATCCCCATCTACGGCAAGGCTCTGATCACCTTTGCCCTCGATCACCTGCGTGCTTCGGGAGTTCAAAACTTCGTCATCAATACGCATCATTTGGCCGGCCAGTTCGAGGAGGCCTTTACGGACGGCGTTTACGCCGGGTGCCCGGTCCGGCTTGTTTACGAGCCCATACTACTCGAAACCGGCGGTGGGATTAAAAACGCCGAGCCGTGGCTGGGCCGAGATCCTTTTCTGGTCTATAGCGGAGATATCCTGACCGACCTCGATCTCGATGCGCTCATCGACGAGCACTTCCGCCAGGGCAACGATGTCACCATGGCTCTCCGCGAGACCGGCCTCGCCGCGGGTGTCGCCTTGGAGAACGGCCGCGTCGTGGACATCCGCAACAAGCACGGCCGCGGTGGAGGCTACGATTTCGCCAATGTCTCGATCTGGAACCCCACCGCTTTCGCCCGTATCCCCGCCGCCAAAACCTCCTTCGTTCCCGTTTTGATGGAGTGGATGGCGCAGGGCGGGAAGATCGGTGGTATCGTGCTCAACGAGCGGGACTGGTTCAATGTCGGCTCCCGGACGGAATATCTCGGCGTTCACCGCGCCATTGCCGAAAAATCCTGGAAGCCGGCTTATATTCCCGAGCCACAGTGGCCCCTGAAGGCCAGTCCTGATGCCGTTGTCGGCCCCTCCGCGCAATTGAAGGGCTTTTATTCCATCGGCCCAGGCTGCGTGGTGGGTGACTGCGCCGTCGTTGAAGACTCCATTCTATGGCCCGGTGCGAACGTGGCCTCCGATACTCACCTCAGGGGTTGCATTGCGATGGGAAGTCTGGTCATTTCCGGCCTTCACGATAATGTAGATTTCTGGTGAAACCGATGAGCTTGGAGAAATTAGTGCTGCAAACGCAGGAGAAGTTTCCTCGCTACCATCATGCCGAGGTCCGGATCGCTCCGCTCGAAAAAGGGGGTTCCGATCGCAAATTTTATCGCATTTGCGCAGGTGGCGAGAGCCCGGTCATCCTGGTCAAGTATTCCGGCCAGAAGGAGGAGAACCGGCATTATGTCGATATCGCCCGCTTTTTGCATGCGGCGGGGGTGAATGTTCCGACCATCCACTATCACGATCCGGAAGAAGGGTTGATTTGGATGCAGGACCTCGGGGAGCGGGATTTGTGGACTTCGCGTGAAGCGGAGTGGGACGTGCGCCGCCCCCTCTATGAATCCGCCCTGCTGGAGGTGAGCAAAATGCACACCTCGGCTACGGAGCGGTTGGAAGGATCAAACCTCCGGCTCGAGCGTGAGTTCAGCGAACAGCTTTACCTGTGGGAGCAGAACTATTTTTTCGAACACTGCCTGCAGGCGCATTTCGGTCTCGATGACCTGACCGTCCAACGTTACGCCGAACTCCCGGTCATGCGAGGGATTGCCCTCCGCCTTGCCACCATGCCCCGAGTGCTGGTCCACCGCGATTTTCAGTCGCAAAACATCCTGGTACGCGAGGGGGCTGCCTGGTTGATCGATTTCCAGGGTATGCGACCGGGCCTTCCGCAGTACGATGTGGCCTCGCTGCTCTATGATCCCTATGTCGAGCTTTCCGGAGCCGAGCGCGCCGCCTTGCTCGATTACTATAAACAGGTCGCCCGCCGCGCCGGGCTGGAGGTGGACGAGGATTTCGATGAAATCTTTTATCACTGCGCCCTGCAGCGTCTGATGCAGGCTCTCGGGGCCTACGGATTCCTTGGACTCCAAAAAGGCCGTCAGGATTTTCTGGCCCACATTCCCGCGGCCCGTCGCTCCCTGCGCGAAGTCGCGGCCCGTATCGATGGCCTCGATGAGTTTGTCGCCCTGCTGGATACCCTCCCATGAAGCTGAGCGAAGCGGAAACAGCTGTCATCCAGAACATCCTTCCGCAACTCGATGGCGGCCGTCACGCCGTGAAGCGCGCGGTCGGCGAGGATCTCGTCGTCGAAGCCGATATTTTCAAGGAAGGCCACGATGTCGTCGCGGCTCTTCTCAAATGGCGCAAGGCAGGTGAAGCCGGCTGGCGGGAAACACCCATGCGGCCTCTGATCAACGACCGCTGGCAGGGCATTCTCGCCGCCACCTCCATGGGTCCGTGGGAATACACCATCGAAGCCTGGGGCGACACCTTTGCCTCCTGGCAGGAAGAGATTCATAAAAAGTTCAACGGCGGTCTCCGCGATCTTCGCAGCGAAGCTCTCGAAGGCGCGGAACTCGTCACCAAGGCCGCCGCCCGGGCTGGGAAATCTCCCGACGCGAAAGCGCTCAAATCCTTCGCCGCCGACCTCAAGGCCGCCGATGCCGCTGAACTCAACCGCCTGGCCTCCTCCAGCGCACTGGCCGCTCTCATGGCCGCCTGGCCCGACCGGTCGCTTTCCACTGAACACGAGCCCCTCCCGCTTTGGGTAGACCGCACTCAGGCCGTTTTCGCCGCCTGGTACGAATTTTTCCCCCGTTCGGCCGAAGGCAAGGCCGACTCTAGTTCCACCTTCCGCGATTGCCTGGGCCGCGTCGACGACGCGAAGGCCATGGGCTTCGACGTGATTTATTTCCCGCCGATTCATCCCATCGGTCAGACCAATCGCAAGGGCCGCAATAACTCGCTGAAATGCGAGCCGGGAGAGCCGGGCGTGCCCTACGCCATCGGCAACTTCCGCCAGGGCGTCAACGGCGGAGGTCACAAGGACGTAGCTCCCGAACTCGGCACCCTGGACGATTTTTCCTGGCTGGTCGGCGAGATCAAGAAGCGCGGCATGGAGGTCGCTCTGGACTTTGCCATCAATTGCTCCCCCGATCATCCGTACGTTAAAGAGCATCCGGAATGGTTCTTCAAGCGCCCGGACGGCACCATCAAATACGCCGAAAATCCGCCTAAGAAATACGAGGACGTATACCCGCTGAATTTCCATAATCCGGACTGGAAGAATCTCTGGACCGAGATGCGCGACGTCATCGCCTTCTGGTGCAAGCTGGGCGTGCGCATCTTCCGCGTCGATAATCCTCACACCAAGCCCGTATCCTTCTGGGAGTGGACCATTGCGGAGCTTCGTCAGGATTACCCCGATGCCGTCTTCCTCAGCGAGGCCTTCACCCGGCCGAAGATGATGCAGACGCTGGCCAAGATCGGCTATACCCAGAGCTATACCTATTTCACCTGGCGCAACTCGAAATACGAGCTCACGGAGTATCTCACCGAACTCACCCAGACTGAGATGAAGGAATACTTCCGGGCCAATTTTTTCACCAATACCCCGGATATCCTTCCCACCTATCTCCAGCAAAGCGGCCGCCCCGGATTCATGATCCGCGCTGCTCTCGCGGCCACTCTGTCTCCCGTTTACGGCATCTATAGCGGCTTCGAACTTTGCGAAAGCGCCGCCGTCCCCGGCAAGGAGGAGTACATCGACTCCGAGAAATATCAGTTCAAAGGCCGTGACTGGAACGCGCCGGGCAACATCAAGGAATACCTTACCCGGCTGAATCTGATTCGCCGGGAAAATCGCGCCCTGCAGCAGTATGCGAACCTAAGGTTCCATCTCGCCGAGAATGACAATATCCTCTTCTTCAGCAAGACCACCGCGGCCAAGGACGACCTGCTGCTCTTTGCCATCACTGTCGATCCCTACAATCCCCAGATCGCCTTCGTGCATGTGCCCTTGGCGGATTTTGAAATTGGCGACTCTGAAACCTATCAGGTCGAGGATCTTCTCACCGGCGAGAAGTTTTTCTGGACCGGTGAGCGCAACTTCATCTCGCTCAATCCCCACACGCGTCCGGCCCACATCTTTCGCGTGCGCCGCTGGGCCGGCCGGGATAACGGCCAGGACGTCTATCTGTAGTCAGCCGTTGCGGCGGGCCGTATAGATACTGGCCACGCCCAGGCAGAGACGGATCTGCCGTGCATCGGCAAAGCCGCAGCTTTCGATCAAAGCCCGCATTCCACCATCCCGCGGGAACGATTCAATGGACGAACCCAGATACTCATAAGCCTCCTTGTTTCCCGTCAGCGCTGCCGCCAGATGGGGCAGTACCTTGTGCAGGTAAGCCCGGTAGATCGCGCGAAGGGGAGGGAAGGGTGGCAGCGAAAAATCCATGACCAACAGCAGGCCGCCCGGGCGCAGCATGCGCCCCATTTCGCGCAGGGCGCCTTCCCATGAGGCCATGTTGCGCAGGCCGAAAGCCACCGTTAGCGCATCGAAACTTTGATCGCGAAAAGGAAGCTTCAACCCGTCTGCCTGCACCAGCGCCGGCACATTTTTCTGCCGGGCCACCTCCAGCATGGGCAGGCAAAAGTCCGCCCCCACCACCGTGGCGGTGGGGTTGGCTTTGCGTAGTGCCTGGGCCAGATCGCCGCTGCCCGTTGCCAGATCAAGAATACGCGTCGGTTTTATCGCGGCCACGAGGTGGGCCGCCCGGGCCCGCCAGAGAAAATCGCAGCCGCCACTCAGCCAATGATTGGCCAGGTCGTAGCGTGGTGCGATGGACGCAAATGTCTGGCGGACAAAGCCTGGGTTCTGTTGTGGCAGCGAAGTTTCGATGCGGGAACGCTAAAAGCGAATGCCGGAATCGAAAACCAAAAACTCAATTTGGTGCTCGCGAGAGGATTCGAACCTCCACGAATTTCTTCATACGCTCCTGAGGCGTACGCGTCTGCCAGTTCCGCCACGCGAGCAAAAATTGAACGCATACAATCGCCTTGCTGTCTGAGGCTGTAAATCGCAAAATTCAAAATTCCACTGGCTTTGCCTGGCTGCCCGTGCGAAAAAACCACCTCCTTCTTCATGAATAATAAGACCTCCTTTGTCCTCCCGGTCGCCGCCGCTGCGGCTGTTGCCCTTTTCGCCTCCTGCAAACCGGCCCCGGCCCCGGATGCCAAGGAATCCGCCAAACCCGCGGCTTCTCCTGTCACCGCTGCCCCGGCCGCTACTCAGGCCGCCGCAACCACGCCTGCTTACGTTTCCACCAGCGGCCTTGAACTCAAGGACCCGGTCGCCACGGTGAACGGCGAGCCGATTCCGCTGGCCAAGCTGGACGAGGCTTTCAATACGGCTGTCCAATCCGCCGGAATCAAGGTCGACGACCTCACCCCCGATCAGAAGCTCGAGGGCTACCGCCAGTTGCTGGATGAGATCATCATGGAAAAGCTCATTTCCAAGGCCTCCGAGGGTCAGACCGTTTCCGACGCCGATGTGGACGCCGAACTCGCCAAGATCAAGACCCAGTTCCCTTCTGAGGAAGAGTTCAACAAGCAACTGACCGCTGCCGGCCAGTCGCCCGAGAAGCTCAACGAATCCGTCAAGAAGATGCTCATTCAGCAAAAGTGGATGGAGAGCAAGATGGGCCCGACCGAGGTGACCCCTGAGGAAGCCCAGAAATTCTACAGCGAAAATCAGGCTGAATTCCAGGAGCCTGAGACCGTCAAGGCCAGCCACATTCTTTTCCTCGTGAAGAAGGAGGATTCTGAAGATGTGGTCAAAGCCAAGCTGGCCGCCGCGAAAAAAGCTGCGACCCGGGCGAAGAAGGAAGACTTTACCAAGCTGGCCAAGGAACTCTCCGAGGAGCCCGGCGCCAAGGAGTCTGGCGGCGATCTGGGTTACTTCTCCAAGGACCGCATGGTTCCCGAGTTTGCCGAAGTCGCCTTTAACCAAAAGGTGAATACCGTGAGCGAGCCCGTGCGCACCCAGTTTGGTTGGCACGTCATCAAGGTCACCGATAAGAAGCCCGCCGGCACGCTGCCTTATGATCAGGTCAAGGATCAGCTCTCCGGCTTCCTGAAAAATGACAAACAGCGCAAGGCTGCTCAGGACGTGATCAAGTCCCTGCAAGATTCCGCCAAGATCGAGAATACTCTGCCCGCTCCTGCTCCCGAGGCCGCTCTGCCTTCCATGCCTGGCGTTCCCGGCGCCCCGGGCGCACCAGTGGCTCCGGCGGTTGAGCCCTCCGCCGCTCCGGTCGTTCCTAATCAGCAATAACCGGCATGGCGCGCTCTGCGAAACCCAACGCTGGCGTTATCGGCCTTGGCATCATTGGCAGCCGGGTGGCTATCAATTTGCGCAAGGCCGGCTACCAGACTTGGGTCTGGAACCGCTCCCCGCGGCCTGAGCCGAACTTCCTTTCCTCCGCCAGCGAAGTCGCGGAATCGGCGAAAATCATCCAGATTTTCGTCTCCGACGGACCCGCCCTGCTGCAGACGCTGGAGGCCATGGCACCCGCCATCGGCCCCGAACACATCATCCTGAATCACGCGACGATTTCCCCCGCGGAGACCCACGAGGCTGCGCGTATCGTTCACGAACGCCACGCCAAGTTTCTCGACGCGCCCTTCACGGGCAGTCGCGATGCTGCCGCTGCCGGGCAGATCACTTTCTTCATCGGTGGCGATGCCGCCGCCTTGGAAAAAGCCCGCCCGCAGTTGGAGGTCAACGCCCGCGCCATCCTGCCCATTGGTGAGATCGGCCAGGCTTCCGCGATAAAGATTGCCACCAATCTCATGGCTGCTGTCGCGGTGGAGTCCTACGCCGAGGCCCTCAGCCTGGTCGAGAAAAGCGGCATCCCGCTCTACAAATTGGGCGAGGCCCTGCAACACCACGCCGTTCGTTCCCCGCTTTGCGATCTCAAGATTCCGCCGATGATCACGGGTGACTTTGAGGCCAGGTTTTCCCTCAAGCACATGTTCAAGGACATCCAGATCGCCCTTTCCATGGCGGAGGAACTCGGTTTGGAATTGCCCGCCGCCGCCGCCTTTGCCGGCTCGGCCATGTCTGGCCTGCAAAACGGCTGGGGTGATGAAGACTTTTCCACCATTGCCCGCCACTATGGCTACTCGAATCCCGAGAATGAAATTCCCGCGGCCATCTTCGAGCAGGATGCTTCCGCCCCCGCTACTTTGCCGCCCCCTCCGAAAGAGAAACGAAAGATGTTTCCCCTCTTTGGTGCGAAGGAATAGGTGAGCGGGCTTTTGGATGTCGTCCGTCTCGGCCAGTTGAGCCGGGAGAGTTTTTTTTATGCTATCGGCCCGCGCACCCGCATCCGCGTGACCGGCGTCGACCGGGTCCGCTACTTGAACGGCCAGCTTTCCAACAACACGAAGCGCCTCGCACCGGGCGAGGCCCTCGCGGCCTTGGTTTTGACCGCCAAAGGCAAACTGTGCGCCGATGTCTTTGTTTGGATCGAGGGAGAGGCTATCATCGTCGATGCCGACTTTACCCTCGCGGAAACCCTGCCCGCCCGCCTTGAGCGTTACGCCATCGCCGACGACGTGCAGTTCGAGGTGCTTCCCTCGGAGGCCACCGGTTTTCATGTCCTCGGCGCATCGGCCCCCGGAGTGCGAATCCGCCGCTTGGGCGCGGATGGAACCGATGTCGTCACCCCGCCGCCCGGCTTGCCGGAAGCGACTGCGGAGGAGGTCGAGTTATTGCGCGTCGCCCGCGGAGTTCCACGCTGGGGCCACGAACTCGGTGAAGACACCCTACCGCAGGAAGCTGGTCTTGAGCGCATTGCCGTGGACTTTCACAAGGGTTGCTATGTTGGCCAGGAGACGGTTTCTCGTATCGAAAGTATCGGCCGCGTGAACCGAGAACTCACCGGCTTTGTCGGAGATTTTCCTCCCTTGCCGGGACATCTTGTCGGCCCCAATGGCGAAAAATCCGGCGTGATCACCAGTGCCGTGGCCATTTCCGACCGCACTCTGGCCCTCGGCTACCGACAAACTCGCGATAAAAACACAACTTTCTCCGTGATGGACGAAAGTGGTGCTTGCCTTGGCACGGCGGAATGTTCTGAATTTCCCCTCCTTTCTTCATGAAGACTTCTCTGGCCGCTCTTGGACTTTTCCTCGTGACCCTTCTCGGGGTTCACGCGGCCCCCATTGGGCCCGAGGTGGCGGTCATGCAGATCCAGTTTGGAAAGGAAAAACAGTTCCAGCAGGTCGTCATCGGCCTCTACGACAACGCCGCTCCGCTCACCGTTGCCAACTTCAAGGAGCTTTGTAACAAGAAGTTTTACAACAACATGCGCTTTCACCGCGCATTTCCCAATTCACTCGTCCAAACCGGTGATCCCAAGAGCCGCCATGGCGAGGCCGACCGTTCGGGCACTGGCGGCCCAGGCTACACCGTGCCGGCCGAGTTCGGCGGCACCCATACTCGCGGAGCGGTCGCCATGGCCCGCCTGCCCGATCATATCAACCCCGCCAAAGCCTCCAATGGCAGCCAATTTTACACCTGTCTGGCGCCCATGCCGAAGCTGGACGGCAAGTACACCGTTTTCGGAGAAGTGCTCGAAGGTCTCGACGTGCTCGAAGCCATCAGCAATCAACCGACAGATAGTAACGATTTTCCATTGGCAAAGATCGTGATAAAATCTATCACCATACAACCGCGTTTCGTCGAATCGACGAGGCAGTAGCTTCCGCGCGGTTTTGCCAAAAGTGTAAGGGTAGGTTCCGGAGTGGCCAAACGGGGCGGACTGTAAATCCGCTGGCATCGCCTTCACAGGTTCGAATCCTGTCCTGCCCACCACTTTAAAAGCCCCTGTAAACCATGAGTTTACGGGGGTTTTTGGCTTCGAGGGCTGGCGCGCGCGAGTAGGCTAAAAATTCCCGAAACTTACCGAAAAATTGGTTACAAACTGGTTACAAAATTAACCCTGTTTCGTTCTTTCGAGGGCTTCAGATGGAATATTTGATCCAATTGACATCAATGAGCAGGGTTCTTATCGGCTCCATTATTGGGAGTCGTTGGGCGTAAGAAGGTGAAATTTGCGCTGGATTTCCCTCTGTGGTGGTTGTGACTCAGCGATGTTCTTAAAGAGCGTGTTGCCTGCGGTGACAGAAGTGGCCTCCTACAACACCTCTGAGGCTACGATTGTTTCAAACTGCTTCACGATGTCGCCGTGACGCTGACTGAGCCACCGGACTACTTTCGCATTCTCAAGAAGGGATTTTATGTAACCCCTTGCGGTGGTCAGTTTGAGAAAATTATCACCATAACTTTCTTCGACAGCTTTGAAGTCGGCTTCCAAGTTCCGCATCTCCTCTCTCAGTCGAGCCTCTTCCTCTTCAGAAATGCTCGGAATTCTGCGTGAAGAGTATTTTTCGACGAGCATATCTTCCGAGGTAGCTGCCAAAAGTGCCTTGGCGTAAGGGGCTGTGAAATTATTTCCGGCGACCATCAATTCTGCCATTTCGATCTGTCGGGCGGGGCAAACTCGTTTAAATGCTCCGATTGCAGCATGTGACATATGTCGAGACTCCAAAATTTCAACGGCGTCGGGATGAAGTCCCTGAAGAAGATTGAGCGTATCGCGGACATAAGCCTCAGAAAGATTGAGAGTCACAGCCAAGCGTTCTAGGGGAACACCATTTTTTACGGCTTTTGCTATCATTCGATGCTCCTGAATAGGCGACATTCGGCTGATCCGGGCATTGTAGGTGAAGCTTTCGTCCTGATCTGTGACGATACAGAGGGCGTCCTTCGCTTCGAGCTTTTGCAAAGCGTGGTAACGAAGATTTCCATCTACGATGAGGTAATGTCCTTTGTTCGCTTTATTGCGATACACGACCAACGGTTCAATTACCCCGACTTCCTGAATGGATGACAATATAGTCGAAAAACGCTTCACGGATTTTTCTACATTTTCGACTAGGCGAACCGGAAGAAGGTTGGCGAGCGGAATGCGGAGTATTTCGCGTTCAAATGTGATTTTTAGGTTGTTCATGCGGCGTCAGGGACTTTCAAGACGATTTTATCAGCAAGAAAATCGGGCAAGGAGTTGAGCTTTTCTGCGCGTAGCAAATTGCGGAAATTTTCATCGGCCATTAACTTGCGGAGTGCGCCGACGATAAAAAGTAAGCGGTTTTCACACTGCCGCGCCTTCCGAACTATGACCTTTTTCCTGTCGGCGTCTCGACGGAAGGCTCTAATCAAATTCTCTGAGGTTGCTCCAGCTTGACGGGGAGCCTTCTCCAAGGTTTTGCCCATCAAGCGGCGTTGGTCGATGAGTTTTTTGATTGTGCGAATCGATGCCTGATTTACTTGCTTCTTTTCGTAGGCGGCAAGCAGTTCCCTCTGTGACTCGATGTCTCCCGTCCGCGCTATATCCATTGCAACGCCAATTGGAATTTGCTCTCGAATAGCAGCCCGAAGGAGCCGTTCTTCGCCGCTTTTACTCAGCGTAAGATACCCAGACACCGTGCTGTCAGAGATGCCAAGTTTTCGGGCTATGGCCGATTGGCTTTCCCCGGCATCGTGTTGACGACGAATTTCAAGGATGAGGTCGGCATGACGAGGAAATCTCCGCGCCATATTTTCAACAAGGCTCATTAGCAACCGGTCTTCGGTTGGAATGTCTACAACGATAGCCGGTATCGCATCGTAACCGAGTTCGCGGAATGCCTCCAATCGGCCTTGCCCATATACCAAATCGAATATGCCATCCCTGGAGCCAGTTCTGCTGACCTTTATTGGTTTTTTTAATCCGAGAGTGCGAATGCTCTCCACGACCGGTCGAAACAGTCTCTTTTGACGTGAACGCGGGTTTAGGACACGGATTTTATCAAGCGGAATGAATTCGATGTCCTCTTTCATGCGGCCTCCTCAAGTGTTTTGCGGCTGGCCAATTGAAAGAAGTAATCCAGTGAGGGAAATCGATACGCATCGAGGTAGATACCGTTTTCTTGAGCCATACGCAGTCTTTCCCACGTCATGTCGAGAGCTGGCAGTAGGTAGTAATCCCTGATACTGCTGTTCGTCTCATCCATACGGGCAACGATGGTGATGTCAGGGCGTAGACTCTCATCCAACCTGACTTTCCACCGAGATGAGCCGGTAGCAGTGTGTCCACAACGAGCGATAATCATGGAGGCTGTAATTTCCCCGTTGATGAAGAGGAGGTCAGTTTTTGAATCAATGAGAACTGACGCGCCGTGGGATCGTAGCTTTTCGACCACTTCAGAAACGACTTCCGGATACATCGTCCTGAGAAGGCGATTTGTCTCGATAAAGGAGTAGTCAACCTCAGGTTCATAACCAATTAACCGATACGCGCTGACTAGGCTCCCAAAGCGAGACCGGAAAGCACTACTTGAGGGCATGTCCTCGGCCTCATCGATCAGAAAGCCCGAAAGTCTCCCATGTCGTGCCAGTGCGCCGCGAAGTTTAACGAGCATTTCGTCGTTCGAGAGTTTTCGGCTTCGCGCAAGAATGATGCCGCGAGCCGTAAAAAACTGATGTTCGTCTACAATCCTCTCAAAAACGCCATCTGATCGAATCCACATTGCCTCAGGATTCACAACATGCCGTTTTTTCAGTTTGCATGAGGTTCGGTGATACACGTTGTTACCAAGATACTTCTCATTTGTGAGAACCTCGTGGACGGTCGCTCTCGTCCACTGCCGATTCAGATTTGTGGTGATTTTTCGGCCGTTGAGATCGGCGGCGATTGCAGCCTCGCTCCACCCATCCTCAATGAACCTTGAATACATCCATCTCACAGCCTCGACTTCTTCCGCAGGTCCAGAAACGAGAACAACGCGGTCGGTTTGGATGCTTTTGTGTTCTCCAATGCCAAGAATACCCTTCTGCTCGCCGTTTTGCGCTACGAGCATCCTTCTCAAACCAAAACCTGCCAGGCCACCTTGTCTGTATCCAAGTTGTATGAGGCGACATGCTCCTTGAAACACCTTTGTTGATAATTCCCGGCTGTATTCGCCAGCCATCGCCCGTTTAACGCCTTTTACGATGGTCGAAACTGGAGAGCCGTCATTTTCAAACTGTTCGGCGCAGTAGTGAACAGCCACCCCGGCTCGTTTGCAGATGTATTCGTAGTAGGCACTTTCGTCAGCATCTTGGAATCTGCCCCACCGACTGATGTCATAAACTATGATAGCCTTAAAATCTGCTCTACCGGCTTCAACCTCTTCGAGCATTCGACCCAGTGCATCGCGGCCCTGAATTCTCAACCCGCTTTTCCCCTCATCCGAGTAGGTTCGCAGAATATTGAACTCTCGTCGCTCGGCGTAGGTCCGAATGGCATCGGACTGGTTATCGGTTGAATATTGCTGATGTTCGGTAGACATCCGAACGTAGGCGACAGCAGGGGTTAGGGTATTCATTTAATTGCCGCGAATTAAACGCCCTGCGGGGTAGGTGTTACGTTGCCGCCCATTGTTTGACCGCTTTCATCAGTCCAAAAGCTGCATGAGTCGTAATAGTTTCCCCCTGAGTGACCTTTTTTTACTCGTCTCATGGCTTGGGTCACACTTGTTGAGCTGTAAGGCTCGCTAAATACAAAAGTTCTGTGGACAGGCTCTCAAGGCGGATTTGGAAAATGGCATTTGTATTGCCCGAACATGGTGATTTGGCACTCGCGGGTCAGGCGTAGGGTAGTCTTGGTAAGTCCGTGTCCCCACTCTAGGATGGCTTTCCAGACGGCTTCGGCTGTCTTTAAAGGCATGTCGAGGAGGGAGTGGAGGCGTTGGCGGAGGTTGGGAAGCCACCGAAGATATTGTTGCCAATACCTCCGCAGGTGTTCTGCCGACCTCAAAACGTCTGGTCGGGTTGTTTTACCCTCCATGTAAGCTTCAATCGTTTCGTTTAAAACCAGCCTGTATGGTTGCGCAAAGCTGGGGAGAAGGCTTGTCGTTTTTCGGCATTTAAAGCACCTAAACCGACGAATTAGGATAGCAGGCGTTCCAACGGTTGTTCGGGTTGTATATCGCGAATAGTAGCCAAGGGACCGCAATCCTCCTGATTCTTGGCAGTTGGGACAACGAGGGGGGGTGACGATTCGCTTGTGGCTCTCGCCTTTTTCATACTCCTCTACCGACTCCTGTGTCAGATGGATGAGCTGCAACGTCTCATCTATCTTCGCCCTCCTACGGACAATCAAGCTTATGGGTAGGGCGTTGAGGGCGGTATATCGTCAAAATGCGAGAGGCAACCGGCCAAATAAGCCGTTTATTTCGCCGTAGAGGCCTGTGTAGGGCCGGGGCGGCACATTTTGACCCTCTGGACGGTTGAGATGCCTTTACCGGAGATTTTAGCCGCGTTTCGTATGGAGTGTCCGGCTTTCAGTAATCGGAGAATATCCCGATGCTTTTGAACGAAGACATCGCGTTTCAAATGGCTTCCTCTTGGTCTACCAAGTGTTACCCCATTCTTGCGGGCTTGAGCCAATCCGGAATTGATCCGTTCTCGGAGGGTGTCGACTTCGTTACGGGCAGTTTCAGCTAGGAGAGCTAACATGATGGAAGCAGCAGGATTGCGTTTTCCATTTTCCAGAACTGTATCCAATCCTTGGGCATGCCAATATAAAGAGGCTCCGTATTCCTCAAGTGTCTCAACAAATCTGTGAACGATACTATTTTTGCGGGCTAGTCGGGATACCTCGTGAACCAAAACCTTCTTCACTTTTCCGGTCGTCACCAATTCTTCGGCTCGCTTTAAACCGTGTCGATCAGACTCGTCCGCTCTACCGGAGACGGTTTCGCGGCATACCTCCACCACCTGAAAGCCTTTTCGAGCGGCGTATTCCTGCAATTCGGAAATTTGACGTTCGGTGTCCTGTTTTGCGGTTGAAACCCGAACCAGAATCACGACCGGCGTCCCTTTTGAACTCATCTAAAGATTAAATCAGATGTGTTCAAAAAAACAAGTGATTTCAAGAACACAAAAACAAAGGTAAATTTCAAAATTCACCCTCTGTAATTCCCGAAAAATTCCGATAATGATTTTTTGAACACACTGTAACCCGTTGGTTTGAACGGCTTCGGTACTAGGGGTTTTTTAAAATCCTCCGAAACTAAATCTCTAAAAAAGCCGGAGGGGCATTCATTGCTCTCTCTCGAAAATCGAAAAACGGGGGGGATAATTTTTGGAAAAGGTAGTTTATTTCCCTCCAAAATATCACCGCTGGTATTGATTCACTTCGTCTTCGCCCAAAACTGTAAAAGAGATTCTACCCGTTTTAACGCTTCGTCCTGGTTGGGCGGGCTATAACAGTGCCGAGCCGCCAGCACGTTCCTTCGTGTTGATGCCATGTTTTGCATGAAACAGACCTTCTATTTCTTTTCGCCCGAACGGAACGGCTACAAACTTGAAGCGGACAAGCTCATGTGTCGGCGCATCAATCTTAAATCCTTTTTTTAATAATTTCTTTTTCAGCGTGCTGAATTTCTTCGCACTTTTCGACTCTGAAAAATGGTATTCGACCCTTTGCCGGAGGTTGCTGCCCTCACCCGCATAGACTGGGACATTTTCCTCCTTCGGGTAGACTACGTAAATTCCTGCCCCGGTAGGGAGCCGGAAACGTTCCCCTTCAGAAAGATAAACCATTCCTTTGGCTCTTCCCGTAGGTTCCACATGGCAGAAGGGGGCCGTTTCAAGTTCCCCTAAAAACCAATCGAAGGCAATCAGAGGCAAGTTATTTAGCTGGTCTTTCATTTACACCTTTTGCCGAACCGTTCTCGCATTAACTTACTCAGCCTAGAATTTGGGCGCGGCGGCCTGCAATTCAATTGTTTTGAACCTTTTAAGTTTGTGAAGAGTCGCTTCTGCATCAACAGAATCTGCCTGGGGAGAGCCTTTCAGAGCAGCTATAAACTCCTCATTGTCGCATGTGATCTCAATTGAAATTGGAATTTGACGTAATCCACTAAAATTTAGTCCATCAAAGAAATCGGATTCAACTCTATTAAACGCCTCTCCCAAAGCATAAATTCCCGCTGTTACCAGTTTTGCGCTTTTTGGAAACGGAACAAACGCATTATCAATTAAGACAATCCTCCCATCTATTCTCATTTCCATATCCGCTTGAAACTCCGTAAACCCGCCAGCCAATTTCTCCCCTGTATCCCATAGCTTCAGGTATGCCTTTATTAAAATGTCATTATGCATATATGTTATTATATTACAAAGTGACTCAATCTGAGCAAAAATTTTACATTTCTCTTGAGAAAATGATAATTTAATAAATTATCCGTCCTATGTCACAAACCGCACTCGAAAAAATTCAAGCCATTCGCGAAAATGCCGATAAGGAAATCGCTGCTCTCAAAGCAAAAGCCGTCTCTGAAGTAGTTCAGAAGATTGCAGAGACTAAGGCAGCATACCAACATACACTCGCTACCCTTGAAGATGAATACAAGAAACTGACAGGAAAAGACTTAAAGGGCGAAAAAGTTGAAGGCAAACGGCGTAGATTGTCTTCCGAAGAGAAGGTTACATTGCTAGAGACAATTAAAACCATTCTCAAAAGCCATAAAGAAGGCGCGAAGATCAGTTTACTTGTCGAACAGACCTGCGAGCCGGTTTCGGCAGTACGGGCCGCCCTTGCTTCGATCAAGGAAGTAAAGAAAACGGGCAACAAGGCCTCGACATTATACTTTCTAAAATAGTGAAGACTGATGGAGAGCCTGCAGGGCGATGAAGTCTGGAGCGGGTATTCCTTGGAAGACTCCGCAATGGCAGACCTGCGAAAATTCATCACTGGAGTCCATAATAGGTCAATTACTGGAGTTTGTTCCACCGATAACCCTGAATTGGTAATATGGCTTGGGGCCAACCTCTAGACGTCTCTCAGCGTTAAGATTGTTGATCTCAGCCGCTATCGCCTTCTTCCTCGCCGTCGCATAGTCGGTCGGTTTTCCGTTACGGTACGACATCCTATCCCCCAAGTCATTAGACTCCTGCCGAAGTGCCCGAATCCGGCTGTCGTATATCCCGTTTACATATTTAGCTCTACTCTGCTCCTCAATCTCCGCTGATGTTTTGGGCTTTGGAAGAGTTGCTACATACTTTCGGTATTCTTCATCTCTGGCAGCCTGAAGCTCAGCACGTTTACGCTCTTCCCATTTTTTCATTTCCACCATTTTGTCAGCCATCGCTTTTGACTGATCAATTTTCCTTTGTCTTTCAGTAATGTGAATTGCAGAAATGACTGCCGGGTCATTCGATATTTCGTTAATAGGGACAACAAACTCTACGTCACCTGTGGAAACCCGCAAGCATCCGTCCTCAGCGACACCTTTGATATCAACCTTGGTACCCGCATCTAGAGCAATAATTCCGGATTCGACGGTTACGCTTTTTCTTTTAGTCAGGACATAGTCTGGGACGACTTCAACCGACAACGCAGAAGGGGTCTGAGGGGATTCTGCCTCAACCCTCTCTTGAGCTACATCCTGCTTCATTTCGGCTTCAGGCGTGGTAATCGCCTGACTTGGGAATAGCGCAAAAAGGGCCACAGCGGAAACCGCGATTATTAAAAACAGTATGGTTTTCATGTCATTTCAAAGAGAAAATGTAATTCCTGAACTATAAGCTTTGTCCTTGAGCTATCCTAAAGTCCTGAGTCTTCAGCCTTGACATAATATCTTTCATTTTTGTTGTGTCCACCGTCATAGTTTAGCGTTTCTATGACCAATATTCTACCGCCCTCTATAGGAAGAACGACCTCGTAAGAGGTTCGATATTGATGATCCCCTTCAGAATCTATGTTCAAAACGATCCTGTCTGCTTTTTTCTGATATCGGTAGTTGGTTATTTGTGTTCTTATTGTTTCGTCTGCCCCTTGAAATTTTTGCGTTTGAACCGCCTGCCCGTTTTTCTTGAATTCAAAGAGATATTCACTCTTTGAAAGCGGCTCAGAACGAACCCAAACTCCCTCAATTTCTGGAATCGACTTATCAACCGAAACCGTACTTGCACCGGAGTTTAAAAGCTCAAGTTCTTTCACATATGCAGCAACAGTTTTTGTGTCATTTCGCATCGCCGCTTGCCTAATCACCGTTTCGTAAGTCCGTTTCATTTGCTCGCGAGCTACCTCAACCGTTTTTGAGTAATCTACTTCGGCCCGCTCTACAGCTTGTTTCTTTTTAGTCAGAGCGTTTTCAAGTGTCGCCTGATAGGTCCTTTTTGCTGACTCAACGGTCATTGACTGAGCAAAAGCTCCCACCAAAAACATTGATTCTAAAACAGCTATACCCACAAGAATTTTAATTTTTACCATAAAAAACAGAATTCACCTACGGTAGGAACCGCTTATCGCATTAAAATTGACCCACATATTTATCGACTTGATTTCACATCTGTTCAGTCCTTACCGATTTTCGTCTATCATTTTTGCTGCCCGATAGTACGTCTCCAGTTCTTTCTTTTCTTTCTCTCGTTTTCGCTCGATTTTTGCGATTACTTCGCTTTTTTCAACCGGCTCCGATGTGGAAAAGACAGTAACTAAATATAACCCAACGACGCCGAGGCTTAAGATAAAAAGCAGCGGAAGACATCCATCGTTATACAGATCTTTTTCTTCGTGAGAATTCATACTTAACAATGTTTTGAATTGGTATTGCAGTTAACCCGCTACATTATCCATTACCGTACAATGGATTCGGAGAGGTCATCCCACCCGTTGAAGATTTAAGCGGAATTTCCAAGAATTTGCTCATGAATGGCAACTATGAATTGTCGCTAGCGACAATGTCAACGGTGATTTTATGAGTAGTGTCCATGTGTGGCTAAGCGAGCTTCAAATACAGGTGGAAAATTGAATTTGCTTGGCGCGAGAATTCGCGGACTTCGCGAAGAGGCGACGCTGGGACAGGCTGAGATGGCTAGAAGGCTTCAAATCGCTGGCTGGGATATTGACTATCCGACATTGAATAAAATTGAAAAAGGCAAACGCTCGCTGACAGACATTGAGATTGGTTATATTTTGCACGTTCTTGGCAAATCTTGGATTGATCTAGACCACCTTTCCGTCAAAACACATTTTTTGGGAAAGACGGTAAAGCGGCCGGAAAAAAATTAGCGGCTATTTTTCAGAATTTTTTCTATAAGAGATTGAATTTGAGGGCTTCGCGCTTCTTCAGTTTCAATTTTAGCAGCTATTTTAATTTCAGAAATTACAACGATCTGTTCGTCCTTGGTAAGGTCGGCCAACGTTCTTTTAAGTACAATCTGTTCTAGTTTTCCATTCATGCTAAAAGCTGGGCGCGATATTCAGGGCTATCTATAATCGTTTGTAGTTTTCGTATTACCCTATGATTTGCTCCGTCTATAGTATTCCTAGACACAGAGAGCATATTCATAACCTCTTTAGTTGGTTTACCTTCTAGGTTTATGAGTTCAAATATTGCAAAAGTTTGAGGACTGACGTTTTTTCGAATGTCGCTTAACAATGATCGTAAAATCGCGCTTCTAAATTTCTCATCTTCCTCCTTCGTCAAACTCTCGAACTCATCTATAATTGCTTCTCTGTGCTGAGAGATTTCTTCTGCTCTACTTAGAATGTTTCTCGAATGAGAGCGTATCGTATCTCTGACCACCCATGAGGCAATTTTCCCCAGATAGCCTCGAAGTTTCCCCTTTTCAGGGTCATATCGAAATGTGTCTTGGCTTTTCAGAAAACGAAGAAAGACAGTGGAGGTTGCCTCATCCAAGACGTTGGCGTCGATATTGTGCCAGTTGCAGCGTAAAAACTCCCTTTTGACCTGAGTTCTGACGGGACTCACATAGTAGGCAACAAAATCCGCCCAAGCTCTCTCCCAGATCGCCTCGTGCTCACTGTTTTGAATCTGGGACAGGAGCGTTACAGGTGTTTTTTCAAAATGCTGGGCCATTGATCGACTGCCGTTTTTCTACAGGGTCTTACGCCACAACTTTGAAAATCTTCCGCGCAAACAAGAAAAATTTGAAAAATCGGTGAGTTTATCAGCGCGGGATTGCACTACTTCAGAGGTTCAAACCGGAGGTATTCAAGTCCCTCCCAGAACGGATTATTTGAGTCAATCGTCCCATTCGCTTCCATGTACATCGTTTGGTCGCGCTCGATATTGAGGACTCCCATATCGACTTCATAACCAATACGGTTTTCTGTAATCCCATTGTGCTTAAACTGTCCGATCGGAATCATCAGACGCTGATTTCCAGTGTGAATCGCGTTTGAAATCTGTGGGATATTGTTCATGCCTAGGAAGAGCCGATACTTTCCCCGTAATCCAGACAGCTTAAATCCACTCGTTTCAGGACCAGGCATATCCTTGTCACGAACAATTAAAAGGCCTCCACCAGGTGTTGAGGCTGAGGAAATATACAGCTGCTCTTGAAAGCGAATAAAGTAGGATTGCCCGTCCCATCTAGGGGCAACTGTAGAGCCATATTTTGTCCAATACTCTTCGGGACTGTCGGCCTCGCCGGAAGCTGTGTGCAATTTTGGTGTAGCTTCAGCCGTTACCAGAGGAACGTTAACGGTAGCTGTTTCCGCTCTTGGAGTGGACGCATTTACTATTGCCAGTGGAATAGCCTCATCTTGTTGCACTAAATTACTACCGGTCTTTTCAGAGCGGGGATTCACTTCCATCGACGCAGGTGCTGTTACAAGAGGTTCGGCTGGCGTATCAGCTTCGATTGCCTTTATAGAGCTATCCAAAGAAACTGAGTGCCGTTGGAGATAGTAAAGTCCAAACCCGGCTACTGTGATGGCTCCCAGCAGAGCGAATCGGACATTTTGCCCAAACCTTTTCTTCTTTGGGTTTGTCAATTCACTTACCGCCGCTGAAAAGCGCGAAAAATCCAAAAATCTTTCCTCGGAGTTCTCGGCTGTCGCCCGATAGGCAATGCTTTGTAGCCTAATCCATTCCATTTTCTCCTCAGCCGAGAGGCTTGTTTCGCCTTGAGGTGGCCAACGAAAAGCCGCTCTCCCCATTTTATCAGGCTGATTGCCAGTAAGCAGAGTGTACAACACGCAGGCGCAGGCCCACATGTCAGGATTACCCCCCGACTCTATATACCAACTTGGGGCCAGATACGCGGGAGAGCCTTTTCTGGAAACTACAGACCTATCCAAGGTGACGAGTCCATAATCGCTCAAACAAAGCTCATCTTGGAAGAAAATGATGTTCTCGGGCTTTATATCGCGATGAAGCAAAGCGGCCTCGGACAGACAATTTACTGCCTCTAGAAGGCCACATACGTAGCTTTTTATTTCCGAAGATGAAAGCCAAGCTCCCTCCTGCCTCTTTCGTTCCATTAGGGTAGCCAGAGTCAACGGATACCAATTCTCACTCTCTGGAGAGACCCCTGCCGGGCCGTCAGCCAGAGGCATCACATAAAAAAGACCATCCTCTACCAGCCTGATATGTCCGATTGGGAGAAAGTGTCGGTGGTGCTTACGAATCCCCTGCCGATAAATCTCAAGTCCCTCTAGCTCGCGCTCAAGGTGAAGGCTGGTTGAGCGTGGAATCCATTTGAGAGCGTGAAACTCGCCAATTGCGTCGTTTCTGCATAACCAGACTACTCCAAATCCGCCGCTACCGATTTCCTTAATCAGCCTGTAGCCATCCAAAACACGATCTGCGGAAAGGAACATTTGGAGGCAGGAAGCAAATTTCTCTAGGCAAGTCCAGAAAAGACAAAAATTTAGCGGTTGGCGAAGACCATGTGCATTCACCGCCTCTATAAAAACATCTGTGCATGGACACAGTTGCGCAGAAACGGGCCCAGAAATTGTTATTCTTTATTTCTGAAGGATTCCCCCAACTAGCTTTTTTTCAACATTTGCCTCGAATTTTAGAACTTCAAAAGCTCTGTTGCGCAAACTTTCGCGCGCTTCGTCTATATATTGTTCGGTAGTCACGACTGAATCGTAGATGGCCACTCTCGCAAAAGTCCTGAATGTCTCCAACGATTCTCTCTATAGCGATTTAGAAAGAGCTGAATTCAGCAAAGAAGGATTAAGTTCGGTATAGTTTAAGCCTCAGTATTAGATAAAAGGAGATTAAGCGTCTATTTTGTCAAAAATGCATCATATTACTACAAGTTACCGCGCAAACTACTCCTCTGATGCTTAGATAAGTGATTAGCTATTGACGGGAATAAAAAACTCTTTATAATGATTTACTAGTCCCTCTCATTTCCTGAGACAGACAGTATTATGAAAATTAAACATAAACACAATAAAGTAAATGTCGAGATAGCTATACCCGCATCGCTCAAACTTGAAGAACTAAACGCAAAGCAAATTCGTATAATCGGATTTATAACCAATGAGCTTCTAGCCAGAATTGCGAAGTCTCCACACGGTGGGATCAACCCATACGTTGAAATCTCTAGCAAACAACTCCGAAGACTTGCTGGAGGAGGCTATTGCGACGAAATTAGATCGTTAAGAGAGAAAGGTTATATTCAACCATGCATAAATAAAATTAACGGTAAAGAATCGTATTCAAATAATGTCGGTGAAGCTTTTCCCAAGTCATACAAGCTTAAATATGAATTGCAGAGAGAGGTGCGTTTTGGAGAAATCACAAAGGACGTTTTCAAAGTCAAATTTCCGGACCCTTCTACTCTAGAAGAGACGGCAATAATTGACTGCCCCGTTACTCGTAAAATGGCTGAGAACTATAAGGCCATAACGGTCACCGACTCCGGAGGCCTAACCTATCAAGAGTTCATGAATCTCGCCGGGATTCATCTTGGAATTACAAATATCAAAAGACAAAAGAAGGACGGCAGGGTCTTCCATCGTCTTCTGTTGGGTCATAGTAAACCTTCCAGAGAGCGCGTTGTCGTTGATGACCAGAAGCTTTGCTGCGTTGATGCCTCGCGCCTACATTTGTATTTGTTAACGCCTCGTATTGCCGATGATGAAGAGAGAGCAAGATGGCTACAATTTTGCAACGCCGACCCATACCTAGTTTTTGCTGGAGGAAGGGCGGAATTACGCGATTCTTTCAAGCAGCCGGTTCAACAGGCCTTGAGTGTAAGAAGGAGAGGCAAGGAAGCGAATATCATCATAAAACACATTGAGGCAAATTTTCCCTCTCTGCACAGTTGGATTCGCGGATGCTGGGAAAGAAAGGTAAAGGTTCAGGGGGTTCTTCAACGTAAAGAAGCTTCTA
>CAYUMP010000016.1:0-125879 GCA_964445975.1 uncultured Chthoniobacterales bacterium | reverse complement strand
TAAAGTGGTACGCGAGCTGGGTTCAGAACGTCGCGAGACAGTTCGGTCCTTATCCACTGTGGGCGCAGGAGAATTGAGGGGTTCATTCCTTAGTACGAGAGGACCGGGAATGACGAATCTCTGGTGTTCCGGTTGTCGTGTCAACGGCAGTGCCGGGTAGCTATATTCGGAAAGGATAAGCGCTGAAAGCATCTAAGCGCCAAGCCTATCCCAAGATGAATTCTCCCTGAAGAACCGTGGTAGACCACCACGTTGATAGGACCTGGGTATACGCACAGTAATGTGTTCAGCTCAAGGTTACTAATGTTCGTTCGGCTTTTTTATTTCTTCATCATGCAGATTCAGCATGGTTGATGTAATCGTTTGTTTGCACTTGTATGCGGTTGTCAGAGAGCACTTGTTCTCTTGAAAGTTTGGCAGACGTAAGGCGGTCGTCAGACACGCGGGATGAGTCCCGAAGTCTGGTGATCCTTGCATGGCGGTCCCACCCGTTCCCATCCCGAACACGGAAGTGAAACGCCATAGCTCCGATGGTAGTGCTTGTATAGCTTGCGCGAGAGTAGGTCGTTGCCAGAGTTTATGCCCCATTGCCGGGAAACCGGTGATGGGGCATCTTTTTTTTCCCGGATTAACTGTTTTGGCTATTTGACGGAATAGTGGACCGTATCGCTATGATCTCCGGACTTTGCCGAGATCATCCATTCGCCCTGTTGCAGAGGCGTACTGGCCTGTTCGAGTTTGTTTCCGTTGAGGAACCATTCGCAGTTAGCGTCTGTACTCTTCAAGACCAGCGTCTGTTGCTTTTTCGGTAAAGCGGGATTAAGTGCAAATTCCGCTCCATCCTTTGGAAAAAGAATCCGAAGCGGCGACTCCGCGCGTGCTCCCAATAAATTTTGGGAACTTGCGCACCAAGCGGCATATTGTGCCGGGAGGATCAGTACTCCGTCCTGATACATCGAGGACGCATTCTTCTTCGGTTCCGTACCGGGTAAAAACCATTCCCCCACGTTTTTTGTCTGCGTAATAGCCAAAAGCCCTGTCGTCGGATCAATCTGGACCTGCCGCAGACTCGGGCCGGGATTGTCCTGCCACGGTTTGTCCCCGGCGGCATAGAGTGACTTCATCACGGCCGCCCACAACGGAGCGGCTGATCGTACCGCCAGCAGTTCATTCATAGGTTGTCCATCCAGATTGCCGGCCCACACCGCGACCGTATGTGTGCCGTTGAATCCCACGCACCAGCCATCGCGGAATTGAGAACTCGTTCCCGTCTTCACCGCTGTGCGTTCGGTTAGATTCAGCACCGAGTTCGTTCCAAAACTGCGCCGACGCGCGTTATTGTCGCTCAGGATGTCAGTGATGAGTGCACAGGTCTCGCGGGTGGCCACTCTTTCCGTTCCCATAGCATCCCTCGGTGTGAGCCGGGGGGCGAATGCGATACCACCACGGGCCAGGGCCGCATAAGCCCCCGCCAGATCCAGCAGCCGGACCGGTGCGTTGCCCAAAATGAATCCCGCACCATAGGCGTCGAATGATTGGGGAAAGCGGAGCCCCCATTCCTGCATGTGCGCGAAACTTTCGCGGGCTCCCAGCTTGCTGAGCACGACCACCGCAGGGACGTTGAGGGAGTTTCCCAGCGCTTCGCGCAGCCGCACCGGGCCCAGATAGCGTGACGAATAATTCTGAGGATCGTAATCACGATATTCATTCGCGATGGCGTCCGGCACGTCCGGAAGCAGGGATGCTGCTGTGAACTGCCGTCCCTCGATAGCTGCCAGATAAAGGAAAGGTTTCAGTGTGGACCCGCAACTTCGCGGTTCTATAGCGGCGTTGATCGCCGCCTGTTGTGCTCCGCCCGCGCAAGCCAGGGCTCGCACTTCACCCGTGGCATTTTCGACGATCACGACCGCGGCGTCGTTGACTCGTCCGTTCAGGGCTGCGGCCAGATGCTCCCTGAGTGCGCGTTCGGCCACCCTTTGCCATTCGAGATCCAGCGAGGACCGAAGTGTCGTAACACCCTTGGCGCCTCTCTGCCGGATCATCTCTGCAAAATGGGACGCCTTGTCCGGCGGATCGTGTCGGCCGACGGCGATCGGAGTTTTAAGCAATGCCTCCACGGTGACTCCCCTCGGCAAAAGCCCGAGTGCATCTAGTCGCCGTACATTGCGTTGGTAACGCTCCAAGGCCGGTGTTGGATTATTCCATGGGTTCAGCCGGACCGGCGATTGCGGAAGTCCGGCCAGAAAAATGGCCTCCGCGAGGGAAAGGTCCCGCGCGGATTTGCCGAAATAGCCCAGAGCGGCCGCTTCCGGCCCGATTCGCCGGTTCCCATAATCCAGCCGGTTTAAGTAACTTTCGAGAATGCGCTTTTTCTCCCATCCTCGCTCGAGCTTCATCGCCGCCCGTGCTTCGTAGAACTTCGCCTGATAGCTGCGCAGGCTTCGTTGTGAGGTGAGCTTGACCAGCTGTTGGGAGATGGTGGAGGCCCCCGAAATCACCTTTCCATTGAGCAGGTTGCGTAGCGAAGCACCGAGCGACGCCTGGATGTCCACGCCATGATGCTGCCAGAAGCGATGATCCTCGATTCCCACGGTCGCCAGCGGCAGCCACTCACCCATTTCCCGCAATTTTAGGGGGCGACAGTCACGCGCCTCTGCCGTGGGCAGTACGGCAATCGCCTCGCCGTGCCGGTCCGTCAATACCGTCGTGCCCATTACGGGTTTGTCCAAACCACCTGGCAGTTTTGTCACGGCCACAGCCAGAGCGAACCCAGCGAGGACTGCGCCGATGACACCCAGCCCGGCCAGCCCTATTCGGCGACCACGGTGCATGTGCTCGAAGCGGAACGTCCGAAGAACCGGCTGTCGTACATCGGCAGGATTTGGGTCGCCGGCCAGGTGAATGTGCCTGCGCTCGTGGCTCGGGCCAGCACGCTGTAGCTCTGCGCGCCCGCCGGCAATGTGTCGAAATACAGATTCGTTTGCTGGTCCCGCATCTCACTGTGAGAAAGGTTGGCCGTCACTCCGGGTTCCGGCGGCACAGCGTAGAATTGGCCAAACATCGCCAGGTCGGGATTAATCACCTCCAGCCCGGCAGGCTGCAGATCTTCCACCGCGACATAGCTCTGCGGCTTGTCGGAGTAGAACCGATAGGAAATCAAAATCTGATCGCCCAGCTTGAATGGCGCCCCTGCACTGCCATCGCGTGATGCTTCCGTCAGGTTTTTCACCACGCGCTCGACCTTCATCCCTTTGCTCTGTGCAGCCGTCTTGGTTTCTTCCGTGCGGTATTCCGCCTTTAAAACAAAACTGCCCCCCGGCTTGGTCCCGCGCACCACGAATTCCGCCAGCTTCGCCAGGTCGCGCTTGTCCCACGCCACTGCGCTGCCATTGACCGACGTGGCATCGGGTTTGGGACTGGCTCCTGTGACCCGGGTCGTTTTGGATGCCTTCAATAGCGCATCGAAGGCCACCAGCAGCCACAGATTCTCCTGAGTCGAAAGACTGGCCGAGGACTCCATCAACTGCCCCAGCCGCTCGTTCAGGATGCGGTTGTTTTCGTTGGGGAGGATGAGCAATCGCGCCCATAGGCAGAGGGCTTCCGTCCGGGTGGCCGAACTGAATAGGACCGGATTGAAGCCGATATTTCCAAAGTCCCTCGGTAATTCGCTCACCAGTTGTTTCTGCTTATCCGGTTCGATCTCCAACTGATTGAGCGCGATCGCCAGCATCGCCAGACCCTCACCCGTGAGTTTGTCGCGGTGCAGGAAGAGTTCGTTTGCCGTCGCCACCACTGCATCCGTCGATTCCAACTCAAAGGTCGAAAGCACAAATAATGCAAATGTTCGCAGCGTCGGCGTGGCCTGTGCGTCGGTGGAAATATTTTCCAAGGCCGTGAAAAGCTCGGAAGACAGATGCTCCGGCACCGCAAACCCCGCTGCTTCCGCCTGAGTCACGCACCAGGCGGCCTGGATGGTGACATAATCATTGGCCGCCGTGCCGCCAGGCCAATAGGGGAGGCGTCCGTCCGGCAGCAAACCTGTTTCAAACTCGCTTAGCGTATCTATGATGACTTTCTCATAGTTGGCCTTTCGCGCCTTCGCATCCGGCAGATATTCGAGCAAATTGGCGAGATAGGTATAAGCCAGTAGCTTGGAGGATTTCTGCTCGAAGCAGCCATGCGGATACTCCAGTAAAAACGGCAGCCCCATCAGCTTGGCCAACCATGGTGTGGTCGAGACTGCGAAGTTGAACGTACCGCGCGCGTGTTCCCATTCGCCCAGCGCCACCTCCCGCACTGCAAAAGTTGTATTGCCTGTCGTCCCGGTTACGGCCTCTTTCTTCAAGATCACCGGCTCCGCCACCGGCAACGTCACTTCCACGGCGTCGGCCAGTTTCGGGTCGGCCGGGGCTGTCACCTCAAATTTTACCGGGGTATTCCTCAGTTCTTTCACCTGCGCCTTGAATCGCACCACAACCGGAGCGTCCTTGGCTGCGGTGATTTCCTGGTGATACTCCCCGGTGAGCACCAAACCCGGACCCGTCGCGCAGCTCACCACCAGCTTTTCCGTCTCAGCGACCTTCTGACGCACCACCGCGCGCAGTTCCACCTCGTCGCCCAATCGCAAAAATCGCGGCAGAGCCGTATCCACCAGCAGCTTCTTGCTCACGGCAAAGGTGGCATCGCCGCCGCCGAACTGACTGTCTTTCGTCTGCCCTACGGCGATCACCCGAAATCGGGTGAGATTATCCGGCGCGACACATTCAAACTTCGCCACCCCCTGTGCGTCCGTCTTCACGCTCGGTTTCCACAAAATAAGCGGTTTGAAATCCTTGCGTGTAAAACCCACATTTCCGGCTACTTCGTCGCCTTTATCGCCCACCACGAAACCTTTCATCGTCAACCACTCCGGCGCGATTTTGTCCACGTAGGCTTTCAATGCCGAGTACGTCATCACTGCAAAATTCCGAGCCGGGAAAAAGTCCGCCAGCATGCTTGGTAGATGCCACTGACCGAGGGTGAGGATTGAATCGTCCACCGCGTAGATGGCCAGGTCTGCGCCCGCGACCGGTTGGCCTGCAGCGGTTACGATCACTTCACCAGAAATATTCTCCCGCGGCTCATACTCCTCACGAGATGTCTTCACTTTCACGTCCAGCGTGCGGCCTGTCGCTCGCACTGTCAGCCGGTCATAGCCGAACATTTCGCCGGCCAGCGCATTCGACCCGCCGGGCCGCAACACATAGACCGAGACATAGACATTCGGCTCATATTCGGGCTTCACCGGTATCTCGATCCGGCTCGTGTTGCCCGTGATGGGCGCGGTGAAAGTGTCGAGCACCTTGTCCGTTTCCACGCTCACCCAGGCTACGCCTGTGCCCGGCGACAGCACGTTCAGCACCGCCGTTTCACCCACTTTCCAAGGTTTGTCGTCGGCATTGCGTCCGTTGACGGAGAATACCGTTGCGCTCGTGTCGGATTGTACGGGAACCTCCGATTCACCTTCGCCATCCACAAATGCCTGTTCGCTTACTGGAAAGCCCGGTTTCCCCACCAACGGGGAAATCACCGCGACATAGCGGCCCGGTTTCTTCGGTTTGAATTTGATGGAATCCCCCAGCGTCTGTTCTCTTTTCTCGATCAGGTCGTATTGGTCAAAATTGCGATAGCGATAGACATTCGCAGCCACCCGTTCCTTGACCGATTTTGTTTGTACGAAGAAGAGCTGCACCTGCGCCGCTTTGGGCGGTTCGGCAAACTCCTCCTCTGCATCCCACTCAAATTCTACCTCGCCTTCCCGCACTTCGCCGCGCTTCACTCCCAGCAGGACTGGGGCCATCGCGATACGCTGTGAAATTCCACCCGTAATCGTTTGCCCGTCCGGGCCTGTTACATCCACCTTCCAGGAGACTTGGCAATGCGCACGATTGCCTGAGTCTTTGAAGGGCGGTTCGCAGCGTAGAATAGCCTGCCCGTTTCCATCGAGGATTGCTTCCCCCGAAACCTCCGTCGAGTAAGTCGGCGTCCGCACATTTTCCGAGTAGGTATCCACCCGCGTCATAGCGCCATCGCCAAAGTATCCGTATTCGTCGGAATCACTTTCCCAAGTGGCCTTCCATTGCACCCGGCTTCCCGCATTGGGCGCGCCGTGGAAGTACTGCGAGGCAACCGAAATCATGGCCTCCGCTGGTTTTTCCAAGGTCTGCTCCTCGCAAAGCACCGAGAATGGCGGATTGCGAAACTCCTCGATCCGGAATTGCTCCGCCGATCCCGCCTGCTGGCCCTTCACCATGACCTTCAGTGAATATTCTCCCACGGGCACATCCGCCGGGGGATTCCACAGCCCGTTCCAGCCACCTTCCGCATCCACCTTGGTTTCGCCGGAGGACAGAATATCTCCGCCATTGGTGCGTTGAATCGTCCATTTTACCGGGGTGCCGGTCGGAATTGTCAGGACGTCATTCTGACTTTCCCGAAGGAACCCCTTGAACTGTACGGATTGCCCTGGCCGGTAGAGAGGCCGGTCAGTCATAGTAAAAGCGCGCAAAGGCGCTGGTGTCCTCGAACTGCTCGATCCGCTGGAAAATTGGTCTGAGAGAGCCACGGGCTGTAGCGTTCCGTTCGCCAGAAAATACTCGGCTCCCGCAATGGCCTCTCTCTCGAAGACCGCCACCCCGTTGCCATCCGTGGAGGCTTTAGCAATCTCATGCAGGTCTTGGTCCAGAGCTGCCACCGGCACCTGCGCCTGCGGCTGGGCGTCGCTCATGCCCGCGATGCGCAGGATCGTCTGCTCCGGTGTCACTTTCCGGGTGATGGCCGTTTCGCCAAAATAGATGACCGCCCGGTTGCCCATGATCTGTCCTTCCGAACTTGTCCCGGTGATCTCAAGGAGCATCGGGCCGTTCAACAATATGGGCTCCGTCGGCTTCCAGGCGATCTCCCGCAATTCCTCCGTGTTTCCGCTGGCGGCTGGCGTGGCGCCGGTCCCAACCACTTCCAGTTCCAGCGCCGGGATCAGCGGTTCAGACGTCTTGCGTGCGAATACCCCATCCTTCGTCCACTTCGGATCGCCCACATCATCGGTCACGGTGCTGTTAAACTCTTGCGCCCGTCGGAGCACCTCAGGCAGCTTTTCCAGTGGAACCCGCGCCAGTTTCCACTCCAATGCCGAGGTGTTGATCTGGTAGAAAGCAAACGAAAGGCCCAGCTGCGAGCGCTCGCGGATCTGTTGTTCCGGAAAGAGGATCGTGCTCACCTTGGGGCGGAACGTCGCTCCCCAGACTTCTGCCTTGGCCAATCCGTAGCCGCCCACACCGCCGATTTTGTCCGAAATCGTGACGGTATAGCGTTGGCTTGTGTCAAAATCTCCCTCTGCCGTTAGGAAGGCCCCTTCTTTGCGCACTTGCAATCCTGGCACTGCTGGGGTGATTTGCAGCGCATCCTTTGGCAGTGGGGTATTGTCCAGGATCTGCCGGAATTTTACTTCGATACTGGGCTCCTCCAAAGGCGCATTTCTTGCGTTGACGTAGTCCACCGTGAGCGGATGCGTTCCTCCCAACGGAAAAACGCGCGGGTAGAGCATCTCCCGTCCGCCGAAGGCATCATGCACTCCATCGACCACCAGATCGTAGCGGCCATTGACTGGGAGCGGCTTCACCGGCCTTACGCGGAAACCCGTGATGTCCTGTGACACCTCCTTGACCTCGACCGCAGATGTGTCCGCCATCTCCCCTTCCGCGTTGTTCAATAGAATTTCCGCCGGTAATTTTTCCCGCGTCACCCGGTTCTGAAACCACAGTGCCTGGGCCGCATCCTCCAGCCGTACCGGATAGTTAAACTCCAGCGGCACCTGGGGCCGCGAGTTAAGCCACTCCCGCTCTCCATAACTTTCCTCGCTGATCGCAAAATCCGGAGACTTCATCTCCGCGCCCCATTCATTTTCCGGCAACGGTTTCCCCGCCAGATCCGCTAATTTCTCCCGCAGACGGAGCCGATAAGCCTGCCCGGGAATGATAGGGCCCTTCACCATCAGTTCCACTTGCGACTGTGTCCGCCAGATCGGAGACACATCAAGATCCGGCCATATGCTCATCGGGGATTCCGCCCCTTCCGCATCGATCTGGTCGGCCTCCACCATGTCCGTGGGGAACATCACCGTGACAATCGTATATGCGACGAGGGCTTCGTCCGTGCCCTCAACCGTGATGCCCGCGCCTGTCGGAGCGTTGACAAAAGGTCGGTCATCCGCGGGCAAGACCCGGGCTGGCATCGGCGTCACTACGGCTGCCGGAGCGCCGGTCTTTTTCCTGGGTGTTTCCAGCGCATAGAGACCGCTCAATCCCGCTATGAGAAAAATAAAAGCCCGTTTCATCGGCGGCCTCCCTTTTCCAATTGTTGCGCCTTTGCTAGGTCCTTTTGGGCTTCCTCCCCACGGTCCAGCCGGGCCAGGATTGCGGCTCGTTGTTTGTAGTAATAAGCCGTCGGCTTCAGCGTGATCGCCTGGTTGATGTAGTCCAGGGCCTGCTCGAATTGTGATGCTCCAAAGCTGGCCTCTGTTAGCGCGCTCAGCGCCCCGGCCAGCTTATCCTTCGCCGGTTTCGCCGCGATGAATACCCGTAGCGCTCCGCCCGCTTCGTCTCTTTGGCCCAGTTTTACCAGCGCGTAGATCTTTTCAAAATGTGCCGTCTCGTTGTTTGGATCGATCTCCAGCGCAGCATTGGCGTCGCTCAGTCCGCGTTGATATTGCTGAATGTCCGTCAACTCAGCGCTTCGTCCCGCCAGCGCCGCGGCCTCCCTGGGATTTTGCAGCAATGCGACATCGTATTTGAGCAGGCGTCCGAGCGCCTCCAGCGGAGGCGGCGATTTGGAAATATCCAGTTCGTATTTCTCTCGGGCTTCGCGTTGGGAGAGCTGTCCCAGCGATCCCTTTGCCTGCGCCATCAGCAGGAGGGCCGCTACCGAGTCAGGCGCCATGGCCTGCGCCGCTTCCGCATCTTTCAACGCCGGGGCCGAGACACCCGCGTAGAGATACCAGTGGGCGCGGGAAATCACCGGCCCCAGATCGGTGGGATGTTCTTTCATCGCGGCGGTCGCGATCTGAATATTCTCCACGCTTATCTTGAGCCGCTCAAACGCAGTGCGGTCGCTCGTGACCGCGGAGCTTTCCGGATCGCTCTGTTCCGCCTCCGCAAAATCTTTCAGAGCCCCATCGAGATCCAGCAGGCGGCGTTTGGCGTTGGCCCGCATGACCAGCAAATCCGTCTCCTTGTTCGCGCCGGGCGTCTTCGTCAACAGTTCGACCACCTTTTTATTCTGTCCAGTGGCGTTCAGATATCCCGTCAATTGCCGCATGATCTTCAGATCGCCCGGCTGGCCGGCCAGATAGCTTTCCAGTATCGCAATAGCCTCCTCTGGCTTTTCGTCGCGCCGGTAAAGCACCTCGGCCAGCACATGGGCGCGCACCGGAGCAGGAACTGTCTTCCACTCGGTGACCACCTGTTCGGCCATTTCGTAGTCGCCTACTTCCAGCCAGAGTTCGGCCAGTTGCTCCCGTAGGTCGGTATCTGGCTCCTGGTCAAGAATGCGCCGGATTAACTCGATCTGCGCATGGGCATCATTCGCTTCCTCCGCCTCCTTGAGTTGTCCGCGTAAATCCGTAGCTTGGATGGTGGAACAAAATACCATCACCGCCAGAGCCTGGGCTGCAAAGCGAATGGCCGTCTTCACGCGAGTGAAGGGATGTTAGCCGAAAAGTTCCGTTTGCGGAGCATTTTTCGGCGGCTCCAAGCCGAGTTTGCGATACGCTCGCGTCAGCGCCACCCGTCCCTGCGGCGTGCGTTTGATATAGCCTTGCATAATAAGATAAGGCTCATGCACTTCCTCCAGCGTACCGGCGTCCTCGCCGACCGCCACTGCCAGGGAATTCAGCCCTACCGGTCCGCCTCCAAAAAGTGAAATCAGCCCCTCGATGATGCGTTTATCCATCTCGTCGAAGCCGTCTTCGTCGATCTCCAGCATCGTCAACGCCTTCACCGCGATGGGTCCTGTGATATGCCCTTTCTCGCGCACTTGGGCATAGTCACGCACCCAGCGGAGCAAATTGTTCACCACGCGCGGCGTGCCCCGCGATCTCCGTGCGATTTCCATGGCCCCTTCCTGATCGATTTCTGCGCCCATCAGCTTCGCGCTGCGCAGCACGATGGATCGCAAATGATCCACATCATAATAGTCCAGCCGGCATGTCATCCCAAAGCGCGATCGCAACGGCGCACTGATCATGCCTGCCCGCGTCGTCGCGCCGATCAGCGTGAACTTTGCCAGATTTAGCCGCACGCTGCGCGCACTCGGCCCCTGATCGATGACGATATCGAGTTTGAAATCTTCCATCGCCGGATACAGATACTCTTCGATCGCCGGCTGCAGGCGGTGGATCTCGTCAATGAACAACACTCCCCCGCGCTCTATGTTCGTCAATAGCCCCGCCAGGTCGCCCGCCTTCTCGATCATCGGCCCGCTCGTGCTTTTTACCTCCACCTCCATGGCGTTGCCCACGATGTAGGCCAGCGACGTCTTGCCCAAGCCCGGCGGTCCGCTCAGCAGGATATGCTGCAACGCTTCGCCTCGTTGCTTCGCGGCCTCGACCAGCAATTGCAACCGTTCCACCGTTTTCTCCTGCCCCGTGAATTCCTCAAACAGCGGCGGCCGCAGCGAAATATCAAACGGTGTGTCCGGCGCTTCCTCGGCCGGAAGTGAAAAATCTGAGTTGGCCATCCGCTCTTAAGATTGGCTTACCGCTGCCCGAATGTCACGCCGGGTCGTGATTGTCCGCGCCATCAGCAAGGATAACGCCGCGCCCGTCATGATCATGGTCACGACCAGAAACTCGGTCTGCCGGTCGCTCGGGATCTGACCAAACGCATTGAGCAGATGAACGCAATTCGGGATTGGGCAAAGCCAGATGCTCACTGGGTCGTTGGTGATCCCCGACATCATGCCCACCAGCATCGTCAGGGCCGCAAAAAAGAATTGCAGGGCGATATACAGCCCCAGGAAATATTTGGTCGTGGGCATGATCAGCCGGATCAGCGCTGCCGGAAAAACCAGCCATCCGAGGAAGGAAACATAATCCAGGGCCGAGGAGGGGTCCTGAAGTTGGCCCTGAAAGAAAAGGGCGGTCCCGGCGATCAGCGTCAGCAAGAGCACATAGCCTGGCGCTGAGACCCATCCCGGTGTGAAAATGCCGCCCAGCAGCCGCCACCATGGCCCGCGGTTGAGAAACGGGCGATGAACCGATTTGATCATCACCACAGGTTCGGCCAGCGCGTCCACCACCACTGGAATGAGCAGCAGCAGGGAAATGCCATAAAACACCTCGGCATTGCCTCCGAATGTCGCGAAGCCTATGGCTGCGAGCAGGAAGTAAAGGCCGAGAAGACGTTTGCGCATCGCATGATTCTCCGCCGGAGGCGCAATGCGCGAGGCGGCAATCTCCAGAGCAAGGATGATAAACGCGGGCACATACGCCGCCACGCCCGCATACATTTGCCAGATATTCACGGAACTTCCCATCCCGATGCCGGTCGCTCGTGCCGACATCACAAAAGCCAGCATGATCCCCAACAAGAATTGAAAACCGATGATCATTCCGATGATGAACAGCGCGCGGACCAACTTTGAATCATACGGAGAGATGGCAATGGTCATCGCCGTCAATACCGCACACGCCAGCAGCAGGAGGAAGAGCGTTTGCAGGTCGCTGATCACGTTGACGCCGCCCAGGAAATAGCGCAGCAACACATAGGGCAGCACCGAGCAAACCAGCAGCAGCGTTTGCACCATCAGCGCGGTCCACTTGCCGGCAGCGATGCGCCAGGCCGTGAGTCGCGTGAGAAAGACCAACTCGATCGTCCCTCCCTTCATTTCGCCATGCAGCGCGCCGAAGCCGCGGATCGGCATCACAAAAATCAGCGGCACGCTGATCATAAACCAGAACAAACCGTTGATGAATTCCTCCAGTGGTAAAGCCATGTAGGCGCTGCTGACTGCGGCCAAATTGAAAATCACCGCGAGGATCATCAGGAGCTGCGTCAGATAAAACGCCGCCATGAAAATCCTCGAGCGCATGCCTTGTCGCAGCTCCTTGACCAGCATCGGACTCAGCCAGTCCGCAAAATCCGTCTTCGTCATGGCAGTGGGGGAGGTTTCGTTCTCAGCATGTCCACAAAGGCCTCCTCGAGTCGCCGGTCGACCTTGAAAAATCCGATCACTGGTATTCCGTCGGCTACCAGCCGTTTGAGCATGCCGGCCAGTGCCTCCGCGCTCATCGTGCCGGCTCGCACCCGCGCGCCGTTTTTCAGTCGGTCGGCGATTTCCACCCCGGATGAGGCGGCGATCCAGTTGAAGAGCAATTCAGGATCTCCGGCCACCCGGATCTCCACGAGGGCCGCCACGCCGTGGTGTTCCGTCAGGCTTTCCGTGCTCCCGTGGTGGACGATGCGCCCGCCGTCGATGAACACCAAGTGGTCGCACATTTCGCCTAACTCCGAGAGAATGTGCGAGCTGATAAAGATCGTCTTTTCCTGCCCGGCCAGCAGCCGGATCAGGTTCTTGAATTCCAGCCGCGCCTTGGGATCGAGTCCTGCGGCGGGTTCGTCCAGCACGAGGACTTCCGGATTGTGGATCAATGTTCGCCCAAGGCACAGGCGTTGCCCCATCCCCTTGGACAGCCGGTTGATCGGGCGTTCCGAAATGGTCGCCAGGTCGGTGAACTCCATCACTTCCGCCACCCGGCTCAGCCGCTCGTTCTTGGCATAGCCAAACGCGCGTCCGTAGAAATCCAGGTATTCGTAGACGGTCATGTTGTCGTACGCCCCGTACGAGTCGGGCATCCAGCCCACACGGTGCCGCACCTCCGAGGGTTGGTCCGACACATCGAATCCACATATTGAGATTTTTCCCGCCGTCGGCTGGTCCAGCGTCACCATCATGCGCATGGTCGTGGTCTTGCCTGCGCCATTTGCGCCGATGAAGCCCACGACCTTTCCGCGCTCGATCTCAAACGAGACTCCGTTCACGGCTTTGACGTTGCCAAAGTCGCGCACGAGATCCTCGACCTTGATGACAGTTTCAGCCATCCAATGCCTCCTCAAATTCCTTCAGGCAGTCCTCCACGCCTCGCTCGTCGCGCAGCAGCGAGGTGCCGACCAATGCCGCCTGAAATCGCCGGTTTGTTTCCGCGATGTTGGCGGGCGAGAGTCCGCTTTCCGCGACCTTCAGGGCGTTCGCCGGCAGCTTCCCGGCCAGTTCAAACGCTCCATAGTCCAAGCTGAAATCTTTTTCCGACGCGCCCTTGTTTCCCACAAACCCCTGGTCGGTTTTGAACTTGCGGCTATTGATTCCGACGATGCGCGCCTCCGCGGGCAGGCTCCCGATCTCCTCCTCGGTATGGACTTCGAAAAGCACCTCCATGCTCAGTTCCCGCGCGAGATCGTGAAAGCCTTTCAGGCGTGCCGCGTCGAGGACATTTGCCATCAGCAAAATGGCGTCAGCCCCGAAGGCCCGCGCCTCGCGTATCTGGTATTCCTCCAGGATGAAATCCTTTCGCAGCACCGGCTTGGTCACTGCCAGGCGCGCAAAGGCCAGCCGCTCAATGCTCATGCCGAAATGGTGGTTGTTGGTCAGCACCGATATCGCCCGTACGATCGGTGAGTTCTGGTAGGCTCCGAGCGCCCGGGCCACATTCTCCGCACGCATCGGTCCCACGCTCGGCGACCGTTCCTTCACCTCTGCGATCAGTCCAAATTTTTCCGCCAGCGCCGCCGCCAGCGAGTTGGGTGGCGGGGCATCGGCGGCCATCCGCCGGAGTTCCCCCAGTGGCCGTTTTGCCTTGGTCGCCGCGAGTTCCACGCGGACGTCTTCTAGGATTTCATCGAGAAAGGTTTTCATGGTGCAGCCTGGCCGAAAATGATCCCTCCCGCCTCTTTCCAGCGGATGGATGGGAGTGAACTTATGGGCTTCGGCAGGGCGGTGGTAGCAAAGAATTTGCCCTCCTTGCCTCCCTTGGCGTAGTCCTCCGCCTTTAGGCGGATCACCGGCCCGGCTGGTTGCAGTGTTTTTTTCCACCAATCCGCCAGCGATTCCTTTTTCGCGCTCTTCAGGGTTTGTTTTTCCCCTGGCCGCAAGTTGGTTCCCCGCCACGCCTCCCCGGCTTTGTCGAAATACCACAGTTCTTTCAATTCCTTGTCGAAGGAGGAAACCGCCACAGGTTCTCTCCCGGTTCCCTTCAGGATTTCCAGTTTCCCCCGCGCCGGGATCACCGCCGCGAAAACCTGGGCCTGGGTATTGCGGCTGCGGAACCAGTCCCCCCCCCAGGTCGCGCCATTGAGGCTGAAGGAAACGCCTCGATCGAGTGACGGCCGAAAGCTCCCGGCGCTTTGTCGCAACCCCGCCTGCAGGATGATTGACTTTTCCGAAAGGATAAAGCTGTTCCCCAGCAGCACGCCCGTTCGGGAGACTTGCTCTTGCCAGATCACGGTCTTGCGGGCCGCCGGGATGCTCAGTTCCGCTTCGATCCTCTGGCCGCTGCCGCCCACCCCTTCGCTGAAAAAGATGAAGAGCGCCATCAGGATGCTCGCGCCGATGGAAAGCAGGGGCGTGGTCCAGAACAGCCGGTGCCTTTTGCCCAAGGGTGCCAATACCAGGAAGTTTAGCGGGCCGACGACCAGCGCAAAGGCGAGTACGAACACGACGATTAATGTCTGCGGCGGCTCTGCCCGGCCTACCGCCTCGGCCAGAGCCCACTGCCAGGTATAGTTTTGCAGGACCTCGGTGGAGAGCGGTTTGATGGGCACATCGAGCATGCCGGCAGCCCGGTTAAGGAAATCGTCTCCCAGTACCCAATGCTCGATCCGGCCGCTTCCGAGTTCACCTTCGCCCGGCAGGTCGGGTGGGGCGGTCGCTTCGGTATGACAGAGGATCAGTTTTCCGCCCTGGATGATCCAGTCGTTGATCGCCTCTCGTTCCGCGGCCTCGATGCTTCGCCACTCCGCGTCCGTGAATATGAGGATCTCAAAGCCCGCCAATCCGCGCCAGTCGGCCGGCAGCAACGCGGTATCAAGAGCCGATCCATCCAGCGCCCGCCCGTTCTTTTTCTCCAGTTGCTCGCGCAACGGCCCCCAGTTCTTGGTCGCCAGCGCCTCGCCCATGCCGATGAACGCCGTCGGCGGTTTTCCCCGTACCGAGGAGTGATCATTGCTCAAGCCGCTCGCGACCGCATAGCCGTCTACATTGATCGACAGGTCCGAATAGCGCGAGCCGTTGGAAGCTTGCGTTACCAGCGGAACCAGAAGGTCAAAAGTCCGTTCGCTACCGGCGTCCACCTCCAGCGCCGTGGTGAACTGCACCGCACGAGAGCCGGCCTGCGAGTGGACGGCCAGGATATTCCATTTTCGCGTTTGGGCCGATCCGTTCTTCACTTCTACCCGCAGCGGCAGAAAACCATAGGACGGCATCTCTTCGTAGAAATTGGTGATCCGCATCTCGATGCCGCTGCCCGGCGCGAATGTCGGACTCGGCAGGACTTTTTCCGCTCGCAGGGGCGATGCCGCCGCGAAGGCAAAAAGCACCGCCGCCAGGCTCAGGCTCCGCCGCTTCATCCGATCAACCCAGCTAAAGCAAAAAAGGGAAACCGCCTCATATCTTCGCGGCCTTGAGCACATCGGGTGCCGGCTTGTCTTGTTTCGGCACTGCGGCCAGCAGTGCGCGAACGATCCCGGCCGGTGTCTTGCCACTCAATCGCGCCGTGTAGTCCAGGACGATGCGATGCTGCAGCACCGCGGCGGCCAGCGCTTCCACATCCTCGAAGCTGGCGTTCAGCCGTCCCGCCAGCAGCGCGGACGACTTTGCCGCTGCCGCCAGTGCCAGAGCCGCTCGCGGACTTGCCCCGAATTTTACCCCTTCTGCCGCAGCGCCTTCGTGCGTGGAATCCACCAGGCGGGCAATGTAATTTGCCACCACATCCGGTAAATGAATGCCCCGGGCCAACTCGCAGAGACTCAAAAATTCCTCCCGATTCATCACCGGCGCAATTTGCGGTTCGATACCGATCTCGCGGTTCTGCACGATTTTTTGCAGCACATTTGCCGGGTTACGCGTTACTTCCAGCTTAAAAAGGAAACGATCCAGTTGCGCCTCGGGCAGGGGATAGGTGCCTTCCAACTCGATTGGATTCTGTGTGGCTAACACAAAAAAAGGATCAGGCAGGATGTGGCTTTCGCCCATCACCGTCACCCGCCGCTCCTGCATCGCTTCCAGCAGGGCCGATTGCGTCTTGGGCGATGCGCGATTGATTTCGTCGGCCAACACGATGTTGGCGAAGAGCGGTCCGGGCTGAAAGACAAACTGCCGGCGGCCCTCCACCTCTTGCAGGATCGGATTGCCCGTGATGTCGCCCGGTAGCAGGTCGGGCGTAAATTGCACGCGCCGCGACTCCATGGTCAGAGCCTTGGCCAGCCCCTTCACCAACTCGGTCTTGCCCAGGCCAGGCAGGCCTTCCAGCAGCAGATGCCCCCGGGAAAGCAGGCCCACGATGACCGCGTCCACCAGCGCCTCCTGTCCGAAGAGCACTTGGTTCAACGCTCCCCTCAGACCTTGGAGCTTCGATGCGGCAGCGCCAATGGCGGTTTGATCGACAGACATGCGTTGCGAAATCTGCCTGCTTCACCTCCACTTTCCAAGCAAAAGCGGGCTCTACTTATGGTGGGGATGTTTCTTGTCGCAGCGGACGCTCAGGCAGATCGGTGTCGGATCGGTTTGGAAGCCGAGCCCTCCCATGGTCCGGGCCAGGTGCCGCTGGAGTTCATCGTCTTCCAGCGGCTGTACCGTATGGCATGTCTCGCAGTAGATGAGCGGTTTTGCGCTCATCGCCGGAGTCAGCAGCAACCGTTCGCCCGAAGGAGGCGCAATCTGCCGGAGGTTGCCTTCCTCCAGCAGTTTGGTCACGGCGCGGTAGACCGTGGCCCGGCTGATCCCCGGTAACAACTTTCGGGCCTCGCGATACAGGGCATCGATCGAGAAGGGCGTCGCCATGCCCTCCATCGCATCAAGCACCGCCTGCCTGGGAGGTCGGTTCCTCATTAGTGGGCGTGATCGCAGGTGCAGGCGTATTCTGGCAGTTTGCAGCCGTCGCAAATGCCTTCCAGATATTTCACGCGTAGCGTTTTGGCGGCCGCGTCTGGTGTGGCCTTCCACTGGAGAATCACCCAATATCCACTCCCCTCCGGCAGCGCTGCGGTGACAAAACTCGTTTCCTTCTTTTCCACCGCCAGCTTCTCCGGCTTCTCACGAGTTCCGGCCGTGACGACAAGTTCGCTTGCTCCAGCCGGCACCGGTTTCATGGCGTCATCGTAGAGAAAGACTTCGGCTTTGCGGTCGGGTTGTACGAAGAACTCCACGTGACCGCCGTCCGTTTCCAACAGTTTGCCGTTGTGCGGCCCTGGTTTGTCGTGGGTGTGGTTGTCGGCTGCCAATGCGAGTACGGCGCTGGCGAGGAGGGTGAGCAGGGTTTTTTTCATGTGTTGGTTTTGAGATTAGGAACGAGAGGCGGGAGAGTTTTGCGCGAGACTGCGTTCCGCACCGCGTCGGCCGAAGTGCCAGAAGACGCAGGGCGTGATGATGCAGTCCAAAAAGGTCGAGGAGATCAGCCCGCCCACGATGACCACCGCCACCGGATGCAGGATTTCCTTGCCCGGCTCGCCAGCGGCAAGACACAGGGGCACCAGAGCCAATCCGGCCGAGAGCGCCGTCATGAGCACGGGAACAAGCCTTTCCAATGAGCCGCGGGTCACCATTTCCCGGGTGAAGCCCTCGCCTTCATGTCTCATCAGATGCAGATAGTGCGCCACCATCATGATGGTGTTGCGGCTTGCGATACCCGCCAGCGTGATCAAGCCCACCAGTGTGGCGATGGAGATGCTGCCGACCAGCAGCCACGTCAGGAACAGTCCGCCGGCAAAGGCCAGCGGAATATTCATCAACACCTGGGCCACCAGCATCCCGCTACGGAAGTATCCGTAGAGCAGGAAAACGATAACAACAAAGATCACCGCCGATAGCAGCCCGATCCGCGTCGCCGCCTCGCGCTGAGCTTCATATTCGCCCTGGAAACTGACGTAATATCCCTGCGGCAGCGCGAGTTTCTCCACCACCTCCTTTTGCAGCTTTTCCACGATGCCTCCGAGATCGCGCTCCGTTGTATTGGCGCTCACCACGATGCGGCGTCCCGCGTTATCACGGTTGATCACGTTCGGTCCTCGTCCTTCCCGCACCTTGGCCACCAGCCCGAGCGGAATGAGACCGGCGTTTCCACTGTCGATGAGCACGCTTTCCAGTTTCTCCGGCCGGTCCCGGACATCTTCCGGCAGTCGGAGAAAGACATCGAAACTGCGGTTCCCCTCACGGATTTCTCCCACCGTGATGCCTCCCAACAACTCCGAGAGTTGGGTGTTTAGAGCTCCTGGCTGGATGCCATAAGCCCTTGCCTTGCCTCGGTCGACCTCGATCCGCACTTGAGGAATCATCATTTGCTTCTCCAGGTTCACATCGGTCGTGCCCGGCACCGCCTGCACGATCTGCTGGAGTTCCTGGCCGAGGGATTGCAGCTTGTCGATGTCGGTCCCGAAGATCTTGATCGCGATCTTCGCCGACACCCCGGAGAGCATGTGGGAGAGCCGGTGCGAGATCGGCTGTCCCACGTTCACGAAGACGCCGGGGATCGTCGCCAGCTTTTCGCGAATATCCGCCAGCACCTCCGCCCTTTCGCGGCCTTCGTCTTTGAATTCGATGTCGTATTCCACCACGTTCACGCCCATCACGTGATCGTCCTTCTCCGCCCGGCCGGTTCGACGTCCCACCGATTTGATCTCTGGAATTTCCAGAAGCATCTCCTCACCGCGTTGCCCGATGCGATTCGATGCCTCCAGCGAGGCTCCCGGCGCGCTGACCATGCTGATGATGGCCGAGCCTTCGTTGAACGTGGGTAAAAACTCCACGCCCATGCGGGGCCAGAGCGCCAGACAACCCGCCACGGCGACCGCGGTGATCCCCAGTACCGGCCAGGGTTTGTCGAATGCCAGCGGCAGCAATATCCGCCGACTGCCGTTCTTCAGCGCTCGGACGACGAAGCTGTCCTTTTCCTCCTGCATGCGCTTCATCGACGGCAATAGCAGCGAGCAAAGCACTGGGATCAGAGTCAGCGAAACCGCGAACGACGCGGCCATCGACACCATCGTGGCAATGGCAATCGGGGCAAAAAGTTTTCCTTCGATGCCCTCCAGCCCGAGCAGCGGAATGAAAACGAGGATCACCAACACCGTCGCATAAAGAATGGAACTCCTCACTTCGTTGGACGCCATGGCTACCACCTCCAGGGTGGGCCGCGGCGTGGCGGCATGTCTGTTCTCTCGCAAGCGGCGAAAGACATTTTCCACGTCCACGATCGCGTCATCTACCACCATGCCGATGGCCACGGCGAAGCCGCCCAACGTCATCGAGTTGACCCCCAGACCAAACCAACGAAACACCAACAGTGTCACCACGAACGACATCGGAATCGCCGTAAGTGTGATCAGCGTCGTCCGCGTATTCAACAGAAACAGAATCAGCACCAGCGCCACCATGATGGCCCCGTCTCGGATCGCCTCCATCAGGTTGTGAATCGCCGCCTCGATAAACTCCGCCTGTCGGAACAGCACCGTGATCTCCACGCCCTTCGGCAGAGAGGGCTGCAATTCTTTCAGCGCCTTTTCGATGGCTGCTGTCAGCTTGATCGTGTCCCATCCCGGCTGCTTGTCCACGCTCAGGATCACTCCCGGATGTCCGTTCACACCCGCATCGCCGCGCATGATTTGCGGCCCGAAACGGAGTTCCGCGACATCGTGAATCGTGATCGGTCGGTCACCCGCACTTTTCACCACCGTTTGGCCGACATCCTCCAGGCTGGTTGTCATGCCCAGGTTGCGCACCATGATCTCGCGATCACCGGAAACCATATAGCCGCTTGTCGTTGTACTGGCCGCATTGGCCGCCGCTGTTTCCAGTTCTTCAAAGCTCACGCCCTGCGCCGCCATGCGTGCCGGATCGGGCATGATCTGATACTGCTTCACGCCGCCGCCGATCGTCAGTACCTCCGCCACGCCCGGTATCGACCGCAGCCTTTGCCGGATGGTCCAGTCCGCCAGCGTACGCACGTCCATCGGCGCGACCTTCCCGTCCGTGCTGCGCACGCCGATGAGAAGGATCTCCCCCATCAGGGACGACACCGGAGCCATTGACGTTTGCACACCGCTGGGCAATTGGCTCTCCGCCACTTGCAGCCGCTCCTGCACCAACTGCCGCGCCCGGTAGATATCCGTCCCCCAATCGAACTCCGCAAAGACCAGCGAAAGCCCCACATCGGAACTCGACCGCAGCCGGTACAGGCCGGTTACGCCTTGCAAGGCCGACTCCACCGGCAGCGTCACTCGAGCCTCCACTTCCTCGGGGGCCAGCCCTGGTGATTCCGTGAGCAAAGTCACGGTCGGCCGTGTGATGTCCGGCAACACGTCCACCGGCAATTGACGCAACGCACCCACCCCGAGGATCACGAGCAACACCGCCAGCGCGATGACGAGCGGGCGATTGTTCAGCGAAAAGCGGATCAGTCGGTCAAGCATGTCGTCTCCTTGCGGCAAAAAGCCCCACCGCAATTCCGGCGATCCCGGTCAACACTGGCAGCCACCACGATACCCCTGCCTTGATCTCTGCCTTTTCTTCGTGCGCCGGCGCCTTGTCTTCGGCTTTCGGTTCTTCGCCGTTGGCTCCATGCGAATGCCCATGCGCCGCATCCATCGCATCTTTCAGCGAGACGCCGCCTCCGCCCGAGTATTGCAGGGCAAAGTTCCCCTTCGTTACCACTTGGTCGCCCGGGAACAACCCTCCGGTGATCTCTGCCTGCTTGTCGTTCAAGGCGCCGGGTTGGACCGGCGTTTTTACGAAGACGTTGGGCACTTCATAGTCCGCCACGAACACGAAATGATTCCCGTGATCACCCAGCACCGCTTCCCGTGGCACGGACAACACATTCTTCCGCGCATCCGTCACGATGGAAAACTCCGCCCGCATGCCCGGCCGCAGTATCAGGTCGGTATTTTCAATCCGGAAGATCGCGTCGATCGCCCCGGCTTCCCGGTCCACCGAAGTGCCCACCCGCTGGAGTTCTCCGACGAACGTCTTGTCGGGGAAAGCCGGCACGCGAATGCGCGCCTTCTGTCCCGGTTTCAACTCCCCCGCCTGATGTTCAAAAACCTTCGCGACCGCCATGACCTCGCGCAGATCGGCGATATCCATCAACCGCTTCTCCGGCTCCACCGGATCGCCCGGTCGCACATCCAGCTCGCACACCATGCCGTCCATCGGCGCGTTCAGTGTCACGGTGGGCGGCGGATCGCCCGCCTGACGGCTTTCGATCTTGATCACTGGCTGGCCAGCTTTCACTTCGTCTCCGGGATTTACCGAGAGTGATGCCACCCGTCCCGCGATGCGGGAACTCACCGCGGCCTGTTTGTTGGGAATGGCCTCGATGCGCCCGAGCGCGAACAAAGTCAGTTCCAGGCTTTCTTCGGCCGCGTCTGCCGTTTGCAGGCCGAGATTCTTCACCTGCGCCGCCGTCAGCGCGACTTTGGTGGACTCACCTGCGGCGGCCTCGAACAACCCGCCATCCGGGCAGCAGGCCGTATTCGCGCGGGCGGAGAGGGCGAGGGTGAAAAGGAATAGTGTGATTAGATTTTTCATGGTTGTCCCAGTGCCGCTTCCCAACGGATGCGGGCGAGGTGGTATTCGGCCAATGCTTCCAGATTGGCGTTTTCGAGATTGGTCAGTCGTTCGCGGATGCGGAAAAGCCGTTGGATTTCCGTTTCGCCTCGTTCATAGGAGGCCTGGGTGTCGCCGAGCAGTTTGCGCGCGGCAGGTAGCACATCGTTCTGCAGTTGCTGGGCCGCGGCGAAGCGGTCGCGCATCTGCTGTGTGGTGGCATCCACTTCGTGCGCCACAGTCAGTCGCAGCGCCTCCAGCATTTCCATCCGGCGTTGGGCGATGATGAGGCGTTCCTCCACCGCCGCCACTCCGGTGTTCCAGACGGGCAGCGGGACGGAGAGCTTCATGCCGATCAGCCCTTCGGTGGAGATGCCTTCCGGCTCATCCCGCAAGCGTTCGCCTTCCACAAAAAGTCCGACTCCGATGTCGTCCCAGCGCATAGCCCGGGCCAGTCCGAGGTCTTTTTCGGCGGCTTCGATGGCGATTTCCGCCAACCGGATATCCGCCCTCTTTCCCGCGGGCTTCGCCGCCGGTGCCGATGATGGCAGGCTCATTGGCGACTTGATCTCGATCTGCCTAGCCGAAGGCAGCGCCAGCAGCATCGCGAGTTTGCTGGCCGCCATGGCTTCCTCGGCCGCCAGGGTTTTGAGCGAGGCCTGGAGTTGCTTCGCTTCCAGCGAGGCTTCTCCCGCGTCGAGCGTCGAGGCCAGCCCCTCGGTTACCCGCCGCCCCAGCGAATCGGCAAATGTCGTATTCAACTCCACCTGGCGTTTTCGCAGGACATGGACTTCCCGGGCGCGAGTCAGCGCGACGAAGGCCTCCCGCACCTGTTCGGTGATCGCGCGTTCCTGTTCCGCGATTTCGCAGCGGGCCGCTTCGATTTCCAAGGCGGAGATCTCTTTCTCCAGCCGCAGTCGCGCCGTCAGCGGAAACCGCTGCATCAGCCCGACCTCGATGCGTCCCTCAAAGTCCTGGCCGCCGGCCACCACGATCTCAAGGTCCGGGTTGGCCAGTCGTCCCGCTCCGCGTGCGCGTGCTTCCGCCGCCGCCAGCATCAACCGGGCCGCCGCGAGCGTCCGGTTTTTCTCCAGCGCATATCGTACCGCGGAATTTCCGGTAAAAACCGGACCACCCCACGCGGCACCCGCCACGCCGAGGAGCATCGCCAAAGCCGTCAATCTTGCCGGGTGCATGCTAGTGATTGTCCACCAGGTGATAGCTCACCCGGATCTTCGTCGCCTCGCGGGCCACCGCCAGGGGGAAGCTCACCACGTAGGAATGCTTGCCGCCCCGTGCTCCCGAGAGCCGGGGATGCTGGGGCGTGATGTCGTCCTGCTTTTCCGCCAGCACCCGGCCATCCCGCCCGATCAACTGCACGTCGACATGGGCCGTCGCCGGGAGGTGATGTCCGATGGGCTTGTGCATGCTTCCCGCCACATAGAGGGCATCCCTGGTTTCAAAGGCCCGCGTGCTTTCGATGTGTCCATGCGTGGTATCGACGGTTTCCAAAGGCAGCGGTGAGGCTCCGGTATTGACTAAGCTGGTTGCGCAGCCGGTGAGGGCGAGGGCGCCGATCGCCGCCCCGTGGCGGATTTTCTGAAGGAAGTTTTTGAATGACATGAGTGGTCCTGATGTTTCCCCACGGCCCGAGCCGCGGCGGTTTGAGAAATTTCGGATAAGACATCCGAAGGGTCGGAAAAAAGGAGGTGCCGCTCCTTCTCTCAGCGCGATTCACGGGCACACTGCGCCCGTGGTGCGTCAGGACAATTGAGGAGGATAATCGATTTCCCCGCGTGGTCCTTCCAGGCAGGTTTCATCGAGAATCGGGAGGGAATGAGAAAAGGTATGCAGGACCTGCAATTGAGTGGTCTCGGTCGTTACCGTCGCACCGGACAAATGCAGATGACAGCAGGGCGCATCGGCCGGGCAATCGTCCGTACTCGCCTCGTGGCTGCAATGAACATGCTCTTTGGCGGCGGCAAGTTCCTCCTGCGCATGCAATAGCTGCCCGCCGGCCATCATTAGGATAGCCAGCATCCAGAAGATCCGGACATGCCTTAGGCAAAAGCTCATTGAACGCCACATATCAGGGAGAGTGGGCCTATTGTCAATTATTGAAAGAACCGCCGGAGGGCTTCCTGCTCGCGCGGAGTGGCCGATTGCTCCCATACAGCTTCGCCGCCGCTGCCCGTTGAGGAAATCGTTCCGCCTGCCTGCGGGCCGTTCCACGCATTCTTGTCCACCTCGTGTTTGCCGGAGCCAAGCCCCATCAAGTCGCCCACGGCCGCGTTCGAGAGATCATCATTGCTTACCGTCTCGGTCGTGGTCGTGCCCAGTTGGGTTTCCTGTTCTTTCAGGGTCAGTGGCGCGGCGCCAGGTCCGCGGCTCACCCCCCCATTGCCGGGCACCGCCAGCAGGGCCAGCAACGCTTCACCCGCCTTGTCGCCTTTGCAAAAACCATTCGAGCATGTGCCGATGCACTGTTTCATTTTCTCGGCGAGACCCTTGCACTCCTCCGCCGAGAGTTGCCGCAGTTTCGAGACATCCAGATTCTTCAGCTGTGCCAGCATTTTCTCGTCCAACGGCAGCTTGCCCATCTCCATGCCTGCCAGCGCCTTTTGCAGCGCGTCGTTCAATGGCTGGCCCAGCGCCTGCAATTGACTGCCTTCCAGCGACCGTGACGCCTCCATCGCACCCAGCGCCGTTTCGAGATTCTGTTGCAACGCCCCGAGGGATTGATCGAGTTGTGTTTGCAAATTATCGCTCGCTTCCAGGCTCTCGTGGCGGAACCACTGGTCCGACGGTTGTTTCTTCAACGCATCGAGAGCGTTTTGGAATTCCTCCACCGCTTCTTCCTGCACCACTTCATCCTTGCGCAGTTCATCCAGCTTCTCCTGCGTTGTTGTCCACGAAGGCGGACCCGCCTTGGCACCCGTCGCCTTCGCCTGACCTTCCGGCAGCGGAATGAATACAGCAGCCAGGGTCAAAATCAGCGCCGTCAAGGGAGGCCACCACAACGATTTCCAATTCCACTTCAGCGCCAACGCCGCCTCCGCCTTCGGTTGCGGCCATTCTCCCACGCCGCTCTCCGCTGCCGTCAGGCGATTGCGCAAATGCAGGTCGGCGTCCAGCCGAACCAGCGCCTCGCTTGTCGTCAGAAATTTTTTGCGGGCCGAAAAGAGCGAGACCCCCACTCCCACCAGCGCCACGGTGGCTACCGCCAGGGCCGCCCAGCGCGGTTCCTGAGCCGTCGACCGCAGCAGGAGCACGCCCACCGATCCCAGTAAGCCTAGGGCGATCACCCAAGGCAGAAATTTCTGCAGCCACCAGCCGAAGTTAAAACGCCACGCCTCGCGTCGCGCCCGTTGCAGCCAGAAGGTTTTGTTCATGGCAGTGTGTTTGCGCTCACCCAGCGGGCATAGTCGCCCGAAACCGCCGTCGGGTCGAGCGCGATAATCTCCGGCGTCTCGTACGGATGCAGCGTCTTGAGGCGTTCCTGCAGGGCAGGGAAGTTTCCCGCCGTTGTCTTCAAAATCACGCAGGCCTCCTCCGTGTCCTCGATCTTTCCCTGCCACGCATAAATCGAGCGCGTCCCTGGCAGGATCGTTCCACAGGCCGCCAGCCTCTCTTCCACCAGCGTGCGGATTACTCCCGCCGCGTCCTCCGCGTTGCCGAACGTCGTGAGGACCAGGCGCATCATGCCGGCACCAACGAAGGCTTGCGGACAATCCACCCGCCGCCGATCACCCGGTCGCCGTCATAAAATACCGAGGCCTGCCCTGGTGTGATCGCCCGCTGCGGCGTGTGCAGACGGATGCGCGCACGGTGTTTCTCCAGCGGCGTCACCGAGGCATCGGCTCCGGGGTGGGCGTAGCGGATTTTCACACTCAGCGTCTCCGGGATTTGGTCCTCCGGCACATGCCAGTTCACCCGGTCCACCTCAAATTCTTCGCAGATCAGATCTTCCTCGCCACCCACGATCACTCGCGACGTCTCCGGATCAATATCCACCACATAGAGCGGCTTGGGCGATCCGCCCGGCAGCCCCTTGCGCTGTCCGATGGTGAACATTTCGATCCCCTCGTGGTCGCCGAGAAACTCGCCCTCCACATTGTAGATCCCGCCCCGATGAAACTCTTCCTCGCCCAGATGCGATTTCAGGAACGCCTTGTAATCATTTCCCGGCACAAAACAGATTTCCTGGCTGTCCACCTTGTCCGCCACCTTCAGGCCCAACTCACGGGCGATCTCGCGGATTTCCGGTTTCGTCATGCCACCCAGTGGTGTCAGCGCCCGACGCAGTTGTTCCTGCCGCAGGCTAAAAAGAAAATACGACTGATCCTTGCGCCCATCGCGCCCCTTTCGCAGCACCACCTGTTCCGGATGATGCTCGATGATGGCATAGTGTCCCGTGGCGATATAGTCCGCTCCCAGCGCGGCCGCCTTTGTCCACAGATTGCCAAATTTCAGCAACTCATTGCACATCACGCAGGGATTCGGCGTGCGGCCGGCCCGGTACTCGCTGGAGAAATAATTGATCACCAGCTTTTCAAATTCCTCCGCCTCATCCACCACATAGTGAGGCACTCCCAGCTTATGGGCCACGCCCCGCGCATCCGCGATGGCCGAGGGCCCGCAGCACTTGTCCTCCGCGCGTGAAATACAATCCTGCGGCCAGACCTTCATGGTCACGCCGATCACATCGTACCCCTGCTGCTTGAGCAGATGGGTGGTCACACTGGAATCCACCCCCCCGCTCATGCCCACGAGCACGCGCTTTTTTTGAGAAGACATTCGCGCCACTATATAGAGCCTCTTCCAGCCCGTCAAACGGCCACGTTTCCTTGTTCGTTGGCCTTGGTTGATTAAAGTAGGCTGCCTGTGAAGCTTATTCCTGTCCAGATTTCCATCTTGCTCCGCCCCGGCGCGGCCCGTCGGAATATCCGTTTTCTTGTGGGTTTCTTCGTCATTCTGGTGCTGCTGGTCGCCCTTTTCACGGTGTTGTTCCACGCCATCATGGTCTGGGAAAACCAGGAGCACTCCTGGCTCAGCGGCCTCTATTGGGTCATGGTCACCATGTCCACCCTGGGTTTCGGGGATATCACCTTCAAAAGTGACATCGGGCGCTTTTTCTCGGTTGTTGTGCTCTTGAGCGGCATGGTTTTTCTGCTGGTCCTGCTGCCGTTCACCTTCATTGAGTTCTTTTATTCACCCTTCGTCAAAGCCCAGCAAGAGGCCCGCGCCCCGCGTCATGCCCCCCCGGGATTCAGAAATCATGTGATCATCACTCACTACGATTCCGTCACCGCCGCCCTGATCCGGCGCCTGGAAAAACACGGCATCCGATACCTCCTCATCGTCAAAGAGGTCGAGCAAGCCCTTCTCTGGCACGATCTTGGCCTGAATGTCTTGGTGGCCGATCTCGATGACCCGGCTGATTTTCAGCGTTGCGGCTTCGAGCGTGCCGCCATGGTGGCCGCCACCGGCGACGATTTTGCCAATACCAGCATCGCTTTTTCCGCCCGCCAGCTTTCCCCCTCCACAACCATCGTCACCACTGCGAATTCCAAGGATTCCGTGGACGTCCTCACTCTGGCCGGAAGCAGCCATGTGATGCAACTCGGCGAAACGCTCGGCGCCGCACTGGCTCGCCGTACCATTGCCGCGGATGCTCAGGCCCATATCATCGGCAATTTTGGCGAGCTTCGTATTGCCGAGGCCATCGTCGCCGGCACCCCCATGGTCGGCAAAACCCTTGAGCAGGCCCAATTGCGCGAGCTGGTCGGCATCACCGTGGCCGGAGTCTGGCAGCGGGGCAATTTCCTCATGCCTTCGCCGCAGACCATCCTCACTGCGGATACCATGCTCGTCCTGGCCGGCAGCGAGGAACAAATGGAGGCCTACAATGCGCTTTTCTGCATCTATCATCGCTCGCACGCGCCCACGATTATCATTGGCTCCGGCCGGGTTGGCCGCGCTGCTGCCGCCATGTTTGATCAGATGGAGCTCGACTACCGTATCATCGAGCAAAAACCCGAGCGTATCCGGGATAACAACAAATACGTCCTCGGCAGTGCCGCCGATCTGGCCACTTTGGAACGCGCCGGTATCCGCGACGCACCCGCTATCCTCATCACCGCCCGTGAGGATGACCTGAATATCTACCTCAGCATTTATTGCCGCAAACTCCGCCCCGACATCCAGATCATCGCCCGCGCCAACACTGAGGGTAATGTCGTACGCCTCCATAGCGCCGGAGCCGATGTGGTCATGTCGTACGCAGGCACCGGCTCGAACATTCTCTTTAACCTTCTCCGCCGTGAAAACACCCTGCTCGTCGCGGAAGGCCTCAATGTTTTCCGCCTGCCCACCCCCAGGGAATTGGCCGGAAAATCCATCCGTGCATCTTCCATTCGCGCCAAGACAGGCTGTAGTATCATCGCAGTCGAGGAAGAGGGCCGCCAGATCATCAACCCCGACCCCGAGACCGTACTCAAGACCAGCCAGGAGATCATCCTGATCGGCACCCTGGCCGCCGAGGACGCGTTCTTCAAGGTTTGCCCTGCCCAGCGCGAGGCCTGACGGGTTTCTTTAGCGCCATTCTTGGCCCGAAGGATGCTCTTGCCAGTTGGGAATCGATCTCATTTACTGACCAGCCATGTCTACGGAATCTGCTTCAGGGTACTCACGGAAAAACCCGTTTCCCGCCACTCTTACGGTTAATCGCAAACTGACCGCCGAGGGCTCGAATAAAGACACCCGCCATTTTGAAATCACTCTGGAAGGCTCCGGCCTTTCCTATGAAGTCGGTGACTCACTCGGTATCTTCGGCCGCAACGACCCCGAGTTGGTCGAGGCTGTCCTCAAAAACCAGGGCTTCTCCGGTGAGGAGCAGGTGCCAACTCCCGATGGTGCCGTTGTTTCCCTGCGCCAGGCCCTCACCGAAAATTACATTCTCAACGAACCAGCCAAGCAGCTTCTCCAGGCTCTTCCGGAAAAGGACTCCTCCTCCGCCTTTTTGGTCGACCTTCTTGATGTTGGCTCCAAGGGCCAACTCGACGAATATGTCTGGGGTCGCGACGTTCTCGATATCCTTGAGGAGTTCACCGCCGCCAAGTTCTCGCCGGAGGAATTCGTCAAGGTTCTCCGCAAGCTTCAGCCCCGTCTGTATTCCATCGCCTCCTCGCAAAGGGTCGTGGGCGAGTCCGTCCATCTCACGGTAGCCGTGGTCCGCTTCCAGCCCGAGCGCAGCAGTCACCTTCACCGCGGCGTTTGCTCTACCTTCCTGGCCGAGCGCGCAGGGGGTCCGGGCGTTGTGCCGGTCTTCACCCATACCGCCAAGCACTTCCGGGTTCCCGAAAACCTCGACTCCCCCATGATCATGGTGGGTCCCGGTACTGGCATCGCCCCGTTCCGCGCCATGCTTCAGGAACGCAAAGCTACCGGCGCCGGCGGCAAAAACTGGCTGTTTTTTGGTGAGCAGCAGGCCCAGTCCGACTTTTTCTACCGCGACGAATTTGAGGGCTACGAAAAGGACGGCGTCCTCACCAAATTCATCACGGCCTTCTCCCGCGACCAGGCCGAGAAAATCTATGTGCAGCATCGTATGCTGGAACACGCCGAGGAATTCTACAATTGGTTCGAGAATGGCGCCTATTTCTACGTCTGCGGCGATGCCGCCCGCATGGCCAAGGACGTGGACACCGCCATCCACCAGATCGTGGAAAAGGTCGGCGGTAAGACCGTCGACCAGGCCAAGGAATACGTGGACGCCCTTAAGAAGGAAAAACGCTACCGTAAGGACGTTTATTAAGTTTCCTTTGCCCGTTTCCGGGTAGGTTCAAAGACGAAAGCGTATTTTGTGAAGCAACCCTTCCAGCACATCCATTTTCTCGGCATCTGTGGTACCGCCATGGGCTCGGTCGCTGCCGCCATGCGCGACAGCGGCTTCACCGTCAGCGGGCAGGACGATAACGTCTACCCGCCCATGTCCACGTTTTTGGAGAGCAAGGGCATCACCATTACCAAGGGCTTTCGTCCCGAAGACATCCCCGCCGCCGACGTCATCGTCGTGGGCAACGCCATGTCTCGTGGGAACCCCGCCGTTGAGGCTGTCCTTAATCGCAAGCTCTATTACCTCTCGCTGCCGGAAACGCTGAAACAGTTTTTCCTCCGCGGTCGGCACAACCTTGTTGTCACCGGCACTCACGGCAAGACCACCACAACCTCACTCCTTACCTGGATCTTTGAGAGCGCCGGCGAGGCTCCCAGCTATCTGATCGGCGGCATCCCGGCCAACCTCGGCCAGGGTTCGTGCCTGCGCGATTCGAAGCACTTCATCATCGAGGGTGACGAATACGATACCGCCTTCTTCGACAAGCGCTCGAAGTTCATCCACTATCTCCCGGAGTTGGTCATCGTGAACAACATCGAGTTCGACCACGCCGATATCTACAGCGATCTCGACGAAATCAAGACCGCCTTCCGCCGCCTGCTTAACATTGTTCCCGGTGAAGGCATGGTCCTGCTCAACGCCGACGATCCGAATTGCATCGAGGTCGCCAAAAAATGCCCCGCGCCCATCGTCGAGGTCGGCTTCTCTGCCAACGCCGGCAACCACATCGGCAACCCACGCCAGGCCAACGGCATCTCTTCATTTGAATTGTTCGGCCATACCTTCGAGGTTCCCCTCGTCGGCGATTTCAACATCCGCAACGCCGCCATGGCCGCTTCCGCCGCGCATTTTTATGGTGTGCCCATCCCGGAAATCCAAAAGGCCCTGAAGAGTTTCAAAGGCATCAAGCGCCGCCAGGAAGTTCGCGGCATCGTGCACGACATCACCGTCATCGACGACTTCGGTCATCATCCCACTGCCATCCGCGAAACCCTTGCAGGCCTGCGCGGCCGCTACGCCGGGGCTCGTTTGTGGGCCATCTTCGAGCCTCGCTCGAACACCACCCGCCGCGCCGTCTTTCAGCATGACCTGCCCAAGGCTTTTGAGGAGGCCCACGGCGTCTTCATCGCCCAGGTTGCTCGCCTTGATCAACTCCCCCCCGAGGACCGCCTCGACCCCGAGCGCGTCGTGGCTGACATCGCCGCCAACGGCCGCCCCGCCTTCTACGAGCCCACGGCCGACGCTATCGTGGAAAAACTGCAGCCACTGGCCCAATCCGGCGATGTGGTCGTGGTCTTCAGCAATGGCGGCTTCGACGGTATTCATCAAAAGCTCCTCGATCGCCTCGCCTGATTTTCTGGCACGGTCCGTGCTGATACCCCGCCTACTGTCATTCATCGAAAACCACGGTTTTCGCCGACAGGTTCCCCTTCGAGCAATGCAGGGAAACCATGTCATGAATTCGAAAATGAAGATGAATATAGCGATGAAAAGCAGTCAGGGCCGGGCGCTTTGGCAAACCATCGTGGCTGCCGGTGTGGGTCTTGCCGCGGTGGCCACTTTATTGCCCGCCTACCTTTCTGTGCAGGGCCGTGCCCGCACCATCGCCGGCGCGCAAAACCTTCAGCAATGGGGGATTGCATTGAATCTCCACCTCATGGACAACGCGAATCAGCTCCCCGAGGTCGGTTCCGCCTCCATTGATCCCACCCAAGCCAAAGCTTGGTACAATTCACTGCCGGAATACGTTAGCCAGCCGGCGCTTGCCGCCATTCCCGTCGGCCAGCGGCCCCGCCCCGGTGAGAAATCCCTGTGGATGGACCCCGCTTCGAAAGCCCTCCGTGCCATTCCGGCCGAGAGCTTCTATTTCAACTACGGCATGAACAAATTTCTTCAGCCGACCGAGCAGGATCGAGCGGTCCGCTTCACCGAGCTGCCCAATCCGGGCCGCGTTGTTTTTATGACTCGCGTTGCCGGTTACACCCCTTGGGTCATTCCAGATGATGTCGTCTTCCCGGCCGCAGTCCCGGACACCGCGTACGCTCACGTCGCTACCCCCGTGCTCTTCTGCGACGGGCACGCGGAACTCGTCAGCCGCCAGGATCTGGTCAGCGATCCCAAGGCCCTCGAAGCCACCCCTCCCGCCGATGGCGTGAGTTGGTTTGTTCGCTAAAGTATCCTCACAACGGCCAGAGAAAACTCGGCTTCTTAAATCCCGATCGCTTCCGTGATTGCCCCGGCAATGCGATCCGCCTGCCCGTTGATCAGCCCTTCATCGCGTCCCTCAATCAATAGCCGGATTTTCGGTTCCGTGCCGGAATAGCGCAGCAACACCCGCCCCTTGCCGTTCAACTCCTTTTCCGCATCGCTCAAAAGCATCTGTACATCTTTCAGTGACTCCAGCGGCGGCTTTTCCTTCACCTTCAAATTCCTCTGCGCCTGCGGATACTTCTTCAGCGCCTTCTTCAATTCGCTCAGCGGCTTTCCGGTCTCGATCATGATCCGCAGCACCTGCAACGCGCTCACGATGCCGTCGCCGGTCGTGGCAAAATCGCGGAAAATCATATGCCCGCTCTGCTCGCCGCCCACGTTGAGATCATCGCGCATCATCGCCTCGATCACGTAGCGGTCGCCCACCTTCGTCCGCAGCACCTTGCCGCCGTGCGCGGCCAGTGTTTCATCCAGCCCGAAGTTGCTCATGATCGTCGCCACCAGCGTATCGTTCGTCAGCTTCTTTCTTTTCAAGAAGTCCAGCGCCGCGATGGCCATGATCTCGTCCCCGTCCACCGGTTCGCCATTCTCGTCACACAGCAGTGCGCGGTCCGCATCACCGTCATGAGTGATGCCCACGTGCGCCCCGATTTCCTTCACCGCCTTCGCGATCTGTTCCGGATGCGTGCTGCCGCAGTCGGCGTTGATGTTTGTTCCGTTCGGTGCGTTATGAAAGACCGTCAATTGCGCTCCCAGTTCGCGCAAGATGCACGGCGTCGACTTGTAGGCCGCCCCGTTTGCGCAATCCACCGCGATCTTGAGCGATTCGAGCGTCAATTCCCGCGGGAAACTCCGCTTCGCAAATTCCACATACCGTCCCAGGGCATCGTCGATGCGGAACGCCTTGCCGATTTTCGTCGCCGTCGGTCGGATGTTCTCGATCTCCCCGCTGAACACGATGTCTTCGATCCGTTTTTCCACCACGTCGTCCAGCTTGTAGCCATCATGCCGGAAAAATTTGATGCCGTTATCCTCGTAGGGATTGTGCGAGGCCGAAAGAACGATGCCCGCATCCGCTCGCAGTGAACGCGTGATATACGCCACTCCCGGAGTCGGCAGAGGTCCGATCACCAATACATCCACCCCCAGCGACGTGATTCCCGCCACCATGGCATTCTCCAGCATGTAGCCGGATAGCCGCGTGTCTTTGCCCAGGACGATGGTCGGTCGGCCGCCGCGGGTCTTCCGTCCCTCTGCGCTGCCGAAGACATGCGCCGCGGCGCGTCCGAGTTTTAGGGCCACCTCGGCCGTGACGGGATCGATGTTGGCGACACCGCGTACGCCGTCGGTGCCGAAAAGTTTACGCTGTCCGTTCATGATTTCTTCGATTTGACCGTGTGAGAAGACTCGCCGTCAGGCCGCGATGGATTTTTCTCCACGTTCTGGGCGATGAGGTACCACAGGGCGCCCGCGAGAATCAGGCACGTCAGTTTTGGACCCCAGTTGTTCGTCAGAATCTGTTTGATTGTCATTATGTAGGAGGAGTTGGCTCAGCCGCCGCCGGAATTTCTCGACGCTGAGATTGCGTTCCAGGATGCCACTGTGACAAATGGAAACTTGGCCTGTTTCTTCGGAGACCACGATAGCCAGAGCGTCCGATTCCTCGCTCAAGCCCAGCGCCGCCCGGTGACGCAGCCCCAGATTGCGGTCCAGATCCTCACGTTGGGTCAGAGGGAAAATACACGCCGCCGCCACGATCCGGTCGTTCCGCACCACCAATCCTCCGTCATGTAGCACCGTTTTGGGATGAAAAATCGTCAGGGTCAGTTCCTTGGAATAATCGGCGTCAATATTCACCCCAGTCTCGATGAATGACTTCAACGAAATCTCCCGCTCGATCGCGATCAATGCTCCGAAGCCCTTGCTCGCAATTTCAAAGACTGTGTCTGTCACGTCCTCGATGGTCTCTTTCTTTTCAAAGGCCGACGTGAAAAAGGGATGGCTTCCCAGGTCCGTCAGTGCCCGGCGCAATTCCGGCTGGAACAACACCACCAGCGCGATGGCCAGGAATCCTACCAACGAACGCAGAATCCATCCAATCACCGCCAGGTCGAACAACTGCGAGATAAACGTCAGTGTCAGGAACACCAGCGCCAGCCCGATCAGGATGCGCGCTCCGTGCGTCCCGCGCAGGTAGATGTAAATGTAGTACAGGACCATCGCCAGGATGACGATTTCCACCGGCGCGCGCCATGACTCCGAGATGAATTTGCCGATATTCTCAAGCATGGAGAATCGCCTCCGTCATGCGCAACGCCTCGCGATGCGGTTTTGGGTCATGCACTCGGAAAATCTGCGCTCCGTGCTCCCGGCAAAAACTCGTCAACGCCACCCCCGGCCACAGCCGGTCCTCTATTGTCGACGCATTCGCCAGCCACGAAAGAAACGATTTTCGCGAAACTCCCACCAGCAGCGGATGGCCCATCTTGGCGAAAACATCCAGGCCGCGCAGCAGGGCGACATTGTGCTCCGGCTTCTTGCCAAAACCGATGCCCGGATCGATTGCGATGGTTTCCGCGGCCATGCCGTAGTCTAGGATGCTGGCTACCCGTTGTCTAAGGAATTCAGCCACTTCCCGCACCACATCGTCATAGTGCGGGTCCTTCTGCATCGTGCGCGGCGTGCCTTGCATGTGCATCAGCACCACCCCTGCTCCGGAGCGCACCGCCACCTCCGGCATCCGCTCGTCCCCCTGCAAGGCCGTCACATCGTTGATGATGTCGGCCCCCGCCCTCACCGCCTCTTCCGCCACCGCGGCTTTCGACGTGTCGATCGAAATCAAAATCTCACTTCGCGCCCGTATTCCTCGGATGATCGGGATTGTCCGGCGCAACTCCTCCTCCTCGCTCACCGCCTCCGCTCCCGGCCGGGTCGACTCTCCCCCGATGTCGAGAATGTCCGTCCCCTCGCGTTCGAGTTGCTCCGCGTGTTCCAGCGCCGCCCGCTCATTCAAAAAACTTCCCCCGTCGGAAAACGAGTCTGGCGTTACGTTGAGAATTCCCATGATCATCCCCTGTCGGGACAGGTCCAGGGTCTTGTTGCGCACGCGCCAATTCATCGCGCTGCGATTTTCAGCAGACTATGGAGCTTCCTGCTAGACTGAATCCAATGAGCGCCAATCAACTTGCCGGGGAAAAATCCCCCTACCTGCTGCAGCATAAGGACAATCCCGTCGATTGGCGTCCATGGGGTCCGGAGGCTTTTGCCGAAGCCGCCCGCCTCAACCGCCCTGTATTTCTCTCCATCGGGTACTCCACCTGCCATTGGTGCCACGTCATGGCCCACGAGTCCTTCGAGCACCCCGGCATCGCCCGGCTCATGAACGAGCACTTCATCAATATCAAGGTCGACCGCGAGGAGCGCCCCGATGTCGATCGCCTCTACATGGCTTTCGTGCAGGCCAGCACCGGCAGCGGCGGCTGGCCCATGAGCGTCTGGCTCACGCCCGAGGGCAAACCCTTCTTTGGCGGCACTTATTTTCCGCCCGAGGACCGCTACGGCCGCGCCAGCTTTCCCAATATCCTCGCTCAAATCAGTGCCCTCTGGCGTGAAGACCGCGTCCGCATCGAAAGTGAAGGTGCCCGCGTCCTCGCCGCCCTACAGGAAAGCACCAACCTCGCCGCCGATTCCTCTTTTCAGGAAGATGAGCAACCCCTCCACCGCGCATTTGGCAGCTTTTCCCGCAGTTTCGATGAGCAGGAGGCCGGCTTCGGCGGCGCTCCCAAATTTCCCCGTCCCTCCGTCTTGAATTTCCTCCTCCGCTACGCCACGCGTTCCGAGGGGCCGGACGCCGCCCAGGCTCGTGAGATGGCTCTCTTCACTCTCCGCAAAATGGCCGCCGGCGGTCTGCGCGATCATCTCGGCGGCGGCTTTCACCGTTACTCCGTCGACGAATACTGGCACGTCCCGCATTTCGAAAAAATGCTCTACGACCAGGCTCAGCTCGCGGTCTCCTACGTCGAAGCATGGCAGCTTACCCACGAGCCTTTTTACGAAAGCATTGCCCGCGAAACTCTTGACTATGTCCTGCGCGACATGACGCATCCGCTCGGCGGTTTTTATTCCGCCGAGGACGCCGACAGTTTGTTGGAGCACGGGCGGCCCGAGCATGCCGAGGGCGCCTTCTATGTGTGGACTGCGCGTGAGATCTTCGACCTTCTTCCGCCGGAGCAGGCCCACATTTTCTGCCGCCACTACGGCGTGGAGGAAGGCGGCAACGCCCCCGCCGGAGCCGACCCGCACGGCGAGTTCACCGGCAAAAACATCCTCATTCAACGCCAGGAAACCGAAGACTCCTCCCTGTCCGCGAGCCGCGCGATCCTTTTCCAAAAACGCAGTGCCCGCCCCCGCCCGCACCTCGACGACAAAATCCTTACGGCTTGGAACGGCCTCATGATCTCCGCCTTTGCCCAGGCCGGCGCCGCCTTTTCCGAGCCGCGTTACCTCGACGCCGCCCGCGGCGCTGCGCTCTTCATCCGCGAGCAACTCTCTTCTTCGGCCGGCCTCCTCCGCAGTTGGCGCGACGGTCCCAGCGACATCGCCGGCTTCGCCGAGGACCACGCCTTCCTCATCCAGGGCCTGCTCGATCTATACGAGGCCGACTTCGACGCGCAGTGGCTCCAGTGGGCCGTCGATTTACAGGCCCGCCAGGACGCCCTTTTCTGGGATGAAAATGGCAAAAGCTATTTCAGCAGCGCCGGCGGCGACCCGTTTTTATCCGTCCGCATGAAGGAGGACTACGATGGCGCCGAGCCTGCCGCCAACTCGATCAGCGCCCTGAATCTCCTCCGCTTCAGCCGCCTATTCCACGACGAGGCCTACGCCACCCGTGCCCGCCATGTCATCGCCGCCTGCGCCGATCCCATGCAGCGCGCCGCCACCGCCGTGCCGCAAATGCTCGTTGCCCTTGATCTCCTGCTCGCGCCGCCCGTGCAGGCCGTCATCGCTGGCTCGCGCGATTCCGCCGATGTCCGTGCCTGGATCAAAAATCTCCACGCCGATTTCTCTCCGCGTCAGGCCAAACTTCTTGCCGACGGCCACGAATTTCTCGCGCAAAAGAATCCCGAACTCGCCGCCATGCAACTCTTGCAAGGCCGCGCCGTTTTGTATCTCTGCGAAAACTTCGCCTGTCAGGCCCCTCGGACTCTGCCCTGACTTCGCGAGCCCCGCTTCGTCTGCGTCGCTTATTACTTCATCTTATCTTGGCTGCGGCGGCCCGATAAGTTGCTCAGGGATTTGCTTGTACCTTTTCCCTTGCTTAGCGAAATTTAAATTAAGTATAGCGATATATACAACTCGTGCAGACGATAGCCCCCATCGCGCAAGAGGATTCAAACAACCCCATTTGGGTCTGTTTGTTTAGGGTTTTTTCGTGGGGACTTTTCAGCGCGTTGCTCACCCTCATTCAGGATTCCCCTCATGAAATCAAAATCACCCGCTGCCCGCGTTCATTCGGCCCTCTCTCTACGCACTTTCTGTCTCTCGGTTTGTGCAACAGGATGCCTTGTTTCGGCCTATGCCGATCCTGTGCAACCCTATGATTCCAGGGGATTAAAGAAGGATTTCTGGAGTGACGTCTTCGGCAACGACCTTGTTCATCTAACCTCCGATTCCCGCTATCCCAATTCCCCCACCAGCACTGAACTATTCAAAGGGGATTTACGCATCCCCATCACTCCCACGGGGAGTCTGAATATTGCCGAAAGCTTCGGGCAGAAGCTCGCCGGCTACCTCATTGCTCCCAGAACGGGTGATTACGTCTTCTGGGTGGGAGGGAATAACACAGCAACCCTCTATCTAAGCCCTGATACTGATCCGGCGAATAAGAAACGGGTTGCGTATATAACAACATATAACAATATGGATAACACCACCAAATTGCCGGTGTGGTTATCCAATAGCACGAATACCGGGAAATCCACCAACAACACGGACTTCACCTTCTCCGGTACTGTCCCCGGGGTCATTCGGTTGACGGGGGGCCAGCCCTACTACATCGAGTTGTTGCATAAAGAGGGGAGCGGCACGGAGTTCGTCGCCGCCGGGTGGACGAAGCCGGGCGACACCCCGCAGGCTTCCACTCCCACCGAGGTCATCCCGATAGACTATCTTTCGCCCAATCTGCCAGCTGTCACGACGATCGCACTTTCCCGCCGACAGCAGGCCTCACGTTTCCTGGCTCAGGCCACTTTCGGCCCCACCCCGGCCGAACTCGCCTCCTTCACCACGGCTCTTACCAGCAGCCCTTCCACCGCATATGAGACTTGGATCGACAATCAGTTGAATGCCACCGGCTGGGAAAGTGTCAGCGCCCTGCAGAAATTTCGGACCTTTTGTGATGCCCAGGCCAACTACGGCACGCCTCCCTCTCAGCCGTCGGAGTGGAACACTGCCACTGACGGGGTTTGGAGCGGGACGCTTTATGTGCAGAAGCCCCGCCGCCCCTACGCCACCAGCTCCGGTCCGATCCGCGCCGCTTTGATGATTGAGGATACCCATCAGCTCCGCCGCAAGATGGCCTACGCGCTCAGCCAGCTCTTCGTTGTTTCCGACCAGGGTGATCTTATCGGCAGCCCCGAGGGTCTCTGCGACTGGATGGACATGCTCTATTACAAATCCTTCGGCAGCTTTGAGGACCTCCTCATGGGCGTCGCCCGCCACCCCGTCATGGGCTACTACCTCAGCCATGTGAACAACAAGAAGGCGAATCCGGTGAAAAATACCGAGCCCGATGAAAACTTCGCACGTGAAGTCATGCAACTGTTCACCATCGGCCTGCACGAGCTTGACCCCAATGGTAACTACACCGCCAACACGGTAACCCCGACCTACGATAATAACGACATCATGGGCCTCGCCAAGGTCTTCACGGGTCAAACCTATAAGTCGGGCATCGGAGAATCCGCCGTGCGGTATTCCCAGGAGTTTAATCCCACCTTCCCGCAGGAGTCCTTTTACATCCGCAAGCAGGTGAATCTCCGCGGCCCCGCCATTGGAGAAGCCGGTCCGGCCACCATGGGGATCATCGAGTCCAATCACGAGACCGCTTCCAAATCCTATTTGGGTGAGACCATTCCGTCCGGCTACAATGTGGATCAGGATCTCGAGGCCGCCGTGGCCACTCTGGCCAACCATCCCAATACCGGACCATTTATTGCCCGGGCTTTGATCCAGCGTTTCGTCACTTCCAACCCCTCTCCCCACTACATCGAAATGGTGGCCGACGAGTATGTGAGCAGTAACCACAACATGGGCGCGGTCATTAAGCGGATTCTTCTGCTTTCCGAGGCCCGTTCGCTCAATCTGCCGATCAGCGACGATCACGGCAAACTCCGCGAACCATGGATGAAAATCATCCAGCTCGCGCGGGCCTTCCCCGCTGCTCCGGTGACCACCTCCACCAGTGTGCGGTATCCGCTCTTTAAAAATTATCTCAACCCCATTCTGGGCCAGTACCCGCTTTCGTCGCCCAGCGTGTTTAACTTCTATCTCCCCAGTCATGAGCCTCTGGGCGATATCACCGAGCGGAATCTCGATCGCCAGCCGGGTGAGGTCCGTCTGGTCGGGCCGGAGTTTGAGATCCTCAACGACACCACCGCCATCCGCCAGCCCATCTACCTGTACGACACCATGGCCAAGATCAATACGGCCCCGTCTGCAAGTACCTCGCGACCGCTGGCTCTCACCGTGACTCAGGCTCAGATGGACCTCGCCACCAACCCGACGGCCCTCGTGGCCGAGATCAATGACATCCTGACTCACGGCATGATGACCACCCAATCACGGGACATCATCATCAACGCCATCACGCAGATGCCGGCCGCCAGCGACAACACCAAGAAACTCGATCGCGTCAAAATGGCGATCTACCTCACCTCCATCTCTCCCGATTTCGCCGCCCTCCAATAAATTCCCCCCCATGAAAAACCACGACTCCTCCGACATCTCGCGCCGCAAATTTATCGGCCAGGCCAGTTGTGCCGCCCTTGGCACTTCCGGTTTGCTCTCCAGCCTCCTCACCATGGGGGCGGCTAGTCGTGTCGTGGCCCAGACTCCTGGTGATTATAAGGCGCTCGTCTGCCTTTTCCTCGCCGGCGGCAACGATTCTTACAACATGCTCACACCTTGGATTGGCGACTCCTCCCTGCCCACCACACCGTATGGCGCCTATGTGGCCAAGCGCGGCGGCATCTTTAATCCCGCCATTGAGGACACGGGTCTCGCTCTTGCCAAGCACACCACCGGCGGAGTGGCTCCGGCCAACCGGGTGGTCGAGATTCAATCCATCGAATATCCGATCACCTCGTATGGTTTGCACTCGGCTCTCAAAAACGTTCGCACCCTTTACGGCAATGGCAAGGTCGCCTTCGCCGCCAACGTGGGAACCATGATGACCAGCGAAACGACTGCGACCAATCTTCAGCCCGTGGGGCTCTTCTCCCACAGTGACCAGATCGAGCAATGGCAGACCTGCGTTTCTGATCGCCGCACCGCCATCGGCTGGGCCGGGCGCATGGTCGATATCCTCCATCCCGAGGCTTCCTCCACCCGGTCCTTTTATAATATCTCCCTCTCCGGCACGAATATTCTTCAGTCCGGCCGCTCGATCGCTCCCTATTCAGTGAGTCCCGATGGCGTCTTGAAATGGACGTCTCATGATACGAGTAGCACCGATCCCTTCCGCTCCATTCGCCAGAGCGCTACCGACAGCCTCATGAACGGTCTTTATCGGAATATTTTCCAAAAGACCTATGCGGCCAAGATGCGCGGCGCCCGCGACAACGCGGCTTACCTCATTGATGAATCTCAGGTGCAGAGCATTCCCACCAGTGGGAACAGCGAGCTGGATCGCGAGTTGCTCATGGTCGCGCAGATGATTGAAAAGCTCAATCCCTCCGTACCAAAGCAGACTTTCTTTGTGCGCGTCGGCGGCTTCGACACCCACGACGAAGTTATCAATAGCCAACAGGGCCTCCTTTCCTCCATCGACACCGCGGTGCAGAAATTCTGGAACAGGATCGTCCAACTTGGTATGGAGGATAAGGTGACGCTCTTCACCGCCTCCGATTTCGGACGGACCTTGAGCAGCAACGGCAACGGCAGCGACCACGGTTGGGGCGGCAATCATTTCGTCCTCGGCGGCGCCGTCCAGGGCGGCACCGTTTACGGCGAATACCCCGAGATGAATAATCTCGGCCCGCTGGAAATGGCTCGCGGCCGTCTCGCTCCCACCAACTCCGTCGAGCAATACCTCCAGCCCATGCTCTCCTGGTTCGGCGTCAATGACATGAACGCCATCTTCCCTGACTTCTCCACCCGTTTCGGCAACAGTTCCACCATGCAATTCATGACCTGACCTTTCTCAAGAGCGGCCATTGCAAATGGTAATTGGAGGGACCGCTCCGTCCGGTCCGCCCTTGCTATCCTAGTACGACTTCGCCCAGATCACCCGCTGCTTGCTCGGCTCGCCCGTGAAGATACACGTGCCCGCCTCCGCCGCATCCTCAAACGGAATGCATCGGATTGTCACCTTCAGGTCTTCCTTGATCTGCTCCTCCACCTTGGCCGAGCCGTTCCAATGCGCCAGCGCGAAGCCGCCGTGGATTTCCGGCTTGTTCGCATTCTGCGGCGTGAAGAATTTATAAAAGGTCTCCTTGTCCTCGATCACCTGCATCTGGCTGTCCCGGAACGCTGTCGCCCGCGCCAGCAGGTTCGCTTGAATCTCATCCAGGATACCCACGATCTGTCCCGGTACATCCGCCGCCGGCACGAAGGCCTTGTCCTTCGGCGTCTGATCGCGCCGCGCCACCGCCACCGTGCCTTGCTCAAGGTCGCGGGGTCCGATCTCGATGCGCACGGGAATACCCTTCTTGATCCACTCCCAACTCTTGCCGCCACCGCCCACATCGCGGCTGTCGACTTCGACCTGGATGGGATCGCCATGATAACGCTCCTGTTTCAGTGCCGCCGCCAGCTTGTCCGCCGCTTCCAGCACCGCCACCTTGGTTTCTTCCTTCGGTGTGATGGGAATGATCACCACATGCGCCGGAGCGATGCGTGGAGGCAAAATCAAACCGTCATCATCACCATGCGCCATGATCAACGTGCCGATCAGGCGTGTGCTCACGCCCCAACTTGTCGTCCAGGCATGTTCCACCGCGCCATCGCGCCCTTGAAATTGGATGCCCGAGGCCTTCGCAAAATTCTGCCCGAGGAAATGCGACGTGCCGGCCTGGATGGCCTTGCGGTCCTGCACCATCGCTTCGATGCAATATGTCTGTACCGCGCCGGGGAATCGCTCGCTCTCGCTTTTCTCTCCGGAGATCACCGGAATTGCCAGGTAGTCCCGCGCAAAGGTTTCATAGACCCGCAGCATCTTCTCGGTTTCGATCTCCGCCTCCGCCTTGGTTTCATGGGCCGTGTGCCCCTCCTGCCATAAAAACTCCGCTGTGCGCAGGAACAGCCGGGGCCGCATTTCCCACCGCACCACGTTCGCCCATTGGTTCAAAAGGATCGGCAGATCGCGCCACGATTTCACCCAGCGCGCGTAGGCCGCACCAATGATCGTCTCCGAAGTCGGCCGAATCACCAGTGGTTCGCTGAGTTGCCCTGCCGGCACCAGCTTTCCGTCTTTGGCTTCGAGCCGGTGGTGCGTCACCACAGCGCATTCCTTGGCAAATCCTTCCACATGCGCCGCCTCTTTCTCCAGATAGCTCAGTGGAATGAAGAGCGGGAAATACGCGTTACGGTGCCCGGTGTCCTTGAACATCCGGTCCAGCACGCCCTGCATGCGTTCCCACAGGGCGTAGCCCCAGGGCTTGATCACCATGCAGCCGCGCACCTCTGAGTTCTCCGCCAGGTCGGCGGCCTTGATGACCTGCTGGTACCACTCGGGAAAATCTTCGTTGCGGGTGGGAGTGATGGCAGTCTTGGCGCTCATGTCAGGCTTTTCAAAAAGGTTTGGAAAAATTGGGTGCCCTTCTCCAGATCGGAGAGGGTGATAAACTCGTCGCACGTGTGGGCTTGAGCGATGGAACCAGGTCCGATGGCCACTGCCGGAGTGCCGGTCTGCGCAAAGATCGCCGCATCGCAAAACCACGGCGCGCCCGTGCACTTGGCCCCGGCTGCTTCCAGCTTCTTGATCACCGCGTTGTCGGCTTCCGTGCGCAAAGGCTCGGACTTTTTTAGCTCCATCTCGATATCAGGAAACCGGGCGGAGAATTGATTCAATAGGGGCGTAATGTCCTGCCCCGGAATGATCCGCATATCCACCCGTGCTTCGCAAAAATCCGGCACGATGTTCACCTTGCTGCCGCCTTGAATGGTTCCGACGTTGAAGGTCGGGGTGCCCAGCATATCGTCATGCAAGACATTAAAGGATTTCTCCAGCTCTCCGCGGAGAAAGTTCAGTCCATCCAGCATCTTGTAGATCGCATTATCGCCCCTGTTCGGCGTGGAAGCGTGTACGGCCTTTCCACGGCTCCGCAATGTCAGCCACGCCGAACCCTTGTGGGTGTGCACGATCTGCAAATCCGTCGGTTCGCCCACCACCACGAAATCAAATTTCTCCTTGGCCGCCAGGGCCTTCGCGCCGAATTGCCCCGTCTCCTCGCTCATCAGTCCGGCAAACCAGATCTCATGCGAGAGTGTCGGCAGAATGTCCCGGCATTCCCGCAACGCATGCAGCATAGAGGCCATAGGACCCTTCGTATCCGAGGCGCCACGCCCCCAGATCTTCCCCTCGCGCAATTCGCCCGAGAAAGGCTCAACCGTCATACCCACCACGCTCACGGTATCCGTGTGCGGGGCAAAAAGCAGCCGGGGCTTTCCCGCCCGATCGGCGGAAAATTTTCCCACCACATTCGGCCGGTCCGGGAAGACGTCCTCCAGCCACGCCTCGGCGCCGCTCTCCCGCAGGAATTTCGCCACGTATTCTGCGCACACCTTTTCGCCGACGGATGCCGTGCCGGGATCGCCGTCGGGATTGACGCTGGGAATGCGAACAAGGTCGCCTAGTAGTTCTGCAACAGTCATTTTCCTTTATTCAAGTACCACTCCACGAATTTGGAGATGCCTTCCGATATTTTCACCTGGGGATTGTAACCAAGCAGCGCCCGTGCTTTCTCGATGTCCGCGCAGGTCAGCGGCATGTCGCCCTGCTGCTCCGGCAGGCGCTCGATCACCGCTTTCTTCCCGAGCGCACTTTCGATCGCCGTGATCAAATCCGCCAGCGTCGTCGTCTGGTTCTCGCCCAGGTTGAAAATCTCAAACGGCGTCCGCCGATATTTCAGCGCCCCGAGCACTCCTTGCACGATGTCGTCCACGTAGGTGTAATCGCGCCGCGTTGTGCCATCACCGTATTGCTGGATTGGCTGGCCGCGATGGATGCGGTCCGTAAATTTATGAATCGCCAGATCAGGCCGCTGCCCCGGACCATAGACCGTGAAAAACCGCAGACATGCCACCCGCAAGCCATACAGATGCGAAAAGTTCCCGCAGAGATGTTCTCCCGCCAGTTTTGTCGCGGCATAGGGGCTCAAGGTCTGCGGAAGCGCCAGGTCTTCCGAGAAAGGCACCGTACGCGCCAGCCCGTAAACTGATGAACTCGAGGCAAAAAGAAAATGCCCAACGCCACCGGCCCGCGCCGCTTCCAGCATGTTGTGGGTCCCGTTGATGTTCGTCTTGATGTAGGCACCCGGATTTTCCACCGAGGGCCGCACGCCGGCCCGCGCCGCGATATGGATGATCGCCTCAAACTTCCCGCCGGTCACCACCTGCGTCATTTTCTCGGCGTCCTCGATATTCGCCTCGATCACTTCCACCTGATCCGCAAAGTCCTGCACGTTGGCCCGCTTGATCGCCGGATCGTAGAATCCATTGAAATCGTCGACCACAGCCGCTTCGTGCCCGCTCTGAAGCAATTTGCGCACGATATGCGAACCGATAAAGCCGGCTCCGCCGGTCACAAGAACTTTCATCTCAGGAAGCTACTTGGCCGGTGAAAAAGGCGGCAAGGACTTTTCTCCACCCCATTGCCTCCGCCGCACCCAGATATCCACCGGCCAGAGCACCAAAGCCAGCCCCAACAGGAACGGCGCCAGGCCAAATCTCGTCTTTATCGCCCGCGCCGCCGGTCGGAGTACCTCGTGGGGCTGAACGTCATATTTGCCTCCGGTGAGTTCCGATAATTTCTTGAGCAGGGGCCTTCCGTCCTCGGTTTTCTGATATTCCAACGGATAATCCTGCGTCCAAGCCATAGAAACCGGCCGTCCTGTGCCGTCGTTGATCGCAACGATAGCCATTTCCGCATCAGGCTTCTTGATTCGTGCCCGGTAAAGCCCCGGGGCTACCTGCGGCAGGGTCACTGAAACCGGAGCGAGGTCCTTGGCTGCCACCGTTGCCGTCACCGTTAAATCGTTGCGGAAACCGCCCTCCGCCGTCTGCCCCTCCGCTTCCATCACCAACTCATCTTCCTGTTCCTCCAAGCGCACCTCCAGATCGCGTCGCTCTGCCGGCCGCACCAGCAGCCGTGCCACCTCGGCCCAGAATTTTCCATACCCCGGCCAACCCAGCCACTCGGAAGCCCACCGCGCCTTCGCATCACTCGTGAAAGCCGCCACCTGTCCGAGGCCGAACCGCCACTCCGCCAGCAGCGGGTCCTTGTTTTCCGTCGTCAGGAGCAATTCCGCGCCCGGTTTCAGCTTGGTCGTATTGAACCCCAGCAACAGCGGCGACTCCGCCCAATTGATCCCGGTCAGCACCGTATTCTCCGTCGGTTGGGCGAGAAACGCATCTTCCCGCAGGCTCGACTCCGCAGCCCTCATCGTCTCGGTCGTAAACAGCCGGGGCAGGGTGGTTGCGTCCGCTGTCAGATAAAAACGTCCGCCGCCCTGTGCCGCCAGCTGTCTCAAAAAAACCGTGTCCTTGTCCTCTTCATTACCCAATGCCACCACCGAAAGGGTGATGCGGTTCGCCAGCATCGCCGTCGCCAGGTCAAGCGACGATCCCCCATTGCCTTCACGGTCCCCCGCCGACTTCTCCTCGGCATCCGCCGCATCTGAAAAGAGGATGATATGTTTGATTTTTGCTTCCGCATCCCGCAGTCGCGGAAAAGCCTCCGCCAGTGACGTGTAAATATAAATGCCTCCGCCGCCCGCTGTGATCGCGGCGATCCTTCGCGCCGTCGCCGGTTTGTCTGCGATACGCGCCAGCGGCACCACATCCTGCACGCGCGTATCGACCGCAAAGACGCCGAAGAGATCCCGTGACTGCAGGACATCCATGGCCAGCGAGGCTCCTTCGTTGGCCAGCGACATTTTCGTCTGACCGTCCACCGGCGCGGACATGGACCCCGACCGATCCAGAATTACCAGCAGCGCGACCACGGGTGTCTCTTCCCGTTCTTCCCGCTCGATCCGCACCGGCAGCATCTCCGCGATCGGCGTTCGGAAATATCCTCCCGCCCCGTAGCTATCCTCGCCGCCGGTCATCAGCAATCCCCCGGCAAATCCCCGCACCCAGCTCTCCAGGTTTTTCATCTGATTTTCCGACATTTCCGCCGCGGAAATTCCCGCCAGCACGATCAGGTCAAACGCCTCCAACTCTTCCACCGTATCCGGCAAACCCCGTGCCGGCCGTACTTCCACCTCAAAATCTGCCTTTCGCCACGTCTCCGCCAACGCTTCGGATTCCGCTGGCTTGTTATCCAGGATTAATACCCGGGCCCGTCCCTCATGGGCCATGGCGATCTTCTTCCGGTTGTTTTCCGCCACCGTATCGCCCGGTGCCACCACCGCCACCTCATACAGCGCCATCCGACCGTCGGCCCGAATGTTGGGAAATTCGATCTCCGAAAAACCTGCCGGCAAATCCCGGGAGGTTTCCGCCACCAGCAGATTATTTTGAAATAGCCGTACCGTGGCCGAGGGAATCTCCGATGTGGCATGCACTCTGGCCGAAAGATTAAAAACCTCTCCTTCGCGCACCCCGGCCGGCGCCTTGATCGAGATGGCCGAGGCTTCTGTCTTTGCCTGCGCTTCTAACGGAACCGTATCGATCTCTATGGGCATTTCCGCCGCGATTTGCAGCGGATTGTGCGTCTTCGTCGGCACACCGTCGCTTAGCAGGACGATCCGCCCCGGTCGATCGGACGGCAATGTCGCGGCGGCAAACTCCAGCGCCGCGTGGAGATCCGTGGCTTCCTCCGCCGGGAGAAGCGGGTTTTCTGAACCCTCTTTCTCCCCAAAGGTTTTTGTCACGACAGCCTCACGGGCAAATACCACTTCCGCCGACTGAGCCTCATGCTCTGGTCGCGCCTTCGCCACAAAGTTCCGGGCGGCCTCCCGGGCCTCCGGCGAGATGCTGCCGGAGATATCACTCAAAAAAATTACCGCGGGATTCTTCGTTTCGGTCAACCAGCGAGGGCCCGCCAAAGCGGCGATAATCAGAACGAGAATAAAGATTCGCAGACCTAGGGCTGTCCTGGTTTGGACCGGCGCCCAACGCGTCAGCGACTGCCGCCAGCCCAGCCACACGAAAAGGACCGCGACCGGAATGAGAAAAAGGAAAGCTGGCCGCTCGAAGTCAATCATGGCCGCAGGCGATTACGCCGGCACGGCCGCAGTTTCCGAAACGGGCAGGGGAGTTGGGCTGATCAGTTTTTCCGCTACGCGGTCAGCCAGCAGGCGGTGTCCGCGCTCAAATACAAAAGCATGATGGTTTCCACTGGGACGGCAAATCAGCAGCTTTTCGCTCAGGAAACGCGACTCCCGCTCCGTCATCGCCGCATCGAGCGGAATCTCCACCACCAGCGGCGTGCGCCAGCGGGGGCTCACGAAAAACAGCCGCCCGCTTGGGAATTTTGCCAGCCACCCGAAGTGATTGCGCGGCAGGCGTTGCCCGCCTCCGCTCAGGCAGCGCACCGCCAGGATCACCGGCTCGGTCGTCGCATGAGCCCGCCTCAACGCCAGCTCGCATCGGGCCGGCAGCTTGGAGGGGATCTCCGTGATATCATGTCCGGCGGAGGGGCTGTTCAGCTTGCGCCAGGCCAGCCACAGTGTTGCCCGGATGCTGCGCACCAACCGTGGCAGGATGATCCACGTAGCCACCAGAGCCACCAGGATGATGGCCAGCAGCACCTCCGGCCGAAAGGCCAGCAAGCCCAGCCCGCCCAGCACTAGTACGTCCTCACCCAGGCTTAACCCGATATTTGAAAGGGGCTCGGGCGACGCGTTTGCCACCAGCCGGCTGCCTGCCTTGGCAGCATGCGCCGTCAAAGCAATCCCACCCGCCAGCAGGGCGGCTATGGTTTTGATGGCAGGATCAGCTTCTCCCATCGCCAGTACTGCCAACATGGCGCCGCCGATCGGGCGGATGAAGGTATGCACCGCGTCATTGACCGTATCCACCCAGGGAATCTTGTCCGCGAAGAACTGCAGCACATAAAGAATGCCGGCCACCAGGATCAGCCAGTGGTTTCCCAACGCGCTGAGCTCCATCAACTCCGGTGGCAGCGTGACCCAGCCAAAACGGATGGCCATCCCGGCCACAAAAACGGTCAGATAGAGGTTGATGCCCGCCAGCGTGGCCAGGCCTAGGGCGACACTCAGTGTCTCCAGCAAATCCATGCCGCGAATATCCCCTATGCAGCCCTGAAGTCACGCGGATTTTATTGGCCCTGCGGGCCAAGGGAATCCAATTCAGGCAAAAAAAGAACCCTCCCCGCCGGAGCGAGGAGGGTTCGTTAAGTCAGGCTAAACCAGGATTAGAACGAGAAGGTAACCTTCGCGCCACCCCAGAAGGTGCTCGGACGGGTACCGATCAGGTCGTACCACTGGTTGCTGTATGCAACGTAGCCGTAGAGGGTGATCGTGTCGTTGATCTTGATGGGCATTCCGAGACCGAGCTCCAAGTTGTTCGCACCATTGAAGAAGTGACCGTCTTGGTTGGAGTTGTAACGGAAGTTCGTTCCGAAACCGATCCAAGGAGCCAAAGAAATGATGTCCTTGTAGATCGGGATGCCGGCGTCCACACGAGCCAGCAGGAAGCTGGAAGCGTCCGGAGCGATACCCTGGTCCTCACCAACATTAGGTCCGAGGTTGAAGAAGTAGGTCAACGACGGGGTGATGGTGATGCCAGCTGGCAGGTTGAAGGTGTAAGCGACCTTCGCGTTCAACTCATGCGAGTAAAGCGGAGAAGCCCACACGTAGTAGAAGATATAACCAAAGCTGACCGCGAGGTCACCAAAGGTGTGCGTGTAGCTGGTGTAGACGTCGAGTTCTTTGTAGTTGGTCTTCTGAGTACCAAAGGCAACCCAGGAGCCGACTGTCAGGAAGTCGTTATCGGTGATGTTCCAGGTGAAGCTGAGATCGGTCCAGTAGATGCCGGAACCATAGCTCATGTCACCACGGAGGACGTTAACGCCACGGAACATATAGAGGGAGTCCCAGCCAGTGCTGAGAGCAGCGCCCCACCATTTGCGTTCCTCTTCGACGATAACCTTTTCCTTGAAGCTCTTGCCATCACCGGCGAGCAGCGGCTTTGTAGCAAGCATCGCAGCAAGACCGACGGCGGCAACTATCTTGGTAGCTAGTTTCATTGTAATTGTGTTTTCCTTTGTTTGTTGGTTTTAGCAGCCGTCTGATTCCGCTCTCGCAGACTCCCCCGACTTCATGTGTACTGCATGGCAGTGCGGTGCCTTACAGCATGTTGCGTGCCAGATTTAGGAGAGGAAATTTCGCTAGTCAAAACTTTTTTGGCAAATTTTTTGAACGAATTTGACCACTCGTTGTCACTCTTTGCTCAGGGGAGCCCTGCCGCTGATGTCTAAGAAGAAATCAGATTGATATCTTCCGGCTGGATTCGGCAGTGGACTTCTTCCCCTTCATGGAAATCAAATTCCTGCTGACCGTCGTTGGTCAGCAGCGCACCTAGTTCCAATCCGCCGCTCGTTGTCACGGTGAGCTCGTCCACCGCACCTTTGAAGATCTCCACACAGATGCGCCCCGAGAAAACGTTCAATCCCGTGGGTGCCTCCCGGAAAAGCCGGATCTTCTCCGGTCGCAGGGAAAGCAATACCTTTTCGCCTGCTGGGCGGGAGGCGCCCCGGGCCGAGAGCTTCAACCCACCTTCCACCTGGCAATGGATCAGTCCGCTGTCGCAGCCCAGCACCTCCGCCTCGACGATATTCGTTTCGCCGATGAAAGTCGCCACGAAGCGGGTCGCCGGCTGATAGTAAATCTCATTCACCGTACCGATCTGCTCGACCTGGCCTGCGTTCAACACCGCCACCCGGTCACTCATCGTCAGAGCCTCTTCCTGGTCGTGAGTCACGAAGATGAAGGTGATACCCAGCCGCTTCTGCAGTTGTTTCAGTTCCACCCGCATCTGCGTGCGCAACTTTGCATCAAGTGCGCTCAGGGGCTCGTCCAGCAAAAGAACTTTCGGCTCGCAGACAATCGCCCGGGCCAGGGCCACGCGCTGCCGTTGCCCGCCCGAAAGCTGCGCCGGCTTGCGGTCGATGAACTGCCCCAGCGAGGTCATCTCGATCACGCGGTCCACCCGCTTTTTGATTTCGGCCGCAGGAACCTTTTTCATCCGCAACCCAAAGGCGATGTTCTCCAGGATATTTAGGTGCGGAAACAGGGCATAGCTTTGAAAAACCTGATTCACGTTCCGGCGATACGGAGGGTCAAACGTCACATCTTTCCCTTCGATCAACACCTGCCCCGTTGTGGGCGTGTCAAAACCGCTGATCAGCCGCAGGCAAGTTGTCTTCCCGCAGCCCGAGGGGCCCAGGAAGGTCATGAACTCGCCTTCCTTGATTTCAAAACCGACCTCCTGCAACGCGGTGAAACTTCCAAACGACTTGCTGACGTTGCGCAGTTCAACCATGGCCGCCATTCCGCGAATCTATAAAGAGCCTACCCAAAACAGCGAGAAGGAATTTACGCCTCTTGTCCTATAATAGAGGCGAGGAGATCCATTTATCTCAAGGCGTGACCTCGATCACCTGCGCCGCTTCGATTCGCACCGGCCCCAGCAGCCCGGACTCCAGTAGCGGGGAATCCTTTTTGTACGGATTGAAACTCGTCCAGGTGAACCGCTTCTCCGGCGGCAGCTTCAGATCGCCGATCATCCGATTGGGCCACAAATTGGTGACCTTCACCTCGAGCGTGTTATTACCCGCCTTCAGCGCCTGGGTCAGCTCCGTGCGGAATGGTGCCGTCCACAGCACTCCCAGGTCGGTCCCATTCACCTTCACTTCCGCCAGATTCATCACCTTGCCGAGATCCAGGTAGATCCTCGCGCCTTTCCGCAGCCAGTCATTCGGCAGCGTGAACTCCTTCAAATACGTCGCCGTGCCCGAGAAGTACTTGATCCCTTCCTCCACTGATGTGTTCCACGGAACCAGCTTTTCCAGGGTGGTGGTCGCTGGCGCTCCGAGCTTCGGCGGAAAACGCAGTTCCCAGGCGCCGCCCAGTTCGATCGGCTGCGGTATCGGGCCAGTCGATCCCGCCACGCTCCTCCCTTTCGCCGTGGTAAAGGTATATTTGCCGGGTTGCCAGGCCGTGAGCTGCACCTTGCCATTCGCGAGGATCGGCGGCTTGTTCGCTGGTACGCCGGCGATGGCCACACCATCCGGCTCTGCCTGCACTGTCGCGATGGGGTCCGGACTTGCCGGCTTCCGAAACACCACAAATATCGAGCCGTCCGCTTTCAGACGGATCGGCACCGTCGTCCGGCCATCCTTATTGGAGTACATCGCCGCCGTCTCGATCTTGCCCGTTTTGGGGTGCCAAAACTCCGGGGCCAGCCCATCCACGCGGAACCGGCAATCCGCCGAAACATCCTTGCCGCTCTGGTTTGAGATAAAATAGATCTCGGTCGCAGTATCGCGACGATGAATGTATCGCAGATTGGCATCGCCGCAGGAGAAATCCGGCGGCACTCCGAGGACCTCGGTCAACGGCACCCCCCACACGACCTTGCCCGCGCCGTACGCATGCGACTTCACCGTCTGGCCGTCGCAGTTTCCCCACACTTCCTGTGCGATGGCCTGCACCTTTTCATCATTTTGCGGATATCCCGAGAGGCTGGGGGAGAGTTTCGGCTTTGGTCCCACCACCGTCGCTCCCGCCTTGACCAATTCGCGAATTTTGTCCGCGACCTCGGCTGTCATCCGGTCCTGCTCCGGCAGGACGAGCACCCGGTACCGCATCCCGCTCGGAACCGTGATCAAGCCATCCTTCACCGACATCATTTTCACCGCCTCGGCATTCGCCGCATCAAAGTCATACCCCGCCGGCATCTTCGGCGAGAGATGCGAGAATCGAAAACCCACGGGCGCGTCTTCACCATAGAAATAACATGCATCCGCCACGAATTGCCCCTGCTGCAGCAGGAATTCGCAACGCGAGATATATGAGACCCACCCCCGGACCTGCTCCCACCACGTATTGGTCCGGTCGAAGTTCGTGCCCCACCCTCCCATCGTCATTCCCGGCGCGCGGTCCAGCCACGGTTGATGTGTGAATCGATGGAAACAATATCGGTTTACTCCCACGCAGAATTGCAGGTCGCCCTCCGCCTTCAGCGAGGCCGGGTCCCGCGCCCATGCCGCGAAGGCCGTGTCCGCCGTGAAGGACTCCGCCGCCACGATCGGCTTTCCAAAAATGTGCGCCGCTGAGGAGGCTTCCTTCGTGTCGTCGGTATCACGACGGCCGACCCAGAATTCCCCCATCGGCACGTCCGTATTCGCCTTGTTGCTGATTTGGTCCACCACCGCCGGCAACCCGTGGCCCGCTGCTTCCGCATAAACCTCCATCTTGTGCGCGTTGGCGAAGCTCTTCAGCGTTCCGTAGTAATTCTCCGCGATCAAATCCGCGATGGTGCGGCGGAAATCCCACAGAAACCGCTCGCTCTGCTCCGGGCTATTCACGATCCGCCCGGTCAATGTCGGTAGCCACGGGTCTATCGCATAGCCTCGGCGCTTCAGAAATTCCTCTTTCATTCGCGGAGTCCAGTTCGCATCACCGCGCTCCCAGCTGTCGCACAGGAGGTTCTTTAGCGTTTTTCCCACGAAGGCCTTATTGTCGCTCAGCACCGCCCCCGTCACCCCCGTATTGAGATGATTCAGGATCGCCGTCTTGCTCATCTTGTCCGCCTCGAGTGCGGTGGGTGATGCTGCCGCCGCGAGGTGCCCCTCCGTCGAGGTATGTCCGATCCTTACCAGCGTCCAATTTCCCGCTGGCGCGTCCCATTCCGTCTTCCCCGTGAGATCGATGACTTTATCGGCCGCCACCATCCCCCCCGCCGCCACCGGCATCGTGGAAAAATTCTTCGTTGTTTGATCAGTGATCCTCCCGGCCCTGGCCTCCGCTTTGTCCAGGCGCGGCCCGGCCAGTTTGATACTCAGAACCTTGACAATATTAGTCCGCGCCAGCGGCAGTGGATTCGCCAGCGGTGGCGGCACAGGCATGAACACCCGGAAAATCTTACCGGTCACCGGCTCAAACGAAGTCGTCCCATGCGTGGCCACCGGCGTCGCGCTGCGGAAATTCACCCCGTCCTCGCTCACTTGGATCTCCCAGCGCTTCGGCCCCTTCGACGCCCTCAGCAACTCCTTCCCTTCCTCCGTCATAAGCCCCGTCCTCTCCCAGCTCTCCGGATCAGGCGTGTCCCGCATCCGCTCCAACTCCGTCGTGATCGAGCTGAAGGTTTGCGGCTCCTCATATGCGAGTTGCACCCACTGCGGCGCATCCGGCATTGGGAGTGGCAGCGACACCGCGCCCTGGCTCCAGGTCAAAACTTTGTTCCCTGTTTGCGAACTCGTGATCTTCGGCGCCGCCGTCACTTCGTCGCCCTTTATTGCCGGAAAAGCCAGCAGCGCGATATCCGCGTAGTGGTTGATCCGCGTCTCCGGCTGCGCCAGTTGCAGCGAGACCTTCTGTCCTCCCGTCACCGGCCTCTCTGTCCAGACCACCTTCTGCGTCGTCTCCGCCGCCGGCACTGTTTCTCCTCCCGCCTGGCCCCAGCCCTGCGCCTGGAGAATCGAAAATTCCAGCCCCAGCCGATCGCTTTCCGCTACCGCATGCTTCACCAGTTCCCGCCACTCCGGGCTCATAAACGCTACCGGCCCCCGCAACTCCTCGCCGTCCGGCCCTCGCATATTGATCGTCACCGTGAACATTTGCGCCCCGCCCAGCCCAACGCGTTTCATGGATTCCAGATCCGCCGTGATCCCTTCCTTGCTCACAAACCCGCTCACCCAATGCCACCACGTCAGCGGCCTCGCCTGCAAGGGAGGATTCACAAACCCGGCCACCAAATCACTAGCTCCCGACTTCGGAACCGATTGCGCGAATAACACGGACGACGCACTCAACAAAACGCCAAGTGCTCGGGGGAAGATGCGGGGGAAAATGCACATGAGGGGACATCCATCATCTCCAGAGGGAAGTCCCTTTACAACCCGCCGCGACCAACACTTTCGACCAAAAAATGGGCCGCATGATTCCGCCTAGCGGTTTCTCTACCGCTTGACGCCGACGCCAATTAATTTGTCGCCGCCCACGCCTGTTCGATCACTTCCCACGGCGGCGTCACCCGTCCGGATTCCCATGCCGCCTCCAGCTCCTCCGGCAGAAGCATTTCCTTCAGCTGCTTGATCAACGCATCATGCTGGCTTTGCTCGGCGGGCGAGTATTGCCCACCAAGTTGCTCGCAAAGCACCTCGGAGGCGCCAAAGAAACGCGCCGCCTGCTCCGGCCGGTTCGTCGCGATGGCCAGGGCGGCATGGCTGTCGAGGATGTAGGACAGCAGCCAGCGATTACCCAGCGTTAGCGTGATATCAGCCCATTGTTTCAGGGCGCTTTCCGCGCGCACATAGTCCTTTTGCACGATGGCCACCTGCGTGATGCCCCACAGGATCAGGCCGATGATCCAATGGTCACCCAGTTGTTCGTAAAGGACGAGACCCTCCTCCTTGAGCTGCCGGGCCTTCTCCACCTCGCCGCGATCCAGCGCCACACTGCCCAGGCCGGTGATGCCGGCTGCGGTGACAAAGGGGATATTCAGCCTTTGCCCGATTTCCTTGCCGCGCCGAAAGCGGTGCTCCGCCAGATCGAGTTCGCCATCTCCGCGGTTGATGAAAGCCATCAGGATATCGGAAAGGGCCGAGCCGCCCTCATCCCCGGCCGACTCATAGAGCGCCTTCGCCTCGGTGTGATATTTGGTGGCCTCCTCATATTGGTCCACCGCCCAGGCCAACCGTCCGAGAGCGGTCCGGAAACGGGCCTTCAGCACTGGCGCGACTCCATCGTCCGGCAGTGCCAGCACCTGCGCCGCAATCTCCCGGGAGGCCGCCAGGTTGCCGCGGATCTCGATGTTGCGGTGCAGCGCATAGATGATCCGCATCCCGGCCTCGGCATTTTTGGACTCGATGGCCCATTGCACGGCAGTGCGGAAATTGAAGAACTCCCGCTGGCACCGGTCATGCCAGGCCCTTTGGTCCGGCCCTTCCAGATGCGGCATGGCTTCCTCGGCCAGCTTGAGAAAATAAGCCAGGTGCCGCTCATGCAGCATCTTGGCTTCCCCAGAGGCATCGAGCTTTTCCCGCGCGTATTGCCAGACGGATTCGATCAACGTGTAGCGAAAATCTCCGTTGGCATCCTTCTCCACCGTGACCAGCGACTTGTCCACCAGCTGTTGCAGCAGATCGAGGATCTCAAATTCCTCCACCCCATCACCCGCGCAGACCGCCTCCAGTGCCTCCAGCGTGCGTCCGCCGATGAACGCTCCCAGGCGCCGGAAAACAATACGCTCCTCCTCCGATAGCAAATCGTGGCTCCAGTCAATCAGCGCCTGCAGGGTCTGCTGGTGTGGCAGCGCCGCCCGGTTGGCGTTGCGCAGCAAATGAAAGCGATCTCCCAGCCGCGCCGCGATTTGCTCGACCGTCAGCACCCGCACTCGCGCCGCTGCGAGTTCGATCGCCAGTGGGATGCCGTCCAGGCGGCTGCAAATCTCCGCCAGCGCCGGGGCGTTGGTGTTCGTCACCACAAAGTCGGCCCGCACCGTTACGGCTCGTTCGATGAATAGCTTCACCGCGTCAAATTGCGAGAGCCGCGCGGCCATGTCCGCTCCGGTCAGCTCATAAAGCCGCGTGTCTAGAATGCCCAGCGGCGGCACCGAAAATGTCATCTCGCCCGAGACCCCCAGCGAGTGCCGGCTTGTGGCCATTACCTTGACATGCGGGCAGACCCGCAGCCACTCCGAGATCAGCGACGAAACCGCCGCGATCATATGCTCGCAGTTGTCGAGGATGACGAGCAGGCTCTTGCTCCGCAGGAAATTCAGCAGCGTCGCCCTCAATGTTTTGCCGGGCTCATCGCGCACGCCAAGGGCATTGCTAACCAGTTCCGCCACCCGGTTGGGGTCGGAAATCGGCGCGAGTTCCACCAGCCAGACTCCGTCGTGAAAGTCATTGATGAGGCGCGCTCCCACTTCGAGGGACAGCCGCGTCTTCCCGGTTCCTCCCGTACCCGTCAATGTTAATAGCCGCCCTTTGTCCAGCAGTCGATGCGCCTCCTCCATCTCCGCCTCGCGTCCGATGAAACTTGTCGTCTGCACGGGCAGGTTGTTCGGCAGCACTTCCATGCTCTTCGGCGGCGGGAAATCCGCGCCCAGGCCCTCGACCATGGCTTGAAACAAATGCTCCGGTCGGTCCAGGTTTCGCAGCCGGTGTTCGCCCAGAGACTTAAAGCCGATTTCCAGCCCCTCATCCTGCAGTAACTCACAGGTGATCTGGGAAACCAGGATCTGTCCGCCGTGCGCCGCCGACTCGATCCGCGAGACCCGGTTGAGCGTTCCTCCGAAATAGTCCCCTCCGCGAAATTCCGCCGCGCCCGTGTGGATGCCCATCCGCACCTTTAGTACCGCGATTTCCTGCCATTCTTCCACTTCCAGTCCGCGTTGCGCTTCGATCGCCGACAGGATTGCATCCCGTGGCGTCTGGAACGCCACACAAAACGCGTCCCCCACCGTCTTGAAAACGTATCCTCCGTGCGATTCCGCCGCGCCGCGCAGGATCGTGTCATGCCGCGCCAGCGCTGCCCCCATGTGATTGGGGTGTTTTTCCCACAGCCGCGTGCTTCCCACGATGTCCGTGAAAAGGAAGCTGATCGTGCCGATGGGTGCGTCGCGCATGTCAGTCACTATGCCGCTGGATTTTTTCCCGTAAAGGCAATCTGTTTGGAACGATTGCTTTCCCGACGCGTCGGGATATTCTCCCGTCAGATTGACCTTTTTCATGATGCGAGCCGCCCTTTATCCGGTCCTTCTTTTTGCATCCTGCGCTGTTCTTTTGGCCCAGGACGTGGAAAAGACGCCCCGCGGTTTTGTCCAGCTAGCGGCTGATCAGGCCGGCGCTCCCCTTCAGGCTGTCCGTTCCCTGGCTCCCGGCACCATCACCCGGATCTATGCCCGCCCCGGCCAGCAAGTGAAGTTCGGAGAAATCCTCGCTGAACTCGACTACGACCAGCAGCGTTATCAACGAGACTCCGCCAAGGCCCAGGCCGAGGCCGAGGGTGGCATGCAGTCCGCCGAGGGTCAGCTCGCCCAGCGCAAGGCCGATCTTGAGGAAGCTCGTGAGCTCCTCCGCCGTCGTCAGATCGCCGAATACCGCGTGGTCTCCGCCGAGGCCTGGGTCCACTGGGCCGAGGGTCAACTGAAGGCCATCCGCGAACAGAAGGAGCAACAAAAGCTGACCTACGATTATTGGTCCGATGAATACGAAAAGCGTTTCATACGTGCCCCGTTCGATGGCGTCATCACCGAACTCAAGGTCACCGAGGGCCAGGGCATCGGCATCGCTGCCCACGTTTTCACCCAGAGCAATCCCAACGCCACCCAACTCACCACCAGTCTGACCTCCGCCCAGCTTGGCGGCCTTTCCGTAAAGGACAAGATCATGGTCCGCCAGCCCGAGAGTAAAAAACTCGTCGAAGCCGTTGTGCAGGAGATTCTCGAGGACCCTGCCGACAAGACAAAAAAGGTCGTTCGTCTGCTTGTTGACAACCGCTCCTCCGGCGAACCGGTCAAGCCCGGGCCATACGACATCTTTGTGCCCGCCGGACCGGCCAATGGCGCTCAGCCTCTGCCCGCCCCGCCCCGCTGATTAGCGCGGTCTATCCCTGCGCCACCGATTTGGCCAGATAGGCTGCACCGATGATCCCGGCGTCATTGCGCATCTGCGCCGGCACCACGATCACCTCGGTCTTCGTCGTCAGCAGCGGGAAGAATTTTTCCGACTTCTTGCTGATGCCTCCGCCGATGATGAAGAGATCGGGGGAGAACAGTTTTTCCATTTCGTTGAGGAACTCGCTCAACCGTTTGGCCCACTGTTTCCAGGAAAGCTTCTTGTCCTCGCGGATCTTCTCCGAGGCCCGCCTCTCGGCGTCCTTGCCGCGAATCCGCAGATGTCCGAATTCCGAATTCGGCAGCAGGTTTCCATCCAGGAAAATCGCCGAACCGATGCCGGTGCCCAGTGTGAGCATGATCACCACGCCCTTGCGGTCCTTGCCGGCGCCGAAGCGCATTTCCGCGATTCCCGCCGCATCGGCATCATTCACCACCGCGACCGGTCCATTGACATGCTTTGAGAAAAGCTCGCCCGCGTTCGTCCCGATCCACGAATGGTCCACATTCGCTGCGGTATAGATCACCCCCTGTTTGACCACAGCCGGGAAGGTAATCCCGGTCGGTCCCTTATAATTGAAGTGATTCGCCACCTGTTCGACCACATCAGCCACGGCATTTGGCAAAGCCGGCTGGGGGGTATCGATGCGGAATCGCTCCGCCGTCAGTTGACCTGTTTCTACGTCTACCGGGGCGCCTTTGATTCCGGTTCCGCCAATGTCGATTCCAAGGAGGGTCATGAGTATTTGGCTGGTCGGTCGACATCCCATCGGAAAATCCTCCCTTTGACGAGCCTTTTACGGAAGAGCCTTTCTATCCGACTTGCGCAACTGGTTGAATATGCTAAGAGCTAGTTGTCTCCCCATGTTCTTCATTCTTTCTATCGCCATATATTTTGCCGGACGCGCAATTGGTTGGCTGGCGCTTTCCCTCGCTTTGGGGCGCAATGTGCTCATGAGGGAAGACTTTGCGCCCAAGTCGGCCGCCCTGCTTTGGGGCCTCGCCTCCCTGGCCATAGCCGCCTTCCTCTGCCACCTCTATCCCGGCTGGGCCCTCGCCCTCCCGGATTAATTTTTAAATGAAGGGACGATCGCCTTGTCGTCCGGTTTGCAAAGCAAACATCGAAACGGCTGGGAGGGCGAAGCTCCTGCTAAGCCGTGGCTAAAAACGGATGGTGAGCTTGCCATCTACGCCTGGTAAAAATTCCGGAAACGGCCGGAATTAATCGCATACTTTGGAAATACCTGAGGCATGTTTGCCGCCGGCACCCGCAGGTGCTTCAGCGCCACCTCGGCGAACACATCGCGGTAGTCGGTCGTCACAGCCAGATCCCGGTTCTGGAAGAGCTTGTCTGGAGCCAGCGTCGGCCAGTCGCCATAAATCTTGCCGCCCTTGATCGGCCCGCCCATCACGAAGAAACATGTGCCATGCCCATGGTCGGTGCCGCGATTGCCATTTTGCTTCACCGTGCGGCCAAATTCGCTTTGCGTCACCACCACCACGTCATTCATCCGGTCCCCGAGATCCCGATGCAGCGCGGCCAGTCCCTGGCCGAAGGAACCTAGACGCGTCGCCAGCGTGCCATCCGCGTTGCCTTGGTTCGCGTGCGTGTCCCAGCCCTCGATCTCGGCGAAGGCGACCTGCAAGCCGACGTTGGCTTTGATCAATTGGGCGATCTGCCGCAGATTTCGTCCGAAGCGGTCGTTCGGGTACTTCGCCCCATCCGCCGGCACGTAGTTTTTCTCCCGCACGGACTTGAGCATCGCGATCGCATCGAACGACTCGCGCGCCGTCCCATGCAGCACGGTGTCGACCGCGCTGCCGTACATGCCTTCGAAGCCGCCCTTGCCGCCGCCCATTCCGCCCATGGATGGAACCGGCGTGGCCGCATCGCCCGACAGGCCGAAGGTGTCGAGGTCCCGCACCACGAGGGTATCGTGCTCACCCATTAGCGAGCGCGGAGTGGTGGGAGTCATCGAGGTCGCGCGGAAGGGTGAGGCCGCCTTTGCCGCATCCTCGGGGCAGTAGCCCAGGGCTCGGTTCAACCAGCCGTCTGCTATGCTCTTGTCGATCTCCACTCCGGCCTCCATCAGATCCTGAGAATCAAAGTGCGAGCGCGAGGCGTTGGGCGAGCCGCACGCTTGAATGGCCGCCAGGTTGCCCGCTTTGAAGATCGGCATCAACGCAGCCAGCGCCGGATTCAAACCAAAGTAGCCGTCGAGATCCAGACTCGCATTTTTCCCCGCCGCCTTGCTCGGAGCGCCCAGCGCAATGTCCGTGCGGTTCTTGTAGTAAAAAGGATCGCCGTACGGAACCACCATCGAGAGCCCGTCCACCGCGCCGCGCTGGAAGATGCAGATGAGGATTTTATTGTCCAGGGACGACCCCAGATCGGCGGCGAAAGCACTCTGCTGGAGGAAACGTGAGCCGAACATCGCTCCCGCGCCCATGCAGACGCAGGCCATGGCCCCTTGTTTCAGAAAGATGCGGCGGGAGACGTTGTTCATACGAAGGGTGTTTTATTTGCGTTGAAATTCCGGCGATCCAATCACGAGCGCGATCAGCTTGTTGGGATTGACGGTTTGTCCTCCCATTTGCGGCAGGGCTGATTCCGTGAGCACCGCCTTCGTCGTGGGTGACACGTCTTTCTGCAGGATCGACGTCACGCACTGGTCGAGTAGCCCCTCCGGTTTGTCGAGGTCGGCCGAGCCGATCACTTCCTTCGCGGAGAAACGAATGTCCGCCACTTTGCCTTCCGTCAGCGCCATGGCAAAATTCAGCCGCGCAATCAGCGCGCCGGGATTCACCCACACCTCGGAGACCTCCTTGTAGCCGGTCGGCGGGGTGCACGCAAAAAGCGGCTGACCCAGCAGTAAGACATGCCAGGCCAGGGACTGCGCTTTCGCATTGGCGTAGGTGTCCGCCGCATTGCCCTTTCCCAGAAGCGCCGCACTCTCGGCCTTTTTCCGGCCGCTTTTCGCGCTCGAGAAATCGACAACCTCATTATACTCGGAGCCCGAAGCCCGTACGGCGGATACTACAAACTCGAAGGGTGATTTAATTTTGTTGGCGTAGTTCTTGGGATCGAGGAACTCCGGGCTGGTCAGGATCGCTTCGGTCACCGCGCGCAGGTCGCCCTTCGTCTGCGTGAAAACCGTTGCAATTTTATTCACCAGCTCCGGCGAGGGTTCGTCGGTGACGAAGCGCTGGCAGAGCTTCCGGGCGATATGCTGGGCCGTGGCCGGATGCGCCGCCAGGATGTCCATGATCATTTCCCCGTCCTTCATTCCGCCGTTGGCTGGAATTTGATGGCCCAGCACTGTCTTCGGGCCGTTGTCGTGATGGATTGCGTCGAAGGTAAAAAGCCCTGTCTTTCGGTCGATCGTCCAGCCCGTGAAACAGCGAGCCACTTCCTGCACGTCCTTCTGGGTATAGCCCGCATCTACGCCGAGTGTGTGCAGTTCCATGATCTCCCGGGCATAGTTTTCATTGATCCCCAGCGCGCGCTTCTTCGATGGCTTGGGCGCCGCGGCCACCTCGCCCTCCTTCTTTCCCTTTTTCCCTTTCTGCTGTGGTTGTGCGGGGGCTGGTACGCTGTTTTGCACGTTATCCAGATAGAACAGCATTGCCGGGCTCTTGGCCGATGCCCCTAGCATGTCGCGGAAATTGCCGAAGACATTCGGGCGGATGACCTCCCGGTCATCTGACACCTTGTAAACCACGCAGCGGCCTTTCTTCACATCCACGTTGAAGTGGTTGCCCCAGAAATCCACCAATACCTCCTGGAGTTGTCGGGGTGAATCGATCGCGCGGATCAGCTTGGCGTGGGACAGTTCCGTGGGTGCGGCATTGTAGTTGCCCGCCAGCTTCATCAAGTCGGTGGCATGGACCATCTCCGCCAGTCGCTTGCCCCCCCTGCCTTTTTCAGGAGTCGCACTGGCGGCCGTTTCCATCACTTCGGCCGCTCCGTCCGTCATCTGGCCGCCCTTCGACTCCATCATGGACTCCTCGCGCATCGTCGGCGCCTCTTCCATCATCGTGTCTCCGCCGCTCTTCTTTCCCCCATATTGGAGATCGCGAATTTTTTTGGCGGTGTTGCGCTGGTCATCGTACAGCTGGTGGAGGTCGCTCTGGCTGAGATGGAGGAGGGGATAGTCCTTGAACTGTGCCTCCACTGCGGAATCATCCAGCTTCTCCGGATGAAGCTGCTGCTCGATGTAAGTCTGCAGCCCCTCCTTCTGGACCGTTTCGATGTCACCGGGCCGGATGCCGAAAGTCATCCGATTGAGCACATGAATAACCTGCGCCCGATCTATCGGCGGAGCCGGTGGCATCGCCGGTTCACTTGCCGCCCAGGCGCCGGGAACAAGCGCCGCTGCCACCGAGAGCAACGCAGAAAAACGAACAAGGGTCATATCTCTTCAACCCCATCCCGCCCCCCAAGGTTTCACGATATTTTCCGCTAGCCGCGATTCACTCCAAAATCATCATAACCTCCGAAGCACATGCGACTGGGGGGCAAACCCCTTTGTGACCTTTGCGTGAAGATCAATCCTTCACGCCCCGAAACCACCCCAATGGCCCCGGCGCCAGATTCGTATTGATCTGCTTCACCTCGGTATAAGCCTCATACCCATAGGTCCCCAGCTCCCGCCCAATCCCACTCTGTTTATACCCGCCCCACGGCGCTTCGTTAAACGTCGGATGATACGTATTGATCCACGTAATCCCCGCCCGCAGCTTGCGGATCACCCGCCGCGCCTTCGCCCCGTCGCTCGTGAAAACCGCTCCCGCCAGTCCGTAGATCGTATCATTGGCCAGCTTGATCGCTTCCTCCTCCGTGTCGAAAAGCTGCACTACCAGCACCGGTCCAAAGATTTCCTCGCGCACGATTTTCATTGTCGGCTTCGTCTCGGTGAAGACCGTCGGTCGTACGAAATTACCCTTCGCCCGGTCATCCGTGTAACCGGCGCCTCCACACAGGAGCTGCGCTCCCTCGGCCCGACCGGCCGCGATATAGTCGAGCACCTTCTGTTGGTGCCCCGGAGTGATAAGCGGTCCCATTTCGGTCCCCTCTTCCATCCCGTCGCCCACCACGATCTTGTCGCAGGCCGCCGCCAGCTTTGGCAAAAACTTGTCTGCCAGCGAACGCTCCAGAATCAGCCGGGAACCGGCGCTGCACACCTCGCCCTGTCCGGCAAAGATGCCAAACATCGCGTACTCCAAAGCTGTGGCAAAGTCTGCATCCGCAAACACGATGTTCGGGCTCTTGCCGCCCAGTTCGAGAGAGATTTTTTTCAAATTTCCCGCCGCCGCCGTCATGATTTTTCGCCCCGTCACTGTGCCACCGGTGAAGGCGATCTTGTCCACCCCATGATGCTCCGCCAGCGCCGCGCCCACCGGATCGCCAGCTCCCAGCACCAATTGCGCCACGCCCGGAGGGAACCCCGCCTCATCGATCAACTCAAACAGCCGCACCGCCGACCGCGGCGTCAACTCCGACGGCTTTAAGATGCAGCAGTTGCCTGCCGCCAGCCCCGGTGCCAGCTTCCACGACGCCATCAGCAGCGGATAGTTCCACGGGATGATCTGCCCGCACACCCCGATCGGCTCGCGCACCGTTTCCGCCACGATATTCGGGTCGCCCACCTCATAAGTTTGTCCCTGTGGCTTCGTTGCCAATCCCGCGTAAAACCGGAAACATCCCGCCGCATCCGCCGCATCAAAACGCGCTTCCCGCAGCGGCTTTCCATTGTTTCGTGTATCCAGGCGGGCCAGCTCTTCTGCCTTAGCCTCGATCAGGTCCGCCAGCTTGAAAAGCTTTGCCGCCCGCTCTCCTGCCGGCGTCGCCGGCCAGGGGCCTTCATCAAAGGCCTTTCGCGCGGCTTTGACCGCATCGTCCACGTCGAAGGCATCGGAATCCGTGACGAATCCCAGGGAGGAATTGTCCGCCGGGTTGAAGGTTTCGCGCGTCTCTCCCGCCCGGCTGGGGACGAAACGGCCACTGAGGTAGTTATGGAGGGGGGCCATGCCCCCAATTTACCTCAGGATTTCGGCTTCCACAATGCCGCGTCCAAGGTGGCCCAGAGGTGAATCACCCAACCGAACATGCCAAAGGTGACGGCCCAGATGATTCCGGCAAAAACAAAGAAAAGAATCGCCGCAAGGATGCGGCCTTGCACCAGCTGACCCAGCCCTGGGATAAAAAAACTGCAGAGGGCTGCGATGACATTTCCGGCCGAACCTTTGCCTGTGCTCATGGAGGGAATTTACGAACTCGCGGGCGATTCGCCAAATGATTCCAGCAGGGCTTTTACGATGCCGCCGGTCACGTATTCCGCGACCTCATCGACGAACCGGAGAAAATCCACCGCCGCCGAGTGGTCCGCCTGGTCGGAAATGACCCGGATGATGGCATGCGGGACGTTGCCCATTTCATGGCAGACCTGGGCCACCGCCGCGCCCTCCATTTCCGTGCACAAGGCACGGGGAAGGGCGCTCCGCAGCGCTGCTGTGCGGATGGGGTCGGCGAGGAACTGGTCTCCGCTGACGATAAGTCCCCGGTAGACCTGGGGCTGGGTAATGCCAAAGGCACTCCGCCGCTCCGGCGGCACATCGGTATCGAAGGGTCCGGCCAGATAGGTGGTGGCGGCCGAAAAAGCCTCGGCGTGTAACGGCGTTTCGAACTCCGTTTTTCCCAGCAGCGGAATCTCAAAGCGGGGAAAGAGCGGGCTCGCGTCCATGTCGTGCTGGATCGAACCCTCCCCGACCACGATGTCGCCGATGCGCAGGCGGGTATCGACCGCGCCGGCCACGCCGGTAAAAATAACATGACTGACCCCAAATCGCTCCAGCAGCAGCATGGTCGTGATCGCAGCCGAGACCTTGCCCACGCGCGAGAGCACCACCACGACGTCCTGGCCCGCCCATGTCCCCTCATAAAACGTGCGTCCGCTGACTTCCGTCGTGCGCAGGACTGTGAGGGAGCGAACCATCAGGGCTACTTCCTGGGGCATGGCGCCGAGAATGCCGAATTTCATTTTCATGATCCGGCCAGCTGCGCTCGCGCCCGGGCAAATTGTGCGGTGATGTCCTCTTCTTCCATCGGACGATTCATGATCTCCTCATACCCTTCTTCAATCACATTCTCCCCGCGGATTTCCTTTAAAAACGGACTCGGACTGCAATGCATGGCGCTGCCGAATTTCGTCCGCGCGCGGCACCAGCTGATGACCAGTGATTTCATCGCGCGGGTGATGCCCACATAAAAAAGCCGTCGCTCTTCATCCACGGTGCCCTCGGTTTTTGAGCGTTCGTGAGGCAGCAAACCGTCCTCTGCTCCCACCAGGTACACGTTGGGAAATTCCAGTCCCTTGGCCGCATGCATGGTGATGAGGGTTACACCACGGTTGGTGTCCTCCTTGTCCTCCTCACGCTCGCGATCGAGGCTGACTTCGTCCAGATAGCCCTGCAGGCCATGTTTGGAGCGCTTCTGATACTCGGATAGTCCGCGCAGCATTTCCTTCACGTTCTCCTCGCGATTCATCGCCTCGTCCGTGGTTTTGCACGAGCGCTTGAGGTCTTCCAGATACCCGCATTCCAACAGCAGGGTGGAGATGATTTCGGCTGCGTCAACGCCTGGAGTCAGTACGCGAATGCGCGCCGTTTCGATCTCATCCAGGAACGCTCGAATCGACTCGCCCGTCTTGCGCGTACACCCATCCAGATGGTCAGGATGCCGCAGCGCTTCGAAAAGACTCAGACTGTGGTCCATACTAAAGGACAACGCTAGTTCCACCGTCGTAGGGCCAATGCCCCGGGGCGGAGTATTGATGATGCGCAGCAGCGCCTGATCGTCCGAAGAGTTCAGGAGGACCGACATGTATGCCGTGAGATCCTTGATCTCACGCCGCTCGAAGAAGCTCTTCCCGCCGACCAGACGGTAGGGAATTTTCAGTTTGCGCAGATTTTCCTCCAGCAAGCGCGACTGCGCATTCATGCGGTAGATCACCGCGAAATGTTCCCACGGCAGCTTCTCGGAGTCGCGGTGGGCCGCGATCTCCTGGGCCACGAATTCCGCCTCCTTGCGGTCATCCGGCACTCCGACGATCTTCACCGGTTCGCCGCCTTCCTGCGGACTCCACAGATTTTTCCCGCGGCGGCGCGGATTGTTTCTGATCAGCCGGTTGGCCGCTCCGAGGATGGAGTTCGTGCTGCGATAGTTTTGCTCGAGTCGAATGACCTTCGGATCGGGAAAATGCTTCTCGAACTCCAGAATGTTCGACACTTCAGCCCCGCGCCAGCCGTAGATGCTCTGGTCGTCGTCGCCTACCACGCACACGTTGGGCGGGGTTCCCGTCGCCAGCATGTTTACCAGATCGAGCTGCAGCCGGTTCGTATCCTGAAATTCGTCCACCATCAAATGCTTGATGCGGGCGCGCCACTTCTCCCGCGCTTCGGGATGCTCCGCCAGCAGCGTCACCGCCTTGCCCAGCAAATCGTCAAAATCCATCGCGTTGAGCGCGCGCAACTCCTGCTCGTATCGCCGATACACCGAACCGATCAGCGTGTCCTCCTCTGCCGGCGCGGCCCAGCCGTTGTTTTTGGCCTTGCTGATCAGGTTTTTAGCCAGATTAGGATCGAGCTTTTCGTCTTTCGCCGCCACGCGGGTGATGATTTTTTTGATCAACCCCATCTGATCGCCCTCATCGAAGATCGAGAAATTAGCCTTGTAACCCAGTCGTTCCGCATCGCCGCGCAGGATGCGCACACACAGCGCGTGAAAAGTGGAGGCCGTCACCTGCTTGGCCGCGTCCGCCTCGACCATGCCGGCGATACGTTCCTTCATTTCCCGTGCCGCCTTATTCGTGAAGGTCACGGCCATGATCTTGCTGGGGTCCGCGCCCTCGGCGATCAGCCACGCGATGCGCGCGGTAATGGTGCGGGTCTTGCCCGTGCCCGCGCCGGCCAGGATGAGCATGGGGCCGGTATCATGCTGGACAGCAGACAGTTGCTCCTCGTTGAGGTCAAAAAAGCGAAAGCCGCTCATGGCAGTTCTCCCTTGGCAAATCGGGCGATGACCGCCGGATAAAGGGCATGCTCCGCCACCTGGATGCGCGCATGCAGACTCTCCGCCGTGTCTTCCGGCAGGATCGGCACTTCGGCCTGCGCAATGATCTCCCCAGTATCCATGCCGGAATCGACATAATGCACCGTGCACCCCGTCGTTTTCCCCCCCGCTTCCAGGGCCTGTTGCCACCCCGCCAACCCCGGGAATTCCGGTAGCAGGGAGGGGTGGATATTGATGATCTTTTTACCAAAAGCCTCCAGCATCGGGGCCTTCACCATCCGCATATATCCCGCCAGAACCACCAGATCCACCCGGGCATTTTTAAGCAGTGAAACCAGTTCCCCCTCCACCTCCGGCGACAACTTGGTTTTGAAACGGGAATCGGTGATCGTGGCGTGGGCGATGCCAGCTTCCTTCGCCAGCGACAAAATGCCCGCCTCGGGCTGATCCGCGATGACAATGGCGACCTCCGCCTCGAGAGTTTTACTCTGGATTGCCTCCAAAATGGCGCGAAAATTAGACCCCTTTCCTGAACCAAGTACACCAAGCCGAAGTTTATGCATCGCGGCTCGCGATGATGCCTTCCCGTGGCCGACATGCAAGCGATGCTTCCCAACAATTTTTTTCCGTGCAAGATGCACCCCCGATGAGCTTGGAAAAGTATCTGAAGGAGAGGTCCAAACAGGTCGATGCCGCCCTGGATGACTTCCTGCCCCGGGCTTCGGCCAAGCCCCCGACCATTCATACGGCCATGCGCTACAGCCTCTTTGCCGGCGGCAAACGGTTGCGGCCGATTCTCTGTCTCGCTGCGGCTGAGGCCTGTGGAGGAAAATCCGAGGCTGCGCTGCCCTCCGCCTGTGCCGTGGAGTGCATCCATACCTACTCGCTCATTCACGACGATCTCCCCTGCATGGATGATGATGATCTCCGCCGCGGTCGCCCTACGTCGCACAAGGTTTTTGGCGAAGGCGTGGCTGTATTGGCCGGTGACGCCCTGTTGACTCAGGCCTTCGAGGTCCTCCTCGCCCAGAAGGAGACCGCCCGCTATAAGCTGCGCCATTTCTTCGCTGAGCTCACCGTCGCGGCCGGCAGTAAAAAACTGATTGCCGGTCAGGTGGCGGATATCGAAGCCGAAGGCAAAAAATCCACCCGGGCTGAGTTGCGTTTCATCCATGAAGGGAAAACCGCGGCCATGATCATCGCCAGCCTTCGTCTTGGGGCCATGAGCGCCAACGCTTCTCCCGGAACGCTGGAGGCGCTGACCCTTTTTGGCCGCAACCTCGGGCTCGCTTTTCAGGTCATCGACGACATCCTCGACATTACTCAAACGAGCGAAAAGCTCGGCAAAAGCGCCGGTAAAGATGTGGCTGCGCAGAAGACGACCTATCCGGCCCTCATTGGCCTGGACAACGCTCGTAAGGAAGCTCGTAAATTAACCGCCCAGGCGCTTGAGACCCTGGAATCTCCCGGCCTGAAAGGCGACCGTCTTCGCGAACTCGCCGACTACCTTCTCGCTCGCGAGTATTGAGGACTAAGCGGTCAGCCACAAGGCCACCGCCAGAGAAATTCCCGAGAGCACGGTACTCAAGGCAATGCTGCCCGAGGCGAGGGCCTCGTCTCCGCCCATTTGCTTGGCCATCACGAAGGATGCCGCCGCCGTTGGGCAGGAAGCGAAGACGAGCGCAATGCGCTGCTCCTGGGGGCCTAGTCCCGCGAGACGGGCGATCCAGAAAACTATAAAGGGCAGAACCGCGATTTTGAGCAGCGCGGCGGCTGTGATCCATGAGCGCCGCCCATGCAATGGGGTGATCGCCAGCGAACCGCCGATGCAAAGGAGCGCGATGGGCACGGCCGCGTTGCCCAGCGATTGCAGCGCGCGATCCACAAAACTAGGCAGGACAATATTCAAGAGTGGGACAATCAGGCCCAGCAGGCCGGCCAGCATGAGAGGGTTTGTGGCGATGGAGCGCGCTACTTTGCGCCAGTCTGTGCCTGCGCCATGGTGGCTCGATTGCAGCACGATGACCGCCAGGATGTTGTAACTGGCCATGAGCAGCACCATCACAATGACAGCCGAAGCCATCGCCTTGTTGTCTCCGGCCAGACTGTAAGCCAGCACGGGAATACCGATGTAGGCGAGATTGCCGCGAAAGGCCGATTGCATCAATGTGCCGCGAACGTTTCCCGGCATACGCAGCAGGAAGCTGGCACCCCACGCCAGCGCAACGATGAGTAGGGTTGCTGCCACCATCACGCCCAATAGCAGCCAGGTTTGCGAACCAGGCTCGGCGGCATGGTTCGCCGAAGTAAATAAAAGGGCAGGTAGTGCGATCCAGAACGCCAGCTTGTTCAGGTCGTTCATGAAATCCCGGCCGAGAAACTTGATGTGGGCCAGGCCCGCGCCGAGAGCGATGAGCAGGATCAGCGGCGCGAGGGTTTCAACGACGAGCATGCTATTTGGCCACCAAAGTTCCCCGCGTCACGCCCAGTTGGGATTTCGCTCTGAGGTCATGCCACAAATTTTCGCCACTGGTCTGTCCTCCAAGCAACTCCTGATACGCCCGGATTGCGGTGACGGACTCGGGGCCGCTTTCTTCCAGCAATTCCACGCGGAACTGCCGCAGCCCGGCGGTCCGCAGGTCGTCGAAATGAGCCGCGCCGGTCTGGGCGGCGGCATTGAACAGGGTGTTGCGGCAACCTACGTCCGCCCGGAGTGGATGCTCGATCCCCACGCGGTCGCGCAGATGCACACGATGTTTTTCGCAGGGTCGCCCGCAATCGAGGAAGGTCGAGCCTTTTGAAAGGAACGCGGCAAAGACGCAATGCTCCATGTGAAACATCGGCATATGCTGATGGATGGTCAGTTCGAACCACTCGGGCGGAGCGGAATGGAGCAACGACAGCACCTGCGTGATATTCAGATCGTAAGAAATCGTCACCCGCTCCAATCCCAATGAAAGCAGCACAGCCGCCGTGGCCGGATTGGACACATTGAGCGAGAAGTCGCCGATTTTCCGGAGCGGCTTGTCCTGAAAGTATGAAATGGCCCCCACATTGCGGATGAGTACGCCATCCGGCTCCATGTTCTCGATGAGTTTGAAAAAGCCCTGTTCGCCGGCTTTCTGAATACGGGGTGTCGCCAGCAGGATTTCCGCGCCATCCTTTTGGCGGACGCATTGCACCGCGTCCTTGTAGCGGCGGATGTCCTCAAAGTCGGCGTAGATTGTGGAGATGCCGCACTTCAGGGCGGCTTCGATCTGCTCCATGGTGCGGCATAACACAGGCAGAGATTCGGGTTGGTTTCGAGCCGGAACGATTTCGAGCAGGGACTTGAGCACCGCTGGCAGGGTGACACCGGAAGCGCGCCGTTTCTCCGCCGCCAGTTGGTCGAGAGCCTTTACCATTTCATGCTTGAGCCGGCTCAGCTCGCTCTTGGGCAAATAGGTTGATCCTTCCAGTTCGCAGGAGAGGTTCTCCAGATGATATGGGGTGTCGTTCAGGCGGGAAAAAATGTCCTCCAAGGTTTTGCCATCGAGGGAAAATTTTTGGGCGGCATCGAGCGGTGCGGTCGTGCGCAAGGTCAGGCCCTCGACTTCGAGGGACAGAGGCAGTCCCACCTGGCCGGTGAATTTCAGGGAGAGCAAATGTTTACCGCGTCCGTCCGTTTCGATACGGGCCTGGCGGGCTCTCTTCAGATCTCTTTCCAGGGCGGGATCACTGGTTTTCCAGACGCGGGTGCCGACCGGAATTTTTGCCGTGTTAAGTTTGCCGTGCTCGAAATAGAAGCGATTGCCGCGGATTTCATAAATGCGGCCCCCTTGTTCCGCATTGGTGTCCGCGGCATTTTCAAAAACGATCCCTTCGCCCACATGCAGGGGGATTTGTGTGTCGAGTTCGACGTGGTCGCGAGCACTCTCGCGTACGCGGCCGGCCAGCACCCCGCGCTTCTTGCCGTAGGTGGCATTGACCAATCGTTGATGATCCACTCCATGCATCCAGCCGCTGAAGAGGCCGCGGGAGAAGGTCATCTCCAGCTTGTACCAATCGGCCTCGGGCGTTTCCTTGGTTTGCTGCAAGAGGGCTTCATCAATGGCCTTGCGGTACACGCTGGTCACTGCGGTCACATACTCCGGGGTCTTCAAACGTCCCTCGATTTTGAAACTGGCAACCCCGAGGCGGATCAATTCCGGAATCTCCCGCACGGCCGCGAGGTCCTGCGGGGAAAGCAGGTAACGTTTATCGCCCAGATCCTGCACCTTGCCATCGACGACGATGTCGTAAGGCATGCGACAGGCCTGGGCGCATTCGCCTCGATTGGCGCTCCGCTGGCCGAGAGACTCACTGGTGAGACACTGGCCGGAATACGCTACGCAGAGCGCACCATGCACGAAGACTTCCAACGGCAATCCACTGGGAAACTTGGCCAATTCCCGCAAGGACAGCTCGCGTGAAAGGACAACTTGTTTGGCGCCGAGCTTTTCTGCGAATTGGACTCCTTCAGGCGAGGTCACTGTCATCTGGGTGGACGCATGGACCCGCAGGGCCGGGAACATCTGGCGGGAAATTTCGGCCAGACCGAAATCCTGGATAATGACCGCATCGACCCCGTTGTCGTTGAGCAACCGCAACTCGGCCACGGCATCGTCCATTTCGTCGGGAAAGATCAGGACGTTCAGGGTGACGTAACCCTTCACTCCATGTTTGTGCAGAAACTCCATGACCTTCGGAAGGTCTTCTTCGGAGAAGTTCTCCGCCCGCATGCGGGCGTTAAAACGTGGCAGGCCAAAGAACACCGCGTCCGCGCCGGCCGCCACGGCAGCGCGCAGACAATCCCAATCCCCGGCCGGGGCCAGAAGCTCTGGATGATTAACCACTAGGAACAAGGAACACCAACCAGAGGCAAAATCAAAGGACGGCTTCCCGTTCTCTGTAAGCCGGAAGGACTAAATGCCGGAACCGCGAGCCAGTTCCTCGGCCACTCTCGGCTCGGGAATGCGTGAGATTTCGACCGTGAAATTCATCAGGTCGCTCAAAGTCGTCTCCAGGGAATGTTCGCTTGTGCGCAGTTCCAGTTCAGGGGCCTTCGGCGCTTCATAAGGTGAGGTGATGCCGGTGAATTCCTTGATCTCACCCGCCCGGGCCTTCTTGTAGAGCCCGCGGGGATCGCGGTCTTCGCAGACCTCCAGGGGCGCATTGATAAAGACCTCGGCGAAGGGAATACCGTCGCGCTGGCAAATCTTGCGCACGTTTTCGCGGTCGGCCTGAAAAGGTGAAATCAGCGAGCAGATCACAACCAGTCCGGCTTCCGCCATGAGTTTGGCCGTTTCACCGGCGCGCCGGATATTTTCCGAGCGATCCTCAGCCGAAAAGCCGAGATTCGAGCACAAGCCGTGGCGCAGGTTGTCGCCGTCGAGGATGTAGCTGGAAATACCGCGGCGATGGAGCTGAAAATCCAGGCCCATGGCCAGAGTGGATTTACCCGAGCCGGAGAGGCCGGTCAGCCAGACGACGGCTCCGCGATGGCCAAAATGTTCGGCGCGCAGTTCCGGGGTGACAGGGCTTACCGTCCACGTCAGGTTTTCATTGGCGCCAATGAGGCGTTTTTCGTCCTGATATTCGGCCTCGCGCACGATGCCGCCGCCGCCGATGCGTTTGCCGGTGACGATGACAAAACGGCCGGTCTCATTGATCCGGTCGTGTCGGTCGAAGGCGATGGGCTTGCGAGCGCGGATGCGCACGTCGGCCACCTCGTTCTTGTGGATGATGGCAGGCGATCCGGCCAGGGGCTCCAAGGTGGAGGAATCCAGCACCCGGGAAATCTCCACCAGGCGTGCTTCCACGCTTTGGGTGCCCAGTTTAAGGGTAAATGGCACGTTCAGGGGCAGGGGATCGTTCTGGAGCCAGAAAAGGCTCGCATGGATTTCACGCCCTTCGGCCGGCCCATGGTCGGGCGGGCCACCCACGTCGCCGCGCTCCACGAAAATCTGTTCCTCGAGGGTGATGGCCACCGACTCGCCGACATGAGCTTCGGTGGGAGCGGTCCTGGCATTCCATTCCTCGATGGATTTGATCTTGCTGCTCTTCCCATCGGGCCAGAAGACGATCTCTTCGCCGACCTTGAGTTTTCCGGTCTCGATGCGTCCGGCCAGAATGCGCCGCTCATCGAAGCGATAGATGTCCTGCAAAACGAAACGCAGGGGCTGATTGTCCGGCGGCGCGGCGATTTCAAACCCCTCCAGCGCTTCCAGGATGGCCGGCCCCTTGTGCCAGGCCAGTTCCGGGCTGGCTTTGGTGATGTTCAGACCCAGCTTGGCCGACATCGGGACGAAGTGCTGTGGTACGATGCCAAGCTTGCCGAGAAACTCAGTGTAGTCGGCCTGGACCTTATCGAAACGCTCCTGGCGGTAACCCACCAGATCCATCTTGTTCACCGCCACCACGATCTGGCGGATGCCGAGCAGGGAGAGCAGATACGCGTGGCGCTTGGATTGCTCCTGGATGCCCTCGTTGGCGTCGATGAGCAGAATGGCGGCGTCGGCACTGGCTGCGCCAGTGACCATGTTTTTCAGAAATTCCTTATGGCCCGGAGCATCGATGATGACGTATTCGCGCTTTTCCGTGCGGAACGGCAACTGCGTGGTATCGATCGTGATGTTTTGGGCCTGTTCCTCCAGCAAGGCGTCGAGCAGGAAGGCGAATTCGAACTCCATCCCCTCGGCCTCGCTGGCCTTGCGGATTTGCTCGACCTTGCCTTCCGGCAGCGAGTTGGTGTCGTGAAACAAGCGGCCAATCAGCGTGGATTTGCCATGGTCGACGTGGCCGACGATGACGATCCGCAGTTTGGCGGCCGGAAAATTATTGACGGTGATAGACGGAGCGGGCTCCGCGAGAACAGCACTCATTAAAAACCTTTCTTACATGAACCCTTTGGCGCGCAGCTTTTGCATGGCATTGCGCTCGTGGTGATCCTGGGCTCGGCCGGCGCGTTCGCTGGTCTTGGTCACCATCAATTCGGAGATGATTTCGGAGATATTGGCGGCTTTGCTTTCCACCGGTTTGGTGATGGGCCAGCAGCCCAGCGACCGGAAACGGTAGGACTTTCCGTCCTCTCCGGGACGGGCAAAATACATCTGAGGAATGGGAATCTGCTCGCGCTCGATGTAGCGCCAGATGTCCACCTCAGTCCAGTCGAGCAGCGGCTGCACGCGGATGTGCTCGCCGGGCTCGAGCGCGGTGGTGAATTGATTCCAGAACTCTGGCGGCTGGTCCTTGTAGTCCCATTCAAAGTCAGCGTTGCGAGGCGAGAAATAGCGTTCCTTGGCCCGGGTGGGGTCCTCGTCGCGACGGATGCCGGTAATGAGGGCGTCGAACTTGCGTTCGGCCATCACTTGTTGGAGGGCCACCGTCTTCAATTCGTGGGTCACAGTGACCGGATCGTGAGTTTCATACCCGACCGAGGAAGTGTATACGCCGCGACCAGCCCGGGCGTCTTCGTTGATCTTTACGATCAGATCCAGATCGTATTCTTTCTGGGCCCAATCGCGGAATTCCAGCATTTCCGGAAACTCATAAGTGGTATCAATGTGGAGTACCGGGTAGGGGATTTTTCCGCAGAAAGCCTTTTTGGACAGCCAGATAAGTACGTTTGAATCCTTGCCCATGCTCCAAGGCATGCAAAGATTGGAAAAGCTGTGATAAGCTTCCCGCATGATATAAACGCTTTGCGCTTCCAGTTCGTCGAGATGGTCCATCGAAAAACATCCACTAAACAGGTAGTTATTACCTTCGCGCAACAAATATTTTTCTCATGAACGCCCATTTTTCACCCACATCCGTCCAAAAAATCGGCCAAGAACTAGCCATTGCCTGGTCGGATGGCCGGGAAAGTTACGTGCCTTTGGAGCCTCTCCGGCGGGCCTGTCCTTGCGCGACATGCGGGGGTGAGCCGGATGTCACCAGCCAGGTCGTGCGCCCTGAGGTCAAATACACTCCAGAAAGCTTCGACCTTATCGGGTGGGATATTGTCGGCGGTTATGGCCTCCAACCTCGCTGGGCGGATGGCCATAAAACCGGCATCTTCACCTATGCCTACCTGCGGACGCTGGAGGCTTAAGGCCGCAGTTCGTCGTTATTCAGCGCGTTGATGATCAGGAATTTTTCCTGATGGAAGGTCGGGTCGGAGCGGAAGCTCAATCGGCCGGCATAGCGACGCTCGATCTCGACCAGATGCTCTTCGTCTTCATTGCGCAGACGGGTCAGGAGGTCGGGACTGACGACCACCTTGATTTCATGGACGGTGTCCTGATGCTTGCGCATGACGGAGTGCAGCGCACGCTGGAGCTCCACGCTCATGGTCATCGGGCTCTTGACCATGCCTTTGCCGTTGCAATGAGGGCAGGGAACAAATTGGGTGCTGGCCAGGCTCTCGGCGGCGCGTTGCCGCGTCATTTCCATGAGGCCGAGCTGTGAGATGGGCAGCACATGGGTGCGGGCTTTGTCACGTTTGAGGCGATCTTTCACCCGCTGATAGACGGCTTGCTGGTCCTTGCGGTGCTTCATGTCGATGAAGTCCGCGATGATGATGCCGCCGGTATTGCGCAGCCGCATCTGGCGGCAGATTTCATCTGCGGCCTCAAGGTTGGTCTGGAGAATGGTTTTCTCCATGTTGTCCTTCGAACCCTTATTGCGGCCGGTATTCACGTCCACGGCGATAAGCGCTTCGGTTTCGTCGATCACGATGTAGCCGCCACACGGCAGCCAGACCTGGCGATGGAAGGCGGCGTCGATCTGGGACTGCACGCCGAAGCAATCAAAGACGGGTTGGGCGCCGGTGTAATGCTGGATGCGTTTCTTGGCGCGGGAGGAAATCTGGCCTACCAAGTTCTGCATGCGTTCGCAGGCCTTGGCGTCATCAATGATAATAGCGTCGACCTCGTCGGTGAGGAAGTCGCGCACGGTGCGGTCGATGAGGTCAGGCTCCTGGAAAAGACAGGCGGGGGCGGGTCTTTCCTCCATGCCCTTCTGGATATCCGTCCATTGCTCCACGAGGATGCTCAGATCCCGGACAAAATAGCGGGCCCGCTGGCCCTGTCCGACCGTACGGATGATGACACCCATGCCTTCCGGGACTTCGAGCTCGCGGAGAATCTTGCGCAGACGGTCGCGTTCCTTCGGATCATCGATCTTACGGGAGATACCGCACTGTTCGTTGTAAGGCATCAGTACGAGGTAACGGCCGGCCATGCTGATGTCCGTCGTGATGCGCGGGCCCTTGGTGCCGATCGGCCCCTTTTTGACCTGGACGAGAATGTCCGAGCCGATCGGGTAGATTTTCGGCACGTCCTTGTGGCTGATCTTCGGCGGGGCTTTTTTCTTTGAACCTTCGCGGGTGACGGCTTCGATGCCGCTGTCGAGAGCGGCCGGGATGGCGTCCCAGAATTGGAGAAAGGCGTTTTTCTCAAAACCGATGTCGACGAACATAGCCTTGATGCCGGATTCGATGTTCCGGACCTTGCCCTTGAAGATGGCTCCGACAATGTTGCGGTCGGAATCGCGCTCGATGGTGTATTCTTCGAGCCGGTTATTCTCCAGCAGTGCGACGCGCTTTTCCAGGCGCTCGCAACTGACGACGAGTTTGATGCCTGTGCTCTTTTTGCCCAGGCCAAGAATTTTTTTGACAGTTTCGATCATGAAGTAGTGAGGGTTGACTCCCGAGTGGGGAGAAAATTGGGTTGAGGATGAGTGCGTTCATCGGCGTCCGGAAGCAGGTTTGCTTTTCTTTTCCTTGTTACCGCCTTTGAAAATATTGAAGAACTTATCAAGCGCGGTGGGCTTGCGTTCCTTGTTCTTGATGCGGCCGCCTTCGTCGGCATCGGCCCGTACATTCGGAGCGGCCGGGGTATTTTCCTGGGAACCCTGGGCGGCGTCGGCTCCGCCGGTTTCCTCATCGGCCGCGATGGTAGTTGCGGCCGGGATGTCGCGGTTGAAGTCGACGCTGTCGACGAAGGAGAAGTTGCCGGGGGCAGGATCAAGCCAGGCCAGTTCGTAAGGTTTCTTTTCTTCGCCTTCTGCCGGTGGTTTATCGAGGGCGAAGGTGTCTTCGAGAATCTTGGCAGCGATGGGTGCGGAAACGCCGCCGCCGGACTTGGCGCCCTGCACGATCACGCAGACGGCGTATTTGGGATTTTCGTACGGGGCGAACGCGACGAACCAAGTGTGGTTGTCTTTCACGCCGGAACGCCAGAACTGGGCTGTGCCGGTCTTGCCCGCCACGGTGATGTCCTTGATGCGGGCCTTGCCAGCTGTGCCGCCGCCTTCGTTGACGACCTTGTTCATGCCCAGGCGGACTTTCTCGATTTGCTCGGCGGTCATGCCACCATCGGTGATGAGGTTGGCGCGGACCTTGGCCGGCTCCTGCAGGAGCACTGTTCCGTCTTGCGAGACCACCTTGTCGATCAGGCGGGGATAGTAGCAGGTGCCCCCGTTGGCTACGGTAGCTCCGATGATGGCCATTTGCAGGGGCGTGGCCAGCACCATGCCTTGCCCGATCGAGGTATTTGCCGTGTAACCGCTGCTCCAGCGTTCGTTGGGGCTGATCTGAGCCAGATATTCCGGCCCGGGCAGGATGCCTGGCGCCTCGCCGGAGAGGGGAATCCCCGATTTTTGGCCGAGACCGAGCATGTTGCCGGTAGCCACGATCTGGTCGATGCCGGCCGCGTTGCCGTATTGATAGAAGAATGCGTTGCAGGAGACCTTCAAGGCATTGGCCAGTGTCAGTGAACCGTGGGAGCCATGTTTGTCGGCGATCCAGCATTTCATGAATTTGTTGCCGTAAGTCACGCCGCCGGAGCAGTTGAAGGCTCGGTCACCCACGCCAGCCCGCAATCCGGCGAGGCCGATGGGAATCTTGTAGGTCGATCCCGGCGCATACGCGCTGATGGCGCGATTGAGCAGGGGGTTGGTTTCATCCTTGTTCAAGGCCGTCCAATCCTTGGCCGCGATGGCGGGGATGAACTTGTTCGGATCGTAGGAGGGAACGGAAGCCATCGCGAGGATGTCGCCGTTATTGGGGTCCACCACCACGGCGGCGCCGCGGCCGACGGCACGGAGGGCTTTTTCCGCGATGTATTGGATGCGGGCATCGATGGTGAGGTAGACATTCGCGCCCTGTTTGGGCTCGGTGACGCTCACTTCGCCTTCGATCACGCCCTTGGCATTGCGCTGCAGGATGCGAACTCCCGGGGTGCCCTTGAGGTATTCGTTCATGAAAAGCTCGATCTGGGCTTTTCCTTCCATATCCGGGTCGTAGAAATTGAACTTGTTGATGTCACCGAGCTTGCTCAGGTCATTGGGCATGCCCACGTAGCCGAGGAAGTGCGCCCCCAGCGCGCCGTAGGTATAGCTGCGAATCGGCTTTTTTGTGACGTTGACACCCGGCAGGCCGAGGTTGCGCTCGGAAAGAACCGCCATGGTATCGAAGTTCAAATCCTGCATGTAGTTGAACGGCACCTCGCGATTGTTGCGGTAGTGGATTTGCAGGCGCTCCGAGTTGTAATCCTGCGCCACTCCAAGCTGCGTAAGGCGGGGAATGATCTCCTCCCTTACGATTTGCTTCACGTCAGCCTCCTTCATATCCTTGGGCATGTTGTGAACAGTGCCGCGATAAGTGACGGAAGGAACGCTGCCCTTGCTTTCGCGATAGGAGCGCACCATGTCGGGCAGATAAAAATCCACGTCAAAGCTCGACCGATTCTGGACCAAAGGGATGCCATTGCGGTCGACGATCTCACCTCGCACGGCCGGGATGCGCACGGTCACCCGCGAACCCGAGGCGATCTTGGCCGTATATTCCGCTCCCCGGGCGATTTGCACGTACCACAGCCGGAAGGTGATGCCGGCCAGCGCCAGCAGCATCAGTGCGGCGATGAAGAGGATGCGAAAAGCTGGTTGTCCGCGTCTCATCGTTCGAGTCGATACCTCCGCGAAGATGAAAGGCCTGGAATTAGGTGGCCCGCTTGTACGGCAATGAGGTGGACGAGCGGAGCGAAAAGGGCGGCAATAAGGCCCGGTGCCAGGATGCGCCAGACCACCAGTTCGTTGAAGACGAAGCCCTCGCGGCGAAAGGAGATCATGGCGTATTGCAGGGCCAGATAGAGCGACGTGCCAACGGCGGCGATCAGCGTGTGCAACCACCAGTGCCCACGTTGAAAGGCGGGATGGAAGCCATGAGCGAGCAGGCCGAAAATCACAAAGTAAACGATAGACCAGCCCAGCGCTATTTCAACCTGTCCACTGATGATCTGGAGGCTCATCAGGTCCATCACCAAGCCGGAGTAGACCGCGAGGAGCAGCATGGCCCAGACAGGCATGGTCAGGGCGCCGTAAAAGAACAACATCGGCACCAGGAGTACTCTTGCGCCGTTCAGGCCATCCAGCCGGGGAATGAACTCCTGCATGATCAGCGCGGCGAAGATCGCCAATGCCAAAGCCAGCCAGCCGATCGCGAGCTTCATTTTGCCCCCACCACCACAAAGACATCCTCAACGGAGGACAGGTCTTGCGCGGGTTCGACAATGGCCTGCCCGTCCAGGGGACGTGCTTTGAAATTTTTCACGGTTCCCAGAGCTATGCCGGAGGGAAATACCCCTCCACTCACGCCGGCCGTGTAGATTTTCTGACCGGGTTGCAGATCCGCGGTCTTGGAAAGAAAGTTCAGTTGCATTTCGCCGGGGGTGGTGGAGCTCTGGATGCGCAGGCCGCTCAGAATGCCCTGTTCCCGGGAGCCCTCCACCTTGGCTGCCACCCGGCAGTTTTCGTCCGTGATCAGCAGCACGATGGCTTCATTTTTACCTACGGTCGTGGTCTTGCCGACCAAGCCCTGATCCGTCAGCACAGGCTGGTCGGAATCCAGTCCGTCTTCAAAGCCGCGGTTAATGCGGATCGTATTCCACCAAGTTGAAGCGTCGCGCGAAATGACCCGCGCCGGGATGAGTTTGAAAACTGAGCGATTGCGGTAGTCCAGCGCCATGCGGAGCTTGTTATTCTCCATCTCGATGTCACGGAGGATCTGGTTTGTGGCGCGCAGTTCCTTGTTCTCCGTGGTGAGCTTGCGATTTTCCTCCTCGATCTGCTCGAGCGTTTTCAAGCCCTGGCCGATGCCACCGATTTGCTCCTGTACGGCTGATCCGGTTTTGAGGAACGGCGAGACGAGGCCGAGGAAGCCCGCCTGCAATTTCTGCATGGTGCCGGAGCCGAGGGAGGAAATCAGCACGGCCACCGCCAGGATGACGACGACGAGGATGATGTTTAGCCGGCTCATCGGATCCTTGGATTATCCGCCAGGCTGGTTTCTCAGATGGTGGTGGAGTTGCGGTCGTTGGAGGCGACGGCCTTGAGGAATTTTAACTCCTGCAAAGCCTTGCCCGTGCCTTCGGCCACCGCGCTGAGCGGGTCCTCTGCCACGTGCACCGGCAGGCCGGTTTCCTCTTGCAACAGTTTATCGAGGCCGCGGAGCAGCGCGCCTCCACCGGCCAGCACCAGGCCGCGATCCACGAGATCCGCGGAAAGTTCGGGCGGGCAGCGTTCCAAGGTGATGCGCACCGAGTCCACGATGGTGGAGACGGGCTCCAACAAGGCCTCGCGCACCTCCTGCGAAGAAATGGTGATGGTCTTGGGCAAACCTGCCACGAGGTCGCGTCCCTTGACCTCCATGGTGGTTTCTTTTTCCATCTTGTAGGCGGAGCCGATCTTGATCTTGATCTCCTCGGCCGTCCGCTCGCCTACCATCAGGTTGTAGGCGCGCTTCATGTAGTTGATGAGGGATTCGTCGAGTTCGTCGCCGGCCACGCGCACGCTGCGGCTGAAAACAATGCCGGAAAGCGAGATGAGCGCCACTTCCGTGGTGCCACCGCCGATATCGATGATCATGTTGCCCGCAGCGTCCTGCACCGGCAGGCCTACGCCAATGGCTGCGGCCATCGGTTCCTCGATCAGATACACTTCGCGCGCTCCCGCGTGGGTGGCGGAGTCTTTCACGGCGCGTTTTTCGACTTCCGTGATGCCGCTGGGCACCGCGATCACCACCCGAGGGCGAACCATGCGGCGGCGGTTATGCACCTTGCTGATGAAGTGGCGCAGCATCGCTTCGGTGACTTCAAAGTCGGCGATGACGCCGTCCTTAAGCGGACGGATGGCTACGATATTGCCGGGAGTGCGGCCGAGCATGCGCTTGGCCTCATCGCCAACAGCGAGCACCTTTTTGGTGCCTTGTTGAACGGCTACGACAGAAGGTTCGCGCAGGACGATGCCGTGATCCTTGACGTAAACAAGGGTATTGGCCGTGCCGAGATCGATACCGATGTCGTTTGAGAAAAATCCTAAGACGTTGTCAAACATGGGTATATGTAAGTTGTAGGTTGCGGGCGGTGCGCGCCTTCGTCGCCTGGGCGCGGTACCGACTCAAAACCGGGAAATTGGGGCGCAGTTGGGGCCGCGTCAAGGTAAGAAACTCAGAATGCGCAACTTTCGCCGCCTCTGTTTCCTACAAGGCCGCGGCAATGGCCTCACCCATGCCCACGGTGTTCACCTTGGTCGTGCCCGGGGTATGAATATCCCCCGTACGGAGACCGTCCTTGATGACCTTGCGCACCGCTTTTTCGATGGCAGAGGCAGCCTCTTCCTGGCCGCAAGAGAAGCGCAACATCATCGCCGAAGAAAGAATCTGGGCGATGGGGTTGGCGATGCCTTTCCCGGCGATGTCCGGAGCCGTGCCTCCGCTGGGCTCATACATGCCGAAACGGGAAGTGCCGGCGGTGGTTTCGCCGAGGCTGGCGCTGGGCAGCATGCCGAGCGAGCCGGTGAGCATGGCCATCTCATCGCTGAGGATGTCGCCAAAGAGATTTTCCGCCAGGATAACGTCGAAGCCCTTGGGGTTTTTGATCAATTGCATGGCGGCGTTGTCCACGTACAGGTGGTTTAGGGTGACGTCGCGATAGTCTTTCGCCACGTCTTCCACGACCCGGCGCCAAAGCACGCCGTTTTGCAGCACATTGGCCTTGTCGATGGAGGTGACCCGGCCGTTGCGTTTGCGGGCCGCCTCGAAGGCGACCTTGGCGATGCGGCGGATTTCGCTCTCCCAATAAACCATGGTATCGACGGCGAAATATTCGCCATTCTCTTCCTTGATGTATTTGGGCTCTCCGAAATACAGGCCGCCCGTCAATTCACGCACACAGAGCACATCGAAGCCACCTTCGACGCTGTTGGGATGGAGGGGCGAAGCATGGGTCAGTTCCGGCAGACAAATGGCCGGGCGCAGATTCGCAAAAAGTCCGAAGTGCTTGCGCAACGGTAGCAATGCGGCGCGTTCCGGCTGTTCCGCCGGCGGCAGGGATTCCCATTTGGGTCCGCCCACGGAGCCGAAGAGAATGGCGTCGGCCTCTTCGCAGGCCTTGAGCGTATCGTCCGGCAGGGCCTTGCCTTTAGCGTCAATGCCGGCGCCGCCAACCAATTGTTCGTTGAAGGCAAATTTCAGGGAAAACTTCTGCTCGACCACGCGGAGCACACGCAGGGCTTCCGCCATGACTTCGGGGCCGATGCCGTCGCCAGCAAGCACGGCGATTTTGTAATGAGATTCGGACATAAAGGGCGGATTAAAGCCAGCGCCCCGATTTCTGACAAGGCTGGGAAATCAGCTTGAAGCGGATATGCCGCTCAGGCCGTACGTGCCACCCTGATAAATTCCCGGACGAGATACTCGTCTTTGCGCCGCGCTTCCATCTCGACTCCGCTGGCCACATCCACGGCATGGGGGCGCACAATGCGCACGGCATCGCGCACGTTGTGCGGGGTCAACCCACCTGCCAATGTGATTTTGCGATCCGGGTTCGCAATGACAAAATCGCGCGCGATGTCCCAGTTCAGCCGATGGCCGGTGCCGCCATAGGCATCCGGGCGGAAAGCGTCGAGTAATAGATACGGTGTGTCGTAGGTCAGCGCCTCCTCGAACGCATGATCGTCCTTGATCCGCACGGCACGAATCCACCGCGTAAAACCAGACTTCGCGCAGAATTCCGGGGTTTCATCACCATGAAATTGAATGGCGTCGAAACATGCGGAATCCAGCAGCTCCGCCACCTCGTCGGCGGTGGGATTCACCACCACGGCGATGCGCTGCACCTTTCCCTTGAGAGAGGATATCCAAGAGAAACTGTCCTTGGCGGCAATGTAGCGCTTTGAGCCGGGAAAGAAGTTGAAGCCTACGGCATCCGCGCCGGCGGCCACCACGATTTCTGCATCCGTCAGATTGGTGACACCGCAGATTTTTGCCCGCAGGGGCGGGGCGGGTTCGAAGAAGCTCATTTAATTGAGACTTTCCAACGTGGGGATGTCGCGCACAAGTTGAATCAATCCGCTTTGCCAGCGTTCGCGCACGGTTCGCAGGTAAGGATCATTTTCTTCGAACTTCATGCGGTGGCGCGCCTCGAGGCTGCCGGCCTGGTAGCAGAACAGCTCGAAAGGCGTACCGACCGAGAGGTTGCTTTTGGCGGTGGAATCCAGCGAGAGCAGGCCAAATTTCACCGCTTCCTTCAGCGGGGTGTCATAGGTGAAGCCGCGGTCCAGGATCGGCTTGCCGTATTTCAACTCTCCAATTTGCAGGAAGGGCGATTCGCGGCTGGCGTGGATGGAATTGCCTAGCGGATAGACCTGGTAAATTTCCGGTGGTTGCGTGCCGATCTGGCCGCCCAGGATGAAGTTGACGTTGAAATCCAACCCGCCCTGCAGGAGCGCCGCTGCGTCGAGACGCTGAATCTCACGGATGCATTCGCCAAGGTAGCGAGCTGTTTCATAGAGGTTCGGCAGATTGAGCAGGGAATGGTGATCTTCCCCGGTCTTGGCCAGATCACGTTCGATCACCGCGCCGACGGATTGCGTGATGGACAGGTTGCCGGAACTCAACAGGCAGAGCACCCGGTCGCCCCGCCGCTCATAGACGCGCATTTTGGGATGGATGGTAACGTTGTCCACGCCGGCGCTAGTGCGTGAATCGGAAAAAAAAGCAAGGCCCTCCCGGCAGTGGAGGCTCAAACAATAGGTCATTCAATCACCCGAGCGTTGGCCGCCTTGGGCGAGGTATGATGGGTGATCGTGTAGATCTTTCCATCGCTGCCGCGGAAGAATGAGCTCAGCACCCAGCTTACCAGGCTGATGATGATGGCCCCGAAAAAGGCATCCCAGAAGCCGTTGACCTGAAAATTTGGGATGATCTTGGAGACCAACAGCAGGAGCAACGCGTTCACCACGAAGATGAACAGGCCCATGGTCACGATGATGAAGGGGAGGCTTAACAGCAGCAAAATGGGGCGTACGAAGGCGTTGATGATGCCTAGCAGAAGGGAGGCTCCCAGCAGAGCGCCCCAGCCCTCGCAATGAATCCCGGGTAACAGCCTTTCGGCCACAAAAACCGCAATGGTGGTGACAAACCAGCGGAGGAGAAAGGAGCCCATGGGAATAATCTATTTTATACGGAATTTTTTTGAAGATTTATTTTGCCAAGCGAGCCCAACCGAGAGCTAATCATGCCCTGGAAAGGGCCAACAATCATGTCGAAAAAGAAGAAAAAGGAAAAGGAAGAGGAGCCGAAGAAAGTAAAGGTGGGAAAGGTCTCCCAAACGAAATCTGCTCCGGTCGAAAAAGCCGCCTCTCCGGCGCCGAAGCCCAAAAAGGCTCCAGCGGCAAAAAAGAAGCCGACGGTGGTAATTTCCATCGAGGAGATCTCTTTGCGCGCCTACTTTATCTCGGAACACCGCCAGAAGCTGGGCTTGCCCGGCACCGAGCACGGTGACTGGGTGGAGGCGGAGCGCCAGCTCCGCGAGGAAGCGGCCAAATAGGCGTTTCCAGAGTTTCCTTTGATCTTCGGCCGGTCTGGGGCAAATTTTCTCTTGCCCTGCCCCGGCTCTTATCTACCTTGCCTTCCCCCCGTGTCGCCGACTTATGACGCGGGTTTAGCCAACTATTTCTGTTATGTCCGCAAATCCTAATTCTCCAAACCGCGCCTTCCCGCTTGAGCGCACACGCAACATTGGTATCGCCGCGCACATCGACGCCGGCAAGACGACCCTTACGGAGCGTATCCTTTTCTACACGGGCATGATCCACAAGATCGGTGAAGTGCACGAAGGCACCACCGTGACCGACTGGATGGAGCAGGAGCGTGAGCGTGGTATCACCATCACTTCCGCCGCCACCACCTGTTCGTGGCTCCAGCGCAAGGAAGAAGGCGTCTATAAGGCCTTCGAAGGCATCAAGATGCGCGTAAACATCATCGACACTCCCGGCCACGTGGATTTCACGGCCGAGGTGGAGCGTTCGTTGCGTGTTCTCGACGGTGCCGTCGCTGTATTCTGCGGTGTGGCCGGGGTGCAGCCTCAGTCCGAAACCGTTTGGCGCCAAGCTACCAAATACGGTGTGCCTCGTATTGCTTTCGTCAACAAAATGGACCGCACTGGTGCTGACTTCAACGCGGCCGTTCAGAGCATGCGCGAAAAGCTTGGCGCCAATGCCTGGCCCGTTCTTATTCCTTGGGGCCGTGAGGATTACCTCAAGGGCCAAGTCGACGTGATCAACCAGAAGGCCGTCGAGTATTTGGACGATAACTCCCAAGGTTCGACTTATCGGGTCGTGGAAATTCCTGAGGAATACAAAGAAATCGCGACCAAGGCCTATGACGACCTGATCGCCCAGATGTGCGATCTCGACGAAGAGATCGGCATGCTTTTCCTCGAGGAGAAGCCGATTTCCATTCAGGATCTCAAGGCAGCTATTCGCCGTCAGACCATCGCCAACAAGTTTGTGCCGGTCGCCGGTGGTTCCGCCTTCAAGAACAAGGGTGTGCAATACCTCGTGGACGCCGTGGTGGATTACCTGCCCGGCCCTCTCGATATTCCGCCGGCCAAGGGTCAGAACCCGGATAATGCCGAGCCGGTCGAAGTGCTGCCCGATGACAATGGCAAGTTCTGTTCCCTGGCTTTCAAGCTGTGGAGCGATCCTTTCGTCGGTAAACTCGTATTCTTCCGCGTTTACTCGGGCAAGCTCTCCAAGGGCGACACCGTTTACAATCCTCGCACCAACAAGCGCGAGCGCATCAGCCGTATCATCCAGATCCAAGCCGACAAGCGCGAAGACGTGGATACCTGCTACTCCGGCGATATCGCCGCTATCGTGGGCATCAAGAACATCACTACCGGTGACACCCTTTGCGACGAAGATCATGCGATCCTGCTTGAGCCGCCGTCCTTCCCCGATCCCGTCATCTCGATGGCGGTCGAGCCGAAGACCAAGGTGGACCAGGAAAAGATGGGTATCGCGCTCCAGCGTCTCGCTGAAGAAGATCCGACCTTCCGCGTTTTTACCAACGAAGACACCGGCCAGACCATTATCGCCGGCATGGGCGAGCTTCACCTCGAAATCATTCGCGACCGTATGTTGCGCGAATTCAAGGTTGAGGCGAATTCCGGCAAGCCGCAGATCGCTTACAAGGAAACCATCCTTTCACCCGCCGATGGCGAGGGCAAACTTGTCAAACAGTCCGGTGGTCGCGGTCAATACGGTCACGTGGTCGTCAAGATCGCTCCGAACGAGCGTGGCAAGGGTGTTACCATCGAGAACAAGGTTGTCGGTGGTGCGATTCCGAAAGACTTCATCCCCGCGGTGATCAAGGGCCTCAACGAAGCCGTGTTGAACGGTGTCGTCGGCGGCTATCCGGTCATCGATGTCCACGTGGACATCGTCGACGGCAGCTATCACGACGTGGACTCCAACGAACTCGCGTTCAAGATGGCTGCGATCTTCTCGATGAAGGACGCGATGAAGAAAGCCAAGCCGATCCTGCTCGAGCCGATCATGGGTGTGGAAAATATCACGCCGGACGAGTTCCAGGGCGACATCATGGGCGATTTGAACCGCCGCCGCGCGCGCATTCAGGGCATGGAAACCAAGGGCAACCTTTGCACCATCAATGCTGAAGTGCCGCTGGCCGAAATGTTCGGTTACGCCACCGCGATTCGTTCGCTTTCGAAGGGCCGCTCTTCCTACTCGATGACTCCAAGTCACTTCGAGCAGGTCCCGACCAACGTGCTCAATGCCGTGCTCGACGCTCAGAAGGGCTAGTCGGACCTTACACAAATAATTATCGAAAGGGCGCCCCGCAAGGGGCGTCCTTTTTATTTGGCCAGAAACCTCGGGGTTTTGGCGAAGAAGCCGCCGATGATACTTGCTATTCTTCCGCCTGACCGCCATTTCTGCGTTGTCGTGCCCTGTGCGACGTGAAATCAGGGATTTTCTGCCTGGCTATCTATCGCATGGTCCACAGGCTCCTCGAGCGTGGGAAAACCGAAAACGTCATTGGAGTCCTGCACGGTGACAGTTTCCACCTCGCGCAGCTTGCGTTGCATGGTGCGTGTTTTGGTGCCGACTGACTCGATATCGGTCGTGGCGGACTGGAGCTTTTTCTGCACCTTGGCCAGGACATCACCGAAGGTGCCGAATTGCGCCTTCACCGCTCCCAGCACTTTCCAGACTTCGCTGGACTGTTTTTCGATGGCGAGGGTGCGGAAGCCGATTTGCAGGCTGTTAAGCAGGGCGACCAAGGTGGTGGGCCCGGCAATGACCACGCGATGTTCGCGTTGAATGAAATCTGCCAGGCCGGGGCGGCGCAGCACCTCAGCGTACAGGCCCTCGGTCGGCAGGAACATGATCCCGAAGTCCGTGGTGTGGGGGGGGTGAAGGTACTTTTGGGAAATATCCTTAGCGTTGCCTTTGATGCGGATCTCGAGCTGGCTGGAGTAGAGTTTGATTTGGTCGAGGTCCTGCCGGTCTGAGGCGGCGATGAGTTTTTCGTAGTCTTCCTTGGGAAACTTAGCGTCGATCGGGAGCCAGACCGGGATGCCATCATTGTCGCGGCCGGGGAGTTTGATCGCAAATTCCACGATCTCGCCCGTGCCGCGCGGCTGCACGTTCTTGGCGTATTGCTCGGGGCTGAGAAATTGCTCGAGGATCGTCGCCAGTTGGTATTCGCCCCAGCCGCCGCGGTTCTTCACGTTGGACATCAGCGTTTGCAGGCTGCCGACTTCTCCGGCCAGCTTGCGCATCTCGCCCATGGCGGTATGCACCTGCTGGAGATTTTCGCTGACGATCTTGAAGGATTCGCCCAAACGCCGCTCAAGCGTGGTTTGCAGCTTTTCCTCCACCGTGGCCCGCATCTGGTCGAGCTTGGCGTTGTTGTCCTGCTGAAGGGCCGTCAGCTTGCTTTCCAGCGTGGAGCGGACGGACTCGAGCTTCTGCTCGTTGGTTTGGGACAGGTGAGCGAGTTGGCGATCAAGCGCCTCGCGCAGGCCGGAGACGGCTTCGGTTTGGGTGCGCAGGGAATTGCGCGTACTATCCGACGTCTGATTGATGGCTGAGACGAGGGACTGCGTAAGTTCCTGCCGGCCGGCGGAACCGTCTTGCCGTGTCTGGACGGCCAGGGCATCGAGTTGACTGCGAAACTGGGAGGGAAGCTCCGCGAGCGCTCTGTGAGTGGCGCGAATGGCGGTCTGCTGCCAGAGCAGCAGCGCGATGATAACCACCGCGAGAATCACCAATACGGCGAGGAGAATTTCAATCATGGTTCACGGACATCCTGAACCATGGGGTAGGACACTGATGGGGGGAAGGCTGAAAATTTTCAGCCGGGAACTAGCCGAGACGATAGACGATACGGGCCTTGTCGAGGTCGTAGGGAGACATCTCCAACTTCACGCGGTCACCGTTGAGCAGGCGGATGAAGCGCTTGCGCATTTTGCCGGAGATATGGGCCAGCACCGTGTGCTTGTTGTCCAACTCGACGTGAAACATGGTGCCGGGAAGCACGTTGGTGATTCTGCCTTCGAGCTCAATCGTCTTGTCTTGATTCATATATGGGCGCGCAACGCGGAATGGCGGGTCAAAGCCGGGCGTCTGACGATTAGGTCGTCGAGAAAAGGAGCAGACAAGCTGCGCCGGAACTCATTGGCGGATACTTATCCGCGAAATAAAAAGCCCGAAAATCCGTCGTGCGGGTAACTACCTTCGCCCGACTCGGCGGAAAAGCAACCTTTCGTTTGCTTCCCTCTGTCACGTTTTTGGAACGGTGCCAAAAAACACAAAGACACGAACGACCCAAGCGAGTGTTCCTACGAGGAAAATTCCCGATACTGCATAGGTGGCCATGTTGTTTAACTCGGGTGGAGATGTGAGGTTGGCACTGACTGTCAGGAGAAAGAGGCCGGAGAGAAAAAACAGGGTGAGCGCAGCTTGCCAGAATGAAGAGTAAAACAAGAACTCGGAGGCCCGGCGGTGATTCTCCGGCAGGGTCCAATATTCCTTTTTGGGAACATTGAGGAGATTCGCCGGAAAAAACCGGATGCTGAATGTAATAAACGGCAATAGCAATGAAATGGGGATGAGGGCAAAGTGGGAGGCCAAAAACTGGCCGGCATTCTCCCACCCATTCGCTCGGCCAGCGGCGTCGAAATGGGTGGCCAGCCGGGGAGGGAGGTCAGAATCGAGCATCAAAAGATTTGTCAGAGCCAATAGGAGAATCCCCAAATAGACGATGAGGGGAGTGAGTCGCGGCATGACATCCATCTTGCAACTCTCGCTTGGGGAAACGCACTTCTTTTCAAATCATGGAGGGTTCCCTAAACGATTGACAGATGGAGCGAAGGCCTAGAGGGTGCGCGCCCAACAAAAATTTTATGCCATTTGCCAACCTTGGATTGACCAAGACACTTTTGCACGGCGTCCAGGCTATGGGCTACGGCGACCCGACTCCCATTCAACTGCGCGCCATTCCGCCGGCTCTGGAAGGCAAGGATCTCATTGCTTCCGCCCAGACGGGCACGGGAAAAACCGCTGCGTTTGCGCTACCGATCCTTCAGCGCCTGGATCGCCACGGAGCCTGTCGCTGCCTCATTCTGGAGCCCACTCGTGAGTTGGCCATGCAGGTGGAAACATCCATTCGTGATCTCGCGCGGTTTACCGACATCTCGGTCCTTTCCCTGTACGGTGGGGTGGGGTATGGCGCGCAACGGGAAGCCCTGAAGCGCGGAGCCGATATTATTGTCGCTACTCCTGGACGTTTGGAGGACTACCTGCAGCAGGGGGTGCTACGCCTCAATGGGCTCGAAGTGGTGGTGCTTGATGAAGTCGACCGCATGCTCGATGTTGGGTTTCTCCCCGCCGTCAAACGCATCATCGCCAAATGCCCAAAGGAACGGCAGACGCTCTTTTTCTCGGCCACCCTGCCGCCGGAGATTGCAGCCCTGGCCTCTTTCGCTCTTCGCGACCCCGTCCGCATCGAGATCGGTGTCGCGCGTTCTGTCACCGAAACAGTCAAGCATGGGGTCTACATGGTCGAGCCGGACCGCAAGTTCGACCTGCTCGTGGCTCTGCTCAAGGCCACCGACTTCCAGAGCGTGATCATTTTTTCCCGGACCAAGCACGGGGCGGACAAGATCGCAAAAAAACTGCGCAATCTGAACCATTCGGTCGCTGTTTTGCACGCCAACCGCAGCCAAAACCAGCGTATTGAGGCTCTCAATGGCTTTAAATCCGGCAAGTACGAGGTCATGGTGGCTACCGACATCGCCGCTCGCGGCATCGACATTGCAGGAGTCAGCCACGTCATCAACTACGATATCCCCCAGCATCCGGAGGACTATGTTCACCGTATCGGCCGCACCGGCCGGGCCCAGGCCACGGGTGACGCCTTTACGCTGGTCGCGCGGGACGAGGAGAAAAAGCTGATCGCCATAGAGCGGTTCATTGGACAGAAAATCCAACAAATGTCTCTGGAGGGTTTCGTCTACGCCTCCGGCCCCCGGCACGATCGGATCAAAGAACCGACGGTTGCAGGGGGCAAACGCTTCCAGCCGCGCCGTTCGTTTCGCCCTCGACGTTAAAAAAAACATTAGCCAGCGGGCGATCCCTGTGTAGGTTGTCCGCCGCATGTTAAAGCTGCCCTATAAAGTTCGCTGGGAGAACAGCCTGTTCCTCATTACGACGTTCGTTACCACGATCACGGCCGTCCCATTATACATCTGGCACTATGGTCTCGATGTCTTTCAGGTTTCCCTGTTTCTCTTCTTTTTTATCTCCACCGGCCTGAGTATTACGCTCGGCTACCATCGGCTCTTCTCCCATCTGACCTTCCAGGCTGCCTGGCCGGTGAAGGTGTTCACCCTTCTCTTTGGCGCCGCTGCCTTTGAGGGTTCGGCTCTCTGTTGGTCGGCTGACCATCGCCGTCACCACAAGTTTGTCGACCACGACGACGACCCCTACGATATTTCCAAGGGCTTCTTTCATGCTCACATCGGCTGGCTGCTTTTCCGGACTGGTCCCGAAACCCCTCTGACCTGGGTGCGCGATTTGCAAAAGGATAAGCTCGCCTGGTGGCAGCACCGCTACTATGTGCCGCTGGCCTTTGCTGTCGGCTTCGGCGTGCCCGCCCTCATCGGCTTTCTCGTGGGCGGTGCTCAGGCGGCGCTGGGGGCCTTCCTGCTCGCTGGCGTGGCCCGGGTGGTCTTCGTGCACCACATGACGTTCTGCATCAACTCGCTTTGCCACTGGATCGGCGACCGCCCTTACTCCAGCAAATGCACGGCCCGGGACAGTTTCCTCATGGCCATCTTTACCTTTGGTGAGGGCTACCACAATTTCCACCACGAGTTTCAATACGATTATCGCAACGGCGTGAAGCCCTGGCAGTTCGATCCGACCAAATGGACCATTTGGCTCCTGAATAAGTTGGGTCTGGCCAAACGCCTGCGCACCGTGCCGGAGGAAATCATTATCAAGGCCCAGATCGCCGAGCAGCAGCGCAAACTCTCCGAAAAACTGGCGGCACTTCATGAGCCCATTTCCGAATCCGTTCACGCCATGATTCACTCCGCTCAGGAACGCATGAATGCCGCCTTGGTCTCGTGGGAGAAGCACTTGGTCGAGTATCGCGCGGCCGCCGAGCGCCGGGGCGAGATCTCTCGCGTCAATCGCCGTGAACTCAAGCGTCGGGTCGAAGAAGCCGCAGAAAGTCTGCGTGAAGCCGTTCGGCATTGGGCCGAGACGCATCGCATGGTTCTCGTTCCGGCCTGATTGGCCTCTCTCTGAAAATTCGGTAACTCTCAATCCCCGCGCAGGCAGATAAAATCGACCTGCGCGGGGATTATCTTTTTCCGGGAAAAAAGGACCGTCTGGCTATCGGGATGCGGGATTTTTCCGCCTCAAATAGGCGCCATTTCTGCAGCGGTGTCGAAAACCCACGTAAAAGAGAAGAATTTTCAAATTTTCTCTTGCTTCCCTGCTGCGCTTCACTACTTTCTTCCCTCCCGCACCATGACGGGGAAATGAGAGAGCACCTAGCGTGCTTTTTTTGTCCCCTGACGCCTGTCGCGGGACCACACGGCAGCCACTAAGACATGACGACCACTTTTCAATGCACTGTTGAAACGCTCCACGGAGCGGTCGCCCCCCTTTGTGGCCGAAAGCGATTTCGATAACACTTAACCAAGGGACCATCCCTCACCTGTTCTTTACAAAAATATGTCAACACCAGCCGGCCAACGCATCCGCATCCGCCTCAAGGCTTTTGATTTTCGCATCCTCGATGCTTCCGCCGCCGAGATCGTCGAGACGGCCAAGCGCACGGGATCGAAGGTAACGGGACCGATTCCGCTCCCAACCCGCATCGAGAAGTTCACCGTGAACCGCTCGCCCCACGTGGACAAAAAGTCCATGGACCAATTTGAAATCCGCACGCACAAGCGTCTGCTGGATATCGTCGAACCCACCGCCAAGACCGTGGACGAGCTACGCAAGCTCAACCTCCCCGCCGGCGTGGACATCACCATCAAAATCTAACACGCCCACGTCATGAGCATTGGACTTTTAGGTAAAAAAATCGGAATGACCCGCGTCTATGATGACAAGGGACGTGTTTCCACCGCCACCGTCATCGAAGCGGGCGGTAATCGCATTCTCCAGGTTAAGAGCAAGGAAAAGGACGGCTACACCGCCGTGCAGGTCGGCTTTGGCGACCAGAAGCCGCAGCGTGTGAGCAAGGCCCAGACCGGCCATTTCGCCAAATCCTCTTCCACTCCGAAGAAATTCATTCGTGAGTTCCGTCTCGCCGAGGGCGAAGCCGCTCCCGAGAGCGTGGATATCGCTTTAAGCGTTTTCGAAGTTGGCCAGTTCGTCGACGTTATCGGACAGTCGAAGGGAAAGGGCTTCCAGGGCGTCGTCAAGCGCTTCCATTTCGCCGGACAGCCTCAGACCCACGGTTCCATGATGCACCGCCGTAACGGCGCCATCGGTAACCGCTCCACTCCGGGTCGCGTTTGGAAAAACATGGGCATGCCCGGTCACATGGGTGACGAGCGCATCACCGTGCAGAATCTCCGCATCCTCCAAGTTCGCGAGGAAGATGGTGTCATCATCGTCAGCGGAGCCGTCCCCGGCGCCAAGGGCACGAACGTCATCGTTCGCCCCGCCATCAAAAAGAAAGCCGCCAAGAAATAAGCCATGAGCGCCACTGTTTTTACCGCTGAAGAGGCCGCAAAGGCCAAGATCGAACTGATCACCGAAACCGAAAAAGGCCGTCAGGCCGTCCATGATGTCGTTGTTGCCATGCGCGCCAATCGTCGTAGCGGCACCGCCAGCACCAAGACGAAGGGCGAAGTCGCCCTGAGTGGTGCGAAGCCCTGGCGCCAGAAAGGTACCGGCCGCGCCCGTGCGGGTGACAAGGCCTCCCCGATCTGGGTTGGTGGTGGTGTTGTCTTCGGCCCTCGCCCTCGCAGCTACGCCAAGCACACCCCCAAGAAGGTCAAGGTTCTCGCTTTCCGCAAGGCCCTTAGTGAACGCACGCTCGCTGGTGATGTTCTCATCGTCGACGCCTTCGCTGTCAAGGAAGCCAAGACCAAGCAGTTCATCAGCCTCCTTAGCGAAACCGCCAAGGACGCCCGCAAGACTCTCATCGTCGGCAACACCTTCGACGAGAAGACCTATCTCGCCGCCCGCAACGTCCAGAATGCTCTTCTGGCCCGCGCCGCCGACGTCAACACCGAGCAGCTCCTGGCTTTCGACAAGATTGTCCTGACCAAGGAAGCTCTCGCCACCATCGCTGAAAGGCTCGCGTCATGAACGAATCCTTCGACCATATCCAGACCGTGATTCTCACCGAGAAGGCCACCCTTCTCTCCGAGAAGCACAATCAATACGTGTTCCGCGTGAGCCCACGCGCCAACAAGATTGAGATCAAGCGTGCCGTCGAGCAGCTCTTCAAAAAGACCGTGCTCAACGTCCGCACAGCCAATTTCGCCGGCAAAAAGAAACGTGAGCGCACCGCCAGCTTTGGTCGTCGCGCTAACTGGAAAAAAGCCGTTGTCACCCTCAAGGAAGGCGAAAAACTCGACATCGTCTAAGCACTATGGCCCTTAAAACCTTTCGTCCTCTTACTCCCGCCGCCCGTTTCAAGGCGCTGCCGGACTTTTCCGAGATCACCAAGGACAAGCCGGAAAAGTCCCTGCTCGAGCCGCTGAAAAAAAGCGGTGGCCGCAATAACAACGGCCGCATGACCATGCGCCATCGTGGTGGTGGTCATAAGCGCAAGTACCGCATCATCGACTTCAAACGCAAAAAGCATGATGTCGTTGCCGAGATCATCGCGATCGAGTACGATCCGAACCGCTCCGCCCGTCTCGCCCTTTTGCAATACACCGACGGCGAGAAGGCCTACATCCTCGCTCCGGCGGGATTGGAGGTCGGAGCGAAGATCGTTTCCGGTGCCAAAGCCGAGCCGAATGTGGGCAATGCCCTCCCGCTCAAGGCGATCCCGCTAGGAACCACCATCCACAATGTGGAAATCATGGCTGGTCGTGGTGCGCAGATGATTCGTAGCGCCGGCGCTACTGCCGTTCTCGCCAATCGCGAAGCCGGTTACGCTCTGATCAAACTCGCTTCTGGCGAACTCCGCCGGATCAACGAAGAGTGCTACGCCACCATCGGCCAAGTCGGAAATACCGACCACATGAACGTTTCCAGCGGTAAAGCCGGCCGCACCCGTTGGCTCGGCCGCCGTCCGCACGTTCGTGGTATGGTCATGAACCCAGTCGATCACCCCATGGGTGGTGGACAGGGCAAGAGCAAGGGCGGTGGCGGACGCCACCACCCGATGAGCCCCTGGGGCCAGCTGGCCAAGGGCTTCAAGACCCGCCGCAAGCACAAATCGTCGGATCGCTTCATCGTTCAACGCCGTAAAGGAAAACTTAAGAAATAATCATGGCACGCTCCCTTAAAAAAGGCCCGTTCGTGGAGTGGAAGCTCCTCGATAAGATCGACAAGATGAACGACTCCAACGTGAAGAAGCCGATCAAGACATGGTCGCGCCGCAGCACGGTGACTCCGGACTTCGTTGGACACACGTTCAACGTGCACAACGGCAAGACCTTCATCCCCGTTTTTGTGACGGAGAACATGGTCGGCCACAAGCTTGGCGAATTTTCTCCGACTCGAATCTTTAAGAAACACGGTTCTCACACCGCTAAAGTGACCAAATAAACCATGAGACTCGCTGCGATAGCGGCGGGACTTATCGCTCTCCTTCCCGCCGCGAGGCTGGATGCGCAGAGCAGCCGATCTTTGACAGACTCTGAAAATGAAATCCTCCTCGCGCAGGGGGTGGAAGTCACTGTGCCTAGTGCCAGTGAGGACAGCCTTGATGATGTCGAGGCGCTGCAGGAAAAAATCCTCCTGCTGCGTTCGACCGTCCAGTCGCTGACCGAAAGCCTTGCCATCTCCAACGCCGAAGCCGAGGCCTTTAAACGCCAATCAAGTGAGCTGGCCCTGAAGCTGGAAGCTCTGGGCATTGCGGGCGTCGAAAAAGACCAGAGCAAGCTGGAACAACGCTTGCTCTCCGCAGTGCGCGATCTTCGACTCTCCAAACAGCAGCATGAAGACGCCGTTAACCAGCTGCTTCGCTTGGCCGAAGCGATCCAAGTGCTGATCAAAAGCGCTGAGCAGATCGACCCGCAAATCCGCCTCACGGTAGAAACCGAATTGCGCAAAACCAGTGAAACCCTGGGGTCGCCCAAAGCCGCTCAGGCCGAATCCGTGCAGGCGACGCTCAACGACGGAATGGTTGTGGACGTCAAGGACGACCTTTCCCTCGTGGTGGCAAACATCGGCGAGAAGCAGGGTGTGCTGATCGGCATGCCCTTCCAGGTCTGGCGCGAGGATAAACGCATCGGCGAAGTGCGCGTCGTGGACGTGCGCGAGCGCATCTGCGGGGCCATCATTCAGAGTCTTGAATCGGAAAAAACACCAATTAAAACCGGCGACCGCCTGAAAGTGGACGCCAGACAATAACCAAAACAACAACATGCAGGTCAAATCCATCTACCGTAACGCACGGATCTCCGCCTTTAAGGCGCGTGAGGTCACGCGGGAAATCCAGGGACTTCCGGCCACGGACGCTCTGGACTTGCTCCGCTTTGTGCCCAAAAAGGCCGCCCCTCTCGTTCGCAAAACCCTCGCCAGCGCGGTGGCCAATGCGGAAAACAATAACAACCTGAATGTTGCCAACCTCGTGGTCAAAGAGGCCGTCGTGGGTGAAGGCCCGACCTTCAAGCGCTTCCAGCCCAAGGCCCGCGGCAGCGCCGGCCCGATCCTCAAGCGTACCAGCCACATCCGCATCATTCTCACGGACGAAATCGAGATCAAACGCCGCGAAGACAAGACGGCCAAGAAATCCAAATCCAAGAAACCAGCCGCCAAAAAAGGTGGCGCCAAAAAGGCCGCTGCTGAACAGCCGGCCGCAGCAACTGAATCCGCCGCTCCCGCCGCGGAATCCAAGGAGTAAATCATGGGACAGAAAGTCAATCCAATCGGCTTCCGCCTTCCGATCAGTCGTGACTGGTCGTCGCGCTGGTATGCTTCGCGCAAAGATTTCGCCGACTATTTGTTCGCCGACGGTCAGATCCGCTCATTTCTCAAAAAGAAACTCAAGCAGGCCGCCGTGGCCCGCATCGTGATCGAACGCGCTTGGAATAGCGTGCGTGTGACCATTCACACGGCCCGTCCGGGTGTGGTCATCGGCCGCAAGGGTTCCGAGATCGAGAAGATGACTGAGGAGATTTCCCGTCTCGCCGGCGGCAAGCAGGTCAAGGTCGACATCGTGGAAATCAAGACCCCCGATATCGACGCCCAGCTCGTCGCGGAGAATGTGGCCTCCCAGCTCGAGCGCCGTATTTCTTTCCGCCGCGCCATGAAGCGCGCCGTCCAGCTCGCCATGGAGCAGGGTGCTCTGGGCATCAAGATTCGTTGCGCTGGTCGTCTGGGTGGTGCTGAAATCGCCCGTACCGAACGCTACCACGAAGGCAAGGTTCCGTTGCACACCATGCGCCAGCCCATCGACTACGGTTTCACTGAAGCTGAGACCGTCGCCGGCAAGATCGGCGTGAAGTGCTGGATCTGCAAAAAGCCCACCGATCCTGAGGCCGAAGAGCAGCAACAGCAGCAGCAATTCAAGGAGCGTGAACGCCGCCGAGCCCCCCAACAGGCCGCCCCTGAGCCCGCTCCGGCTCCCGCCGAACCCGCGCCCGCCGCTTAATTTAGGAAAGACACGTCATGCCACTTTTACCCAAACGCGTTAAATACCGCAAAACCCAGCGCGGCAGCCGTTCCGGCAACGCTTCCCGTACGCTCAAGATTGATTTCGGCGAGTTCGGTCTCCAGACCCTTGAGCGCGCCTGGATCACCAACGTGCAGATCGAAGCCGCCCGTGTCGCGATGACCCGCGCCATGAAGCGCAAAGGCAAGCTCTGGATCCGCATTTTCCCCGACAAGTCCGCCACCGCCCGTCCGCCGGAAACCCGCATGGGTAAGGGCAAAGGCCAGCCGGAACATTGGGTCGCCGTCATCCGTCCCGGCAACGTGCTTTTCGAACTCGACGGCGTTTCTGAAACCGTGGCCCGCGAGTCCCTGCGTCTCGCCGCCAACAAACTGCCCGTGCGCACGCGTTTCATCTCGCGTCACCACGCAGTCAAATAACTAGCGCCATGAAGATCGCTGAAATCAAGGAACTCACCATCAAGGAGCTCAACAACCGCAAGCGCGAGCTTCGCCAGGAGGTTTTCAACCTGCGCATCCAGCAGCAGGGTGGACAGCTCGAGAAACCCCATATGCTGCGCGACCTGCGCCGCGATGCCGCCCGCGTGGAGACCGTTCTCACGCAGAAAACCAAGGCCGCCAAACCGGCCAAATAATTGCCATGAGCGAAACAGCTACTACCACAGAAACGCCGGTCCGCGACCGCAACCTGCGCAAGACCCGCGTCGGTGAAGTCGTGTCCGACGCGATGGATAAGACCATCGTCGTCAGCACCGTCACGCGTGTGCCCCACAAGAAATTCGGCAAGATCATCAAACATGTGAAAAAGTTCCACGTGCATGACGAAAAGAACGAAGCCAAAGTGGGCGACCGTGTCAGCATCATGGAAACCCGTCCGCTCTCGCGCCTTAAGCGCTGGCGCCTGGTGGAGGTCCTCAAACACTAAGCCGTTATGATTCAGATTCGCTCCCGTCTCGACGTCGCCGACAACACCGGCGCCCGCATGGCCACGATGATCGGTGTCATCGGCAAGCCCACGCGTTCCGCTCGTGTTGGTGACGTCATCACCGCCAACGTGAAGGAAGCTTCCTCCGGCGGCACCGTCAAAAAGGGTGACGTCGTCCGCGCCGTCATCGTTCGCACGAAGCAGCCGTTGCGTCGTGAAGATGGTTCCTATCTTCGCTTCGACAACAATGCGATCGTCATCATCGACAAGGACCTCAATCCTCGCGGTACCCGTATCTTCGGCCCTGTCGCCCGCGAACTGCGTGACAAGAGCTTCATGAAGATCATTTCTCTCGCTCCCGAAGTGCTATGAGCAAACCCAAATTTCATGTCAAACGTGGCGACACCGTCCAGGTGATTTCCGGGAACCATCGCGGTTCCTCCGGCAAGATCCTCCAGGTGATCGCCGCCAAGTCCCAGGTCGTTATCGAGGGTGTGCGCCTGATCAAGAAACATCAGCGTAAATCCCAGGAACAACCCAACGGTGCTATCATCGAACGCGAAGGCCCGATTCACATTTCCAATGTGAAGATCGTCGAAGCCGTCGCACCCAAAGCGCCCAAAAAGGAGAAGGCGAAGAAAAAAGCCGCCTAATAAACCATGGCTAATAAACCAGATCCCGAGCTTCTGAACGAATACAAGACCCGCGTAGTGCCTGCACTCCGCGAGAAGCACGGCTATAAGAATATCAACGAGATTCCCAAAGTCTCCAAGGTCGTGGTCAACACCTCCATTGGTGCCGGCTCGGACAGCAAGGAAGCCTTGGAAATCGCCCGGACGGAAATCGCCACCATCACCGGTCAGCGTCCCATTACCACCATCTCCAAGAAGAGCATCGCCAACTTCAAGTTGCGCGAAGGCCAGGCCATCGGTGCCAAGGTTACACTTCGCGGCGCGACGATGTATGAGTTCCTGGAGCGCCTCATCAAAATGTCCCTGCCTCGCATCCGCGACTTTCGTGGTGTGTCGGCCAAGGCTTTTGACGGCAACGGCAACTACACCCTGGGGGTGACCGACCAGTCCATTTTCCCCGAGATCGAACTCGATAAAATCAAACGCAACATCGGTTTTGACATCACCATCGTCACAACCGCGCGCACGAACGCGGAAGCCAAATCACTCCTGTCGGAGCTTGGCATGCCCTTCTCCGACAAGGCGAAGAAGCCCGCCGCCGTGCCAAAAACCGAGGAGCAGCAAGAGGAAGCCCCCGCGGCCGCCTAACTACTGCTACATAATACATGACAGACCCAGTCGCAGATATGCTCACCCGCTTGCGCAACGCTTCCCGCGCGCGCAAAGTGGAATTCCTAGTCCCTTACTCCAAGCTGAAGAGCGAGATCGCCCGGATTCTTGAGAAGGAAGGCTACATCGCCGGTTTTGAAGTGGAGACCCCTGAAAAGGGCCACCCCCAACTCAAGATCAAGAACAAGTTCGTCAACAAGACCAGCGCCATTGCCGGTCTCAAGCGCATCAGCAAACCTGGTCTGCGCCGCTATGTCGGTGCTGACGAGGTGCCACGTGTGCTCGGCGGCATGGGTATCGCGGTCCTTTCCACCTCTCGTGGTGTCCTTAGCGGCCACGAGGCACGCAAACAAAATGTCGGCGGCGAGCTTCTCGCCTACGTCTGGTAACGGAGGAAAGCCATGTCACGTATCGGTAAAAAACCCATCGAAATCCCGGCCAAGGTCAAGGTCAACGTCGGTACCGAAGGCGCTGTCAGCGTTGAAGGCCCCAAGGGAAAACTTTCCTGGACGCTGCCCAAGGCGGTTCGCGCCAAGCTCGACGGTTCCACTCTCGCTGTTGAGCGGGAAAATGAATCCCGTCAGGTCCGTGCTCTGCACGGTCTGTCCCGTTCCCTTCTGGCCAATATGGTCCAAGGTGTTAACGAAGGATTCAAAAAGGACCTCGAAATTCAGGGCGTCGGCTTCAAGGCAGCCGTGCAGGGCCAGAAGCTGAACCTCAGCCTCGGCAAGTCGCACCCTATCCTGTTCGACATCCCCAACGAAATCAAAGTCACCGTCACGGAAAACACCAAGATCGCCATCGAAGGCATCGACAAGCATCTTGTCGGCCAGGCGGCGGCGGACATCCGTGCCTATTATCCGCCGGAGCCTTACAAGGGCAAAGGCATCCGCTACGCCGGCGAGCAAGTTCGTCGCAAGGAAGGCAAAACCGTCCAGTAAGCCATGTCTGCAAGAATCACCAATAAACGCCGCCTCCGCCACGTGCGGTTGCGCAAAAAAGTCACCGGCACCACCGAGCGTCCCCGTCTCGCCGTTCATTTCTCGGAACGTCATATTACCGCCCAGGTCATTGACGATACCGAAGGCAAGACTGTGGCCTCTGTGCATACCACCGAGACCGACCTGCGGTCCGGCAAGGCCAACCAGGCCAACGTCGCCACCGCCACCAAGGTGGGCAAGCTCATCGCTGAGCGTGTGTCCGCGAAAAATGTCAAAAAAGTCGTCTTCGACCGAGGCGGCTTCAAATATCATGGCAAAGTGAAGGCCCTGGCCGACGCCGCCCGTGAAGCAGGTCTCGAATTCTAATCACCTATGGCACCTCCAAATAGAAATAACAGGAAATCCAACGACTCCTACGACAAGGAGCCGAAGGAATTCAGCGACAAGGTTGTCTTCATCAATCGCTGCGCCAAGGTCGTCAAAGGTGGCCGCCGTTTCAGCTTCAGCGCTTTGATTGTCTCCGGCAATCACAAGGGCAAGGTCGGCATCGGTTTCGGCAAGGCCAACGAAGTCAGCGAAGCCATTCGCAAGGCTACGGAAGCGGCCAAAAAACATTTGGTTACCGTGGCTGTCCACGAAAACACCATCCCCCACGAGGTGATCGGTGAGTTCGGCGGGGGTCGCGTGCTGCTCAAGCCTGCATCTCCCGGTACCGGTGTTATCGCTGGTGGCGGTGTGCGTGCTGTCATCGAAGCCGCCGGTATTCGCGACGTCCTCGCGAAATCCCTCGGTTCAAGCAACCCATCCAATGTTGTCAAAGCCACCCTCGAGGCGCTCATGGCGCTCCGTCCGAAGGCTGAAATTTTCAAGATCCGCGGCAAAACCCTTCGTGTGAAAACCGAAGTGCCCGTCGCCGCCTAAGTTATGAGACTCCACGATTTAAAACCCAATCCCGGCGCCAAACATCGCCGCAAGCGTCTCGGCTCCGGCGAGAGCTCGGGCCATGGCAAAACCTCCGGCAAGGGCCACAAAGGTCAGAAAGCCCGCTCCGGCGGCAGCATTCGCCACGGCTTCGAAGGTGGTCAGATGCCGCTCTATCGGCAGTTGCCCAAACGCGGCTTCACCAACGCCAAGTTCAAGACCGTTTTTGGCATCGTCAATCTCGACGATCTGGAAAAGCGCTTTGAAGATGGCGCTGCCATCAATGAAAAACTCCTTCGTGGCGCCGGTGTCATTCGCGGCTCCCTTGACGGGGTCAAGGTGCTCGGTCGCGGCGAGGTGAAAAAGAAATTTCATCTCGAAGTGGACAGCATCAGCGCTTCCGCCAAGGAAAAAATCGAGAAGGTGGGCGGCACAGTCACGCTCAGCCAGAAGCCGGAGACCGGAAAGAAGAAGAAATAATTCTTCTTCCCCGCTCCTTCCCTTCTTCTCTCGATGATCTCCGCCTTTACCAACATCTTTAAAATTCCGGAATTGCGTCAGCGCGTGCTCTTCACGCTGGCCATGATTGTTATCATCCGTGCTGGTTCTGCCATCACGACTCCGGGGGTGAACGCGGAGATTCTGCGTGTCTGGTTCCTGAACGTCGCCGATGCGCAGTCCCACGGCGGCGTGGCCGCGCTGTTCAATCTCTTCAGTGGTGGAGCTCTCTCCCATTGCGCGATCTTCTCGCTGGGTATTATGCCCTACATCAGCGCATCGATCATGATGCAGCTGTTGACCGCAGTCGTTCCGCAACTTGGCAAGCTCTCCCGCGAGGATGGTGGTCGTCGCAAGGTGATGCAGTACACGCGCTATGCCACCATCGCGCTTTGTATCTTCCAGGGGTATCTTCTGGCCAAATCCTTCGAGAGCCCGCAGGCCAATCCGTTCCTGCCCGGCATCATGGATACGATCAACAAGCTTGGGCTGGACCTTGTGCCCCATCCCGGCTTCGGTTTCCAATTGATGACCATCGCCACCATGACGGCTGGCACCATGTTCCTCATGTGGCTAGGTGATCAGATCACCGAGCGTGGTATCGGCAACGGTGTGTCGCTCATCATTACCGTCGGCATCCTAGCTCAGTTGCCTGCCGGTTTGATCCAGGCTTGGCGCACTTTCGTCCCATCGGGCGCCCAAACCCAGGCGGCGGTCAGTCCGGTCATTCTGGTGCTGCTGTGCTTGTTTCTAGTGATCGTCATTGCTGCGGTCATCGCCATCACCCAGGCCCAGCGAAAGATCAGCATCCAGTACGCCAAGCGTGTGGTTGGCCGGAAAGTTTACGGCGGTCAGACCCAATACATGCCGCTGAAGATCAACTATGCGGGTGTTATGCCCATTATCTTTGCCCAGGCCATTCTGCTTTTCCCTTCGACCATCATTACCTGGGCCTTCCCACAGCATCGTGGTGCCCAGGAGTTTGCCGCCATGCTTAACGCTGGCTGGCTGCACTATGCCCTCTATGGCGTGATGATCTTCTTCTTCAGCTATTTCTGGGTCGCCACCCAGTTCCAGCCTGTGCAGATCGCGGATGACCTGAAAAAATACGGGGGCTTTATTCCCGGTGTCCGCCCTGGCAAACCGACGGCTGACTTTCTCGACTTCACCATGTCCCGCCTGACCTTTGCGGGTGCCATCTTCCTCACCATCGTTGCCGTGCTGCCTCAGCTCATGGCGCAATCGCTGAAGGTGCCGTACATGACGGCCCAGTTCTTCGGCGGTACCGGTGTACTCATTATCGTTGGCGTGGTTCTCGATACCATGCGGCAGGTCGAAACTCACTTGCTCCAGCGCCATTACGATGGCTTCCTGCGCAAAGGCAAGATTCGTGGTGCCCGCGAGCAGCGCGCCCGCCTGGGTTCCGGCCAGGTCATGAGCGACAACAGCCTCGTCTTGATCTGGGCGGCCGTGGGCGGCCTCATCATCATCGGCGTCATCTTCTTTGCTCTGCAAAGGTAGGGAGATGAAAAATCGTATCGTATTCCTTGGCCCTCCCGCTTCTGGAAAGGGCACGCAGGCTGCTCTCTTGTCGGCGACCTTTGGAATACCTGCGGCTTCGACCGGGGCTATGCTCCGCGAAGAAAAACAAAAAGGCAGTGCCGTTGGCCTCGAGGCTGATCAATGGGTCAGCGCCGGGAAACTCTTTCCCGACGAGCTCGCTCTGCGCGTCGTCTGGCAATGGGTCGATGGCCATGAGCGTTTCATTCTCGATGGATTCCCCCGCACGCTGGGCCAGGCCGAATCTTTCGACCAGGGGCTGGAGGAACGCAATCTTCCTCTCGATGTTGTCTATTTTTTGAATCTTTCCGACGAGCAGGTCAGCGATCGTATGACCAGCCGTCTCACCTGCGCGGTCTGTGGTTCTGTTTTTAACGAGAAATTCCACAACGTGACCTCCGGGTCCGACTGCCCTCGGTGTGGAGCTGAGCTTTCGCGTCGTTCCGATGACACTTTCGAGGCACTTTCGCGCCGACTCGCCCAGTACCGTGAGCTGACCTTACCGGTGGCCCAGCACTATCGTGAAAAAGGCCTGCTCCAGGAAGTCGACGCCACCAAGGGTCGGGATGAGGTTTTCATTCACCTTTACGAGGACGTGAAAGGACACGCCGGCTTATGATCCCGATCAAGCGTGGTGCCGAAATCGACAAAATGCGGAAGGCTGGTGAGACAGCTGCCGAGATTTTAAATCGTCTGGCCGCCCTCATTGCGCCTGGGGTCACCACCGGCGAGATCGACCATGCCGCCGGCCAGTATATGGCTGAAGCCGGGGTAAAAAGCGCATTTCTCGGCTACAAAAAGTTTCCTGGCCACATCTGCATTTCGCTAAACGAAGAAGTCGTTCATGGTATTGGCGGGCCCCGCAAGATTGCCTACGGTGATATCGTCAAGCTCGACGTCGGTATTGTGCGCGACGGCTGGATCGGTGACACCGCCGCCAGCCTTCCTGTAGGCATTATCGATCCGAAGACCGAACGTCTCCTTACCGTCACCGAGCAGATTCTCGATGGCGCCGTGCAGTTTGCCCGGGCCAGTCGCCGTTTGGGCGACCTTTGTGCCTATGTGGAGAGCGAAGCCGTCAAGAATGGATATTCCGTCATCCGGGAGTTCGTCGGCCATGGGGTGGGGCGCAGCCTGCATGAAGAGCCCCAAGTCCCTAATTTTGGCAAACCGGGCACCGGCCCGACCTTGAAAGCCGGCATGATCCTGGCCATCGAACCCATGATTAACATGGGCAAGGCCGCCGTCCGCGTCCTGGAGGACAAGTGGACAGTGGTCGCCACCGACGGCCTGCCGTCCGCTCATTTTGAACACACCGTGCTCGTCACAGACGGGGCTCCGGAAATCTTGACATGGCCAAGAAAGACGCTATTGAAATAGAAGGGAAAGTCGTCGAGTTGCTGCCTAACACCATGTTCCGAGTTGACCTGGCCAATGGGCACCGCATCCTCGCACACATTTCCGGAAAGATGCGGCTGCACTTCATTCGCATCCTTCCCGGTGATAAAGTCATGGTGGAAATGTCCCCCTACGACCTCACCAAGGGCCGCATCACCTTCCGCCATAAAAACGATGCGCCAAAACCAACCTACGCAAAATGAAAGTCCGAGCCTCCGTAAAACGCCAATGTGAAAGCTGCAAAATCGTGCGGCGTAAAAATGTCGTGCGCGTGATCTGCAAAAACCCGCGCCATAAACAGAAACAGGGCTAATCCCCACGCAACTCATCATCCTCTAATCATATGCCTCGCCTTCTTGGAGTAGAAATTCCCGCCGACAAGCGCATCGAAGCGTCCCTGCCCTACATTTACGGCATCGGCCCGAGCAATACGAAACGCATCCTCGAAACCGCCAACATTGACCCCAATGTGCGCGCCAAAGATCTTTCGCCTGAGCAAATCAACGCGATCATTCATGCCATTAACTCGCTGAAGATCGTCATCGAAGGCGATCTCCGCCGCGAGACCCAGGGCAACCTGAAGCGTCTCCAGGCTATTAACTGCTATCGCGGCATCCGCCACCGGCGTGGATTGCCTGTCCGCGGTCAGCGCACCGGCACCAACGCCCGTACCCGTAAGGGTCCGCGCAAGACGGTGGGTGTGCAGCGCAACCCGAATGCCAAAGCCGGCAAAGTATAATTGACCTATGTCTGACGAAACCAACCAGACCCCGGCTACTCCCGAGGCCGAAGCCAAGCCCGCCAAAAAGCCGGCTCCCAAGAAAAAGGCCGCCGAAGCGACCGAAGCCGTTGCTGCCCCGACCGCCGAGGCCACGACTGCTCCCGCCGCTGAAGCTGTGGCCGCTCCTGCCGCCGAAGCCCCTGCAGCTCCCGCTGCTGAAGGCGCTGCAGCTCCAGCCGCCCCAGCCAAGCCCAAGGCCGCCAAAAAGCCCAAGAAGGACGAAAAGAAAGAAGCTGCTCCGGCCGCTCCTATCAGCATCTCTCTCGATGACACCATCGAACCGCTCAAGGTCGTCAAGGCCAAAGGCAGCAAGAACGTCATCCAAGGCATCGCCCACGTTCAGGCCAGCTTCAACAACACCATCATCAGCATCACTGATCTGCGTGGTGCGCTGATCGGATGGTCCAGCGCCGGCAAATGTGGATTCAAGGGATCTCGTAAATCCACCGCCTACGCCGCCCAGATGGTCGCCCAGGACGCTTGCAAGCAAGCCATGGGTCACGGCCTCAAGGAAGTCGAAGTTCGCGTCAAGGGCCCCGGTGCCGGTCGCGAATCCGCCGTCCGTGCCATGCAGGCCATCGGTCTGGAAATCTCCATCATCCGCGACGTAACCCCCGTCCCGCACAACGGCTGCCGCCCGCCTAAACAGCGTCGCGTCTGATCCCCGCAACTCCACCACTTATTATTTACTGACCGATGGCTCGTTACACTGGCCCCAAAACTAAAGTCAGCCGCCGCTATGGCGTGCTTATTCACGGTTCGCCCAAAGCGTTCGAAAACAAGAATTACCCTCCCGGCCAGCATGGCCCGAAGGGTTCTCGCCGCAAACTCTCTGACTACGCGATCGCGTTGGCCGAGAAGCAGAAGCTCCGGTTCCAATATGGCGTGCTTGAGCGCCAGTTCCGTCGCTACTTCGCGCTCGCCGCGAGCAAGCGTGGTGTTACGGGTGAAATCCTGCTCCAGCTCCTGGAGACCCGCCTCGACAACGTCGTGCAGAAGATGGGCTTTGCCAAAACCCTGCGCGGTGCTCGTCAGATGGTCTCCCACGGACATGTATCCGTGAATGGCCGCAAGACCAATGCTTCCTCGATGAACCTCAAGGTTGGCGATAAAATCGCCATCAAGCTCAATGAGCGCTCCAAGCGTCTCGCCCAGAAGGCGATCGACCAGACCGCCGCCGCCGGCACGCCGGATTGGCTCGTGGTGGACAAAGAGAATCTGACTGGCAGCGTCACTCGCATCCCGAGCCGCAGCGACATCAATCCGATCGTCAACGAGCAGCTCGTGGTCGAATTGTATTCGCGTTAGTTCAACGGTTTCCCCACCCGTAATGAAGAAGCCCGCCTTTTGGCGGGCTTTCTTCTTTTTGGCCACTTGTCATTCCGGCCAATCCCGTTTAATTCCAAGGTGACCATGGCAAAAGAAGAAGTTGTATCCTCCGTTGATGAAAAGGCCGCTGCGCAGCGTGCCAAAAACCTGGATCTCGCCATCCAGCAGATCGAAAAAGATTATGGCAGCGAAGCTATTCGCCGTCTCGGTGATAACTCCACCTCCGAGGTGGAAACCATCCCTACTGGGAACATTCTCATTGATCGTGCCTTGGGCGTAGGCGGCTTTCCCCGCGGCCGCATCGTGGAGATTTATGGCCCGGAAAGCTCCGGCAAAACGACTTTGACTCTCACGGCCGTGGCTCAGGCGCAAAGGCTGGGCGGTCTGGCTGGTTTCATCGATGTCGAGCATGCTCTTGATCCCGCTTATGCCCGGAAATTGGGCGTAAATCTCGATGACCTGCTCGTCTCGCAGCCCAGTTCGGGCGAAGAGGCTCTGCGCATTTGCGAGACCCTGGTGCGCTCCAATGCACTCGATGTGATCGTACTGGATTCCGTGGCCGCGTTGGTGACGAAGTCCGAACTGGAAGGCGAGATCGGCGATGCAGTGGTCGGCGCTCAGGCCCGCCTGATGAGCAATGCGCTGCGCAAACTCACGGCCTTCATTTCCAAAGCCCGCACCGTGGTGATTTTTACCAACCAAATTCGCGAGAAGATCGGTGTGATGTTTGGCAATCCCGAAACGACTCCTGGCGGCAAGGCGCTCAAGTTCTATGCCAGCGTGCGCGTGGATATCCGTCGTATTGGTGCGATCAAGACCAGTGACGGCACCGTGACCGGCAACCGGACCCGCATTAAGATGGTGAAGAACAAGGTGGCGGCGCCCTTCACCGAGGCGGAATTTGATATCATGTATAATGAAGGAATCTCTAGCACCGGTTCCCTCCTGGATCTGGCCTTGGAAAAAGGCGTTTTGGAAAAACGTGGTTCCTGGCTAAGCTATAAAGGCAACCAGGTGGCGCAAGGCCGTGATGCAGCAAAAGAGGTTTTGAAGAACGACGCCGCATTGTACGAGCAAATCACCCAGGAAGTGCAGGCGCTTTTAAACGCCGAGAAGAAATAAAGCTTCAGCCCGGTTCCGAAAAAACAACGGCCTCCTCGCTACGAGGAGGCCGTTGTTTTTTTTCGCATGGCGGGAGAAGTTATTTCGTCAGCACCATGGAATCGTCGGCCTTGTGGCCGTTGCCATTGGAACCATTGCCGTTGGAGTACAGCGAGGCGGCGGGGGGCAGTGTCGGTTCCTGCTCAAGCGACGTAAGCTGGCTGGCGAGGTAACCGCCGAGCCCGACGACATCCGACGCGAGATTGATGACGGAATATCCGCGCTGCTTCAACAAAGGAGCCTCTAGCATGATTCCCACTCCCACGCAGCGCTTGCCATTGGCCAGGGCGGCGGCTTCTACGCGGCGGCGGGCGCTTTCCACTTCCGGGCAGGTGTATTGGCCGGCTTTGCCGATGCGATGGGCATAGTCGCCTGCGCCAAAGAGCAAGTATTCAAAACCTGGAACCGCCGCGATTTCCTCGACATTCTCCAGAGCCTCCGGGGATTCGATTTGCAGGATTAAAAACCGTTCGGTATTGGCGTGATGCAGGTACTCCTGCAGCGGCACCTGGCAGTAGGCGCCATCTGCATTGCCGCCATCGAGGGCCCGGCGTCCCAAAGGATTGAAGCGGCAGAAATCCACGATTTCTCGCGCCTGTTCGGCCGATTCCACATGAGGGATCATCACCCCCGTTGCATCGCATTCGAAGGGGCGGATATAGTCGCTGTACGAGCCACGGGACACGCGGACAATCACGTCCATGTCGTATGCTTTGGCCGCCCGCACGCAATTTTCGATCACGCTCCAGTCGTTTGGGACGTGTTCCAGGCAGAGCCAGACCGTCGAGTAGCCGGCGAGACCGCATAGTTCGATTACGCGGGGATCGCTCAGGTTGATTTTTGCACAGGTGGCTACCATCCCTTGATGGGTTTCTTTCAAGACTCGGCTTTTTCGCAGTTTCATAACGCTAGATTTTTTTGGAATTCGCTCAGGTTGATCTCAGCCCCATTGCGGCGGGTGCTTTCAATCCCGGCCAGGATGATCACCATCAACTCGATGGTTTCGGAAAATGGATACGGCTCGTGCCCGGTCATGGCGTAGTCGACAAAGGCTAGCAGCTGTCGGCGGAACGCCCCGTACGTATCGTGCAAATGGAAGGCCTTCTGCCCGTCTTTACCGCTCACATGGAAGGTCCCAAAGGGAAGTTTGACCTCCCGAAGAAACGAAAGCGTCAGCAACTGGCCAGAGCTGTGGCGCAGGCTGACGTACTGATTGGGCCCCTCTTCAAAGGAGCGGATGCTGAGGTAGCCTGGACCGGTGAGGGTGTACACGGGCTCCAGAAAATGAATGCCATAACGCTTCCAGGAATTGGACAACACCACGGACATCCAATCCCAAGAGATGCCCTTCAGGTCGTTCAATTCGGAGGCATAGCGCATGCCGCTGGATGAAAGTATCTGGGCTCCACTGCGGCGCCAGGAAACGAAAGTCCGCAGGTCCTCCACATTGGTGGCGAGCGGTTTGTCCACCAGCACCGGCAGACCTGCTTCGACAAAAGGCCGGGCGCGCTCCACGTGATCGTCGCCATCGTCCACCGCAATGATCACTGCGTCGACTTCACCGATCACATCCTGTGGCGCCTCCACGACATGGGGAATCTTGGCGAATCGGGCGACTTGGGCCGCATCGGCAGGATTGTCGCTCCAGATATGTGTCACCGCCGCATGTTCCATCCCCGCGTCGAGTTGTCGGGAAAGATAATCGACGATGATGGGATAGGGGCATGCATCCAATTCGTTAGCCTCAAATCCATTGACAATCGCGGACCAGGAATACGGATGGCCGTTGCCGGAAATCATGCCCAGCATTGCCAGCCGAAAAGGGGGTGTTGTGACCTCCTTTTTTTGACCTACTTGATCCAAGCCTAACTGCATACTCATGCATACATATACGTTCTATCTCTCCAAAAACAAGCCGGAAATTTCCAAAATCATTGAGCGGGCAAAAAGGTCATTTTTCTCTGTAAAACGCGTTGGCATGAATTTTGCTTAGTAAAAGGCGAACTCTTTTACAACTTGCTCAGGACATGAGATCACCATATATATTCAACTGTCCCCCAGACCCTTCCATGAAATCAGCGCATCAGTCCGCTCGTTTGTGTCGATCAAAACTGCACGCAAAAGAATCCGCATGCATGCATATACTTGGCGAAAAATATCGCCTCCAAGGATTTTCACTTATTGAGCTGTTAAGTGTTGTTGCATTGATTGGCATTCTTGCCACCGCCACCATTCCCGCTTTGGGGAATATGGCTGCTTCCTCCCGCCGCACGAAATACCTCACGGATGTTTCCTCGCTTTTTGAGGGCGCCCGCCAGTACGCCGTCGCCAAAAACACATACGTTTGGGTGGCTTTCAGCGAAAACGCCATGAACGGTCGCCCGCTTTATGCTTGTGTCGTGGCCTCGCGCAACGGCTTGGCTCAGGGTTATGGCCCCGAAGATCTTTGGGCAGCGCGGACCTTCGATGTGCCAAGCAATGCCGAGTTTATCCCGGTGACCAAAATTCTGACCCTGGGTGACTTTGACTTAACTTCGGCGAGTTCCCTGGCCGCCACGGCAAGGTTCAAGGTCCGTACGGGTTCGAAGGAAGTGGATCTCTCACGCAGCGTACAGTTTTCACCCAGCGGGGAAGCCAAGATCGGCAGCGGCGTTCAGGGCAATATCGCCTTTAATACATCGGCCATCGAGGGGCATATGAAGGACGTCAGGGACTCCTTCGCCGTGAACGGTCCGACCGGGTTTGTCCGGTTTACGAGCGGCTCGAATTAAGCCGCTCAGGAAGGCTACATCAGTACTTCCACCGAACTTTGCGGATAGTTCTCACCCGCGGCCGCCCGGCTGCGCTTGGAAGCTTTTGCCGCAAAGCTGCTCATGTGCTTGCCCATGGTGTTTTGAGCCTTACTGACATCTCCGTCTCGGATGGCTTCGTAAATATTCGTGTGCTCTTCAAAGACGGTCATCACGTTTTCCTTCAAGGCGTCATCTTCCGGAAGTTGTTGTTCGATGAGCGTAAGGGTCAGCATGCGTTGGAGGATGTGTGCGCGCTCAAATTTTTCACGGATGAGGGAATTGCGGGCCATCGCGAAAAGCAAACGATGGAAACGCACATCAAAATCCCCCAAAAGCCTGAGAGCATCAACATCCCGCGGATTTTGCACCAGAATGTTGGTTTGCTCTCGCATGCCTTCGAGGATCGTTTTGAGTTGCTCGACCTCCTCCGGACGGCGTAGTTCCGCGGCCTTTCCGGCCGTATGGGTCTCCAAGGCCTGGCGATAGCCCAGCAAATCCTGAAATTGATCCCGGTTCAGTGTTTTCACCACTGCTCCCAGTTTGGGGACGATGGTCACCAGTTCGTCATATTCGAGCTGCCGTAGCGCTTCCCTTACCGGGGTGCGGCTCACACCAATGTCCTTGGAAATACTCTGCGCTGAAAGAAAGGCCCCAGGCTGAAGGTCTCCTCCGAGAATGCGCTTTCTCAGGTAGTCATATGCCTTGGTTGTATTCGGATTTCTCATTTCAACACGAAATACACATTTACCTGTATGTAGCAGAATGCAAGACTTTAAGGAGATTTTGCATTGCTGCGTGAATGCAGATGCATGTAGTGCATCAGTGATCTCTCAACACGATGCCTCAAAAAATCTTAAATCGCTTCTCTCTGGAAGGAAAAATTCAGCAGGTTTTGTCCACTTCGGGGCTCTCGAAAGATATTCGAGGCACCAATCTTTTCATCGGCGGGGAATATACGGCAAAGTAGCGCCATGAGTATTGCCAATTCCATTCAACCGTCGGCTCTGATGCTGGGTACAGTCCAGTTCGGGCTGGCCTACGGAGTCGCCAACAAAGCGGGCACTCCCGCCTTTTCCGAGATTTGCGCCATGTTAGAGGAGGCGGCCGCCGCCGGCATCAATTGCCTGGACACTGCGGCAGCCTATGGTGAAAGCGAGGAGGTTTTGGGCAAGGCCCTCGCTGAAATCGGTCTCCGGGATTCTTTTTATATCGTCAGCAAAGTCGCCCCGATGAACCCGGGTTTGTCGACCCAAGAAGCGGAAGAACAAACCCGTCAAAGTGTGGAAAGATCCTTGCAGCGTTTGCGCGTGGAATCGCTTCCATTGGTGCTGCTGCATCGCGACGACCAGCCCGCCTACCTGGATGCGTTGGCGAAATGTCAGGAAGCGGGGTTGATCGAAAAGTGCGGGGTCTCGATGGGTTCAGTTGAACGTGCAGAGCCGTTTCTGGAAAACCCGTTTCTGGGAGGCATTCAAATTCCGGCCAATGTTTTGGATCGCCGCTTTACGCATGGAGGAACCACGCGGCGGGCCAGGGAGCGGGGAGCCATGGTTTTTGCTCGGAGCTGTTATTTGCAGGGGCTCCTGCTGATGAGCGATGAAAATACGCCCGAGCATCTCAAGGGGGTCATTCCTGCCCGGACGTTTTTTCAGCAACTGGCCACGGAGTATGATTTGCCTCTGCCTCATCTTCTGGCCCGGGCCATGCTCAGCCGCGCCGATATCGATTCGGTGGTGATGGGCATGGAAAACCGTACCCAGCTCCGGCAAAATCTTGCGTTGCTCAACCAGCCTCCTCTCGATGCGGAAATTCTTGCCCGCATCGAGGCTTTTGACCCCGCCGTCCCCGGCTGGCTCATTGATCCGCCTACCTGGCCCAGCAAGGCCGAGAAGGCTTCGGAAAACGCAAAATAATTTATTCGGCTGCAGCTTTTTCTTGCATTCACATAGTGAATACATAAATTGAATGCATTCGCATGCATACATGCAATGAGGGCTTAGTTAAGAGGAAATGCGGGAAATGGGCATCCGCATTTGTATATTCGCCTGTTTTTATGGCCCGAAAATCGTCGGTGGCTCGAAAGGGTTTTTCCCTGATCGAAGTCATGATTGCCTTGGGCGTGGTGGTCTTTGCTCTCGTCGCGTTATGCGGCCTGCTCTCCTCCGGCCTCAAGGTGGCTCGCCAAGCCAAGACCGAACTCTTTGCGGCTCAGGTTGCCTCTTCCCTCTTAGCCGAACGCCGGGCGGCCCCCCTGGCCACCATGCCGGCAACTCATCCGCTGCCGCCTCTGACCAACAGTCCCGCCGGACTGCAAACCGCCTTGTTGGATCGTTCGGGCCGGGTGGCTTCGAGTGGCTCTCAGGCCTACTACTCGCTGTTTTACGAGATCGTACCCTCGAATGAAGGGATAGCCCGTGTGTTTGTCGCGCTGGTGCATCCGCCGCAGAGCAGCGGAAATTATCAGGCGATCCCCAAGGCCGAGGAGAATTACGAAACCACCACCTACATTCGGTATAAGTGATGAGGCATGCGCGGTCATCCCGGGGCTTCTCGCTGCTGGAGGTACTGGTGGCCGCCGCGGTGCTCTGCGTGCTGGTCTTGCTGCTCAATCAAATCATCGGCTCCACCATGGATGTCGTGGGACAGGGCCGGCGCTTCTTTGAGATTCATTCCAAGGCTCGCGCCGCCATGGATCTGCTTGCCCGCGACTTGAGCCAGGGTCTCTATCGTTCGGATATTACGCCCTTTCAGGACGGTTTTGATAATCCGGCGCTCGTTTTTTTTACCAGGCGTGGCGGGACGACTCCCATGGGGAGCGATTCCCGCGATTTCCGTCAACTTTCCCTCGTCGCATACCAGGCCAAGGATGACGCAGCCGCCGGCTTCGCTCTCTGGCGGGGAGCGATCAATGTCCAGTGGGACGCAATCGGCACCTATCCCGCCGTCAATGCACTCACCGACCCCATGCCATTCGCGAAGGATTCCGTGGCCGAGGGTTATCGAGTCGCCACCGATGCCGGGGGCGTATTTGAGCCCATTCTCAAAGGCGTGATTCGCATGGAACTGCGCTTCCTCGCCGATGACGGGAAATACTATCTCCGCTACAACAATTCCGATCAGGATAAGGCCCAGTCCAAGGCGGCGGTGATCACCCTCCTTTTCCTCGACGAAAGGACTGAGTCCGTCATTCGCGGCAATCCCGCTTTGCTTGGCACCTTTCGCCAAAATTTCATGACCGATTCCTATCTGCAGACACCGGAGGATTCGAATGTTTCCCTGTCCGCCTTGTGGGATGAAAAATTAAACCAACCTGCCATTTGGGGGGCCATACCTCAACGTTTCCGCAACGGCATTACGACCGTCGAACGCGTTGTTCCCTTGCGTTAACCGCCGCCATGAAAAAGACGAAACCAAGGTTTGAAATTTCCGCGGTCAAAAAGGAGTCCGGCCTTTCGTTGGTCCTCGTGCTTTTTGCCGTTCTGACTCTCAGCTTTTTGATCGTAGTTTTCTTCTCACTGGCCACGAATGATCGCGCCAGTACCTCCGCCTTCACTAACTCGATGAAGGCGGAAGAACTCGGTGCCGGCGGACTTGAACTCGTTATCGGGGAACTGCGCAAGGAAATCGCGGATGAAACGCGCTCAACCACCAACAGAGACCCGCAGGAAAAAGGCCCTGTCATCTATGTGCCTACCGACCGCAAGTATATGGTCCCTGAAAAGATCGCAGCCGACCCGCTGGGCAATCTCCTGAAGGTTAGCAAAAATAATACGACGCTTTTCACTGGTGCCGGTGCCACTCTCAAAGGTTCGGCCGCATCGTCTTCCACGCCTTCGCGCAATGGTCGTTCGATTAGCGCACTACGCTGGAATAAATCCGCGCTCGGGCAATTTGACGGGACCACCGTAAAGACCCCCGATTGGATTTACTTGGACCGGAAAGGGCCTGTGATGTCGCTGTCCTTGGCTGACGCCTCCGATCCGACTAAGGCGGGGTTTGTTCTCGGACGCATCGCTTTTGCCATCTATGACATCAGCGGCCTGCTGGACATGAACGTGGCGGGCTATCCGGCATCTCTCCCTGCCGTTGATGTGGTCAAGAAAGGCTCACCCGGTCTCGTCAAGCTCCAAGGTGTCGGTCTTTCCGACACGGAGGCGGCCCAAGTTGTTTCTTTCCGCAATGCGCACAATGCCAGTACTCCTGCGCTCTACAAACAGTATCTTGAAAAAGGAGATCACAAGGGTTTCACCAAGACAGAGGCTGGCGATAATCGCTTCCTGTCTCGTCAGGAACTGATTCGCTTCGCCAAGCGCAGCGGCTTCGACGACAAGTTGAATTTCCTCAGCGTTTTCTCCCGGGAAAAAAACGCTCCGACTTACCAACCACCGACTGCGGTGGAATCGTCGACCAATCCATCGTTTGTCACTCTGCGTCACGCCATCACAGGCCGTCTGCTTTTTGAAAAGCGCTTTCCGCTCAGCCGATTGAAACTCATTTCCGACCTAGCACAAAATCCAGGAGATATCGCTCTCGCGCAGGACGTCGCGAAATACTTCGGGCTGACCTACATCCAAGGTTCCCGTTCGTTTACCTATAAGGCATCCACCATAAAAACCGCTGCCCAGATAGCGGCCGAGTCGGAATACCGAGAACTTGATTTTTTTGAGATACTAAAAGCCGCCATAGAGGCCGGCTCGATAGGGCAGAGCGCGGGTACTACGGCCATGGTTGCGGACAATTCGGACAAAGACACTCATATCATGCAAATCGGTGCAAACATCATCGATCAATACGATCTCGATCCCGATACCAATGCCGCCGGACGCATTCCCATTCCGACGACGATTGCGTGGAATGGCGGAACGCTCTACGGCGTGGAAAACCTGCCTTATGTAAATAAGATTTCCTTTCTGGGCGAGAACGTGCCCGTCAAGGCCGGAGTCGAGGCGGATAATATGACAATCGGGCGCGAAAATTTTAAAAATGATAAAGTCACAGGAAATAACACCCCGGGGGAAATCGACAAATATGGATTCCGGGTTTCCGCTGAACTCTGGAATCCTAATTTTCAACACCTGCCCACTGCGAGCGACTACAATCCCGAGATCAAACTGGCCATTAGCGGTGCAACTAGCGTCACAATGTATGACTCCTATAACGCAGAGACGCCAGCCGAAACCCTCACGGGCGCTGGAGGGACAAGCAACCTAGATACCACGAGAACGATTTCAGCCGGCCAGCAGTTTCCTGCTCAGACCTGGTGCAATTTCAACTATTTCTCGGAACCGTCCCACGTCCGTTTTGATCGCCAACCCCTGCCGGATTTCAACTACAACAAAAAAACGGCTGGGCATCCGGCTCCCTACTGGTGGTGTCCGAATTCTGCTCGATTCGATATCGTGCGTCCCATTTCTGTTGAGCTCGCAGTCATTGATAAAGATGGGGTGCCAAGAACTTATCAAAAAACCTTAGAAACGAATGTTTCGTTTTTAAAAATGTCGGAGGTAAATAACGCTTCGATGTACGCCGCACCCAGAATTGCCGGCAGTACCAGCTTTGCGCATGGTGATCCGCGAACCAATCGCCTTGGCTATTTTGGACTGAATTTTCGGCCGACCAAGACGATTCCAACCCCCGCGACAGCCACTACCAATCCGACGGGAAGCTTAATTCAGTTTTATGAAAGCACCTTTGCGCCGAATAATACCGCTCCCTATAGTATTCGTCCGCGATTTGACAAGTTTGGCCGTCAAGGCACCCCCTATGGCGTGGCGACCACGGACGGAACTCCGAGTAACGGATATAGCCCGGCAGGTAGTTCAAGTTATTTCCTGGGCTTGTTATGGGAGAACACTATTGCTGCCACTAGGGCGCAAGATCCCGATGGTGAGTATCGCCAGGGCGACGGCGGCTTCGCCCCCGGTGATAACATTCCAAATCCCATGGAGCCTATTCATGCGCAATATTCAACCCACACCGCTTGGCCTCCCAGTGGTTCTCGCCCCGCTGGCACGAATAGCTCCCGCCCTGTCGTCCTCGACCGTCCTTTCAGTTCCGTAGCCGATCTCGGTTACGTCTATCGCGACGTCCCCTGGCGCTCCTTGAATTTCTCTAGTACCGACAGCGCGGACGCCTCTCTGCTGGATGTCTTCAGTATCGATGACACGGAAACCATCGAAGGCCGGGTGAATCCCAATTCGGCCAGTGCCGATGTCCTCAAGGCGCTACTCATCGATTCCGTCAAAGAGGAAAAGACCCCTACCAGCGTGCTCACCGAAGGCGAGGCTTTGGCCGCCGCCAATCGTATTCGCAACTACCTCAGCACCGTCGGCCCCGTGAAAAACATCTCCGACTTTGTCACCGAATTTTCCACCCCGACCAATCTCACCGATGCGGAACTTGGCAAGGGAGCTGGCGGCGAATCCTCCTTTGCCATCAAAACGCAACGGGAAAGTCTCATCCGTGCCCTCACCGGCACCACCCAGACCCGAACCTGGAATTTCCTCATCGACCTCGTCGCCCAGACCGGACGATTCCCCAAAAGCCCAAAGTCGATCGACGACTTCATGGTCGAAGGCGAACGTCGCTACTGGCTTCACGTCGCTATCGACCGCTACACCGGGGAAGTGGTTTCCGAACTCCTCGAAACTGTTAGCGAGTGAGGGTTTTCCTCTGTAGGGAGGCCGCGTGCGTTTATATGCATGCATGCGAATGCAAATTCTCTTGCCATCGCTCATGCCCTCCCACTAGAGATCAGTATCATTCATGAAAATCACCAAAGTCCGCACGGTTTTGTGCTCGGCGCCCCATCAGGATGAACACTTCCGGTCCCGGACGATGCGCTCGGCGGCTTTCATTGTTTTGGAAACGGATACCGAGCATGTGGGTCTCGGCGAGACCTACGCCGGCTATTTCGTTCCGGAGATTGTCCCAGCGGTCGTGGAGTTTTACGCGCCGATTCTTGAAGGCGCCGACCCGCTGGAAATCGACACGCTTTACGCCCGCATGTTTCTCGCCGGGAAATTCTGGAGCCGGGTCGGGTTGGGCTCCATCGTGTTGAGCGGTTTGGAGATGGCCCTCTACGATTTGAAGGGCAAGGCTCTGGGTGTGCCCGTCTACGAGTTGTTGGGAGGCAAGTGCCATGAATCCTTCGACTGCTATGCCACCGGTGGAGCATCGAACTGGCCCAAGGAAAAACTCGAAGCCAAGGTCGCGCAGTATCTCTCCGTCGGCTTTCCCGCCGTGAAACTCGGTGGCGGCATTCACGAGCAGGGTCAGCCTTTTTATCGCGGCCGCACCGCCAAGGAGGCGGCGGATATCGAGGTGACAAAAGTCGAGTGGCTCTGCCAGCGCTTTGGCAAAGATTTTCGCCTCATGATGGATGGCCATATGGATAATATGACCGAGCGCGACCATATCTGGGATCTCCCCACGGCGGCCTACGTCCTGGAAGCGCTGGCCGACTATCCCATCGAATTTTTCGAGGAGCCGTTGCCCTATACCGACAAGTCCGCTTACCGCAGCCTGCGTGGCCGCACACGCCTGACCGTGGCTGGAGGCGAATGTCTGACCAGCGTGGAAGAATGGCGCGACTGGATGGAGGAGGAACCCTTCGACCTTGCGCAACTCGATGCGGCCTTCATGGGCGGCCTGACCAATTTTGTAAAGATCGCCCACTTGTGCGAACTTCAGGGCATCCCCGTCGCCACCCATTCATGGACCTCCGGCGTCGGCGCCATGGGCAATCTGCACGCCGCCATGGCTTCACGGGCGACGAAGATCGTCGAGATGGCCGCTTTCAATCCTTCGGATCGTTCGAAAAACACGCACTTCTTCTCGCCCCTGCTCTCCGATCTTTGGGTGGAGCCACCGATATTGAAGGACGGCCGTGTTTACCTCCCGGATGTTCCTGGCCTGAATGTGAAGCTCCCTGAGGAGGTCATTAACAAATATCCCTACCAGCCGGGCACGGGCGAATTCAACTCCGTGAAGGGCAAGGTCCTTCGCACCTAGTTCGCCATGAGTCTCCCCACGACATCAGACGAGCAAAGCTCGTCCACAGTGGCAGGTCTTCCCCCGCGGGCCTGGCTTATCGTCGCGCTGCTCTGCGTGGTCGCCTGTCTGAACTATCTCGACCGCATCATGCTTACCACGATGCGGGATTCGGTGAAGGCCGCCATCCCGATGACCGATGGCGATTTTGGGCTGCTGACGTCAGTGTTCTTGTGGGTCTACGGTCTTCTCAGCCCGGTAGCCGGCTTTCTTTCCGACCGATTCAGCCGGTCCAAGATCATTGTCGGCAGCTTGTTTCTCTGGTCCGTTACGACCTGGCTGACGAGCCATGCCGTCACCTTCGAGCAATTGCTGGCCACCCGGGCCATCATGGGCCTGAGCGAAGCGTGCTACCTGCCGGCCGCGCTCGCTTTGATCACGGATTATCATCGCGGTTCCACCCGCTCGTTGGCGACCGGCATTCATTTGTGCGGCGTCAGCATCGGTTCCGGCTTGGGCGGCATGGGCGGTTGGCTGGCTGAGCGGCATGGCTGGGCTTACGCCTTTCATCTGTTTGGCGTCATTGGCATTGTCTATTCCTGTGTTTTGATTTTCCTCCTGCGCGACGCGCCATCGTCCGGGAAAACCATTGAGGAAAAGTCTGCCGGGAGTGTCCGCTTTTTCACCGCCGTAAAAAGCTTGTTCGGGCAGGCCTCATTTTTGAAGTTGCTGGCTCATTGGGGCCTGATGGGTTTTGCCGGGTGGGGCATCATTGGCTGGATGCCGACTTACTTGCAGCAGCAGTTCCATCTGTCCCAGGGGCAAGCCGGGTTGGCTGCCACTGGCTATCTGCAAATTTCGACTCTCGCAGGCTTCGTGCTGGGCGGAGCCCTGGCCGACCGCTGGAGCCGCTCTCATGAACGCGGGCGCCTGTTCGTCGCAGTGCTCGGCATGTGTGTGGCCGCTCCGGCGATTTTCTTTACGGCCAATACGGAGGTCTTCTTTGGCGCCATCGCCGGCCTGCTCGTTTTCGGCTTCGCCCGCGCCTGCACGGACGGCAACACAATGCCGATTCTCTGCATGGTTTGCGACTCCCGCTATCGGGCCACGGGCTTTGGCATCTTGAATCTCTTCTCATGCGTCATCGGCGGACTCACCATCTGGCTCGGTGGAGTTTTGCGTGATGCCAATGTCAATGTCCGCTATGTCTTTGAGGCGTCCGCTGTTGGACTCATCATATGCGCGGTATTATTGATCTTTATCAAACCGGTGAAATTCCCCGGCTCATCTCAACCATGATGGGACCGGCCTGCCGTGCGATTGCCGTCTTTCTTTTTACCATTATGACCGCCACCGCCGTCTCGCCCGCCACTTCCTGGAAAACCCTGCCGCCCCTGCCAGATCCCGTAGGCTTCGGTGGAATGTTTGCCGGTGTGTCCGATGGCGTGCTTTTCACCGGCGGAGGTAGCCGCTTCATCGACAAGCCGATATGGAATGGCGGGACCAAGGCTTATAGCGACAAGGTTTTTGTGCTGAAGAGTCCGGAAGGCCCCTGGACAGAATTGAAGGAGAAACTGCCTCAGGAAATTGCCCACTCCGCCAGCGCGCCTTATGGATCGGACGTGATCTCCGCCGGTGGCATGAACGGTACCGGCTCGCTGAAGGATGTTTACCGCATCGGTCTGCAAGAGGGGGTGTTGAAAGTCACCACCCTGCCATCACTGCCTCATCCGATCGTCTACGGTGCGGCCGCGATCGTGAAGGATGTGTTCTATGTGATCGGGGGAGTGCCGGATGCAGGCTCTACTCAACCCGGCAGGGAGTGTTGGGCTTTGCCGCTCTCCTCGGGTCAATCCTCCGCATGGACCAAGGTCGCGGATTTCCCCGGCAAACTGGGTAACGTGATGGCGGCGGCAAGCGATGGCAGCCATTTCTATGTCTTTGGCGGCATGCACTACTTGCCCTCCGACGACGGAAAGGCCCGCCCCGTACCGCTTGACAACGCCTATCGCTACGACCCCGTCACCCGTGCCTGGACCCAGCTGGAAGACCTCCCCTTCGCTCGTGTTGGTGCGGCGACTCCATGTCCGTTGCTGCCCGATGGCCGCATTCTCGTGGCCGGGGGCTATGGCTTCGTCTTCGCTGGCGCGCAAAAAGACCACCCCGGCTTTGAACGAGAAACGTTGATTTATTCACCTGCCCAAAACACTTGGAAGGAAGGCCCGCCGCTTCCGTGCGACCGCAAGCCGAATCCCGATTTGCCTTCCAGCCCCGGCCCGGAGCCCATGGTGGCTGCCCCTGCTGTGATTTGGCAAAACATGGCCGTTCTCATCTCGGGAGAAGTCCGTCCGGCCACACGCACTCCGGCCGTGGTTGCAGTTCCCCTGGCTGACCTTCACTGACAAAACACACCATGAGATGTCTTACCCATTTGGCCGCGTGCGGATTATTCCTGTCCCTGTCTTCTTTGGCTTGGGCTGACACGGTGTGGGGCAATTCCTTTTTGGTCGGAACTCCGCCGACCTCTGTCGCGGTCGACGCCACCAACGACCACTGGGCGCGCTTCACGATTTGGAAAAACGCCACATTCTCCGCAGCCCAGGTGCGTTTGAAGGATGTCGCGACAGCGTCTCTCACCGTGAGTTTGCAGGGCGACAATGGCAGTGGATTTCCTGATGGCAGGGAATTGACCAGTGGAGTCATCTCCTCACCCAGGGAAGGTTGGAACCGCGTGGCTTTCAAGGACACCGAACTCAAGGAAGGCGAAGTCTATTTTTTGGTGCTGGAAAAAACCGCGGAGGGATCAGCCGGATGGATGTGCGTCAACGTGGGCAAAGCAAATGTCCAGCCCTCGGGCCTTGCAGATCCGCAGTGGGCGCATGGCAGTGGCGCCACCGTTACCCCTCGTACGACCGTCATGTTCATCCTGGAAGGGAAGGCGGGCGAGAATTTCGGTCAACCCTACGTCTCCAAGTTTAATTACAAGCTGTCCGGAGGCCGCAACATCCCCGCACAGCGTTTTGTCTTTCATCCCCCCGCGACCGGGGAGGCCACGCTGGCTGCCGTCTCCCTCGCGCTGAACATCGCCAAAACCGATAGCGAGGAATACACCCTCGCTCTCCTCGATGAGAAAGACACCGTCGTCGAAGCTGTGAAGATTCCCGGAGATCAGGTGGAAGCGGGCCCGCCAAAAACGTACACTTTTACTTTTTTCGGCACTACGCGGCTGGTCGAGGGAAAGAGTTATTCCCTGGCTTTCATCTGTCCCTCCGCCGCGGTCGGGGGCGCTTGGGTCAGTAGCATGACGGATGCCGGAGAGCAGGCTGCGGAAAAAGCCACGTGGCAGGGCGTCGAGGGCTACGCTTTCAAATACACCGACGACAATCTCAATTCCGCTTCCGAGCCGGAGCTCAACCGCGACATGGTCTTTTCCTTCGACCTCCAGTAAGGCCGCTTAGGGGGCCAGCGTTTTCACCAGGAATTCCTCTGGCAGCGGTGTGGCTGCGTCCGCCTTGTCGTCTATGCGCAAGGTGCATTTCGCGCCCACGGAATCCGCCTTCTCCTTGAACTTGATGCCGAAGTTGGCGTGATGAATCGCGCTTCCGGCATCCGGGGCGGGGAACGGTCCGACCGTCGGATAGGAAAGGAACATCGGCGGGTCGTCGGCCGAAAGGTGATTTACGGGGGAGAACTCGGCCAGGAGTTTCGCGAGTTTCGGTTTCGCCTTAAGCCCAGCGACATCGCGGATGAGCACCGCACGGCGGATCATGCCGTGATTCATCACCATTGGGCCGACCCAGGCGATGGCGACTTCGGGTTCAATGCTCGTCTGGCCGGAGATACTGACTGCTGCCTGGAGACGGCTGGATTCGCGCTCCACGGGATCAGAGCTTTTCGGGTTGGCCATATCGTCATGTGTGGCCAGCCACAACGTCGTGCAGGCGCCTGCCGAAATGCCGTAGGCGGAAAAACGTTTGGGATCAAGATTCCACTCGGTAGCCTTGGAGCGGAGAAATTGCACCGCGCGCGCCGCATCATGCACCGGCGCCGGCAGGATGTTTTGCGGCGTGTAGCGATAGTTGACCGAGGCCACCGAGATGCCATGATCCAGCATCGCCTTCAAAATCTTGTCAGTGACGGAGGACTTGTCGCCGCCCGCCCAGCCGCCGCCATGAATAAAAATCACTAAAGGAGTCGGCTCATCCGACTTGGCGGACCAGAGGTCAAGCATGTTGCGGTCGTTGGGACCGTAGGTCACGTTCGTGTGCGTCGGCGGAATGGTAAATGCCGCCGGCTTCTCGTTGGCCTGGGCAAAAAGAGGGGAAAGCCGAAGCAGGCCCAGCCCACATAGCACAACAGTTTTCCATTTCATAAAACTACGGCTCCAATGTCAGTGAAAAGATCTCCGCTTTGTCGAGATGAATGCGGATCATGTATTTCCCGGGGGCGAGATCGGTCAGCGCTTTGTCCTTCCAGGCCACGTCAAAAGCCACGTTGTCTCCCGTGATGGGCACAGCCTCATCTCGCGAAAAGCCGTGTACCCGATACCCGCTGTCATTGAGGATCTCCACTCGCACCGATCCTTTCTCTTCGGTTTTCGCGTTGAGCTTGAGCGCCTTCACTTTGCCTAGGTCTCGCGCTTTAAAAGTCACCTGCCCGATGGTGTTGTCGGGCGGTTCGGGCTTTCGGTCCGGGTCGTTGGGATTCCAATTGCGGAGTGCCGCCTTGGGATCGGGCGCGATGCCCACGAAACGATCCTTTTTGATTTTGGCCAGCCCCACCCCGCTGTTGTATTTGGTGGCCTTATCCGGGGGCATGTCCTTCTCATCCTCGTTGGGGAAACGCACGATGCCCCGGTTGCCGCCATAGTAGAACCATATCTCATCTCCCATCTCGATGGGATTTCCATTGGTCAGCAGGAAGCTGGCATCGAAGAATTTTTTCCCGCCGCGCCTTATGACTGATTGATGGGCAAACGTCCGGTCCCAGCGCAGTCCATCCCGGCTGCTGATTAGTTCATTGTCCATGGTGCCGTTTTCGCGAGTGAACAATTGGTTCAACGAAAGGTAGACGCCATGCCGGATGAAAACAGGAGAGGTGTGAAACTCCATCTGAGCCGGGTCTTTCTCATCCGGATAAAGCACCAACTGTGGCTTCGACCATTTGAGAAAATCCGCGCTCTCACTTCGACCCATGCCATGTTTCCAATTGATGCCCCCGGCCGGGCCATTGATCCACATCTTGCCGTAGATGACATATTTTTGTAGACGGACATCCCACAGCACATCGAGTGCATCGGAGAGCGAAGCGGGGTAACGCCACTGCCGCCATTCTCGGCCGTCCGGATTCTTGAGGTGGAAATACACACTCTCGTCCTCGAAGGGCGGCTGCTGTTCCTTGGCTCCGAAGCTCATCGGCATCAGCACGCCGGGCTGGCGCGTCCAATGAATGCCATCCGGAGAAAAAGCCGCATTGAGCCCGGCCACGCCTTTTTCGCCTTCGCCTCCGGCCCAATCGTAGAAGGCCATCTTGTAGCGTTTCTTCGCATCGGGCTCATTCGGATTCACCACCACCGAATTCGCATAGCGGTCGCCATAACCATCCTCCGCGCCGACCAGGACGATATTGGACTCTTCGACATCGAAGCCGCGCGTCTTATAGGGAAAAAGTTTCAGGGCGGGCTTCACCCAAGTCATGCCGTCGGTTGACTCCGCATAGGCCACCACCGATTTGAAACGCTTGTCTTCCGCGCCCTTGCCCGAGTACCCCTGATACCACATCTGCAGCTTCCCGGTTCGCGGGTCTTTGTAGACGCTCACCCACTGGATCGATTTTTCCCACGGCCGTTCCGGATTGTCCGGTGTGATCACCGGGTTGCCTTTGAACTTCTCGAGTTGATGCAGGTTCTTTTTCGTGCCCGACCGGTAAAGGATATCGTGGTCGTCCACGAAAATCAGCGTCTCGGCCACAGCTCCATGCAGGCTGGCGCACAGCGTCAAGCCCGCCAGCCAGACGCGCAGGCGGGGCATTACTTCAGCGTGCATGCGAAGAGCTTCGCGTTGTCGAGATGGATGCGGAGCATGTATTTCTTCGGCTTCAATTGGGCGAGATCCATGTCCTTCCAGGCGACCTTCGCATTCAGGGAATTTTCGGTGACCGGCACTGCGTCCTCCTTGGAAAATCCGCGCACGCGGTAGCCATCTTCGTTGAGCAGTTCCACCATGATCTTGCCCTCGGAGGCATCGGCATTGAGCGTGATTTCGCGCACCTTGCTTAGATCAATGGGACGCAGTGTGACTTGCCCGATGGT
>CAYUMP010000015.1:0-128688 GCA_964445975.1 uncultured Chthoniobacterales bacterium | reverse complement strand
ACATGGTCACAAGTCGTTGATTACCAGAGAGCGGGTGAAGGGAATCGAATCCGTATACAATCTGCGCCTTAGTGCGCAACCGTGCATCTCCCAGCACTTTAGTGCGTCAGCGATTTTGGCCGATAGTGCATAAAAATGCACCAAAGCGCACTTTGACTGTCACAAATTGTCACAAAACCCCGTGTACCAAACAATTTGGCGATACGTTGAGCCCCGGATGCCCACCCATAGGAGTATTGAAAGGATAGCATTTTTCCATGGGGAGCAAAGGCGATCAGGAAACATCTATCTCAGCCGAACGTCGATCCTACCGTATGGCATTCACATCACCGTTCATGAAACTTTGCATTTCCTTCCGTGACGGTAAGGATTCCCAATCGCCCGGAGTAAGGCAGACAAGAGCTCCCAGCGCATTCCCCGAGCGCAAGCAATCGACCCTTGATTGTCCTTCAATACGGGCGCTGAGAAAGCCGGCATCAAAAGCGTCGCCGGCGCCGATTGGATCGACCACCATAAGCAATTGAAACGGTTTGCCGTGCAGGCGGGGTTGGCGGGGGGCGAAATGCCAAGCTCCCTTGCTTCCGTCTTTAACTATCACTTCGGCGGCTCCTCGTTGAAGAATCCAGTTTGCCATCTCCGGTAAATCGGTCCGGCCAGTCAGGGTCTTTCCCTCCTCCCTGCTCAGAAACAAAATATCAATCTGAGGAAGCAGCGGGGGGAGCGACTGGCGAAAAGTCGACTCGTCCCAGAGTTTCTGGCGATGATTGACGTCGAGGCAAACGGTAGCCCCAGACTGGCGGGCTCGCTTGATGAGCTGAACGACAGATTTCGAAGAGGACGGTCCGAGGGCCATGGTGATTCCGGTAGTGAAAAAGATATCTCCGGGCGCAAACTCAACGGCCTCGGCCACTTTTTCGCAATGAGCGGAAAAAGCGGAAAAGCGTCGGTGATAAAAAACATCGGGCTCCCGCCAAGGATAGCAGTTGCGGGTGATCAGCCCGGTCATTTCGCCAGGTACCATTCTTACCTTGCAGACATCAACCTTTTCGGCGCGAAGAGTGCGAATGATCCGTTCTCCGTAGGGGTCGGCTCCGAGCGCGGAATGAAAGATGCATTGATGGCCGAGGCGAGCCAGACCGATGGCGACATTACTCTCCGCCCCCGCGATGGACAATGTAGCTGTTTGCGAGCACTCGATGCGCTGGTGGACCGGGCCAAGGATCAGCCCCAGTGGCTCGCCGAAAAAATGAAAATACGGAGGCCTCCCCGCGTCCTTTTTCATAGCCTTTGCCACCGCACCTCGTCGGTGATCTTTCGCGCCTCGGAGGCCAGCATGGTGATGCGCTTCCAGTTCCCGGCGGCGATAACCTCAAGGGGAGCAAGCCACGAACCCCCAATAGCTGATATCAACGGATCGGACAAATAGGGGCGAATATTGTCGGTATTGAGCCCACCCAGGGGTATGAAACGCAAATTATGGCAGGCGTACGGAGCCGCCATTGCCTTGAGGAAACTCAAACCGCCTATGGGTTCTGCCGGAAAGAACTTTAGTAAATCGCACCCATATTCCAATGCGACCTCGATATCGCTGGGAGTCATCACACCAGGCGCAAAAGGAAAACTCTCGTTGATCGCAGCACGGAGAACCCCCGGGTTCACGCCCGGCGACACTCCAAACGCGGCACCAGCGTCACGAGCCTGGCGGAGTTGATCCGGGGTAAGAACAGTTCCTACTCCAGCGAGCATTTGCGGAACGCGAGAACAAACCGCGCTCAGCACCTCCAGTGCTACCGGAGTCCGCAAGGTCAGTTCCATAACACTGACTCCTCCCGCGAGGAGTGCTTCCGCCAACGGCTCAGCGTCTTCCACGCGGTCCACGACGAGCACAGCGACCACCCCGGCCTGGCAAATTCTCTCGGACAGACTGAGCGGGAACATAGCGGGCGCATTCACAAGCAGGGTTTCGCGGAAGCACGATAAGCCATTACAACTCGGGTTTATTGGCGGGGGTAAGAGGAGATCTTCCAGTCAAAATCGCGGCGACATTCTGAGCGCAAAGCAGCCTCGCAGACCGCCGGGCCTCCTGCGTACCTCCACCCAAATGTGGCGTGAGCACCACCCGATCGCTCCGTACTAATTCGAGATGCACCTCCGGCTCAAATTCGAAAACATCCAACCCGGCACCGGAGAGCTGACCGGTAGCCAGTGCATTCACCATGGCGCTTTCGTCCACCACTTTGCCGCGGGCCATATTAATGAGGCGCGCGCCTTTCTTCATTTGCGCAAATCGATCCGCATTCAACAAATGCCGGGTTTCAGCGGTCAACGGTGTGTGCAGCGACACAAAGTCGCTTTCGCCCAATAATTGCTCTAGATTTCTGAATCCGGAATCGTCCGAAGGAGTGCGGCGGTTCCAGATAACATTCATGCCAAAAGCGCGCGCCCTTTTTTCCACCGCCTGACCCACCCTGCCGTACCCGATAATGCCGAGGGTCTTTCCGGCCAGGGTCGTCCCATCCCAGACGCCGGGTTGAAAAGATTTCCATTGGCCGGAACGCACATAGCGATCTGCTTCGACGAGACGACGAGCGACGCTGAGGATCAGTCCCATCGTGCAGTCCGCGGTGGAGTCGACAAAGGACTCCAGCACATTGGTGGCCCATACGCCTCGATGGGCCATGACGGGCAAATCCAGATTGTCTGTCCCGAGAGCAACATTGGCGACGATCTTGAGCCGTGGAGCGGCCTCAAGCAGCTCTGCGTCGACCCGAAGCTCGGCCTGGTTGATAATGCCATCCAGTTCCGGCGCGAGGCGAAGCACTTCGGACCGAGGCATGAGGTCCCCTCCCCCCGGGCCCTGGATGACATCCGCTATGCCCGCCAACGGCTCTAAAACATCGGGGGGCACGGCGTTGGTGATGAGGACTTTTTTCATCACATGATCCCGTATTGCCGAAAGGCATCGCAGGCCGACATGCCACCCTGGATGGCCTTGAGAACCGTGCGTTCGCCCCGGGCCTTTTCGATGGCGCGGGCGAAGGTCTCTTCTTCGATCTCCCGCGGCACCACACAAACGCCATCCATATCTCCAAAAATAATATCGCCGGGACGCACGAGGACGCCGCCGACGCGAAGGGGAACGCGAAAGTCGATCACCTTGCCTCGGGGAGCCTGGTCCTGCGCATAACGTCCGTGGGAAAAGGTCGGAAAATTCAAAGCCAGGGTTCCGCGCGTATCACGGGAGTAGCCGTCGACGACGGCACCCGCTGCGCCACATTGCATAGCCCGTGCGCTCATTAGTTCGCCCCACAGCGCATAGCTCGGGGACGCACCGGCACAGATATAGACCTCGTCTTTCCGCAAGTCGTCCAACGCCTCCAGCATGAGTCCGAACGATTTCACCAAGAGCGGATTTTGTCCGCCGGTGGGCTTTTCGTCGAAGACATCCGCCTCAAGGACGGTCATAGCCCGGCCAATGGCCATCATAGCCGGATCAAGAGGTTGAATTTGCGGGGGGAGAAACTGAGACAAATGGCCCAGCTTATCCATGATGTCTCCCACCACCGCGGTGTAAAGTTCCGTACGCGCGATTTTAAAGAGCTCCTCGTCAGTTTTCCACAGTTTCATATCAGATGTAAAAGGCGCGGTCTTTGGGGGCGATGCGCAGCCCGGGATGGGCAGCGAGGACACCTTCATCGAGGTCAAACCCCAGGCCGGGGCGGTCGGGCAAAACGAAGAAGCCGTTTTCGACGGGCAGCGGATGCGAGAGGCATTCGTCCCGCCAAGCCACATCCTTGAACATGAATTCCTGCCGGAAGAAGTTTGGAACGGAAGCCATCGTGTGGGCCGAGGCGATGGTCGAGATGGGGCCGTTTGGATTATGCGGGGCGATAGGGACATTGTACGTTTCGGCGAGGTTCGCCATTTTCCGCATTTCGCTGATTCCCCCACAGCGCGTGATGTCGGGCATAACAACATCCGCCGCCCTTTTCTCCAGCACCCCGCGCAACATAAACCGGGAGTGCAGTCGTTCGCCCACGCAAACCGGGAGCGAAATTTTCTGACGAATGTCGGCGATGGAATCCGGAAATTCCGGGAGTGCAGGCTCCTCGTACCACATACAGTTAAAATTCAGACGGGCCAGGCGGTGCGCCATTTCCACCGCAGTTGGGCCGTTGAGAAATGCATGGGTTTCTATGGCTATGGCCACATCCGGGCCCACAGCCTCTGCAACAGCCGCTACCACATCAACCGCCATGCGTTTCTGCGCTTCGGTTAATCCATTGTTTTCATGCAGGTCCTCCCCGTACCAATAGCTGACGTGAGCAAAGGGATCGAACTTCAGAGCCGTGAAGCCTTTCCCCGTCACCTGGCGGGCCTGCCGTGCGTAATCCTCCGGATTATGGCCTCCGTCGATAAACCAGTAGTTGGCGTAAAGTTGAACCTTCTCGCGATAGCCACCACCCAGCAATTGATAAACCGGCTGCCCCACGCTCTTTCCCTTCAAATCCCAAAGCGCGATATCCATCGCGCTGATCGCGGAAAGAAGCGGCCCGGCCTGACCCAACCAATTCATATCGCGGTAGACCTTGGTCCAAAGGAAGTCGATCCGGCGGGCATCGTGGCCGCAAATGAACTCACCCACATGCCGGCAGGCCGCCTCGACCAAGGGCGATCCCGGCCAGTTGGTGGCCTCTCCCCAGCCATGTAGGCCGCTGTCGGTTTCAATTTTGAAGAGGGTCCAGTTGTATTTAACCCCCTCTACAAGGAAGGTTTTGCAGTTAGTAATTTTCATGGAATGCGGTGACCGGCGGCAGGCTTGGGCAGTTCATCAGCCGGGGAGTGAGCGAGGGAAAATTTCATGGGGAACAAACCTTGTGTAGTTTTGGTATACCATGTATGTCAATATCACATTTCGAAAAATATTGCGTCTACAGGCGGGCGCTGCGCTCCATGGCCAAGCAATGAATCTCAAGTTCCACAACCCTGCCGAAGGGGCGTTCCAGACCGCAACCAGCGATCTGTATCTGCGCATCCGCGCCGCCATCATTAGCGGAGAGCTGGGGCCAGGTGAACGCCTTGTCAGACGTTCACTCGCGGAGAAATTCGGAGTCAGCCGTGTTCCCGTGACGGAGGCACTAATCAAACTCGAGCAGGATGGTTTGGTGGAGAGCGCGCCCATGTATGGCACGCGTGTGAAAAGCGTGACCGAGCAATCCATCCGCGATGAACAGCAACTGCGCGAAGCCCTGGAGTGCCTTGGCGCCCGACTTTGCGCAGAGCAGAAAACCGCCAAAAGCATCCGCCTTTTGCGCGAGCTGGCCCAGGAGGTGGATATCCACCTGAACAGAAAGGCCAGGCAACCGGAGAAAGGCTCCGAGCTGCATCTGGAATTTCACTTGGAAATTGCCCGGCAGACCGGCAATCAGCTTTTAGCGAAGGAACTCACGCGAGTGGGCTTCCTGGAACTCATGCGCCTGAACTGGATCAATGCGACATCCCTGCCCATGCCGCCGGACTGGCATCAAACCCTGGTTGACGCCATGGCAACGGGCAAACCCAACGTAGCGGAGGAAGCCATGCGCAAGCATGTCCGCTATGGCATCGAGAATCTGCTACAGGCCGTTCGCCAAAGATAATTCGCGGTGCGTTATTGGGGAAGCCGGGCGTTGGAGTTGATAAAAAGCCAACTCAAGGAAGCGGTGAGATAGAGGCCGGCGATCACCTGCAAGGGCAAAACCCAACTGCTCGCACTGGTCGAAACACCCACCAGCCAAGCCGTGACAATCGGAGACAACATGGCCCCAACCTGGCCTATCGTGTTCATCATGGCGCTGGCGACTCCAGAGTGCGTTCCCCCAATTTCCATGCAGCTAGCCCAGGTGGCGGCCAGAGCAAACATCGAAGCTCCGCCGCCAACGGCCAGTAGTAGAGCGATCAAATGAGGGCTGGTCATGTGCGCTGCCAGAAACATCGACACACCAGCCACGGCAAAGGCCGCGCCGCCGACGATAGCCCTCCCGAGCCGAAAGCCGAATCTGGCAGCCAGCGCGTCCGTCGCAGCTCCGCCCAAGATGTCGGCCGGAATACTAAAGATCATGGGCAAGCCCGCATAGATAGCGGATGTCGCCTGGGAAAGGCCCAATGTGCCAAGGAAGGTCGGCAGCCAGGTTATGACAAAATAAAAACCGTAGCTGCTGGCGAACGAGACCAAGGAAAGCAGCCACATGTGCGGGCTCGTCAGCAAGGCCCGCCACACGGCGGACCCCGCGGCGCCATGGCCCTCGGCGATCTCGGGACCATCCTGACGAATATAAGCGAGTTCCGCAGCGCTCACGCCGAGGTGATCTTCCGGCCGGTCACGAAACCAACGGTACCAAGCCAGAGCCCAGAAGATTCCCAATACACCAAAGAAAAGAAAAACGCCGCGCCACCCGAGCAGCGGCTGCAGGACCAGAATAATAATGGGGGGGGCGACTCCCGCTGCGAGGTGAGCACCGGCAAAAAAGACTCCCTGCACCCGCCCCCGCTCACGGACCGGAATCCAACGCGAAAAGACGCGCGTCGCGTTGGGCCAGGCCCCGGCTTCGCCGGCTCCAAAAAGAAACCGGATGACCAGCAGGCTGGTATACCCGCCCGCCGCGGCGGTGAGCATGGTAAAGGCCGACCACCAACTGACGATGCGGGCCAACACGCTGCGCGCACCGACCTTTTCCCCCCACCACGCGGAAGGGATTTCGAACAGCGCGTAGGAAATTGTGAAGGCGCTGAAGACAAACCCCATCTGCTGCATCGACAAGCCAAGATCCGCCCGGATGGCGGAGGAGAGCACACCGATGCAGGCGCGATCCATGTACGTGATGATCGCAAGGACAAAACAGAATGCGACCACGACAAATCTCGTGCGGGAACTTCCGGCGGACAGACTGGAGTGCAAACTCATCGTGAGGGATCTTCCGTGATCGGACCAGAGGGACAGCTACTCGACCGCGATAGAGTCCAGCTTGAGCCGCACGTGGCCGATCGCCTTGCCGGACTGCATGCCCATCGGCCATTCGGGAGCCTCATAGAGCCCGCCGAAGCAGATTTTGCGCAGAACCGGGCTTGAAAATGATTGGGCTGGCGACTGGTTAATCGACACCGAGAACCCCTCCCCGGTCAACTCCACCTCAACGCGGTTCGAGGCCTGCATCTTGGATGGCGCGACATCGACCCAAGTCTTGCCATCCGTACTGACCTGGAAGACATCGGTTTTCTTTTCCTCGCTATAGGCAGCCTGCAGAATCGCGCCTTGCCTAGTTTTGCCGCCGAGGGTCAGCACAGGCCAGCCCGTACCGTCGTAGTGGCCGATGTTCACGTCAAATATGAGCCGCAGCTTGGGCTGCTTGGTCAGCTTCTCCGTGAGCACCAAACCCAGACTGGCCTGCTTTTGTTCGAAGATCGCATTGCCACCCTCCATTTTTAAACCGGTACGTCCTTCACGCGGCATTAGGAACGGTCGCGTGAAATCCGGCAACGACTCGACTACGCTGCAGTAGATGCCGCGAGGATAAGTGTAGGCGACATAAAGTTTACCACCCTCGACAAAGCCGTTGGGATAATACGCCCTCCCCCCTTCCGGCTGGATAAGGGGACCAGGCAGGAGCAGATCGGGATCACAAACGGGCGAAGCATAGAGCGACAGGAAGTACCGGTCGTGCGGCCGCCCGCGTGGGATCTGCGGATAGTTGTCGTTCATGACCATCAGTAAACTGTCGGGAGTGCCCGCGCCGGAAACCGAGAAGTTCCGCGAGATCAGCGTGTCGACCTCGACCGGACGGGCTTGAGTCCAAGTGCGGCCGTGATCACTGCTGGTCGAGTAGAGCAAGAGCTGATGCGCCTGGCCGGGGCCCGTGGAGTTGCGAATCAGCAAGCCAATCGTGCCATCAGCTTGCTCGAACAGCATCGGCTCCCAAATCCCAACAAGATCATTCTTTGCGTCGGCAGGTCTGTCGGGAAACTCTGACCACGGGATCGAGCTCATTGGCTCGCTCCAAGTCCAAGTCTTGCCCCCGTCACTGCTCATTAACATGGCGGCATACTTGGTTTGGTACGGCTTCAACTTTTGTTCGATAGGCGGCAGGCTGCACGGAAACATCATAACTCCCTTGCTGGTGAGGAGGCCGTGGTTGGTGGGGAAAGCCGTGACTTTTCCGGCGAGGGACGGTGGGGCGTTGGGTACTTCGAGGTTCTTCCAATGCACGCCATCGGTCGTGGTGGTGATGTAGGTTTTGCGGGCGGTGTAGTCGCTCCACGCGCAAAACAGCGTCTCATCACGCCAATTGATGAAGTTCGGCTGCCACTGATTGTCGGTGTCGACAGGATTCTCCGCACCCGCCGCGCTCATGAAAGGCCGGGTGGGCGGCGACCAGTTTTTGAAGTCGTCACTGACGCTCAAGTAGTTGTACTGACCCGGAGTATCCTCACCGCCGTTTTCATTGGCATTCCAGGCGGCCAGATATTTCCCCTTGAACTTCACGATGTCGACATCGTGGTTGTACGGCAAAACCGGCTTCGCCCCAGGGTGATAAGAATAGATCGGAGCGCGCTCGATCTTGGGTTGATAGATCGGCAAAGGCTCGGCGGCGGTGGCCGTTCCGACGATCATCAACCCAAGAGATCCGGCCCGAAACATGGCAGAGAGAGGCAGCGTCGTTTTTTTCATGGTGGTGCCTTCAATCCCCTATTCAACCACGATTGACTCAAGTTTCAGCCGGACGTCGCTGGCGGCCTTCTCCGTCTGCATGCCCATGGGCCAGTCGGGCGCCTCGTAGAGACCTCCGAAGCAGATTTTGCGCAGCAGCGGGACGGAGAACGACTGAGCCTTCGATTGATTGATCCAGACCGAGAAACCAGCCTCGGTCAGTTCCACCTCGACCCGATTCCAAGCCCGCATCTTAAAGGGAGCGATATCGACCCAAGTCTGACCGTCCGTGCTGACCTGGAAGACATCGGACTTCTTTTCCTCACTATAGATGGCGCGAAGCAGGGCGCCCTGCCGGGTCTTGCCGCCGAGCGTCAGCACCGGCCAGGCCGTGCCATCGTAGTGCTGGATATTGACGTCGAAGGCGAGCCGCAGCTTAGGCTGCTTCGTCAGCTTCTCGGTCAACACCAAGCCCAGACTACTTTGCCTTTGCCCGAATAGCGCATAGCCGTCCTCGATTTTCAAGCCGGTGCGACCGCCGCGCGGCATGAGGAACGGGCGGGTAAAGTCCGGCAGCGACTCGACCACACTGCTGCTAATGCCAATGGGATAAGTGTAAGCCACATAAAGTTTGCCGTTGTCGACAAAACCATTGGGATAATAGGCGCGACCTCCTTCGGGCTGGATGACGGGACCGGGCAGGAGCAAGTCGGGATCGCAAACCGGCGAAGCGAAGAGCGACAGGAAGTAGCGATCGTGTGGTCTTGGCCTCGGTTTCTGCGGATGGTTATCATTCATCACCATGAGCAGGCTGTCCTTAGTGCCAACGCCCGAAACGGCAAAGTTGCGAGAAATGAGCGTGTCGAGCTCGACGGGGCGGGCCTGGGTCCAAGTCTGCCCGTGATCGCTACTCGTGGCGTAGAGCAATAATTGGTGGGGCAGGCCGGGCCCGGTGGAGTTGCGGATAAGCAGCCCAATCTTACCATCGGCCTGCTCAAACAACATTGGCTCCCAAATCCCGACGAGATCGTTTTTTACGTCGGCAGGTTTGTCCTTGAATTCCGACCACGGGATCGCAGTCACCGGATCACTCCAAGTCCAACTCTTTCCTCCATCACTGCTGAGAAGCACGGCGGCATACTTGGTTTGGTACGGTTTGTGTTTTTTTTCCGCCGGAGGCAGGCTGCACGGAAACATCATAACGCCCTTGCTGGTGAGCAGACCGTGGTTGGTCGGAAAACCCGTAACCGTTCCGGCAAGCGAGGGCGGCGCATTCGGCACCTCGCGATTACTCCACTGCAGGCCGTCGGTGGAGGTACTGATGTAAGTCTTGCGGGCGGTGAAATCGCTCCACGCGCAAAAGAGCGTTTCGTCCCGCCAATTGATGAAATTCGGCTGCCATTGATTATCGGTATCGACGGGATTCTTCGCGCCCGCCTCGGTCATGAAGGAACGGATGGGCGGCGACCAATTCTCGAAATCATCGCTCACGCTGAGAAAATTGTACTGCCCGGGCGTATCCTCCCCGCGGTTCTCATTGGCGTTCCAGGCGGCGAAGTATTTCCCCTTAAATTTCACGATGTCCACGTCGTGGTTGTATTGGAGCACCGGCTTCGCGGCGGGATGGAAGGAGTAGATCGGAGCGTGCTTGATCTTTGGCTCGTAGATCGGCAACGGCTCGCTGGCGATGGCTGCGCCGACCATCATCAATCCGAGGCATCTGGAGCTGAAGACTACCTTTCGCGCTGATCGAAAGTGAGAGAAAGTACGGCTTGCCTTGTTTTTCATGGGAGTAGTGTTCAATCGTGAATCTTAGAGTCGATGGTCCTGGGCGGGAGATTTCCAAAAAACGGCAGTCGGCGTCCTTCAGCAGGCAACCTGCTAATACGAAGAAAATTCACAAAAACTCCGAAGCCAGATGGCTTTCCCACCCAGCCTGGAAAAGTTGCCGAGTTGCCGTCGAACGTCGTAAAAGGGATCAGCTCGCCTTATTCAATCTCCGCTTGAGCGAGGGAAGGAACGCAAGGGCGGCGACCCCCATTAGCAAAAGAGAGGTCGGCTCGGGAATGGCGCTATAGTGGGAAAGGATGGTGGATTGGTTCAACTGCGAACCGTAAATCGCAAGCGCATCCAGGTTGCCAATGGCGTATGTGTTGGAGGCTCCACCCAAGTTCAGTACGGTCGTGGTATTGCCATCGAAGGCATTGCTCGCGCCGGAGATGGTTTGAATGAGAGGTCCGCCGGCGGTCAGGTTGCCTACCCAGGCATCCATCGTGACAATGCCGCCGGAGATGGTCCAGTTTTGGGCAACATAGTACCAATCACCAACGTTGAACGCCACCGAGGTGGACCCGCCGATCAGGGTTTGCGCCGTGTTCGTCCCAAGCGTCATCACCGCTGCATTCCCTGTGTTGTTCGTGGCGAGAAAACGCAGACGATCATTCCCGCCGCTACCATCTCCAGAGATCAAAAATCTCGACCCGGTCATGGAACCAAACTGCACTAGGTATTCGATGGTTCCCGCTGCCGCATAGGTGATCGTCCCATCCGAGAGCAAGGACTCCCCTTGGGCGCCACTCGTGAAGGCCGAAAACTCGGCGTAGTGCGTTGAACTGTCGTAGCCGGGGGTTTTCTGTTCCGCGAGCCTCGTCGGAGCCAACGGACCTTGAACCAGATCCGGCGTGCCGGCACCAACTTTTTGGTCGAGCCATGTGCCCGTACCACTCGAGTACGTGCCCTCAAAGCTGTACTGATAAGAAATATTGGAGCTGGCAGCCTGGATCTCCTGCAAGGTCGCCACGGTCGCCCGGAGCGAAGACACCGAAGCGACGAAGGCCATGGAAAGCAATGATATGTTTTTTGATATTTTCATGGGGGATATCGAATGATAGTGGGGTTATGTTTCTAGGGAATAGTGAGAGATTTAAAAGGATTAGCTAGGCCAATCAAGAATTATTTATAGTATTTTTTTTGATATGTTTTTTGATATATTCTACGTTTTCTAGCCTATTTGACCTGCGCGAGAATTTCCTGGCGGGCCGCCATGCCAAAGCGCAGTAAGATGAGAGATTCGAGGGCGAGTTGGCGCGTTTCATCGGAAGCCTGCCCCGGAGAGAACAGAAGACCGGCCCGGCGACGCGAGTTGTTGAATTCACTGCGGATCACCGCATCGTGGAAAATGCGATCCCGGCGGCGGATGTCCGCCCCGCCATTCGTCAACCATTGGCGATCCAAGGCGGCTAGGAACTGATCCATGGGGATTTCGCCTTCCAGCATGCGCGCGAACTCCTGGTCGAACCAAAGCTGCAGCGAAGGAGCGACCGCCACAGCCGGTGAGCGGCCGCTGACCCCGTCCAACTGAGGAGCAAACGCCTCGACCTCCGGCTTAACCTTGGTTCCCTTGATGACGGGATACCAACCCATGCTTTGGGTAAGAGTCTCGTTTTCCTTTTTCGACGTCAGAAATTTCAGAAAATCCACCGCCTGCTCTCCGTGGGCGCTCTGCCGCGAAACCATGAAATGAATGCTGCCCGCGGAGGCCTCATTGAGCACCGGCGCAGTGACATCCCGGTCTACCAAGGCCGGCCTCGGCATATCGCAGACGCCAACAGGGAAGGCCGACTGCTGATAGTAGACGGCGGCATCGCGGGCGCTTCCAAAAGTCATAACCGCCTGGCCGGACAAAAAGAGGAAACGGGCCTGCGAGGCCTCGGTGGTGGCAAAGCCCTGCTGGGCCTGCCGCCCGATCTGGCGCATAGCCGTGAAAGCTTCCCGAGACGGCGAGTTTTGAAAACTCCATTCGCCGGACTTCAACCGACGCAGCGTCACCTCCGGGCGCCAATCCTCCCAATAGGAGTGATCGAGGTCAATCCCCTTATCGTGAGCCAGCGGGCGGTAGATTTTTTGCAAAAGGTCGGGCACAAATTCCCGGGAAAGCGCCAACGGAGTGATCCGGGGGTCGCGCTGGCGAATGCGCTCGCAGACTTTTTCCCAAGCATCAAGGGAGGAAGGAGGGACCTCAACCCCGCCAAGCTTGCTCAGCAATTCCTTGTTATAAAACAAGCGCCGGGTCTCGAAGTTAACAGGAACGCTGTAAATTTCCGTGAGGTGCGGCCAGTAGCCGGCGGTCATATCGTCGCGAAAGGTCGAGCGCCAAGCCACACCTTCAAGATCCGTGCCGCGATTGTAGCCATTGGGCTCTTTGGCGGCGGCACCCAATGGCTGAAAATACTCGGCGGCGAGGCTCGCCCACAGCCCATAGATGGATTGAGCCTGTACGATATCGGGCAGCATTTTTCCGATGCTCAGAGTGTTAACCCATTGGGAATAGGATCGCTCCGGCACAGCCTGGATGATGATCTTCACATCGGGATGAATCGCCTCGTAGTCCCGCGCGGTACTACGAAAGGCATTCAGCACGGCGTCATCCGCCACACACAGCGCGAGACGGATCTCCTTGCGTGCGGGAGTGTCCGCGTGCGACTGGGCCAGCCCAAGGAGAGCGATCACGACAGTGAGAGCAATCCACCCGCGCTTCATTGCGTTCGCTCCAGTTGACTGATCATGCGTCGGGCATCGCCGGTGGTGATCTCATTCGGAAATTCCTCAACGATACGGCGGTACCACAATAGGGCGGCCCGAAGGTTATTACGATGCAACCGATAGATTTGCGCGATGCTCCACATGACCATGGCGCGGCGGCGGGGCTCGGCCAGATTGTGCTCGGCCAACTCAAGCAAAACCGGCAAGGCCCCCTCGTAGTCCTCGTCAATTTCCATCTTCCAATAGGCGACGAGGAACCGCATTAGCGGAGCCTCGGCGTTGTTTGGATATTGACGTAAATGATCCTGCAGCAAGGTCACACTGCGCTCTCCCTGCCCCGCCTCAAGGAAGCTCATCGCCGCACGAAGAGTGGCCTCGTGCACCACCGCGTGGCCAGGATGCAGCCGGGCAATCTCCATCATGGCCTCAGCCTCCGCCACTCTGTCGAGATCGGCCGCCCGTCCGCGAAGCAGAACACTCTCCAAGGCGGCCCACCCCGCACAACCCTCCGACGGATAGTCTTTCGTGATTTGCCCGAAGGCCGCGAGCGCTTCCTCTAATTTTGGGGGGGTGGCGTAGGCGTACGACAGGCCCAGGCCATAAAGCGCCTCCGCGCGACTTCCAGCGGAAGCCTCAGCGAGATCCGCCGCGCGTCGAAAATATGCTGTGGCCGACGGCCAGTCCATCCGATCAAGGGCATTCCACCCCTGTATGAGATCATGAGGACCAGTTTTCCCGTTTAATGCGGGCATGGCAAAACAGGCAATAAGGACGAGTAACCCGTGACGATACTTAGCCATGTCTGGGGACCGACTGGCTGAGAAACTCGTCGGTCAGATGTTTGCCCAGCAAGTAGTACTTGCGGTCGGGATACCAAAGCACCCGCTCTCCACGCCACTCCGTGAGGCTGGGATAAGTGCCGATTTCGCTAGTACCCTTCGGCCCGATGGGAATGCCATCCGTGTCGGCAAATTGGACCGCCGGCCCAAACCAGATAGGTTGGTGGGCCGACGGGCGGTATTCCCCCACCGCGATAAAAGCCGGACGCCGGTTATGTAAGGCGTGATAGGGCTTGTAGTCCCCCACATGACCGTCGTTGTTGTGATAAATCAAAAGGAAGCGACCATCGCGCAAGCCATAAAGCGGACATGATGCAATGGGCTGCTTCAGCGGCTCGCCATCGTCATGGTTCCGCAGGATTTCCGGCTTGGTCCAGCTAGCTCCATCATCAGAGGAAACCGCATACCAGATAAACCCGGTGAAGGTGCGCATGACGCAAAACAAACGGCCATCCGGAAGCTGGACCACGCTGGGCTCCTGGGCCACCGAAAGGCCGGGGACACTCGGAAACGCAACTTCAAGGCCCTGTTGATTATCCGGCGTCCAGGTGACCTCCAGCTCCCCGGCGGGGGGATGTTCATCGACGTTTTCAAACGTCATGAAGTGGCAGCGACTGTCCCGGCTGTACCAGCCCAAGGGAGGGTTATCCTGCCAATGTTTGCTGGTCCAATGCGTGTATCCGGTGAAGACCTTGCCGTTCTGCAAGCGGATCGGGATCTGCCAGACGATCCAGTTTTTCGGCATGTCCACATCGGGATGATCCAACGCGTGCCGCGGCATCGGCACCACTCCGCCCTGCTCCCAAGTGCGGCCGATATCATCGGAAAAAATGCATCCCATGGTGCCAGTGGTGGCGCGGTCGATATCGGCCCGGCCGGTTTCGTTGAGATAAAAACAATAGATGCGCCCTTTTTGGCTGACGACCGGGAAGCCCCAGCTCGCCTGCAAACCGGAATCATCCAGCCCACGGGAGCCGGCGATGATTTCCGGCTCGGACCAAGCACGGCCATCGGAGGAACGCGCGAACATGATGTGGTTGTTGCCAAAATTTTCCACGGAGCTCTGGGTCCACATGGCCAGGAGCTCATCACCACGGGGAGACTCGAAAACCAAAAAATGCTCGTTATCGGTGTCGGCGTGGTCGCCGCCCTTGGGCAAATAAACGATGAAGTCCGGGTCGCTGCGCCGCCAGTCGAGCTGGGGATCGACAGCCGGAGCGGATGGGTTGTTAACAGGAGTTTCGGCGGTAGGCATAATCGGATGGGGTCAGCCTTTGACCGCGCCGCTGGAGAGGCCGCGCACAAAGGATTTCATGGCTGCAAGGAAAAGAAGAACGAGGGGAACCGAGGCCAATACATAGGCGGCCATCAGCACGCCGTAGTCTTTGACGTAGGCGCCATCGAGCTGGAAGAGCTTCACGACGAGCGGGAGCTTTTCCTCATCCCGGATGGCAACCAGCGGAAGGATGAAGTTATTCCACTCGTGGATAAAACGCATGACACCGATGGTGGCGAGAATGGGCAGACTCAAGGGGATCACGATGTTCACCATGCGGGCAAAATGACTGGCGCCATCGATCTCCGCGGCCTCGAAGAGGTCCTTCGGCAGATCTTCGACAAAATGCTTCAAGACAAAGACGGAAAAGACCTGGCCGGCGGCGGTCCCGACCCAGATGAGACCCCAGAGAGAATTCAACAAATTCAACTGACCAAGCAGGGTGAAGAGGGGGATGAGATTGGCCACAGCGGGCATCATCAAAAGGAACAAGTACAGGCCCCAGAGGAACCGGGCGCCGGCCGGGCGCAACTGGCCCAACACATAAGCGGCGGGAATCGCCGCCAGCATGGCACCCAGCGTCGCGCCGACTGAAATGAAAACGCTATTCAGAATGCCATCCTTCACCGTGAGCCAGCTTCGGGCGTAGTTTTCCCAATGCAGCGGCCAGGTGAATGTGAAGGGCTGGGAGAAAAACTGGCCGCTGCTTTTGAAGCTAATGGCAACCATAACCCAGATCGGAAACAGAGTGAGCGCCAACACCGCGAGGATGAAGAGGTGGTAGGGAAGATCCTGCCTCAAGGTTTTCGCCGCGCTCATTTCTCGACCTTCCACCGGTTGCTGAGCGAGGTGACGCCCAGGATAAAGATGAACAGAATGATGCCGATGGCGCAGGCATAGCCGGCTTCGCGATCAACGAAGGCTTTGCGGAACATGTAGAGGCCTGGCATCATGCCGGCGCCGCCTGGTCCTCCGGCATCCCCCAGCAAGACAAGCACAAGGCCGTAGGCTTGCAGGGTTCCCACGATCATCAGGATAAAGTTCAACCGGATCTGAGTCGCGATGAGCGGAATCTCGATTTTGAAAAACTGCGCCACCGGCCCCGCTCCGTCCACCCGGGCGGCCTCATAGAGGGAGCTGTCGATGTTATTGAGACCAGCCAGATAGATCAGCACGCCGACCACTCCAATCCAGGGGAACCCCCAGATGATTAATGAGGGAACAATCAATGCGCTATGGCTTAGCCATGCGGGATCGGAACCCTCCACAAACAGGCCTCCCCAACCAAGCGAGCGATCCATCGCGGCGAGAAGAGAGAGACCTCCGGTGGCGCGCAGCACAGCGTTGAGGACGCCGAGATTCGGATCGAAAAAGTACTTCCAGATAAGCAGCCAAACCATCTCTGGAATAATCATCGGAATGACAAAAGCGATACGGTAAAGATAGGAAGCGCCGGCGCTTTTCAGTCGATGAATGGCGACGGCCGTGAGAATCGAAGGAATCATCCGCACCACATTGGCGGCCACCAGGATGCCCACGAGGAGAAAGGATTTCCAAAGCGTCACATCCCGGGCGGCACGGAGAAAATTGTCCCAGCCGACGAAGCGCCGAATGGCGCCGCCGTTCCACTCGTAAAATGCGGCCTTCATCCCATCCACTGCGGGGAAGTAGAGAAAGACGGCGAGTAGAAGTATCGAAGGGGCCAACCAAAGATAGGGCTCGATCTTTTGACGCAGGGAAACCATGGAGAAACTGGAGCGATGGGCCGGAGACATGGGCAAATCCGAGGCGACATCCGGCCGCCCGGAGGGCGCTTCCACAATCCATCTGCCCGACGTGCCGGTCATGTTGCGATATCTACTTGGGAACAACCGGCGGAGCCGACCCCCACGCCTCGGCATACCGTTGGCCGGAGGGTTGCACTTCGTTCACATTGATCATTTCAACGTGCCCATCCAAAAATACGAACTGCGCCATATCGGGAACGGAGTGCCAGTTTCGCGGCAAGGCCGCCACGGAGGATTCTGTATTGGGGGAAATGCCATGTGTGCCCACCTGTATCGCCGGATAGTCCGCGACAAAGATCATGCTCGACAGAGGCATGGTGGTCATTTTTCGCCCCCGATATTCCTTGGTCGACCCGGACAGAAATTCCCGGGCGAAATAATTGATCGCATAACTGCGCCGAGCGTAGCTTTCCGGAGCAATGGCATTCGGTCCCCAGATTCCCCCTTTGGTTGGGTCACTTGGAGAAATCAGCACCGGCAAATAACCCACTCGGTTGGTCTCTGATCCCGCCTCTTTGCCAAGGTAGGGGCGAAGCTCCGTGTACCAAGTTTTACTCAACCCTGTTGAAACGGCGGTAAAACCCACGACACACCGTTGGTCGTTGTCTGCGGCATAAGCAATGTTGGCCTGGGCAATCGCTTTAAGGTTCGCCGCATCCTTCGCCGAATGGCCGCTCTTCACCAGTCCCTTCACGGCCGGCAGAAGCAAACTCGCGACAACGGCGATAATTCCAACGGAGATCAGCAATTCCATAAGGGAAAATGCGTGGCGTGAGGAAGGAGTGAACTTGTGAAAGGCAGGGGGGGATGCTTGCATGGGGGATGCGTGGCGGGTGAAAGTGAATGGGGTGGGTGTTATTCAGTTCTTGAAGGAACATCACTTTTTTATAGATATATTAAGTGATATGTTTATATGTAAAAACAGTTTCAAAAAGGTGTTTATTGGAGACTTTAATGAGACAAATAAGGTTATTTATCGATCCACGCAATAAAAATATTGATAAATTAAAAGATATCAATATTGATATGAATTATTCCCGATTCCAAAGTTGGTAGGATCCCCCATTCCCCCTGAAACCGAACATGACTGCGCTCAAGATCCGAATTTTACTAAATCTGCTTGGATTGGTTTTTAGCCTGACCTCCAGCCTTTTTGCCCAGGAAATCTGGTCTTTTGAAGAAGAGCCCTCCCAAGCCATTGGCGGCCTGATCGCTCTGGAACCGCTCTCTCGTTCCGAGGGCAATGTCCTCAAGCCGGCCAATTCTGAAGTGGCAAGCCAAACCTCCGGCCGGCACGCGCTCTCGAATCCCGCCCTAATGTTCGATGGTGATCTGAGCCGTATTGAAATCGATAAAAAATCATGGACCTTGAGTGGCTGGTTTCATAACGCCGCAGCCTCAGAGACCATGGCCGGCGTGCAGAGTTTGGCCGGAACCCGCCAAATACTTTCGCGTTTCAAAGGATGGGATCTTAACATGGTGAATGGTGCCCTCAGATTCCTCAGTGTCCCGACCCGCGGGGTGGGAAGCCAGTTCACCACGAGCAAACGCTACGACGACGAGAAGTGGCATTTTTTCCAGCTGGTCTGGGATGCCCAGGCGCGGAAAGTCACCCTTTTTGTCGACGGAGAAGAAGTCGGCTCGGCTCAAAACGTAAACTTTAATTCCAAGGTACCCAACCAGTCCTTCACCATCGGAGCAAAAGTTCGTGATGAATCGCGCGCGACCGAACAAGAGTGGGACGGAGAGATCGATGAATGGAAATTTGAACCATTCGCGATAGCAGAGCCGATAAACATGAAGGTATCTCAGTTCACCGCACCGCCGATCACACGCACCTAACGAAAAATTCCTATGTCTAGCACCCTTGAGAAATCATCCGACCGCCTTCTGCATATCCGGGTGGCCAACCGTCTCCTCGACCACATGTGCGAGGAAAATCTTCAGCCGAAAACCCGTATCAAGGCGTTGCGTGAGCTGGCTCTGGACTATGAGGTTTCCTATCAGACGATCCAGCGATCCATTCAATTGCTGAAGACCAAAGGCATCCTGGAGATTCGCAAGGGAGACGGCATCTATCTCGCTCGCTCACTCGAAAACGAGCAGAAGGCGGCCGCTCAAAAACCCGGCATCTCCGGTGAAAGCGGACGGGAAAAGAAACGCCAGCGGCAGACCGATCATGTCATCGCGATCGTACCTCCCGTATGGGCCGGTGAAGAGTACCCCGAGCATTTTGGCCAACCTGCGGTTCATCGGCTTCTCGCAGGGTTCCTCGCGGAATGCGATCAGCATCATTGGGGCATCGAAATGATCTATAATGCCCCGCCCGACGAGGCGGTCCATCCCGAGTTTGTGGACAAAATTGTGCGCCGCGGAGTCGATGGCGTCCTTTGGTTGCGGCCCAACTTAAGCCATCGCATGAACATCATGCGCCTGATCGACCGGGGCCTTTTTGTGGTGGGCTGCGGCCGGACGTTCCCGGAGATTCCCATGCCCAGCATCAGCGAAGAGCATGAAAAAATCGCACGCCAGGTTCTGCAATGGCTCAAGGCTCGCGGCAAAACGAAAATCAGCCTTCTCACCGCCTTCACCGAGGGGCGTCACTCCGACCCATTTGCCGTGGATTTGAGCCGCATCTTCATCCAGGCGGCCAAAGAAGAGCAACTCGAACTCCCGGAAAACGCGATCTGCCAGGCCTTCGGACTGCCGTTGGGCCAACGCGAGGATATCCTGCGCCTTTTCTTCGAGCGCCATCGCGATCTCAACGGCGTCATCTGTGTTTTCAATCCCCTACTCTCCGGCTTGGAACAACTGGCTCTGCGCAAGGAGCTACCTCAAGTGGAGCAAATGGTCTGCGTCGACCTGATGTCCGACTACCGCCCCTTCATTCCCAGCGCCAAAAGCCATCTCACGGTTGCCGGTGTTCAGAATCCTCTGGAGGATATTGGCCGCCTTTTGGCTAGCCAGTTTGTCGGTCATTGGATGCCTGAGCCCCCGAAACCCAGTCCGTTAGCGCACCCGAAAATCGTTGAGCTCGGTTCGCTGAACTCCTGACTTCACGCCTTTTTCCATGATCCGATTGCCCCCCCTCTGCGCCCTTATTGTGTCCACGACTGGCCTTTTAGCCCAGTCTCCCGCCAACCCGGTGCCCGATCCCCGCAAGGAAGACATTGCCTGGATTCAGGACGTGGTCATGAATCTTTGTCCCGTCCGCACCTTCACCAAGACCTGGGATGATGAAAAACGTTTGAAGCTTCTGGAGGACTTCGACCCGGACTCCATCGATTTCTGGGGTGGCATGACCATGAACCCCGGCGATATCTACCGCAACCGGGGCGTCGCCATCACCGTCAACCAAGCCAACGAATATGACGCCCATATTCTCGATACGGCATCCCACTGGGACTATTTCTATCAAAACGGCATCTCAGTACGGGAGGACGGCAGTCTAGGGCGCTATGTGGACGAGGTCTACAACGGCGAATACGGAGCCAACCCTGCGTCCGAGCGATGGAACCACATGCTTGGCCAGCACATGTTCCGCATGACGGATTACGCGGATGTTTTTTTCCAGGATAACATCTGCAATCCCCTGAGTGTGCTGGGCATGGGGTTTGAGGATTCTTTGAACGCCCAATTTGTCGAACACCTCAAAAAGAATTTCCCCGGCGATAAGTTGAAGGCGCTCGGCCTGACGACTCTCGATGGCTTCAATATTCGCAACGCCGTGGCTGCCGCACGAAAACGATTGAACGTGCCTTACTCCACCGGAGCCCCGCCGCCTCAGGAACGCGCAGAGATTCTGATTCGTGATCCGCTCATGCATGAGTTCATTCGTTTTTCCACCATCCTGCAGGTCAATGTCTGGAAAGATTTCGTAAAGAAGGCGCAGGATTACTCGCTCCAAAGAGGACGGCCGGTCATGGCCTATGAGGGCAACCAAGCCGGCATCACCGGAAAGCGAGTGCTGGCGACGCTTCAATCCCAAACCTCGGACATCGTGTGGATCGAGGCCGCCGTCATGCTTCAGCCCTCTCTCGGTGGGGCACGCCAGGCGGAGTCGACCGTTTACTACAAAGTGGGTGACGCGTCCGGTCTCCACAAAAAACCGGTGCGCCTCGTGCAGTATCCGGATGCCCGCTTCAGTGAGGACCTGCGCATGCCCTTTATCATCTACGGTGCCGAGGCCTACGCCAATGGCGCCGTTCCCGTGTGGGCCTACACCTTCTCGCTCCACAATAAAGGGAATCTGGGTGTCCCGATTTACCAACCGCTGAAGGACTTCGCCCAATTCGTCAACGCCAGGCGTGAACTTCTGGTAGACCGGGAGAACGTCGCCGATACGGCGATGGTTCTTTCGATGCCGTCGCTTTTCTGGCGGCAGTTCTCTTCTTTTTCAACCGATAGCCCTCACTATAAAAATTTCACATCGGTCGCACGCCTGCTGGAAGATCATCACCGGCCTTGGGAAGCCTTGATCTTCGGCTATCCGGAGGTCTTTGACGACGCGGAGGTGCTGGCACGTCTCAAGCGTTATCACATGATCATCCTGCCTAACGTGGACGCGATCTCCGCGCCGCAGGTCGCCGCTCTGAGCGAGTTTGTGCGCAATGGCGGCACGCTAGCCCTTTGGGGAGAATGCGGCGGCAATGATGAACAACTCATGCCGCGAACGGCCAATGCTTTCGCCGCGCTCGCGGCAAGCCCTGGCCGTGGCCGCGTGATCACGGTTTCCGAGGCAGAAGCGAAGAACTACCTGGAACTCTCGAGATACCTCCTTCCGCTTGGCCAGAAGGAGGAGTCCATCTGGCGCTACACCTTTGAAAAGCCGGCTGATGATTGGGCCCAGCCTTCATTCGACGATCAAAAATGGCAGCAGGGAGCAACTCCCATCGGCTCTTTCAAACAATATGGCAAGCGGGCCAAGACAGACTGGCCCGGACCAGAGGTCTGGATGCGCCGGGAGGTACAACTTGAAGAGGTACCCGAGGAGCCGGTGATTCATTTCAGCCAGCAGGGTGTGAAGGTCATGTGGGTCGGCGCCGAAATGGAGGTCCCCGGGGACGGTTTCGAGGTCTTCATCAACGGCGTGTTCGCGGGAAGCTCGAAAACACGATGGAGCGGAATCCATTCTCTCCCTGTCAGCATGGAGGCCCGCAAGGCGATGGTGCGGGGACGCAATGTCATCGCGATACGCTCTCAGCAATCAAACGATCCTCGCCAATTCGTCGACATGGGATTGGCAGAGTTTGCCTCGGACAAGGCCCTCGCCGACAAATTGCGGATCTCCAATCCAATGCTGGAGACGCAGGGACTTGATAGAGATGTGTGGGTCAACGTGTTCCGCCATGGCAATGGCCCCATGCACAGCGTCCACATTCTCAACTACGGCCTCGACTTGAAGAAGGATCAGTCCTATCCGCAAGGCCCCTCCACCATCCGGCTCAGGCTCGACCCGGCGACGGCTGCCAAGTTAACCCAAGCCAGCTTCGAAGAATTGGGCGCCCAGGAAATAGTGAACATCACCATCAAACGCCTGCCCGACGGCGCGCTGGAGCTTCAACTGCCCAGCGTCACGACATGGGGCATTCTCACGCTCCAGGCCGCGGGCGAAAGGGACGCCCGAAAAGTTGCCGCCGACATTCGAAAATGGAGAAACCGCATTTCGCTCGCCAGCCGGCGGCATGACGACATCGCTCCAAGCGTTGCCCCGCTTCTGCGGCAAGCCGATCAGAAAGCGTACATCCCCGCCGAGACCACCGACTTCTCCCCGTACGTCAAGGAGGCAACGCCACTCGCGGAAACGCTCAGGAACCGCCTCACCTCTCTCACGACCGAACTCAATGCTCAGTCACGCCTGCAACCTTCCGCCTGGCTGCAAGCGACGAACGCGGTCAGGAAGTTTGATTTCGGCAAGGCGGGTGCGGCTCCGGGCTGGACAGAAATAAATACCGGCACGCGCTACCTCCCAAAGCGGGGATTCGGCTGGACGAAGCAATTGACCCGCACCGCGGACTACGACCAGAAGGGCCCCGACCCTCTCTTGCAGGATTTCATCAGCCCGCAATCACCGGCCGAATATCTGGTTCCTTTGTCCATTAACGGCAACCGCTATTTCCCGCTGTCTCATCCGTTGGTGAATCCCGCCATCCTTCGTGTGGACCTCCCCAACGGTGATTATGTGGGAGCATTGGTCACCGGAAGCCGCGAGGTCGTGGGCTGGCATTCGGATCAGGTCGGCATCGCGACCACATTCCTCGATGTCAACGAGGAGCCTGTCCTCGATGGCACGCCCCTTCGCTCGGGTTTCTGGAAGACGCGGGCCTTTCCGTTTCGCGTGACCAATGGCCGGGCGGAATTCCGCTTTCATGGCAATGCCGTCGGACCCTACTACCACAATGCGGCGGAATGGCTCATCAACGCGCTGGCCATTTTCAAGGCATCCGACGCTCCGCAGGATTTGCGTGACCAGATCGCCGCGCGGGAGAAAAACCGCAGGGGCCTACTGAAAAGCTGGCACCTCATCGGCCCTTTCCCGGACCCGAATTGGAACGGGCTGGAGGTCACCTACGCTGCGGAAAAACCGGTGAACCTCGCCGCCGAATACCAGGGCTGGTGGGGACAGGGCGCTCCCGTTCGCTGGATCAAATACCAAGGCGGCGAAACGTTCGGCGCCATTCCTCTTGAAAAATACTTCGACGAACGCCAGGGCTCAGGCAGTGCGGCTCAGGGCGCGGTGGCCTTCGCCTACACCAAGGTCTGGAGCCCATCCGATGGGAACTACCAACTCTTTGGAGGACTGAGCGGAAGCGGTTTGATCACGATAAACGGAGAGACCGCTTTCCATCAACCCGCCGCGCTGGGTCTTCAGGAAGATGAGTTCCGCATCTCGGTGCCTCTTCGCAAAGGCTGGAATGACATCCTCGTCAAATCTCTCCACCGCTGGAATGGAGCATGGAAGTTCCACCTCGGCCTGCTGGATGCCCAGGGAAAACCCTTGCCCCTCCTCCAAGGGAGCGAGGGAACTTAAGACGCGAGTCTCACCTCAATCCGGCTGATGGGCTGGATTGGTCTTGAGAGGAAAGCCCTTCTCGAAGACCGCCTGTTCGACGCGCTTTCCGACATCCAACTTGCGGCGGGGATGGATGCTTTCGCGTTCGCCGAGATCGAAAATCGGGACGGTCACGGCGAAGGGAGCTTTTGCCCCGACGGCGGCCTGGGCCTCCTGAACGATCTCCCACCCCTTTTGTTCTGCAGCGGATTTCGAGACATAGTCGGGAAGCTGGACAATCACGAAGGGCAGCTTTTCGTTGTGGAAAATACCCCGGTAGGCAGTGATCAGGTGTTCAAGCCAGACGCGATATTCATCCGCCTGGGCGGGATTGCTGGCGTTGGATTCTCCCTGGTACCAAATCACGCCATCGACGGGCAGGGAGCCCAAGGGGCGGACGAGCTCTTCAAAAAGGCTGCCGGGAACAGCCCGGCCCAGCGACCATTTCGCCAGCCGGTGTTTTCCATAGACCTTAAAGTCCGCCTGGTCTTCCCGAGCCGCCTGCAACACCTCCGGATCGGAGGCCAGGGCCTTCAGACGTGAACTCTCCGCCGTATCGGGGAAGGCGGCGAGAGGAAGCCACGCTTCGATGCCCGTGCCACCCCGGGCCGCGACGCAGATTCCAATCGCTTTGCTGGTGCGGATGGAACGCTCCATCGCGAAGGCCACCGCCACCGCGGAAAGGGAGCCGACGTTCTTTTTGCTGACCGGAACCCATGTCCCGTTTTCATACAGGAAAACTTTCGCTCCCCCAATGCGCTCGGAAATAAGATTTCCCTCGGCAGAGTTGGACACTTGAAACGCCATGTTCGACTGCCCCCCGCAGAGCCAGATTTCATCCGGCTTGGGTTCAGCGGAACTGCCCGTTACTGAGGTCTTGAGCGCGAGAAAAATGGCTGTGACGGCAATTCGCGAGAAGCGAGCGGATGGCATGCTAGGCAGCCGGATATTCGTGGCATAGCCAAGCCTGTGCCGGCTCGTCTTCGACAATCACCGGAAAACGCGCCGCCCAGTCCGTAAAAAAGACGTTGTCGTTTTTGTCATCACACACCGAGGAAATCTCGCTACTGAGCGAGAACCGTTTTCCATCCATGGCATAGCCGGTCCCTTCCTCAGCCCAGAACTGGTGGATCGTCCCTGGCGGAATGGTCACACTCTCGCCCGGCCGGAGTCGGATATGTTCTCCGGCCTTAAAGCGCCGGGTGACCCCGCTGACCTGCACGACGACATCCTCGACCGAAGGCTGGCCCTCGGAGTCAGCCTTGGTGAGCTGAACGATGATATTGCCACCACAACGGCAGATAATGTCCTCTCGCTTGGAACGGTGGTAGTGGGCGGGGGCACGCTGATTCTCCGGATCGATAAGGAGCTTTTCCGCATAAGACTTCGGGTAGCGCGGGTCACCGTGCCGCCCATTGCGCAGGGTAAAGAGAACCCGGCCGATATTAAAAAAATCGCCGCTGCCAAAATCCGTCACATCCCAGCCCAGCATGCATTCGCGGATTTCCGTGCGATCGTCCGATCCCGTCTGCCATTGGTCGGGCACCCAAAAGGCGAAGGGCGGAAGGGCGAACCCAAAATGCTCAGCCACAGCCTTTGCCTGGCGGATTTCATGATTAATCAGAGAACGGGTAAACGGGGTGGACATAATGATTTTATCGGTAACTAGGTAAAAAGGCCTTTTCCGCTGCGAACATTTCCAACGTCATGGCCTTGATCTCGGCGGGACTGCAGATGGCGCTGGTGAGAGGGTCAAGTAACAGCGCATGGATCGCCGCTTCCTTGCTGCGCTCAATAGCTGCCGTGGCGGCCAGATCGAAGACATGCATGTTTGAGGCGCACAATGCCGCCATCTGTGCTGGCAAATCCCCGACCCGGGTTGGATTTAAGCCATTGCGATCCACCATGGTGGCAACCTCCACGCAGCCATTAGCGGGAAGGTTGGTGATGAGGCACCCCCGGCCCGCAGAGGAGTTCATCACATTGCCGTGGATGCGAAAGGCCGTGTCTTTCTCGCGCGCCTCGATGATCCAACTGGCATATTCCCAGCTCCGCTCCCACTCGATAGGCTCCTTTCCCTTCAGCATGGCCAGGCGGCGGGCGTCGGCATTTTTGCGCCAGGTCGGCCAGTTGTTGGCGTAGAAGCTCGACTCACCGTGGTAACCATCGCGGCCATATTTCTCTAAAATATCCTTCCGTCTGCGGTAGTAGGGAAGGTACTCCGAAAGATGTCCGCTTGATTCCGTAATAAAGGCGCCGAAATGAAGCATCATGTCCTTCCGGAAAAGATCCTTCGCGTCCTCCGGATCAAACGGCCGGCCAGCCAAGTCCGCCCGGGCTTTCTTTTTTAGCAAGGGATAGAGGTCCGAACCTTGGTAGCGAAGTTTCAGGAACCAGGCAAGGTGGTTGATGCCGGCACACTCCCACTCCATCTCGTCGTACGGGATTTCAGCCCGTTTCGCCAATAACTGACTGGTGCCCTGCACCGAGTGACAAAGACCCACCACTTGCATCGAAGAAGTTCTCCCTGCGGCAAGACACATCATACTCATCGGATTGGTGTAGTTTAACACCAGCGCCTGAGGACACAGGCGTTCGGCGTCCTTCAAGACCTCCAGCCAGACCGGGATGGTCCGCAATCCCTTGAACAAGCCCCCCGGGCCAATGGTATCGCCGATACATTGATCCACCCCGTACTTGAGCGGGATATCGTTGTCGTATCGCACACACTCCAGCCCACTGACTTCAATACAATTAACGATATAGTCAGTCCCTTTCAGCACTTCGCGACGGTTGCTGCTCGCCACCACACGCCACCCTTTGGCTCCGATTTTCCCGATCAATTTTTCAATCAGCCGCTTCATGGTGCGGAGCCTCTCTTCGTCGATATCCACCAAGGCGATCACACCACCGACCTGACCAGGCGTTCGTAAAACATCGTTGACCAGCCGCGGCGTGAAACCGCTGCCGGCGCCCAGCATGGTGATCTTGATCGGGCGTTGCATCCGCCCCGGCAGTCCTTTGCTATGAGCCGATTGCGTGTGATCGGCATGGCCCAGAGATTTATTGGAGGTTTTCATAGTTTATCGGTGCGAAAGGGAGCCGCGGGCAAACCGGATTGATTGAAGAGGCTCGCGTCCGGGGCATTGCGCCAGGCGTATCGCACGACCGTGGGTTCCGGGACAGTGGGAGCGTCCACGAGCAATGTCTCCCCGTCGATCACCGCATTTGCCGGCTGAAACTTTCCGTCCTGCCCTGCGATCTTAAAATCCGTAAGGGGTTGCGACTTGGCTAATAATCCGCCTTCCGCGTGGGAGAAAAATATCCGCAGTCGCGCTCCGTCTCTTTCAACCTTGGTTACTTGGGGCCCACTGTAAGGCTTTTTCAGCCCATAAACATTAGCCAGAGCGACAAGGGCCAATCTCTTGCCCACATCCTGTTTGTTTTTTGGATGGTTATCGGCAACCTCGCCGATATCGATCGTCACAGCCTGCCCAGTGGCCGGCAACTTGAGGGCGCTTTGCTGAGCCTCTCTTAACACCGCACGCTCTGTATTGTCCGGTCCCGAGTTTTGGAAGTTGGGCAGTTGAACCCAATAGAACGGGATATCTCCTTGGCCAAAGCTCTCCCGCCACCGCGTGATCAGAGAATGAAAAAGACCCCGGTACCCCCCCGCACGCGGAGTATTCGCCTCACCTTGGTACCAAAGGAATCCCCGCAAAGCATAATGACGGAAGGGATGGACCATGTGATTGAACATTCCTCCTGCCACCTCCTTCTTGAGTTTGACGGATAAAGTTTTGCGCTCGCCATCAGGAGAAGGCGGCTCCTTGGTCAAGATGCCCTGCCAGCGTTTAGCAGCCCCTCGTCCGGCCTCGTCTTTTTCCAGTCCTGCCGGCGCCAGCCAAGACTCAATGTAGGACCCGCCCCAGGAAGCATTGATCAAACCGACCGGCACACCCAACTCCTGAAAAAGATCCCGAGCAAAAAAATAACCCACCGCGGTGAATTCGCCGACCGTTTGCGGCGTAGCCATCTGCCACTTCCCTTTGGCGTCTTCGACCGGAGCCTCGGCCACATCACGCTCAATCTTGAACTCTCTGATCTGAGGATAATTGCCGGACGCCATTTCCTCGGAGGCGTTTTTTACCCGGTTGACCAGAAAAGCCATGTTCGATTGGCCGGCACAAAACCAGACCTCTCCAACCACGATATCGCGCAAGACGATCTTGTTCTTTCCAGACACGATCATCTCCGCCGGTTCGGCTGAGGCGCTCAACGGATCGAGTTGAATCTTCCATTTCCCCTCTTGGTCTGCGGTGGTTTGTTTGTTCTGGCCTTTGAAGGTCACCTGAATCGCCTCTCCTGAATCGGCCAAACCCCAAACTGGACATGGCTTGTCGCGCTGGAGAACGGCCCCGTCCTGGAAGGGGGGAGCCAGCTTCACGTCCGCTATGGCCGATGCCAGAGCCACCATCGAAGTAAATATCAGGTGTCGCACCATAAGTTGGGTTGGATGTTAATACCTATTAAAAACGGCCAATTCGGGATGCCAGCTGTAGGGCGCAAACACCTCGGATCCGCCGTTCAGTGCACTCAAAAAGATTAGATCTTTTTATTGATATGAATAGATTGTTTTCGTCGAGTTGCATAGCGGTGAAATTGGAGGGGGCTCTAGTGAGATTAGGACAATTTATTCGCACAAACAAGGCAACTCTTTAAAATATTTGATATGAATATTGATATGAAGTAGTGCCATATTCGTCTCATCTGATATGGCAAGCGCAGGAAAGAGATAACTGCGCACAATGTATTCGCCCTTCGACCCCTCAATGTAGAAGAGGGCGGAACGGACGTCGTCTGCAACGAGTCCTCACAACGAGATCTCCGTTCGAGTACAACCGAACTGACTAAAGTTAAAGCTCCCAAAGCAAGCTGGCTTTCTAAAACAATTCTTTTACAGCGCCACCCTCCTCCGCTCGATAACTACGCCCACCGGAAACCTGAGGTTGACGCACCGTTTGCCCGGAAACGTTGCGTGTGTGCTGTCGTAGTCCTTTCTGGAGTCTATCTGTTACAGGGCGAACGCCCATTTACCCTGTAACGGATCAGGTAGCGTGTCGATGAAAACGCATCCAAAGAATCCGACGCAAAATCTGTCGCACTTTGGCACACGACAAGACGGTCAATGGCGTTTTCGATCCACTAATTGCCCAGACATCGGCTGGCCTGGCTCAAGTCGCTCAGATAGTGTCCACCTTTGCAGACAACCAGGTCAGACTGCTATTGGAGGTTCCCAACGGATCGACAATATCCATCTTCTGAGGGCTATTGCAGACATTCGGTTGGGTATCAGACCCTATGTGCGCAGTCGGACCTATGGCGTTGAAAGATAGCACTCTTCCCACACAAATCCTCCCCGAAATTTGACTCCTCAAGGCCAACCACAAAATAGCGACGACTCAGAATCTTAAACCGGAGTTCGAAAATTACGCTCTCCGCCCAACCTGATCCACCCGCGATACGTCACTATCAACGGGACGAGGGCGAGTAGGAAGAATACGCCCTGCCAGGCTAGGAGCCATCGATAGTCTCCAATCCAATCAACAAACAGACCACACAAGAGATTCCCGAATACAATTCCCAGACTCGATATCATCGCATTGGCCGAGCTGAACTGACCGTATCGATCTTTGGGGAACAGCGATATAAACATCGGCATAACTGCTGTGTTATAAGCGAGAAATCCGGCCTGATAGACCAACGAGTAGATGAGTAGACTGGTCGTCCCGTGAACGAGGAAGAAACCGCCACATGCTCCCACCCCCATTGTGATAACCCCCAAAAACGCCATGCGCAGACCGTGGATTTTATCGACAAGTGCTCCAAAAATAAGCGCCAGGGGGATGGTAACGAGCGTTCCCCATGAGTTGATCATTCCGATCGCTGGCAGATCTAAATGCAACGTATCCTGACAAAAGAAGATGAAGAGTGTGTTTGCCGAGTTTGCAAACCAACATACGGCGGTTATCAAAAACAATCCCAAGTAGAATGGATGGCTGAAACATTCTTTTGCATAGGTCTTGATCCATCCCGCAATCCGACCGCCCGATGCTCTCGGGAGCACGGCTGGATAACTGCCCTCCTTTACACGCCAGCACATGATCAAAAAGGACACCAGATAGAGTAATCCGATTCCGACATAGATCTCCCGCATGTGCGTACCAGCAAAACCGAAAATATACCGCCCCCAAACGAAAAGAGCCAATTGACTGACTAAGCGCAATATCCCAAGAAATCTTCCCATGAGGGGCGCTGGGACAACGTCTGCAAATAGGTAATAATAAACAGATGCAACGAAGAGATTGAAAAACTGATAGAAAACGACAAACAGGCAAATAATGAAGAGTGTCACATGACTCGCCTCAATTTCGAAATACCGGCACACCGATGTGCCGCTAACCCAAGCACCGATCTCAACCGAGTATCCCAAAAGGATCAGAAACAATGTGATAAAGGGAGTGGCTACCATCAGGAAAGGAATACGACGACCCCATGAACTCCTGAATCGATCGCTGGCCGTGCTGATGAAAGGGTTGAGTACCACGTTCATGACGGTCGGAAGGCTCCCGACAATTATACCAATCAGAATATTGCTGGCGCCGATGTCCCTCAAGGTAAGTGGAAGCAACTGCGGCATGACGGCCTCCATGAGGGTCAAGGTGAAATCCCCCATCAACAACCAGGCAAATAGCCAAAAGAGATCCTTCCGACGATATACCAAGGTACCCACGCCGTAGGTCGAAGGCCGCTTTAAGTCCTGACTCATTACTGTGAAACGGGTGCTACCAATCGGTGTGAAGCAAGCCTGACTGAGGACTAAGGTGAAAGCAGAGTAGCGATCTGGGTACGCATCAGTTCAAAATCTTTTGGATTGCGGGAGAAATCGTGTGGAGCGGAGACCAGAGTATTTAGGGCAAGGATGTTCTTGGCCCGTTCCTGCTTCTCAGGCGTTAGCTGGGGTAACTTTGCCTTTAGCAACGTCAGATATTCGTAATCTTCCATTCCATCCCGCCAATTTGACAACCGGATTGATGGCCAGAAGTCGCCGTTTCTTCCCGGATAATAGAGGTGCGCCTCACCGGGTTGAGCGAACCATCCTTTCATTGTCCATGGGCGGTCGGGCCAGCGCGGACCGTTCAGCGGATATGAATTTTCGTCATTGAACAGATTCACCGCCCACTGAAGGATGCCGTCCATGTTATATTTATAACTCATCACAGGCATGATCCGAGGTGCGACATTATCAAAGTGAACGGCCCAATTTGGATAAGGCGCATAGACCACATTACACCCGTACCACCAGACCTCTTTTCCTTTGCTCCGAAGGGTTTGTGCATCTCGGAGGGGCGTACGGTCCCAAAGCATGCAAAAAGCGTCGATATCCTTATAGAGGTACAACTCCTTTGGCGTCGGAAGGAGCACTCCGGTCGCCACAAACGTTTTAACTTCGGGGGCGGCTGCCTTAATAACTTTCGCCTCCTTGAGAACGGCGCTCCAGCCTCCGTGATCTGCCTGCCGGTGCGGCTCATCCAGCATGTACATGTAGATCTTGCCCCGCCAACCATTAGACGTAATGTCGCTTTGCAGGAGTTTAACGTACTCCCGAAGGTTTTCGACGACCTTCTCGTTTTTGCCCTCCTCTCCAAGATGGAGCTTGGTTTGCCCTCCGATCTCACCAGCCACGATGAAGTCTCCGGTTTTAAGTACCGTCGAAGCCAGGTCATTCCACGTGGGAAGTCCGGGTCTCGTCGCTTTATCGAGGCTCATGCCACCGTCATTCTGGAGCACTGGTGGAACGGCTTTCCCCGCTATCAAGCCATAGGTATTAAAGCCCGTCAGAGACGCCCGGTAACGTCCGAAGAATTCTATGGCCGCGATCTGCCGGTCTGCGGGAATATCTTCAAACGAAGCCCGATAAAACCAGCCGCCTTTGGGATACCTTCCGTAGTTATAAAAGGTCGCCAAGTTATGAGACCATGCATTGAAAGAGGTCTTCAGCGTGGCTTTTTCGGGGAGGGCAAAATTCCATACAGTAAGACGAACTGGGAGGGTTTGCACGATACGCTTCCCAGATGTAACGGCAACCTCGCCTTTGTACTCCCCGGGAGGAGTCGTCGTATCGGTGTGCGTCGTCAGCCAAACAGATTGGGTCTGCCCTGGCGTAATAAGAAACTCCGCGTTCGGGAGCAGGGGGTCGGGCCACAGACCGACAAGCTTCTCACCGGGAAATTGAGTGGTGCCGGATATATCTACTTCATCCACGAGCCGTAACTCGGTATTCTTCGTCGGGATGATGGCCCCTCCAGGGCCAACTAGGTCACTCACGCTCACTTTAATCTTTTCGGGCTTAGCGTCTGCTTTCGGAACAAAAACAAGCTGCTTGGATTCGTACTCGTTTTTCGCCATTTCAAGGTACAGCTCAGCGCTGGGGAGAAAACCTTCTAGATCCGCCAACGAGGCCGACCGTTTTACCTTCAGCAGAGGCGAACTCAGAACGAGATGGTATGAGGTGTTCGTCCGGGCCTTTTTGACCATCAGGTCGGTCCAGCGCCTCCGGAAATCCTCCACTTGTTCGCCGGTCACCTTGGCAGTGAGCGCCTGGCTGGCGGACCGCAATAGATCACGCGCATCTGCGTCCTCAGCCGCTTGCGCGCGGATGGAATCAATGAGTTTCTCTAGTCGGCCCGCATCCCCACCGAAACCGACCAGCTGGATATTGTCGATCAACACGGTCTGCACGTGTGAGGTAGCGTTGATCATCCAAATACTGATCTCTCCCTCCTCGCCAAACTTTATGGTCTCGATCTCTGGGAGGCGTAGCCTAACATGGATGGTCTCACCGGGAGAAAGTCGATCGTATGTGATCTGAAATGCCTGAAATTCAGAACTCCTGAGCATCAGATTCACTGCGTCGACGGCAGTCACCGCATGCACGTCAAACTCCAAGTATTCGTGCTGTCTAAACTCCGCTATAGATATATTTCTTCTGATGCCAAACCACGGAACCTTCGCTCCTATATTGATTTGAAGCGCCTTTGTTCCGGCGGAGGACCAACTGCTGGTAATTTCCGTTGTTACGGAGTTATCGCATTGCCACTGTCCAATCTCCGCCGCTTTTTCAAAGGAGTTCCCAAACGGTGTCTCCTCGCTCGCGAGAACAGGTCCCGCGACCATGAAGAAGCAAATCATGATGTTAACTACCGCTCTTTTAGAATGTGTGTTCGTCATAAACGCTAAGGCCAGAGCGGAAGCAATCGTCCGCATTTTCACAATACCCGCCAGCGGCCCCTAATGGGTCAATCCGGTGGCTTTAATACCAACTAGCTTAAAGTAACCCTGATCTACTCTTTCGTGGCGGTCATCTTGATGTTAGACCACACGCCCGTGCTATCATATCCGGACAATCCAAACTCCGTCATATTGTTCAGGCTATCTGTCCAGGCAGGAGTTAAACTCTTTCCCTCTTTGTCCATCGATTGGAGGTTCAGGGTCGTCTCGATAACCCCGATATCTGAGTTTCCAGCGGAGAAGGTCAGTTCCTCCGTTCCAGGCAGTCTCGTAAACACCAGATGGAATGTTTTCTCGTGGAGTGCAGGCACCTTTTTTGCGACTCGTTCAATATACCCCCACTTTTCGTCCGGGTAGGAGTAGACAAACCAAACCGAAACCCAGATTTCGTCATCCGCTGTATGCTCGATAGTCAAAGTGGCTGTGACACGATCACCAGAAGCTGGATCGTTTAAGATGAGGCCGGCCGAGGTATTCTTATCGTTTGCGGTATAATCGGCCTCAAAGACAAACGCGGACGGCGTGTTAACGCTCTCTCGCATAGCAATGGTGGTTTCGTTGTTGCTCTCGAGAGCCTTCTTCATGGAAAGTCCACTTCCCTCTGCACTGAAGGCCCACTCTCCACTTTCAAATCGATACTGATTCGAGTGGTCCCTCTCAAAAGTGTCGTCCACCACGATTTCATCAGCAGCTATCGCTAGAACTGCCTGCGCGCAGATTAACAAGATGCCAATTAAAGCAAACCCGCGCCCATTTAACTTTCTGATTTTCATAGGACTTTTCATTTCTTTGGTGGGTGAAGTCGGGCCTGTGCGACATCCCCGCTTGATAACCTGCGATCGATCTTTTCGATCATTGCGGCGGCCGCCAGGCGAACATCATTCATTTTTTTTGCATCAGCGTCGTAGGAGATTATGCTCTCTACAACCGGCGTAAGAGTGAGGATCGCACGCCCTTCTTTGATTAAGGCGCTGTCAGGCTGGACCCGAGCAAGCCGCTCCAGCTTGTCTGAGAGAAGGGCAAAGTATTCCACGTCCTCCGCGCCATCGCGCAGTGACTCCAGGCGAACAGATGCCGCAAAAGAACCATCGGGCCAGGGATAGACAAGCAAACCGTCGCCGTTGAAGGTCGCGTAGGTATTGGAGTTCCACGTGACGTCCGGCCATCTGGGCTGGCCCTGGGGTTTGAAATTCTTGTTCCAGTTGTTTACTGCCCAATACAAGGAGTAGGTGCACTCATACTTGTAATGCATCCACTCGATCAACCGCGGGTCGCTGGCTGGGTAATTGGTGAAGTAGTTTGGAAACGGTTTAAAACAAGGAACCGAGCACCAATACCATGAGCCGACATTCCCATCCTCCCGTATGCTATCGATCTGCTCTTGGGACCAATTGTTTGGTCGCACCAGCCAAATATTCAGAAGATCTTTCATTCCATCTCTTGGTTGGGCGATGGCCGCCAGTGTCTTTATCGATGGATCGAGAGAGCGCACGAGACGACACTCTTCCATAAGCGCGTTATATCCCTCATCAGTATCCGGCTCGTCATAAACTTTGAATATTCCTTTATCGAGCCATCCTTTCCCTTTGAGATGAGCGATGTAAGGGACCATTACCCTCCTGACATTCTCCTGATAAGTCGGATCAAAGATGCGCTCGGCGGATCGACCGAAGTCGCCCACGCTAAAATTCTTCATGCCACGCTCGAAGCAGAAGGCCAACAGCTCGTCATGCAAGGTAAAATCGAGCGATCCGTCCCCCTTGACCTTCAGTGGCCAGCAGGGCTTGCCATCCTCGGTACTAAACGGCCACGTGATATTTACCACATCAAGGCGGTATTCAAGGAGGAAAGCCAGGTGCTCCTTGATTAAATTTATAGGAATATCGTAGCCGTCGTTATTGTAGCCGCAGGCCTCTGCCTCCTTACGGAAGCCGTACCAATTGGCGACTGCGGGTAGCCAATAGTAGACATGTCTCGCGACCACACTGGTCTTGGGCAGGGCGAATCCGAAGACATTGAGCTTCAGGGGAATCTCCTGCATCCTTCCCGCTCCGCTCACCCGCACCGTTGTCTCGTAGAGACCAGGCTTCACATTCTCCGGCACATGAATTGTGACCCATACGGGCTGAATTCTATCCCCTGCAATGTTGAAAATCGAATTGGGCACAAGCACATCAGCTACTTCTCCCACATAATCCACGAAGGTATAAACGGAAGGCGTTGTTGGCACAAAATCAGCCTTCCGTACGACAATGTTATCCCGGCTGATGCGACTCCCGTCTTCCGCTATCAAATCTTGATTAACCGAGACCGCGACGCCTTGGACTCCTCCGACCTGAGGAACGACAACCAGCTGGGCACTCTCGTATTCATTGGCTGCAGCCCACAGCGTAAGACCCTTGCTCGGCAGCCCGGAAAAATTGAGCAGACGGGGACGCAGACGATCCATCGTACTCGCGTCGCATACGACGAAAGGTCGGCCGGCCTGCCCTTGAGAAAACAATGCCGCTTGCTTAAGGCGGCTCGACTCTTCTTCCAGAGTCTCGAGAGAGCCGCTCCGGGTTTTCAGATGCTGGCGCAACTTGGCCACCGATGCCAAAAGCCCGGTATCGTCTTTAGCGATCGCTTCCACTAGATCGATATTCTTCTTGATCTGGCTCTCACGGTCCTTGTGGGAGAAGGTGATCGCACTGATCAAAAACGAACCCTTGTTGATCGTATACCGGTGTTCGCCCGCCTCATTGGCGTGAATGGCGATTTGCTTCACCTTCGAAAAATCAAACTCCGGAATTTTCTCGCCTGGTCCCTCCAGGGTGAAGCCATAGGTTCTTTCTCTCGGATCGACGATCGGCACCCTTTGATACGCTATATACCGTCCATTCTCGTCAATCAGTGTGACACCTGTGGCAAACGGCGATCCATCCCCGGTGACCTGAAACTCGCACCATGAAAAATCCGACAAGTCCCACTCCCCGTCCGAAACGATCCGAAAGCGGTCTGCCCCCTTTTCATCCGGATATTTACTGCTATTTGGATCTACATTCGCAAAAACATAAGAGACTTTAAGTCCTGACTTTTTTCCGGTCACAATCTCGAATGAACTCGCTTTTGTTTCCCCCGTGATGGGTTCCAATCTCCACTCTCCTTCCAAAGGTACCGACAGGGATGTGGTCCAGGCCCGAGCGACAGGTGCGGTAAGATAAAACCCGAGGAGTAAAACTGCCAAAGGCAATAAATGGAATTTTTTCATGAAGGCGATCGGGTGAGAATGGCACTATTGCAGCTTCGCGCGTAAGGCCGCCGCACAGGCCTCCTCGGTGGGCCAAACGGCGTTCGGAAACATCGTCGGGTCCAGCCATCTGGTTGTGTTTAGGTTCCCAGATTCCGCTGAGCCTACAGTATCCCGCACCCGCAGGTTCTCAGCGTGGCCATCCATGAACACATAGTTGTTTCGCTTAATTCCCATGCGTTCATTCCACACACCAAACTGGACGCCCCAGTCCGGCCAATAGTTACAATACATCCAAGGCAGCCATCCCTTAGACTGCTCGTTAAATGCCGCCTCAAATAAGAGAATGGTATTGGCGGGACGGGAAAATCGCGTCGGATTAGTGAACATGTTTTTGTTGTTCGCCTGCTCCAGCATAGTGGGTACTTGATTGATCAAGAAAGCCGGTCTCGGGCCTTCTGAGATCGCCTTTAACTGCTTATCTCCCTGAGGTGACGTAAACGCGATAAGCGGCAGGTTTTGGTTGTTTACCAAAGCCCATATCCACATGTCAGACGGCCAATCTTTTCCTATGGTGCCTTGCTGCACCCAAGCCGGTTTTTCATACATCCCAAACGGATCAGGCCAATTAAAACAATTCGGAAGATTGCCCCCATTATCTCCTGAGAAAGCCATCACCGCCGCTCCCAGATTTTTCATATTGCCCAGGGACTTCGCGGAATCTGCTCTCGCTACAGCCCCCTTAAGGGCCGGCAGAAGTGCCGCCGCCAAAATCAGAACGATGGCCACGACGGCAATGAGTTCGATCAAGGTAAATGCCCCATCGGAGCCTCCTCCCGCTTTCTCCGGCTGTGTGAGGGCCAAGCCCGCCCGGCGCGCGACGACCAGTTGAGACCCTCGTCTTAGGGTTTTGCACCGAAAGGATTGAGGTATTTCCGTGGCCGTATTGGATCTCATCGGGATGTGGGAGCTATCTGCCGTCACGCCACACTGAGTTTACGAGTAGCTGACAGTCACAGTTAAGCTTCTTTCAGCGGAAGATAGACAAAAAGCTTTAAACGACCAAGCAACGTATTGCGCATTTGACATCTCTTTTTGCGCATTATCAACGTTCATCATCCTAAATCACCTTCGCCGAAACCGTCTCGCCCCGGTTGACGTCGAACCAGATATTCCCCCCAATTCGCTTCCAAGCATGTTTCCCGATGCCGCTGATTTCGAATCTTTTTTCTCCGAATGGATTTGCCACGCTGATCCTTCCCCCTTGATCTCCTGAGATCGCGAAGGAAGTAACCTCCCCCTCATGGGTCGCCGATACGATCCACCCACCCTCAGCCCGAAAGCCCTTAAAGCGAGCGTTTTCAATTTTCGTGGGCAGAGCCGGGAAGAAATGAATCACTCCATCGTGACACTGCATGAGCATGTATTGAATCGCTACGGCACAGGCGAAGTTGCCTTCCAAAGTGAAGGGTCGATAGGTCCACTTGCAGTGACCCTCACCAGTTTGGTCTCCGTTGAGATGAAAGCCGTTCACCGAACAGCACGCTCGGAGAAAGAGATGCAGATCCTTGCTGGCGGAATCTCCATCCTGAGCCAGCGCATACATGATTGCCCGCCAACTCCAGCTATACCCCACCCACTCCCATGTGCCTAATTTAGCGAGCGCCGCCAGGGAGGAACGGATGATTTCCATTGAGGTGCCTCCGTCCGTCCAGCGCACGGATTCAAAGGGGTGAATCGACATTAGATGGGCATGATGACGATGGCTTTCGTGAAGTACTATTCCCCTCGCCAGAAGCAACTCCTGCCCTTGATTGACCATCACAGGCAGACATTCGCTCAAGCACTTCTTCCATCTGGCACTTTCCTCAGTCTTCCCCAACTCCTGAGCCAGTTCAGCCGCCCGCTCAAATACGAAACGGATGATGACAAGATCATATTGCGTAACGGTCGACGGAAACCAAGCTTCCAGATTGTTATCATGGATCTCGGGTGAGGAGGAAAGCGGCAGTACGCGGGAGCCGTTTTCATCGAAGATAGTATGAGCTTCCAGAAATATCGCACAATCACGTAGCCAGGGATAAGCGCGCTTCTCGAGAAAATCCCGATCACCTGAGTACTTCCAATAGAGGTAAAAAAAGTGGGCCAACCAGCCTCCCGAGGTGACATTGTGAGAATGTTGGTGCCATCCGCCCACCGGCTTCCCCTCGATGTCAGTGGACATTGGGACGTTTAAACCCGGAGCCTCGAAGAATCGGGCCGTCCAAGCCTCGCTCCCCTCCTTGATAGACCATAGCCAATCCAGGAACGCACGCACTCCATCAAGTTGATTCCCCATGAAGCACTGATAATAGCTATACTGGGTATTGAGATTATGGTGATAGTCTCCCTTCCACGGGGGGAGAAAGCCATGGTCCGCTGTCCAGGGCCCTTGCAGCGTGATCGGCGGGCAGCCTTCCCGGCCGGAGGAGGCAAAGAGATATCGGTTGAAATACCACGCTCCGGCAACGATATCATCCTCCAGATCGATGGAGGTTCTTTGCCAATAAGCATCCCACCAACGATAGTGTTCCATCACCCAGAGTTCTGTCTTGAGCGCTTCAGCGGTAATCTCGAGCGCTGCCTTTAGGGGATTTTCACAGCCAGTCGCAATGGTCCAGGCTCCGAGCCAGCCTTCGGTCGTGACCTCCCATTGGACGACAATCGCGTATGAATTCTTGTCGCAGGTTTCCTGAACAAATCCTGTCCAATTTTCTCCCTTGTGCGGCACGGTCTCTGGGTATCCCAGATCAGAAGTCGGAAAATGAGAAAGCACATCGTCTGGAAGATCGTACGCCCCGGGTTCAAAGGGATTAAGCAGGCGGACGCTCTCTGGCTGCGCTCCCTCTACCCGGACCAAGCCGACTCGATGGTTGGCCAGGACACTACAGACAACCTTACGTCCAGACTCCCATGTCTGGCAGGCTTCAGCTTTGATAAAATCAAGATGTCCCGCCGCCCACTTTTCTCCGGGGAAACTCAATACGAGTCGAGCTCCGGGCAAGCGAGTAGGCCAGGACCTGGAACCGTAGGGATCTTCAATCATCTTGCGCAGAGGACCCAGCTCACCCTGGCGAACGTGTTCCTTTACAAAAGAAAATCGATAGTCCTCGGACGTGAACTCCGGAACTGCCCGGCAGTCCCATAACTCCGTACAATCAAGCGAAACGTTGAGTGCGATAGGCTCGCCCCAAAGAAGCGATCCCAGGAGACCGTTTCCACAAGGGAGACCTTCATCCCACAGTTTAGCGGGCCGGTCCTGTCTACGGAGGGCCAGCCGCTCCGGCGGGACACTAGAACTGCTTGTCTGTTGGAAGGATTGTGTATCATTCATTGTGTTATCGCTTTTAAAACTTGTTATGCTCTTGCTGGAAATACGCTAAAGATAGCCTCAATGTTGTCCCTTCCACCCTTTCCGGCATTTAAGCCGACGCCACACCGATTGTGTGCGTGTTCAGAAAACAGACGATGGGGTATACGTCAGCGAGACCGTGAGGATGATGCTTTTCTCCGTGCTTGATGATCTCGCTGTAAGCCCCCCCCAGAGCGAGATACCGTTGACGCAAAAGGTGAGTATTCTCCGATATAGGCACCAATTCGTCCGCGTCAGCCGCTACGTGCAGTACTGGAATACCCGCGCCAGCTAAAACCTCGAGATGATCGATGGGATTGCCGGAGAAGCGGCACACCTCCTCTTCCGTCATCTCATATCGTTTCAGACACTTCACCCAGTCCTCGGGAGAGCCTGGACCTGCCCCCTGTCCTCCGGGCCAACTCTTAATATCACAAACCGGATTATCCGCATAGATGCAGGCCACTTTCCGCGGATTAGCTACGGTCCAATTGTAGGCGAAAAGGGCGCCTCGACTGAGCGCGAGGAACGCTACTTTACGGTTAAAGCCGAACTCTCTTGTGACGAACGCATAAAACTCCAAGCCATGTTTAATCGCTTTAGGGCACCCGTAGTGATCCGTCACATCCATGCTGACGAGGTGGAACCCCTCCCTAACCATAGCCCGGTCCACCTCTGGAAATGCATCCAGGAACTCAGGCTTCCAGATCCAAGGCCGACCCGCCAACGGGTTTTTTGGTTGGATGATTTTACATAACCGCCCGTCGACCACACCTGCTCGACCAGAAAATTCCTGCCATGAGATGCTCTCTCCCCAGAGGTTTAAATCGCTCAATTTGATCTGCTGTACGATGCTCCGCTTAGCGCGACCAGCGTGGAAGCGCTCGCTAAGCAACGCCACACGCGAAATTTGCTTTCAGTCGACTTACGCCAACTTCTGTTTGCGTTTACGGACCACGATCATGAGGGCAAAGGAGACCGCCAGGAGCGCATAGGTGCCCGGCTCAGGCACGGTTGCCAGCGAAGCGCCGTAAAGGCCCTTAAACGCGTTGGCCGAATTTGCGGTTTCGTAAGTCACCCGCAGATATTGCGTGGGATCCGTAATCGTGAACTGAAACTGCGAGTAGCCGTTGTTTGTCCAGTTTAGTTGAGTCATATCCGGATGGTCCAGGGTGTACGAACTAAGCAGCACATTGGAGGAGTTGAAGAGTTCGAGTTTCGTGTAACCAGGCTCGGTCGGCAGAGTAAAACCTCCGGACTGAGCAAAGCTTCCGTACAAGGTAAACTCGTAAGAACCGGTTGATCCGGGGGTGACAAGGAACTCCAAAGCTCGGCCGGCGACGCCGTTGTATCCATTTCCGATGGCCGAGTTGCCGACTGCTGTTGGCAAATAGGTGGCGACACCCGCCGCACCACCGGTCCAATCAAATACGATGGAACCCGAGCCCGTTTGGGCGTTGTTGGCCCACCAGTAGGCATCTCCAATCACATTGGCCGCGCCTTGTTTGACCGTGCCGCCGGAGTTGGTCGGTAAAGAACCCGCCTGAAAGGATCGCCACGCGACAATGTTCGCCGCATCGAAATTCACCCTCAAGTTCGGTGTTGGGAAAGTCGAACCATTACTAGCGTAGGAGACGGTCGTATATTCCCCTCCGGTCACCACTTGAGCAGTTACATGGCAAGCCATGAACGAAGTGATCAGAGAAGCCAAGATTGCAAGACGAGTTATTTTCATGATTGTGAGGGTTGGTGTTCGGAGTAAGATCAGAAGGCCTTGCGCGGGGACAATCAATAGCATTTCTGCGCAATGCACGCTCTGTTTTGCGCAGCTTCTCCTAGAAGAAAACGCTGAGAATCACTCAATTTTTCCCTAGAATTCATCGTAGGCGATCTGGGCCGGAGTAACCCCGATCACTTTCAGCATCTTAGTGCAGGCCTTCATCATCATCGGCGGCCCGCAAAGATAAAATTCCACCGCATTAACGTCGGGATGAGTACTCAGATACTCTTCGAGAACAACTTCATGAACAAAGCCATTGTACCCATCCCAGGCGTCCTCCTCTAGGGGCGAAGACAACGCCAGGTGGTAGGTGAAATTTGGGTAGGCCCGAGCTAATGCCGTAAAGTAATCCTCATAAAAAACCTCCTGCCGCGAGCGCGCCCCGTACCAAAAGCTGACCTTGCGCGCAGATCTCTCGGTCTCAAATAAATGGGAAATGTGCGCGCGCAGCGGAGCCATTCCCGCCCCACCTCCGATGTACACGATCTCCTTTTGCGTAGGTTTCAAATGAAACTCACCAAACGGGCCGATGGCCGTCACGATATCACCGGGCTTGAGACTGAAAATGTAACTGGAGCCCACGCCTGGCAAGCAATCTTGCCCGGGTGGTGGTGTAGCGATCCGCACATTGAAACGCAGGATGCTTTCTCGGAATTGGTTGCTGGCCAAAGAGTAGTTGTTGCGACGTCCTCCCTCGGGACTTCGCGCTACAAGGTCGAAGATATGCTGAGCCTCCCAGACCTTGTCGTAGGGAGCCGGGATGTCAAAATCTCGGAATCGGATGATGTCGTAGGCGGGAATGTCTATTTGCAGGAAATCACCCGGGATAAAACGGATCTCTCTGCCAGCATTAACCGGCTCCAACACGAGTTCCTTGATGAAGGTTGCTACGCTTTGATTGCTTACCACGCGATACTGATACGCCCTTTGCTCACGCCGACCGGCCCCCCCGATTTTGGCGACATTGAGGAAGAGCCGACCATTCCGGCTCTCCAGCGGATAGGTGCTCAATCCACGGCAGACTGGTGCGCGGGCCGGCGAGCCATCCTCTAGGTTGAAGCGCCCATTGTGCTTGGGACACTCCACGACTTTGCCTTTCACCAAGCCGTTCGCCAGATGGGTATTCCCATGAGTGCATATACCGTCAGTCGCAAAGTATTGTCCATCTGCCGTGCGATAGAGCGCGTAGGTTTTCTTTTCGAGATCGAAACGGATCACATCCTCATAGCCGAGATGCTCCGACCCACCGACTTCGACCCAGCCCTGACCGTCAACTCCACCTTCGGCCACGCAAATGGCGTAGGCCTCCGATGGTCGGGATTTAGGATCGGGCAATTTTCGTTTGACGTGATAAGCCGGGTCTTTCACCTGGCGCCACACCGCAGGGATGATCTCCCTCCATGCCTGCCACAAACTGCCATAAGGCGCCGGCATGTCGTCTTTTATGATTTCATGGAGCTGCGGGAGTGCATGGTAGGGCACCAGCGGGAACATGTGATGCTCCACGTGGTAATTCATATTCCAATAGAGGAAGCGATGAATGGGATTCATGTACACCGTGCGGCAATTAAGACGGTGATCGAGGACATTTTCAGCCAGGCCCGCGTGCTGGGTATAGCCATAGATTGGCATCAGCCATGCGCCGTAAATATTCGGCAAACCTACGAACATAAAAGGCAGGATACTCCCGCTTGCGATAGCTGCGACCGAGACACCGAGATAGATCGCCAGGCTAATGCGGGCCCGGATATAAATTTTCGGAAACTCGCCCTCGGGTATGTATGTTTTCTCTTCGGTTGACATACGACCCAAAGAATGAAGCCCGAGGTGTTTAAAATAGGTCGGCACACCCTTCAGATTGAAGAAACTCAGCAGCAGCGCTGGGATGTCAGGTGGCCGTGGCACCGCAATTTCCGGATCGCGACCGACGATGATGGTATCGCTGTGATGACGGGCATGACTCCAGCGCCAGACCATTGATTCTCGCATGACCATGAACGAGGCCACTTCGTATAGAGCATTGTTCATCCAGTCCGTCTTGAAAGCGGTGCCGTGTCCGGCCTCGTGCCAGCGGGAGTCCGAGGTGGTCCCATAAATGATCCCGTAGACTAGGAACGGTAGGACTGCCCACCATGTGCCCCACAGTAGATACCCGCATACACCACTGCTGATAAGAAGACCGAGCCAGATGAGGGAGTCGCGTAGGGCAGGACCGTCCCTACGCTCCAGTAGACGCCGCATCTTATCCCGAGGGACAGGGGACGTGTACCAGTCCGCCTCCGCGAGGCCTTTTTCGATGGCGAGGGCTGCGTTTACGCCGGTGAGACTATAATCGAAGTCGAATGTTTTGCTCATGGGGGAAAAGCATTTGAAGGCAATCACCACGGATGCGGGGCCGTACTCGCGGAAGCTTCATAACTGAAAAGAGATCCAATCGCTCCATCGGAGACTGACGTACGACCTCCAACTATCCAAGGATAGGCACGACGCCCTGCAACTCCAGACGCTCCTGCTCGGAAGCGCGCGAATCCTGAGGCTGAGAACGTTGCATCGTGCTGGCCACATCTAGCACCTTTTTCTCGTTATTTCTAAAGTCGAGATGCTGTGGAAGAGGCCGCCGTCTTGCTTCGGCTCGAAGTTCATCCGAAATAGCTACCCCCCTCGCTTTAGCGATCTTTCGGGCTGTCAACTCGAACCATGCTTCCGACAGGAATATCTCCCCCTCCCGGATATCGGGTACGATCAAATCTGCCGCCAGCAGCAAGTCTGCCATCTCATACTCTCCGCTCTCGGTAGCCGCGCTCGCATAGAGGGCACGTAACCGACCATTCTCAATGAGTTGCTTGGGAAGTTTCCCCAAGACATCCATTACAACCTGCGGGTGATCGGCTCTTAGGGTAAGATCACTCCACTCCACGAGCAACTGAACACACTCAGGATCAAGCTTTCGAGCCTCTTCGATCCAGACTCCTGCCTCATCCTTTTTGCCTATTCTGGCACTAAGAATGGCCATGTTCCTCAATGTGATGGAATGTAACCTGAGCCGCAGAGATTGACGCCATGATGTCTCTGCCTCTACCAGCCTGCCCTCGTGGTATTGCATCACCCCCATATGTAGCCAGGAGAGCCAGTTGGTTTCCTGACACGCCTCAAGCAAAACAATCCACTCCTTCTGCACCATCCACGCCTGGGGATCTTCCGTTCCCGGCAAAATTCCCGTCACGAGCAGACTCACCCAGGGTTGCTGCTCAACTCCCAGCGTCGAATTCGCGAAGGGGCACCCGGCATGAGGTACGAGGGACTGCTCTCCGGCTTTCTTGCGACGCAGTTCCTCTAGTGCACCCCAACCAGAACCCGCTTGCAGGACTTCACTAGGCTCCTTTTGGCAATGACTTCTCAAGGAATCGAACAGAGTTTCCAATGTTTGTTCGGAAAGTGTCCGATCAATAAATTCCTCGATTCCCCGCACGCCTTCCGGCCAGCCTCCGCCCGGCGAAGATGTGGACCTATGATCAACATATCCGTACGCCTCCATCCACTCGGACGTGCTGCCAGGTGCCATGGGAAATGATTCATACTGCGTTCTCGCGACGCCTGCTTGAATCTCCAAATACCGGTCATTACCCTTGGAAAGATAGCGCTGCCAATGCTCTCCGCCATGATGATTACCCCAGGCAAAAAGCTTTCGGCCCTTCAGCACATCCGTCGACGTATGGACCAATCCCTTTCCCTCACCATCAAGCGACGCTATCCACGGGCGTGATCCATCCGGAATAACGAAAAAGACGTCCTGTGAATGCGGGTACTTCTCCGGGAGGCTCATATCACGCCCGTCATTCAGTGGCACATCAATCAAGGTCAATCCCCCGTCATAAGCGCGACTTAAGGCATGCACGGCCGGCGCTACCACGCGCCCGTTCGATGTCTGAGGTACCGCTATATTTGACCACCAGTACATCGGGATGGTTTCTTTCCGCATGTTATGAACCATCACATTCACGAAAAGCCACTGAGCGTCGGGCGGCAGAATGAAATCCAGTTGATAGGCGACTCCACGGATTCTCTCGTACTCCCAAGCTCGTAGGGTCGGCCAGCCGTCGGCATGTCTGACCGACGCAAAAAACACAGGATCGCAACCTAGAGGCGTATGGCCCCGCACCCCGCAATTCCATTCCACCCCGCCACTGAACCAGGCGTTTCTGATCGCCAGATTGGCGGGCTGGAAAATGGGATTTACATAAAGAAGCTCCCGCTGCTCCCCCTTATGAAAGAGAGAATACAGCCGGGCACCGTGTTCCATCAGAAAAGTGGCCCTGATATAGTCATTTTCTAAGACAGCGACCTTAAAGGGGCGCTCGGATCGATTTCGGCTGTAGGAGTCCTGCATCGTGTAGGGCAGAGCGGGATCCGCATAGTCGCTACCTACACCATATCCAATCGAGGCCGCATACTCCGAGGGCACGCTCGCATCGATCTCCAGCGGCTTATTCACCCGAGGGTCGCGTACGAGAGGAGGCAAGGGATTGTCGGGGCCCAATTCAGCGGCGGGCAAAATGAGCTGTTCGATGGTAAGACTGGTCATGATGAATATGGATGGGCTGCTTCCACTGATAGACGCTTAGTAGGTTTAACTATCCGTCCTGCCCAAAGAGCTTCACGCCCCGGGAGCCGACACTCTCGCGCTCTATGGTGATCACCTTATTAAGCCTCGAGGTCGGCCAGCCTCAACCCCTGATTTGCGCAATAGAAATTCTATTTTGCGCAAGACTCCCCTTACTTTCATGCTATCGTGATCCGCATTCCCTGCGAGATCGCGCCCTCCGCCTGAAATACTGTCCTACGATAAATCTCTAGTACGCTATGCCCAATCCAAGAGTTAAATCGAAATCTCACGAAGCGAACAAATCCCCGGCACCGATCGCTACCCAAGACGACTCTCGCAGCCAAATACGTCGTACCCGTAGGCTCACTCCCAAGGTCGGCCTGGCCATCGAATTGGATAACTTCCAGGGGCGTGAAATGCTACATGGTATCCTGGAATACGTCGCCCGCCACCCGGAATGGCAGATCCCTGTCTACAACAACCTTCCTTACGTTCCGAAAAACCAACTAGGACGTTGGGAGGGCGATGGGATCATCGGCGCGTTCTTCTCCCTGGAGCAGATTGATCGCCTTTTAAAACTGAACATTCCGATCGTCAACCTTTCGGGCAGTCACGTCAACCGGCCGCTTATCGCCAATATCGACATCGACGATCGCGAGATAGGTCGGATCGGGGCCAGACACCTGCTCGACCTGGGACATCGCCATCTCTTGTTCGCAGGAGACGAACACCTGACCTATTCGCGATTGCGCCACGAAGGCTTTGTGGAAATTGCTACCAAAGCGAAACGCGGTCATTCGCATTTTCAAGTAAAAGCGCATCCTGATCGAGGTCAATTAACCAACCCCACACTCTATGTTCCCCTGCTGAAACAGATCGAAAATTCGACCGGCATCTTAGCGGCCTCTGACCGAATAGGATTCGGCCTCCTCGCCGCCAGTAAAGAACTTGAAATCGACGTGCCCGGAAAAGTAGCCGTACTCGGCTGCAACGACGATGACGTTCTCTGCCCGCTTGCCACTCCGCCTCTTTCCAGCATCGATACGGGAGCATCCGCTACTGGATATGCTGCCGCTGCCATGCTGGACTTCATGATGGGCCGTCAAAGCGAACCGCCCGAACAGACAATCGTCTCTCCCGGTCACGTCCATGTCAGAGCTTCCACCGATGGGCTCGCTAGCGGGAATACCGATTTGTTATTGGCCCTCCGGTTTATCAGAACCCACGCCCGTGGCTCCGTCTACGTACCCGATATTGTTCAAGCAACCAAACTCTCCCGCCGAACCGTGGAGAACCTCTTCCGCGACCATCTAGGCCGATCAATCGCTGAGGAAATTCGTCGCGTCCGAGTCGAGATCGCGGAAGAGCTGCTTTGCAAGACAGACCACTCGCTCAATGAAGTAGCCATTCGGGCTGGCTTTCCCACTAGGACCGCCCTGGATCTTGCCTTCACCAAGGCGCATCAATGTTCTCCATCTGAGTTTCGCTCCATTCACATGCCAGCCACCTGACGCAAGAGGGCAGAGGCCAAATCAGCACACTCATTTAGAGTATGGAATATCCAGCTTCAGGCCATCCGCCGGATAGAAAGGAAAGGGCATTTCACAAAGTAAGGTGTCGGCGAACCCCGTAGACTCCGCCACTCATTCGCGTGGCGCAGTCCCCATAATGTACACAGCGTGACGACGGCCAGGACCAGCTATGGGCAATCAAAATGTGAACAACCCATAGAGTAGACGCAACGTTTGCCCGGAAACGTTGCATGTGTGCTGTCGTAGTCCTTTCTGGAGTCTATCTGTTACAGGGCGAACGCCCGTTCGTCCTGTAACCACCTGCATGTACGGACCTATATCTGTGCCGCTTGCATCTGCATTGGCGGCAGGTTACTGCGCCATCGAAGCGATAAATTCGTGTTCTCCAGGGTTAATCAGACCCACACTTTTTTCAGTTACCCAATATTTTGATAATTCCAAAGTAGCGGAACATCCGGGTGGCACAGTGACCTTCAAGTGTAGTTCTGCCTCAGATCTATCCCATCGAACGTAAGCAAAGCCGAATTGTGTTTCCAGAACAGCTTCCGCCCAAGTCAATGTCCCACCGGTCTAGGCCGAAAAACGATCCGTTTAAACCCGGGATGCTCAGTGTCAAATTCGATGCCGGCCACGCTTCGATATAACCATGCCCCAACCGCGCCATAAGCGTAGTGGTTGAAGGAATTCATTCCTGTGTCTTTATGCATCCCTTCGTCGCTCGTCCAACCGTTCCGACGCTCCCAAATCGTGGTCGCGCCATTTTTGACAGGAAACAGCCACGCAGCCGTAAACCCAACTCCAGGGGGTGCGCGGCATCTCCGCATCGTTCCGACAGATTGTTCGCCGCCTCCACGCAGAGTTCTCGCAGCACGGCATCTCGCTTTTCATGTGAAAGATTGTGGTCCGGCCAGGCCCAGAGGTCGCTCAGGTAGATCGAGCCAATGCCCGTTGCCTCCTGATTCCCCACCGCCACGCGTACGGTGGCCCTCGCCTCCGTGATGGTATCGATCACACCGCTGCTCAATCGCATCGGCGTGCGGAATTTCTGATCGAAGAACTCGACCTTTGCCGCAAGCACCTTGGTGTTACTCAGTTCAGCCATGATCAATTTATGAAGTCTGTGGTTTCCGGGGCATAAAACGCAACCCCGTCGGTGTCGCCGCCAATCCGCCCTCCGAAGTTTCCTTGTAAATGCGTGGCATCTTATTGCCCACCTCCCGCAAGGCCGAAACCACCTCATCAAAGGGCACAATACTGCGCACCCCGCTCAGTGAGATCGCGGCCGCGCCAAAGGCATGCAGGCCAAAAAGTCCATTGCGCATCATGCACGGCGCTTCCACATAGCCTCCGATGGGATCGCAGATCAGGCCCAAGGTGTTCTGCAAGGCCAGAGCTGCGGCATTCACCGCCTGTTCCGCTGTGCCGCCATCGAGTTCGGAAATCGCCGCAGCGGCCATGGCGCAGGCGCTGCCAATCTCGGCTTGGCATCCCCCCTGCGCTCCGGAAAAACACGCCCCGTGTCCGATCACTTTTCCGACACCTGCCGCCGTGAAGAGTCCGCGCGAAGTCTCCTCATCACCCGCGCTACGTTCCTCCTGCCAGGTTAACAAACAAGCAGGGCTGATGCCTGCGCTCCCTGCCGTCGGCGTCGCAATGATCCGGCCAAAGGCCGCGTTCGTCTCCAACACCGCCAGCGCATAAGCAATGCTGCGCTCAAAGGCCGCCCCGAGCACGCTCACCTTCGGCCCATGGCTGTGCTCAAGCACCCGTTTGGAGTCCCCTCCGGATAAGCCGCTGCGGCTCCGCTCGATAATTTGCACACCCTTCGCCACCGACTCCTTCATTCGCCGATAATAGTCGAGCATCTTGCCCTCGATTTCGGCTTCCGCCTGCCCGGTTGTCTCAGCCTCACTCCGCAAAGTAAGCGCAGCCACCGAAAGATTCTTCTCCGCGCAAAGCGCCAGCATCTCCTTGGCCGTGCGAAATTGATAGTCCATCACGAGCCAGGCAATATCGGCATCACGACCAGCCGTGCCACTGCTGGCGTTTTAGTCAGGAGGGCCGGAACCTCCGGCGGAAAAACCCCGTCGATCTCCACCGCTGTCACCGCGCTCTGGCCCCGGTCCATTCGTCCCGTGCGAATTGATGCCACGTTGATTTCCAGGCACGCCAGCACCGCCGTGACTCGGGCTAAAAAACCTGGCGTGTCGCGATGCCACAGCACCAAGGTTTCCAAAGTTCCTCGAATTTCCGCCGGCAAGCCGTCGATCTCCGTCAGGACGATTGATCCCCCGCCAACCGAGGAAGCCGTCAGCGCCAGGCGCCGATTTTCCCCCGCAAGTTCAATGCAAACAGAGTTGGGATGCGCTTGCGGCCCCAGGTCCACCTCCGCAAAACTCACAGACACCCTTTCTCGCTCAGCCAGCCTTAAAGCATCCTTCAGTTGCTCGTCATCCGGCGCCATGCCCAGCAACCCGGCGGTTAGCGCTTCCGGCGTGCCATGGCCGGCGCCTGTCGCCGCAAACGAACCGTGCAATCGACAAATCACGGTATGCGGCGATTCCGCCAGCAGCATCCGCGCCGCCCAACCAATGCGACAGGCTCCCGCCGTATGAGAACTCGATGGTCCCACCATGGGTGGGCCGATGATCTCGAAAACGGAGAACCCCATACGATACTCAGGACAGCCAGCGCTGAAGGTTCTCCCGGACAAAATCATCGTCAGTCAGTTCGGGATACGCCCGACTCACGCGATCCAGTTCCGCCGCCTGTCCCGCCGAAAGAGTTTCATGCGGATTCAGGCAAAGGTTAGTCGGCGTCAACCCCTGGCGACGCAGCACTTCCAGGATGCCCGGGATGCAGCCCGCAAAACGATTCGCCGCGTCGAAGACAGCCGCATTCATGTCCGTCACCGCCGCCGCGGTGGTCCACCAGCTCCGCGAGATGCTCTCCTGCTCCCGAGCTTCTTTCATCTTCCGCAGCAGCCTGACGGCGCTGTGCGTCCAGACTCCCCAGTGCCCGAGCAAACCACCCTCGATGCGACGCGTAACCTTGCGGCCGCCATGCTCAAAAACAAAGGGCGTTAAAAGATCCGCCACGATCGTGTCGTCGTTACCGGTGTAAAGAATGAGGTCATCCCGCCCGGCCTCGATCACCGCACGCACCACATCCAGTGTTTGGTAGCGATTGAAAGGCGCAATCTTGATCGCCACCACATTCGGAATTTCGGCAAATCGACGCCAAAAATTAAAACTCAGCGGACGCCCTCCCACCGAAGACTGAAGATAAAATCCGATCACCGGAATGGTCTCCGCCACCCGCTGGCAATGCGTCACCAGCACATCCTCCGTCTCATTGGCTAGAGCACCCAGACTCAGCAATCCCGCGTCGTAACCAAGAGTGCGAGCTAACTCTGCCTCGCCAACGGCTTGCGCCGTCGCCCCGCAGACGCCCGCGATTTTCGCAAAGCCACGAGGCTGGCGCAGCAGAGACTCCGCGATGGTTTCCTCCGCCAGTTCCAGCACCGGACGAAACAGCCCGTACTTCGCTTCGCGAATTTCAAATTGCGTGGAATGCACTCCCACCGCCAAACCACCCACCCCGGCATCCAGATAGTACCGTGTGATCGCCCTCTGATGCTTTTCCGAAAACTTCCGACCGCTATCCAGAGCCAGCGGCTGGGCCGGGATGACCTGTCCTTCTTTCAGATGGGTTCTTAGCATTTCCATGGTCAAAATTTCCCATTGCGGGTTTCAAAATGGGTGGGCTTGCCCAGAGTCTGCCCGCCCTGGCTCACCCAGGCGGCGGTCCACTCCATCATCTGATCAAGGCTCACGGTGGGATAACCGAAGAGCTTGAAGGAATCGCCTGCGTTATTGAGCCAGCCATTCGCCGCTTCGGTGCCCGTGAAGGTGACCTCCCGTTCCAGCAAAGCTCCCAGGCGCCGCGCCACCTCGCGAATGGATACCGTCTCCGGGCCCGTGATATTCATGGCCCGCGCGGGTGAGGCCGCCACCTCCAGGCACTGAATGGCCCGCGCATTGGCGTCAGCTTGCCAGATGAGATTCACATGCCCCATGCTCACATCGATCGGAACGCCGTCGCGCACTTTTTGTGCAACGTCCAGCAAGACGCCGTATCGAAAGTCGACCGCATAATTCAGGCGATACAGGCAGACCGGCGTGCCGCGCTCGGCCGATGCAAACTGGAAGATGCGCTCGCGGCCGATGCAGGAATTCGCATAGTCCCCCGGCGGCTCCATCGGCGCATCCTCACGACTGCCGCCCGACGCCACCGTAGTGAACGAATAGACACAGCCCGTGGAGAAGGCCACGATGCGCGAGGCGGGATACCGCTCGGCCACATTAGCCGGCACCAGGGTATTCATCGCCCACGTGCGCTCCGGCCCCTCGCTCGTGCCAAACTTCTGGCCGGCGAGAAAAATAACATTCGGACACTCCGGCAACTTGGAAACCGCTGCACGATCCAGCAAATCACAGGAAAGGGTTTGGATGCCGCTCGACTCCAGCACTGCGCGGGCCGTGGCATTTGAAAAGCGGGAAACCGCGATGACCGGATGAGATTTCCCGGCGGCCTTCATCGCCTTGGCCGCCATGATCGACAGGGTCGGCCCCATCTTTCCCCCGGCCCCGACGATCATCACCGGCCCGTCCAACCGGGCCAGAGAATCGATCACACCGGCAGTGGGTCGGGACAGAAAGTCGTCGCATTCCTCCAGGCGACATGGCAAAGACAGGGCAGAATTCATTTCAATGAGTAACCATTTAGTTACCAAAAAACTCCCGCGGGGCAAACGAAAAATAACGCGGGCTGAACAAGCCCTGCGAACGAGCGACCGCATCCTGCGGGTGGCCATCAAACTTTTCGCGGACCGGGGCTATCACGGTGTGAGCGTGGACGAGATCGTCAAGGCGGCCCGGGTCAACAAGCGGATGGTCTACCATTACTACGGTGACAAGGCCGGTCTGTACGCCGCCGCGCTAACCAACGTCTATTCGCGCCTGGCAGAAATCGAGGCGGACGTTTTTCAAAACCAACCCTCCGTCTCCGCGGCCCTTGAGGGAATCGTTCGCGCCTACTTCCAGTTCCTTCAAAACACTCCGGAATTTGTCTCGTTGCTGCTTTGGGAAAATTTGCAAGGTGGCGCCCAACTCAAAAATCTGGCCGAAGCGCTTTCCAAGGCCCCCATTCTCGACGCCCTCAGCCATCTCATCGAACAAGGCATCGACTCGCGGCAGATCCGCCCCAATGTCGATCGGCAACACATGCTGATTAACCTTTTCGGCCTATGCCAGATCTACTTTTCCAACCGTCATACCCTGAAGCGCAGCGTGGGCCTTGACTTGGAATCTCCCCCGGTCCTCGAACAAGGCATCCAACACGTCATTGCCCTTCTCAGTGAAGGTTTTCTGATCAAACCATGAAATGCAAAGTTTAGTGCGACTTTTATAATGCCTGGCCACATCGGACCATAACCAGGCCTCGAACTAGGATGGGCGGATCGCGCAGGTGGAAAATCGCGGCAAAGAAACAAAAAATTAAAATGCTTATATTTTATTGCAAATCATTCATTTGTAATAATTTAAACTTAATGTATTTTCACAAATAAGGTATTGAGTTTAGGAAACAATAAAGTATTGTTTCTTAAATGACATGCGTCTCTCAGGTACGGTTTTTAAAGGGGAGAATGAAGAGTCCGCACACATCAACCCCATTTGATAGGCCTTGTTCGCGTTGGCCAATTGACGTATCCACACACCTCGCTTCAAAGCCGGCTTTCACCTTAATCGAACTGTTGGTTACGATCACAATCGTGATAGTTCTCGCCGCGTTGATCACACCTGTTGCGAAAGGCATGATCGAATCCGCTCGAAGCGGAGTCTGTATCGGAAATCTTCGAGGAGTCGGCGCCGCCTTGACAACCTACGCCAGCGAAAACAACGGCCGATTTCCGGCAGCTTATAACATCGCGTCCGATCAAACATGGAACATGTTTCTGACCGATGGTGGCTATATTCCAAAGGCTTCCGATGGCCAGACATCAACGATGGTTTGTCCATCTCAGCGACCAAAGCGATGGAGCTCACCTTCATTAACGTATGGCATGCGACTCCCGCCCAAACACGATTGGTACGGAAGCTCGTACACCTACAACGTGGCGGGAGGACGTGTTCGCGACCTGGAGGGCGCAGACTATGGAGAACCGAGCAAATTCATGGTCATGGGGGACTCCGTTTACACCGGTTCTGCTCCAGTAGAAGGAAATAAGCAGTGCTACTATTTCACAACGGCTACTTCGGACTCCCACGCCATTCACCTACGTCATAATAAACACGGAAATTTTCTTTTTGCCGACGGCCACATCGAAGCGATGAACTTGGAATCTTTGACCAGCGATCCCGGCAACCCAACAATTTCAACCCAAGTCACAGTTAGTAAACCGCAGTAGCCCAGGGTTGATCGCGAGTCTTAAATTTTCGGTGAGCTTGCCCTGATGCTTTGGACATCGAAAGAACTCCGCTCGTGTCCGTCGAAGACATTTTTCTCCCTGGCCACCAGTCGAAGCCCAATTCGGCGGCCTCTTGAGTCCATGACTAAAATCTGATGCTTTATATTCGTAATGAACAGCTTATACATAATTATATAATCTGGAGAAGTAAACGAAATGTTGTTACAACCTCAGAAACAAACAGTTTCCTTTACAGATTCGGCTGATTTGTTTCATTCGTATTCATGTCGAATGCCGTTGAACATCAGTCGCTTACCTACCATGGTTAAAAAGCTGACGATCCGCGATGTGGCAAGCGCCGCTAACGTCTCCATCGCAACGATTTCGCGTGTACTGAACAACAGTTCGGTGCCGAGCGACGAGATTCGCGATCGTGTCCAAAAGGTAATCGAGCAGCTCGACTATGTTCCTCAAAAGCCAGGCCGAAAAAGGCGCCGCCCGGAGGAACCATCTAAAGTAAGGAATCGCGCAACCCGAACCATTGGATTAGTCATGGCTCCCCGGATCTTCTACGATTTTTCCGAAGGGGAACTCTACCTCGCGAGGTTGATCAATGGCATTCACGAGGCCGTCGGGAACTACGACTGCCATCTCAGAGTTTTCACCCACGATGGAAGCCAGTCGATTCCTCCTCTCATAACCAAAACCCGAATGGACGGCCTTCTGATTGACGATCATATTCCGCCGGCAGTCCAGAGGATGTTAAAGGATCTGATGCCCGTTGTCTTTATCGACAGCTCTCCCAGAGGAGTGGCGGGGAGTTCGGTTCGTCCGAATTTTGAGACCGCGATCTCCGACATTCTCACCTACCTCTGGGACCTGGGACATCGAGACATTGCGATGTTCAAGGCGGCAAACTCTCCGATGATCAATCCACCCATGATGGCTGCCTATTCTCGCTTTTTTGCGGAGCACTCGTACGAACCTCAGGTCCAAAGCCTTAATGTTCCGCGCGACATCACCGTATCGACTCACTTTCAAGTGATGGAGCAATATGCCAGTGAAATTCTGGCCGCCTCCCCTCGTCCGACGGCAGTGGTCGCTGAAGATGTTTATGCTGCTCGCATTCACGTGGAGCTTACTAAACTGGGCGTGAAGATTCCTGAAGAGGTGTCCTTAGTCGGGATTGACGATACCACGGTTGCCCTGCATTTGGAGCCCCAACTCACCTCATACCGATTTCCGATGGATGAAATCGGCAAAGCATCCATTGATGAGCTCTTTCAGAGCATCGAGAATCCGTCCAGATCACCCCGGCAGATATTCCTCGATGGGAAAATCATGTTACGAAACTCGGTAGCTCCGCCTCGTGATATTGCGGCAGCCCATGGTGGTTAAATCGCGTGAGACTGCTGCACTAGAAAGCAGGCTCTTCGATGTCGGCAGGTTGATTAAATTTCGGAAGACGCGGCAAACAGGGCTTTATCACCCGCATGGCGTTTTTGTGGAGCACGGCATTTTTCTGTTGGAGGCTCAATCTTGAAAAGATAACCCATCCAAACTGCGGCCTTGGGTCTCGCATCGGAAGATCACTGCCGTAAACCACTCGATCATCTCCCGCACCGAGCACCAGATAATCGATGATCCCTCCAAAGGTCGGGGTTAATGTAATCTCAAGATACACGTTTGAGTGGCGTTTAGCACAGGCGATAGCCATATCAGCCGTACTGAAGTCGCTCGCACAATGAGCAACCAGCCATCTGACCTTAGGATATTTCTCCGCAAGGAAATCAACCTCATCGAAATCTGCACGCACTCTGTGAATAAGAGCATAAAATTCATGCGCGTTTCCGTATGCCCACCAATCCCCATATCTTGGGTGGCTGTATTCCAAGCCATGAATCCAATACGGTTTCATGCCAATGAAACGGGAGTCAGCTTCATACCTGGCTGAAATATGCTCCGAGAATTCCTCTAAAGAGTAATGGACGGGATCAAAGGACGCCAACCCCCAAAAACCCTTGGGAGCGACGTCGAGTGCTGCGGCGGTGCAGATATTGCCGGACAAAGTATCGCCACCCACCGTGCCATTCCAGCTCATAAATCCCCCTCCTTGACAACCGAGACGAGAGAGAAGCTCGAAGACCCCGGTCGGACCACCGCGATGCATTCGACAATCCCCGCCGCCCCCCTCAAGTCCTTCATGTAAGATATGCATATGCATATCGATGTGAGCAATCGGCTCCCCTCGCCTTGCCCTCGCCATGAGAATATCTTCGGAGGGATTATTCATCTCGGAAAGCGAAGTCTCATCCTTCAAAAGTCTACGAAGATTCTCACCCGCAATCTTGGCCTTAATACTCCGTGGCAAATCGGCATAGTCCACATAGGCACGATGCGCTCCGGCCGCGCGTAAAGGCGCCTCGGAGGCGAATAGCAAGCGATCTTCAAAGCCCTTCTCTACAAGATCTTCCAATCCATAATGCACTTGAAAGCACTCGAAAGTAAGATGAAGATTGGGACACTCTTCCATCAACGAAAAAACTTTTCGTTGTTCTCCCCAAGATGCACCGGTGAGTATGACGGGGAGCAACGGATAGCGCTGCAGAAATTCCCTGATCTCGCGGTAGTCAGCCATTTCCGATCGCGAAAGAAAGACCGGGATTTCATTTGCAGACAACTCAAGAAAAAGAGAGTCGGCACCAGACGCAAACCAGTCCCAGCAGTTTGTCTTCGGATGAAGGGCGACAGCACGGACATCCGCCAGTATCATCTCTTCTATCAGCCTGGCAGGTTGCGGAAACTCATTGAAATTTGCGGGCAAAACATTCCAAACCGCCCTCAACTCACTATGGCTGGCAATGGATCGAGAAAGCTCGCGATTACCGTGATTGGCATCATAGAAAAGCGCCTGAGTCGAAAACACCAGGGCTCTTGAAATGGAACAGTGCTCCATCTCCTCCAGAAGGTGAGCCTGACTCCACCGCTCGGCAAAATGCTTGTGAGGTCTCGGACCGACTCTCGTCCAAGCGTCATAGAAGGAAACAGATTCGCCACTAGTCATCATTTCGCGAAATAGGCCGCAACTTTACGAAACGCCCGGCCCAGCCCCTCGATATATTCGGGGTCCATCTTCTCGTGCAGTTTAACGAAAATACAAGTTTGGAGCACCTCTTCTGCATTTGGGCAGCAAACATTTCGATAGTCCATCTCCGTCATACCGGTCGCGCGAAGAGGCCACTCTCCACCAAAAAAGCTATGATTACGAAATACGTCGTATTTATAGAGGGGAGCCGCGAGGTAACCTTCATGAGCATCAGCCCCCTCTGCCTGTAGCGCTTTGACAAACCGAGCCCTATCGCAGTTCATCGCAGCCGCATCAAATCGAAGGAGATAAAACCAGTAGGTGCAAAACGTATCCGGGTCCACTTCGTGCGGCTGGATCCCCGGTATACCCTTCAGCAACTCGCCGAGCCGCGAGCCCAATTCGTTTCTGCGCTGAGCAATGAGTTCGATTCGCTCAAGCTGTGCTGCCGCCACAGCGCTCTGCAGTTCGGTGATCCGGTAATTTGTCGCCAAAATGGAAGGCGATTTACTTGAAGTGGCGCGATTGTAGCCCTTATCCCCGAAACCCTGCAGTTTCGGCCCGAAGGTTGGGTCGGAACTAGCCACAATTCCACCATCTCCACAACTTAGGTGCTTAAAGTCGTTGAAAGAAAAGCATCCAATATGTCCAATTGTACCTACGGGCTGCCCATGTATCAGGGTACCCCAAGCTTGAGCGCAATCTTCGATGAGGACCAATCCCAATTCATCGGCCAAGACGCGCAACTCCGCAACTCGACAAGCATTTCCCGCAAGATGAACCGCCAGAATCGCGCGTGTTTTTGCGGTAATCTTTCGCCTTACGTCTACAGGGTCCAAGTTGTAGGTATGTGGCTCAACATCAGCGAAAACGGGTACTCCCTGTTGAAAGAGAATCCCAATGACACTGCCCATATCGGTAATCGGAGGAACAATCACCTCGTCGCCAGGTTTGATGCCGGCGGCTGCCACGGCAATATGAAGAGCTGCCGTCCCGGATGAACATGGCATAACATGCTCCAACGGGTAGTATCTCTGAAACCGCTCGACTAAGAGCTCCGTGTGCGGACCCTTCCAGTAAAACAGACTGTTTTGGCGAAGCGCCGCCTCGACCAATCGTCTATCGGCTTCGCCCCACCGTCCCGTCAAGTCAGATGGGGTTTCAGCAATCTCTGGCTCCCCTCCCTCGAAAGCCAACAGAGGTTTCGTTTCAGGATATATCATGGTTTCGGCTATTCGACCTCATTCCAGCTAATATTTCTCAATAGAACCGGGACACCTGTCTCGACGGTCAGAGATTCAAATTCCAGAGTGTGTTGGCCCTTTGAAAGTTCCGGCAAGATGAGAGCGAAACTCGTGATGTCGTGAGAGTCACTTACGATTCGATACACACTGTCATCAGGCAAGGCCTTCAGCTCTTCAGGGTCTCTTCCGTAGGCGAGCAACCACCCACCGTGATCAGTATAGGTGGGAATATTTGTGCCGCCCACGGTGGTGATCGAAACCGGAAAGTCACGAGCTCGAGTAAGCTCCACTCCATCCAGATAGACCTTAATTGCACCGGAGAACCCCGCAGGTTCATTGGCCTTCAGCCAAGCGTTAAAGAGCAACTCAGATTCGCCATCGCCCAGGGCTTTCTTCACCTCAAATTGCAGGCTCTTCCTTTCACCGGCCGGCAGTTCGGAGATACTGTCATCTAGAACGATTGCCTGCATCTTTTCTGCAGCGATCACCGCTCCACTCACTATGATTAAACAAAAAAGAACCGCTGAAACCGCTTTCGCCCATCTTATAGTACTCATACTCATTTTAAATTAGTTAACATCTACTGATTTTGACGCCCCGACTGATTAGACTGCATCTCTACTGGTCTCCCTGCATATGTACCAATCATCTCCGACCCCATAGTCATAAATAAAGTAGCGCTGACCAGGGGTGAACCCTTTGACGTCCGACTCGTTTTCGAGTTGGAATATTTGGAATTTTGAAGATGTTCCGCCCACCGGTTCGAGGCGCGTGGCTTTGATTCTGAAACTCCTTCCATCGTCCCGACTCATGGTCTTGCCGTCACAAAGGCTGGAGCTGTTGAACAGTTTCCCCATTGTAAGAAACGACTTCAACTCTCTTGAATCCACTTCAATCGCCGAAACCGCACCCTGACCGATGACCGCATATTGAGTCAGTTTTACCTTCCAGGTTCCATCGGAGATTTTCTCTGCGGAGGCGATTTCAAAAGTCGTCGTCTTGGGATATGCGGGATTAGTAATGAATATATCCTTGCCAGCCACGTCAGAGAGATCGTCATCAGTTTTCACGGTGATCTCTTTGCCCTTGTAGTCCACCGCGGCAATACTGCCTCGCATCGGGTTCGGCCTATTGCCCTTTCTTGGCCAATTCACTTCATATACCTGCTCATTCCTCTTGACGTGAATCGCCTCGGAAAAATCGAGCGCCGACGGGTCTGATCCGGACAGAATGGAAGTAACGACAAAATCGTCGCCATCTTTTGTCCTGACTCTGATACTTATGGGACTCTGCTGGTCGGTGAATGGAGGGCCAGTTTCAAACCTCTCAACTTTGACCCCGCTGTCCTTTTGCTGAAACGCCTCATGTACCGTCACGAATGAAGATGTCAGCGGAGAATCCCCCACCCGGCGTAGAACCATGTAGGCATCTAGTGGGCAATGTCCGACTCCACCCTCCGACTCAGCCCGGCCTGATATCAATTCGCCATTGAAACCTTTTGGAACATGAACACGGTACGACGTTCCCGCTTTGTCCCCCGTACGCCAGGTTGCGGCAAAGGCTTCGATGGGTCTTCCGATCTTCAAGTCGGTGATGTAGGAATAGCCGCCGGGCCCATCCGCACCTATCGTCACATCCTTGCCCGCGAGAGTTCCATGTACGCTCTTAAGCGCAATCGAACCATCAACTGAAAAGTTCTTTCCGTCGTCTCCGCTCAATGAATGAACGGAGTAATCATGAGTCGTTCCTCCGATGACTCGGAATATATCGACGACCAACGGCTCGCCAGCCTTAGTCTCAACCACCACAACGGTGCGATGGTACAACGTCGCCTTCGCATAGGCATCCTCAGAGAATGCGGAAGCCACCTGCATCCAACTCGACTTCCCTCGAATGCCGAGAGAAGCAGTGCTGGCCTCCCTCTGCGATCTCTGGTTCACAACAACCGTAGGGTGACTCAGCGTGGCTTTCGTCCATTGTTGCCACTTGGGAGACGTAAAATTGTAGGGATATCCCAGGTCGGCGCTGAAATCGTAGCCATACGCAATGACCTTCATCATGAGCTGGTGCAGATGTCCGTGCCCAAATCCTGCATCTCCGTGGTAAAGCAGAACGTTATTTCGAGAAAGAGCGCTTTGCCCCTGCCTCATCACCGTTACTCCAACCTCGTGTGTAAGCAAGTCGTCTGAAGCTTTCCCATCATCCTTAAAAATCGGATACCTTGCACTGGGCGAATCGCCAATGCCAAGAGCCCTCCCGTTGCTCGCTTCTCTCTGCTCCCAGGTTCGCGCTGCGTTCAAACGTTCGATCACAGCCGGATCTAACGAGATACCTTCCGCATACTTCCCGCTTCCCTTGTATGTCGTCAGCATCTTATCCATCTCGAGAAGGTAATTATTAGTTACCTGGGCGTAAAACGATGAGTCCTCGTAGAATCGCCCATCCCTGTAAACACTCCCATTAACGGTATCATTAAACCCATGCACACCATTCAGAATAAAATCCATGATGGCGTCATTTCGGAATACCAATGCCAGTTGAATTCTGGCCATGGCCTGTCGTGTGGCCGTATTTCCAACCGCCCCCGCGTCGGCTCTCTTGAGAAACTCCCACGTGTATCCAAATAGGTTCTTTTCAATATTGAATCTGAGGTCTTCAGTATTCGTAAACCCATCCCGATTATAGTCGGCATCCCCTTTTCCAGCGAAGAAAGACTCGATGGGCTGTGCGGATGGTATTGCATCCCAAACCAGATCATAACTGAGGGCGAGGTTTATAATGATCGCCGGCTCGTTGTTTTCATCGTCGATATAGGCCCGGTAGATGTATTTGGTCCACCCCCAATTGACATCGTCATTCGAGGTGTACTTCCTGTAATTTTCGGCGAGGCGGTTAAGAATCAGTAGTACACGGTCCGCATATTTTTGCTCACGAGTAACCGCATACGCAACAGCCAGAGCGTAGATCGGAGCCGCATGCTGGCGATATCCCGGACCGTCAAAATTAACCTCCCCGTTGTACGGAAAATAGACCAATTTTCGGATTTGATAGTTCCGGTATGCTGCTTTGAACCGAAAAGGAAGATGGTTGGGAAAGCCCTCTGGCGGCGTCCATCCTTGACCATCGTCAACGATCTCAACCATCTCTCCAGTTGCGGGGTTTTTAATTTTTACTCCCGGCCCCCATTCCGTTCCGTCGTGCGTCGACTGAAAGTGACCATCTTTGCCCCAGATGGGAACGAATGAATTTATATTCCCCGGTAATAATGGATACCCCTGAGCGTAACTCGGCACCAGTGCGCGGGGATTTTCCGGAGAAATCATACCATAGATCTCTTCGTCAGTCTTGCTCATCCAGTACTGCACCCACTCTTCGTCTGGAACCACCCCATCCTTCTGATACTGCTTGCGCTTTGCCTCGAGCGACTCCGCTGTGATCGATCCGTAGAGCTTGTCCGCAGGCACATCAATACCAAGCTCTATAGAGCCGTGCATCCCTTGAAGCGGAGCCTTTTTTGGATATGCGGAAAACTCCGAAAGGGCCTGCTCGACGTCTTTCTCCGGAGGGTAAAATGTCTCCGACATCATGGCTTGCTCGGCCCGCGCGTTATCCACGGCGAATAACAGGCCCCCATAGGCGAATACCACCAGCAGCCGCATTCGAACTGCCACGCATATCAGAGGCCAGAGGGAAATCGCCGGAACTCTATCGGAAAGAAACATCATGTTGATTGGAGAGAAGGCACCGAGCGACGAGCAATCGAACCGACAAACGGCATGTTCACTAAGAATAGACCCCCGAGATCCGCCTTCAGAAGGGTGAAAATGTTTCCGTTCTAGGAGATCGCTCCAAAAGTCAGCAGAGCTTTTTACGGCTACGAATCAGTTTCCTGCCGAAGACGAGCCCAAAGCAACCAGCAAGCGCGAGGCTCATTGATGAGACTTCAGGGACAGCTGTGATCGAAATTGAGTCGTAATATGACACCCCATCGTAAGCCAGTATGGTCATGCCATAGATGTTCGTCGTAATGGAGCCCCCATTCCGATACTGCAAACCCGTAAGGCCAAGCACTGTCGCTGAATCAGTAAGGTTAACAACATTGAGGTCGTAGCTCGTAGCAGTGAAATTCACCGTAAACTGAAACCAGTCGCCCGTTGCAGAAGAATCAAAGATATTCGTCGACGTATAGACCGGGTCTGAGCCTCCATTGTAATATCCTAAACGACCGGGAAGCGCCAAGTTCTGCGGAGTGCCAAACTCAAAGGTCATGGCGTTTCCGAAAGCTCCGTCATTTGCATAGAGTGACACGGCCTGAGCGTAACTGACCGGAGCCACCACCTGTTGATAATAGAACGTGATGACGCCCGATGTGCCCGCGTACAGCCCATCTGGACCGGTATTGAACAGCATTCCATAATTCCCGGTGCCATCGAGACTGCCGGCAACCTGCATAACATTCGGACTCGAAATCGCCGAGGCTGTCGAAACAACCGTCGCGATCGAATTAGGATCTGATCCGCCGCTCGTCATCCAACGCCAACTATCCTGCCCGATTACGGTCGTTCCCGACGTGTAGGTGGGCGGATCAAAATCCAAAACCACCGCCCTCAACCCTTCCGACACACTGAAAAACGCGACAATCGCAACCAACCCAGTGTGAAGCATCTCCCTTAACGCAATGTTTGTTTTCATCAGGGGCACCTTGTAACAAAACATCAATCTGACGTCAATTATTTGTTTCTTAAATTTCTGTAACAAAATATAATCACATTTACCTAAATATAAAGAAGTTAAGTAAAATATAGAGATTTGAAATACGATGAATTCGCCGGAATTTTGATTTTGTTTCTGGAAACAATTTTTGTTTCCGCATATCTGTCCTTCCATCTTTGTGAAAACCTTGGTCGAAAATCCTCAGTTCCAGATCCGCTTTAACCCTGATGGCTCTGCTCTCCCCTTCATTGCCAGGCAGTTGCTCGATCCTGCCAAACTTCACAAGGTGCGACGCCAGCTTTCCCCGGCTATCCCAAAACACCTGCGAGATGATGGAGAGCTAAATCACCTTCGTTCCAGCTTTGAGTTTTACGATGAGCTCTCCGGAGCGCACTACGCCAACTGGAACAATCGAGGTCGCCCTATCACGGCTGAGCAAAGATGGACGAGCGACGCAACGAGCATACGGGCAGAGGCTCTTCTGAGATTGAAAGGACCCGAAAAGCCACGCGGCATAAAAGTAAAATGGAAATTCCCGCTCCCCTATCTTCCTTACTCAGGCATCGGGAGTCGGTATTCTATGTGGCACGTATGGGCGTCACATCTAAACGCTCCCTTTACCAATGACTGGGGAAACCTTGTCTTCACCCATGGACGCTGCCCAGATATAGCGACCGAGATCGCATTGCCCGCGATCACCGTTTACAGGCCTGATGTAGATTTGGGATTCACCTTCTTCTTGGACCAGGAAATACCCTGGGTCACTCGTTTTGAACTGGATCAACGCCAACATTATCTAGTCTTCGAATTTTCACATATTGGGGTCAGCCAAGAGAAAGAGGCATCGATCGCCTTGCGCTTCTTTTGTCATCGCGGCTGCTGGCGGACAGGCTTATCCGAAATTCAGAAACGGTTCCCCAAAGCAACCATTCCCCCGTCCTCCAGCTCACGAAAATTCGAGGGAGTCATGGCGTACACCGTACCAGGCAACAAGAAGATGCTTCGGGCGTGGCGCGATAGAATGAATCTCAAATTCAATGAGATTCTTCATTTTAATGATTTCGGCAACTACACCCCGAAGGAGCCATGGAATTGCCGCAACTTCTGGAGCACACACGCCAGTTGGAGAAAGGTAGACGGCCTTACTTGGGGAAAACTTCGTGACTATGTCCGATACTGCAAAGACCTTGGTGTTGGGGCCTTCCTCTACATCAATTTTGCGGACTGTGAGTCCAGGTTGGCACGCAAACGTTATCCTGATGCCATCGTTCGCAACGAATGGGGCAAGGAAATGGTCACATGGGTCTATCCGGATCTTCGCCGTCATTGCTTGATGATGAATCCTGATCCGCAATTCGGATTCTCCTCATCAATTCTGGAGCAAGCTGGCGAGATCATGGAACGCCTCCCGGAATTGGATGGCTTCCACCTGGATCAGACGGCCTACGGCTGGATCGACACGGCTCATAGCGACGGCGTGACCATGCTGAACAATCAGCCCGCTTACAATATGCTTCTGGGGTATCGCCGGATCGGGAAACTCTTCCATCAGCTCTGCGCCGAAAACGGGAAGCTCATTGAGTCGAACGGACTCATCCACTTCCAGCAACTCGAAGACGTTGATATGCTTATGGCTGAAGGCTCGCTGTCGGCGCTCGCACGATATGGCCCGATCTGCTCGCAACGTGCCTTATTTTTCCTTTCGACCGGAGAAAAGGGGTTCCAGTGGTCGCTCAAATATGGGTCATTTCCTCACGTCTCTCCCTATGAGTGGGTGCCCCAACCCGGTCTTAAAATTGATAGGAAGGTCGCCAGTCTCTATCAGGCATATCTGCCGATCACATCACTACTCCAAGGCGCAACTTGGGTACTGGAACCAAACTGCTTAAAATTGCCCCAGCACGAAGGTGATGAAAACTACCTCGGGAACATTACGGGAAATTTCTTCCGCTTAACCAACGGAGACCATCTCGTAACATTGCTGCAGGCGCCCCAAAGCGTATTAAATACGCAGCCAACGACCAAAGAATTCGCCGTATGGAGCGCCGCTGATGAAGCTTTTGGCCGCGGCCAGGACGAGATTCGGCGGGGCTTCTCCGTGGCGCTGAACTTTAAGGCGGCGGAATCAATAAAAACCGTCCGGTTATTAAGGCCGAATCAAAGCCCATCCAATTTAAAATGGGTTCGAAAAGGTAATCGTATCTGCATTGCCGTTCCGGAGCTGGGCCCGTTTGCAGCGCTTCAGCTTACAAGTCATATCTAGATCCAAAAATATTTATGATGAGCATATCTTCCCTTCCGTCCGGCAGTGCTCCAGCCCCGGTGCCTATTCCCCATTTTCCAAGCGCTCTTCATGCGGTCATATGGCGAAACTGGGATGTGATAGCTGTTGAAAATCTGGCCCGGATTCTCGAGGCGACACCAGAACAGGTTGTGAACCTGGCCTATGGGATGGGTCTTCCACCTCAGCGGAACATAACTGATCAAGAAGTACGTCGTAACTACATGACCATTATGCACCGTAACTGGCACCTGCTGCCTTACGAGCAACTCTGCGCGTTACTCGGGTGGGATGCCGATAAAATGCAGTTCTCTCTGAACGAGGATGACTTCATGTATATCAAATTCGGCGGATATAAGCCGGCTTGCCCACCGGTGCGTTACCGCGACCTCGACGCCACCGCCGTAACCGGTATGAACTGGATAGCCCAGACCGTTCGCTCGGAGATGGGCGAAGCAATAGCTGCGACCGCAGAGCCCTTGTTCGGTTTTATCGACCGTTTTCAAAAATCTCCGGTAAAAGCGCCCGTGGAGTCCGATCCTTCCCTGAAGCTTCGCATGGTCTACCCCTACTTCCTGCGCTTCGGTGATCCATTGGTGGGAGAAGGAATTGGAGACATTCCGGAAAGCTATCTGGCGGAGTTGGCCGCAAGTGGAGTCAATGCAATCTGGCTGCAAGGTGTCCTGAACACACTGGCTCCCTGGGACTACGCACCCGAGCTGTCGCGAGGCTGGGAGGAACGTATTGCGAATCTGAATCTTCTCGTCCAGAGATGCCGCCAGTTCGGTATCGAGGTTATACTCTATCTGAACGAGCCGCGCTCCATGCCTCGTTCGTTCTTCGAGAAATATCCCGATCTGCGAGGCGTCGAGGAAACTCCGGACCGGGCCTCTTACTCACCAGATGTCGTTGCCCTTTGCGTGAGTTCTCAGGCGGTTAAGGATTTCTTGGTGAATTCCGTTCGACATGTGTTTGAGCAGGTGCCGGATCTGGGTGGCGTCTTCGCGATCACCTTCAGTGAGAATCTGACAAACTGTTATTCGCGTGAATACGATCCCAATATTGTCGATGAATTCGCCTTGCGCGGTACGACAGGTGAGGGTGCTCCGCAAACCGAACTCAAACCCTGCCCCCGATGCGCGGCCCGCGGGCCGGAGGTCATCAACGCGGAAGTTTGCTCCCTTCTTGAGCAGGGCATGCGCCAGGCCGGTTCCGAGGGTAAGTTCCTCCTATATACCTGGAGCACGCCAGAGCCTTGGCTGCCGGGGATCATTGAACGCCTGCCCCAAAGTACCTGGGTGATTTGTGTCAGCGAATGGGGAGCGCCCTTCACACGAGGAGACTATTCCGGAAAGATAAATGAATACTCGATTTCGGTGATCGGGCCGAGCGAACAAAGTAAGCGCCAATGGCGACTCGCTCAGCAACGCGGCTTGCGCATAGCAGCGAAGATGCAGGCGGCGAATACCTACGAGATTTCTTCGATCCCATACATCCCCGCCCTCCGTCGCGTCGCGCAGCATCTTTCAAATGTCACGGCGGCCGGAGTACAAGGGGCAATGCTCGGATGGACCGCTGGCGGCTCTCCATCGCCCAATCTCGACCTCGTCGCAGAGTTCGCCCGTTCCCCGCGACCTTCCGTAGATGAAGCCCTTCAAACGGTGGCAATTCGAAGGTTCGGCGCCGAAGCCGCGTCTTGCGTAATCGAAGCCTGGCATTTGCTCAGTGACGCCTACGAGGAATTCCCTTTCGATATCACGGTCTGCTATTTCGGCCCCCAATCCCTTGGTCCCGCCAATCTCCTCTTCTCCTCCCCGACAAACCTTCCCGCCACAATGGTCACATTCCCTTTCGATGATCTTGAAGGCTGGCGAGGGCCATACTCGGAAGAGACCTTACAGAGCCAGTTCGAGAAACTTGCGGACCGTTGGCAGAAGGGCGTGGACGTCCTGGATGCCCTCCGTAAAGCCCAGCCATCTTCGGCGGTCGAGGACGAATGGAGAATTGCGGAGGCTTGCCGAATTCATTTCCGAAGCACCGCCAATCAGATCAGTTACATTCGCTTGCGGGGATCAGATTCCCCAAAGCTGGCCACGATTCTAAATGACGAAATCGATTTATCCCGGCGTTTATATGATCTGGTTGCCAAAGACTCACGCATCGGCTTCGAGGCCACAAATCAATACGGCTACATCCGGTTCGATCTGGTGGAGAAGATCCTGAACTGCCAACAACTCCTCGACTCGCTGAATCTCGGTAGTACCAGCAAATAGCGCGGTGGTGCAAGGGCAGTCCTAGCACTGGGAAACCAGTTAAATAATGAATAGAACTATCGAGAAAGTTAAAGTAGCGGTCATTGGAGGAGGAGCCTTTGGGGAAACCCATTTGCGGACATTCCAGGGAATGCCGCAGGTCGAGATTACAGGGATTTACACGTTGGAGGCACCACGAGGCGAAAGTCTTGCCGCACTTTACGGAGGAAAATCCTATCGCAATCTGAACGAGTTGGCTGACGACACCACGGTGGACTTGGTTTCAATTGCGACGCCCGAGAATCTCCATCTCGAACCCTTCTCGCGGATGATTGAATCGGGGAAAGCGGTCTATGTGGAAAAGCCACTGGCGACGACGCTGGAAGAAGCTCACTTGATGTTGGAGGGTGCGCGAAATGTGATCGCCATGAGCGGCCATTGTCTGCGTTTCGAGCAGCGATTGGCAGCCATCTTTGCCCGGTTGATCGGAGTAAAGCGGCACCACTTGAGTTTTCGAAATCGCCGGACGCGCCTTGAAAAGGAGACCTACAGCCGGGTGCATCCTGCCTACTCCATGCTGTGCCATGAACTGGATCTGAGCAACGCCTTTGCCGAAAGCCCATTCCGCCGGGTGATGGCAATGGAGACGAAGTATTCAGAGGGGCAGGTCGATGGGATGACCATCCTGATCGAGTACGAAAATGGGGTGACCAGTTCGGTGGAAGGCGGCTGGTATCTGCCAAAGCAGGAAGGTTGCATAGAGGACGACTTTATCTCAGTGGTTTCGGCAGCCGGGGTCGACGAGTTGAGGATCCCGCATCAAGGATACATTCACATCGGGCCGAGGGGGGTGGAGATTCCCAACTTCTACTACGGCTACACCGTCCACGGGACAGAGTACGGACCGCTGCGAGCCGCTTTTGATTACATGGTGCAGTGCGTGCTCACTCAAACCCAGCCTGCCATCAGCACCATCGCGGATGCCTATGCGGCCGTCGAACTCGTCGAAGCCGCCCTCTTGTCCGCGCGGGAATCGCGCTGGGTGCTGCGTGAAGAAATTTCTTTCCATCAACAGTCTATATGAAACATCCCTATAAATTCTCCTTCGGTCCCTGGAACGTCAGCAATGGCGCAGACGTAGCCGGACCGGCCGTACGCACTGTCCGCCCGCTGGATTGGAAGCTCGAGCAACTGCGCAAGATCGGGTTCGAGGCCATGATGCTGCACGATGATGATGTCGTACCGGACATCGATACGAAGTCATCACAGCAAATTGTGAAAGAGGCTAAAGCCCTAAAGCGGCGCTTTGACGATGCCGGAGTGAAGGTGGATTTGGTGGCGCCGCGACTTTGGTTCGACGATCGAACCATCGATGGAGCCTTTACTAGCAATGATCCAAAAGCCCGGCGCTACGCCGTTGACCGCGCGCTGCGGGCGGTCGAGGTCGCCCGGACCGTGGGCTGCGGACTGGTCGACCTTTGCCTTGTGCGTGATGGAACCTATCTCCGTGAAGCGAAAGATGGAAAACGCGCCATCGAGTTTTTAGTCAAGGCGATCGATCGAATGCTGGAAGCCGATTCCAAAATCAAAGTCGTAATTGAGCCGAAGCCGAACGAGCCGGTCGACACCACCTATGTGCCAACCCCCGGGCACGCCCTCGCATTGTCCGCAATGACGAGCGATCCCGGCCGAGTAGGCGTCCTGATCGAAAGTTCACATTGCGTCCTGGCCGGCCTGGACCCTGCTGATGAAATCGATTTCGCATTGGCTGCTAAAAAGCTCTGGTGCGTTCATCTCAACGATCAGAACGGTCTGAAATTCGAACAAGACCGCCCCTTTGGCAGCACCAACCTGCGCTCGGCGTTCAATCAAGTTCGAATCCTCGAACGAAATGGCTACGGTAAACGCGGGGAAGCCATCGCTTTCGAAGTCTATCCTTTCCGCACCACGACGGACGAGCACGTAATGGCCCATCTTGCCAACTCACGAAAGACCTTCCTGCGGCTGGTGGAGAAGGTGCGAACCTTTGACGAAAAGAAAGCGGCCGAACTCGTCGCAGCTAGGGACTACCAGGCACTCGACCAGATGGTGATCGACCACTTGATGGGCAAATAACCATGTCGAAGGCAGACTTTACGCTTGAGGAGTTTCAGGCCAGGCGTCACAGGGTGCGGCAGGCCATGGAAGGCGTCGGCCTCGATTGGCTAGTGGTATTTCATCCGGTCTCCATCCATTGGCTGACCGGCTCGGAGGCAAAAAGCTATCAGGAGTTTCAGTGCCTTCTCATCTCGACGGCGAACGACCAGGTCAGCGTCCTCACCCGGGAAGGCGAGCGCTGTGAGTTCGAGCAGGATGCTTTAGTCGACCAGCTATGGACTTGGGGCGGCGGTGAGGTGGAAGACCCTCTCGTCTCTTTCGAACAGGTAGCGCGTTCCTTGAATATCCTTGGAACCCGAGTCGGCATCGAAGTTCCCACCTACTATCTGCACCCCAAGGACTATGTGCGCCTGCGCGAGCTTCTGGGGTCCTCGCTGGTGGCTGAGCCGACCAATCTCATCGCCGACCTCAAGCTGGTGAAGTCCTCGCGGGAACTCGGCTACATTCGGCAGGCGGCCTCTCTGGCCGACCATGCGATGGAGGTCTTTACCAGGGAACTAAGGGCTGGCCGCACCGAATTGGAACTGGCCGGTGAAGTCTATGGGAACTTATTTAAGGCGGGCAGCGGCATTGCCGCTAGTCCCATCAACCTGGTCTCCGGCGAGCGCTCATGTTTCAGCCACGGAGCCCCGACCACGCGCCTCATGCAAGCCGGCGATTTCGGCAGTATCGAATACGGTGCGACATGGAAGAGATATACTGCCACCATCGGACGGCAGTTCTGTCTGGGCAAGCCGAGCGCTCGCATGCGCGAACTGTATCAGATCGTGCGCGAGGCCTCGGAAGCCTGTCGCTCCGTCATCCGCAGCGGCGTGCCAGCCTCCCACCCTCACGCCGTCGCAAAAGAGGTGATCGGCGATGCCGGTTTGGAGATAGGGCGAGTGCACACCACCGGCTATGGCCTCGCGCCCGGCTTTCCTCCTTCTTGGGGGGAGCCCCTCCACATGCTTCAAGCCAGCACTTATACTCTTGAAGCAGGTATGGTGATCACCATCGAGCCTCCGGTATTTCTCGGCGATGAGAAACTCGGAGCACGCTTGATCGACAATGTTCTCGTCACCAGGAACGGATGCGAACTCCTGACCGGCTTCAGTTTGGATCTGATTATCATCGAATGACCAACAATCTCTTTTCCCTCGCAGACAAACGCATCCTGATCACCGGTGCAGCCTCCGGCATCGGAGCTGCCACGGCGGAAGTCTTCGCCTCGGCCGGCGCTTACGTGATCGTGGCGGATCTTGATGAAAACGGTGCCCAAACAATAGCCGCCAAAATCGGAGGATCCGCCCACAGCCTCGGCCTGGATGTGACCAGCGAATCGTCCTGCATGGAGGCTGCCACTAAGATCGGAGCATTAGATGTGTTGGTAAACAATGCCGGCATCGGCTCCGTAGGCACGATTTTGCAAACCACCGGAGAGGACCTGGACCGAATGTATGCGGTCAATGTGCGTGGGGTCTTCAACATGACCAAGGCATTCCTGCCGGCGATGCTGGAGAAACGCGGCGGCAATGTTATCAACATGGCCTCCGTAGGCGGTGTCGTGGCCGTACGCGATCGCCTCGCTTACTGCACGACCAAGTTTGCCGTGGTGGGTCTGACAAAAAGTGTGGCGCTCGATCACGGCGCCGAGGGCATTCGGTGCAACTGTATCTGTCCCGGCCGCGTCGAAACTCCGTTCGTACAGGCACGCCTCAAGGAATACCCTGATCCCGAAGAAGCTTATCGGGCAATGAGTGCAACCCAGCTTTTCGGGCGCATGATTCGCCCCGACGAAATCGCGGCTGCGGCCCTTTATCTCGCCAGCGACGCCTCCCACATGGTGACCGGAACCACGTTCATGATCGATTGCGGGTGGACGACCGGAAAGTAACTTATGAAACGTATCAACAACGTCAACGGCTTGCCCCAGACAGGTTCACCCTATTCCTCCGGAGTCATCGGCGAGGGCAAGTTTCTCTTCATTTCCGGCCAGGGACCATATGATCCAGACGCTGGAAAATTCATGCGGGGTAATGTGGCTGAACAAACCACGCTCACGTTGGAATGCCTCCGGCGGGTGATTGAGACCGCAGGAGCGCGCGTCGAAGATGTAGTGAGCTGTCGAGTCTTCCTGCAACAATTGACCGAAAGCACGTTTGCCGAGATGAACGGCGCCTACGCCGCTTTCTTTGGTGCGAGTTTGCCTGCGCGGACCACCATCGGCTGCCAGCTTCTGAACATTGATGTCGAAATCGACTGTATCGTACGGGTTGACTGAGTGAACGTCATCGCAACAACCCAGAGCCTCGTCCGTCTGGCGAGTGTCAATCCCGACTACGATCCGAAGAGCCAGGGTGAAGCCGGGGTGGTGGATTGGTTGTTGAATTGGGGTGAGCGGCATGGGCTCGACACCACTTCGCAGGAGGTCCTTCCCGGCCGACGCAATGTCACTTTTCGTCTTCCCAATGGGGACGGCCCGCACCTGTTGCTCAATGGTCACACCGACACTGTTGCCGTTGGCGACATGGCCATTCCGCCGTTTGCAGCAGAACTACGCGACGGACGACTTTGGGGACGCGGCTCTGTCGATATGAAAGGCCCTCTGGCCTGCATGCTGCATGCTTTGTTTCGCCTCAAGGAAGAGCTCGAAACCTGGCGCGGTCGGGTCACGCTGGCTTGTGTGGTGGATGAGGAACTGGGCTTTGCCGGAATCAGACATTTTCTCGCGCAAGATAAGGCTTTCGACTACGCCATCGTGGGGGAGCCGACCCGCTTCGAAGTGGTCAGGGGTTGCAAAGGGTGCCTGCGTTTCTACGTTCGAGCTTATGGCAAAGCGGCCCATAGCAGCACCCCGGAAAAAGGGGTCAGCGCGATCCATGCAATGGCACAAGCAATCGTCGCCCTTGAACGATATTTCGCTGACGACCTGAGCCAGATTCGTCATCTCGATCTTGGCCGTAGCACCGGCTCAATCGGACTGATCCAAGGCGGTACCGGCATCAACATCGTGCCCGAAGTCTGTGAGATCAAAATCGACGTACGCCTGGTGCCCGGCCAATCCTGGCAGGAAACCTATGCGGCCATCCATCAAACGGTGAAGGCGAGCAGTTCCAAGGTGCGCTGGGAGTTCGATTCCGATCCGATGACGGATTTTCCGTTCTGTCTGGATGCCGGGCACGAATTGGTGAAACAGGCCTGCGCAGCCGTCGGCATTGATGGTTCTCAAGTGGTCAACTTTTCGTGTGACGCGAGCAAGATCGCGGCAGCCGGTATCCCCTGCTTGATCTTCGGTCCCGGCGATATCGCCGAGGCTCACACCGCCTATGAATCGATCTCGGTTGCGGACCTCGAGCGAGGCGTGGAGACGTACCTGCGCATCACCAAAAAACTGTTACCGCCATGATCACTTCAGAATCCATTCGTCAGAATTTTCCCGCCCTCACGGAAAAATGTTACCTCAATACAGCCGCCGAGAGCATCCCCCCTACGGCAGTCGGCCAAGCTTTGCAGGACTATTGGAACGACAAGCAACTCGGCATGGACGGTCGCATTGCGCATTTTGCGCACGAGGCGGAGGCAAGAACGGAGGCCGCGCGTTTATTAAACCTCACATCTGATGAAGTAGGCTTCTGCTCCTGTAGCGCCGAAGCCTACAACCTCCTCTCTAGCTCACTACAGTTGCAGGATCACGACGAAGTCGTCATCAGCGACATCGACTTTCCCTCCGGTTTTACACCGTGGCTGGCCGGGGCAACTCAACCCAAAGTTCACCTTTGGAAGTCCCGCGGCGGCGCACTCTTGGAGGAAGACCTCGCTCCCCTCCTGAACGAACGTACCCGCCTCGTGCAGGTTTCCTTGGTCAGTTTTTACAATGGCTGGCGCTTGAACTGGCAGCCTTTCATCCGGCTGGTTCGAGAGCGTGCATCCCAGGCAGTTATCTCAGTGGACCTTACACAGGCCTTGGGCCGTTGTATATTGGACTGCGAGGGCGCGGATATCATGATATCCAGCACTCACAAGTGGCTCCTTGGAGTGCATGGCAGTTGCGTCATCGGTTTACCGCAAACGTCCGCAGACCGGCTCACCACCAAAGCCGGCGGATGGTATCACATCCGCAATGCCTTTGACGCCGACCGCTTTGACCGGGTCGACAAAAAAACCGGCGCGGCCAGCTATTCCGTCGGCATGCCCAGCTTTGGCCCGATTTATGCATTGCATGCCGCCATGAAATTTTTGAACAGCTTCGGGGTCGATGCAATCGCCGCACACGCTGATCCGCTGGTGCGTGAGGTTTATGAAGGCTTGGGTGCCCGGGGCATCACCGCCCTCGCCCCTCTTTCCGCCTCGGGCATCGTGGCGTTCAAGCACTCGCAGAGCGGTCCGCTCGCGGAGGCATTGCGCGAACAAAATGTCCACATCATGCATCAGGCCGGCCGCCTGCGTGTTGCGATCCATGGCTACAATTCCCAGGAGGATGTGAGCCGCTTTTTCAAAATCCTCGACCACGTCTTGGCTCGGGTATGAAGTTAGCAGACGCTCATATTCACCTCTTCCCACACGGGTTCCCGGGTCGGTACGGTCCGCTATTCCCCGCCGGAGACATCTCCGTTTACGAGAAGATTCGGGAAGAGCACTCCGTCGGACGGGCACTGGTCGTGGGATACGAAGGCGAACCGTGGTCTCACGGAAACAATCGCTACATAGCCAAGCTCGCCCACAAGCATCCTTGGATCACCCCCCTGGCCTACTGTCAGCCGGCTGCTCTTACCCCAAAAACACTGAAACGACTCTGGCAACAAAGCTTTGCCGGGTTATCTCTCTATATCTTCAAGAAGGAAGATGCCGATGCGTTCAACCGCCTATCCTCCGAGGCGGTAAATTCACTCAACAAACATCGCGCGATCATCAGCCTCAACTGCCCTCCTGACATCGCCTGGCTGATGCGCCCCGTCTTCGAGCGTCTGGCCGATACTCGCATCCTGCTCAGTCACCTGGGTATGCCGGAAAAAATGACCGCGGCTGCCCGGCAGCTTCGTCCGGTTCTAAAACTCGCAGACCTACCTCACCTCGGCGTCAAGGTTTCCGGTGCCTACGCCTTAAACACCTACCCTCACCCTCACCTTCCCGAGCTACTTTCCAAGTTTAAGGCGGCCTTTGGAGAATCTCGGTTGTACTGGGGCTCCGACTTTTGTCCCGCTTTGGACAGTGTGTCTTTCGCCCAGACCATCGAGTTGGGACTGCCGGCGGGCCTCTTGTCCCAAGACATCTGCGCAGGGAACCTCGATCGGATAATGAAACGGGTGAGGTACAGGAATACATGAGTTTTTTCTCCCCCGTCACGAGACGTTCACTATCTGTGCGTGCGGCTTTGGTTGCCGTGTACCTGCTTCTCGCGGCCGGGTCGTTGACCATGATTTTGCCGCTGCTGGTCACCGTGACCGGTTCCATGTCCGGAACCTACGACATGGAGAGCACGGGCATGTATCCGCGTTTCCTGACCGACGACCGAGCCTTGTGGAGTCGATACCTTGATGCTCGATACGGCGGCTCCATCGAAAACTTCCGGATGGCCTGGGCAAACCCCACGCTGGATTTTTACGAGACGCCCTATGGGCCAGGAGAACCCGACGACAACGTTCAGCTTTGGAGGCAATTTCTTGGCGCTCGCGAATCCATCTCAACCCGCGATGCGGGCTTGGCCTTTACCCGCAGCAATAAACGTGAAGCCGCGCTTCAAAATCGCCTATTCCGCAATTGGCTGATCCAGGAATACGGCGGCTCCTTGCCGGAACTGAATCGGGATCTACTCGTCGAATTCACTGCGGTCACAGAGATCCTCCCGCCACTCCAGAGTCGCATCGTCCTGCCCATCACCGATTCGAAGTTCAGCCAAAAGTTCGATCAGTATCTTGATTCCCTCCCTGAGACTGAGCGCCTCTGGTGGAACCTTGGAGATTTCTACCGCTCGGTCTATTTGCCCCAGTTCTACGGTGAGGATGTAGCCCGCTTCAACGAAGCTGAGCGAACTGACTACCCGTCCTTCTCGGCTGTGCCTTTTCCTTCGGAGCCGCCCGCGACTGGCGCCAGAGCATGGTTCCGTTTTGTTCAACAGGTTCTCAACCCCGATTTCGTCCGCCTCACTGCCAAAGGAGAATCGGCCTGGTCTTCCAGCGGTCTTACCCGCGTGGACTTCATCCGCACGCTGGCTCAACCGTCTCATCTTCAAGTCTCCAGCATCGACATAGACTTTGCCGCCTGGGCCGCCCAGCGAGGGGTAGCTGACGCGCGCATTCCCCAACGAGCCGTCGACTGGGAAAACTTCGAAAAGCAGCGCGGCTTCTGGCGCTGGCAATTCGCCATCCAAAATTTTGTCTACGTGCTGGACGAGGTCATGGTACAGGGCAACGGCGTTCGCAATACCGCCATTCTGGTGGCGCTCACGGTGATCGGAGCGCTCACGATCAACCCCATGGCGGCCTACGCCCTCTCCCGATTCCGCATGCGGCAGAGCTATCAGATCCTGCTCTTCTTCCTCGCCACCATCGCCTTTCCCGCCGAGGTCGCCATGATTCCCAATTTTCTTCAGCTTAAGGAGTTTGGCTTGATCAACACCTTCGGAGCCCTAGTCCTGCCCGGGCTGGTCAATGGCTTCTCCATCTTTTTGCTTAAAGGCTTCTTCGATAGTCTGCCTCGGGAACTCTACGAGGCAGCCGATATTGATGGCGCCAGCGAGTGGCAGGTCTTCTGGGGCTTCACCATGAATCTGTCCCGACCCATCCTGGCAGTTATTGCCCTCAACGCTTTCGTCGCTGCCTACAGTGCATTTTTCTTCGCCATCATTCTCACTCCCGAGCAAAGCATGTGGACGTTGATGGTCTGGGTTTACCAACTTCGACAGACCGCAGGCCCGGGCATCGTCTACGCCTCGCTGCTCATCACCGCAGTACCGGTACTCGTGGTCTATCTCTGTGCCCAAAACGTGATCCTGCGCGGCATCGTCATCCCGACTGAAAAATGATGCGCCATCCGACCATCCTGCTTCTTGCCTGTTTGTCTGGTCTTTTGGCCTTATCCGGATCACTTCGTGCCGAAGAACGCATCACCGTACGTGTGTACGGTCTGCCTCCGATGTCCTCTGCATCGGCCCAGGATATTGCCACCACAAGGGTCGTTCAGGAGTTTCGCCGTCAACACCCCGAGATCACCCTGCAGCCTGCCAACGGCTTAAAGATCGAGGGCCTCGGAAATGAGATCGGACCGCTGATGATGATCGCCGGAGGTATCGCCCCGGACGTTCTCTACGTCAATTTCCGCAAAATCGATAGCTACGTGCGCCAGGGGTTCCTCTATCCCCTCGACGATTTTATCGAGCGCGAGCAAAAGAGAGATCCCGCCTGGGTTTCCCAACGCATCCTTCCCCAAGTGCAGGATGTCGTATGGCGACCTGGAGCAGATGGCACCAAACACTGCTACGCTTTGCCGGGCCAATATCTTGTCATGGGGCTCTACTTTAACCGGCCCCTCTTCCGTCAAGCGGGACTCCCTCAGCGTGTCCCTAAAGACTGGGAAGAGCTTGTTGAGTTTTCCCGCAGAATCAAAGAGTTGGATCAACGCAATCGCGGCCTGGTTCTTTACAATGGCCAACAAGCCTCATGGAACCTGATGAATTTTCTGTGGTCTGCCGGGGGCGATGCCGTCAAGGAAATCGCTCCCAACGATTGGCGGGCGGTCTTTGATACCGAAGAGGCCGTGGACGCATTTTCCTACTACTATCGCCTGACCGAAGGAGACCGCGTAGCCTCTCGTGAAGACGTGCCTGACCTCTTTCGGACCAGCGAGAGCCGCCGCGTCGGGATGGTGTTCAGTTACATTGGGACGACCGTCAGTCTCGACCCGAATATCTGGAGCTTCGGAGCAGTCCCGGTCGGTCCGACCGGAAAGCGCGGCGCGGAGATCAATTCCGAAATGATGGGGATCTTCGCTGGCGTCAAAGACCCCGCCGTTCGAGAGGCAGCATGGGAGTTCATCCGCTTCTTCGCCAGCCCGGAGGCCCAACGCATCCGCACCCAGACGCTGGTCGAGCTCGGCATGGTCAACCAGATCAACCCCTCGGATCTGCGCCGTTTTGGTTATACCAACCTTCTCGCCCTCACCCCACCTGGTCTGGAGGAGCAATTCCAAACCGCTCTCTCCTCCGGTCGCCCTGAGCCCTACGGCCGCAATTGCGATCTCGTCTATCTGGAGATGACCTATCCACTAGACCAGATTCTCCTGAGCCCGCTACTCGCTCAAACTTGGGAGAGTGGCGACCAGACCGCCTTCCGAAATGAAGTACGCCGCATCTTGCAAAATGGCGTAAAAACTACCAATGAACGCATGATCGGCCTGGTACCGGCAGAGAAAATGCAGCAGCGCCGTATCGTCGCCACGTGTGCTGTCATTCTGATCATCCTCGCCTTCCTCTTTGCCGGGCGTGCCATGTTCCGCTCTTTTACCCTGGCAGGCCGTTCTACCACTCGCACTCGGTCAGCCTACGCGGCTTGGGCCCTTCTGGCGATTCCGATCCTCCTGGCCGCTATCTGGTACTACCTTCCGCTCGCTCGAGGGGCCTGGATGTCCCTGCTCGACTATCAACTCCTCAAACCTTCCATCTTCGTGGGACTCGACAATTTCGCCAACATCCTCTTCGACCCGCGATTTTGGACTTCGATGCTGGCCACCTTCCACTTCTCGTTTTGGATGCTCACCGTTGGCTTTGTCACCCCGATCGTACTCGCTTACCTGCTCCATCTTACTCCACGCCACACCGTGCTCTTCCGGGTGATCTACTACCTGCCTGCCCTTCTCACCGGTACGGCGGTCTTCGTTCTGTGGAAACAATTCTTCGGCGCCTCCGGCATGGTAAACGAATTCCTCTCCGCCATCGGCCTGAACTTAACGAGAGCTTGGCCCGACGACCCCTCTCTCGCCATGCTCTCCTGCGTCCTTCCCGGTATCTGGGCCGGGGCGGGGCCGGGGTGTCTCATCTACCTCGCCGCTCTGAAAACGATCCCCGAAGAACAATTTGAAGCTTCGGAGATCGATGGCGCCGGACTCTTTTATAAGACGGTTCACATCGTAGTGCCTGCACTTATGCCCCTCATTCTCATCAATTTTATCGGGTCCGTGATGGCTGCCTTCCAAGCCTCGCAAAATATCCTCATCATGACAGCGGGAGGACCAAACGGGATGACTGAAGTCGCCGCTCTGCGTATCTTTTACGAGGCCTTTATGTTTCTGCACTTCGGACCCGCCACCGCCATGGCCTGGATTCTCGGCTCGCTCCTTGTCGGATTCGCCCTTTTACAACTTCAGCGCCTCGGTCGCATGGAATTTAGAAGTGGAGGAAGATAATCTCTTCCACATCCGTCGAGAGTCATGAATCCGACAGCCGAGGTCCCTCAATTTCAAAAAAAGGCCGAGACCTACGTGAGTATCAATCCAGAACTGTGGCCCGCCGAAAGAGAAAGAATTCTAAAAGTGGTGGAGCCCTTTATGGGGTACCCTACCGCATTGGATCGGTCCTACCACGTAAGCGAGATTGAGATCTTGGAACAAAACGAGCATACGTCCGGAAAACTTACGAGACTAAGGTATGAAACTGAGCCGGGCGAAATAGTTTCCGCTTACCTATTGGTACCTCACGGAGTCAACAAACCGAGCGCCACCGTTCTTTGTCTCCACGGCACAGACATACTCGCAAAAGATTCGTTAATCTACGCTAGCGTCGGTCAACCTGGAATAGACTTTGCTGCACAATTGGCTCTACAGGGATTTGTAACCTTCTCTCCTGATCACCTCGCGGCCGGCGAACGTAATACCCCGGGGCTGGAACCTTTTGATACTGCGGCATTCTATAATCGGCACCCGCATTGGTCAGAGGTGGGAAAAATGATCTGGGATGCCAAGCGGGCGATTGAAGCCATGCAGTTAATCCCGCAGATCGACCCTGAGCGCCTCGGCATCGTCGGCCATTCGCTTGGCGGCTATGGAGCGTTAATTGCGGCGGCATTCGAGAATCGCTTTAAGGCTGTCGCTTGTAGTTGCGGGCTCACCGTTTGGGAGGGAAATCCCAAACGGCTGAATTGGGCACGTCCGTCTTGGTACCGCCATTTCCCGGCCCTGCATGGGCCCTTCTTGGAAAATCAAATTCCCTTCGAGCTCTACGAATTTGCATCCCTTGTGGCTCCAAGACCACTCTTGAATATTTCAGGAATGACCGATGATACTTATGGCGGCAATGAACACCTCCCAGAAGCAGGCCGCCGGCTCTCCCTCCTCTACAGCCGACTAGGCAATGCAGAAGCATTTGCCAACTTCCTCTTTGGAGGCGGTCACGATGTTCCTGTCTACAGCCATGCACTGATCGCATCATGGTTTAGAAGATGGCTATCAGACTAGCAGGCAGATTCGGCAACCATCTGACCAGTCTTCAAGAGACAGCCACATTAATGTGGCTGCTCAGGATGTCGCTCTTAAAACTAGGCGCGCCAAATCGCCAAAAAGTTACCTCGTTCCAGGGAGAACGGACCTCCGCCCTGTAACAGAAACAACATTCCATTCGAATAGAAGCGGGCAGCTCAATTGATCCTTCATCAAAGCGTTTTCAGCAAGTTTTGCGCAACTACCACTCCGCTCAATAGTGAAATGTCATAGCTAAAAAAAGGTCACCAGCGGGCGGAACTCTCCGTCCCGCCCGCTGCTAACATAGTTGACCTACGATTGTAGGATCGCGTGATCGATCTCATCCTCATTAAAGGATAGATAGCGTGTCGTCGTGGTGATCTGGGAATGCCGCAAAACCCGGGCGGTACGAACCAGATCATAATTGAAGGCTTCATACATAGTCCGGGCAAAGGTTTTACGGAGCGCGTGGCAGCCAAGTTCGCCTCGACTACCCGTCAGACCCGCCGCCGCAAAGGCCTTCTTGAAAATGCGCCAAGCCTGGCTTCGATGAAGCGGCCCATCTACGCGGCCGGTAAAGACATAGTCCTCCGGTTCTCGCGAACCAGTTGACCCCAGATATACTTGAAGGGCTTGCGCTGCCTCCGGATGCAAGGGCATATCGAATCCTGCCCGCTTTCCCTTCGTTGTACCTCTCCGAATGCGGATACGGGTGAGAACCTTCTCATCGCGCCACACATCCCCAATTCGTAGTGAAACGAGTGAACTCACCCTCAAACCCGTTCGAAGTGCCACGAGGAAAAGTGCACGATCCCGTAAGGCGGAGCACCCCTCGAAGACCGCGAGGATATGGGCTATCTCTGTAGTGCTCAGCGGACGGCAACCTGTCATGGTGCAACCACCTCTTTGGAGGATTGTGACCGAGCCTTCTGAACCGGTCGCTGGATCCAGGGAATGACTGCATCGGCAATGTCTTCACCGAACCTTTCGGCGGCCGCCAGAAGGCCCTCGTTAAACCCAGGCTGAAGAACAATCCTCCGGCCCTCCCAGCTACAGAAAGCCGGATTGGAGGTGATCTCGACCAACTCACCCGCAAGCTGGTTGGGGTTACCTACGCATCCTCCTCTATGCGAGAAAATGTTTCGGATTTTGGCAAAGGCAAAAATCTCGCTGAATCTTGGGTCGGAGACTGACACCTCGACCCCGCAGACGCCCTCCAAATAGAGGACCATCTTGCGAAGGCCCTCCTGCCTGAGGTCACGCGGTGTCAATCGGCACTGAGTCAGGCCTGCACAGAAAAAGCCGACCTCTGTCAACCAGCCCTCCAAAAGGGCGATCGTGCAGAAAAGAATGCCGCTCCGCAGCAGGCGACTGGAAGCACCGACCAGTTCAGTCGCCTCGTTATGGAGGGTGCTTCTAAAGTCATAGCAGTGCCACGAGGATTCCGGGCTGTCGGACGGTGGCGTCAGAGGGCGCCCTTCGACCAAATCCAGGTGATGGTTGGCCAGTCGGCGCTCACTTTGGACATGGTAGCCTCGGATATACCCGAGTTCCCCGATCAAGTTGTGATGAATGACCCCGAAGTCACGCAACGCAGGCACGAATTTCAGAGTAGAATGATGTTTGGACATAATTAATGGGATGTTGAGACGACGACTCCACTGGAGCCGCGTCGATGGTCCGTCCTTGGGCTGCCTCGCGAGGCGAGAACCGGCCGTCTTTGGAAGGGGAAATGAATGCGACGTTTGATAGAAAACGTCGCATCGGATGCCATATCCCGGTTTAAGAACCGAGCGGCGCCCGGGGAATTCCGGGATTTGAGTCTTTCGACCCTTTCCCTTAGCAACTCAATGACACCGAGGCGCCAAATACATTTGCGACAGAGGTGGAGGCATACCCTTCCAAGCATTCAACCCCTCCGGTTGAGATGAGTGAGAAAAAAGACGCCTGCCTGCTCTCATAATCATATAACCCAAAGCCGGCTCCCGTTGCAGCATCCCATAAAGCACCTCGAACCCTCGTTTTGTTGCATAAACCAGTTTGCCACCCCTAAGGGTTAGGGCCGATTTATCGTATGATGTACAAAACAGAAAGGCATTCGATTTTTGAGGCTTACTCTGTTGGAGGGCTCGAAAAAGGCCCGATTTGGCCTTAAAATCGGGCCTTTTGAGGGATACGATCGGGCCCGCCTACAGAGTAGGTCACTTTAAAACAGGCCCGATTCCATAGTCATACTTTTTTGAAGTATGACTATATATTGATTTCGTGTTTTGTCGGACTCGCATACACCTCTTCCTGCAAGTCACTTTCATCACGATTTAAAATCACGCAACAGTCGGCTGAAGGTACGCCAAACTTACCAATTTCTGGAAGAGTTCCCACTCCACGAGATTGAATCGGCCATCAATGCTACTTTCGTTGCATAGGAGATCCGTTTGTATGAGGATTTTTGCGTTTAAAAGAACGCCGCGTACAAATAAAAAGGCGTTCAATTTTTAGGGCTTACTCTGTTGGAAGGCTCGAAAAAGGGCCGATTTGGCCCTAAAACCGGCCCTTTTGAGGGACAGGACCGGCCCTGCCTACAGAGTAGGGCACTCAAAAACAGGGCCGGTTTCGTTGTCATACTTTTTTGAAGTATGACTATATATTGATTTCGCGCTTTGTCGGACTCAATGACACCTCTTATTGCAAGTCCTCGACAAGAAGCCGAAATTCTATGCAACAAGCCTCGGAAACTCCAATGGCCACCAATAGGTGGGGATGAGGCCGCCATAGGACCGACTGATCCACTGGGAGGCCCCAACCGGAGGTTTCGCGAAGTAGTAGGCGATGTCATATTCCTCCCGCCAGGCGCCATCCCTTTGGATGATATAGTAGACCACGACCTCCGCTGAGTAAGGGAGGCCTGTCAGTAGAGAAGGTGGGAAGTGCTTGTACGCGGCATGCCACTCCGGCGCTGGCGGCAGGGGGTGCCAGCATTTGACCGGCTTGGTGGTAAAAACGGGGCGTCCCACTCATCCCGCCCGTCGCCATACCCCATCTTGAATGTCGCGATGTCCGATCTCAGTCGTCGCACTACTCTCGGGCAAAAACGGCTTTCAGCGCCGCCCAGCGAACAGGTTAAAGTGACCAGTGGCCGGCATTAATTGCCCCGCTAGGCTGGTAAGCCTCAATTTTCGGGCAGTCCCCTGGTAAGATTTCCCAGATCCTTCTTTAAAACCTGAGCGATCGTACAAAGCTTAGAGAAGGTAACGTTGTATTGTCCTCGTTCTATACCACCCATATAGCTCCGGTCGATTCCAGTTCGAAAAGCCAACTCCTCTTGAGACAAATTGAGGCGCTTACGAATCTTCCTGATTCGCTCGCCCAAAATTTTCAATGACCTGTCCGGATTCACTTCGACAGACCAAGTCTTTGGCTTTGTTGGTTATATCGCCACGGGATATATCCATCATTTTACTCTTGATCATGAGAATTTTTGACTATAATGGTCAAATCCCACCCAAAAATGGGCGGTCTACATTGCCGCTAACAGCCTCTGCCACCATATCATCCGCCTGAAGGCCCAGGGGCCACGGTGGATTCACTTCTGATCTATGAAAGCGACGCCAGCTTCTTCCTCACCACTGATTGAAGTTCAAATTCTTGAGTTTCTACGCCGCCATTGGCATTTGCTCACCGGAATCGCGGCTATCGTCGTCTTGGCACTGTGGTTAACCTCAGCCTATCAACGCTCCAAGCCGGAATATGCCCTAAAGGTCCTCGATAACATCCACACGGCCGCACAGGTAGAGGAGTATGCAGAATACCTCACTCCCCGGGGAAAGGACCTCGTTCTATGGTACCTACAGGAAGGCAAATATTCCGCGCCGGCGACTGAAAATGACAACTTCGTTTTCGAGAAGCCCGTTCAGCAAGGAAATGTTTGCACAATTGGAATGAACGACGGCCAAGGCACCAGGTTTATCGTCCAAATGGTAAGAGATGGAGGATGGAGATTCGATGACATCTATTGCGCCACAGTTAATGGCAAGAAGGTCGAACTGTGGGCCTCCTACATTAAAGATCATCCAATTATCAGCAACATTCAGACGAATTGGAGCGAGATAGGCGGCACCTTTATTAAAGGATTCATTATTGGATTGGGACTCTAATCCCCTCTGACAAGGACCATCGTTTGCACAAGATAGTAAGCCAGAAGGCGTAGCATTCAAACAGATCCCCGCAACTATGACCCGACATCATTCTATGAAAAAAATCGTCACCACCCTCGTTTTAGGTTTCACCCTCACTGCTATCGCTCTCGCCGGCACCAAATGCTTTTCCTGCAATGGCACCGGGTGGAAAGGGCAATTCAAATGTTCCACCTGTGGCGGCGATGGAGAAACCGGAAACTGAGGCAACCCGGTACAATCAATATCGGCCGCATCCCCCGCTGACATGATCTTTCGAAAAATCGTCCTCTCAGACTTTTCATCTCTTGCTTCGCTGCGGATAAAAAGCCGTTCGAGGAGGCGATTCTCCTCAAGATCATTCTGCTCTGGGTGCTCTGAGCTCAGGCACAAGCGCGTTGCGCTCGGGCCTTCGCGGATAGATAGCCATAGGAAAACTCTCCTTGGGCACTCACGGCGCCCACTCAAAGATACTCAGGGGTAGGACCTGAATGTCTTAAGATTCGATATGGTCACAAGCAGACCTCATGCTCCGATCCGTTCCGATGAACATCGATAAACCGGGTGGGCCATCTCTCAGGCAGTAGCTGCTTGAGATCAAATCCCTCGCTCGGAAAAGAATAGGAAATAATTTGTCTCCGGGCTTTACGAATGGTTTCCCTGTCCTTTCCTATAGCCCACCAGTCGTAAACTGGCGTGCCATCAGGAAGCGTGACCCCACTTCGTTCACACAAGGCGATTAAAGCCTTTTCGCTACACTTGGTGGCGGGAACAGTTGCTATTGGGAATATCAGGAACGCGTCGCGGAAGGCACCCCAAGCCTGCACAGGGTCGATTATATAGACTGGCTCTTCTGGACGAGTTCCATACAATCTCCGCACCGCGTTTTTTGTTTTCGCTTGCAGCTCAATACGCAGCGACTTTCCTCCAATAGGCAATGGACCATCGTGAGGAAACCCCGCTTTATTCTGGCGCTGATGGGTTTTGTCGTAGATTGAGAATGTGTAATTCTTTCCCATCAGTTGGGTCGAATTGTTTCTATATTGACAGCTGTCTTTGGTGATCCATGGATGCCGGGCGATGCGGAAAGCTCGTAAAAAATACTGTGGATCACACGGTATATTGTAGGCGAAATCGAACCGACGAATTTGGCCGAAGGTCACTTGATGGCCACATATCGAAGATAAGATCGAGCGAGCCTTCTCAATGGCGAGTTGATACTCCTCGATACGCTTGATTTGAATGCCGTTGAAGCCATGTAGGATGCCCGGCAGGCTAAACTTCACGCTGTTTATTCGATGGTCCTGCCCTCTGATAAACAAATCGATGTACAAATGCTCGTCGGGCGTTTTACTGGCATGCTCCCCCCGTGAAGCAGGCGACTCGATCGTTTCTGAATTTCCGGGGACGCTCGGATTGATAGAAGCTCCATTCAGGAATTTCCAACAGACCATACCTATTGAGCTCTTCGATGAGCTCCGGTCGCAAAAGCAAGTCGGTTTCGAAGTGAACTGTGTCCACGGCGAATATAAGAACGGACAAAAAAATGACGGGTATGGAGGTTGATATAGACTTTTTCCACATCGGCGGCTTGACGGCAGCCGAACCCAGCAGGGAAGGCATGTACCTTCCCTGCTCGGCCGTTATATAATGCCCGAAATCAATCACAGAAGGTCCTTCCCTTCAGTGCGCCCATTTACGCGATAATGCGCGAGAGCGTTTGCGACGGCCTCCTGTTCAAAACGAACGATGCGGCCAATGCGAAGCACCGGAATGATTCCGGCGCAAAGCCAATTGTCAATGGTACGAACCGATACGGAATACGTCTTCGCCAGTTCGCGCTTTGTGAGGATTATTTTTTCCAAATATTATCAAGGTAGATTGCATCTTATTTATCTCCGCTTCTTTGAAGCGGTGCTTATCGCCCTGCTTATACAGAGCGGAACACTCGCCATCGTGTGAGGCGAGCTAAGAAGGCGTCGCTGCTATCCAAAAAGCAGACCTGCAATACCGTTAGGCGTCTTGGGCAAAACCTATGTGGCCTACCTTGAAGGCCGCCGGCTTCCTCTCCGGTTGGATGGCCTCAGTCTCTAAGGAAGACATGCACCATAAACACGACCTTCAAAGGGGTCAAGAAGGTTCCTTCAGTCACGCCCGCTTTAGCTGACTTCAAATTTCTGTGTATCTACCTGCGATCTCTCGAGCCATAAATTGACATATGGGTGCCAAGCGAACTGGCACCGATCAGTTCGGAACGATTGAAAACCATTTTTGCGCCTCGGCCTCTGTCACCAACTCAAGATAGTTCTCCTGGATGACACCCGGACTATTTCCAGACTCCAGAGCAACTTGGGCGATATCCTTCACCACTGCCAAGCGATACGACACATACGAATTCCGCATGGCATTTTTCTTGTAGTCAACTCCCACGGCGTCCGCCCGTCGGGTCCAACTTCTTGAGAGTGTCTGAGCAGAATTCCACCGCTCGGCAATCGTTCCCGTGCAGGACGCGTACGGCAGCAGCCACTTTTTCAGGTTGGGCAGGATAGGCGGAAGCCGGCGCTTCTTGGTTTTGGTAATATCCTTGGTCAAAAAGATGACATCTTGGTCAAACTTGATGTCCTCCCATCGAATCAGCAGCATTTCTTCCGTTCGGAGACCCGAAAAAAGCTTCAACGCAAGAGAGGGAATTAGACGTTCAGGAGCACCTCGCAAGAGCTTCTCCGCTTCTTCAACCGTGAATACCTCATTGTCGGCCCCGGCTTCATTGACTCGTTTTGCATCCCTCGCCGCATGGGGAAGCTCCTTAGGCAGGTAACCCTCGGCTTGCGCAAACCCGAAAAAATTGTGCACAGCATCCCGGTAGTTGTCGCGCGTGCGCCCAGCAACCTCCAAACCGCGCAACCACTCGTTGATGGCTGCATTAGAAATTTCGGCAATCGGACAGTTAAAATCACCGATAAATTTACCCACCATGCGCCTGACGTCCCTTTGGTGATACTCGCCCCGCTTGTCTGCTCTCAATGCAGCTAACATGGCGTCCAGAATCTCCTGAAGCGTTCCGGCTTTAACGACGCTCTTCCCATAGCGCTCATAGAATTTGGCGGCCTCCATGAGCGAGACCGAACCGAGAAGCCTGCGCGCCTGAGCGTATTCCTTTACGGCAATATCCAGCGAAACGTCTCGGAAGTCGCGAAGCGCCTCCATTGCGCCCACGTAGATCCGCCGGTCGTCTCCTGTGAGTTCCAAGGCCGAGCTCTCCCCATTGCCCAATTTCGTGGCGATCACCTCAGCCTCAGTATAGGCCTTGGCGTAGTCGCTGAACCTTTGCCGTTTCCGATTGCCCCCGATGTAATAAACGATCGTAAAAGAATCGTACGACTTCCCACCAACCATCGTAGGGGTCCGATGAATCGTGACCTTACCCTTAAGGCCCGTCGGCCCACGTTCGATTACCTGTGGAAAAGTGATCTTTGAGAGAGAAACAACGCGCCCCATGGACGCAATTGTCACAAATCTGACACAAAAATCAACAACATGGTCACAAGTCGTTGATTACCAGAGAGCGGGTGAAGGGAATCGAACCCTCGTGTCCAGCTTGGGAAGCTGGCGTTCTACCATTGAACTACACCCGCACGAAACGAATCAATCCCAGGAACGAACCTGGAACCGCGTGGCGGCGGCGTTTCCATTGGTGACATTCCATACGCCTACCTTCTTGGTAAGCGTCACATTACCGCCCGTCGCGCCATTGGTAGAAACCGAAATCTGGTTGTCGTAATTGTCGTCCATGGAGATGTAATAATCATTCTTCCATGGATCCTTCCAGGTCCCGCCGTCGATACCGCCCTTTCCCTTTTTCCAGGGCTGGGTCTCAATGAAAACAATCCGCCGTGGATTCACAGCGTCGTTGCTGGCGACCAATGCCATCAGCAGGGGTCCGCTGACCGAATCAATACCAGTGCCGGGCAGCCGGCCATATTCCGTCTCAAAGGCGATGACCGCCGTCGCGATCTGTGTGACATCGTTTTTAGCCTGAGCCTTCTTCGCTGCGTTCAAAGCGCCGCTGACCGCCGGGAAAAGCAGGGCCATGAGGATGCCAATGATGGCGATGACGACGAGGAGTTCGATGAGGGTAAAACCACGGGAGGATTTCATATCGCGCATGCTTCTCTGAAGGTGGAACTGCTTCTCTGTCCGGGCAAGCATTTTCTTGCCACCGGACCCGTCTTTCGCGAAGAAACCTTGTGCACAGGGAGAAAAAAGCCCCCCAAAAGGGCCGCGGAGGCGTCAGCCTCGAAGAACGGATCATTAAACTCCTGGCCGCCCGGGCTCTCGACAAGATCGAGATCTCCAAGGCGCTCGACCTCCCTCCGGACCATCGCGCCAAGCTGCGCGACACCCTCCGCCGCATGGAGCAGGACGGTGCCCTCGTCCGCATCCGCAAGGACCGTTACGTCATTCCTAAGGCCGCCGATCTCTTCACCGGCACCATTCAATTTCACGTCAACGGCTCCGCCCACATTCTGAACGAGAAGGCCGGAGGAACAGACCTTTTTATCAGCGGAGAGAATACTTCCACCGCCATGCACGGCGACAAGGTCGTCGCCCGCCTGATCGTCGAGAAACCCTCCTCCCGCACCGGCCGGCCTCCCGCACCGGAGGGCAAACGCGCCGGTGAGGTCATTCGCATCGTCGAGCGGGCTCACGAAACCATCGTGGGCACCCTGCAAAAGACGAAAAACTTCTTCTACGTCGCCGCGGATGACCCGCGCTTCGTGCACAATCTCTACGTGCCCGCTCCGCCCCCCTCGCTGCGGGCCCGCGTCGGCGATAAAGTCGTCGCCAAGCTCGACAACTGGGCCTCACGTCATGTGAACCCCGAGGGCCACCTCATCGAGGTGCTCGGCCCCACCGGCAAGCCTGGTGTCGACATGCTTTCCATCATTCGCAAATACCACCTGCCCGATGCGTTCCCGCCCGAGGTGACCCGCGAAGCCGACTCCCTCCTTCCCGAGATCGAGCAGGAGGCCACCCGGCGCGAGGATTTGCGCGACCGCTTCATCTTCACCATCGACCCCGATGACGCCCGCGACTTCGACGACGCCATCGACGTCGAACGCACCGCCAACGGCTGGCGCGTCGGCATCCACATCGCCGACGTCTCCCACTACGTCCGCCCCAAGACCCCGCTGGATCGGGAAGCCTACGCCCGGGGGAACAGCGTCTACCTCGCCGATCGCGTCATCCCCATGCTGCCCGAGGCCCTCAGCAACGGCATTTGCAGCCTCCGGCCCGATGAGGATCACCTCACCTTTTCCGTCTTCGCCGACATCAACCGCAAGGGCCACGTCCACGCGGCCCGCTTCGCCAAGACCATCATCCGCAGCAAGGTCCGCTTCACCTATAAACAAGCCTTCGCCCTCCTCCAAAAGCCCCCCCACGACGAAGTCACCCGTCGGCTCCACACCGCTTGGGAACTCTCCTCGCTGCTCCGCAAAAATCGTTTCGTTCACGGCTCGCTCGATCTGGAATTTCCCGAGGTCAAGGTCTGGCTCGACCCACAGGGCAAACCCGTCCGGCTGGAAAAGATCGAAAACGACATTTCGCACCAGCTCATCGAGGAACTCATGCTCCTGGCCAACGAATTGGTCGCCCGCGAGCTCATGCGCAACCGCCAGCCGGCTGTCTACCGCATCCACGAAAAGCCGGACGACGATCGCCTGGCCGAATTCCGTGAAACCGCCCTCCTCCACGGCGTTCGCTGCGGCGACCTCTCCCACCGTCCCGAGTTGCAAAAACTCATCGCCGCCGTCAAAGGCAAGCCGCAGGAATACGTGATCAAGCTCGGCCTGCTCAAGAGCCTCAAGCGCGCCCGCTACTCCTCCCAGCCCGCAGGCCACTACGGGCTGAACAAAAGCGACTACACCCATTTCACCAGCCCCATCCGGCGCTATTCCGACCTGCTCGTCCATCGCGCCTTGGAGCGCTATCTGGGCCTGACCAAACGCGGACTCGACTCCTCCGCCCTCGAAGCCGCCTCCGATCATATCTCCACCACCGAGCGCGTCGCCGCCGATGCCGAAAAGGACTCCACCCGCCTTAAGAAACTCGAGTATTTTCAGAACCAGATCACCGAGCGGAAGGGAGAATCCTTCACCGCCCGCATCATGGAAGTCCGTAACTACGGCGTCTTCGTCGAATTGCCCGAGTTCCTCATTTCCGGCCTCATCCACGTCTCCGCCCTTGATAACGACTTCTACATGCTCGACGCCCCGCGCGGACGCCTCGTCGGACGCCGCACCAAGAAAACCTTCCAGGCCGGAGATGAGATTCAGGTTCTCGTGGCCCGGGTGGACTTTTTCAAGAAGCAGGTCGATTTCCGCCCGGCCTGACCCATCCTTTCCCGAAAATTTAAGTTGTGAGGAGGCCGGAGATGGCTTTCAATAATCCGCTATCTCCCAATTTTGTAACTGATGGACACCATACTTGAGTCGCGCGAGCTGCAAGTCGAGCGCAAGCATTTCTTTATCGAATTCCGTGAAAATGACCGCGGCCGTTTCCTCCGCATCACGGAAGAGGCTCATGGGCGTCGCAATACCGTGATCATTCCCAGCACTGGTCTGGAGGACTTCGAGCGTATGCTCAATGAAGTCCTGTCGACCAATTCCACCCGCTCCTAAAGCGGGTCTGTCTCTCACCTCAGGCCGGCGCATTTGCGCCGTGCCATCTTGCTCTCCGACCACTGCCGGGCGGCTGGTGCTTTTCCACGCCCTCGATTGACGGCCTGAATATCTCGTCCCTAGGCGCGCGGCCTCGCGTCTCGGCAGCGTTTCACTATACGAAATCTTTCACAAAAATCGCCCTTTTTATGCGTTAAGCCTGATTTTTAATAATTCGTTGTATATCATTTACAATCAACTAGATGAATGAATTTTTATTCTCGACATTCATCACCCTTCTGGAAGGTCATTTCACTATGTGAAACCAGCGGACCGTACCTACATTGACATGAGGAAAGCCTGTGTTAGACAGGCGAAAGTTAACCGTAAGCATATCCCCACTATGTCTAAAACACACAAATCCTCCCCTAAAAAACCAACCTCCAAAAAAGACAAATTCGTTTACGCCTGGGGCGCCGGCAAAGCCGACGGCCATGGCGGGATGAAGCCGCTGCTCGGCGGCAAAGGCGCGGGCCTCGCCGAGATGACACGCATCGGTCTGCCGGTGCCTCCCGGCTTCACCATCACCACGGAGGTGTGCACGTATTACTACGAGAACAAGCACACCTATCCGAAGACCTTGCAGGGCGAGATCGAAGCCGGCATCGCCAAGATGGAGAAAAATCTCGGCTACAAATTCGGCGACTCGAGCGGGTTCCCGCTGCTGGTGGCCGTTCGTTCCGGCGCGCGCGACTCCATGCCCGGCATGATGGATACGATTCTCAACCTCGGCCTCAACGACGACACCGTGCTCGCCCTGGCCCGCGCCACCAAAAACGAGCGTTTTGCCTGGGACTGTTACCGGCGTTTCATCCAGATGTACGGCGATGTCGTACTGGGTGTGCAGAAGAAAGCCGATGAAGATCACGAACCCTTCGAAGTCGTCATCCACAGCTACAAACATGAGACCTATAAAAAGGACATCGAAGACAGCGAATTGACCGCAAAGGACCAGGAGCAACTGGTCACGCGTTTCAAGAAGCTGGTCAAAGACCGCACCGGCCACAGCTTTCCCACCGACCCGTGGGACCAGTTGAAAGGCGCCATCGGCGCCGTCTTCGGTTCCTGGATGAACGACCGCGCCATTGTCTATCGCCGCAAATACAACATCCCTTCCGAATGGGGCACGGCGGTCAACGTCCAGGCCATGGTCTATGGCAACACCGGCAGCCAATCCGGCTCCGGTGTGGCCTTCACCCGCAATCCGGCCAATGGCGAGAAGGAATTCTACGGCGAATTCCTCATCAATGCCCAGGGTGAGGATGTCGTCGCCGGCGTCCGCACCCCCGAGCCCGTCGTCCAGCTCAAGAAGCACCTGCCCAAGGCCCATGCCGAATTGGAAAAGGTCCGCAAGACACTGGAATCGCACTACAAGGACGTGCAGGACTTCGAGTTCACCATCCAGGACGCCAAGCTGTTCATGCTCCAGACCCGCGCCGGCAAGCGCACCGCCGCCGCGGCGCTGAAATTCTCGATCGACATGTTCAACGAGAAGCTCATCGACTGGAAAACCGCCGTCCTGCGCAACCCGGCTGATCAATTGGACCAACTCCTCGCCCCGATCTTCGATCTCGGCGAATTGAAGAAAGCCAAAAAGCTGGCCAAGGGCCTCCCCGCCGGCCCCGGCGCGGCCTCCGGTAAGATCTACCTCAACGCCGACCGCGCTGCTGCCGCCGAGGAAAAGGGCGAGAAGGTCCTCCTCGTCCGCAACGAGACCTCGCCTGAGGATCTTCGCGGCATGATCGCGGCGGAAGGCATCCTCACCGCCAAGGGTGGTGTCTCCTCCCACGCCGCCCTCGTCGCCCGCCAGATGGGCAAGGTCTGCATCTGCGGTGCCAATGACCTGCAGATCGACTACCACAAAAAGACCGTCGAGGTCGCCGGGCAGACATTCCACGAAGGAGACTTCCTCTCCATCGACGGCACCAGCGGCACCGTCTATGCCGGTCAGTTGGCCACCGCGCCCAGCGAGATCATCACCGGTCTGCTTCACGGCGACAAAGCCGCGCAGCGATCCGAGAAATTCAAAAACTTCCAGCAGTTGATGAAATGGTGCGACAAGGCCTCCAAAATGTCCGTCCGCACCAACGCGGATACTCCGGAGCAAACCGAAAACGCCCTCGCCTTCGGCGCCACCGGCATCGGCCTCACCCGCACCGAACACATGTTCTTCGAGGGTGACCGCATCGACGCCATGCGGCAGATGATTCTGGCCGACAATGTCGACGACCGCAAAAAGGCCCTGGCCAAATTGCTTCCGTATCAGCGCGAGGACTTCACCGGCATCTTCAAAGCCCTCAAGGGCTTCCCCGCCACCATCCGCTTCCTCGACCCCCCGCTGCACGAGTTCCTGCCCCACGACGCCAAGTCCCAGGCCGACCTCGCCGCCAAGCTCAAGGTCTCTGCGGAAAAAATCGCCCAGCGTGTCGAGAAGCTCCACGAGTTCAACCCCATGCTCGGCCATCGCGGCTGCCGTCTCGGCATCGCTTACCCCGAAATCACCGAGATGCAGGCCCGAGCCGTCTTCGAGGCGGCCGCCGATGTGGCCAAGAAGAAGATCAAGGTCAAACCCGAGATCATGATCCCGCTCGTCGGCTTCAAGAAGGAACTCGATCTCCAGGTCGAGATCGTCCACCGCGTGGCGAAAGAAGTCATGGCCGAGAAGAAGGTCAAATTCGCCTACCTCGTCGGTACCATGATCGAAGTCCCCCGCGGTGCCCTTACCGCGGACGAGATCGCCAAAACCGCCCAGTTCTTCAGCTTCGGCACGAACGACCTCACCCAGACCGCTCTCGGCATCAGCCGCGACGACATGGGCAACTTCCTCCTGCCTTATACCGAGAACGAGATCTTCAAGAAGAACCCCTTCGCCACCCTCGATCAAAAAGGGGTCGGCCAACTCATGCAGATGGCCGTGGAGAAGGGCCGCTCCACCCGCCCCGACATCAAGCTCGGCATCTGCGGCGAACACGGCGGCGATCCCGAGAGCGTGAAATTCTGTCACCGCATCGGCCTCGCCTACGTCAGTTGCTCGCCCTACCGCGTGCCTGTCGCGCGCCTCGCTGCCGCCCAGGCCGCGCTGGAAGAATAGCAAAACTCACCCAAGCCGCCCGGGAGCAATCTCGGGCGGCTTTTTGCTGCCCAACCGAAACTAAAGACAGATCGGCACGACGATCACATCCCCTGGCTGTACGACGAAATCGCCATCCTTGGCCCTTTCGCCTCGCAACTGCCGCATGTTGAGTTTGTAGGTCTGACGCTCACCCTCCACTTCGCGGTGCAACATGATCCCCCAGGTCCCTGCCACCGGAGTCGTCGTGTAGTCTCCAAGCCACATACCTCCTGCGAATTCCAAAGCCTCCGCCAGCGTCAGTGCTTTCAATCCGTCATGCGGATAAAACCCCGCACGTCTCACCCCTCCTTCAACGGAAATTTCGTCAGCGCGCGGCGCCCTCTTCTCAATGCCGCCGGCTCGATTGGTAATCCCGGAATAAGAGTTAAAGTGAGAACTCGTGACCTCCAGCCGCCCTTGCTCAAAGTACAGGTCGAAAAGATGGTATCCCGGCCCGAGCGGAGCGGCGTCAGCTGTGGCCTTGCCGGACAAACTGGCTTGGCCCTCCACGGCCTTGACCTCTGTATTTTGGAAAACCCCCTCGACCTTCTCAAAATTGGAGTACTCTCCCGGCCTTAGGTCTCCAAACCCATACCCGGCCAACACCACAGCCGACAGATTCACGCCCGCCGAATTCTTCACGACCACCCAAACCCCGTCTTCATCCCTTGCTTGGGCCAGGGTGGTCAAAACGACCAGCGCGAAAAGGTATCGAAGCATACTTTTCTGAACAGGTTTGCTTCCTCCTTATAGTCCAGCCACATTCCCAGAGGCAACCGCCATTCAAAATCATGCCCAAGCCGCTCACCGTGGAACAACCCGCGGAACTCCTCGCCTACCTTTTCGCCTCCTGGCCGGATGTGAAAAAAACGCAGATCCGTTCGTGGCTGAAGCACCAGGCCGTCATCGTCAACGATCGGCCCATCACTCAATTCAATCACCCCCTCAAGCCCGGCGATACCGTCGCCATTCGCAACGACCGCTTCGCCGCTCCGAAAACCACCCTCGGCTCCGGCATTAAAATCTATTTCGAGGACGCCACCCTCATGGTCATCGAAAAGCCCGAAAACCTCCTCAGCATCGCCAGCGAGGCCGAGCAGGAAAAGACCGCCTACTTCCTCCTCACCGACTACGTCCGCCGTGGCAACCCCCTCTCCCGCGCCCGCGTCTGGATTGTTCACCGCCTCGACCGCGAGACCTCCGGCCTCATGATTTTCGCCAAGACTCCCGAGGCCAAGGAAGCCCTGCAAGGCGGCTGGGACCAAGCTGAGAAACGCTACCAGGCCATCGTCGATGGAAAAATGCCCGCCGAAAAAGGCACCCTTGAATCCGACCTCGACGAGTCCAACCCCTTCAAAGTCTTCAGCGTCCAGCGCGGCGAAGGCACCCGCCACGCCGTCACCCACTACCGCGTCATGGCTCGCACTCAATGGCACAGCCTCGTCGAGCTGACTCTGGAAACCGGCCGCCGCCATCAGCTCCGCGTCCAACTCGCCGAAGTCGGCTGCCCCATCATCGGCGACAAAAAATACGAAGCCCGCTCCGATCCCGCCAAACGCCTTGGCCTCCACGCCTGCTTCCTGCGCTTTCCCCATCCCGTCACCGGCCAGGAGCTCCGCTTCACCTCGCCCCTCCCGCGCGAGCTCGCCCGCTACGTCAAATAGCCGCCGGCTGCACGTGAAACTGCGGATGCCCCAGCAGCGCCCGCTCAAACTCCGGCTGCTCTTCCGCCGGTAACCACGACGGCACCCGCGCCGCCGACCGCTGCCATTTCCCCAGCCAATCCGCCCCCAGCAACTCATGCCTGGCCGTGAAAGGATTCGCGTAGGCCTCCGGCGTGAACGCAATCGTCGTCTCCGTTTTATCCCCCGTGCTGCGCCCCTTGGCCACGTGAAACCCGGAAACGAGTAACGCCGCCCGCGAAGCCGTCGAGACCGTATAAGTAAAAAGCTCCGCGCCCTGTCCCTGGCAAACCTTCGCCAGTCGCCGGAAAGCCTCCAGCGTCCACTGGTCGCCATTCGTCTTGCCCGAGAACATGTCGTAAAAAATCACCTCCGGCGCCGCCGAGGCCTGCTCCATCGTCTCTTGAAAATTCCCCTGGATCAAAGTCCAGCTCAACCCCGCATGTTGGCGGGATTGCCAGTGGCCGTTTTCCAAAATCCCATGCGGCCCGCTGTGACGCAGATACGTAAAAAGCTCGTTGTACTCAAACGCCAGTCGCAGCGAATCCAGGTCGTTCTCAAAGCTGATGATGTGCATCGGCCGCACCGGCCCGTTCGCCGCCTGCGCCTCATAACACCGGATCGCCGCCATCGCGTTCGCCGCCGCTCCCAGCCCCACATCCCAGATCACCAAAGGCTCCGCGCTCACCTCCGCCCGCACTCGCTCCGCGAGAAACGACTGCTCGATATAAAGTCGGTTCGCCTCATCCATCGGCGGCGTCCGCGAATGCATGATCTCCCCCGAAGGCACATGCAGGATGCTCGCAAAACCCTCCCGCGCCGTATGGATTTCATACTCGCCCCGGGCCGGTTTCTTCACCGGCTTAGGCCCCGGATCATGCGCCGGATTGTCCAGATCATCCTCCTGCAGGAACGACCGCTTGTCGTAATACAGCTCCATGAACCGGTCCTCCAGAATGCTCTCCCGGATATCCCGCATTAGCCGGTGATAAAAATGAATGTTATGCTTCCCCAGCAACTGCCACCCCAGCGTCTCCTTCGTCTTGGTCAGATGATGCAGATAAGCTCGCGAATACCGCTGGCACGTCGGGCAGTCGCAGGTCGGGTCCAGCTTCTCCTCCGAAAACTTATACACCCCCCGTCGCATTTGTAGGAATCCCCGCGACGTAAAGACCCCGCCCCGCTGCGCCACCTGCGTCGGGATGATGCAGTCAAACATATCAACCCCGCGATGCACCGCCTCCAGGATATCCAGCGGTGTGCCCACCCCCATGAGATACCGTGGCTTCTCCGCCGGCAACAGTTCCGCCGTATACTCGCACATGTCCTCCCGCTCGCTCTTCGTCTCCCCCACCGCCAGCCCGCCGATGGCCATGCCGTCGAAGTCCAGCGCGCACAGTCCCAGCGCGCTCTCCCGGCGCAAATGCTTGAACAACGTCCCCTGCACAATCCCAAACATCGCCTGCGGCGAGTCCCCCCGCGCCAGCAGGCTCCGCTCTGCCCACCGCTGCGTGATCTCCAGCGCCGCCCGTGAGGTCGCCTCATCCGAGGTCGACGGCACGCACTGGTCCAGCGCCATCATGATGTCGCTCCCGATCGCCTTCTGCGTCTCGATGCTCAACTCTGGACTCAGCAGGATCGTCTGCCCGTCGATGTAACTTTGAAACACCGCCCCCGCCTCCGTCATCGAACGCGAATGCGGCAGCGAAAAAATCTGGAACCCGCCCGAGTCCGTCAGCACCGACTTCTTCCAGCTCATGAACTCATGGATGCCACCCATCCGCCGAAAAACCTCCGGCCCCGGCCGCAGCAGCAGGTGATACGTATTCGCCAGCAGGATCTGCGACCCCGAGTCCTCCAGCGTCTGCGGCAACTGCGCCTTCACCGTCGCCTGCGTCCCCACCGGCATGAAAAGCGGCGTCAGTACCTCGTTGTGCAGGGTTTGAAATCTGGCCGCGCGCGCCCGCGATCCCGTCGCCCGGGCTTCAACGCGAAAATTCAGTCGATTCATTTGAAATTGCAGAATGCGCCTCCAGCAGGAATCGTTGCGGTTTCCCCATGAACAAGGCTCTTCTTATCCAAGCGATAATTGATGTCCTGCGCGAGGACTTTGCAAACCAGCAAAATTCCTCGAAGCAGGTTCGCTCCGCTGGCAGTGATTCCGAGAGCAAGGCCGAGGGCAAATACGACACCCGTTCCACCGAGGAAAATTACCTCGCCGACGGCCTCGCCCGTCAGGCCCTCGCCACCATGGAAGCCGCCTCCGCCTACGAAAATTTCTCCGCTCCGGATTTCGACGCCGATACCCCTCTCGACCTCGGCGCCCTCGTCGAACTCGTCTTCCCCGACGGCAAGGAATGGTTCTTCCTCGGCCCCGCCGGCGGCGGCATTGAGGTCAGTTACGAAAATCGCTCCGTCACCGTCATCACCCCCGAGTCCCCCCTGGGCCGGCAACTCATCGGCCGCCACGTCGGCGAATCCACCACCGCCCCCCAAGCCAAAATCCTCACCGCCGAGTAACCCGCACCTCCGGCCGGTACGTCACCCGTACCAGCAAATCCCCCCGCCCCCCGCGCGGCTTCGGCAACCCCTCGCCCGCCACCTTCAGCACCGTCCCCCGCTTCACATTCGCCGGGATGTGCACCTTCACCAATCGCCCCAGCGCGCCCTGCGTCATCTCCGTCCCGCCCTGCGCCGCCCGCTGCGCCGAAATCCTCAGATCACATTTCAAATCCGATCCTCGCACCTTGAAGCGATAACTCGGCATCGCCTTCACCCGCACGATCACAAAACCTCCGTCGAACGGCTCCCCCCGCGGCACCCGAAAACGCTCCCCCGGCGCCGTATCCGCCGGTACTTCCAGCTCATAACTCTCCGCCCCATGCGGATTCCCTGGATCATTCACCTTCACCGTCAACAATACGCCCCGGATAAAATCCTCCACCCGCAGATTCACATCCTGCTTGATGTCCTTCTCGATCCTCCCGACCGGCGCCTCCGGCTTCTCCTCCCGCTCCGCCAGTTCGCGATCATACGCTTGCCGCTTCCGCGCGTCGCTCAGCACCTCATGCGCCTCGTTCAACTCCTGCGCCCGCCGCGTCGCCTCTGCCGTGGCCCCGTTCACATCCGGGTGAACCCGCTTGGCTAGCAAACGATAAGCCGCGCGGATTTGCGTGGCGGAGCAGCGGCGATCAAGGCCGAGCGTGGCGTAATGATCCGGTAGGGTGGCAGAGGACACGCCGCGCAGTGTAGCCTCCGCTCACGGCACTGCCAGCTTCGCGTGTCCCCGATTCTTCCAGATCTGCCGCAGGCTTTTTCCGGCCGCTGCCAGGTCGGACAGGAACGTCGTCGCATCCGTTTTCGCACTGTACACGCTTCCCTCATAGAGGCGGGCAAACTGCCGCAGGCTCTCCGCCTCGTTGGCTTCCCCGGCTTCTTTTTCGAGCCGCCTCAGCCACGCCAACGGCGTCTCTCCCGTCTGCCTGGCACATCCCGCCCGTACCGCCCGCCGCTCCAGTTCTTCCAACTGCGCCGCCGCCAGGTCGGCCACCGTCCGCGCCTGCCGCTTCCGATATTCGCGATACAACCAGATGCTGCCGAAAATCAGCAGGCTCACCATCGCCACCGGCTGCAGGTATTCCCAGATCGTCAGCGACATCACCCAGGTAAACGCTTCGCTCAGGCCGGTATTTGCCGTGTAAACCGCCGCGCCGCCCAGGCTGCCGACCATGCGGTACCACGGCCATTCCTCGGAGTTCATGTTCCGCTGGATGTCCGTCGTAAACTCCGGCTTCACATACGTCGTCGGATCAAAGCGCAGCCATTGTTTGGTTGGCTCATCCCACGCCTCCACCCAGGCATGCGCTTGCGCATCCCGCACCGTGATCGTCCTCACCCAGGGATTCCAGTCGCCGCCGCGGAATCCCGTCACCACCCGGGCCGGCACGCCTCCCATGCGCAACAGATTGGCCACCGCCGCCGCATAGTGACTGCAAAAACCCCGCTGCCTGGTGATCAGAAAGCCTGACACATCGTCGGAGCGGATCTGGCCGGGACGGGTGGTGTAGGAAAACCCCGTGTCGCGTAGATAACGCCCGATCGCCTCCAGCTTGGCCGGCGTGCTCTTCGCGCCGCTAAAAACTCGGTCCACGATCCTTTTCAGCGCCTCGTTGCCGGACACACTGGGCAGCACCGCCGTTCCTCCGTTCGCGATACCCGGTTCGGGCGCATCCGCCGCCCGTTCGTCCACCGCCGTCACCACCAGATTGACGTCACCCTCGCCGACCACACTCATCACCGAGGCGCCTTGGTTCAGCACCGCCACCTCCAGTCCCTCGCGTCGCGCGTCCACATAAAGCGTCCGGTCCAGCACGGGCAGGATGCCCTCCTTGTTCTCCCTCGTCTGTTGGGCATAGAACCAGACCTTTCGCCCCTCTTCCAGCGACGGTTGCTCCAGACCGCGCGGCGCTTCGGTCCGCGCTTTTTCCAGGGTCCAGCGCAATCCCTCATTCTTCTCCAGTACCTGCCCCCGCCAGTACAGGTCGCGCGCTAGAGGCAACGGCCTATCCTTCGGAAACCTCGCCACCAGTGCCACCCGCTGGGACTGGGCCACGCTGGCGATATTACTCGGATCGAGCATCCCCGCCCCATCGAAACCCGCCGTCCCGAAGTTGTTGAAAACCTGCCGCGTCTGCTGCGAAAAATCCGGAAAGAACGAAAAGATCAGCGTCACCACGATCGCCACCGGCACCACCACCCGCAGCGATCGCATGATGGAAACCCAGAAATTCACCTGCACCTCCGGCGGCCGGTGCGCCTGCTCCGCCAGCAGCATGAACACCACCACATCGACCACGATGAAAATTCCTCCCACCGTCGCTATCGGCAGCAGGATGATCCCCAGCAGCATCACCAGCAGGCAGAAGATCACCCACAGCCCTCGGGTTGGTGTCAACGGCCGCAAAAGCAGCGTGCACGCCGTCAGGGCTGCCATCTCCGCCGGTACCGAAACATACGAAAACGACCTCTCCGCGAAGGCCACTCCCAGCAGGCCGATCACCAGGAGAATGCGTACCACCCAGCGAGGCATGTACACCTCTGCCGCCCGCAGGATGGCTCCCAGAAGCAGCAGCACGAAGACCGCCAGCACGATCGCCACCGGACTCCGCAGCATCAGCAGGTGAGCGAAAACCACTCCGGCCAGCACCCAGCCGGTCGTCTTGTCGGTCTTAGGACTTTCGGCGGCCATGGCTTTCCGTGAAGGTGGCCAGCGCCTCCTGGCAGGCCCCCAGGTTTTCTCCGTTGATCTCCCCGCGCGCGTCTTCCAGGTCCAACATGAAGGTGAGCCCGTCATGCCTGCACTGCGTCATCCAGAAGCTCAGCTGCTCGAGGCGGATCTCCGTATCGCTTAAAAACTCCGTGTCCCGCCAGCGCAGCAACACTTCATCGCCTCCGCCCTCTTCCATCGCCCGCACCAAAAGATTTCCCGTGCGGGCAAAGACCCGCCAGTCCAGCCGCGCCAGGATATCGCCCGGCTGATATAGCCGATGCCCGCTCACATCTTCGCTGCTATCCTTGCTCCGCATTCCTGCCTTCCCCAACTCTTCCTCTCCCGCGCCGAAAACCTCCCCCAACGGCCGCCCTTTCGGTTTGGGATAAACAAAATACTCCCCGCCATCCGGAAAAACTTTCCAGGCAAAACAAAGCCCCACCGGCATCACGCTGCTCACCCACAATGTCGGCACCGCAAACCTCCCGCGCCGTGTCGTCGGCAGCTTGAGTCGCACCGCCTTGCTTTCGTTGGCCTCTAACACCGGCACCCATGTCGCCAGCCTCGGCTTCCTGCGCCACCAATCCCTCCGGTCCCGCCCCACTCGGACCCACAGCCCCGTCCGTTCCCGATCCGAGGTATTGCGCAGCGTCAGCTCCAGCACCACATCCTCTCCCGCCGGCACCGGCACCGCCCGGCACCCGGCAATCTCCACTCCCCGCAGGTTATCGTTGCTTTGAATCAGCGTCACCACCCCCGCCACCACCAGCGCGATGCCCATGATCTGCGTCAGCCCCCGCGCATTGGTCACGGCTAGCCCCGTCGCGAAGGTCAGCAACACCGCAAACGCAAAGATCAGCCCCGCCCAGTGGAAGATGATGTAGATGCGCTCGCGTTTTTGCCTCGCACTCATGCCGTTTTATCGGGCCTTCGTTTGGGTCAGCAGCGAACGCCCCATCGTCGCCGCCTCCCCGGCATCTCCGGGCAATCGCGCAAATTGCGCCAGCCGGTGCGTCACCACCGGCAAAAAAATCAGCTGCACGTCATCCGGCCGCACATGCTCGCGCCCGTCGAGGAACGCCCGTGCCTGGCTCGCCCGCTGCAAACCCAGGCTCGCCCGCGGCGACAGCGTCCACCCCTGGTCGCTGGCCTTCTCAAACAAATCCAGGATGTATTCCGACACCGCATCCGACACATGCACATGGCCCACCTTCTTCTGCCAGTCGATCAATTCCTCCGGCGTCACCAGCACCCGCAGGCTTTGAAAATCAAAGGTCAGGCTCGTCTCCCGCGTCCGGTCCCGCGCCAGCAACCGCCGCTGCGTGTCGCGCACCGGCGCCCCCAGCTCGATCCGCATCAGAAACCGGTCGATCTGCGACTCCGGCAGCAGCGCCGTGCCCACCTGCTCCCGTGGATTCTGCGTCCCCACGAAAAAAAACGGCTCCGGCAGCGTGTACGTATGCCCCTCGATCGTCACCTCATGCTCGTCCATCGCCTGCAACACCGCGCTCTGCGTCCGCGGCGACGCCCGGTTCAACTCATCCCCCAGCACCAGCTGCGCAAAAATCGGCCCCCGGTGAAACGAAAAACTCTGCCGCGCCGCGTCGAAGATCTGGCTGCCCAGGATGTCCGCCGGCAGCAGATCATTCGTGAACTGCACCCGCTTGAAATCCAGCCCCAGCAGCCGCGCCATCACCTTCACCAGCGTCGTCTTGCCCACCCCTGGCGTGTCCTCGATCAGCAGATTCCCCCCCGAGACGAAACAGCACAACGCCATCTCCAATTCCTTTTCGCGATCAATCAAAGCCCGGCCCGATTCGGCATGAAACTCCTGGAGAAACGACTTCATCACCCAGCCACCTTACACACAAAATCCCATTTGAAAAATCCCATCGCGCCTCTTCGTCATCTTCCCTAACATTTAGACATGATCCTCAAGCTTGCCGCCGATCATATCGTCAACCACTCGCCCACCTGCGGCGAAATCCACCAGATTCTCCAGCACGGCGAATACTCCCCCACCATCGCCCTCGCCCTCAACATCGGCCGCACCACCGCCCACTACCACCTCGGCTACGACGAGACCTACTTCGTCCTCGACGGCACCCTTGAGTTGAAACTCTACGACCCCTCCACCCGGATCACCTCGACCCACCGGCTCGGGGCCAACGAACTTTGCGTCATCACCAAAGGCATCCACCACCAGGTCGTCCACGCCAGCCCCGCCAACCGCCTCTGCATCATCTCCGTCCCCGCCTTTGACCTCGCCGACGAACATCTTTCCGATAATCTCTAGCCCCATGACGCACCTCCTCCGTCTTCTCGCCTTCACACTCCTGATCTCCACCAGCCTGGCCGCCACCCCCGCCACTCCCGACGAAGTCGTCCGCGCCCTCTACAAGCAGCACCAGATCAAGACCCCCTTCTTCCAAACCAGGAACCGCGCCGCCCTCGATAAATTCTTCGCCCCGCCCCTCGCCGCCTTGATTTGGAAAGACGCCCAATCTTCCAAAAAAGAGCCCGGTGCCATCAATGGTGATCCCCTGCTCGACGCCCAGGACTACGACCCCAAGGACCTGGTCATCCACCCCGCGCAAATAACCGGCGAACACGCCACCGTCGAAATGACCTTCACCAACTACGGCGAGAAAAAGAAAATCATCTTTAGCCTCTTCTCCCCCGGCTCCACCTGGCTCATCTCCGACATCCGCTACGCCAAAGACCGCACCCTCTTCGGCACGCTTAAGGAAACTTATCCCTAAGCCGGATTTACGCGCAGACGCTCCGATTAGGGTCGGGCGGAGCATGCATGCCATATCAACCCGAAAAAACACCAAGTCCCATCGCCTCGCTCCCGTCCGTCACGACACTGACCATCAACGAGCCACCAACGGAGAATAAAGATCATGGTGACCCCCGACAATCTTCGCCACACAAAGCTGCCTCTCAACAACGGCTCCGGCGCGATCCCGGCGCTCGGTTTCGGCACACTGATTCCTGACCCCGATCAACGAAGAAATCAACACCCGGATGAGGTTCAATGCCGTTGTGGAGACCGGCGTTCCCGGATTCATTCCGAGAGCAAAGTGACATCGCTCCCGCGTCGACCTTTGCGCGAGGAAACCCCCTGCTCTACGCCATCCCACAAAAAAAGGCCGGACGCCCATAAGACGCCCGGCCTCAAATCAAAACAAAAGCCGGCCTACTTCGCCCCCACCAGCTTGTCGTCGGTCTCGAGAAAATCAAACAACGTGCTCGTCTTCGGATCGATCCCGACCGCCTCGCACTCCCCGACGAACCACTCCTTCTTCTCCGGATCGTTGTAAGGCAGGTAACCCGCCACGCCCTCGGCCCAGGTCGCCAACTCCTCCGGCGTCTTCGCCGCGCCATTGGCGTCCAGCCACTGCACAATTTCCTCATCGCTCTTCCCCTCGACCAGGAGTTGCTTCACATCCTCGCCCTTCACCTCTTTGAAGCCGAAGAGATAGTTATCGAGCGGACAATCGAAGTGATATTCGCCGTTCTTGGAGTTCAACGTTGCGCGCCCCTTGTCGATCGCGCGGGCCAGGAGAATGTAATTTCCCAGTCGGGTGCGCGGGCCGCGTGGTGCTTCGATGGTCAAGTCTTTAGATGTGCTCATAGGATTAATATTTTTTACCTTCCGTCCTCCTTTCGCTAATTTAAACGGCGAATGTTGTAAAGACGACAGATGTTGTTAATACATCACTAGACGTCAAACTTGTCAAATGGTATGCTTGGGACATGGTCGAGCCGCCACCACCAGTCATTGATCCCCGCGTCCGCCGCACGCGTCAGATGCTGCACGAGGCCTTCAAGACCCTCCTCGCCGAGAAGAGCTTCGAGTCCATCACCGTGCAGGACATCGCCGAACGCTCCACCGTTAACCGCGCCACCTTCTACGACCACTTCACCGACAAATTTGCCCTCCTTGAGGACATGATCGGCGAGGAATTCCGCGCCACCTTCCTCCGCCGCATGGAGGGCATTACCGGCACCTGTCCCGCCGCCATCCGCCAGCTCATCCTCACCGTCTGCGACTTTCTTGGCGACCTCTCCGCCCGCTGCCAGAAACATCAGCGCCAATTCGCCCCCGTCGTCGAATCCCAGATCAAACGCCTCGTCCGCGACTACCTCATCCGAGGCGCTCAAATTTCCGCCGACCACGAAAACCGCCCCCTCGGTCCCGACGTCGAAGTCGGCGCCACCATGGCCAGCTGGGCCATCTGCGGAGCCAGCCTTGATTGGAGCCAGACGAAAAACCTCAGCGCCGAAAACTTCGCCGACCTCATCCTCCCCACCATCCTCACCACCATGCACGTCTCCAAACCCGAGACAACCGCCTGAGCCCCATCCCGGCAAATTCGCCCCGCGTTCCGTTCAGCCAACCCACCCAATCCTTAAATCCCTACGGCATAAAGCTGATCCTCAATCCGCTAATACGTTCCGCCAATCACTGACTGGGAGGGCGAGACTCCTGCCGAGCCCTAAATTGGCGCAGCCCCCTATGGAAGGAATGGAGAATTGAGGCGCCCGGGGAGTGCCAAGATGGACAAATCGGAAATTTGCCCTTCGGGTTCAGGCCTTGGGCAAAGGCCTGAATCAAACGACCGCCGCGTCGTCCGCCATGCATAGCTACGCGAAGCAAGGATCGTTGTTTCGCGGCGAAGTCGCCTAATTCCCATTACCGGCGTTAATTTTAAATCTCGGCGCCACTCTGAGCCGTATTCAACGCATCACTTTTATCGAAGCGATTGACATAGGAATCGCAGAGCGAATGCCATGCGTGAAAGTCGCCATCAATCACAGCCTGCAATTTTGCTCCATCCCATGCACATTCAATGAACATGTGCGGATGAGTTGGAGTGGAGCGCGGCGGCACATGCCGGCGAGCCCGTAAACCCAATCTGGATGTCCGCACTTCCGGGATAGGCGAGAGGTGTCCTAGAAGCTCCTCAAATCGCCGATGCACAGCTGAGCGCATCTCCGCGTCTTCTCCAGGGCCTACGGCAAAGACGACCTGGAAAATGGAAATTGTTGTCTGAGGCGTTTGAGGAAACGACGGATCGTAATAGACAACAAAATGGTCATCGAAATAGGGCCGCAACATTTCCGTAACCCGGCGCTGAACCTCTTCAGAGGACGAAACAGCCTCTCCACCATTTGAATCAAATACTCGATCAAACAACCGTTTAAAGATTCGAATCATACCTTTCAACCATCAACCAATCCGCTCGCTCCATCTCTCTCTGCCGCTCCCAATCCAACATCCCACACCCACCCCCCTTGCCTTTCCTTCACGTCCCTTTGCGTCCTTAACCCGACGCAAATCCTCTTCATCTGAATCTGTGTAGATCCGTGAAATCTGTGGACCCCTTTTTCGACCCATTAAAACCACCCCACGCTCCGCGCCACCAATCCCAACTTTATTCTTAATTCTTAAAACTTAATTCTTCTTCCCCTTCGCCAACCGAATCCCCCCCGGCTCCATCTCGATCTGCCGCTTCCGGTAAAGCGCCCCCACCGCCTGCTTGAACGCCTTCTTGCTCACCCCAAAAGCATCCCGAATCTCATCCGACGAACTCTTGTCATGAAACGGCATCATTCCCCCTGCGTCCGCCAGCTTCTGCAGGATCTGCTCGCTCAGCGGCTTCACCCGCACATACCCCGCCCGGTCCAGCGCCACATCGATCTTCCCATCCGGCCGCACCGCCCGCACATAACCGCGCTGCACGTCCCCCGGCTTCAGCGGCTGCGCGATTTCTCCGTGATACAGCAACCCGCGATGCGCGCCATCCACCACCACATTGTAGCCCAGCGGCGTTTCATCCGTCACAAAAAGCTCCACCTCCTGCTCCTGCCGGTACTTCGGCGGTGTCTTGTTCAGCCAGCGCTGCAACCGCGCCGTCGCCACGATGCGGTTCGACCGTTCATCGATGTAAACATACACCGGGATCAGCGCGCCCTCCCGCGCCGCCTCCGTCTGCTCATTGCGCGGCAGCAACAAATCCTTCGCCAGCCCCCAATCCAAAAACGCTCCCAGGCTCGCCCGCGTGCTCAGCACCCGCAGGATGGCAAACTCCCCCACCATGGCCAGTGGCGTCTCCGTCGTCGCAATCAGCCGATCCTCGGAATCCTTGTAAACAAACACATCCACCACCGCACCCGGCACCATGTCCGTCGTCACATACCGGCGCGGCATCAGGATCTCCCCATCCGTGCCCCCATCCAGATACACCCCCGGCTTCGACTCGCGCAGGACCGTCAATTGATTGCGTCGACCTAACTCAGCCATGAAATTATTTCCGTTCCGAAGACCGGTTCTGAAAACGTGAAATCGCCGAGCGGGCCGCCATCTCTTGGCGGCGCTGATCCTTTAACTCCGCTGCACGCTTCGCAGCGTCAGCTTCAGTCACAGGCTTCTTGATTTTTTTGGGCGGACGATGCGGCACGGCGAAATCATCGCAGAGACCCGCCCCATTGCGAAGACGAAATCACACCGTCCCGCCGAGCAGTTCCCCCGCCGTCTGAATCACCGTCGCCGCCTCGATGCTGCGCAGCCGCACCTTCCCATCCTTGCTCGTCTCCGCCTGGATCGCCCGGCTGATCGCCGAAGGATGGTGCCAGTTATGAATATTCGTCGGCCCAAACAACGTCAGATTCTTCACCCCGAACGCCGCCGCCAGATGCGCCGCCGCCCCGTCCACCGTCAGCACCATCTTCGCCCGCGAACACAGCCACAGATAATTCTCCAGCGACGTCCCGCTCGCCAGACTCCGCAGCCCAGAACCTACTGCCGCTCCCTTCTCAATCTCCCGCGTATGTTCAATCTGCCAATCCGTCGATGCGCTCGTCGCCACCACCGGCCAACCCGTCATCCCATGCACCGCGCGAATCACCTCCGCCCAGCGCTCCGGCAGCCAGTTCTTCCGCTTCCAGCCCGACGTCGCATTAAGAAGAATAAACGGCTGCTCCCCCACCTCATTCGGCCGCCAGGAATCCGGCGGCGCATTCAGCCGCGGACCCCGAAACGCACTCTTCGCCGGCACCGGCACCAAATCCCAAAAATACTCCGCCACATACCGATCCCCCAACCCCGGCACAATGACGTCGCCGAAAAGCGGACGATGAAACCACTGCATCTCCTCCCGATCCGGCAGAATGCACCGCTTCCGGGTCGCCGGAGCGAATAGCGACCGCACCGCCGACTTGTTCAGCGGATCAAAACAATACAAATGACTCCGCCACTGCACCGGCCACCCCCGCCGCGTCTCCACCCCCGTCATCAGTTCCACGACCGGCGCATGCCCATTCCGCGTCAGCACCACCACCGGCTCCCCATGCTGCTCCCGCAGACGGTGCAACGCCGGCTCCAGCAGGACAAGGTCCCCGAGCTGCTTATGAAAAACGGCGTAACATCCGGACATGGAACCCGAAATCTTCTCCGTTCGAGCTAAAGTCGAAAGTTAAAAATGGCGCATTTCCTCGGACGAGATTTCATAAGCCGCAAGCAACTACTTAAGAGGCAAGGGAAAGTGAGGGAAGACACGATACCCTGTCTTGCAGTTCCCCTCCCGCCCTGCTATGAACTTCCCCCTGTGATGCGTTCCCTCCTCCTTGGCTTCCTCGCGCTCAGCGCCCCCCTCGCGGCCCACGCCCAATCTTCCGCCTGGGACTCCCTCCTCTCGAACTCCTCATGGTACGTTCCCGCCGAGAACCTCCTCGCTTACGTCACGCCCACCACCGACCTTACCGACACGACTCCCGGCGCCGACCAGACGATCTGGGAGTTAGGCACCTGCGTCGACGGTGTCTTCTCCGGCACCTCCACTGCCACCTTCCAGCTCGGACCCCTCACTCTCAACTCCACCACGACGATGAACGGCATCGTCACCGACTCCGGCCAGGTTCGCATCGCCTTCTCCTCGCCCGACGCTCCCACCACCATTGGCATTGGTCAGGTTCGTAATATCTCCGGCGTCGACTACCTCGAGATGCAGATGATGACTGGCTCTTCCTTCTACATCACGCACTGGGCCTACATGGCCGCCTACGATGGCGACCCCGACTCCCTCCCGCCCCTCGTACTCGAGCCTGAGTTCCTCTCCCCCCAGTGGGCCTGGATGAATGGCACCACCTGGGACCTCCAGAGCGACGCGCTCTTCGGGGCCGGCCAGTTCGGCCAGTTCAGCATCGACGACTATGTGAACGGTTACTTCTGGGGCAGCGGCACCGGCCCCGAGGGCAGCGCCGCCGAGACCTTTACGCTCCTCGGCTCCGCCACCCCCGAGGGCAATATCCTCTTCAACGTCCTCAGCGGCGACACCCTCACCAATCTCACCGGCCTCATTTCCGGCGACGCCACCACAGGTGCCATGGTCCTCCGTTCCTACGACACTCCCGACACCTTCACCAACGGCGCCGCCCAGGTCGTCCCCGAGCCCGGCACCATCGCCCTGCTCGCCCTTTCCCTCACCGCCTTACTCGCTTGGCGCCATCGCGCACGCGCCAGCGCTTCGTAATATCGGCCGCGTAGGGAAACGGGGGCCGCTAAATAGCTAGGTTGCGGAGCCACGGGTGTTTGGTCAGTTCGATGAAGGAACGAGCAGCTTTCTGCGCAAAAATGACTTACCCTCGCCCTTTTCCCAAAGGGCGACTCCCATCATTGCAAATGAAAAATAATTTATTCGAGCCACGACGGACACAGAGCATCTGGCCCGAAGTAACCCCAATCATTGAGAGCTTCAGTAAAATCCTTTACAGAAAACGTCGAATAAGTTTCGACATTTATAAGCGAATAGGTGGCGCCCATGTTTTTCGCTAACTGTATTACCCCTCGCTCTTCTTCACTATCGGCTGAAATAATAGGACCCAAGATAATTCCGTTCGGGCTTCCAAAATGGGGTAGAAACGCTATGGCCCGAATCTGCGTTTGACCGATCCAACCATCATAAGGGCACTCAACAACGACCCCTAGGACCTTAGAGCATTCTCTCCAGGCATTGATAGAAAGACTTATCAATTTTTTACTATCCAAATCAGCATCCATTAGACGTACTGCCTATAACACCCGCTTGGCTAAAATTAAAGGAAACAGGAGAGGTGGTCAGGCATTAATATCGATATTGCCCACCACCCTCCTTGCGCTATTTGCGTGGGGCCTGTCTTTGTGGAAATGCGTCGAGACGATAACCCCGATGGCCAACCATCAAAGCGCTCCTCGAATTGCCAGCCATAGACTCTACTTCGCCACGCGCGTCAGCGTCGCGCGATAAGCCAAAGTCCGGGACCCGTTGGACTCGGTCGCCTGCACAAAAACGATGTTCATCGTATTCTTGCCCTTCAGCGTTCCCCAAAAAATACCGCCGCCTTTGCTTTGGACAAACGCGACCGACTTATTGTCGAAATCAATGACCCCGGCGACATTTTCACTCCCCGCCGCCTTCTCGCCATCCGTGGCCTTCCACGACATTTTCCCGCGGACATTTTGATCTTCCTGAGCGGTGATCACGAGAGTGACCTGCCCCTTTCCCGTCCGATCCAGCATCGACACGTTTTGCACGCCGGTCCAGGTCCCGAGCAGGGAGGGAGTGCCCGCCTGGGCGGAGGAAAGAACAGAAATGAGAGTGAGGGCGAGGATGGGGAGGAATTTCATCACCGCCCCACCATGCGACCCGCCCCGTCGAAGTCAAGCCGCGCCGCTCCCTACCCGCTCCCCGAAAATGGCTAGCCATATAATCCCACCCCCTACGGCACTGCCCTTTGCCTTTCCTCATTGTGACCTTTGCGCGCTACGCGAAGCGTAGTCCCGCGACTGCGGGACGCGAGGTATCTCTTCTGATTCATCCCTTTAAGAAAAACGAAAAAAACTGGCGCATTTCCCGCCGCCGGTTTTCATGAACCCGTGCGCATCTTCATCTTCAAGCCCGATGGCATCGGCGACTTCGTCCTGGCCACGGGTGCCTTGCGCGCCATGGCCGCCGAAGTCGGCGAAGAAAATCTGGTCATCTGCGTAAAGACCATCCTCGTCCCCCTGGCCCGCGCCCAGTTCCCCCGCGCCACCATCAAAGAGCTGCCCACCGCCGCCACCCGCAAGATCCTCAACCTCTTCGCCAAAAACGCCATCCTCTGCACGCCGCTGTTCCTCTGGCTCCTCCGCGAAAAGTTCGACGCCTCCGTCTGCCTGCGCAGCATGCGCAACTACCTCGAGCTTTTCCTCTTCTACGCCCCCCGCGCGCGCCGTTACCTCGCCGCCGAAAACATCATGCTCCGCGGCCGGAACAAAGTCCGTTCCCTCGTCGAAGGCGGCTTCGCCAGGGTCTTCCGCGCCGAACTGACCGCCTATCCCGACCGCGCCACCCTGCCCCTGGAGCTCGAAAGCCACCGCCTCCTCCTCTCCCGCCTTTTCCGGCGCGAAATCCCCCCCGCCGCCGTCATTCCGACCCTCCTTGCCTCCCCCTCATCCCCCCCTTTTGCCGGACGCTATTGGATCTGCGCACCCATCACGAACCTCGCCAAAAAAGTCTACCCCTTCCCCCGCTGGGCTGAGGTCTTCCGCGAACTCCGTCCGGAAAATAAAGTCCTCCTCGTCGGCGCACCGGAGGACCGCCCCCGCCTTGAGGAACTCCTTGCTCTCCTGAAGGCTGAAGGCCTCGCGGACAACTTCGATATCCACCTGCCCAAAGACCTCAACGCCTACGTCGACCTCATCGCCGGCTCCGGTCTCATGCTCACCATCGACACCGCCGCCGCGCATTTCGCCACCGCTCTCGACATCCGCACCCTCGTCCTCTTCTCCGGCCTGCACAAAGGCATGTTCTGCCCCTGGCAGCGCAGCGAACGGCAGATCTGGCTCGAACCCGAGATGCCGCCCGGCCAGGAAAAAGCCAAATGGTACAAGGGCCTGCCTCCCGCCCTCGCCGTTGAAAAGGCACGCCAATTGCTAGCTGTTGCGCCGGAATCCACTCATCGCTAACCTCCGGCAACGATTTCATCATGGCTGACATCCTGACTCACACCCACACGCATGGCGATTTCCGCCTGCGCTACGGCCACCCTCTCCCCTTCGGCGCCAGCCACGTCCCCCACGGCATCAATTTCTCCATCTTCTCGGCCCACGCCACCTCCTGCACTCTCGTCCTTTTCGACCGCGGAGCCGCCGAACCCTTCGTCGAGATTCCCTTCCCGCCCGAGTTCCGGCTCGGTGATGTCTGGGCCATGACCGTGTTCGACCTCGACTACCACAAGATCGAATACGGCTACCGCTTCGACGGCCCTCACGATCCTCGCGAAGGCATCTATTTCGACCCAAAAAAGATCCTCCTCGACCCCTACGCCCGGGACGTCTCCGGCCACGCCCTCTGGCGCAACCCCCCGAAAAAAGACGAGGTCTTCCCCTTCCGCGGCCGCGTTGCTCCTGAGCATTTCGAATGGGGCAGCACCCGCCCTCTCAAACGCTGCGAGAGCCAGCTTGTCATCTACGAGATGCATGTGCGCGGTTTCACCGCCCACCCCACCTCCGGCGCCTCGGAACCCGGCACCTTCGCCGCCATGCACGCCAAGATCCCGTACCTCAAGGACCTCGGCGTCAATTGCGTGGAACTCATGCCCATCTTCGAGTTCGACGAACTCGAGAATACCCGCACCAATCCCCTCACCGGCGAGGAACTCTGTAACTATTGGGGCTACAGCACCTACGGATTTTTCGCCCCCAAGGCCGGCTTCGCCGCCAACGGCGCAAAAGGCACTCAGGTTCAGGAGCTTAAGTCGTTAATCAAGGCCCTGCACGAAGCCGAGATCGAGGTCATTCTCGACGTCGTTTTCAACCACACCGCCGAAGGAGGAAAAGACGGACCCCTCATTTCCTTTCGCGGCATCGACAACAAGACCTACTACATCCTCGACAGCCAGGGCAATTACGCCAACTACACCGGCTGCGGCAACACCGTAAACTGCAACCACCCCGTCGTTCGCGGCTTCGTCATCGCCAGCCTCCGCCACTGGGCCGCCGAATACCACATCGACGGTTTCCGCTTCGACCTCGCCTCCGTCCTCGGCCGCGACTCCAGCGGTGCCCCCCTGGCCAACCCTCCTTTGCTGGAATCCCTCGCCTACGACCCCGTGCTGGCCCACTGCGACCTCATCGCCGAGGCCTGGGACGCCGGCGGCCTCTACCAGGTCGGCAATTTCCCCTCCTACGGGCGCTGGATGGAGTGGAACGGCAAATTCCGCGACGCCGCCCGCCGCTTCCTCAAGGGCGACCCCGGCGTCGTCGGCGAAATGGTCCAGCGCATCATGGGCTCCCCCGACCTCTACGCCGCCGCCGGACGCAAGCCCACCGCTTCCATCAACTTCATCACCTGTCACGACGGCTTCACTCTCCGGGACATGTTCTCCTATAACGAGAAGCACAACCTGGCCAACGGCGAGAACAACAACGACGGTGCCAACGACAACAACAGCTGGAACTGCGGCTTCGAAGGCGAGACCGATGACCCGGTCGTGGACGCCCTGCGCCTGAAGCTGCAAAAAAGCGCCATCGTCCTCCTCTTCGTCAGCCAGGGCGTGCCCATGCTGTGGATGGGCGACGAATGCGGCCGCACCCAGGGCGGCAACAACAACGCCTACTGCCAGGACGAGGACTGGAACTGGCTCGACTGGTCCCTGACCGACAAGAATCAGGGTTTCTTTCGCTTCGTCAAAACCATGATCGCCTTCCGCAAGGCCAACCCCGCCCTGCGCCAATCCGAGTTCATGACCAGCCGGGACGCCGTCGGCAGCGGCTACCCGGATATCTCCTGGCATGGCATCCTGCCCTGGAAGCCGGACTGGAGTCTCCCCAGCCGCACCATTGCCTTCATGCTGTGCGGACGACACGGCGCCGCGGCCGGTGGACCCTCCCATTTCATTTACTGTGCATTCAACATGTTCCACAAACCCCTGGACTTCACCCTGCCCGTCCTGCCCAAGGGGATGGAATGGTACCGTTTCGCCGATACCTCCCTCCCGTCTCCGGACGATATTTCCGACCTGGAGACCCCGGTGCGCCTCGGCGTCGTCAAGCAACTCACCGTCGCGGAGCGCAGCACCTTGATCCTGATCGGTAAATAAAGGGAAGGCCCCGGAAAGGGGGTGGAAGAATCCCCTTGCACAGAATGACAGGAGACGCTACATATTCGCCCCTTTTCAATAAATCCAAAGATGGCGAGCAAGACTAAACCCACCCCCAAGGCCAAAGCGGCTAAACCCGCTGCCAAAAAGGCCAAAGTTGCGCCCAAACCGACCAAAAATACGGTCGCGCCGAAGAAAAAGCCTGCTCCCAAACCCGTTTCCGTCAAATCCGCTCCTGCCAAACCTGTGGCCAAAAAGTCTACCACCTCCAAATCTCCCGCCGCCAAAGCTGCTCCTGTCGTTAAAAAGGCGCCTGCTGTCCCGGTCAAACTCTCCCCTTTTCACGTCAAACAGCGTGAGCGCCTCCTGATCCTGAAAGACACCCTGCTCGATTCCATGAGCGGCGTGGCCAAGGACAGCCTGCGCTCCCGCGCGGAAGGTAGCGAAGCCAGCGCCTTCGGCATGCACCAGGCCGATGCCGGCAGCGATGCCTACGACCGCGATTTTGCCCTCAGCCTCCTCTCGCAGGAACAGGATTCCCTTTACGAAATCGACGAGGCGCTCAAGCGCCTCGACAATGGCACCTACGGAAATTGCGAAATTACCGGAAAAGCCATTCCTCATCCCCGCCTTGAGGCCCTGCCCTTCACCCGCTATACGGTGGAGTGCCAGGCCGAACTCGAAAAACGCAACCGCTTCAGCCGCGTTCGCCAACCCGTCACCTCGCTCTTCGGCCTGTCCGATGAAGAAGGCGATGGCGACGACGACGACAGCAGCTCCGACTCCAAGGAATAAAGACCATGCCACAAGAAATCGTCACCCTCGAATGCACCGAGGCCCGCGCCGAGGGTAAACCCCCATCGCGTTACATGACCTCACGTAACAAGAAGAGCCCGCAAACGCCCAACCGGCTCGAAAAGAAGAAGTACAACCCGAACCTGCGCAGGCATACCCTGCACCGGGAAATTAAATAACTGCCATGCAGCCGAAAACACCCAAACGCCGTTCCGCGTTCCGTCGCGCCAATCGCACGATGCCGCGCCGCCGTACGGATCTCTCCATCGAGGCCGTCGACTACAAGAACCCTGAGCTCCTGAAGCGCTTCGTGACCGAAAGCGGAAAGATCATTCCTCGTCGCGTCACGGGCATGTCCGCCCAGTTGCACCGCAAGATCACCCGCGAAATCAAGCGGGCCCGTGCGGCGCTTTTGATGAAGTAATTCAGGCGCCCCCCGGGGGGCGCTTTTCGTTCTCGTCGTTGTCATTCCCAAATCGGGGAATGATCTTGGGTCTCCACTCGGGCTTTGATACCGACCCGGTGGAGACATACTCGAACAGCTTGCTGACCGGGAAAAGCACGATACCCGGGATGCCGCGGGCATTGATGCGCACCGACATGTCCATCTTGTCCCTCATGAAGAAGATGTCTCCATAGCCCAGCAGGCTGAAACCTGCGCCCTCGATGGCCATGTTCTTCGTGGAGATCTTTTCATCCCCCACCTTGAAATCCGCCGTAGCCACCTTGGCCGTTTGAAAACCGGCCCCGGGAATGATCTTGTTGATGATCTCGGAAAGGGGACCGAGAATCGGGATGGCGAAAACCTGCCCGTCCTCGACCAGCAGATTACCCTCACCACGCATCTTTCCTTCCTGGCCAAAACGGGCGTTGAACTTGAATTTGCCGCTCCCGACTCCCTTGGAGCTGTCATAGTTAAAGTACAGCTTGGTTAATTGCGCGAAATCGACCCTCCGCACGTCCATTTCCGCCCCAAAAGTGGGATCGCTCGCATCGGCGGAAATCACCGCTTTGACGCCCACGTCTCCCCCCATCAACTTCGCGCTCTTCACGTTGGCATATACCTTCGTCCCCAACACGTTGACATCGGCGGTGGTGCGCCCAAATCGCAGGGTGCGATTCAGCAGGTCGTAGTCGATCCCTCCCTCGGCGAGCACATTCAGCCGGAGGTCGTTTTTCTTCGGATCGATCATGTGGATCATCCCTTCCGCACGAACTTTTGGGGACTGGCGAAAGCGGTAAGGTCTCACCGCGTCCGCGATCTTGGGGTCAGCCCACATTAAAACCTCGACGGGAGAAAGGGTCGAATCGACATCCTTCAGAACGATGCGCTTGCCGCCGAAATCATAAATGAACGTTCCCGTCCCCACTCCCTTGCCGCGGACCACGGTCATGTTGCTATAGGTGACAGCGCGGTCGGCAATTTCGATTTTGGCCTCGGCGCGATCGATCCATGAGTCCCGCATTGATGTGCGGCCAAGTTTCATCGAGCCCTGGCCGGTGATGGCGGCAAAGTCCGGCTTGGTGCCTTGCACGCTGAGCTCCATATAGGGCCGGTCCCGAAATTCCATCATGCCCAGGAAAGTGCGCTCGTTCTTTCCCATCAGCGGAGCCAGCACCGTGGGAGCGATGGTGTTGGTGAGGCGCAGGCGAAAATCATCCGGCGCAATCAGGACATCCGCCTTGATTTCCCCGCCTTCGGCCAAAATGTGGGCCCCACGCACGAAGACCTTGCCATCGCGGCTGGCGAAATCTCCCGAAAGTGCGTCGAATTGAATACCCTTGCAGACGAATTTGCCCAGCCGCAGCGCTCCGGTGACGTTGTAGAGCGGCTTGGAAGAGGCAAAGGAGACTTCGCCGGAGGCTTCGAATTGCGGCGCCTCCTCGAACTTTAACTCGCGCACCGGCGAGTCCTTCGGAAACAAATCGATGAAAGAGGCCGGCTGGATGGAACTGGTGATCTCAAAGTTCAATTTCCCCTCGCGCCACCGTGCTGAGACCAGCATCTCTCCGCCCCGATCATAAACTGCCAGGCGTCCAACGGAGAGAATTCCGTCACTGTATTCCATCTCCGCTTCCACGCCCTCGATGCGCCACTGCGGAGCCACGATCGGGCCGCTGCGAAACGTCACGGGAGACAGTTGCAGCGATTTGATATCCGCCAGATCACCGCTCACCTCCACATGCAGTTCCGGTTTTGCGCCAGGAAACTTCAACTCCGCCAGTTTTTCGAAAATGTTGCCTGCCATGGTCCCCGACTCAGTCTTGCCGGGCTGCCCGGTGTGGTGCTCCAAGTGGAAGGACTTCGGATTTTGCAGGAGACCGGAGATCAAAACGCGGACTCCCTCCACGTTGCCTTCGAAATAGCTGATGCGCAATTGATCGGCCAGAAACAGCAATTGCGCCGAAACGCCGGTCAGATTCAGCCGGGTCTGCTCGTTTCCCGCCAGAGGGATCGAGACATCCGTCTTGTCGAGTTCGATGTGATCGATGGAAACACGGCGAGCCAAGAGATCGCTGAAGTTGACGGAAACCACCACCCGCTCGACCTGGGCCAGGCTCCTACTTTCGTCTTTGGTATCCCTCACCTCGATTCCCTGGGCGATGAGCCCTTTGAAGGGATCGAGCGAGAGACGCCCAATTTTCACCTGATAGGCCGGCCCACTCAGCGCCGCCGCAATCTGCTCCTTGAATCCGAAACCCAGCCCGACCTCGCGCAGATAGAGGACGGTCGCGGGCACGCCGATAAAGAGAGCCACCAGGACCCCGCGGATAATCCAGCGGACGAAGAAACGGGGTATGGGAGAAAGATGCATGCGGCGAGCTGCCCTAGAATTGCCGCAGGAGCGGAAGGTTGCAAATCAAAGCAACTGCACCGGGTCGACATCCACCGCCACAAAGACATCCTCCGGCAGGGGTAACCCGGCCAGGGTCTGCTGGATGGCCCGGGCCAGGCCGCGAGCGCCGGCCCCGCGCAAGGCGACCTGAAACCGATAATAACCCCGCGCTTTCTCCAAGGGAGCGGGCGCTGCCTCGCCCAGAATGGTGCCCGGCGGGACCTGATCTTTCAGTTTTCGAACCAGCGTTTGGGCGGTGAACTCCGCCCGCTCGCGCATCTGGGAACGGATGGTGATAAGGGCCATCCGGGTGTAAGGCGGAAAACCGAAACGCTCGCGGAACTCCATCTCCTGGTCGACGAAACCATCGAAATCGTGATGCCGGGCAAATTGAATGGAGGGACTGAACGGCGTAAACGTCTGCACCAGCACCTCGCCCTCCATTTCGCCACGTCCGGCGCGGCCGGCCACCTGGGTCAACAACTGGAACGTTCGCTCGCCGGCGCGAAAATCCGGCACGTGCAGACCCAGATCGGCATTGATGATACCCACCAGCGTCACATTGGGAAAATGCAGACCTTTGGCGATCATCTGGGTGCCGACAAGGATGTCGATCGCGCCGTCCTTGAACGCACCCAGCGTCTGGCGATAGGAGTCCTTGCGCGTCATGGCGTCCGCATCCATGCGGGCCACCCGCGCCTTGGGAAAAATGCGCCGCACGGCATCCTCGACCTTTTGCGTCCCCACGCCGGAATGGCGGATGCCGGGATCGCGGCAACTCGGGCAGACCTTGGGAGCCCGTTCGCTATGGCCGCAGATATGGCAGGCGAGTTGGGCGGCATCGCGATGATAAGTCATCGACACGCTGCAGTCGGGGCACTCGCAGACATGTCCGCACACCTGGCAGAGCATGGAGGTGGAAAAGCCGCGGCGATTGAGGAAGAGAATGGTCTGATGACCCTCTTTCAAACGCTTTTCCATGCTGGCCAGCAGTTGAGGGGTAAAGATGGCCTCTCCGCCCGACCGCGTGGCCTTGCGCATATCAACAATCCGAATCACCGGCATGCGGCGGTCGTCCACCCGCTGGGTGAGCCGCACCAGGCGATACTTGCCCGAACGATAGTTTTGCCAGCTTTCCAGAGACGGAGTCGCGCTGCCCAGCACGACCGCACAACGCTCGCGTTGTGCGCGCAGGACGGCGACATCGCGGGCATGATAACGCGGAGCTTCCTCCTGTTTGTAAGAGGTTTCGTGCTCTTCATCGACGATGATGACACCGAGTTTTTCCAGAGGAGCAAAGACCGCGCTACGAGCCCCGATCACGATCCGCGCCCCACCCGAATGGATCTTGTACCATTCGTCGTAGCGCTCCCCGTCAGAGAGATGACTGTGCAGCACCGCGACCTCGCCCTGCACGCTGGCGAAACGCGTCTTGAAGCGTTCGACCGTCTGCGGAGTCAGGGAAATTTCCGGAACGAGGACCAAGGCCGTGCGGCCCGTTTCGAGCGCATGGCGGATGGCCTGCAAATAAATCTCGGTCTTTCCGCTGCCGGTCACGCCATAGAGTAAAACCGGCTTCGCCTGGTCCGGTGCATCCACTGCCTCCCTCACCACCGCCAGGGCGACCACCTGCTCCGGATTCAGAACCAGGTCCTGAGTGGGCAGGAAAATTTCCCCGGAATACGGGTCGCGGGCCACTTCTTCCGACTCGATAGCCACCCATCCCTTGCTCTCCAAGGTGCGGAACACACTTTCCGCGACTCCGACTTCGTTGGCCAGCACCGCCACAGGACTGGGTTTTCCCGCCGCCCGAACTGCCGCGAGCGCATCGGCCTGCCGGGGCGCCTTCTTTTCCAGCGCCGCCATTTCCGCGGCGGAAGGTTCTCGAAGCAAACGCACAAAATTGAGCTTCCGGGCCGACACCTCGGCCTTGCGCACCACCTGGGGCAGCACGCAAGCCGTCGCGGCCTCCAGCGGGCAGCAGTAATAATCCGCAATCCAGCGCGCAATCTCCAGGAGTTCGGGCCGAATCAGCGAGCCCCCTTTGACCACATCCTGAATCTCCTTGGGAGAATTGACTTCGGATTCCTCCAGCACCTCGATGACGGTGCCCAGCACCACCCGAGCCCGCAAGGGGACCTTCACGCGCGCACCTGGCGCCAGAGAGGCCTGCCATGCGGCGGGGATGAGGTAGTCGAGTGCGCGATCGCCGGAACGATCGGGCAGCACCCTGGCAAAGCGTGGCATGGGCGTGAACCTATCCCAGCGAAGCTGAAGGGGAAAAGGATTTGCTGCCATGCAGCGACGGCATTGCTATGATTCAGTCCCTCCAATGAAGCGTCTCTCCATTTTCGTGGTCTGCGTCCTGATCTTTGGGACGATGGGAGCCGGCATTTTTTGGGTAAAGACGGAAGATCCAGAGTATCAGCTAAAAAGGACGGTCGCCCTCGGGCGATACGAAAAGTACGACGCCTTCATCACCGAGGCCGGCCAAAAATACGGGGTGCCGCCCGAACTCATCAAGGCGGTCATCTGGCGTGAGACCCGCTTCCAGACGGACAAGGTCGGGCTGCACGGCGAACGGGGGCTGATGCAAATCACCGAGGATGCGGCGGCAGACTGGGCGCGGGTCGAAAAAGTCCCGAACTTCGTGCCCACCGATCTCTTCGATCCCAAGGTCAACATCGAGGTCGGCACCTGGTATCTCAAGCGCGCCCTCGACCATTGGGCGGCAAAGGATGATGCCGTGCCGTTTGCCCTCGCTGAATACAACGCCGGCCGCACCCGCGTAAAGCGGTGGGTCAAGGACTCCGGCCAGGGGGAAAGCGCCGGCGCGGGCGAACTGCAGAATGCCATGGATTTCCCCATGACGAAGAGCTACATCGCTGCCATCGTGGCGCGGTACGATTTCTACAAACGGAACCGGGAGTTTTCCCCTATTCCGTAATGATGTCCTTGTAGGTCTTGCCCGTCGGGATCATGGGCAGCACGTGCTCGGTATAAGGTGTCTGCACGTCGAGGACGTAGACCTCCTTGGAATCGATCAGACGCTGGATGGCCGCCTTGAGATCCTTCTTGTGGAGCACGCGCTCGCACTTCACGCCGAAGCCCTTGCAGATCTCGACATAGTCGGGGTACACGCGCTTGAGATCCTTGGGATCACCCAGGAAGGTATGGCCGCGATTGCTGGAATAGAAACGATCCTCCCACTGCACGACCATGCCGAGATGCTGGTTGTTCAGGATGATGGCCTTGGCTGCGATGCCCTCGATATGGGCGGTGGCCAGTTCCTGCACGTTCATGAGGAAGGAGCCGTCGCCGTCGATGTCGACCACCTGCTTGTCTGGACAGGCCATCTTCGCGCCCATGGCGGCCGGATAGCCGAAGCCCATGGCACCGAGACCAGCGGAGGTGAGGAAGGTACGGGGCTTGGCAAAGTTGTAGTATTGAGCCGCCCACATCTGGTGCTGGCCCACCCCGGTCGTGATGATGGCTTCACCTTTGGTCAGTTCACAAAGGAGCTTGATGACATACTGGGGCTGGATGGCGTCCTCCGTGTCCTTGAAGGAGAGCGGGAACTTGGTCTTCCAAGCGTCGATCTGGCGATACCACTCCGGATAGCGGGTGAACTTCTGGGTCCGCTTGCGGCCCATCTTGTCGAGGATGCCGTTGAGCCGGGTCAGTGCGTACTTGAGATCACTGAGGATCGGCAGCTTCACGAGCCTGTTCTTGTTCAACTCGGAGTTGTCGATGTCAATATGGACGATGGTGCCGTGCTCGCAGAATTTCTCCACCTTGCCGGTCACGCGGTCGTCAAAACGGGCCCCAATGGCCAACAGCAGGTCGGCCTCGTTGGCCGCGTTGTTGGCATAGACGGTGCCGTGCATGCCGAGCCATTTGAGCGAGTAAGGATGGGTCTCCGGGAAACCGCCGATGCCCATGAGGGTCGTGGTCACGGGGATCTGGGTGCGCTCGGCGAATTCGGTCAGTTCCTTCGCGGCATCACCTGTGATCACGCCGCCGCCGCAATAAATCATCGGCTTCTTGGCGTTCTCAATCAGGCCGATCATCTCTTGCAAGGCCAGATCGTCCGCCTTCGGCAAAGGATGGTAGCCGCGCAGCTTGATCTCCTTCGGATAAATAGGCTGGGCGCGCTCGTTCTGGATGTTCTTGGGAATGTCGATCAGCACCGGGCCCGGGCGGCCGCTCTGGGCGATATGGAAAGCCTCCTTCACGATGCGGGGAATCTCGCTGATGTCCCACACGAGATAGCTATGCTTCACCACGGGCAGCGTCATGCCGAACATGTCGGTCTCCTGGAAAGCGCCACGCCCGATCATTTCCTGCGGCACCTGTCCGGTGATCGCCACCAGCGGCACGGAGTCCATGTAGGCATCGGCAATGCCGGTCAAAAGATTGGTGGCCCCCGGTCCGGAAGTCGCCATGCAAACGCCGGCCCGGCCCGTGGCGCGGGCGTAGCCTTCAGCGGCAAACACTCCACCCTGCTCGTGGCGCGGCAGCACGACGCGGATTTTCTTCGATTTGGTCAGAGCCTGATGGATGGGCATCGAAGCCCCACCCGGATAAGCAAAAATGACGTCCACACCTTCCCGCTCGAGACAGCTGACGAGAATTTCCGAACCATCCATAACTTTACCGCGATCGGGCGCGGCGGACTTGGCGGAAGAGGAGGCTTTTTTGGTTTTCATGACGTTTGCGTGGAACCTGTTAAATTGAAGAAAATCATGCCCATTGGCGAGCTTTAAATGCCCAAAAACATGCCATGCGAAGCAGTCTCGGGGCAAAAAAAAGCCCCGCCAAAAGGCGGGGCTTTTCAAATCGAAAACTTTAAACCTTAAGGAGTCGGCTGACCGTCCACCACGTTGGTGAAGGCACCGATGATGTTGGTGTACTGAGCACCCGTCTGACGAGGCTGAAGGATCGCACCGTCACCGGCTTTGCGGAACACCACGTAACCTTTGTCGCCGTAAGGCTTGGCCGTCTTGGTCGGAGCCGTGCCGCCGGTGGTGGTGTTGGTAAAGTTGGCCGAGGAGATGAAGACAGTCGCGCCTTCGCTGTTCTCCGCGACTTTGTAAACGATGATGCCGGATTTGCCGGGAGATGCGGGATTGTCAGCAGTCGGAACCACACCGGGAGCGCTGATCAACTTCTTGAAATCGTTCGTCGTGAGGTAATTGCCGCCCACGAGGTTCGTGGCCCAGGCACCCCAGGAGCCGCCGAGGTCACCAGGCCAACCGAGGTTGGTGTCACCCGTGGTGGTCGCATCGAGCGCCATTTGCTGGGTCGCAAGGTGAAGCTGCTTGGAGTTACTCAAAGTCTGGGTCATTTGACCGCGGGCCAGAGCTCCGGTAATGGCCGGAAGAGCGAGGGCAGCAAGAATTCCGATGATCGAGATAACAACCAAAAGCTCGATGAGGGTGAAGGCGGCAGAGGGGCGCTTTGATTTCATAGTTTCCTCTAGGCACTCTCCTATGCGACCCCCTATTTTGTCAACCGCTTTCGGGAAGAAAGTTAACATTGTGAACAATTCGTTTCACTCCGGAATATGCTTGAAAGCCGCGACCGAAAGTGGAGGCAGATCAACCATGATGGAATGGGGCTTGCCCTGCCACCAACCAGACTCGGCCGTGCGCCCTCCCAAGTTCCCGACATTGCTGCCTCCATAGGTTTCCGCATCGGTATTGAGTACTTCCTTGTACCAGCCAAGGGCATTGACTCCGACCCGGTAGCCTCCGCGCACCACGGGAGTGGCGTTGACGACGAAGATAATCGTCTCGCCGTTCCGGGCTTTGCGCATGAAGGACCACACACTGCTGTCGCTGTCGCCGAAATCAATCCACTCGAAGCCCTCGTAGGTGTCGTCCAACTCCGAGAGCGCGGGTTCGTTTTGGTAGAGCCAATTCAGGTGCTGCACCAAGCGACGCAAGCCGTCATGCAAGCCGAACTCGGTGAGATGCCAGTCCAGGCTTTGATTGTGATTCCATTCGGCCCATTGGCCAAATTCGATTCCCTGAAAAATCAGCTTCTTGCCGGGATGGCCCCACATCCAGGCGAGGAACATGCGCACGTTGGCAAACTTCTGCCACATGTCGCCGGGCATCTTGTTGATCATCGAGCCTTTGCCATGCACGACCTCGTCATGGCTGAGCACGAGGATGAAATGCTCATGGAAGGCATAGATCATCGAGAAGGTGATCTCGCCCTGATGATAACGGCGATGGATGGGATCGAGACTGATATAGCGCAGGCTATCGTTCATCCAGCCCATGTTCCACTTGAAGCCAAAACCCAGGCCGCCTGTATAGGTCGGCTTGGACACTCCCGGCCACGAGGTCGATTCCTCCGCGATCGTAGCGATGCCGGGAAATCTCTCATAAGAAACCTCGTTGAAGCGTTTGAGGAAATTAATGGCGTCGAGGTTCTCCCGGCCGCCGAAACAATTCGGAATCCACTCGCCGGGCTTGCGCGAATAGTCGAGATAGAGCATCGACGCCACGGCGTCCACGCGCAGGCCGTCGATGTGATATTCGTCGAGCCAGAACAGGCCATTGCCGATGAGGAAATTTTTCACCTCGTTGCGGCCGTAGTTGAAAATCAGCGTGCCCCAATCCATGTGCTCGCCGAGCCGCGGATCTTCATGCTCGTACAGGCAGGTGCCGTCGAAGCGCGCGAGGCCGTGGGCGTCCTTCGGAAAATGGCCCGGCACCCAGTCAAGCAGCACGCCGATGCCGGCCTGGTGGCAGCGGTCGACAAAATTGCGGAACTCGTCCGGGTTGCCGAAGCGGCTGGTGGGCGCGTAGTAGTTCACGACCTGATACCCCCACGAGCCATCGAAGGGATGTTCGGCCACGGGCATGAGTTCGATATGGGTGAAGCCCATTTCCTTCACGTAGGGAATGAGACGGTCGCCCAATTCGATGTAGCTGAGGAAGCGGTCTTCCTCGGCGTGGCGCTGCCAGGAACCGAGATGCACCTCGTAGATGCTCATCGGCGAGTTGTAGGGATCGCCCTGGGTGCGCTTCTTCATCCACTCCGTATCGCCCCAGGTGTAGCGATCGATGTCGAAAACCATGCAGCCGGTCTGCGTGCCATGCTGGGCGTAAAACGCAAACGGATCGGTCTTCAAGAAGATCTCGCCGTGCGGACCACGCACTTCAAATTTGTAATGCGCGTTTTCCCGCACGCCGGGAATGAAGATTTCCCAGATGCCCGCCGGGATCATCTTGCGCATGGTGTGAACGCGACCATCCCAACCATTGAAATCCCCCACCACGCTCACGCGCTGGGCATTGGGCGCCCACACGGCGAAATGCGTCCCGTGCACACCGCCGATCTCCAGTATGTGCGCGCCAAGTTTTTTATAGACCTCGTAGTGCGTGCCTTCGTTGAAGAGATAGATATCCATCTCGCCCAATACCGGGCCGAATGAATAGGCGTCCCGCTCATGCCAGGTAACGCCTTCGCGGCTTTTTAGTTCGAGCAGATACTCAAAAGGCGCGTCTACTCCACGCAGGACGGACTCGAAATAGCCGTCGGCATGCACGCGGCTGAGCGGATACCGCTTCGTCTTGTCCGCCACGGCTACCATGGTGGCCTCGGCGGCATCGGGCCGGTAGACCCGGCCGAACCAGCCACCCTGAAACTCCCGCAGCCCGAGTATTTTGAAAGGATCGCCGTGGCGAGCCTCGATCAAGGGAAAGAAATCGTCGTCCGGCAGGGTCGAGGGATTCATGTAAGCTTCAGCATCCAAGGTCAGGAGTTCAAAGTCGACTCAACATTGAGCCGGCTTGACCGAACATCGGACGACGAGGCCGGGATGGACGCCTAGCGTTCCTCGATGGGGACAAATTTTTTGCCCACCTCAGGCCCGACGTATTCGCTCAACGGACGGTAGAGGCGATTGTCGGCCAACTGCTCCAAGACGTGGGCTGTCCAGCCGCTGGTGCGGGCGATGGCGAAGATCGGGGTGAACATGTCGGTGGGAATACCCAGCGAGTAGTACACCGTGGCGGAATAGAAATCGACGTTGGCATTGAGCTGCTTGCGTTCCCGCATCAACTCGGCGATGCGCTCGCTCATGCGAATCCATTTGGGTTCGCCCAGTTGCTCACACAATTGGATGGCCATGGCCCGCAGGTGCGGGGCTCGGGGATCAAGCACCTTGTAGACGCGGTGACCGATGCCCATGATTTTTTTCTTCTGCGCGAGCTGCTCCTCGACCCAGGCGTCCACTTTGTCCTCGCTGCCGATTTCCTGCAGCATGTGGATGACGCCTTCGTTGGCGCCGCCATGCAGCGGGCCCTTCAAGGTGCCGATGGCGGAGGTGATGGCGGAATAAATGTCGCTGAGCGTCGCGACGGTCACGCGGGCGCTGAAAGTGGAGGCATTCATGCCATGGTCGGCGTGCAGCACGTAGGCGACATCGAGGGTCTTGGTCGCTTCCGCCGTGGGCTCTTCACCGTTGAGCAGATAGAGAAAATGTCCGGCTTCGCTGAGGTCCTTCCGCACAGGGGGCAGATCCAGCCCCTGGCGGGAACGATGGAAATAAGCGGCGATCACGCCGATCTTGGCCGTGATGCTGACGGCGCGATGGAAATTCAGCGACTCCGCCTCGCCCTCGACTTCCTTCTCCGCATCGTAAAGGCCCAGCATGGAAATCGCCGTGCGGATCACATCCATCGGGTTGGCCTTTTTGGGGGCGGACTTCAGGAAGGTGATGACGCCTTCCGGCAACTGGCGCTGGGAACTCAGAGATTCCTTGAGCTCGGCCAATTGAGCCTTGGTAGGCAGATGCCCATGCCAGAGGAGGTAGACAACTTCTTCGTAGGTCGCTTTTCCGGCCAGTTCATTGATGTTGTAACCGGAGTAAATTAAAATTCCTTCTTGTCCCAATACATCACTCAGTCGGGTGGAGTTGGCGATGATTCCTTCGAGTCCTTTGGCTGTTACGGGCATGGCAAGTATAAGTTTCCCTAACCTATGCCGTGATGCGCGAGGTTCGCCAATCAAAACCTTCCCGCGTCAGAGAAAAACACCCGCATCTGCGCGAAAATGTCACAGAAGTGCTGGCGAGGCCGCCGCTGGCACATATCATATCGGACTTTCGATGAGATTTCTTTTTCTCCTGCTGGCCGTTTCCTCGGCGGTTGCGGCCCCCAAAGGTATGGTCTGGGTGTCGGGCGGCACGTTTGCCATGGGCAGCAAGACGGGCGCGGATGACTGCCGGCCGGTGCACGATGTGACGGTGGACGGCTTTTGGATGGATGAAACCGAGGTGACGAACCGTCAATTTCAGGAGTTCGTGGAGGCCACGGGCTATGTCACGGTCGCCGAGAGAAAGCCCGATCCGAAGGATTTTCCCGGCGCGCCGCCGGAGATGCTGGTGCCGGGTGCCATCGTCTTCGCCCCACCCGACCATAGCGTCCCTCTCAACAACGCCATGCAATGGTGGCGCTGGCAGCCGGGGGCGAATTGGCGGCACCCGGGAGGACCGGGAAGCTCGATCAAGGATCGCATGGACTATCCCGTGGTGCAGGTGGCCTGGGACGATGCGGTGGCCTATGCGAAATGGGCGGGCAAACGGCTGCCGACCGAGGCGGAATGGGAGTTTGCCGCTCGTGGCGGACTCAAGGAAAAGACCTATGCCTGGGGCGATGAGAAGCATCCGCAGGGAAAATGGCTGGCCAATGTCTGGTCCGGTGAGTTTCCGGCCAAGAACACCAAGGAGGATGGCTACGTCCTGTCCGCCCCGGTAAAGACCTTTCCGGCCAATGGTTTCGGCCTCTACGATATGTCCGGAAACGTATGGGAATGGGTTTCCGACTGGTACCGCCCCGACACCTATAAAAAATCTCCGGCCAAGAATCCGACGGGGCCGCAGGACAGCTATGATCCGGAGGAAGAGGGCGTGGCAAAGAAGGTGACGCGCGGAGGGTCATTCCTCTGCTCGGATGAATATTGCATCGGCTACCAACCGGGCATCCGTAGCAAAACGAGCCCTGACACCGGCCTGCAGCACACCGGCTTCCGTTGTGTTCGAAATCCGTAAGCGCGAAAATTAACCGCAACGTCCGGTGGTCACGACGGTTGAATCCCCGAACTCACATTCAACCTATGAAAAAATCCCTTATTAAACTGGCCTCTTTCGCCTTCGCGATCGCCATCGCCTCCTCCTCGTTCGCCGCAGAAGGCAAGCCTTCGGCAGGCAAAGTTTCCGCCGTGGCTGACGGCTCGATCACCGTTGCGAACAAAAAATCCGGC
>CAYUMP010000014.1:0-137773 GCA_964445975.1 uncultured Chthoniobacterales bacterium | reverse complement strand
AATACCGCCAACCCTTACAACCACTACATCGAAATCGAAATCTTCGGTAAACCGGTTAACTGACCCGTTCCATTCTGGGGCCCGGGTGAATCTCAAAATTCACCCGGGCTTTCCTTTTTTCCAAATCCCCCTGCAAAATTTATGACCACCGATTCCTCCCTGCGCAGTCGCCTGTTTTTGGGCAGCTGTCTCGCTCTCATTACCACCGCCATGAGTTTCGCCATTCGCGGCGACATCATGGGGCCGCTGGGCGAGCAGTTTGCCTTGAACAAGGCAATGCTGGGCTGGGTGGCGGGCACGGCCTTTTGGGGTTTTACGCTCTCGATGATTGTGGCTGGACCGCTTTGCGACTGGCTGGGCATGGGTCGCATGCTGACCTTTTCTTTTGTTGGTCATCTGGCGGGGATTTTGATCACCATTTTTGCCCAGGGATTTTGGAGCCTGTTTGCGGGTACTCTGCTCATCGGTCTGGCCAATGGCTGCGTGGAGGCGGCCTGTAATCCGCTGGTGGCCACGCTTTTTGCTGATGACAAAACAAAATGGCTGAACCGATTCCATGTGTGGTTCCCCGGTGGCATCGTGATCGGAGGCCTGGTTTCGTTTCTGTTGTCGAACCTGAACCTGAATTGGCAGGTCAAGATGGCGACAATGTTGATTCCGCTGGCGATTTACGGATTCCTCTTTCTCGGCAAAAAATTCCCACAGACCGAGCGCAAGGCCGCGGGCATCAGCGGGGGCGACATGTTCAAAAGCATTTTCAGCCCGCTCTTCATCGTCATGTTTGTGTGTATGTGGCTGACGGCTTCGAGCGAGTTGGGGCCCAACCAGTGGATTCCGAATATTCTGACCGCGTCGGCCGGAGTTTCGGGCATTCTGGTGCTGGTTTGGATTAACGGCCTGATGGCGCTGGGCCGGCAATTTGCGGGGCCCATTGTTCATAAAATTTCGCCGACCGGCATGCTGCTTTTTTCTGCCGTTTTCTCCGGCCTGGGCTTGTTCTGTCTGAGCGTGGCTCAAGGCGCTGTGCCGACATTTCTAGCGGCCACGGTCTTTGCCATCGGCGTCTGCTATTTTTGGCCGACGATGCTTGGCTTCGTCGCGGAGCGTTGTCCCCGCACAGGAGCCCTTGGCCTGGCGCTGATGGGTGGGGCGGGAATGCTCGCTGTCGCCGTAGTGCTGCCGGAAATGGGAAGCATTTATGATGCAAAAGGCGGGCCGGCAGCTTTGCGTGCGGTTGTTGTGTTGCCGGTGATTCTCACCGTGGTCTTCGGCATTCTGTTTTTCCTCGATCGCAAGTCTGGCGGCTATCGCGCGGAAAAACTGGCGAGGCATTGACGTTTCCGGCATGGTGAGGGCGTGAATTCGCCAGCGGTCGATGCCTTGCAGGCTGAGCCGGCCTTCCATCATCAGGCCATGGCGACGACGTGGGAGATTCGCCTGCCCACGGAGGATCGGGCTTACGCTCGGCAGGCAGCCACGGAGGCTTTTCGCGAGGTGGATCGTTTGGAACGTCTGCTCAGCCGATTCCAGGAAGGCGGGGAAATCTGGTGCGTGAATCATTTGCGCGTCGGCGAACAGTTGCAACTCAGTGAAGAGACACACGAGTGCTTATTGCGCGCCTTGCGCATGTACGAAGTGACGCAGGGAGCCTTCCACCCGGGCCTGGGTGGGGTGATGGACCGCGTCCGCGCGGAGGACGACTGGAAGCCGGAACTGGCGGCGCTGGACCAGGGCTGTCTGGCCGTGGACGATCAAAAGCCCGTGGTGGCCTGTGTGGCGGAGGGCTTTCAAATCGACCTCGGAGCGATCGGCAAGGGGTTCACGTTGGACCGGTTGAAACTGCTGCTCGCGGAATGGGGCTTTGATCAAATGCTGGTCAATGCGGGCGGCAGTTCACTTTTGGGAGTCGGGGGACCATGGGAATTGCGCCTGTTGGGTGATTCCATCCGACCCGTGATCCAGCTGCAGGATATGGCCGTGGGGAGTTCGGGCACATCCGTGCAGGGGCAGCACATTGTGGACACGCGGCGCGGCACACGGGAGGCGCGGCATCATCGCAGTTGGGCCTTTCATCAGGAAGCTGCCAGCGCCGACGCGCTCTCGACCGCGGCGTTATTGATGGAATCCGCCGAGATCGAACAAATGCTGGCGACCTTGGCCGAACCCTGTGTGGTGTTGCTGGAAACCATGGAGGGCAACCGACTGACCAAGCGACTTCACGCGTCGGGGGAAGACCTTTCAAAGAAGCTGGGCCTGGTAAAAACGTGAAAATCTTCCCGGCCATCGCGATGCTTCTGGTGGTGCTGGTGTTCGCGATTTTCCTGCGGAGCTGGCGCATCGGGGCGGCCCCTTTCCATGCGGACGAGGCGGTGCAAGCGGTCATTTTTCAGGACCTGCTGGAGAAGGGAAAATATCAATACGATCCGCATCATTATCACGGACCGCTGCCGCATTATCTCAATGTGGCGTGGATGCGGACAGCCGGTTACAAGACATTGGCGGAACTCAGCGAGTGGCAATTCCGCATCCTGCCCATTGCGGCGGGTAGCGCGCTGGTGCTGGCCGTCGCTCTGCTCCTGTGGCGTCATGATCGGATGGGGGCGATCCTGGCGGCGCTGCTCGGGGCGACTTCGCCCATGCTGATTTTCTTCAGCCGCTTTGGGCTGCACGAAAGCCTCTTTGCCCTTTGCGGTTTTCTGGCTTCCTGGGCGGCGGTGGTTTTTCTCCGACAGCCAAGTGTTCGTGGGGCGGCGCGGTGGGCAGTGTTGACCGCGCTTCTGGCTGCGGGAAAGGAAACCTGGGTGCTGTTCGCCGTGGCCTGGCTCATTGCAGCGGGAGTGTGTGGCTTGCTGAAATGGCGTGCGCTCCGCTTTGCGCCCGTGGCCGCAGGCGTCTTTTTGTTGGCGATTCTGTTCCTTTTTGGAGGAGAGGGCTTCCTGAATTTCTGGCGGAGCTATTTCGTCTACGAGACCGATCCCGGGCATCACAAGCCGGTCTGGTATTTCGTGAAGATTCTCTTCCCGGATGGACGCTGGAGCGGCGAGCCGTGGTTGTGGTTCGGGCTGCTCGGTGCCCTGGGACTTTGGAGTCGAAGCCGGCTGGCCGCCATACCGTTGGAAGCGCGATTCCTCGGCCTCACCGGTCTGTTTGCGATACTGATCTTTTCGTTCATCCCCTATAAAACGCCCTGGCTGATGATGCTTCCGTTAGCGCTCTGCCTGCCCGCCGCCGGGTGGATTTTTGCCCAATATCGGGCCAATATTTTTCAATGGCCCGCTCTGGTCGTCATCGTCTGCATGGTGGCCTGGCAGGCGAACTGCGCCTGGATCGTCAGCCAGAAGCGGTTTTTCGATTCCAGAATCCCCCTGGTCTATTCTCCCAGCTCTTACCAGATGCCGGCCTTCCGCGCTTATCTCCAAAGGGTTAATAGGGACCATCCGATCGCCGTCATTGGCACCGACTACTGGCCGTTGCCGTGGTATCTGCGCGGTTTTACAAACGTCGGTTATTTCGATGACTTATCCGCCGAAATTCCGCCGGGATTTTCCACCTATCTCCTTTGCGACGAAGCGATGGAAAAGACCGCCCCGGCAGGCGAGGAACGCCTGTGGGGCGTACGGACCGACTATCTGATGCGCTCGCTGGTGATCAATCCTGATGCGCCAGGCACGCCGCGATGAACCCTTTGAAAAGCGGGTGAGGCGCGTTGGGCTTGGACCGGAATTCCGGATGGAACTGGCAGGCGAGGAACCAGGGGTGCCCCTTGATTTCAATCAGTTCCACCAGATTGCCGTCGGGTGATGAACCAGAAATGACGAAGCCTTTTGCTTCCATCATTTCGCGATAAGCCATGTTGAACTCGTAGCGGTGGCGGTGGCGTTCCACGACCTCGGAACGGCCATAGACCTGGTGGGCGAGGGTGTCCTTTCCGATCACGGTGGGCCAGGTGCCGAGCCGCATGGAGGCACCTTTGGTGGTGACTTCCTTCTGTTCCTCAAGAATGCAGATGACGGGATGCGCGGTCTCGGGATCGAATTCCGTGCTGTTGGCGTGTTCAAGGCCGCAGACGTTGCGGGCAAACTCGATGGTCGCGATTTGCATGCCCAGACAAAGACCGAGGTAGGGCGTGCGCGACTCGCGGGCAAAACGAGCGGCGGCGACTTTGCCTTCGATGCCGCGATCGCCGAAGCCACCGGGAACGAGGACGCCGGCCACACCGCGCAGGTATTTGTCCGCGCCTTCTTTTTCGAGATCCTCGGCGTCAACCAGTACCAGGTCCGCAGCGCAATCGAGGGCAGCGGCGGCGTGGGTGAGCGATTCGTAGATGCTTTTATACGCGTCCTGCAGTTCGATGTATTTGCCGACGACGGCGATACGGACGCTCTTCTTTGGATGAATGATGCGTTGGACGAATTTGTTCCAATCCGTCATGTCCGGCTCTTTGGTCTGAAGATTCAGCGCGCGGCAGACATAGTCGTCGAGGCCTTCGGCTTGAAGGTTGAGGGGAGCCTCGTAAATCGTATGCTCCACGTCGCCGCCTTCGATGACGGCTTCGACCGGGACGTTGCAATACAGGGAAAGCTTCTGACGGACGTCGGGGTCGAGCGGCTGCTCCGTGCGGCAGATGAGCACGTGCGGCTGGAGACCGATCTCGCGCAGCTTGGCCACGCTTTGTTGAGTGGGCTTGGTTTTGAGTTCGCCCGCCGCTTTGATGTAGGGAATGAGGGTGACGTGCATGATGAGCACGTTGCCGAGACCCGCCTCGAGCTGGAACTGGCGGATGGCCTCCAGGAAAGGCAGACCCTCGATGTCGCCGGTGGTGCCGCCGATCTCGGTGATGAGCACGTCAGCTCCGGAACTCTGGCCGATCTCGCGGATACGCAGTTTGATCTCGTCCGTGATGTGCGGAATAACCTGCACCGTCTTGCCGAGGTAATCCCCGCGGCGTTCCTTCGCCAGCACGGTTTCATAGACCTGGCCGCTGGTCACGTTGTTGGCCCGGGTGAGAACGCAATTTGTGAAACGTTCGTAGTGCCCGAGATCGAGATCGGTCTCGGCGCCATCGTCCAAAACGTAGACTTCGCCGTGCTGAAAAGGGTTCATCGTGCCCGGATCGACATTGAGATACGGGTCGAGTTTTTGCAGGACGACCTTAAGTCCGCGGTGTTCCAGCAACGTGCCGAGAGAAGCGGCAGCTAGCCCTTTACCAAGGGAACTGACTACGCCACCGGTCACAAAAATGTACTTCATGCGCGGGGATAGTACGGCGCTCGCAGAGAAAATCCAGCGTCAGGACGCAGTTTTTCGAGATGGTTTTTTGGTGAGTGCCGCAATAGCGCGATGAACGTCCTCAGGCGTGTCCACACCCATGCTGTGGCGGCTGGTGGGCACGACCTGGATGGAAGCCCCATGCTCCAGCGCGCGGAGTTGTTCCAATTTCTCCGTCTGCTCCAGCGGAGTGGGCTTCCAGCGGACGAATTGCGTCAGGAAATTGCGGCGGTAGCCGTAGATGCCGATGTGCCAAAGCGGCTTGACCAGCAGAGATTTGTCCCGGTCGAAAGGAATGGGGCTGCGGGAAAAATAAAGCGCACGGCCGTCGAGGGCGGTGACGACCTTGACATTGTTGGGGTTCAGCGCGTCCGACTCCGTTTCGAACGGACTGGCGGCGGTCACCATATCGAGCTTGGGATGCTTCTGCAGCACCCGGACCAAACGGTCGATGAGGCGAGGGTCGAGGGCGGGTTCGTCTCCCTGCACATTGATGATATGGGTCGCTCCGCGTAAGCGGGCGGCCACTTCGGCGATGCGGTCGGTACCGCTGGGGTGCTTTGGAGAAGTGATGGAAACTTCGGCCCCGAACGCAAAGGCAGCTTCAGCAATGCGCATATCATCCGTGGCCACAATGACTTGGGAAACGGTTTTCGCCTTCAGGCACCGTTCCCACACATGTTGGATGAGCGGTTTTCCCAGAATGGGGTAAAGCGGTTTGCCGGGGAAACGGGTGGAGGCCCAGCGGGCGGGAATGACAGCGACGGCGGACATGGTCAGGAGATATAGCGAAGGTGAGGGGCGATCAGGAGTTTTTTAAAACGATTTCGACGGCCTCGACCACATCGCGGGCGATGAAGTCGGCCCCGCTGCCCTGGACTTTTTTGCCATAGCCGGTGAGGACGAGGATGGTGCGGCAGCCGGAGTTCCGGCCAGCGACAACATCAATGCTCTTATCGCCGATGAACCAGGATTTTTCCGTGGCGATGCCATGGTCGGCCACGGCCTCTTCGACCATGCCGATGCCCGGTTTGCGGCGAGGGGAAGGCTGGTCCGGGTGGTCGGGAGAGCAATAGGCGGCGTCGATCGTCTGATTCAACTGACGGAAAAGCTCGGCATTCACCTGTTCATAGTCCGCCATGGTGAAATAACCCCGGCCGATGCCGCTCTGGTTCGTGATGATGATGTTGAGCCAGCCTTGTTCACGCAGCCGGGCCAGGGCGTCGGCGGCACCTGGAATGGCGCGCACCCGCGAGGGATGGTCGCAATGATCTTCCTCCTCCATCAGCGTCCCGTCGCGGTCGAAGAAGACGGCGCGTCGCTCAGGAGATATCATTTTCGAGGCTGGTCAGGAGCTCTTCGGAGGTGAGGGTGGCCGTGCCGAGTTTGCCGACGACCACGCCGGAGGCGTGATTGGAGATTTCCGCGGCTTCCTGCAAGGTGGCTCCGGCACATAAGGCGAGGGTGTAAAGGGCAATGGCCGTGTCGCCCGCCCCGGAAACGTCGAAGACCTCCCGGGCGCGGGTGGGGGTATGATAGGGAGGGCGGTCTTGATCGAAAAGGATCATGCCGTGTTCACCCAGGGTGATGAGCAGGGACGGCATCTGGAATTTCTCCAGCAGGGCGGCGCCCACCTCCAGCAAAGCTTCATCGGCCAGCGGGTTGTCGGCTGCTCCATAGTCGGATTTGCCAGCCATGGCGAAGGCCTCCGAGCGGTTGGGCTTGAGGGTGGTGATGCGGTGCCACTTCAGGGGATTACCCGGATTGGGGTCCGCCGTGAGCACTTTCCCCGCCTCGGCGGCGAGTTCGGCGGCTTTGTCGACAAAAGCCTGGGTGAGAAACCCTTTGCCGTAATCCTCAAAAATCACGCCGTCCACCTCGGGAAGCAATTCGCGGATGCGCTCGATGGCGGCATTGAAGGTTTCTGAAGTTGCAACAAACCGTTTCTCCCGGTCCACACGTACTACCTGCTGATGACGAGCGATGATGCGGGTTTTGACAATGGTGGGGGTATCGGGGGATTCAATGAGGCCGTCGGTGGAAATTCCCTCCTCGGCCAAGAGTTGTTTCAGTCGGGCGGCATGGCTGTCACGACCAACTATACCGCTGATTTGCACGGACTTACAAAACGGACGGAGGTTTCTCGCCACGTTGGCGGCTCCGCCTGGATAAGAGGATTCGCTTTGGACTTCCACCACCGGAACGGGGGCCTCGGGCGAGATGCGGGAGACCTTGCCCCAGACAAATTCGTCCAGCATCACGTCCCCGATGACCAGAAGCCGCTGCTTGCTTGCCCGTTCAAGAAGGTGTTGTATTCTTTGAGGATTCATCTAATGATTTGCGCGCTTTTAACGGGGCTTCGGCCCTCCGCGAAGCCTAATTTTTTCATGCTGCCACGTTTACTTTCTCTGCTGCTCTGCGGTTTTGCTGCGACGGGTGCCGTTGCGCAGGCCCCGCCCCAAAGTATTGACCTGTCGAAATTTCCTGCCGCAGCCGTCGACGAAGTCGTCGTTCCGGTGCCCAGCGAGATTTTCAACGTGCTGGATAAGCTGGGTTCGCCCAACTGGAAGGGCGAGTTGCGGGCCAACCTTGGTCAGAACACCGGCAACCGCGCCCAAGTGGCTCTGTTGCTCGGCACGGTAATCGCCGAGGGTTTTGTGGCGGTGGAGGCCGAGGACTCCGAAAAGGTGAAGGAAATCGGCCAGGAAGTTCTGAACTTGGCGGCGGCCATCAATGTGCGGAATGCGGTGATTGCCCGCAGTAAGAGCATTATCGACAAGGCGGATGCCAAAAACTGGCGCTCGGTGCGCGAGGAACTGGACGGCGCTTTGCAGGATGTCCGCAGCGCCATGCAGGAATTGGGCGATGACGATCTGGCCCAGTTGGTCAGCCTAGGGGGCTGGATTCGCGGCACGGAAGTGCTCACCTCCATCGTGAGCAAGAATTATACGGAGGAAGGCGCCGAGTTGCTCAATCAGCCCGAACTGATCAGCTATTTCAGCCGCCGGATTGACGACATGCGCAACAGCCGCCTGAAAAAGGAGGAATTAGTGACCCGTGTGCGCAAGCTGCTGCGCGATATCCGTCCGATGATCAGCAAGGGAAACGCGATTCCCGAGGGCAGCGTGCAAAAAATCAACAAGATGACGAGCGAGACGGTCGCCGCCATCACTTCGGGGGAGGAATAAGGACGTGAAACGCAAAGCTCTCCTCTTTTCCCTGCTCGCCATAATAGCGCTGCCTCTGGCGTGGGCCTCCGTGGATGATGCGTTGTCTTTCGCCCATGAGGCGGCGGTGCCCTACGTGAAGCAAGGATTCACGGTGCGTGAAGACGCCTGGGGGGGAGATCTCGGGGTCAAGGACCAGCAAGCCGTGACAGCCCAGCTTTTCAAGGGCAACACCTACTGGTTTTGCCTGGGCAGTGATACCAAGGGGGCGGTGATCACCGTGCATATTTACGATTCGAATGGCAAACTGGCTGAAAGTGAATTCTGGCAAAAGGGACGTTTTGCCGGGGCCAAGATTACGCCTGAAAAAACCGGCTCTTACTACGCGATCGTCACCGTGGAGAAGTCGCCCCAGGAGCGCTCAAATTGGGCGCTCGTCTATGGCTACAAGTAACCTCGAATCTCTCACGCTCGAGTTTGAAAACGCCCGGGCCGTACAAGCGCTGTACGGCGGCGACGACAAGCTTTTACGCGAACTCGAAGGAGCCTTGGACGTCCGCATCGTCTCGCGGGAGGGCTGGCTGCGCATCGAGGGCGCGGAGGACGGCGTAAACAAGGCCCGCAAGGTTTTTGAACAACTCGACGAGGCCCGCAAGCGGGGTGTTCCCGTACGACGACACGAATTTAACTACGCCTTGCAGGCCGTGATGAAGGACGGGGATGACGATCTCGGACGCCTGCTGGAATTGCGCATCCAGACTTCCCTGCGCAAGCCTCCGGTGGTGCCAAAGACCGAAGGCCAGAAGGCGTATCTACGCTCGATCCAGACGAGGGACATTACCTTTGGCATAGGCCCGGCGGGCACGGGAAAAACCTATCTCGCCATGGCCATGGCGGTGTCCGCGCTCAAGCAGGAAAAGGTCAGCCGCATTGTCCTCACCCGGCCGGCGGTCGAGGCGGGCGAGGCGCTGGGTTTTCTGCCCGGCGATTTGCAGGAGAAGATATTGCCTTATCTGCGGCCCCTTTACGACGCGCTGCACGACATGCTCGAAGTGGAGGAGATCCAGAAATACATGGACCGCGGGGTGATCGAGATCGCGCCGCTCGCCTATATGCGTGGCCGCACTTTGAGTCAGGCTTTTGTGATCCTCGATGAGGCTCAGAACACGACCTGCGAACAGATGTTCATGTTTTTGACCCGCCTGGGACAGGATTCAAAATGCGTGGTCACAGGCGACCGCACCCAGATCGATCTGCCTCGCAACAAAAAGAGCGGCCTGATCGAGGCGGTGGACGCCCTGCGCCAGATCGAGGGCATCGGTTTCCAATTTTTCGAGGAGGCGGACGTGGTCCGCCACCCGCTGGTCAGGGCCATCATCAATGCCTACCGGGAGCACCGCGGATTGCAGGAAAGCCGCTTCTAGAGTATATTTGACCTTTGTAGTTATGTGGAATTTTCTTCAACGCCGCCGTCTTGTGGGAAAAGGGATGGCCTGTGGCAAAACCCGGCGCAAGGTCACTGAAAATGGCCTGACGGATGCCCTGGAATGCGGCTGGCCATTGCGTGCGTTGGTGCTGGCGGCTTTCGTGAGCGGGTTGGCCGTGCTGATTTTTACGGGCCAGCAGGATGAACCGGCTAAGAAATTTCTTTTGTGCGTATTGATCTTCGTCACGGCGGTGGCGCAGTTATGGATCAATCATCCGGAAACATTGAGAAGCAACTCCCGGCTGACCTTGGTTTTCGGCGTCCTGCTCTTTCAACTGGCGGCGATTAAAATTGTCCTGGCTCAGGCCACCATGGGTCGCATTGATCTGCAATTGGTGCCGCTGCTGGTGCCTTATGCTTTTGCTCCGCTGGTCCTTTCGGTTTTGCTGGGTAAAAATCACGGTTTGTATGCGGCGATCTTTGCCAGTCTGTGGGGGTCGATGCTGGTGGGGCGGATTGATCCCATCTTTTTGGTTATTTCCCTTATCACAGGTTTCATTGCTGTTTATGTGACGATCCAGGTGCGCCGCCGCAGCCGTCTCATTCGTGCGGGCGTGTATGTGGGAATCGCCACTTGGATTCTGGCCGCGGCCTTTGGCCAGATAGGCCCCATCATTTTGGAGAATCCAGGGCAGACCGACTGGAAGATGATCGGTTACCAGAGTCTGGCGGCAATCCTCACCGGCATCGGTACGGCTATCCTCGTGAGCGGGCTCCTGCCCGTATTGGAAAACCTTTTCCGTGTGACTACGGACATCTCCTGGCTGGAAATGGCGGATTTGAACCATCCGGTTCTCAAGCGGTTGAGCCTGGAGGCGCCGGGAACTTATCATCACAGCCTGGCGGTCGCGAACCTCGCGGAAGCGGCGGCGGAATCCGTCGGAGCCAATCCCACGATGTGCCGGGTCAGCGCGTATTTTCACGATATCGGCAAACTGGTGAAGCCGGAGTATTTTACCGAGAACATGCGCCCTGGTCACAATCCGCATGATGAACTGACGCCGACGATGAGCGCGCTCATCATTATCGCGCACGTCAAGGAAGGCGTCGATCTGGCGCTGAAGAACAATCTCAACGCGCAGATCGTGGACATCATCCAGGAACACCATGGCACGTCGATGGTCGCCTATTTTTACCAGCGCGCCCTGCAGCAGCAGAATGATGCCCGGCTGGGCGGCAAGATCATGAATATGCGCCCGGAGGACATTCCGGATGTGAAGGAGGAAAGCTTCCGCTATCCCGGTCCAAAACCGCAGACCAAGGAATCGGCCATCGTCAGTCTGGCCGACGCGGTGGAGAGTGCCTCACGCTCGATGGAACGCCCAACTCCGCAGAGGATTGAGGACTTGATCGACGGTCTCATCGAATCCCGCATGGGCGAGCACCAACTCGACGAATGCCCCCTGACCCTGGCGGAGTTGCGCAAAGTCGGCGAAAGCTTCCGCTTCACGCTGGTCAACATGCTCCATGCCCGTATCGCCTATCCTTCAAAACGGGATGAAAAGGAATCGGCCGCGAGCCGGAGTGAACAAAAGTCGGCCGCCTGATTTATCGGCCGGCAATTGCATCGGTCTCCCCAAAAGGGAAATTTTCTGTTAGGCCAATCCCATGGTTTTTTCCCTGGTAATCACCAATCGCCAGCGCGCGGTGGCGCTTAACCTTGCCTTGATCCGGCGGATAGCGGAATCGGCCAAGGGCGATTGCGTGCTCGCCGTAAAGTCAGGCCGCGAGCCACTGGCCCGGTTGCGGGAGGTGGAGGCCACCATCGTGAGCGACCGCTCCATCGCCCGCGTGCATGGGCAATTTTTTAACGACCCCACCCCGACCGATGTGATCACCTTCCAACACGGGGAAATCCTGCTCGGGGCCGGCACCATCGCGGAGAATGCGGCGCGGTACGGGCACAGTGCCAGCGACGAGGCTGCCCTGTGCGTCATTCATGGCCTGCTTCATCTGGCTGGCTGGGACGATCTCACCGCCGACGAGGCAAAACAAATGGCCCGAAAGCAGGAACAGATTTTCAAGACGGCCCATCGGGTGGTATGATCCCGGTCTATGGCAGAAACAAGCAGTAGCTCGCGCGGGGATGGACCTCATCTGGAGGTGCTTCGCGTGACGCGGCTCTGCCACCCGAACTGGGAGAATCTGTCGCGGCTGACCTTCCAGCCGCAGTCCCTTGAGCCATCCTGGCTTGTCTGGCGGGAGGAGATATTTCTGTCCATCCTGTTTCCCCGATTGCAGGCCATGCGCCTTGCTTGTACGGCGGGCCATCGCGACGAACTCCTGGCCGGGGACAGGGCGCTGGATGAGTCTCTGCCGGCCGAAATGGCTGACCGCAGTCGGCGCGCCGGACAATTGCTGATGAATGCGTTTCCTGCGCCGCCGGCGGAGAAGTTGTGGCGGCATTATGGCGGGCTGGTGGCTTCCGGCGGAACGTCAGGCCATCTTTGCGCGGTTCTTGCGGTGAGAGCCGCTGCTTTTCATGTCGCGCCGTCCCTGCTGGCGGCGGCCTATGTTTTCCTCGAAGCCCGGGGTGGACTGGGAGAAACAGGCGTTGCGCAATGGATGGAGATGACTGACGACTGTCTGCGGGCCAGCGCCAAGCACGAGGGACCGGGATTGCGGGCGGCATGATCACGGCGGCGCAAACCAAGGAAAAGCCACGCGGCAAAACGAAGGAGGCCGTCCTGAACGACGTGCCTTGGAACGTGGTCGTGCACAACGATCCGATCAATTTGATGAGTTATGTTACGCTCGTCTTTCGCAAGGTGTTCGGCTTTGCGCGGGAGAAGGCCGAGGAGCACATGATGGAAGTGCATCACAAGGGGCGGTCTGTGGTCTGGAGCGGCTCGCGGGAACGCGCGGAATTTTATGTGCAGCAGTTGCACGCTCATCTCCTGCTGGCGACCATCGAGCATCCCTGATGGAATTTTACGAAACAAAGTCTGGCCGCCTCGGCTTCCGCGACATTCCGCCAGTGCTGGCCGAACTGCTCCGGCAAATCATTCTGCATGAGGTGTACGATGCCGAGGAGGTGGAGGAGAGGCTTTATCCAAGCCCTTCCCTCGAGGCCGAGGAGGAGGATCTGCGGGAAGACTGGAAGGCGCATGTGCAGCCGGAATTGCATGAGCAATTTCAATCCGCCCGGCAGGTCGTGGAGGCCGATCTTCGCGGGATGAAGGAGGACGGTGATTTGTCTTCCCTCGAGTTTCCGCTGCGGCATGCGGAGTCATGGTTGAATGCGTTGAACCAGGCCCGGTTGGCCCTGGCCGTGCGCCACAGTTTTAGCGAAGCCGAGCTGAGTCAGCACGAGATATCGACCATCACGAACGAGCGCGATCTGGCGCGGTTTCAAATTGATTTTTACGGGAACATCCAGCACTGGCTCGTGGAAGTCCTGGATTAGAGGCGGCGCGCGATGGAGCATTCCACTCCGGCCATTCTTCTGCGGAAAACGCCGTGGTCGGAGACGAGCCTCATTGTGACATGGCTGACCAGCGCCCATGGAACAATCCGCACCGTCGCCCGGGGCGCGCGTGGCCCACGCAGTACGTTTGCAGGCAAGCTGGATTTATTTTATCGCACGGAAATATCTTTCGCGCACAGCCGCAAGGGAGATCTCCATACGTTGCGCGAGGTCAGTGTCATTTCCGCTTTCGATGCGTTAAAGTCCGGGCACGCTGGCTTTCACCTGGCGGCGTATTTTTCCGAGTTGGCCGGACTGGCCGCCCCGACGATGCATCCTGCCGTCGAACTGCATGATTTGCTGGGGCGGGCTCTGGATTTTTTGCAGAAATCGCCCCCGACCGAGAAGGTGCTAAATCACTTTGAAAGAGAGCTTTGTCGCATTCTGGGAGTTCACGACGTCACTGGAAAGGTGAGCGCAGGTGAAGCTCTCCACTCCCTGCAGGGAGGGGCTCCGCGTTCCCGAGCTGCCGCCCTAAAATTTCTCTCGCCATAAATTTTTTTTGTGCATACATTGTAAACACTCCTTCATGCAAACAACCGCCAATATTTGGGAGGTTTTATGCCGCGATCTGGAGGTGCAACGACAGACCGCGAAGGCAGAGCAGTATCACGAAATTGCCACCCGATTTGTGCTCTCTGCCCGGCAAGTTTTGCGCGCGGACAGTCCGAGATTGTGCGATGCGGTGGAAATCGCCGGAGATATTCATCAAGCGGCCCGCCAATACGCCGATGCCGCGACGAATTTTGAAGAGGCCTTCCGCACTTCGCTGAAGTTTCAGGTATCGGCCACATCCGCGCGTCTGGCGGCGAAGCTGGGGTTGCTTTATGACCGTCTGAGCGATCCGCAAAACGCCCGCAAGTATCTTGAACAGGCTCTTTTCCTTTATGACAAGGCGCAGGATCATTCCCAGCACGTCATGCTGCTGAATCAACTCGGGGCACTGGCCCGCAAGGAGCGTAATTTTGCCGGGGCGGAAAAATATTATCTCCGCGCCTCCGAGGCGGCGATGCTTCTGCACGGCAGCGCTCATCTGGAAGTCGCGACCGCGTTGAATAATCTCGGCGTGGCCTGCACCGAGACGCGCGATTTTGTACGGGCGGAGAGCTATCACATGCAGGCTCTGGCCATTCGGGAGACCAGCTATGGAGCGATGCATCCCGAGGTGGCGCAATCCATGGCCAATCTCGCCGTCGTCTACCACGCGATGAAAAACCTGCAGAAAGCCGGGTCGTTCTATTCGGGTGCTTTGAAAATTTACAAACGATTCCGGGACGCTGATGATCCGGAGATGCAGACCGTTCAGGAGAATTACAACGCCCTTTTGCGCAAGCTCGGATGAGTGCGCATCAACTTTGGACCCCGGCCGAAGGCCGGGCCCTCCGCGACAAGTTTGCCGCTGAAGGGAAAAAACTGGTTTTTACAAACGGGTGCTTCGACATCCTGCATCGCGGGCATGTCACGTATCTCGAGTTCGCCCGCGCTCAGGGTGACGGACTCATCATCGGGCTGAATGCCGATGCCTCCGTGCGGCGCAGCAAGGGACCTTCCCGTCCCATCAATTGCGAGGAAGACCGCGCGTTTGTTCTTTCCGCCCTGCGCTGTGTGGATGGCGTGATCCTTTTTGAAGAGGACGAACCAAAGGCTTTAATCGAAAAGATCCTCCCGCACGTTTTGGTCAAAGGCAAAGACTGGGCTCACTACGTCAGCGGACGTGACATCGTGGAAGCCCATGGGGGAAAGGTCGTCCTGGCCGATATGGTCGAAGGGCGTTCAACGACGAATACGATCGATCGCGTGCTGAAATCCGTCGGGCCAAAGGCGGAATAATTATTTCGCGAGCAGATTCGCTTTTTCGGGGAAGTCGAAGGCCTCCAGAGATGTGTTGGATGGAGTAACGTCGGCCACGACTTTTTTGGAATTTCCAAACACCACAATAGCGGTTTTCCATCCGGAGGGACCGCCATCCTTGTCATTCGGGATGGGAAAGTAGATTTCGTAGTCCTCTTTGTCTTTCCAGAAGGTGGGCAGGGTCGCGTATTTGCCGGGGCCCACCTCGACTTGGGGAGGCTTTTTGTATTCGAGAAGCTTGACGTTATCGCGATCAAAAAAATAGGCGCGGACAAAGAATCCGCCTTGGCTGGCCCCGGATTCCAAGCGCAATTTGGCCCGCAAGGTATTGAGGCCGCGCACCCATCCCTTGTCGACCCAGGCATTCATGGAATTACGAAATCTCGAAACGGACTTGATCACCGGCACGGCTTCCGACGTACCCGATTCAGTCGAAACATCGCTGATTCCGCGCAGGGGAGTCTGCGTGAAGTCCAGGGAGGCTAGATCGCTGGTGGACGGATAGGCGCGGCGTATGGCCTTTTCGCCTTCACCAAACTCGATGACAAAAGTGCGCCAGCGCATGGGACCATTTTCTTCCACTGATGGAGGAATGGGAAAGATGGCTTTGTAGCGTCTGCCGGTGGCGAGGTTGCGCAATGGCTGCTGGTAACTGCCGTCATCCGTCGGCACCTGAGGCAGCTTAGCATAGCGATAAACCAACCGGCCCGAGTCATTGAAAAAATAGGCACTGATGGGTAGAGCCCCTGGGATATCGATATTGGCGGTAAAGGGGGTGACGAGAACATTCGCATTGGTCACCCAGCCGCCGTCCACTTGCGACCAACCGCCAGCCTTGGTTTTATCAATGTTGCGGATGTCGATCTCCTGGGCATGAGCCAAGGCCGCGAGCGAAATAAGGAGACAACAGGTTCGCAGGAGATGCGTCATCCATGTGGGATATCAGACGAAGATACTTACTCAAGGTTTTGCGCGGGCATCGGCGGCCTTGCAGAACCATGGCGTCGGTCTAAGATAACGGCGCATGGAAGAAATCATCAAATTCATCAGCGAAAAGCTGAAGGTCTCCGAAAGTGTCGCGCGCGAGTCGGTCAAGGTGCTGCTGCAGTTCGCGCAAAAACAAACCGCCGGCACAGAATTTGAGCAATACCTCTCCCGCATCCCGGGAGCGGCCTCTCTGCTGGCCGAGGCGCCTGCAGCCGCAGCCAATGCCGCCAGTCCCTTGGGCGGATTGCTCGGTGGCTTCCTGGGTGGCGATGCCGGCCAGGCCCTGTCGAAATTGCAAGCCGCCGGTTTGGATTTCAGCCAGATCGGTCCGTTTCTAAAGGCCTTTGTGGAAAAGTCCCGTGAAGTGGCCGGACCGGAAACCGTGGATGAGATTTTGAAGAAGGTTCCCGCGCTGCAGGCCTTCATTAAATGAAGATACTCGGGATCATCCTCGTCGTGCTTGGGCTGCTGGCTTTCGCCTGGCCCGCTATTACTTACAGTCGGCGGGAGAAGATTTTCGCGGTTGGGCCGGTCCAGGCGACGGTAGAGAAACGCGAAACGGTTTCCCTGTCGCCTTTCCTTGGAGTGATGTCGGTGGCCATGGGCTCGGCTTTGATCATCGCGGCCGTCATCACAAAGAAATAGCCGTCCCTATGCGCCAGGCGACACCAGTTGTGATCTCCGGCGGTGGCCCGTGCGGCTTGATGACGGCTTTACTCCTAACCCGGGCCGGAGTGGCCAGTGTGGTCCTTGAAAGGAAGACCGGCCTTTCCACGCATCCGAAGGCCATGGGCGTCTCGCGTCGCACCGCGGAAATTTATCGGCAGATCGGTTTGCTGGATCGCATCAACGACGGATCACTTTCCGTCGATGGCCACTGGCTCGGCCTCTGGGCTAAATCCCTCGTGGGGGAGGAACTCGGGCGCGTGCCGCTGGCCGAATTGCACAGCATCCATACGCCGTGCGTGGCGATGCACTGTCCGCAAACCTGGACGGAGCAGGTACTTTTTGAAGCCCTGCAAAAAGAAACTCTGGCGGAGCTGCGTTTTGACGCGGAGGTGATTTCCATCGAGCCGAAGGGCGAGGTGGTGGGGGTAACCCTGCGTTCCGGCGAAATCCTGGAAACGCCTTGGCTGGTGGCGGCGGATGGAGCCGGCAGCCTCGTGCGGCATCAATTGAACATCGGAGCCGTCGGGCCGGGAGACATGGGGCATTTCATCAACGTGATGTTCCGTGCCGCCTACGGAAAATATCTCAAGGACCGGCCTGCCATTCTCTATCACACGCTCTCGGAGGAGGGTTTTGAAAACTTCGTCGCTGTAAATGGCGATGACATCTGGCTGATGCACCATTTTCTTCAGCCCGGCGAGACGGTGGATGATTATACGAAGGAGCAGTTTGCCGAAATCATCCGCCGGGCCTCAGGCCTGCCGGAGGAACGGGTGGAAGTGTTGAGCCTTAGCCCCTGGGTCATGAGCCCGAAGGTGGCCGAGCGGATCCGTGAGGGACGCGTCCTGTTGGTGGGCGATGCTGCGGCAAGACTCTCGCCGACCGGCGGCCTGGGATTAAACACCGGTATGCAGTCCGTGCACAATCTCGTTTGGAAATTGGCGGCCGTGGTGCGAGGCCAGGCGGGGGAGGCACTGTTGGATACCTACCACAGCGAGCGCCACGGAACAGCCGTCTCCACCATGCAGCATACGAATAGCAACGCGGAGGAAATTTTTGCCGTCGTGACGGCGGGTCTGCAGGGTGAATGGGATCGCGTTCGCTCCCTGGTCGGTCAAAGCCGCCGCGGCGGAACCGGTCTTGGGCAGGACTTGGGCCTTCGCTATGGCGAAGGGGCCTTCATTCCGGATGGTACTACGGAACCGGCAGAGGCTGACCCCGTCAACGATTACATCCCATCGGCCCGACCGGGTGGGCGCGCCCCGCATTTGTGGGCGGATAACAAAGGGCATTCCCTGCTCGAGTTTTTCGGGAAGGGTTTTTGTCTGTTGATCGGAAAAGACGGCGACGCCTGGAGACAGGCGGGAGGCGTTGCCCTTGTGCAGAATGGCCGGGAATTTTCCGCTCATGATTTCGAGACGATTTATGGGATTCAAACCACGGGAGCGGTGTTGGTCCGCCCCGACGGATATGTCGGGGCCAGGTTTTTTGAAGGCCCGCCGAGTCCGCCGGAGACCTTGAAGCAAGCTCTGGACTTGATTCTCAGGCGCTAACCCGACTGCTTTTTCCTTGAATGATGGCCGGTCTGCGGCGACGTTTTGCCCGGAATTCATGGACAAGGCAAAACTCCAATGTTTGAGTTTCGCGGCGATTGCCCTGCTGGTCGGGTGCGCGGGGCGTGAATCCGTGTCTGAAACGCCTCAGCCAACCCTCTACGAGTGGCATCCCGAGGGGCTGACCGGCAAACCGCGCGTGGTCATCGATCTTAAGCAACAGATCGCCACGGTGACCATCGGCGGTCAACCTGCCGGCTGGTGTTATGTCGCAACCGGCAAGGAAGGACATGGCACTCCCGGAGGGAACTACACGATCACGGAGAAGATCGTCGACAAACACTCCACCCTTTACGGCATCATCGTGGACGCCGAGGGCAACACGGTCAACGGCGACGCCGATACCCGCAAGCACCGGCCTCCGCCGGGCGGCAAATTCCTGCTCGCCCCCATGCCCTACTGGATGCGCCTGACCAATTGCGGTATTGGCATGCACGCTGGCCACATCCCGCAGCCGGGCGAACCAGCCTCGCATGGTTGCATCCGTCTGCCGGAGCATTTTGCACCGCTGCTTTTCGATGTCGTGTCCGTAGGCACGCCGGTGCGGATCATCCGCTGACTACTTTTTCGTAAAGACCAGCCGGCCGTCCTTGGCGTCGGCTGTGATGTGATCGCCTTCGCCAAATTTCCCATCGAGAATTTCAAGGGACAGCGGATCGAGGATTTCCCGCTGGATGACGCGTTTAAGCGGCCGGGCGCCATAGGCGGGATCGTAACCTTCCTTGGCGAGGTGCTTCCTGGCATCATCGGTCAGGACGAGTGTGATGTTTTGTTTCGCCAAGCGGGAAAGTAGCCGCTGGAGTTGGATGTCCACGATGCGCGTGATCTGCTGGTCGTCCAGGCGGTCGAAAATGATGATCTCATCGATACGGTTGAGGAATTCCGGGCGGAAGTGCCCTCGCAAAGCCTCTGTGACACGCTGGTCGCGCTCCTCGCGGCTGAGATCCTCCATGATGTACTGGCTGCCGATGTTGGAGGTCAGGATGATGACCGTGTTCTTGAAGTCCACCGTACGCCCCTGGCCGTCGGTGATGCGTCCGTCGTCCAGTACTTGCAACAGCACGTTGAAGACATCGTGGTGGGCCTTCTCGACCTCATCGAAAAGCACTACAGAATACGGCTTGCGGCGTACGGCCTCGCTGAGCTGGCCGCCTTCCTCATAGCCGACATAACCGGGAGGCGCGCCGATCAGGCGGGCGACCGTGTGCTTTTCCATGTACTCGCTCATGTCGAGGCGGATGATGGCGTGCTCGTCGTCGAAAAGGAATTCCGCCAGGGCTTTGGACAACTCTGTTTTGCCGACGCCAGTGGGGCCGAGGAACATGAATGACCCGATGGGACGGTTTTCATCCTGCAGGCCCGCCCGGGCACGGCGCACCGCATTGGAGACGGCCCTGATGGCTTGTTGCTGGCCGATGACGCGTTCCATCAGTCGCTCCTCCATCTTCACCAATTTCTGGCGTTCGCCCTCCTGCAAACTGGAGACCGGAATGCCGGTCCAGGTGGAGACGACCTTCGCGATGTCCTCCTCGGTCACTTCTTCCTGTAAGAGCGCGTTGGCGCTGCCGGATTGTTTGGCGGTGGCCTCGTCGAGTTGCTTTTGCAGTTCAGGCATTTGCCCGTATTGAATTTCCGAGGCGCGATGCAGGTCGCCCTTGCGCTGGGCTTGCTCCAGTTCGGTCCGCAGTTGCTCGATCTGCTCGGCGATCTTTTGCGACTTGCCGATCTCCTCCTTCTCCTTTTGCCACTGGGCCTTGAGCTGAGAGGCCTTTTCCTTCATGTCGGCCAGCTCTCTTTCCAACTTGGCCAGACGATCCTTGCTGGCGGCGTCCTTTTCCTTTTTCAGAGCCTGCTTCTCCATTTCGAACTGCATCACCTGCCGCTCGATCTGGTCGATCTCGGTCGGCATGGAGTCGAGTTCGATCTTCAAGCGCGAAGCCGCCTCGTCGATGAGGTCCACCGCCTTGTCCGGCAGGAAGCGGTCGCTGATGTAGCGGTCGGAAAGCGTGGCGGCGGCGATGATGGCGGCATCCTGAATGCGCACACCGTGATGCACCTCGTAGCGTTCCTTGAGCCCGCGCAGGATGGCGATGGTGTCCTCCACGCTGGGTTCGCCTACCATTACGGGCTGAAAGCGGCGCTCCAGTGCGGCGTCTTTCTCGATGTATTTGCGGTACTCGTCCAGGGTGGTTGCGCCGACCGTCCGAAGCTCACCGCGGGCGAGCTGGGGCTTGAGCATGTTGGAGGCATCGGCTGAACCCTCCGCCGCGCCTGCTCCCACGATGGTGTGCAGTTCGTCGATGAAGAGGATGATTTCGCCCTCGCTGGAAGTGACTTCTTTGAGGAAAGCCTTCAGCCGGTCTTCAAATTCCCCCCGGAATTTTGCGCCGGCGATCATCGCGCCGATATCCATCGCTATGACCCGTTTGTTTTTCAGCGAATCCGGAACGTCGCCACTCACGATACGGCGGGCCAGACCTTCGACGATGGCCGTTTTGCCCACGCCGGGCTCGCCGATGAGGACAGGATTATTTTTCGTGCGGCGCGAAAGTACCTGCATGACGCGGCGGATTTCATCGTCGCGGCCGATCACCGGATCGATCTTGCCCTTGCGGGCCGCCTCAGTGAGATCACGCCCGTATTTTTCCAGTGTCTGGTATTTGCCTTCGGGGTCCTGGTCGGTTACGCGTTGATTGCCGCGAATGCCGGCCAGAGCCTGCATGAGTTTGTCGCGGGTAATGCCGGCGCTCTTGAGTAGTTTCGCGCTGGGGGTGTTGGAGTCGGCGAGCGCGAGCAGAAAATGCTCCGCGCTGAGGTATTCGTCCTTGAGTTTGCCCATCTCCCCTTCGGCGGCGTCGATGGTTTTGCGTAGATCGGCGCCGAGTTGCGGCGACGATCCCCCATGCACACTGGCGCGCCGGGAAAGTTCAGCTTCAATCTGCTGCTGTAGCGTCTCCGGCGACAGCCCCAGCTTTTCCAGCAGCGGTCGGGCCAGGCCGTCCGGCTGCTGCAGTAAGGCCAGTAAAAAGTGCTCGGTGGAGATCTCCGAGTGGTTGTGCTTCGAGGCTAGGTCGAGGGAGGCATTGAACGCCTCCTGCATTTTCGCAGTGAATTTGTCAGGGCGCATGGTGACCCTATGAATCTACACTTATGCCGGCATGATGGCACGGAGGAAATTCAGGGCGTGGGCGTGGCTTCGCGCATGCGGGCGGCACGCTGCTCGAAAACCTTGGCATCGAACGCAGCGATGAATTCATCCTTTGGGAAAATGCGTTTGGTCACATCCAGCAGGTTCGCGTAGCCACCGTCAAAAGGTCCGAAGGACACCATATCGCCCTTGTGCCAGACCTCCAGTTCCCCGCAGCCAAAGCAAAGGACGAACTCTACCTTGCGTTCGGGCGAGAGGATAAAGGCGTAGCGCACATTGGCTCGGAACACACAGGTTTTTGAAGGCGAGAGGTAAGTCGCGCCGGAAGTAAAGGCCTTGCGCACGTCTTCGGCTTCGGTTCCGGTGACTGTGATCGGCTGGTCCAGAATGATCAGTTCCGGGTGCTTGATTGCCTGTTCCTCGGTCTCCGCCACCTTGGAGTCCACCCGCTGGGCGGTAATCGTTTTCGCGGTTTTGACGATCTCGAGAATTTCAGGTCCGCCCAAAACCGTGCTGACGGACAGATCGTTCAGTTTGGCATTTTGCGCGAGCAGAAGCGGGGCCGTAAAAAGCAGGCAGAGCAGGACTTTCATCAAGACAGTCTTTAAATCACAGACTAGCGGACAATTTCGAGATCCTTCTCGATGTCTGTCAGCACGATGTCGAGCGGCATCTGTACCGAATACCGGCAGTACATCGTCTGGGACGAGGCGAAGGAGCCATTTTCGTAGTACTTGTTGGCCGGGGCTCCGCCGCCGCAATATCCGTAATATGCGCAAGTCTGCTCGCATCGCTTGATTCCCGCCTGGATGTCGCCGAGCACCTCGCGGAACTTCGGCGTCTCCAGCGCATCCGCAAAATGGTCGCGGACCACGTTGCCGAAGGCGAATTCGCCGTAAGGCTTTAGCGTCATGCCCAGGAGTTCGGGCGAATAGGTGGAAAAGTTTCCCTCGCAGTCCACGCTCACAATGCCGAAAGGCCGGGCCTGCTCGTTGAACCAGGGGAAATCGAATTCTCGCAGCGACACGCCGGAACGGATTTTTTGTGCGGCAGCAGCGAACTCCCGGATCACGATCGTGCGTCTCTCTTTCTGCAGGCGAAAGACAGTTTCATAAAACTCGCGCACCCGATCGTCATGCTCCCGGCCCAGGCTGGAGGCGGAGTGGTCAGCCTCGACCTCCTCAATGTTGAAGCCGAGGTGCTCCACACCTTCGGATTCAAAGAAGTCATAGATCTCCTCGGCGTGGCCCAGTGCCTCCCGCGTGATGACGGCGATAATATGGAAAGGAATGTGGTTTTCCCGCAGCAGGCGCAGGCCGCGCATGCCCGCGGCATGGGTGCCGTCGCCCTTGCGGGTCTTGCGATGGGCGTCGTGAAGGAAGGCGGGCCCATCGATGCTCAGGCCCATGCTGATGTTGTGTTTTTTGATGAAATCACACCAGGCCTGGTTGATGAGCGTGCCGTTGGACTGTACGGAATGCCGCAATTGCGCTCCTGCGGGTGTGGCGCGCTCGATAATGCCGAAGGCCTCTTCGTACCAGCTCATGGGCACGGCCAAGGGCTCACCGGCATGCCAGATAAGGGTTAGTTCTCCACGGACCAGATCGGAGGCAAAGGTCTTCTCAATCGCGCTTTGCAGCACATCCATCGGCATGCGTCGGGTGGAGGTGCGATTCGGCAGATAGCAGTAATCGCAATTGATATTGCAGAACGGTGAGGGCTGCAGGACCAGTAGTGTGATCCACGGCTCCATCGCCCCGGATAAAGGGGGAGGACCGTCAGGGGAGGCGGTGGCGTCGCCGTTCGATGTTCCGCCCTCCATGAGCGAAGGACTGGCTAGAAATTGTGCCAGTTATGCCAATTGTGCCAGCCGCCGTTGCCCCAGCCGTTGCGCCAATTGTGCCAACCGCCGTTGCCCCAGTTATGCCATGCACCCGGGCCCCAGCCGCCGTTGTGCCAGTTGCCCCACCAGAAGGTTTGCAGACCATTCTCGGAGGTCTTTTCGGCAAAGGTCAGGCCAGGCTGCTGCTGGTCGTTCAGTTTGTCCTGAACATTTTTGATACGGGTCTCCAGGGAGTCGGGCCGCTCGGAAGGCTTCGCGGTCTGGGCGGCCTCCGCGGTGGCGCCGGTGGCCAGGAGCGCCGCACCACCCGTGAGGCTCAGTAAGGCGGGGAGGGATTTTTTCAGCGAGGTGTTTTTCATGACCGTTAGAGTTGAGCGGCGGCCTCGGCGGCGGCCTTTTGTTCATATTCTCCCAGCTTACGGGAAATTTCTGAGTTTCCGATGAAAAGGGTGCCTTCTCCGGTGGAGGGATTTTGCGAGAACTGCGCCCAAGCCACTTCGCCCTGCCAGATCGAGTTCAGTTCATCCAGCTTTTCACCATTGCCGAAACCGGTGGAAACGATAGCCAGCAGGGTGCGGGTGTCGGCTACATCGGTGGCGTGCAGCGAGACGCCGTAGAATTTACCGTCGAAAAAGTGGTAGACGATGGTCCCGAGCTTCGCCAGACCGAGGTTCAGATCCTCGCCCTGCTTTTTTACGTAAAGCTTCAATTGTCCGCGGTCCTGGTCGATCGTCAGCCCTTTGAATTCGGCGAACGGCGTTCCGAACTTCACGCCGCGGAACCCGTTGAGGGAATCCAGATAGGCAGTCGAACCTGGGTGAATGGTTGTTTCAGAAGGTGCGTCTTCCGCTAATACCGCTGTCGAGGAAATGCACAGCGATGCGGCCAGCCAGAGAAAAGTGTTTCTGAGCATGGGTCTTGAGTTTGCCCGAGGCTGCTCTGCCTGGCTTAAACTGTCAAATGCGAAGTGGCTGGCGCAGGTGACAAAAACGTTGCGCGGACGAGCCATGCCGCGCAAGGGCCGCTCCAATTGCGATACTAGGGGAAACACCATGAATTTTCTTCCCCTTCTCGCGATCTTGCTCCTGATCATTTGGGTGGTGGCCCGGGTCGTCCTGGCCGTCACCGGTTTCTTTCTGCATCTGCTCTGGGTCATGGCGATTGTGCTTTTCGCGATCTGGCTCCTGCGGAAACTCATGCGTTGAGCTAATGTTCTTTTTCTTTTCCAACAAAACCGGCTGCCTGGGCTCGATCGGCGTCTCGTTGATCGGTACGGCGCTGCTGATCCTGCTCCTGCGCGGCTGCGCGGGCTGAAGGGATGGACCTGGTTTCGCCGCAACCTTTCTGGCTGTTGAAGAACGGCCTGATCAGCGTGTATCCCTCGCTCAAGGAAAGCATCTCTTGCGATGTCGTGGTGCTCGGTGGCGGCATCAGCGGGGCTCTCATGGCCGACGAATTGTGCCGCGCGGGTTTTGCCACGGTAGTGCTGGACAAGCGTGATGTGGGCGGTGGCAGCACCTGTGCAAGCACCGCGCTGCTGCAATATGAAATCGATACTTCGTTGGTTGATCTTACGAAAATGATCGGTCAGGCCGATGCGGAGCGGGCCTATCGCCTTTGCCATGACAGCATCGACACGGTGGAAGCACTTGTGCGGGAAGTCGATGGCGGCTGTGTGTTCCAACGCAAGAAGAGCACCTATCTGGCTACTGCACGTTCGGATGCCCGGCGGCTGCAGAAGGAAGGCGAAGCCCGGCGGGCCATGGGCATCGAAGTGGATTACTGGGATAAGGCAGAGGTTTCTGCGCATTTTTCGTTCTCCCGCCCGGCGGCCTTGATTTCTGCTCAGGCTGCGGAACTCGATTGTCACCGGTTCACCCATCAACTCCTGGGCCGGGCCGCGCAAAACGGCGTGCGCATCTTTGACCGGACGCTGGTTAAGAAAATTGATCCCGGCAAAGAGGAGGTTCGCTTGACTACGGGCCGTGGTTGCGTGGTAAGGGCCAAACATGTGGTTTTTGCCACCGGCTACGAGTCCGACGAAATATTGCCCAGACGGGTGGTCCGGCTGAAAAGCACCTATGCGCTGGCCAGCGAGCCCTTGGACGCTTTTCCCGGCTGGTGGGAGTGTTGCCTCATTTGGACGACGGACCGTCCTTATATTTATCTGCGAACCACTGAGGACGGCCGCGCCATGATTGGCGGAGAGGATGATTCTTTTCGCAGCCCCGCGCGGCGGGATCGGCGGGTGGTCGCCAAGACGGATCGGCTGGCCCGCACTTTTCGGAAGATGTTTCCCTCCATTGATCTTGAGATCAGTTGGCGGTGGGCGGGAACCTTTGGAGAAACCAAGGACGGGCTCGCTTATATTGGCGAGGTCCGGCAAATGCCGCGCTGTTGGTTCGCCCTTGGCTTTGGTGGCAACGGCATCACCTATAGTGTCATCGCGGCCAAAATCGTGCGCGACGCGCTGAGGGGCGTGGCCAATCCAGACGCCCGCCTGTTTCGTTTCGACCGATAGCGGACTCTACTTTTTTCCGCGCATGCGGAGGAAGGTCGGCACATCGAGATCTTCGCCTTCCACGATGGTGGGCTCACTTTTTTCAAAGCGGCCACGGGCGACGGATTCAAAATTCAGGCTCTCCTGTTTCACTTTCGTCTGCGGCACGGGCTTCGGCTTGGCGGCTGCTGGTTCCTTGGGCGCACGGGCGGCCAGGGCGGACTTTTCCTCGGCGGCCGGTTCAGGAAAAAGCGGTTTGCTCTCTTCCTCAGGCAGGGGCTCTGAGACGGGTTGGGGGGTGGCTGCGACCGGTTCGGGCTTGGGCGCCGGACGGGCGGCCGGGGTGCGCTCGACCGGGACGGGGGTGGGGCCGCGCGCTTCGGCTTCTGAGGCATAATTGCCAAAGAGGGTAAGGCTGAGTGGCGCGGCTGCATCTGGCAGGACCGTTACACCGAGAAAAAGGCGGGCGTCGTCAGCGGTATGGCGGGTCAGTTCGCGCATCACGGCGGCAACTTCAGCGAATGAAAGAGAGGCTGGTCCGGCAATATGTGCGATGACGGCGCTGCTGTCAGCCAGCATGCGCCCGCGGTCGAGGAGGGGACTCTTGATGGCGCGCTCCAGTGCCTCATGAGCCCGGTTGTCACCGGTGGACGCCCCGCGGCCGAAGAGCGATGCCGGGGTTCCCCCACCGAGCACAGTCAGCACATCGGAAAGACTCACGGGCATCGGGCTGCCGCCACGGAGAATTTCGAGGAGCGCGGTGACAGAGGCGGCGAGCATCTCATCGGCGGTGGCGAAGGTTTCCTCGATGCCCGACCGCGGTGAGGTCAGTTCGGCCATGCGGTCGTTTTCAAAATGGAGCAACGCGCTGGTATGGCGCGAGAGTTGAGCGAGAGCTTCCGCCGCCTGGGTGGAGCGGCGTTTGCCCTCAAAGGTGAAAGGGGAGGTGACCAGCGCGATGACAGTGGCCCCGGCTTCGCGGGCTGTTTCGGCCAGCAGCGGTGCGATGCCGCAGGCGGTGCCGCCGCCCAGGCCGGCGCAGAGAAAAAGGATGTGGCAGCCTTCGACCGCGGCGCGGATCTCATCGAGCGACTCCTGGGCCGCTTCGTAGCCGACTTCAGGGTCGCCGCCGGTGCCAAGCCCGCGCGTCGCCTTCGGTCCCAGCGCGACCTTCTGTCCGGCCACCGAGGAGACCAGTGACTGGGAATCGGTATTCATCGCGATCACTTCCACGCCGAAATGTCCGGCCATGGCCAGGCGGTCCGCCAAGTGTACTCCTGCGTTGCCCAACCCGATCACGCGAATGACCGGAGGCGCTGAATTTTCGGCGGAGGTTTCGGTGCGTGGGTAGGCGATCATGGCGTCAGTTTTTTCTGCGGAAGATGCCACCGATTTTTTCGAGGACCGAACCGAAGAGCCCGGGGTCTTCCTCTTCGGCTCGCAGCACCTGGGCGAATTTGATGAGGCCGATGGCCGTGGAATACTGCGGGTTGTTTAGGACCGACTTGGGACCGGAAACCCCGGCATCTCGTGCCAGATGCACCGGCAGGTCAAAGACGGATTCTGCCACTTCCTTGACGCCGCGCAGCAGGCTGCAGCCACCCGTGAGCATGACCCCCGCGCCCAGCATATGCAGCGGCATCTCCTGCTCGATCTGCTTCTTGATCAACTCGAAATTCTCGCGCACCCGTGCATGGATGATGGTGTTGAGCATCTCACGCTCCACTTCCTTGCCGGAAAACCCTGCATCGTTCTTTAGTACGATCGTCTCGCCCGGAGTGGCGTCGCCCAGCTTGGCCGAGCCTTCCTCGACCTTCAGTTTTTCCGCCCGCGTCAGCGGAATGCGCAGGCCGAGGGAAATGTCGTTGCTGATGTGGTCTCCGCCTACCGCGAGCAGGCCGCTGCAACGGATGATGCCGTTGTCATAAACGATGTAGTCGGAAACTCCGCCGCCCATGTCGATGACGATGGCGCCGAGTTCCTTCTGGTGGTCATTGAGCACCGCCTGGGCCGATGCCAGGGAGTTGACCACGATCTCGTCGATTTCCACCCCTGCCTCACGGATGCAACGCAGGGTGTTTTGCAGGCGCGTCTTGACGCCGTGGATGATATGAAAATCGGCGTCGAGTTTGCGGCCCACCATGCCCACCGGATTAAGGATGCCCTCCTGGCCGTCCACGTAGTAGCGCTGGATGATCGAATGCAGGAAGTGATTCTCTGTCGGAATGTTGACCTCGCGGGCCTTCACCGCGACTTCGTGCACATCCTCATCGTCGATCTCGAAACGGTCGGCGGGAATGGGAATCGAACCACGGCTGTTGAAGCTCAGAATATGGCTGCCGGTCACGCCAACGAATACACTGCCGATCTCGGCGTCGCTGTTCGTCTCTGCGTCGGAGATGGCGTCATGTACGCATTCCGTGGCGATGGCCAGGTCGACGATCTCACCCTTGCGTACGCCGCGGGAAGGTGCGAGGCCCACTCCAAGGATGCGGATGGCTCCTTCGCGCCCGGACTCTCCGACGACTGCGCAAACCTTGGAGGTTCCGACCTCCACGCCAACAATGATATCGGATCGTGCCATTAGTTTCTGCGGGTTTTCGGAGCGGGTGCGGTCGGGCCCTTGCCCTTGGAGGGCAGTTCCGGCGGAGCGGCGGCCACGAAAGTCACAGGTGTGTTGCGTTTGACCATGAGATTCACACTTTCCAAGGTGCGGCCCGATTCGCTGCAGTGAACGAGCAATTGCTGAAGATTTCCCAATTGTTTTTCAAAATCCCCGTTGGCGAACAGGATGCGTGCATTCCCGTCGTTGACCACTTCAATGCAATACCCGCGCGAAATATCCAGCGTGCGAATGTGCAGCAAAGACTCGGGGTGGCGCGAGACCGTGTCGATGAGGGCCAGAGCCTGGCGCAGGTCCTCGCTGGAAAGCGACTCGCCGTCGCGAATGTTATCGCTCTTTACCCCATAGATGACGGGCAGATGATAATACTCTGGCAGAATATGGCGCGGGCGCATGAGATACCCCGAGGCATCGGCCAGCAACGACTTTTCCGAGGCGGTCGGATCACCGGTTTCCCCTTCCGCCGCCACCCAGGCAACCGGTTCGCGCGCGGTAATGCTGATGGCCAGGTGATCGGGAAGTTCACGTTTGATGCGGACGTCCTGTACTTGCGGCATCGTACGGAAAAGCGTCTCGATCTGGCCCAGATCGACGGAAAAAATATTGATGCCCTCATGCAGGCCGGTCGCGGCCAGCGCCTCTTCCCGGGTCAGGATGTTGTCGAGATCGAAAGTGATGCGATGCAGCGTGTAGTCCGGATTGCTGAAGAAAAACCGGTCCAGCGCCGCGCGCACGCCGAAGACGGCTCCTGCCCCCAGCGTGACAACCATCAAAAGCGTGATGACCCATTTGCTCACCGTTTCCTGACGACGGCGGCGGGCCGTGGACGTGCGAATGCGCACGTCGAGCACGTGCTTGCGCGCGGACCCGCTGCGCCCGCGGCGATTCACTTTTCGAATGGGTTGATGTCTGAGCATTATTTGTCGAAGCGTTGCCAGGACAAGGCGGCGATGCGCTCGCAGAGAGCCGGGAAATCGAGCCCCACGGTGGCTGCGGCCTTGGGCAAAAGACTGGTTTCAGTCATGCCCGGAATAGTGTTAATTTCAAGCACGTTCAGGCGTCCGTCCGCCGCGATCAGCACATCCACGCGGGCGTAGACCTCCAGGCCTATCGATTGGTAAGCGGCCAGGGCCGCCTCTTGCACCGCCTGGGTGGCAGCTTCCCCGATGTCTGCCGGCACGTAGTAGTTCGATGCGCCCTTGGTGTACTTGTGTTCGTAATCGTAAAATCCCTCGTTCGGGACGATCTCCACAATGGGCAGCGCTTCCTGCCCCAGAATGCCAACCGTCAATTCGCGCCCTTGGAAAAACTCTTCGACCAGCACCTCGTCGCCGAACTGGAAACAATCCTCCAGGGCTACCGGAATCTGTGCCGCGTCCTTGATGATATGCACGCCGACGCTCGAACCCTGGCGGGGAGCTTTGATGACAAAAGGCAGGGCCAGCTTGGGGGCCTGCCCTTTTTTGACGATCTCCCACTGCGAGGTGGGAACCCGGGCGGCATCAAACTTCCGTTTGGTCAGAATCTTGTCAAAGGCTACCCGGCTCTGTTCCACGCCCTCGCCAGTGTAGGCCAGGCCTCGGCTTTCCAGGATTTCCTGGATTTGGCCGTCTTCGCCGAAGGTGCCGTGAATCATGTTGTAGGCAAGGTCCACATCATCCGCGACGGCGAAGTCAGTCCCTTTCACATCCACGAGTTCGACCATCGCACCGCAGGCCTCCAGAGCCCGGCCGACCGCCGCACCCGAACGCAGCGACACTTCGCGCTCCGCTCCCGGTCCGCCCATCAGGACGGCCACTTTCTTGTCTTTCAAAATTCCCATTACGCTTCCACTCCCACGATTTGCACTTCGGTTTCGAGATTAATGCCCCGCTCGCGTGCTGCTGCGGCCTTGATTTCCTCGATAAGGGTCAGGATTTCCTCCGCAGTGGCCCCACCGTCGTTGACGATGAAATTGCCGTGCACCTCAGAGACGCGGGCCCGGCCCACGGAAAAGTTCTTGAAGCCGAGCTCCTCGATCAGCTTTCCCGCCGGAGTTTCCTTTGGGTTCTTGAAAATGCATCCTGCGCTGGCGGCCACCGGCTGGCTCTCGCGGCGTTTCTGCTCGCTCGCGTCGAGCCGGGTCTCAATGGATTTTGCGTCCGTGGGCGTGCCGCGCAACGTGGCGGAAAGCGCGTAATTCTGCCGCAGGGTCGGCACGTCACGGTAGTGAATCTCCATTTCCTCCGGCGTGCGGGTGAAAATATTACCGTCCTGGTCGCAGTAGCGCACGCGCACGACCTGTTCAAAGGTCTGGGCTCCCATCGCCCCCGCATTCATGCGCAGGCTGCCGCCGAGATTGCCTGGAATTCCCTCCATCCACTCAAATCCACCGAGGCCCGCTTTCTGTGCGATGGCCGTCAGTTGCTTGAGCTTCAGTCCCACTCCCGCCGTGATCTCGTTGCCATTCACTTCGGACCGGGCGAATTCACCCTTTTTCAAATGAGCGACCACGCCGGGAATGCCCCCATCGCGTACCAGCAGATTCGACCCGCGTCCCATCACCATGAAGGGGACGTTTTCATCGAAGCAATACTGCACCAGATCGGCGAAGCCCTCCTCCGTCTCCGGTTCCACCCAGAACTGCGCTGGGCCGCCCACCCGCATGGTGGTGTGGCGGGAGAGGGGTTCATGCAGCTTGATGGAGCCGGCTCCCATCACCTCCAGCAACTTGTCGCGAGTGGCTAGATCGGCGACCAGGCGTGCGCCTGCTTCATGAATGTTGCCCGCGCCCAGACTGAGGACCAGATCGCCGTCGATGATCTCGGCTGCCGCATTGCGATGGATCAATGTGATATCAGGCTGAAACTCCGCCAGAGGATGTCCGTGTGCCAGCATCGCATCCACGATCGTCTGACCGGAAACCCCGGGGATCGGTTTCTCGCTGGCCGGGTAGACATCCGCAATGAAAACCGCATCCGCCTGGTCAAACGCCCGGCCAAACTCCTCCTTCAACGCCAGCGTGCGCGTGTAACGATGCGGCTGGAACATCACCAGGACCCGCTTCCAGTCACCCGTGCGAGCCGTGGCGATGGTGGCTGCGATTTCTGTGGGGTGATGACCGTAGTCGTCCACCACCAGGTTGCGCGGGCTCTCATGCCGGATCTCAAAACGCCGCCGCGCGCCACGAAACGTGTCCAGCGCCGCCACAACCTTGTCGAAAGGCAGGCCGATTTCGGTGGCCAGGGCGATCACCGCCAGGGCGTTCACCGCATTGTGCGCACCGGGGATATTGAGTGCCGCTTCGCCGAGTTGCGCGCCGTCTTTCCAGACCGTGAAGTGCGACCGGAAATTTTTCGCCACCAGATCGGTGATGCGATAGCGATTGCCCTCATTGCATCCGTAGCTAACCGCACCCGGATGGCTGGCACACACGCGCGTGGCTCCCGCGTCATCGCCGCAATAGACCACGTTGCCCCGCGTCTGTGAGATCAACTTTGCGTAGACCGCGTCGATGGCCGCGAGGTCCTTGTAAAAATCGAGATGCTCCGGCTCGATGTTGAGCACGATGGCATGTTCGGGATGGTAATTGATCAGCGTGCCATCGCTTTCGTCGCCTTCCGCCACGAAAAATTCCCCTTCGGAATCCCAGCGCGCATTCGTGCCGAGAATGGGAATCTCGGCGCCGACGTAGTGCGACGGCTTGAGCCCGCACGTGCGCAGGACATGGGCGGCCATCGAGGAAGTGGTCGTCTTGCCATGCATGCCGCAAACGACGACACCCTTCTTGGAATTCATCACCGCTGCCAATGCATCCGCGCGGCGGACCATGGGCACCCCCAGCTGTTTGGCTTCGTCGAAGGCCACATTGCCCGCTTTGATCGCGGAGGAATAGACCACCAGTTCCGCACCCTCGACCTCGCCGGATTGATGCGGACGCAGAAAATTCAGCCCCTTCTTTTTCAGCCGGTCAACCTCCACCGTATCGACTTTGTCCGAACCGCTCACCTTGTGTCCCAGCGCCAGCAATAGCGCGGCAATGCCGCTCATGCCCGAGCCCGCTACCCCGATGAGGTGCACGCGTTTCGGCGAACCGGTCAGAAATTCTGTGAGCGTGGAAAGGTTCATTTGGCCTCCACGACCGCCTTTTCGATTTCGTTGGCCACATTGGCCGCAGCGTCCTTCGGCAAGATCGCGCGGGCCGCGGCGGACATTTGCTCCCGCCGGCGGTCATTGGAGAAAAGATTTTTGATCAGCGCCGCGAAGGACTCCGAGGTCACCGACTGCTCCTGTTGCAATTCAGCCGCGCCGGCGTCCACAAATTCCTTCGCGTTGAAGGTCTGGTGGTCATCGGTCGCGTGCGGATAGGGGACAAGAATGGAAGGCAGGCCGAACTGGGAAAGCTCACTCAGACTGGAGGCACCCGCCCGGGAGATCACGAGATCCGCAGCGGAATACGCCTCCTCCATGCGATGATGAAAAGGAGCCACATAATGCGGGATATCCTCGCGCTGGTAATTTGCCGCCGCCAGCCGGTCATCGCGTTCGCCCGTGAAATGGATGATCTGGATCGGCTCCTCCCGCAGCAACGGCGCGCATTTGAAAAGCGCCTGGTTCAGCCCGGATGCCCCCTGGCTGCCACCCATTACCAGCAGTGTACGGCGGTTGGGCTCGAGTTTAAAGGCCGCCAGCGCTTCCGTCCGGTCCATCGGCGAGCCCAGATTGCGCCGCACTGGTGTGCCCGTGACCACGCATTCGCGATTCGGAAAATGAGCCGCGCAAGCCTGAAAACCGAGCAGCACTTTGGAAGTGAAGCGGGCCGTAAGTTTGTTGGCCCGGCCGGGAATGGCGTTTGACTCGTGGATGAATGTCGGCAGCTTCAACTGCCGCCCGGCCAGAATGGGTGCGGTCGAGGTGAAGCCCCCCATACCCAGCACTACCGAGGGACGAAAACGGCGGTACGTATTTTTGCAATAGCCCAGGCTTTCCCACGAGCGGCGCAGGAATCGGACAAACGCCGGCGACAGCACGGACGGCATGCCCACCGAAGGCAGCTTCTCCGAACGGAATTCCGGATGGTTCTTCAGCGCCACGGTGTCGATCTCTTTTTCCGAGACGAACAGCAGCACCTCATGGCCCCGTTCTTTCAGGGTTTCGGCCACGGCGAGACCGGGGAAAAGATGCCCCCCGGTGCCTCCGCAGGCGATCACGGCGCGAAATGGTTCACTCATAGTTTGCAGTAACTCCGGACGCGCCGCAGGGCGGGCGAATCGGTACTGACCAGAGGGTTGCCGTGCCGGTGGATATTGACAAGAATTCCGATCATGAAAAAGCAGACGGCCAGGTTGGAGCCGCCGAAACTGATGAAGGGGAGGGGCATACCTTTGTTGGGCAAAAGTGAGGTGGTCACCCCGATATTCACCGTCGCCTGCAGGGTGATCATCATCACACATCCAAAGCCCATGAGCATCCCAAAGCGATCCCGGGCGTTCATTGCCACCAAGGCGCCGCAGAGACAGATCACAAGGTAACCGAAAACGGTGATAAGCGTGAAGCGCAGGCCGAGTTCCTCGCCGATCATCGGAAAGATAAAGTCTGTGTGAGCATACGGCAGATAGAGCATCTTTTGCCGGCTCTCCCCCAGACCCAAACCATCAATCCCGCCTGATCCGAAGGCGATCAAGCCCTGCCATTGCTGGAGGCCATCGCTCAACTTATACCGCTCGGGGTCGAGGAAAGCCAGCATGCGCCCCAGGCGTTCGTTATCCAGGTGCATGGTGGCGTAGACGCCCGCGACGAGCCCCAAAATGGCGATGGGAGCCAACCAACGCACGTTCGTACCCGCAGTGAACATGATCGAGGCCCCTACGGCGGCGATGAGGACGCTGGTGCCAAGGTCTCTTTCCAGGGCAATGGGAACGATCAAGGCACCCAGAATGGCCAGCGGATAGACAAATCCATGCAGGAAGGTGGTGGTTTTATCCTCAAACTTCTGGAACCACCAGGCCATGAAAAAGATGGCGGCGATCTTGGCCAGTTCGCTCGGCTGAAAGGTCGATACCCCCAGATTGATCCAGCGATTGGAGCCGTTGATCTTCATGCCGATCGGCGGCACGAAGCACAGGATCAGAAGCACGAACGCTACCCCGAAGAAAATCCACCAGGTCCGCTTCCACCAGTTGTAGTCGATGCAGGCGGCCACCGTGGCGCCCACGACGGCGATTCCCAGCCAGACGCCCTGGCGCTTAACGAACAGGTAGATGTCGCCGTGGCTCTCCGCCGCGAACGCACTGATGCTGAAAAGCATGACCATACCGAGTGCGGTGAGGCACGCGACTGTCAGCAAAAGCACATGGATGGCGTTGCGGCGCATGGAGATGGACGGCCTCTGGGGCTCTTAATTTTTCTTCGTAGGAATCTTCAACTTCTGCCCGATCTGGATCTTGGTCGGGTCCTTGATCTCATTCGTCGCGATCAGGTCATTGTAGCTCACGTGCAGTTTCTTCGCGATGCTGTAGGGGTTGTCGCCTTTGGCCACGACGTAGACGCCATCTTCCGCGGTCGACGCGGCGGCGGGTGCCGTTTTGACCGGAGCGACTGGTGCCGCAGCCGGAACTGGCGCGGAGGATGCCACCACGGGCTCGGCCTTGACCGGAGTGGCCTTCGTCGAAGTCGTTAGAGGAATCACGTCTTCACTCGTCTTGGCAGTGTCCGTCTTGGTTGCGATGAATGCCTGCTTGGTCGCGGTCTCCTTGGTTGGCTCCGCTTTGGCAGCCGTGCCGGGGATTTTCAGCACCTGGCCCACCCGGATCACAGAGTAGCTCGTGATGCCGTTTTCCTTTTCGATCGCTTCGATCGTCGTCTTGTAAGTCGTGGCAATGCGCGACAGCGTTTCATTGGCCGCCACGGTGTGGGTCTTTCCCTTCCAGCCATCCAGAGTAGCCGCCGGGGCCGCTGCTGTTGTGGTGACCGGTGTCGTGACAGCTTCCTTGGCGATGGCGGATTCTGTTACCGGCGCCGGAGGCTTGGATTTGGCCGCAGCCGTCTGGCCGGCCTTGATGGAGTTGAATGCGAAGACGCCGATCACGGCGATCACATGCAGCACGAGCACGACCATGAAAGCGTGCGAGAGCTTCATGTTGGGCTCTTCTTCGCCACCGTAGTCTTCCTCGTCATCGTAGCCTTCGTCGGCGGTCGCCGCTCGGGCGCGCAGGGAAGACGATGCCGACGGACGAGGGCGCTGAGGCGCGCGGCGAAGGGGCATTCTTACGGTTTTTTTCATTTTCATGGCGTCGTTTCTTTCGGTTTTCTGGTCAGTTTGAGAGTTTTGGTGAGAGGGCGTTCACGAATTTTTTGAAATTGTTTCCGCGTTCGCCGTAGTTGCGGAACATGTCGAAGGACGAGGTGCCGGGGGAAAACAGCACGACGTCGCCTGCGCGGGAGAGGTCCCGGGCGGTTTGCACTGCTTCCTCTAGGGAGTTGGTCACATGGCAGTCCACGCCACCCCACGAGCGGGCGATCCGGTCTTTCATTTCCCCGATCAACACCGCGGAGCGCACGCGTTCGCGAATGAGTGGGGCAATCGGATCAAACTCGAAGCCCTTGTCCTTGCCGCCCGCGATGAGAATCAGCGGGCGCTCCTGGGAAATGATCGCCTTTTCGACCGAGTCGAGGTTGGTCGCCTTGGAGTCGTTGATCCAGCGCACGCCATCGAGGTCGCGCACGAATTCGCAACGATGTTCCGGCGCGGTGTATTCGGTCACGGCATTGGCCATGCGCTCGAATTCCACGTTCAGTGCCACCCCTATCCCCAGCGCAGCCATCAGGTTCTCGGCATTGTGGATACCGGGCAGCTTCGTCTTGCGCTGGTCCAGCACCGCTTCGCCTTTGTAATAAATGACCCCGTCGCGCAGGGTGAAGTCCGCGTCCTGCGTGTATGCACTGAAGGTGATCTTGCGCGCGGCCAGCAGCGGCAGTGTTTCGCGGGCATTGACCACCGCAAAGTCGGCGGTGGTCTGGCGGTCAAAGATGCGCAGCTTGGCTGTCCGGTATTCCTCCACGTCGCGGTAGCGGTCCAGATGGTTCGGGCTCAGGTTCAGCCAGACGGCGACGTGCGGATGAAAGGCCGTCGTGGTTTCCAGTTGGAAGGAGCTGACCTCCAGGACCATCACGTCGAGCTCATTGCTCCTGCGCACCGCGGTGGCAAAGGGCAGGCCGATGTTGCCGCTGGCCATGGTGCGCACGCCCGAGCCTTGCAGCATCGCGGTGGTCAGCTCGGTCGTCGTGGTCTTGCCGTTGGTGCCGGTGATGGCCACGGTCGGGCAGGAGCATTCTTCAAAGGCCAGCTCCAATTCGCCGATGATCGGCGTCTTTTTGCGAATGACGTTTTGCACCAGCGGCACGATGGGATCGATGCCGGGGCTCAGCACGCAGATGTCGTACACCGTGGCGTCCGTATCCGCCGCTGGGCCGAGCAACACCTTGATGCCCAGTTCGCCGAGCTTGGCCGCCTTCTCGCGCCGCGCTGCGTCATCGCCGCTTTCGCACACAGTCACCTCCGCGCCCTCTTCGCGCAAAAGGACGGCCGCCGCCTCACCGCTATGGCCGAGACCGAGCACTACCGCTTTTTTGCCGGAATAGATCATCGCAGTTTCAGGGTGGCGAGGCCGAGGAGGGCGAAGACGATGGACATGATCCAGAAACGGACGATGACGGTATTTTCCTTCCAGCCGCTGAGTTCAAAATGGTGATGGATCGGCGACATCTTGAAGATGCGCTTGCCGGTGAGTTTGAAGCTGGCCACTTGCAGGATCACGGACAGTGCTTCCATGACGAAAACGCCTCCCACGATGACCAGGAGGATCTCCTGTTTGCAGCAGATGGCCACTGCACCCAGCATGCCACCGATCGCCAAAGAACCGGTGTCGCCCATGAACACGCGGGCCGGATAGGCATTCCACCAGAGGAAGCCCATGCAGGCTCCCAGCAGCGCGGCGCAAACCACGGCCAGCTCATCGGAATAAACCACGTAGGGGATTTGCAGGTAACCTGCCGCCTTGATGTTGCCCGCGAGGTAGGCGAGGGCCGCATAAGCCGCCGCCACCGTTGCGGTGCAGCCTGAGGCGAGGCCATCCAGACCGTCGGTGAGATTCACCGCGTTGGAAGTGCCGACGATGACCAATAGATAAAAAACAAAGGTGAAGGGAGCACCGAGGAAGATGATCGGGTCCTTGAAGAATGGGATGTAAAGCTGCTTGGCCATCTCCGCCAGTTTCGGGTTGAACAGGAAGAAGGCGGTGAAGATGCCGGCCAGGAGGCATTGCAGGGCGAACTTGAGCCGGCTGCTGATGCCCTTGGAGTTCTTTTTCGAGACCTTCAGCCAATCGTCATAGAAGCCGATGCCCCCAAGGAAAAGCGTGCTGAAGAGCACCAGCCAAACAAAGGGATTCTCCGGCATGGCCCAAAGCAGCGTCGAGATGAGGATCGAGCCAATGATGAGGATGCCACCCATTGTCGGCGTACCCTTTTTGGAGCCGTGCAATTCAAACAGTTTGTTGACCTCTTCCTTGGTGCGGATCGGCTGGCCGAACTTCAGCGAGATCAGTTTGCGGATGACCCAGTTCCCGAAGAAGATCGAGAGGAGAAATGCGGTGGCAGCAGCGCATATGGAACGGAACGTCAGATATTTGAAGACGTTCAGCGCCTTGAAAAATTCATTGTCAAAGCCCGAGGTCTCCGCCCATTGGCTGAGGTTGTAGAGATAATAAAGCATTAGAAGTTTTCGATGACGCGTTCCATCCGCGCGGCCCGGCTGCCTTTGACCAGTACGATGTCGCCTGCGCGGGCCAGGTGGCGCAGGACTTCGGCGGCTTCGTCGGTCGTGGCGGTTTCGTGGATCTCCCGCAGCCCGGAGGCTCGGGCGGTTTCCGCCATGGGTACCGTTTCCGGTCCCACGGCAATAAGGGCATCGATGGTGGAGGCTGCTCGACTGCCCACCCGTTGATAGCCCGCGGTGGCATGGTTGCCAAGCTCTCCCATGCGACCGAGGACGGCGATGCGGCGGCCGCCGGTTTGGCGCAGGGCTCCGAGGGTTGTCAGGGCGGCCTCCATGGAGTCAGGGTTGGCGTTGTAGGTGTCGTCCAGTACGGTTATCCCGCGGATGCTCTTGCGGGTCAGGCGGCCGCCGGTGAGGCGGGCTGAGGCCAGGCCCTCCACGCATTCCTCCAGGCTCAGGCCAAATTCCAAGCCCGCGGCTACGGCCAGAAGCGCATTTTGCACCATGTGCTCGCCCGGGGTGGGCAGCTGTGCAGGCAGGGTTTCTCCCTGCGCGTGAAGGGTGAATCGGCTTCCCTCCGGATTCATGGTGATGCCCGAGGCCGTCACCGTACCCGACGCGATTCCGGCTTGGATGACTCGTGCCCGCGTGCGGCCGCTGAGAAAAGCTGTGAATTCATCGTCGGCGGGAAGAATGACGGAGCCATTTGGCCCGACGGCTTCAAGCAGGGTGCTTTTCTCCTGCGCGATAGCTTCGCGCGAGCCCATGTATTCGATGTGGGCTACGCCGATGTTCGTGATGATGGCCAGATCCGGCCGGGCCAGTTGTGCCAGCGGTGCGATCTCACCGGGATGGTTCATGCCGATTTCCCACACCGCCGCGTCATCGGACATGGAGGCGGACAGGATCGAAAGGGGCAGTCCGATATGGTTGTTAAGATTACCCTCAGTCTTGACCACACGATAACGTGCCGAGAGCACCGCGGCGGTGAACTCCTTCGTGCTGGTCTTGCCGCTGCTGCCGGTGATGCAGGCGACCTTCAGTGCCAGGCGGTCCCGCCACGCGCCGGCCAGATTATGCAGGGCGACCAGGGAATCCTCCACCGTGATGATGGGAAAGTCGGCGGGCAGATCGGACGGTACGCGGTCCAGGATGGCGGCGGCTGCTCCCTTGGCCGCGGCATCCTTTGCGTGCAGGTTGCCATCATGGTTTTCTCCGCGCAGGGCCAGATACAGATCGCCGGGCACCAGCGTCCGGGTGTCCTTGGAAATACGGCGTACGGTCAGGCCCGGGTTAGGGGCTCGCAGCACACCGCAGCACATGTCCGCGACCTCATAAAGGGAAAGGGAGTCCACTATTCCTCCCTCCGTTCCATGGGCGGCCGTGGCGGCCGGGATTCCTCGATCTCCACGCGCTTCTCTTCGATGGCGCGCCGCGCCATCGAAACATCGCTGAAGGTGATCTTTCTATCGGCAAATTCCTGGTAGGTTTCGTGTCCCTTGCCCGCGATCAAAATGATGTCGCCCGCGCCCGCCATCTGTACTGCGGCTCGAATCGCCTCGGCGCGGTCCGGGATTTCCTGATGGTTGTTCCGGCGCAAGCCGCCTCGAATGTCGGCCAGGATGCGGAGCGGGTCTTCGCTGCGAGGGTTGTCGGAAGTGAGGATCGACCAATCGGAAAATTCCTCCGCCGCCGCGCCCATGAGCGGCCGTTTGGCCCGGTCCCGGTCGCCTCCACAGCCGAACACCGTGATGAGCCGCGCTGGTCGCAGATCGCGCAACGTCCGCAGCACATTGCGCAGAGCGTCATCTGTATGGGCATAATCCACGAACACCGAAAAATTGCGTTTGGCCGGCACGCGCTCCAGTCGTCCCGGTACCTGTGGCGCATCGGCCATGGCGGCCACCGCGGCGCGCAACTCCATGCCCATGGCGGAGGCCGCGGCGAGGGCGGCCAGCGAGTTGTAAATATTGAAGGAGCCGATCAGCGGCATGCGCACAAGGTAGCTGCGCCCCTTGGCCTTGAGATGATAGGTGCTTCCGATGCCGTCAAAACGGATGTCGGTCGCGCGGAAATCCGCCGCCACACCCAGACCATAGGTGATGACCGGCAGCTTCTTGACCATGCGCTCGGCCAGGCTGCGTCCGTAGCGGTCGTCGTTGTTGACGATCGCTTTTCCTTTGCGTCCCGTTTGGGCGGCCGTGTTCTCGAATAGCAGCACCTTCGCCTCGAAGTAATCGGCCATCGTTTTGTGATAGTCGAGGTGGTCCTGGGTGAGGTTGGTGAACACAGCCGCGTCGAACGAAATCCCGCGTGTACGATGTTGCACCAGCGCATGGCTGGAGACCTCCATCGCCACGGCTTTGCTGCCCGCCGCGACCATGCGGGCGAGCAGTCCCTGCAGTTCCAGCGACTCTGGTGTCGTGCGCGGTGCGTCGATCGCTTCGTCGCCGATGCAGTATTTGACTGTGCCGATAAGTCCGCAGCGGCGATGGTCGGCATCGAGCAGATGCTTTACCAGAAATGCGGTCGTGGTCTTGCCATTGGTGCCCGTGACTCCCATGACCTTGAGGGCATCCGCCGGACGGCCATAAAACGCCGCAGCCATGTCGGCCATGGCGGCGCGGGCATCCGGCACGGTGATGAGAGGTTGCGCGCAGGCCTCCAAGGCAGCTTGGGAGACGATCGCAATCGCCCCCTTTTCGGCGGCCTGCGCGACAAATTGAGCCCCGTCCGCCTTGGCGCCGGGGAGAGCAAAAAAGAGAGTGTCTTTCACCACTTTGCGCGAATCGCAGCAAAGCGATGCGACCCGCGTTTGCGGGTCGGCGGTGCTATGAGTGACCTTGGTGGCGGCCAGCAGGGAGGCGAGAGGCACGCTCATTGTCGGTACTCCTTGGTGGACGCTTGATGCAGTGCCACCGGCAGGATGGCTTCCGCTTTCGGAGCGGGCGTCAGATCCAGATAGCGGGCCGCCTTTTCCGCCACCCGGGAAAATACCGGCGCGGCCACCAGGCCGCCGTAGTTCAACCCGGAGGAAATCTTCGCATCGTCCACGATGATCAGGCAGACGAACTGCGGGTCTTCCACCGGTAGATAACCGACGAAGGACACTACATATTTTCCCGCGGCATAGCCGCCCTTGGGATCAACCTTTTGGGCCGTGCCGGTTTTGCCCGCCACCGTGTAGCCGTCGACCTTCGCGAGCGTGGCTGTGCCGCCGTCGCCCACCACATCGGTCAGGGCATTGCTCACGTAGTTGGCCGTTTTTTCGGGAATCACCTGGCGGACCACTTCCGGCTCCATGCGTTGGATCTCATTGCCGTCCTGGTCCTTGATGCTCTTGATGATGTGCGGGCGCATGAGCTTGCCGCCATTGGCGATCACCGACATGGCCATCGTGATTTGCAGGGGCGTCACCGCGATGGAATGGCCCATCGGCATGCGCGTGATAGTGAGCTTGTCCCACTTGGCTGGCGGATGGACTAGGCCGGGGATCTCACCCGGCAGGTCGATGCCGGTCCGCTCGCCGAAGCCAAAACGCCGTACGTATTCGTAAAATGTTTGGTCGCCCGACATCATGGCGAGCTTGGCCGAGCCGATGTTCGAGGATTTCATCAGGATGTCGTGCACTGTCATTTGGCCGTAGCCGTGGTGATCGCGCAGGATGCGTCCGCCGTAGGAGAAAGAACCATTCTCGCAATAAATCTGGGTCTTTTCGTTTACCACGCCCTCATTCAAGGCGCAGGAGGCCGCGACGATCTTGAAGGTCGAGCCTGGCTCGACCATGTCGAGGATGGCCCGGTTCTTCATCTGTTCGGGCTTGGCTGCGTTGATGTCGTTAAGGTCAAAGGTCGGCCGGTTGGAGATGGCCAGGATCTCGCCTGTCTTTGGATTGACGATGATGCCGCTGGCCGTTTCCGGCTTCAGCTCCTTGAAGGCGTTTTCCAGTTCCGTCTCGAGGATCGCCTGCAAGCCCATGTCGACGGTGAGTTGAACCGTAAGGCCATGACGCGGCGCATGTTCCTGCCCGCGGTAAATCACGATCTCCCGCCCGGTGCGGTCGCGTTCAATATGTCGGTAACCGTCCTCGCCCGCCAGGTACTGTTCCATGCTGCGCTCGATCCCGTTCATGCCGACCACATGTTCGTCGTTCGGGTCTTTGCGCGCGAGAAAGCCCAGCACATGGCTGAGCATCGGCCCGTTGGGATAGCTCCGGACGCTGTTCTGGTAAAAATAAAGGCCGCGCAGAGACTTCTCCTCCATCGCCTTCTGCAGAGCGAGGAACTTCTCTTCAGCGAGCTCAGGCAGCACGACTTTGAACTGGCTCTTCTTCTCGACCTCCTCCTTCAGCGTCTTCTCCAGCGCGTCTTCGGGCAGCCCCAGATAGGGAGCCGCCAATTGCGCGAGGTCTGCCGGTTTTTTGACATGAGTGCCGTCGAGGATGACTTTCCGCACCGGAATGCTGGCGGCCAGAATTTCCCCGTTCCGATCCAGGATCATCCCGCGATTCGCGGGAATGGGCTGGCGGATCGAGTGCTTCTGCGCGGCCAGGGCGGTGTACTCCTCATGTTTCCCCACCTGGAGATAGATGAGCCGCGCTGAAAATCCGGTAAAAATGAGCGCGAGGAACCCGCAGGCGATGGCGGCACGGCGGCGTGACCTCCGCCTCATTGGCTGAACCTTTCGTTGGCGGCTGTGCGCAACACCCCGTCATTTCCAGCCATCGCTGGTGGCGTCAGCCGGGCGATGCTATGATCCTGAATCGGCTGCAACGCGATCAATCCCTGCGTCAGCTTGCGCTGGAGTTCCGCGCGTGAGGAGAGGGCAGAAATGCGAGCCAGCAACACCTCGTTATAGGACTTCATCTCCCGGATCTGGCGCTCCACGCCGCGCGTTTGCTCGCCGAGCAGATGCTGCTGATTCTTCACATACACGAAAAGCAGTCCGCACGCGGCCACGATGACCGCGACTGTGAGCCACTTGAAAAGCGGGGCAACATGAATGGGATTAACTTGCTTACGGCGGTTGGAGGAAGTGTTCATGGCGTGATTACAGGCGTTCGACGACCCGCAGCTTGGCGCTGCGGGCTCGTGGGTTGATGGCGATTTCCTCGCTCGATGCATCCATCGGGCGCGGGGTGATAAGACGGAAAATGCGGTCCGGATTGCGGCGCGGTTCGGGCCACTCCGGGCGGTCGATCCATTCCACACTGCGGTCGCGGAAAAAATTCTTCACGATGCGGTCCTCCAGCGAATGGAAGCTGATGACGGCAAAGCGTGCCCCGTGCGCCAGCCGCTGCGAAACCATATTTAGTCCGCGTTGCAGCACGCCGAGTTCGTCATTCACCGCGATGCGCAACGCTTGGAATATCCGTGTGGCCGGATGCCGCGGCCCTGTGCGGGGAATCACCGAGGTCACCGCCGCCGCCAGGTCGAAGGTCGTGCGCAAGGGCCGCTGCTCGCGCAGCACCGCGAGACGCGAGGCGATGTGCATCGCGCGGGGCTCCTCGCCGTATTCGCGAAAGATTTGGGCCAGTTCCGCCACGCTTGCCGTGTTCACGATGTCCGCTGCCGTGCGGGGATTCGTTTGGCTCATGCGCATGTCCAGCGGGCCGTCCTTCATCATCGCAAAGCCGCGCTCCGCCGTGTCCAGCTGGTGGGACGAGACCCCCACGTCGAGTAGAGCTCCGCCGATCGTGGCCAGGCCCAATTGATCCAATACCTCGTCGGCATTCTCAAAGTTCGATTCCACCAAATGCAGCCGGTGAGCAAACGGAGCCAGCCGCTGGCGGCATTGCGCCAGCGCATCGTGGTCCTGATCCAGCGCCACGACTTCCGCGCCATGCTGCAAAAGCTTTTCCGAGTGGCCTCCGCCACCGGCCGTGCCATCGAGCAAAATGAGTCCCGGCGCCGGGCGCAGCAACGCCACCACCTCGTCGGCCATCACGGGTACGTGATAGCTCATGGCGTCCTCAGGCTTTTCCAAGGTTTGCAGAGGCTGGTCTTCGTAATCCCAGGATTTCATATGCGTTGCGGGGGCGGATTTTGATGGCGGCGTGGCCTTGGGGCTTTCCGTCGGAGTTTTTTGCCGAACTGAAGCCGAAGCAGTACACACGACCGCGTTTCGTCATCCGCTGGTCTCTCTCATTGGTTTGGGGCAGTCATTAGGCGAAAATCACAGTCCGATATTGCCGGCGACGCGCTTGTACGCGTCCACCTGGCCGGAAATCACTTCATTGCGCTGGGTTGCGCTCCAGATTTCAAACCGGCTGCGCAGGCCGATAAACACGATCTCGCCGTTCAGACCGGCGCGTTCGCAGTGTTTCTCGTTCAGCAGGATGCGGCCCTGCTTGTCCGTCGAGGCCGTGTGGGCCTCGCTGTAAAATTGTCGGATCGCCATCCGTTTTTCCATCGGCGTCGCGTCGGAATCCTGAATTCGCTGCTCCCAGCGATCAAATTCCGCCGGTGGCATTACCATGAGGTAACTCTCTAAGGGGTGGGGAATTACGTGGAAAATCTCCCCCTCGTCGCTGGAGAGCCAGGATGCGGGCACGGCCACGCGCTTCTTCGCGTCCATAGAACGCTCGAAGGATCCCGAGTAGAGCGTTGGTGATTCCGAACCCATGAGAATTTCAGGTTTACAGTGACATTTTCTGCCACAGCGCCCCACTTTTCACCACTTTGCTCAAAAAAAGTCAACATGATTCCTCTGTAAGGGGGAAAACCCACGATTTTTTGCCGACCGAGGCCAACTTTCACCATGCTTGCGCCACTTTGTCCGTTGCGAAGCATGTTGCACAAAAATCGGGCCATACCGCCTGAGACAGTATGGCCCGATGAATTGATGCCGAAAATTCGGCGAAATGGGAATTTTTAGCCCGGGATGCCCTTTAGCAACTCCGCATTGGTCGGATATTTGCGAATGAAGAACAATAGGCGTTCGATGGCTTCGATCGGCTTGTGGCCGGCCAGACCTCGGCGAATTACGCTGATCTTGTGAAGATCCTCCTCGGACAGAAGCAATTCTTCGCGGCGCGTGCCGGAGAGGAAGATATCCACTGCCGGGTAGATGCGCTGGTCGCTGATCTTGCGGTCCAGCACCAACTCCATGTTGCCGGTGCCCTTGAATTCCTGGAAAATCAGGTCGTCCATGCGGCTGTTCGTCTCGATCAGCGCCGTGGCCATGATCGTCAGCGATCCCGCTTCCTCGGTATTGCGGGCGGCCGCAAAAATCTTGCGCGGAATCTCCAGCGCACGGGAATCGACACCGCCGGACATCGTGCGTCCGCCGCCGCCTTGCGCGTTGTTGAAAGCGCGGCCGATACGCGTGAGCGAGTCCATCAGCATGAACACGTCCTTGCCCATCTCCACCAGGCGCTTGGCCCGCTCTGAGGCCAGCTGGGCGATGCGCGTGTGCGTCTTGATATCGGAGTCATTGGAACTCGCCATCAACTCCGCCGTTGGCACCGTGCGGCGAATCTCCGTCACCTCTTCGGGACGTTCGTCCACCAGCAGGATGATCAATTTCATCTCAGGATGGTTCTTCACCACCGCATCCGCGATGTGCTGGAGTAATGTGGTTTTGCCCGTGCGCGGCGGAGCGACGATCAGGCCGCGCTGGCCCTTGCCCACAGGCGTCATGATATCCATCACCCGCGTGGTGTAGCGTTCCGGCACCGTTTCGAGCTTCACCCGCTTGTTTGGGCTGATCGTTGTCAGTTCCTCGAAAATCGGCAGATTGGTCTGAATGCTGTCGGGGTCCTGGCCCTCGATCTCAGTCAACTTGAAAAGCTGCGGCCCGCGGCTGCCCTTGCGGGTCTCGCCTTTGATCCACATGCCGTCACGAAGGTTGTGTTTGCGCACGACCTCAGGGGTGACGAAGACGTCGTTATTCGATTGCGAAAAATTACGACGCGGTTCGCGCAGAAAACCAAAGCCTTTGCCGGAAACTTCCACGATGCCTTCGGCATAAACAGGCGGAGCCGGAGGACCGGCTGGCTCAGCTGGCTGGGCGGGTTGCGAGTTTTGATCGCGGTTATCACGCTGATCTCCACGGTCTCCTCCGCGATCGCGGTTATCGCGATTGTCGCGGCGATCCCTGTGGTTGCGGTTGTGGCGGAAATTACGATCATCCCGTTGATCACGCTGCTGCGGAGCCTGTGTCACGGGGGCGGGAGCAGAGGACTGAGCCGGAGCGGCGACCGCCTCAGGGGCGGGGGCAGGGGTCGGAACGGGGGCGGGAGCTGGAGTGGGAGCAGGCGCGCTTTCCTGAACTTGTTTTGGCGCTGCCTTGCTGGGTTCAGGAGCGTCTGCCGGCTTCACCTTCTGGATTTCTTCAACCTTCTCTACGGCATCGTCGTTGCGCTCGACCTCCGGGGAGGGAGCGGGCTTCTCGCGTTTCTTGGCCGGCTTGGCGACAGCAGCGCCATTCTCGGCGACCGCCTTCGGCTTGCGGACCGCGCGTTTTACTGCGGGCTTCTTGGCCGGCGCAGGTTCAGTTTCAGTAAGGTTCGTATTCTCGTCTGTCATGGCAAATTTAGTTATCCTGCACTTTGGCTAGGATGTGGTCGGGGATGTCAAAGTTAGCGTGGACGTTCAGGACATCGTCGCAATCATCCAGCGCGTCGCAGAGCTTCAGCACTTGGGTGGCGGTTTGTTCGTCGGCTACAGTGACGGAGTTTTGGGGAATGTAGGTTAGTTTTTGAGCGTCTGGCTCGATGGTCGCTTTTTTTAAGCTCTCCGCCACCGTGTAAAGCTGCTCGGGCGGCGTGATGATCACGTGGTGTTCCTCATCACGGGTCAGTTCTTCCGCGCCGGCATCGAGGATGATCTCCAGTAGGCGGTCTTCCGCTGCCGCGGTCACCGGGACCGTGATTTGCCCCTTGCGGTGAAACATGAAGGAAACGCTGCCTGGTACGCCGAGATTGCCGTGGTGTTTGGTGAAAATCAGGCGCATGTCAGCGGCGGTCCGGTTCTTGTTGTCGGTGGCAGCCTCTACGATCAGAGCGACTCCACCCGGCGCATATCCCTCATACACCATCTCCTCCACGGCTTGAGGGCCGAGGTCGCCGATGCCTTTCTTAATGGCTCGTTCGATGTTGTCATTGGGCATGCTTTGCGTACGGGCCGACTGGATGGCGGCGCGCAGCCTGGGATTCATGGATGGGTTGCCTCCGCCTGACCTTGCGGCGACGGTGATTTCCTTGGAGAACCGGGAAAAGAGCTTGCCGCGTTTGACGTCCAAGGCCCCTTTCAGGCGCTTCACTTTCGACCATTTATTGTGGCCGGCCATGAGAATATTTGGGTATGGGAATCCTAGTGCACGAATTGGAGCGCCTTAAGGCTCACGCAACCGGCTTCGGGTTGGGTTAAAAAATGCTGACGTTGCTAGTGAATTCAATGCGGAGAGCGCCGGATCGACGTACGCGTCGCGATTGAATGATGGGGGAAGGAAAAGCCAATACCCCCATATTGTCAACGCCTTTTGCGAAAAATCAGTCCAGCCGCCCGCGCTGGCAGCCCATCCACGCGACGAAAAGTCCGATCACGATATGGGAGCATAACACCCACAGGCACAGCGACGCCGGCGAGAGCTGCGTCTGGATCACCGTCTGGACGATGTCGTAGTAGCGCTCGCCCTTCAGCGTCTGCAAAATCCCCGACCAACTCCAGTACGCCGCAATGAAAGGCCGGGTGATCGAGCCCACCCAATCCGGCAGCGCCAGCACCGCGCCCGAGAGCGGCAGTTGGAAGCCCACCAGGTAGATCGAAACCAGCGACGCCTGCTCGGCCGTATTCATGAAGCTGGAGATCGCCAGGCAGACCGAGGTCATCGCCGCATTTACCAGCAGGAGAAAGCCCAGTTGCGAAAACAACTCGCCCGGGAAACCGCAGACAAATGACACGAAAAGCCCCATCCAGAGAGACTGCGCCAGCACCAGCGCGAAGAGAAACACCGCCTTGCTCGCGATGTAACTCAGCGGATTGAGTCCGGAGAGCTTTTCCTTCTCGAAAATCAAACGCTCCGAGGCGATCTCCCGCCCGGAGTTGTTCGCGCCCATCAGCGTCAGCAGGATCACCTGGAACATCACGATGCCGGAAACAAGGCTGCCGATCTTGCTGCCCTGCACCAGGAATTGCATATTTTCCTGCAATTGCTGCACCACATTGGTGTCCAGCCCCATCGACAGATTCTGCACCGCCGGCAGACCATTCCACGCAAAGATGGCGACCAGGATCGGGAAGCCGAAGATCAATCCCAACTGGAGGAAAATCTGCGCCTTGTTGCGGGAAAAGATGCGGAAACGCCGCGCCGTGAGCGTGCGGAATTGGCTGAACACGCTGGGCTGCGGCACTGCTTCCGAGGGAGTCGCTTCGGGCTCGCGCTCCGGTGCGGGAATTTCCTCTGGCTCTTCCGGGCTCTCGTAGTTGACGCTTTCCAGATCGCTTGAAGCCTGGCCCGTCATCGCCTCGATGAATGCGGCTCGGTGTTTGATCCACGATTGCGACCAGTCCCGCGCATCACGCAGCACCAGTTGCGCATAGACCTCCTGCGGGTCTTCACAACGGAAATAGTGGGTCAGGTATTCCGGCGGCCCGTGGTAAGCCGTCACGCCCTGATACAGCACCAGCACGGAGTCGTAGTAGGAAAGATGTTGCAGGCTGTGCGTCACGGAAAGCACCACCCGGCCGTCGGAGCGCGACAGCCCATGCAGCAGCTTCACGATTTCATCTTCGGATTGCGGGTCCAGTCCGCTCGTCACTTCATCCGCCAGCAGCATCACCGGCTTGCTCGCCAGCTCCATCGCCAGCGCCAGCCGGCGCTTTTGTCCGCCGGAAAGGACTTTCACCAGCCGGTCGGAAAACTCGCCCATGTTCACCTCGTCGAGGATGCGCGTCACCGCCTCGTTCAGAGGCCCGGCCTGCATGCCGCGCACGCGCAATTTCATGGAATACGCAACGCACTCGCGCACCGTCAACTCATCATGCGCAATGCTGAACTGCGGCACATAACCGATCTCCGAGGGCGAAAAATCGTGCTGCGTGAGATTGCGCCCCTCCCAATGGATCTCGCCCTCCTCATCGCCATGGGCGATGCCGGTGATGACCTTCAACAGCGTGCTCTTGCCGCAGCCGGATGGTCCGATGATCGCTCCGAAATGCCCGCGCGGAAACTTCGCGCTGATATCCGCCAGCAATGGGCGGACTTCCCCGTCCTGATTGATAAAAAGTGTGACGTCCCGAAGTTCCAGCACGGCGGCAGAGTCGCGAAACTCCGCCGTAATGACAAGCGCAAGGTGTCCGCCACCTCGATCACTCCAGCGATTTTTTGTCGTCCTCTTCCAAATCCTCCAACTCCTGCAGGTCCTCGACCGTCAGCGGACTGGCCAGGCGATATTCTTCGCCCAACCATTTTCCCAAATCCACCAGTTTGCAGCGCTCCGAGCAGAACGGGCTGAACTTCCCTTCCAGCCACGGTCCCTTTTGCTGACAGATAGGGCAGGAGACGATACGGGCCACGGTCAGGCCTCCATCAAGTGGCCGATTGTATCGGCCCATGCCTTGTTGAGATCGGCCAGCGGCCATTCCCAGTGAGTGCCGTCCGCCGAGACTCTTAGGATATTGGCTTCCTGCACATAGCCGAGGCGGCGCGCCGGCACGCCCTGTTTTTCCAGGATGTCCAGCACTTCGGCCTCATGGCCGGCTTTCACCGAGATGACGATGCGCGATTGCGACTCGTTGAAGAATGCCACTTCCGGGCGCAGCCCGGTGGCACCGAGATCCGCGTCCGCGCCGAGGTGGCTCGGGCCGCTGAGGCACGATTCGGCCAGACTCACCGCCAGGCCGCCTTCAGCGCAGTCATGGGCGCTTTGCACCAGTCCGTCGCGAATGAGCGAGCGCACCGCGTTCTGCGCGGATTTTTCCACCGCGTAGTCGAGTTGCGGCGTCGGGCCTTCCTTGCGACCGTGGATCACCTTGAGGAAATGCGACGCGCCCATTTCGCTGCCGGTTTCACCGATGAGCAAGATGGAATCTCCCGCCTGTTTGAAGAACTGAGTCGTGATGTGTTCCTGCTTCTCGATGATCCCAACCATGCCGACCGTTGGCGTCGGATCGATGGCTCCCGCCGGGCTTTGATTGTACAGGCTCACGTTGCCGCCTGTCACCGGGGTGTCGAAGGCGCGGCAGGCTTCCGCCAGTCCCTCGACCGCTTCGCGTAGTTGCAGGAAGTTCGCAGGATCGTGCGGATTGCCGAAATTCAGATTGTCCGTCACGGCGATCGGCGTCGCGCCTGAGCAGGCCAGATTGCGCGCGGCTTCCGCCACGGCGATGCGCGCGCCTTCGCGCGGATCTTGTTTGCAGAAGATCGCATTGCAATCCGAGGTGGCGGCCAGGATTCTATCCGCTTCGCGCACGATGAAGACTGCCGCATCCGAGCCCGGACGCACCGTCGCCCCGAGACGCACCATGTGATCGTATTGCCGCCAGACCCAGCGCTTGGATGCGATGCTGGGGTGAGCCAGCAGACGGGGCAGGGATTGCGCCACCAACGCTTCCGCGGAGGCAAACGAGGATGCCAGCTCCGCCAGGCGTGCGTCGGTGATCTCCGCCGGGCGAGCTGGTCTCTCCGCGGCTTCACGACTGTAGATCGGGGCTTCGTCCGCCAGGGCGCGGGCGGGAATTTCGACTACCGTACGGCCGTTGTCTTTTACCCGCATGAACCCGTCGTCCTTCACCTCGCCGACTTGGGCGTAAGGCAGGTCCCACTTTTCAAAAATTTCCTTCACCTTCGCCTCCTGGCCTTTCTTCACGATCACGAGCATGCGCTCCTGCGATTCGCTGAGCAGCGTTTCGTAAGGAGTCATGCCGGTTTCGCGTTTGGGTACCAGGGCCAGGTCGATTTCAACACCGGTGCCGCCGCGGCTGGCCGTTTCACAGGTCGAGCAGGTCAGTCCCGCCGCGCCCATGTCCTGGATGCCTGCGACACAGCCGCTGGCCAGGAGTTCGAGGCACGCTTCGAGCAAAAGTTTTTCGCGGAACGGGTCGCCCACCTGTACCGCCGGGCGGTCTTCCTTGGATTCCTCGGTGAGGTCGCGCGAGGCAAACGCCGCGCCCGCCAGGCCGTCGCGCCCGGTTTCCGCGCCGACGTAAAAGACCGGATTGCCCACACCCACCGCCCCGCCGCGAGCGATCTGCTCATGCTTGAGGATGCCCAGACAGAACACGTTGACCAGCGGGTTCCCCGAATACGATTCGTCGAAGTATACCTCGCCGCCGATCGTCGGCACGCCGATGCAATTGCCGTAGTGCGCGATGCCGCTGACCACACCGGAGAAAAGCCGGCGATTGTGGGCGTGTTCCTTCAGGTCCTTGGCCGAAGGCTCATTGACGCCGTTTTCCGTGATCGGGCCGAAGCGGAGTGAATTCAGGCTGAACACCGGCCGCGCCCCCATGGTGAAAATATCGCGGATGATACCGCCCACGCCCGTGGCCGCGCCTTGGAAAGGCTCGATCGCGCTCGGGTGGTTATGGCTTTCCATCTTGAACGCCACCGCCCAGCCGCCCCCGATGTCGATGACCCCGGCGTTTTCCTCGCCGGCCTTTACCAGCACCTTGTCGCCCGTGGTCGGGAACTTCCTCAACTCGGGCTTCGAGTTCTTATACGAGCAATGCTCGCTCCACATGACGGAAAAGACGCCGAGTTCCGTAAAGTTTGGTTCGCGGCCCAGGATGCCGAGGATGCGTTCGTATTCCTCCGGCGTGAGGCCGTGCTTGGCGATGAGATCGGGAGTGATGGCGGGATCGGACATGGAGAGAGAAAATTAGGCAGCCTGGCGCAAGGGTGATTTGGGCCAGTTGAGCAGGCTTTGGAAAATGGCGAGACCGTCGGTGCTGCCCAGACGGGCGTCACAGGCGCGCTCGGGGTGGGGCATGAGCCCGAAGACATTGCGGCCTTCATTGCAGATACCGGCGATGCTTTCCCGTGAGCCGTTCGGGTTCGGATCTTCGTAGCGCAGCAGGACCCGGCCCTCGGCGTTGAGTTGTTTGATGATCGCGTCGTCCGCGAAATAACAGCCCTCGCCATGCGCGATTGGCAGATTGAGAACCTCCCCGGCCTTCAGCGTATTGGTGAAAGGCGTATCGGCTTGCTCGACCCGTACCTTGACGTGTTCGCACAGGAAATGGAGATCGCGGTTGCGCACCAATGCCCCCGGCAGCAGCCCGGATTCGCACAGAATTTGAAATCCGTTGCAGATGCCGATGACCAGGCCGCCGGCGGCGGCGAAATCCTTCACCGCCGTCATGATCGGCGAGAAGCGGGCAATCGCTCCGCAGCGCAAGTAGTCGCCATAGGAAAAACCGCCGGGCACCACCACGGCATTGAATCCGGCGAGCGAGACGTCCTTGTGCCAGACATAGTCGGCGGACGCGCCCTCCAGGTTGTTCAGCGCATAGACACAGTCTTGATCGCAGTTGGAGCCGGGAAAGCGGATGACGGCAAATTTCATAGAAAAGCGTCGGTTGGGAACGTGAAACGTTCCACGAACCGGTTTTAGTTAACGATCTCCAGCTTGTAGTCCTCGATGACGGGATTGGAGAGCAGGTCGCGGGCGATTTCATGGAGTTTGCTTTCCTCCGGCGCGCCGGGCAGTTCGATTTCTATGGACTTGCCGACCCGCACCCGGCCGACGTTCTCCAGGCCGAGGTGTTTCATGGCGACGGCAGTGGCCGCTCCCTGCGGGTCCAGCACGGAGGGTTTGGGCATTACGGTGACAATGGCTTTCACCCACACAGAATTTCGTTTCTGCGCGCGTCGGACAAGCGGATTATGAATTTCTTCGCGCGAACTTTACCACCCCGCCCAAAATCACCACCGCCATACAGAGGAAGCTGAAAACCTCCCCATTTAGCGTGTAAAAGGTTTTGGCTGGCGCTTTGGGCACCTCGACGGGCCGGGTGAAGAACCCTTCGATAAACGTATCACCATCCTTGCTCTGCAGTTTGCTCTCGACCCGGCCAAATCGGTCGATTACGCAGCTCACCCCGGTATTGGCCGAGCGTACCATGGGGATTTTTGTCTCTGCACAGCGGAAAAGAGCGTTCATCAGGTGCTGGGGTGAGCCCGCGCTCTTCAAAAACCATCCGTCATTGGTGACTGTGACAAAGATTTGCGCCCCCTGCTGGGCGAATTTGCGAGCCAGGTCGCCCAGAGTGTCTTCAAAACAGATCAACGGACCGATTTTCACCGGCTTTTTTGCCATGCTCAAAACTTTGGCGCCTGGGCCGAAATGGAAGTCATCCGGCACCAGTTCACCGACGATCCAGGCGAAGAGCGGGAACGACTTGCGAAGTGGTACGTACTCGCCGAAGGGCACCAGGTGAACCTTGTGGTAGAAGTCGGCAAATTTGCCATGATCGGTCAGCAGGACCACCGAGTTGTATTCCCCATGCACCGTGCCGGTCAGGAAATCTCCGTCATATTTCTCCACCAGTCCTTTCACCACATCCCAGCTCCGTTGGTCCGAGAAAAGCGGCCGTGGCGTGGCGGCCTCGGGCCAGACGATGAGGTCGGGTTTTGTCAACATGGCGGTTTCCGTCAGCTTCACCTGCAGGTCGAGAATCTTCTCTTCCATCGCCGGATCGCGTTTTTCCAGGATCGGGACGTTCGCCTGGATGATCGCGACGTTCACTTTTTCCGTCTCCGGCGGCGGCGCGAAAAATTGGCGCACGCCGTAACCGAAAACCAACGCCACCGCGACCACGGTCAGGCTGAAATCATAATGTGGCCGCAGCTTGTGGCGGCCGACTTCCACCGTCAGGCGCTTCACCGTGATTACGATCATCATGTTCACCATCACCAGCATGAAGGAAAGACCTCCGACTCCCGTGATGTCGCAGATTTGGATCATCGCGACATTCTCATGCAGGGCGATGCCCAGACCGTTCCACCCAAAGCCCGTGAATAGAACTCCGCGTATCCATTCCAAGCTGGTCCACGCGGCCGCCGCCAGGATAGATACCCAGAGATTGTTCCACGATTTCATCCAGACAGGCTGCTGCTCGAAGGGCGACTGCCGTGGCGTGGCCGCCCAGCCGACGAAGGTTGTCCAGAGAGCCGGGTAAATGGCCAGGTACAGGCACAACGCAATCCAGCCGGCGGCGGTGACTGTCGTTATCCAGTTAAGGCAGCCCAGAAAATATCCCAGCCCGGTCACATATCCGAGCAGGAGTTGGCGCCAATCCTCGTTCTTCGCCCAGGGTTCGCCGAACCAAAGCGCGCAGATGAGTGGCACCAGCGCCACCCAGGCCAGCCCGCCCAGACCGATCGGCAAAAGGCTTAAAGCCAGCAGCAAACCGCTCAGTAGCGCACATCCCCAGGGCCAGTAACGTCTCATCGCGGCGAAACAAAACACCAGCCAGTGACCCTCGCCAAGTCCGCAGTACGCATCCTTCTATTCCTGCTCGTACTGGCCTGCTTTGTAGAGCTTGGCGTAGACGCCATTTTTGGCCAGCAATTCGGTCCCGGTCCCTTGCTCGGCAATGGTGCCATGTTCCAGCACCACGATGCGCCCGATGGTATGAATCGTGGCGAGCCGGTGGGTGATGATGAGGGTTGTGCGGCCTTTCATGAGTTCCGCGATGGTTTCCATGATGGCGTGCTCGGTACCCGGATCAAGGGCGCTGGTCGGTTCGTCGAGCAGAAGAATGGGTGCGTCCTTGAGGAAGGCCCGGGCAATGCCGATGCGCTGGCGCTGGCCCACGCTGAGGTGGCCGCCGCGTTCTCCCACCAGGCTATCCAGACCTTCCGGCATTTTCATGATGAAGTCGTAGGCCTGCGCCCGCTTCGCCGCTTCGATGATCTGCGCCTCGGTGGCTCCCGGCCGGCCGTAGGCGATGTTCTCCTTGATCGTGGTGGAAAACAGCAGCGTGTCCTGCAGCACCATGCCGATCTGTGCGCGCAGGGATTTTTTCGTGATCGTGCGGAGATTGTGTCCGTCCACCGTGATGTCGCCTCCGGTGGGATCGTAGAATCGTGGCACCAGACTCAGCAATGTGCTCTTGCCTGCGCCGGTCCCTCCCACAAAGGCCACGCTTTCGCCCGGGGATATGGAAATATTGATGTCGCGGAGGATCGGACGATCCGCCGTGTAGCCGAAGCCCACGTTTTGAAAAGTGATCTCGCCTTTGGCCGTCGCTAGCGCTTTGGCGTTGGGCGCTTCCGGAACATCGTTTTCCCGGTCCAGCACTTCAAAACAACGAGTGGCCGCCGCGGCCGCGCCTTCCAAAGCCCAGGCGGTGTAGCTGAGCTGCTCCAATGGCGTGTAGAGCATCGGCAGATAGGCAATGAAAACAGTCAGCTCACCGAGCGTCAGTGCTCCACTGAGGACCTGCCGGGCGCCTACGTAATACATCAGCGCTGTTCCCGCCGCCATCAGAACCCCAACCACCAGACTGCTGACGATGGAGGTGATGTTGAAACGCAGGGCCGCTTCAAGGCTGCGGGTGGCACGTTTGCGGAACTGACGGATTTCGTAGTTTTCCCGGCCGAAGGCGTGAACCATCCGGATCTGGCTGATGCCTTCCTGCGTGATGCTGAGAAGATCGCTTTCCCGCTCTTGGATCGTTGTGGATTGCCGCCGCACACGGTCCGCGTAGTAGCGGATGGTCAGGAAAGCAAAGGGCAGGACGACCAGTGAGGCCAGGGCGAGCGGCCAGTTCATCGCCAGCATGATGCCGAAGGTCCAGATCAGCATCACCACTGAGCTGAAAGTCGTGGCGAACCCCTTGTTGTAGATGGTCTGAATGCTCTGCGAGTCGTAGGCCACGCGGAAACTGGAGTCCGAACTCCGCCTGGCATCATGGAACTTTAAGGGGAGCGCCTGAAGGCTGGCATACAGATCCGTCCGCAGACGCATCAGGGACTTGAGACCGACTCGAATGAAAAGGTAATTGGCGGCGAGGTTGACCAACCCCCACAGCAAACCGATCCCCACCAGAGAAAGGCAAATCCACAGGGTGGCCATCAGAGGATCGGTCCCAAACCATCTGGCCACAAAGGCGCGCGCTTCGGCGGTGGCTTCCGTGGGCTTATCGGCCGGCAATACCCCGTCGATGATGTAACGCAACGTCCACGGCTTGAGGGAATTCAAGACAATGGCGACGAAGGTGAGGACGACGCCGCCCAACGTGGGCCACAAATAGGGCCTAAAATAACGAATCGCTCGGGCGTAGATGGACACGGACCTTCCGTTGCTACGCGAAGAGGGACGGATTTTCAACGGGGATTGCACGGCGACCGCCAAGAGATTACAGATCAGGGGAATGCAGTCCTCTCTCGGTGAGTCACTTCGAACCATGGTCGCGCGGGTTTCGCCCGATGACGTCGTGATCTATGCGAATGGTGCGCTTTCCGCCTATCTGGGCGCGTCCAAGAGTGAGTTGGTCGGCGCGCCCATGGCCGGGCTGGCCGCCCGCTGCCGCGGAGAGATCTCCTCCTGCTTTGCCCGCCCTGACACCGGAAGGTCCAGCAACCACCTGGTCACCGATGAAGACGGGCGCGTTTTCGAGGCCAAACTCTATTCTGATGGCGGCGTGCTTGATATCGTCCTGGATGAGGTCACGACGGCGGAATCCATTGGCCGCGAGTTGCGTACCTCCAGTGGCACTCCTTTTGAGACCCTGAGTGAGGACGAACTGCGCACCACCCGCCATCCCGAGCGCCGCTACCTCACCGTGAGCTTCACTCAATTGCGCGGACTGGGCCCGGTAACCGATCGTCTTCCGCCCATGGAAGTGCGCCTCATGGTCAACTCCTTCGTCGAGGAGGTCTGCGACGCCGTCTTCGCCACCGGCTGCACTGTGGGAGAAACCTCCGGCGATTCCGTGCTCGGGATCTACGGCGCCCCCCGCTATTTCGCCGACCATCCGCTCAGGGCCATTCGTGCCGTCTGCGATCAGATGCACCGTTCCGCCCAACTGCATTCCGGCTTTTATCGTCAGGGTAAGGAACTTCCGCCGTGCGCCTGCGGGTTATGGACGGGCGACACCCTGGTCGGCACCCTGGGCAATTCCTCCTGGCAGCACTACACCGCCATCGGCACCCCTGTGGATCTCGCCATCCGTTTGTCCCAGCTGGGCCGCCCCGGTGAAGTCCTCCTGCCCGAACACACTCTCACCCACCTGCTCCGGCAGTTGCCCAAGGGCTGGCAGCACGTCCGTGCCGAGAGTGAATACGAGCCCGACCTCAGCGACTTTCAGTGGACCAGCGACGAGATCGCTCCCGTCCCCGAACACCTGAAAAAAATCGTCTACCTCGTCGGTCCCGGCGTTCAGGAAAATGCCGATCGCGTCGAGTTCTATTTCGACTACCTCTGGAGCTTCCGCGTCCCCGGCCGCGATCAGGTCGTGCCGATCCTGCGTGTCGTGCGCCCCGCTCAGGCCGGCGATTCGTTGGAACTCAACGACGACAATGTCGTCAGCACCCAGGTCGCCCAGACCCTTGGCAAATACAAGCTCATCGACGTTGTCGGCACCGGCGGCATGGGCAAGGTCTGGCGTGGCGTTGACCGCTTCGGCAACGCCGTCGCCATCAAGGTCCTCCATTCCGGCGAAACCGTCACCGAGGCCCAGCTCAAGCGCTTCCGTCGCGAAGCGGAGATCATGGCCCGCCTGCCTCATCGCAACATCTGCCGTGTTTACGAGATGAACGAGTTCGACGGCATCCAATACATCGCCATGGAGTTCGTCGATGGCCTTACGCTCTCCGATCTCCTTTACGATGCCGAGGAGGAGGAAAAGGCCACCGGCAAATACGCCGACAACGTCGACCTCCGCGCCCTCATTCATTCCATCCGCGTCCAGAAATCGCGCGAGCTGCCCCTGCCCGAAGGCGAGGAACCTCCACCCCGTCCGGCCCACACCCGCGTCCTCCCGATCGAGCAGACTCTCAGCGTTGTTCTCAAGATCTGCGACGCCCTGCAATTCGCGCATGAACACGGCGTCCTGCACCGCGACCTTAAGCCTGGTAACATCCTCCTTCGCGTCGATGGTGAGCCTCTTGTGGCCGATTTCGGCCTGGCCAAACTAAATACCGCCGATGCCACCCATTCACTCTCCATGACCGGCCACGTTGTCGGCACCTTGGAGAACATGGCCCCGGAGCAGGCCCAGTCCAGCAAGACCGTCGACGAACGCGCCGATGTCTACAGCATTGGCACCATTCTCTACCAGATGCTCACCGGCCGGAAGCACTTCGACGCCACCGGCAATATCGTGGCCGATGCGCAGACGTTGAAAACACATGAGCCGGTCAAGCCGCGCGCGATCAATCCAAAGATCGACGCTGATCTGGAGATCATCACGCTTAAGGCCCTGCGCAACGATCCCGTCGAGCGTTACCGCAGTGTTGCCGCCCTCAAGGCCGACCTCGAGCACTATAAACGTGGCGAAGTCATCAGCGCCAAGCCTGTTTCCCCCGCCGAGCTCTTCAAAAAATTGGTCCTGCGCAACAAGAGCGTCACCATCGTTACCGCGACTTCCCTCCTCATTTTCATCTGCGGCACCATCGTTGCCATCTATTCTCTCAACCGCCAGGTGGAGGAAGCCGAGCGCCAGACCGCGATCGCTGACGAACGAGCTCAGATGCTGGAAAAGCAAAGCGTCGTGGAAAAAGGGCTGCGCGAGCGCGCGGAACTCAAGGAGCGCGAAGCCAAGGAGTTCAGCAGCCAATTGCAGGCCGCCACTGAGGCCACCAAGGCCGCCGAGCAGCTCGGAAACAAGGCTGTCGAGGAGCGCGAGGTCGCCCTTTCCGAAGCTCAGCGGCTGAATAAGGAGCGCGAGGACGCCGAGAAAAAAGCCAAGGACCTCCAAAAACGCATCGCCGAACTCCAGACCACCCAGGATGCGAGGGCTAGTCAGGAGGCGGTTCAGCCGCTCGTCGAGTCCACTCCGGCCACGACTGCCTCCACTTCCTTTCTCACCGCCCGGCCCGAGCGCTCCGAGGAAGCCAACGACGCTCTTAACGAAGCCCGGCAGATTTTTAACATGGAGCTCGCGCCGACCGAACTCGGCCGCTTCGACAAAAATCCCGAAGAGGTCGTGCGCCGGCTGAATCGTGCCATGGACTACGTGTCCCGGGCTTTGATGATTCAGCCGGACCTGCTCTCCGCCTGGATGCTCAAGGGCCGCCTCCACCTCGCGCTTATGGAATACGAGCGTGCCGCCGAGGCCTTCACCAAGGCCGGTGAGGTTTCCGAGCGCCTGCATCTCATCCGCAACGACGACGATCCCGCTGCCATGCTGCAGATCGCAGCCGGCCTCTCGCGGACCATGGGGGAAAAATACGCCAAGGGCGGCCAGATGCTGCGCAGCACCAGTTCCGAACAAAATCAGGTGGCGGGTTACATCCTGCTTTTCCTCGCCGACAAACCGGGTCTCCGCCGCTCTTCCGTCAATTCTCTGAGCCCTCTCGGTCGCAAGCTCACCCCCGGCGAGGTCGCCCTGGCCCTCGTCGCGAAAAACGGCGCCGGCACGCGCGTCTTCATCAAGCCCGCCCGATCCGGCGGACATGAGGTGATCATCTGGGATGCCGATAACGTTTCGGATCTCACTCCTCTGCGGGAGATGGAATGCACCGCCCTTTCCGTTGTCGGAGCGAAGACGGTGGACTGGAACACCATTCTCTCCCTCAATCTTGAGGCGCTCAATCTTTCCAAATGCGGCGTCGAAAGCCTGCCTTCCACCCTTCGCGACTTTCAACGAATCCGGACCCTCAACCTCGCCGGCACGGAAATCTCCAACATCGAGTTCGTCCGTGGCATGCCGCTGCTTGAGACCTTGGACATCTCCTCGACCCATGTCACAGACTTGTCGCCTCTACAGGGGAGGGGAAGCCTGCGCAGCCTGGACCTGCAGGGCCTGAATCCCTCCAATCTCCGGGTGCTCGGACCCTTGGGCATCACCTCCCTGGTTCTCAGTCCGATGCTCGTCACCGACAAGGTTTCCCTCAGTTCGCTGCGCCTCCACCGCACTCTGAAAATTCTCCGCGCCTTGGACGATCCCCCGGAGCAGCCGGCCTACGAATTCTGGCGAAAGCTCGACAGTGGCCTCTATCAGGAAAGCCAGTGACCTTTTCGGTCGGTTTTCCCGATTATTTCTCGAATTTTTGAACAAATCCCCCGCTGGCCCGTCTAATCCGTAAACACCTTGTGATTACAAGACTGCCATGAAAAATCCCTATCGTAAAATCAACACTAAGCACTACTCCCTCGGCGAACTCGTCAGCATCGTTTCTTCCTGCACCCGCGACAGCCGTGAAGCTCTCGCCGCCTTGGTCGACTTGTTTGAAAGCGGACGTGTGCGTCTTGAAAACCACGGACGCCTGAAAAGAGTCCGCGTCGGAGCCTGAATTTCCCGGCTTTTCACCCATGCCCGCGGCGCTTAACGTCCGGGCATGGTTGAAATCTCTCTCTTCTACGAAGGCAACTTGCGTTGCCTCTCCTTGCACGGTCCTTCCGGGGCCCAGTTGCCTACGGATGCGCCCAGAGATAATATGGGTCAGGGCGAAGCCTTTAGCCCGACCGATCTCACCGCCACCTCCCTCGGCACCTGCATGCTCACCACCATGGCCATTGCGGTGATCAAAAAATCCCTCGATGTCGACCTCGCCGGCTCCAAGGCCATCGTGCGCAAACACATGACCTCCGAGCCGCCTCGCCGTATCGCCAGAATCGAGGTGGAGCTGGAACTTCCTGTGCCCGAATCACATGCGGCCTGTCTGCTCTTGGAGAAAATCGCCCTGAATTGCCCCGTCGCCCTGAGTCTGCATCCCGACGTCGAAAAAGCCGTCACTTTCCACTGGGTCGGATGATTTCTGTTGGCCATTCTCCCAACTCCTTCGCTACCCTCCGCCGGTGATTGACCGTTACTCTCTCCCGCAAATGCGTTCGCTCTGGACCGAGCAGCGCAAGTTGGAAATCTGGCTCGAAATCGAAACCCTGGCCTGCGAGGCCATGGCCGAGTTCGGCACCATTCCCAAGGACGATGCCGTCACCATTCGGCAAAAAGGCGCCTTCGACATCGAAAAGGTGCGCGAAATCGAAAAACGCACCAACCACGACGTCATCGCGTTCCTCGAGGATGTCGCCTCCCATGTCGGCCCCGCCGCCCGTTGGATCCATCAGGGCCTGACCTCCTCGGATCTCCTCGACACCACGCTGGCCGTGCAGATGAATTCCGCCTGCGACATCCTGCTCGAGGATTTGCAGCAGCTTCAGGAAGCCATCGCCAAGCGCGCGATCGAGCACAAATTCACTCCCATGATCGGCCGTAGTCACGGCATCCATGCCGAGCCCATCAGCTTCGGCCTGAAGATGGCGCTCATGTACGACGAATTTTCCCGCTCCAAAGAACGCCTTGTGCAGATGCGCGATCGTATCCGCGTCGGCAAGATCAGCGGCGCCGTCGGCACCCACGCCCATCTCGATCCCCGCGTGGAAAAATTCGTCTGCGAAAAGCTCGGCCTCAAGCCCGCCGCTCTGTCCACCCAGATCATCCAGCGCGACCGCCATGCCGAGTTCATGACCGTCCTTGCCCTCGTCGCCAGCTCCATCGACCGCTGGGCCACCGAGTTCCGCCACTTGCAACGCACGGAAGTACTCGAGGTCGAGGAATATTTCGCCGCCGGCCAGAAAGGCAGCTCCGCCATGCCCCATAAGCGCAACCCGATTACCGGCGAGCGTCTCAGTGGCATCGCCCGAGTCATCCGTGGCAACGCCGTCGCCGCCTTGGAAAACGTCGCCCTCTGGCACGAGCGCGACATCAGCCACAGCTCCGTCGAGCGTATCATCCTGCCCGATTCCACCACCTTGCTCGACTACATGCTGGTGCAACTGCGCAAGCTCGTCGACGGCTTGCTCGTTTATCCCGAGAACATGAAGCGCAACATGGAGATCACCGGCGGTCTCTACGCCAGCCAGTCCGCCCTCCTCATGCTCACCGAAAAGGGCCTCGAGCGGAAGGATGCCTACGAGGCAGTGCAGCGCGCCGCCATGAAGACCTGGAAGGAAGGCGGCAACTTCGCCGACAACCTCGCCGCCGAGCCCACCGTGTCCGCCCACCTGAACAAGGACGATATCGTCAAGGCCTGCGCTCCCGACCGGCACTTCGCCCACATCGAGGATAAATTCCGCGCCGTCGGGATTACCGGCTGATTTATTTGGCTGCCAGCGTCAGGTCTTTGATCGCGGTCGTCAGATAGACCGGCTCGGGATACTTGTCGCGCCATTTCGTGATTTCGCGTTTTTCCAAGACGCGAAATCCGAAGCGCTCCATTACCTTGGCCCCCCGGCGCGATTCAAACGTCACCATCTGGCCAAAGACCGCTTTCTCCCCGCACGCCCGCAGATAATCGAAGTAGCTGTTCATCAGCACATGCGTACTGCCGAAGTTCTGGGCCTCCGGCAGCATGTTGAAATGAAAATGCGCTGTCCGGCGCGGCGCGGCCGGTACTTCGCGCCAGGAGTTCCGCAGAATCCACCAGATGAACTCCTTCGTTGCCGCATTGTATCGAGGGTAGCGGCTCATCCCCTTGGCGAAGAGTTCCAGGTTGTGGAAAAAACTGTGCACCTGCTGCCGTAACGGACGCCGCGAGCCCAGGAGATAGCCCTTCACCTCGCCGTTTTGTTCCAGCACGAAACAGGACTCGGGTTCGATGTCGGTGTAGTAGCTCGTCAGGTAGTCGGCAAACAGGGCACGGTCTTCAAAAACCGGATCGATCGGCTTGCCAAGAAAGCCGGTTTGACAGCACAGCCAGCGCACGACTTCTCGGTCGCGGGGCTCGTATTTACGGATAAGAACTCCTGGAGGAAGTGCCACGCCGTTGTTCTATGCGGTTGGGTCTCAGTGGTAAATGGAAATTTCTGCGCCTAGGACGGCGAACGAGGTCTTGGGTCATAAAGCGGGTCCAGGTTTTTATCAGGATCAGGCAATTGGAAATTGACAGTTTAATGATAATATATCACTAACATGTCAAATGTGCTCCACGGATTTCATCCGAGTGCCTTGCCTGCGCGCCCCGAATATTTTTTGGGCAGTTCGAAGAGGAGTCCTGTCTTCTCTGAGAACGTCCGGCTACCTTTCTATTAAGCGGAATAAGGAGCTATTTCAGCGCGAGTGGCAGCTCCTGCCCTGCTTTGTGGCCCCGCTGTTCTCTCGTTTATTCGGACGTTAGAAATAAAATGTTACTAACATATCAAAATAAAGCCATGCCTACCCATCGTCTATTGTCCCTTACGACTATCGCGGCCGCGTTTGTGTTGGTGGATCTGCCGGAGAGCCGGGCGCTGACCTACACCACCGACGCCGGAGGAAGCCCGAAATTGCTTGAGCGGAACAGCGACTGGGTGGGAGGTCAGAAGCCGCCGTCGGGACTCAATCACACCATTATCATCGCGCCAGCCACGATGCTGTCGGCGACGACCCCGTTCCTTTCGAGTTTTGTGGGCGGCACATCGACGGGCACGGTGACGGTTTCTGCCGGGGCGACATTGAGCATCGCAGCCGGCGGCAAGCTCGCCTACAGCGGCACCTCGCCGCTGAATCAGACACTAATCCTCTTCAGTGGGAGTACAGGTTCGGTCAATATCAGTGAAGGCGGTGAAGTCGTGGCCCCGCGGATTGTCGCCACCACGCCAGGGGCGTTGAGCGGCTTCAATGTCTACGGCACCCTCACTGTGGGCCGTGGAAATTTCTTTTATGCGCCGCTGGCTGGTCCGACCGCCGGAGGCTCGAATTTTCTCGTCACGGTCTGGCCGACGGGCATCGTGAACTTCGATACCTACAATTTTGGCCAGATCAACCCGGCGAACCTGGATCGCAATCGCTATGCACTCAAGCTGCGGGGTGGGCGTTTTATTTTCACCTTCACGGGTACCGAAGTTTCTCTCCTCGCCACTGATGACGGGCGGGCGACGTTGGATATCGAGAGCGGCGAACTCGATTTCGGCGGGCGCGAGATCTATTGGGTAAAGACGGCCACGAATTCTAACACCATCATCTGGAACGGTGGCACCATGTCCAACGTGTATGGCATTTCCACCACCGGCAATGGCATGAAAACTTCTCGCTCCTTGATAGAGGCCCTCTCCACCACTGGCACCAGCCCGGGTGGTCAGAAGACAATCGATATCAACAACCAGCGGGTTTCCCAGGCGAGAAAGATATGGTCTGTCGGCGCGGCCTCAGGCACGAGTGGCACCATCGCCTTCGACATCTACTCGCCCGGTAATGACGACAGCGACCGCATTGCCATCACCAGCGGGACTTTTGCCTTGTCCAATGCGGTCAAGGTCCAGCCGGCTTTTCCGACGCCGGTCCTTGATCCTTCTGCCTACGCGGGCAAAACCTATGCGCTTTTCACCGGCAGCACAGCCTATCTCACGCCGGAGGTGAAGAGAATCTGGAGCGACGGCCTTAACACCTACTATGCGAATCTTACTGGTACGTTGTCCGTTAATGGTCGCATTAACGTGACCTCGCTCGTACCCACGCAGGACACCGCCACCGATCCCAGTGAACCTGAGCTTTTCAACGACCTTGTGAATCCGCCGAAATACAGAAAATATTTTCCGCCTCCTGCGGTGACTGCGACGGTGTCCGGGACGACGTACAATGTATTGGATTTCGGGGCCGTCGGCGATGGTGCCAGTCATCCACGTGATGTCCCTGGTCAAATAGGCCGGTGGCCTTCAGTGATTCCCGCCAAGCGGCTTCAGCTTGAGGCGTCGTATGCGCTGATCTGGGAAGAAGTTAAAGATACCTCTTTGTCCGCAAATACAGAACTCCCCAACATTTCTGGCGCGGATGAGGCGGATTGGGTCGCCATCCAGGCTGCGTTGATCAAGGCGCGGGACTATAACGAAGATAATCCCAATAGCTTCGCCCGCGTGGAGATTCCTCCGGCAATGGGCGGCTACCTTATCAATCGCCACGTGTGGATTTATTCCAATACCGAACTGGAATGGACCGGAACAAACCCCTCCTTCGTACGCCTGACGGGACAGACTTCCAATGGCACCGCCTTCAGTAACGAAAACAGTTGGGGGTTCGAATGGGCGGCGAATCGCATGGTGCGTCATATCAAGATCCTAAACCCTCATGTGGATGCGGGAGGGCCGGCTGTGCCCGGGGAAAACGGCATCAGCTTTGGCAATGGAGCCGAGGACATCACCATCGAAAACGGGGTGGTCAAAAACGCCATCTGGGGGAACAGCGACGACCATGGTTTCAGTGAGCAGGGGGGAAGGGCTTTTCAATTTGAAAGCGGGGTGAAGGATGTCTACGTCATCGGATCAAAGGTCGAGAATTCGTCGATCGGTTTTTCCACCGCTTGCGGATTGGACTGTTACGTATCGGGGACTTACCATCCGTTTCGTAATAAACCACCTAGAGAAGGTGAGCCGATAAACCCGATTGGGGACTTGGTGCGAAATATTGCCTGGAACATCAATTTCACCAATGTGAAAATCCACCATACGGATACGCCTTTCGTCTTCGGAAATTTGGCCTACTACAATCCGATAACCACACAATCGGCCTCCGGAGCCTACGAAACCGTCAATGATCAGTCTGCCACCGTCTCTGGGGCGACAATCACGGATTCAGGAATTCTGCGTAAGAACGTAAATAAAAGTGGCACACCCAAGAGTACAGGAGATCAGTCACCGATCATTGCCCTGCTGGGAGCGAAAAATCTCGTCCTGCGTGACATCCATATTGTCAATAGCGGCACCTATTCGGTGACGATTTCGGGCACGACCTACAATCGCATCCGGGCCATTGTCAAAGGCCATGGGGCCAATCTGAACATCAGCAACCTCAAATTCGAGGGAATGGCCAAGTCACTGTTTTTTATCGGCGACGAGGGAGGGTCAGGCAGCGCAGCGAGTAACAACTCGCGTACGAAACGCCTGGCGATTCGGAATTTTGATGCGACCGGGGCCGCCGCTGAGACCGGATTGGAGGTGGCGGGGGATATCCCGGCCACTCTTCTCAGCCAGACGGTGATTTCCGGCAGTCACGGCACCTTTACCGGTTCCGGTTCCTTCCTGAGCCCATCGCTGCACGATCTGAACGCAGATTGCAAAAAGACCATCCGTATTGATGTTGAGCCAAGTGGGTTGCACGACACCGTGGATCATCTGCTGCCGTAGGTTCTCATTTCCCTTAAGGTTGCGGATTTTCGGTTGGGTTCGCGGTGGCGATGGGATATTTTTTCCCCATGAGATCGCTCCTGCTTCTTTCCCTGCTGAGCGTTGTCGGATGTGCCGCCGTCGAACGCAGTGAGGAACGCGGCACGGAAAATCGCCTCCGCCAGGCCGGCTTCAAGGTCGTTCCAGCCACTACGGCCGAACTCGCCAAAATCCCCCCCTACAAGGTCGAAGGCAAAATGCGCGCCGGGGGTGTCATCTATCGTTATGCCGACCCCGGCCGTGGCCACCTGTACGAAGGGGGTCCTGCGGAATACGAACGCTATCGGGAAATCACGCTGAATACCCAAGAGCGCCGGGTCACGAATCTCGCGCAGATCGGCCCGCGCCGTACCACCGGTCCGCTTCTTTGGTAATTAGCGGCTATACGTGCTGATCACGTCGCCGTAGAGCCCGAAGAGCCGGGCGAAGACGGTTTTCCACGAGTACCGCTCCCGTGCCGCCTTGCTGGCCTGGAGGCCGATCGCCTCCAGGTCCTGCTGGCACTTGGCCTCGATCGCCGTCGCCAGCGACCCCGGCGTGTTTTCCGACGCCCATTGCTGCTGGTTGGAAAAAATAATGCGGTCCATATAGCTGCCGCGAATGCCCACCACTGGCGTGCCGCTGGCCTGGCTTTCCAAGGTCACCAAACCGAAGGTCTCTTGGATGCCGGGATGCACAAAGAGATCGGCCGCCCGGTAGATGGTGGCCAGGCGCTCGGCATCGGCGCAGAATGGAATCCACGTCACCGCATTGGTTTCCTCTTTCAGGCGGAGAAGGGAGGAGCGCAGGGTGCCGTCGCCCAGCGCGAGCAGATGGTATTGCCCCGGCGCGCGCCGGTGCAGCTCCGCCACCGCATCGAACATGGTGCGCACATTTTTTTCCGACGCCAGCCGCCCGACATAGAGCAAAAGTTTCGGTGTGATGGGAATGCCCAGTTCTTCGCGAATGGGATTGGGTCCGCTTTCCTCTGGGTGGAACACCTCGATATCGACTCCCAGGTCGATGCTCTCCACCCGCTCCACTCCCCAATCGCGCAGCAGGTTGGCCAGGATCGGGCTCGGCACGAAGGTGCGTTCCAGGCTGTTGTAGAGCGACTTCACGTAGTTGCGGCTCACGTCTTCCGCGATCGAAATGGCCACGTTCCCGAAATATTTGGCCACCGACCGGATGTACGCCTCCGGGAAATGCGAATGGTAAAATCCGACCACCGGGATATCCAGCCCGCGTCCCGAGGCCACGGCCTTCCACGCCAGTTGATAGGGGTCGCCGGACTCGATGATATCCGGCTGCTCGCGCTCGAGTACTTCCTCCACCAAATGCAGCTTCAGCAGCGCCCGGTAACGCGACGTGCGTGAGATCAGCGGCGACGCGATGGTGTAGATCTTCGCCATCTCATCGCCGAATGACTCCGTCTTCTCGCCCGGTATGACGAGGACATGCTGGCAATCCGGCCGCTCCTTGCGGATGTAGGCGACCTTCTGTTCGACGTAACGGCGCACCCCGCCGCTCACCGGCGAGTAAAACTGCGTCAGGTCACAGATTTTCACTCCTGGTCCGCCAGCCAACGCTCTGCGTCTATGGCGGCGGCGCAACCCTGTCCGGCGGCGGTGATGGCTTGACGATAAACATGGTCCGCCACATCGCCGGCGGCGAAAACTCCGGGCAGGTTCGTGTGGGTGCCCTTGGCTTGGACGAGATAGCCGTTTTCATCCGTCGCGAGCTTGCCGCGGAACGGGGCCGTGTTGGGTTCGTGCCCGATGGCGACGAATACGCACTTGACCTCCAGCTCGCTGGTTGCGCCGTTCACGGTGTTGAAGAGTTTCACCGCGCTCACTTCGCCGCTTTCATCGGTGACGTACTCCGTGATCGCGCTGTTCCAGATCGGCTGGATCTTGGGATTGGCCAGCGCCCGGTCCGCCATGATCTTGGAAGCCCGCAGCGTGTCGCGGCGGTGGATCAGGTAGACCTTGGAGGCAAATCGGGTCAGGAAAGTGGCTTCCTCGCAGGCCGAGTCTCCTCCGCCTACCACGCACACCGGCACGTTGCGGTAGAAGGCCCCGTCGCAGGTGGCGCACGAGGTCAGGCCATGGCCGATCAATTCCTTTTCGCGGTCGATGCCCAGATAGCGCGGCGATGCGCCGCTCGCGATGATCAGCGTCTTGGTTTCCATCCACTTGCCGTCGACCTTGAGTCGGGAATAGCCGCCCGCATGTTCAAATTCCTCCACCGTGCCGTATTCAAATCGGGCGCCAAACTTCTCCGCCTGCTGGTGCATCCGCACGATCAGGTCGGGGCCGTCCACGCCTTCGGGAAAACCGGGGAAATTTTCCACTGCGGTCGTGGTGGTCAACTGGCCGCCGGGCTGGCGGCCTTCCAGGATGAGGGGAGAGAGGTTGGCCCGGGCGGTATAAATACCGGCCGTGAGTCCGGCGCAGCCGGTGCCAACAATGATCACATTTTCCATAAGAGGTGGGAGTAAACACGAACCTAACCCGCTGCCAAAGAAAGATTCAATTTTTCAGCAGAATCTGTGTCCCGCAATGGGTGAGGGGAGTCAGCGGCGTTCCCAACAGTTTTTCCCATTCCGGCCGCCTTTTGGCCTCTGTTACCAGGGTGATTGGAGTTCCCGCCTTCCAGAGTGCTACCAGCTGTTTGTCCGTCAGGAAGTGCTCCCGCCCCACTCCGAATTTCCGCACGATAAAGTCCTCTTCCACCCGCCGGTCGAGATAGGCTACCGGCTGATCCGTGTAAAACAGCAGGCTGCTGCCTGTATCCAGCCCTCCATCGTAGACCAACCGGGAGGCCGGGTCGATCGAGGGCACCGCCTTTGCCAGCGAGAAATAGGGTGAAATGATCGACGTGCCACTCAGCGCTCCCAGATCCAGACTGATTCCCAAGAGGGCAAAACCGGCCAGAGCCACGGAGCGTTTGCGGGCCAGCCCGGCGGTCAGGCTGCCCAGCAATCCCCCGCCCAATGCAAGGAGTGCGGTCACCTGCAAGCCTTTCCACACGCCGGCGTCCAGGTTGATCACCGTCGTCCAGGCTGTGGCACGCTCCGCCAGGGCGGCCGTTTCCTTCCCGGTCGCCAGCGAAGGAAGAACCAGGAAAAAGCCAAGGCCCGCGGCCATCAGGATCGTCAAAAAAATGGCGGCGGGTCGGAGGGAGGATTTTTCGACCAGCCAGGCCGTCCCCAGGGCAAAGGCCGGCCACAGGGACATGGAGTAGTAATCCTGTCGCTGCCCTGCCAGCATCACGGAAAGGCCGATCACCACGAGCCAGCAGAGCAGCAGGGCTGCGGGGAAGGAAGGTCGGCGGAGACCATCGAGGATCTCTCGCGACCTGCCCGGCAGGGCGAAACCCGCCACCAGCGACCAGGGAAAGAACCACGCCAGATGCAGGAGCAAAAACTGGAGTCGCGGCACGCTGGTGTACGACGTGGCCGGTGCGTCGGAACCGGTGACGTGCCCCAGTTGTTCGGCGAAGAAAAGATTGTTCACAAAACCCGGGAACTTCGATTCGACGTAGAAATACCAGGGCAGGTTGATGGCGGCGAAAATGAGCGGCCCTTGCCAGGAGATCAGCTCGGCAAGTTTTGGCCGTGCCTCTTTGTTCAGCAGTGCCACGCCGCCCATGATGACCAGCGGATAAATCGCACCGTGCCAGCCCTTGGTGAAGCTGGCCAGCGAAGCGCAAAGCCAGAATCCCGCAAACCAACCCCGTCGCGCGTTCTCGTTTTCATACCCGCGCAGCGCGCAATACAGCGCCCCCGCGATCAGCGCGGAAAACATAGGCTCCGGCATGATAATGCGGCCCAGGGTGAAGGTCCCGAGGGAGGTCAGGAGAATCAGGCCGCCTAGGAATCCACGCCGGGCCCCGCCCAGCCTTGTTCCGATCAGGTAGGTCACGGCCACCCAGGCTGCGAGCGAGAGGGCGCTGGGCAGGCGGGCGGCAAAGGCATTGATGCCGAAGACCTGCATCGAGCCGGCCATGGCCCAGTAGAGGAGGGGAGGCTTGACCAGGCGGGGGGAGCCATTGTTTTCCGGAATCAGCCACGAACCTCCCTGCGCCATCACGCGGGCCGCCCCGCCATATTGGCCGTCCGTTTCGTTGTAAAGGTCGCCCCAGCCCGCCGTGCCTATGCAGAGAGCTGCCGCCAGCAGGAGCAGGACTGGCAGATGCCAATGCTTCACGAAGGCAGTGAAAAATTTTCCGGGAAGCCCGCCGGCAGCCGCACCGGCCTGCCGGCGGGCATTTGCACCAAAGCCAGCGCCTGTCGACAGGTCACCAGCGTCGCTCCGTCCGCCGGTCGCACGATTTCAAATTCCACCCAAAAACGAATGCCGGAGGTTTCCGTTACCCGGCCGTTGACCAGCAGCAGATCGCCCAGCAGCGCCGGCTTGCGGTAGTCGATTTCCGTCCGCACCACCACCGGGTGGATCTTTGTCCGGGCGATCTCCTCAAAGCTCATGCCCATCTTCATGGCCAGATAGGTGCGAGCCGTTTCGATGAAGCGGAGATAGGCAATGTTGTGCACGACTCCCCCGGCATCCGTGTCGAAATACATGACCCGGATTTCCGTGGAAATGCGGCAGCGCTCTGAATGTTCCATGCCGCGTGATGATGCGCCGCGCGGGCTCGGCCACAAGCCGAATTATTGCGGCGCGTTGTTCTTCAGCTTCGCGATCTCCGCGTTGACCTCGTTGTCGGGGATCACGGCGTAGGCGGCCTCATATTTCGCCAGCGCTTCGGCCGGTTTATTCGAACCCGCCAGCAATTTGGCTTCCTCACGCAAGCGGCTGAATTCCTCGATCTTGCCCGCCGTGTAGCGTTGCAGCCCGGAAACGACCCGCACGGTCTGCGGTCCGATGTTGTGGGCCTGGCGGCCGAAGTGGTCGAGCGCGTCCTTCGCCTGCAGGAATTGCTTTTGGGTAAAGAGCGGCTTCAGGGCCTTGAAGGTGGCTCCGGCTTCCGCCACCGCCAGGGCCGGCCGGGCTTCGCTCACCAATTGGGGAGCTGGCTTGGTCGCCATGAAGATTGTCGTTTTCTGTCGAAGATCAGCGATCTGTTTGTCCAACTCCGGAGACAATTCCGGTACCGCGTCTTCCGCCTGCACGGCACCCATTTCCGTTTCCAGTTTGGCGGAGAGGTCCTTTGCCGTGGCCTCCGTCTCCTTGACGGTTGCGCTGGCCGTGGTCCACGATTTCACCAGGGCGGCCGCCGCTGGTTCCTCATCCGGTTTCAGGGCCTTGAGCGTCGTGATTGCGCTTTCCGCTCCCGCATAGTCCAGCGCCGGAGCGGCCAGGGTGGCCATCACTTCCTTGCGCTTTTCTGCGCGCACCAACTTCTCATGCAGATCGGTAATTTCCTGCAGAATCGCCTTCACGGCCGGGCTGGAGGCGCTCTGTTCTTTCAGCGCGATGTATTTCGGATCGTTGACCAGGTCGAAGCTGCTTGCCGGCTTGGCTTGGATGACATCCGACTTCAGCAGGTTCGCCACATTGGACGCCTGTTGCTTTTGAAAAGCCTCCCGGTTCACCCAGGCACCCTTGGTTTTGATTTCTCCGGCATCGTATTTCGCCACCTCGGCTTCGAGGACCTTCTGCGAAGGCCCGATATACGTGCGGGTGGATGGAAATTTCGTCGCCACATCTTTTAATTCAGCGATCGCGCTCAGCACTTTTTGGCGCTCCTCGGCCGTGACCATTTCTTGAATCTGTTCCGGCACGGAATATTCCACCACCTTGACGACCTTGGAGGCGGGGACTTGGCGCTTGGTCCCCGATTTGCTTGCGAATTCGTAGTAGCCGGTCCGATTGATGTATGACTGAAACTCCACCACCGTTGCTTCACTGTCCTTGGCCCATGGCTGGGGTTTGACCAGGGCGATGCCTGCTTTCTCCTGCACCGATCCGCCCACGCTCTGCGCGGTTTGACTGTGGAGATTTCCAAAACTCAGAGTGACGAGAACAACGGGCAGGGTAAGCCAGGGGCGAAGCATATATGTACAATGTATTGGCATGATCACACAAAACCGCAACCGGATTTCGTCGCCCTTCCTTAGGGCCTTCTCCGTACCTGCCTATCGGGTGGATTTTTTTGCGCGGGATGTTTTCGGGCCGCGCTTCTCGATCAGGGCGTACGCATTGTGATTGTGGATCGACTCAAAATTTTCCGCTTCCGCGCGATACCAAAGGATGTTCGCGTCCTCCTCGCATCGCTGGGCCATGTTGCGCACGAGGTCCTCCACGAAGACCGGATTGTCGTAGGCCCGCTCTGTCACGGCCTTCTCATCCGGGCGTTTGAGCAGACTGTATAGCTCGCTGCTCGCGCTGTCCTCTGCCATCCGGATCATGTCCTCGATCCACATCGGCTTCTTGAAGCGGATTGCGAGCGTGGCCAGTCCGCGTTGGTTGTGGGCTCCTCGGGCGCTGATCGCCTTGGAACACGGGCACAGCGTCGTTACCGGCACCATTGTCGTCACCACGAAATCCATTTTGCCTTTTTCCAAAGTGGCGCTGAATCGGGCCGTGTAATCCATCACTCCCACCGCCGCCGTCGCCGGGGCTTTCTTTTCCAGGAAATACGGAAATTCGAAATCCACGTGCGCGCAATCGCTCTCCAGCCGTCTGGTCAGTTGCTGCAGGATGTCGCGGATGTTGTCCACATGCAGGACCGAACCGTGCGACGCCAGCACTTCGACAAAGCGGCTCATGTGGGTGCCCTTGAAATGGTGCGGCAGGTCCACCGTCAGTTGCACGGTGGCGATGGTGCTCTGCACCGCATGATCCTTGTCCCGGATCTGGATCGGATAACGCAGGTTTTTGATGCCGACGCGATCAATGGGCAGCTTCCTCGTGTCGCGTTCGTTTTGGGTGTCTTTCAACGGCATCCACCCACAATACGAATGCTTCCGCCGGGGCGAAGCGGAAAATGTTTGGCATTCGGCGCCGGGATGCGGGACTTTACGGTTTTCGTGGACGGCAAACTCACTCTTAAAATCAACGAGATCTACTTCTCCGTGCAGGGCGAAAGCACCTGGGCGGGGCTGCCCTGTGTCTTCGTCCGGCTGACCGCCTGCGATCTCCGTTGCACCTACTGCGATACGGAATATGCCTTCTACGAGGGCGTAAAGCGGCCTTTGGCGGACATTTTGGCGGAAACACTCGCCTTCGATTGTCCTCTGGTGGAAATCACCGGAGGCGAGCCTCTCCTGCAAAGGAACGTCCTGCCGCTGATGACCGCCCTCTGCGACGCCGGTCGGACCGTGCTCATCGAGACCAGCGGAGCCCACGACATCTCGAAAATTGACCCCCGGGTCCATCGCATCATGGACTTGAAGACGCCTTCCAGCGGCGAGTGCGCGCGCAACCTGCCCGCCAATATCGACCACCTTCGGGAAGGTGATGAGGTCAAATGCGTCATCGGTTCCCGCGAGGATTACGAATGGTCCCGCGACCAGATTCTTCGCCATGGGTTGGCTGGAAAGGTCCGTTCCGTGCTCCTCAGCCCGATTTTTGGCCGCATTGAACCCCGCCAGATCGTCGATTGGATGTTGGAGGACAAACTGCCCGCGCGTTTTCAGCTGCAAATGCATAAATTCATCTGGGAACCGCGCGCCCGCGGCGTATAAAAGGCCCCCGTGAAAGCCCACCTTGCCAAGGATTATACTTTTGAAGCTGCCCAGACCCTGCCCAACGTGCCGGCCGGACACAAATGCGGTGGCATGCACGGCCATAGCTTCAAACTCGAGATTGTGGTGGAAGGGGAGGTGAATCCCGAAACCGGCTGGATCTACGATCACGCCAGGATCAGCCGCGCCATCGAGCCGCTTATCGAGTTGCTCGATCACAAGTACCTCAATGAGGTGCCCGGTCTCGAAAACCCCACCATCGAGCTCATGTGCGCCTGGTTCTGGCAAAAGCTCGCCCCGCAACTCCCGGGTCTGGCCGAGATCGTGCTCCATGAGACGCCAACCGCCCGCTGCATCTATCGGGGTGAATGAAACGGATTCTCCGGTTTTTTCTCACCTTGGTTGTCTTGGTGGTGGCGGCTTTGCTCTTCATCGCCTTCTTTCCCATCATGCATAGGCCCTTTGGGCATCAGTCCGGCCCCGCCCCATCGTATGAGCAGGCGGTTCGGGAGATTCGCGCCGGTATCGCCGCGACCCCCGCCTTCGTGCGTGAGAAATGCCGTCCCGTCCTGCTGGATCATGGCCGCCCCACCGAATACGTCTTCGTTTTCCTCCACGGCCTCTCCAATTGCCCCGCCCAGTTTACCCCCCTCGGCCAGCTCTTCTACGAGCGCGGGCACAACGTCTACATCCCCCGCCTGCCCTACCACGGCGAAGAGAACCGCCTCACCACCGATTGGGCCCGCCTGACCGCCCAGGACATGCTTGACTACGGCAACGACGCCGCTGACGCCGCTCGTGGCCTCGGCCAAAAAGTCGTCGTCGTCGGCCTTTCCATCAACGGTACCACCGCCGCCTGGATGGGCCAGAATCGCTCCGATCTCCACAAGGTCGCCCTCCTTTCCCCCTTTCTCGCTCCCGCTGGTCTTCCTCTGTGGTCCATCAGCCCCGTCGAGCGCATCCTCCTCCGCCTGCCTAACATGTTCTTCTGGTGGAATCCCGCGCTGAAGGAAAACAACCCCGGCCCACCCTACGCCTATCCCCGCTTTCCCACCCGCGTCGTCGGCGAAACCATGCTCCTCGGCCGCGAAGTCCTCCGTCAGTCCGCCCAAACGGCCCCGCGCACCCCCTCGCTCCTCGTCGTCACCACCGCCATCGACGCCGCCGCCAACAACGCTCTCACCACCCAACTCGTCGATCAGTGGCGTGCCCACCACCCCGTCGAAGTCCACCAATTCGACGCCTCTCTCAAGGTCCCCCACGACTTCATCGACCCCAATCAACCGGACCAGCAAACCGCCATCGTCTACCCCAAACTTATCGAATTGCTCGAAAAATAGCCTATCTCGTTATTGCCACGTGTTTGCAATAATGAGTAAAAACCGGTTGCGGAGCCCGAAATGGCGCTTACGGTCTCCGCTCATGAAGTCGAAATTTCTCCTATACCTGAGCGCTTTGCTCCTGGCCGCGGGCTCCGTCCACGCTTCCAGAAGCAAGGATCAGCAACTGGGTCAGCGGGTCGAGAACGTCCGCACCACCGCCTACACCTACGGTGCCGCCGAGAATGGCGCCTATCCCTCCTCCAATGCCATCGGCAAGCCACTCAAGTCCGGTAAAATCCGCAGCGCCGCCGCCGATTGGTCGCGTTGGCCCTTGGGAACCCGTTTTCGCGTCGTCGAAAGCGACCAGGAATACGTCGTCGACGACATCGGCAGCGCCATGGTCGGCACCAGCACCATCGACCTTTTCAAGCCCAGCACCCGCGAGATGAACCGCTGGGGCGTCCGCCGGGTCACCATTGAGATTCTCGAATGGGGCTCCCCCGACAAGAGTCTGGAAATCCTGATGGACCGCCGCCGCTCGCGTCACGTCCGCGAAATGGTCAACTACCTCCTGGCTCAGGAAGCCGCCTGATCAGGAATCAATCCAGATCGACGTATCATCCTGAACGACAAGGGACTGTATGTCGGCCGCCATGTCGAAATAGGCATTGAACTCCGCCGTTTTCTCGTCCTGCTGCCAGGAATACGCCGACCAGCCGATGACCACCGCCGCTGTCGCGGAAACCGGAATCAGCCAGCGCAGCAACAGCGCAAACGAAAAGCCCGGGCGAACCTCTTCCTGTACCGCGCGCAAAACCTTGCGCGTGAAATAAGGGGAGGCTTCTGTCTGCCGGGCCTTGCCTAGCAGATCCCACAGGGCATCTTGTTCGTTCCTTTCGTCCATATAGGAAATAACCGTCTCCTTTCCGAGAAGTTGCGAAAAATTAATGCCGGAAATGCCGGAAGCCCGTGAAGACCATGGCCACGCCCCGTTCGTTCGCCGCCTTGATCACCTCTTCGTCCCGCACCGAGCCCCCCGGCTGGATCGCGCACGTCGCACCCGCCTCCGCGGCCGCAATGAGCCCGTCCGGGAAGGGGAAAAACGCATCACTGCACACCGCGCTGCCCTTGAGCGAAAGGCCCGCCTCCTGCGCCTTCCATACCGCGATACGCGAGGAATCCACCCGCGACATCTGCCCGGCTCCGATTCCCAGCGTGCGGTCCTTGCTCGCATACACGATCGCATTGGATTTCACGTGCTTCACCACTTTCCAGCCGAATTCCATCGCCTCGATCTCGTCCTTGGACGGCGGGCGTTCTGTCACGACCCGATGCTCCAGTTCCGGGATGTCCGAGGAGTCCGTGTCCTGCACCAGTAAACCGCCCACCACCGAGCGCATATCGCGTCCGCTTTCCGGCAGAGCCCGCAGGCTCTTCATCAACCGCAGATTCTTCTTCTTCGACAGCAGCGAGCGCGCGTCCGCGTCGAACTCCGGAGCAATGATCACTTCACTGAAAATTTCCGAAATCGCCTTCGCCAGTGCCAGGGTGAGGGGACGGTTGCAAATAATGATGCCCCCGAACGGCGCCTGTTTGTCCGTCGCGAACGCCCGGTCCCACGCCGTGCGCAGATCAGGATCGGTGCCGATACCGCACGGGTTGGTATGCTTGAGGATGGCCACCGTCGGCTTCGAGAATTCGCTGATCAACCCCGCCGCCGCGCTGATATCGAGGATATTGTTATATGAAAGCTCCTTGCCCTGGAGCTTCTCAAAATACGAGTTGAAGTCCCCGTAAAGCTCCGCCTGCTGGTGCGGATTCTCGCCATAACGCAGGCGCATTTCCAAAGGCAGCTCCAGCCGGAAGGCCGCCGAGGTTTCCTGCTCGCGATTCAAAAATCCTGCGATCGCCCGGTCATAGGCCGACGTATTGGTGAAGGCTTTGATCGCCAGACGCTCACGCAGCGTCAGGCTCGTGCCGCCTTTCTCGTCCCTCATGTCTTCGAGCACGGCGGGATAGTCGGCCGGATCGGTCACCACCGTCACCGATTGGTAATTCTTCGAGGCGCTGCGGATCATGGAAGGTCCGCCGATATCGATTTGCTCGATCGCCTCCCCCAGCGTCACGTCCTCCTTCGCGATGGTCGCTTCGAAAGGATAAAGGTTCACCACCACCAGATCAATCGGGCGGATGCCATGCGTTTTGGCCTGCTTCTCGTGTTCCTCATTGCCGCGGAGATACAACAGCCCTCCGTGGATCTTGGGATGCAGCGTCTTCACCCGGCCGTCCATGATTTCGGGCGACCCGGTGAACTGTGAGACTTCCACCGTGGGAATGCCTTCGCTTTGCAGGCTGCGGGCCGTGCCGCCGGTGGAAAGGATTTCCACCCCCTGCTCGTGCAGGGCGCGGGCAAACTCGACGATGCCGGTCTTGTCGGAAACGGAGATCAATGCGCGTTGAATTTTCATGGGTACAACAAAGACGGCAAATGCTGGATGGAAGCGCCAGCGACAGCCAGCAGAAAAATACCGGCTCACTTTCTTTCTCCATCCCCCGCGCCGTCTGTGGTTAGATGTCCTTTTCCCATGGTCAAATACTGGAGCGTCTTCACCACCGGCTTGCAGAACACCTTCGTCTACCGGTGGAATTTCCTCCTGCGCTCGCTTTTTGCCATGGTGCCGCTGCTCGGCACCGTCTTCATCTGGCAGGCCCTCTTCGAGTCCCGCGGACAGGACATCCGCGGTTACGATTTCGGGCAGATCGTCTACTATTTTCTCGTTGTCCTCCTGGTTGATAACCTCGTCACCCCCACCGATGACGAATGGCAGATCGCCGCCGACATCCGCGAGGGCAACATCAATAACTTCCTCTCCAAGCCGATCGACTATCTCGCCTACCGGGTCAGCATTTTCCTCAGCTCCCGCCTGCTTTATACCGCGATCACCATCTTTCCCGTCATTGCCGTTTTTATCTGGTTCCGGGAGTTTATCGTGCCGCCGAAGGATCTGATGACCTGGCCCCTCTTCTTTGTCTCGCTCGTCATGGCCGCCGCCATCCAGTTCCTCATTGCCTACGCGCTCGCCATGCTGGCTTTCTGGATTTTGGAGATCTCCACCGTCGTCTTCATCCTTTATTCTTTTGAGTACTATCTCAGTGGCCGGCTTTTCCCCCTCAATGTCATGCCCGACTGGATGCAGGCTATCCTCACCTGGCTGCCTTTTACCTATGAGCTTTATTTTCCCGTCGCCGTCTTCATGGAAAAAGTGCGCGGACCCGAACTCTGGCGCGGCCTCGCCATCCAGGCCGGCTGGGTGGTCATCAGCTATGTCTGGGCTCGCTGGATGTGGCGCCGCGGCATCCGTCGCTACGAATCGGTCGGCGGCTGACGCGAAAACACCTTTTTTCGCGGCCCGGACCCGCTAGGCTCCGCTCGCATGTGGATCATCTATGCGCTGTCGGCGGCGATTATTTGGGGTATCAGCTATGCGGCGAGCGGCCGGGTGATTGAGCGGGGCCTGACTCCTCTCTCTTTTTTCTTCAGTTACGCTCTTTTCGGGACCCTTTCCGCTGGGGCTATACTGGCCTTCACCGGCAAACTCGGCACGCTCCCGGGCGAGGTGAGGGGACTGGGCGGTGATTTCGTCTGGTTTACCGTCGCCGTTGTGACCTCCGTCGCCGGGGCCTTGCTCATCTACATGGCCATCGGCGAGAAAAACGCCACCCTCGCCTCTCTCATCGAGATTTCCTATCCGCTCTTTGTCGCCTTTTTCGCCTGGGCCTTTTTCCGGGAGGTCCAGATCAACCTCGCCACCGTTCTGGGTGGGGCCATGATCCTCGGCGGCGTGGCGGTGGTTTTCCTCAGTAATCGACATTGAAGCCGCTCCATGAAGGGTTTGCCGGGAAAACTTGGCCCTCGACAGGTGTTTTTCTCTTGCCAGCAAGGGTGGGCAAAATAGCCTCGCCCCTTCGCATGAGGATACGTCGTTTTTTGGGAGTTTTGATCTGGCTTGGGCTGGCCCTGTGTGCCCAGGCTCAGTTCGGAAGCTTCGGCGACGTTCCGGTCGAGATCACCGCGGACGGCAACACCCGCTTTGAAGGCGGCGTGGCCATCGCCGAGGACAACGTCCAGATCCACTACGGCGACTACAGCATCTATTGCGACTACGCCGAGTACAATCCCGATACCCGCGACGTCCTCCTCATCGGCAACATCCGCCTCTACACCCCCAACGAGGTGCTTACCGGCCAGCGTTCCCTTTTCAACCTCGAGACCAAGCAGATGCGTGCCCTCGAGTTTTCCGGCGCGCACTACCCCATGTTTTTTCACGCCTTCAGTCTGCGTGCCCCCTCCACCAACGAGTTCCGGGTCAAGGACGCCATCTTCACCGCCGACGATTCCTCCAAGCCCGACTTCAAGGTGAAGTCCCACAGCGTCCGTATCTATCCCAACAGCCGCGTCATCTTTACCAACTCCACCGTCTACGTCGGCCAGACCCCCGTCTTCTGGTTCCCCTACATCTTCGCGAATATCAATAACACCGGCTTCGAGTTCCTTCCGGGTTACGATTCGCGCTGGGGCGCCTACTTGCAGACCGCCTACAGCTTTCCCATCGGTTCGGGCGACAACATCGTTGGCAAGGTCCGTTCCGACTTCCGCACCGAGTTTGGCGCCGCCCTTGGCTTCGACGCAAAATTTAAATACGGCAAGGACAACCGCAGCTTCGGCGATCTCGTCACCTACTACGCCTTCGACGACCAGCCGGATCGCAACGTCGGCGGCCCTGGCGAGCCCGACGAACCCGGCAAGAGCGGTCGTTATCGCGTCACTTTCAAGCACCGCCTCTTTGTCACCGACGACATCTACGTCACGGCCGACATCAACCTGCTCAGCGACGTCGACTTCTTGGAAGACTTTTATCCGAACGAATTTCGCCTCGATCCTCAGCCGGACACCTACCTCTCCGTCACGAAATGGGATGAGTTCTACACCCTCAACCTCATTGGCCGCTGGCAGATCAACGACTTTCAGGACACCACCGAGCGCCTGCCCGAGCTCGTGCTCGACGTCAAGCAGCACCGCATCTTCGGCCTGCCATTCTTCTACGATGGCGAATCGAGCGTCGGCAGCTACCGCCGCGCCTTCAGCTACGAGCCCGAGTTCGGCGAGGAGGACTTCCCTAACTACAGCGCCACCCGTTTCGACACCTTCCATCAACTGTCCTTCCCAAACCAGTTTTTCGGCTGGCTGAACATCACTCCCCGCATGGGTTTTCGTGCCACTTATTACTCGGACAGCGGAACCTTCCTCGATTTCGATGGCACCACCACGGAGTTTGATCCCGACAGCGGCATGGTGCAGACCATTCCTGGTCCCTCCATTGAAAGCACTCCGCTGAATTCGCCGACTCCCACCCTGCAAAGCAAGGGTGCCGTCTTCCGGCCCGTCGTGAATTTCGGTGTGGAGGTTTCAACCAAGTTGTCCAAGGCCTATGAGCGCATTCAGTCCCGGTCCCTCGGTCTCGATGGGCTCCGGCACATCATGCAGCCGTACCTCAACTACTCTTACGTCAACAACTTCGGCCCCAGCCCGCAGGACATCTTGCAGTTCGACCGCGTCGTCCCCTCCACCCAGTTGCTGCCGCTGGACTTTCCCCAGTTCACCGCCATCGACACCATCGACACTTGGAGCATCATGCGTCTCGGTGTGCGCAATCGTCTCCAGACGCGCCGCGACCAGACCACCTTCCAGTGGATGACCCTGGATACGTTCGTGGATGTGAATTTCGACAATCCGTACTCCGACAGCTCCGTGTCGAATCTCTTCAATATCTACCGCCTCCGTCCCGTGCCCTGGTTCTATCTGGACGTGGAGTCCCAGCTTCCCCTCGTGGCCGAGGGCTTCACCGAGTTTAACACCGGTTTCAACTTCATGCCGACGCGCAGCCTCACCTTCCGCATCGGCCATCGCTACATCGACGGCAACGAGTTTTTTGCCGACAACAGCCAGATCGACTTCTACGCCTACCTCCGCATCAACGACCAGTGGGGCGTCAGTATCTACGAGCAATACGAGTACTTCTCGCAGGTCCTCCAATATCAGCGCTACATGATCCATCGCGATCTTTCCAGCTGGGTGGCCTCCTTTGGCGCTCAGGTGCGTGACAACCTGGGCGGCGACACCGATCTCGGCGTCCTCCTCGTTCTCACCTTGAAAAATGCTCCCCAGGTCACCCTGCCGGTTCAGTTCGATCAGGCCACGTCGCCGATCGAGCCGGGCGCGAACGGTGACTAAGTTTTTTGATCTCACTTTTTATTTCATCATGAAAATCTGCATCATTGGTTCCGGGTATGTTGGTCTTGTCAGCGGCGCATGTTTCGCCGAGGTCGGCCACGATGTCATTTGTGTTGATAACGACCAGCGCAAGGTCGACATGCTTACGGCCGGAAAGATTCCGATCTACGAGCCGGGCCTGGAGGAACTCGTCCACCAAAACGTCGCCGCCAAGCGTCTGAGTTTCACCATCAGCACCAAGGAGGGCGTCGACAACTCCGACGTGGTTTTCATCGCGGTGCCCACTCCGCCGCAGCCCGATGGCAGCGTCGATCTCTCCTACATCGAGAAGGTCGCGCGTGAAATCGCCGCTGTCCTCAAGCCCGAGCAATATCGCGTCATCGTCGATAAAAGCACCGTGCCGGTAAAGACCGGTGAGAAGGTCGCCGACACCATCCGCCGCTACAACCCGCAGGCTGACTTCGACGTCGTCAGCAACCCCGAGTTCCTGCGCGAGGGCTGCGCCGTGCCGGATCTCATGAAGCCCGACCGCATCGTCGTCGGCGGCAACAGCGAAAAGGCCGTAGCCCTCATGCAAAAGATCTATGAGCCCTTCATGGCTCCTGTGCTCGTGACCGACATCAACTCCGCCGAGTTGATCAAGCATGCCGCCAACTCTTTCCTCGCCCTCAAGATTTCCTACATCAACGCGGTCGCCCAGATTTGTGAGGCCAGCGGCGCGGATGTCGAAAAGGTCGCCGACGGCATCGGGTCCGACAAGCGCATCGGCCGCAACTTCCTCAATGCCGGCATCGGCTACGGAGGCTCCTGCTTCCCCAAGGACATCGCAGCTTTCATCGCCATCAGCGATAATCTGGGCGTGCCCTTCACCCTGCTCAAAGAGGTCCAGCACATCAACGCTACCCAGCGGGAGCGTTTTATCGAGAAGATCCGCGAAGCCCTCTGGGTACTGCGAGAAAAGAAAATCGCCGTCTGGGGTCTCACCTTTAAGCCCGACACCGACGACGTCCGCAGTTCCGTGGCTGTCGAGGTCGTGCGCGACCTCATTGCCGAGGGGGCCGTCGTGTCGGTTTATGATCCCAAGGGTGCCGAGAAGGCTCAGGAGTACAAGCTGGTCGAGGGTGCCGTTTTCGCGGACTCCGCCCTCGCTGCCGCCCAGGGCGCCGAGGCCCTCATCATTGCCACCGAGTGGAAGGAATTTGCCAAAGTTGACCTCGCCGAGCTTAAGCAGGCCATGCACACGCCGATGATTTTCGACGGCCGCAATCTGCTTGATCCAAAAACCGTGCGTAGTCTCGGCTTTACCTACACCAGCATCGGCCGGGCCTAGTCCGACTTCCGGCGACTCATGTCGGAATAGCGCTTTTTCGCCGGCCTGGCGCGGGCGTCCATACGGCCATAACTGTGGACGCGAAGGGCGCGGAAACCCGGCAGCGACGGCATTATTCCTCGCGCGCCTGATTGTGTTTTGCGGTGTCGAGGTTCATGTTTGGGCGATGCAAAAGATCACGCCGTTTCTTTGGTTCGACACGCAGGCAGAGGAGGCCGTCGCGTTTTATCTCTCGGTCTTTAAAGATGGGAAGATTCATTCGACGACGCGTTACCCGGAGGATGGGCCGGGCGTGGCAGGTACGGTGATGACGATCGCGTTTGAGCTCAAGGGTCAGCAGTTTGTGGCGATGAATGGCGGTCCAGGCATGCCTTTTACGAATGCGGTGTCGCTGGTGGTGAACTGCGATTCGCAAGAGGAGATCGATTATTTCTGGGAAAAACTGGCCGCGGATGGTGGCCAGCCCAATGTCTGCGGTTGGCTGAAGGACAAGTACGGCCTGCCGTGGCAGATCATGCCGGGGAAGATATGGGATTGGTTGTGCGGGGATGATCCGGCGAAGGTGAAGCGAGTGACGAGCGCGGTTTGGCAAATGGAAAAGATGGACCTGGCCGTGTTGGAACGCGCGGCTGGTGCGGTTGGCTAGGACTTGGTGTCTTGATCAAGCTCTGGACAGCCTCTGCCGCTAGCGCCAATCCCGGTGTTGCTACCGGTTTGGGAATGTAAAATTGCTCGTGTAGTGGCCACCTTTGCTGAAATTGGCGCCACTTCAGAAGCGCTTACCTCTGCGCGTACGCCGGTTGCGGAAAAGTCGGGCTACGCCCTCGAAGCAGGATTCAGCTTGGCCGACGCCGGTATCCTGGATGCGGGAAGCTCCTTCGTGATCGGCTGGCTTGCGAAAAACGGCGAAACCGCCCCAGTCGGTTCACCTTGCAAGCATTGACGTATTCTTCGACCGTCCTGTGTCGACGGTCAGACGGGCGTTTGGTGGCTTGCCCTGCCAAATATTTGGTCAGTTTACGACCTCATCCATCGGGGAACGCATTCAGCCGCGAGTCGCCTTGCCGCCGGCTATCCCCGACGAATGCTTTGGCCTACCAGTTGCCAATCCACTGATTCGTGATCGAACTACCGCCGCGCGACCACAAATCGAAGAAATTTGAACCGTTCTTCTTGCCGGGATAGCGATAACCATACGCCTCGCCAAAAGGATCGAGGATGGTGGTCGCATTCGTCATGTTCTTGCTGAATTCGAAGTAGACCTTCTCGTTGGCCACTTTCGGACTGAGGTTGGTCATGATCAGGGAGTTTCCTGCAGCGTTGGGCACGCCGGTCGCATCCGGATCTGCCGCTGAATTGCTGGGATAATCCCCATTGTCTGCCTTGTAGCTCTCCAGGGCTGCGGAAAGGGCTGCGATCTCGGCTTCCGCCCGGGCTCGGGCTCCCTTCTTCTGGATGAAGCCCGCCGTGCTGAGCACCAAGGCCGCCAGAATGGCAATGATGGCGATCACGACGAGGAGTTCGATCAGGGTGAATCCTCGGAAGAACTTGGGATTTTGCACGGGGGCTCCTTTAGGTCTGTTGCTGCATGCCGCTGATGATGCTGATGAGCGGAAGGAACAGCGCGATGACGATCGTTCCCACCACCACCGCCAGGAACACGATCATGATCGGCTCCAGCAGCGAGGTCAGGCCCGTCACCGCGGAGTCGACTTCGTCGTCATACACTTCCGCGATCTTCAAAAGCATTTCCGGCAATTGTCCGGTTTCCTCGCCCACGTCAATCATGCTGATGACCATTGGCGGGAACACGCCGCTCGCTTCCAGCGGGTGAACGATGGATTCACCCTCTTTCACGCTGTCATGCACTTTCATGATCGCATTCGCGATCACGTGGTTACCCGCCGTTTCCCGGGTGATGTTCAGTGCCTGCAGGATCGGCACACCGCTCGTGACCAGCGTGCCCAGCGTGCGGCTGAAACGTGAGATCGCGCTTTTGCGCGTCAGGTCGCCGAAGAGAGGAGCCTTCAGCTTGATCGTATCCAGGATCATTGCCCCCTTCGCCGTCTTGCCGACGATTTTGAGCAGGACCACCAGGGCGAACACCACGCCAATAATGATGAAGATATTGTTTTTCACCGCGTTACTCGCCGCAATGACGAATTGGGTCAGCGCCGGCAGCGGTTTGCCTCCCAGCATGTCGGCGAAGATCGCCTCAAACTTCGGCACGATGAACACCAGCAGGAAACCCATGATCGCGATCGCGATGATCAACACGATGATCGGGTAGAACATCGCCGCAACCACCTTGTTCTTGATCTTCTGGGCCTTTTCCTGGAATTCCGCCAGTCGCAGCAGCACCAGCTCGAGCACACCGCCCAGCTCGCCCGCTTTTACCATGTTGACGTAAAGCTTGTTGAAGATCCGGGGATGGCCCGCGAGACTTTCCGAGAATGTGCCGCCGCCTTGCACCGCTTCGGCCAGGCTCATGATGACCTTGCGCAGCACCGCGTCCGGTTCCTGTTTGGCCAGAACGGTCAAGCCGCGCAAAAGAGGCAGGCCCGCGTCGATCAGCGTCGCCAGCTGCCGGGTGAAGATCATCAGGGTTTTGCCCTTGATTGTCTTCTTCTCCAGGAAGGGAATGGAGATGTTGATCTGCTTGTTCGCAACGCCGCCCTGTTTGGGCGCCGCTTTGACGGCTTTCGCCGCTTTGCCGCCCTTGCCTTCCTCTGAGATGGCCTTGGGAAAATACCCGGCCTGTCTCAGTTGCCCGACAGCGTCGTTCTGGGTATCGGCTTCAATGACTCCGGAGGCTTCCTGTCCGCGAGCGTCAAGGGCAACATAAGTGTAGCGAGGCATAGGTTCAGAGGGTCATGTAGACACGGAAAAGTAGAAGCGGTAATGTCTGATGTCGAGGAAAGTTTACTCTAATTTATCAGGAAAGGATTGGAGCCGCGCTCGCGCCCGATTGTGGTCGCCGGACCGTGCCCCGGCAGGACCTCGACATCGTCGTCCAGCGGTAGTAATTTCCGCCGGATTCCGTCGAAAAGAACCTCCCGATTTCCTCCCGGCAGGTCCCAGCGTCCCACCCCATCGCGGAACAAAACGTCTCCTCCCACCACCGCTTTTTCCTCCGGCAGGTAAAAACAAAGGCTTCCCGGACAATGTCCCGGGATGAGAAAAATGCGGGTTTTCACCCCCAAAAGGTCCACGGCGTCCGTTTCATCGAGAAGAAAATCTGCGGTCACCGGTTCGACCTCGAGTTCAAAGCCCCATTGCCGGAAAAAATTGCGGTCTTTGACCATCGGGACCGTGTCGGCATGAAAGGCGGCCTGGCACCCGTGGCGCTTGATGATTGCTGCCGCATCCGCCACATGGTCGAAGTGTCCGTGGGTCAAAAGCAGCAGGTCCACCCGCTCTCCGGCGAACGCTTCATCAGCCCCCTGCGGGGCGTCAAAAAGGATGTTTCCACCGGGCGCTTTGTAGAAAAAACTGTTGGTATCGAGCACTCCGCCCGTAAAGGTTTTGAACCGTTTCATGAAAAGATGGTCTTAAAAATATAATGTCCACGTTTGATTTTCCCACGGCGCTCTGCAAGTTTTTCACGTTTTCCAATTCATGAAGCGCGCATTTTCCAACCTCCGCTCCGCAGGATTCACTCTCCTTGCCCTCGCGATATCCGCGCCGCTTGTCTTCGGTCGCGCCTCCCTTGACCCCGGTCAGGTTGCCATGTCGGTCGCCCGGTGGCTCGAGCAGGGCCACTATACCCGCGACAAACTCGATGAGAACCTTTCCCGCAAGTTCCTTGAAACTTATCTGACCGCTCTCGACTACAATAAACTCTATTTCACCCAGGGTGACGTCGACGAGTTTGAGAAGAAATATGGCACCACCCTCGGGGACAGTGTGCTCCGCGGCGACGTTGAGCCCGCCCGCGATATCTTCGCCCGCTTCAAGGAACGGGTCGAGGCCCGCATCGACAGCAATAAGAAGCTCGCCCAAAAAAAATACGCCTTCGACTCCGAGCGCTCGGTGGAGATTAACCGGCAGGACTCGGCTTGGCCGAAGGATCAGGCCGAAGCCGACCGCATCTGGCAGGCCCGCATCGAGGCCGAATTGCTGAAAGAGGATCTCTCCGAAGTGAAGCTGCGCCCGCCGCAGGAGGCCGTCAGCCGCCGTTACGATCAGGTGCTTCGCAATGTCCGCGAGATGGAGGATGAGGATGTCGTCAAGACCTTCCTTAGCGCCCTCGCTCAGACCTACGATCCGCACTCCGAATATCTCAGCCCCTCCGATCTGGAGAACTTCCAGATTTCCATGAAGCTCTCATTGGTCGGCGTCGGTGCGGTGTTGTCCTCCGAGGATGGCTACGCCAAGATCAAGGAAGTCGTCCCCGGCGGTCCGGCCGACCGTGACGGTCGGCTCGTGGTCAACGATCGCATCGCCGCTGTGGCTCAGGGCAACGAGGAATTTGAGGATGTCGTTGACATGAAACTCGACAAGGTCGTTGAAAAAATCCGCGGCAAAAAAGGCACGACCGTCCGCCTGCTGGTCATCCCGGCCGAGGCCACCGACCCATCCAAGCGCAAGATCGTCGACATTCGTCGCGACGAAGTGAAGCTCAAGGACGCCGAGGCCAAGGCCGAGGTTATCGACCTCAAGGGCGGTGGCCCCGAGACTCGCGTCGGCTGGATCACGCTTCCGTCGTTCTATGCGAACATGGACAATCAGGGCTCGCCCCGCAGTACCACTGCGGATGTCTCCGCCTTGATCGAGCGCCTGAAAAAGGAAGGCATCCAGGGCCTTGTTATCGACCTGCGCCGTGACGGCGGAGGCTCGCTGGAGGAGGCCATCAATCTCACCGGCCTGTTCATTCCCAAGGGTCCGGTCGTGCAGGCCAAGGACTCCAATGGCAAGATCACCGTCTCTCAGGATACCAACCCCGGCGTGACTTATAGTGGTCCTCTGGTTGTGCTGGTCAATCGTCTGAGCGCTTCCGCCAGTGAGATTTTCGCCGCCGCCTTGCAGGACTACGGTCGTGCCGTGATCGTGGGCGATGAACGCAGCTTTGGCAAGGGCACCGTCCAGACCGTGCTCGATCTCGGCCGTTTGATGCCCTTCTTCAGCCTCGGCTCTGCCGATGCCGGTGCCCTCAAGCTCACCATTCAGAAGTTTTATCGCGTGAAGGGCGGTTCCACCCAGTTGCACGGCGTCACCTCCGACATCGTGTTGCCCTCCCTCACCGATAGTGACGAGATCGGCGAAGGCTCGCTCAAAAACCGCCTGCCCTACGACGAGGTCGCTCCCGTCAAGATCGCCGACTCCATGTCCGCGACCCCGTTGTTTCTCGATGAACTGCGGGTGCGCTCGACCCAGCGCATCGCCGCCGATCCCGAGTTTCTCTACGTCTCCAGTGACATGCAGCGCATCAAGGACAAGATTGCCCAAAACGCCATCTCCCTGAACGAAAAGGTCCGCCGACAGGAACTCTCCGATGACAAGACGCGCAAGGACAAACGGGAGCAGGAGCGCCTGGCCCGGGGGCCTGCCCTCGAGGCGACCGCCCTCGAGCTCACGCTCGATGATCTCACCCTGCCGAAATTGCGCACCGTCGCCTTCGACCGCAAGCGCGACAAAAATATCATGGACCCGGATGAAGACGGTGTCGCCAAGCCTTCCAGCACGCTTTCCAGCCCGCTCCTGTCCCAGGACGAGGCCTTGCGTCTCATCGCCCAGGGTGAGAAGCCGGCGCTGCACAAGAGCGGTGCCGCCGCCGATGGTGTGACCGCCGTGCAGGAAGCGCTCAATACGCTCGCCGAAAATCATTCCGAGTTCGCCATCGCTTTCGATAATCCCTCGCAGCGGGGTGTATTCGGAGATCGGACCGAGCAGGCGCTCGAGGCCTTCCAGAAGTATGCGGGCATCAATCCCGACGGTGCCCTCAACCGCCAGACCGTGCTCGCTCTGGACAAGAGCCTCTCCGACAAATCCTACGACCCCAAGGCCGAGGCCAAGAAGGATGCGGTCGAGCCCGATGCCATTCGCAACGAGGCTCTGCGGATCGCCCGCGACCTCGTGGAGTTGAATCTGCAAACCAAGACGGCCAGCATCCAACCCGAAAAACCCGCGACCCCGTAAAAAAACCGCGTTTGTCGTCCGGTTCTATTGACAGTTTCTCTGGAATTTGTGAATATTACACCCCGTTAGTATTTAACGCTGCTGCTTTAACCTAAAGACTCATTATGTCAGAACCGAAGAAGGAAACCGTACGCATCGTCCTCCCACCACGTCGGGACGGTCAACCTCTGGCCACGAATCCCCGCGAGACGGCGATGATTAATCTCCCCCCCAAGCCCATCCAGAAGCCCCCCGGTTCCGAGTCTGCTTCCACTCCTGTCCCCCCTCCTCCTTCCGGTCTTACCCCCCCCGCTCCTCCTAAACCACCATCTTTGGGTGGGGGACTTCCAAAGCCTCCCTCGGTTCCCGGCGCAGCTCCTTCCGCTCCCAAGCCGCCTTCCGTGGCTCCGCGCCCTCCCGGCACCGTTTTGCCCTCGGCCTCGATCGCTCCGGCCTCGCCCAAACCGCCTTCGGTGGCTGGCTCGCCTGCCATCGCCCCGGCTCCCTTGAGCTCGGAAAGTAAGAAGGAGACCGCCAAGGTTCCGGCCAGTTCCATCGGCCCCAAAACCGGCGTGCCTCAGGCTACAGTGCAACTGCAAAAGAAACCTGCTCCCGCCGTGCCTTCCAAATCGATTTCCACCAGCGCTCCCGTCATTGTGGCTCCCGCTGCTCAGGCCGAATCGGCCGGTGAGGTCAGTGTTGCCATCGGAGCAGGTGCTCTCGTGGTGGCTCTTCTCGCCCTCGCCGTTCAGGTTCTGATCATGTTGGGTTAACGGATGTTGCGGCAGGGCTTCGTACCGGGGCCTTGCGCGACTCTGCTCACTGTTCCATTTTATCCCTATGGCTAGCGAAAACGTGGTGGAGTTGAATGACTCTAATTTTGACAGTGTCGTCTCGGAATCTTCCGAGCCTTTGTTGGTCGATTTCTGGGCTCCCTGGTGCGCTCCATGCCGCATGCTGACTCCCGTGGTGGAGGAAGTAGCGGCGGAGAATGTCGGGAAGTTCAAAATCGCCAAGGTCAATGTCGACGACGCGCCGGAAGTTTCGGCCAAATTCGGCATCCGCAGCATTCCCAGCCTTTTGTTTTTTAAGGGCGGAGAGAAGAAGGATCAGACCGTGGGTGTCTTGGGCAAGGCGGAGATCATCCGCCGCCTTGAAGCGCTCGTCTGAGCTGCCTGCGGCTTAACTTTTCCCGCCGGGCCGATCTTTTCTGAAGTCCGCCGGTCGCGGCCCCGTGCGAGTATTCTGCAGGTCGGAATCTCACGTGAAGCGAAATAAAATCGCCCTCAGATTCACTGATGAATCCGGACTTCGGCGTAATTGGCGTTCTGGTACAGTAGGTTCAGGAGTTCGAAGCCATTCGGAATGGGCGTCATTGCTTGAGGAGGATGATGAAGGTGCTTCGATGGCGATCCCATTCAAGGGTGGCGCTGCCATTTCGTTTAGCTCAAGCGAATGGCCACTTTCCGGTAAAATTCTCCCATCTTTTTCCCAGGAGTTCTTGCCCGTCGGGATAGCCATTTTATAGTGGCTCATAATGGCCGCTACGCCCTTCGTTCATCTTCACTGCCATACCGAGTATTCACTGCTCGATGGCGCCATTCGGGCCAAGGAGTTGGTCAAAAAAGCGAAGGAATACGAGATGCCGGCGGTGGCGATGACCGACCATGGCAACCTCTTTGGCGCGGTCGAGTTTTACCAGGCGGCGGAAAAAGCCGGGGTCAAGCCGATCGTCGGTTGCGAAGCCTATGTGACGGCTGGTTCCATGAGCGATCGGGGTGGCTCCTCCGGCAAGGAGACGAACTTTCATCTGACGCTGCTGGCGGCAGATGCCGAGGGCTATAATAACCTGGTCAAACTCATCAGTTCGGCCCACTTGGAAGGCTTTTATTACAAGCCGCGCGTGGATCATGAGCTGCTGGCGAAACATTCGCGGGGCCTTGTCGCGTTGAGCGGTTGCCTCAAGGGCGAGGTCAATGGCCGCATCCTGGCGGGCGATCCGACCGGAGCCCGCAATCTGGCGGCGGAGTACCGGGATATTTTCGGGGCGGAGAATTATTTTATCGAGCTGCATGATCACGGCATCGACGCGCAGCGGCGGGCCAATCCGGAGTTGATCAAGCTCGCGCGGGAGCTTGATCTCGATCTGGTCGCGGCCAACGACGTTCACTTTTTGGAGCGTCAGCACCATGAGGCCCATGACGTGATGCTCTGCATCGGCACGGGTTCGCTGGTGGTGGACGAGAAGCGCATGCGCTACTCGCCGGAACTGTATTTCAAAAGCGGCGACGAGATGGCGCGGCTTTTCGCGGAAGTGCCCGAGGCGATCAGCAACACCCTGAAGGTGGCGGAGCGATGCAATCTCAAGATGGAATTCGGGCAGCCGAAATATCCGGCCTTTGAACCCCCGGCGGGAAGGACACGCGAGCAATACCTGTGCGACCTGTGCTGGGAGGGGCTGCGCTCCCGCTACGGCGAACGGGCGGAGTCTGATGAAGTACTGCGCCAGCGGCTGGAGTACGAGCTGTCGGTCATCGAGAAGACGGGTTTCGTCAGTTACTTTCTCATCGTCTGGGACTTCATCAATTACGCGAAACAGCGCGGCATTCCGGTGGGGCCGGGCCGCGGGTCGGCGGCGGGATCGCTGATTGCGTATGTGCTGGCGATCACGGATATCGACCCCCTGCGTTATGGACTGATTTTCGAACGCTTCCTGAATCCTGAGCGCATCAGCCCGCCGGATATCGACGTGGACTTTTGCATGGAGCGCCGTGGTGAGGTGATCGAATACGTGCGCCAAAAATATGGCGAGCGCTGCGTTTCACAGATCGTGACCTTCGGCACGATGGGAGCAAAGAGCGTGGTGCGTGACGTGGGCCGGGTGCTGGGCTGGAGCTATGGGGATGGGGATCGCCTGGCCAAGATGATCCCGAACGAGCTGAATATCACGCTGACGACGGCGGCGGAGAAGAATGTCGAGCTCAAGGCGGCGATCGACAATGAGCCGGCCACCCGCGCGTTGTGGGATCACGCCTTGATCCTGGAAGGGCTGAGCCGTAATACCGGCATTCACGCCGCCGGAGTAGTGATCGGGGATCGTCCGCTGGACGAATACATCCCGCTCTGCCGCGGCAAGGACAATGAAGTCATCACGCAATACGAGATGAACGCGCTCACCGAGCTCGGCATGCTCAAGATGGACTTCCTTGGTCTCAAGACGCTGACCGTGCTGGAGGATGCGGTGCGCATGATCCGGGTCAGCAACCCTGACTTCGACATCGCCCGGATTCCGACGGAGGACAAAGAAGCTTTTGATATCTACAACCGGGGCGAAACGCTCGGGGTGTTCCAAATGGAAAGCGGCGGCATCACGAACTGCTGCAAACGCTTCGAGGTGGGCAGCATCGAACACATCATCGCCATCGGCGCGCTGTACCGGCCGGGACCGATGCAGTTCATCGACGATTACATTGCGCGCAAGAAGGGCCTGAAAACCATCGAGTATGCGCACCCGTTGCTGAAGGAGGTCTGCGAGGAGACCTATGGCATCATGGTGTACCAGGAACAGGTGCAGCGGGCGGCCAACGTGCTGGCGGGTTATTCGCTGGGTGACGCCGATTTGCTGCGCCGCGCGATGGGCAAGAAGGACAAGGAGAAGATGGCGAAGGAGCGTGTGCGCTTCGTGGAAGGCTGCCAGCGGGTCAATGACATCGGCGACGGCAAGGCCAATGCGATCTTCGACTTCATTTCGCGTTTTGCGGAATACGGCTTCAACAAGTCGCACAGCGCGGCCTATGGGTGGGTTTCGTACCAGACAGCCTACGTCAAGGCGCACTATCCGGTGGAGTTCATGTCAGCCCTGCTGACCCATGACGCCTCGACCACAGACCGCCTGGCGGTGGTCATTTCCGAGTGTTCGCGCATGGGCATCAAGATTCTCGCTCCAGACGTCAATCACAGCAGCCTGCATTTCACGCCGGAGAAATCCGGAGACAACAGGGGCATCCGCTTCGGTCTGGCCTCGATCAAGAATGTCGGCGGTGCGGCCATGGAGACAGTGATTGAGGAGCGGGAAAAGGCCGGAAAATTTGCCGCGCTGGAGGATTTCTGTTCGAGGCTGGATGCCCGGGCGGTCAACCGGAAGATTCTGGAGAGCCTGGTGAAGTGCGGGGCCTTCGACAGTTTCGGCAAATCCCGGGCACAGCTTTTCGTCGACCTCGATGCGGCCATGTCGGCGGCAGCGGCGGTGCAGCGAGATAGGGCCAGCGGGCAGGTTTCGTTATTCGACAGCTTTGAAGTGGCTTCAGCGCCCACACCCGCAGGTGGGGGGAAGGTCGAGCCCTGGCCGCGCAATGAGATGCTGGCTTACGAGAAGGAGCTGCTGGGGTACTACATCACGGGCCATCCGTTGCAGGCCTATGCGGGTCATTTTGATAGTCCGAAGATGACGACGATCGCGGCGGCGCAGCAGCTGGAGGAGACGGCCACGGTGAAGATCGCGGGGCTGATCGGGTCGGTGGAAAAGAAGTTTACCAAAAAGGACGGCAAGCCGTTTGCCATCATCATGCTGGAGGATTTTACGGGCCAGATCGAACTGACGGCGTGGGACGAGACGTTCACGAAAAATGTCGAACTGTTGCAGCCCGGTAAGGTGGTGGGTGTGTCCACGAGGGTGATGCGCCGGGATGACGGCATCCGGGCGACGGCGAACAGCTTTACGGCGTTGAAGGAGAAGGTATCGGTAAAACCGGTGCGGCTGAGGCTGGCGCGGGGGAAGATGAACGAGGGTGATCTGGCCAGCATCCTGGAAGCGGTGAAGAAGTATCCGGGCAAGCGACCTCTGATCCTGGAGATCGTGAACGCGCAGGGGCATAGTTTCGAGATCGAGGCGGCGGAGAGCCTGGCGGTGGGTGATGAAAGCAGCCTGCTGGAGGCGGTTTCCACCTATGCCGTCTAGGCGGCCTTAGCCAACCGGTTCTTGATTGTCGGGCGGAGCCGGATACTCTCAGCCCAAAATGAAGACAATTTTTGTGACCGGCGGCGCCGGCTACATTGGCAGTATTTGCGTCGAGCAGTTGTTGAACGAGGGGTATGAGGTTGCGGTCTTCGACAACCTGACGGAAGGGCATCGCAAGGCGGTGGACCCGCGGGCGGAATTTTTCCAGGGAAACCTGGCGGATCGCACCGTGCTGCGCCACGCCATGGGCGAGGTGAAACCCGACGCCGTCATGCATTTTGCGGCCAACGCTCTGGTGGGCGAGTCGATGCAGAATCCCTCGAAGTATTTTCGGAATAACGTCACGAACGGCATCAACCTGCTCGATGTGGCGGTGGAATGCGGGGTGAAGAAGTTCGTGTTTTCCTCCACCTGCGCCACCTTTGGCGTGCCGGAGAGGGTGCCGATCGACGAGACGCTGCCGCAGAGCCCGATCAATCCCTACGGGGAATCCAAGCTGTTGTTTGAGAAAATCCTGCCCTGGTATGACCAGATCCACGGATTGAAGTTTGTGGCCCTGCGCTATTTCAATGCGGCGGGAGCGACGGAAAAATTTGGGGAGGACCACCGGGTGGAGACCCATCTCATTCCCAACATCCTGAAAGTGGCCCTCGGGCAGAAGGAATCGGTCGATATTTTCGGCACGGACTATCCGACGCCGGATGGGTCCTGCATCCGCGACTATATCCACGTGATCGACCTGGCCCAGGCCCACATCCTCGCGCTCAAGGCGGAGGAGAGTAACTTCTTCAATCTCGGAACCGGGGGAGGGACCTCGGTGAAGGAAGTGATCGCAGCCTGCCGCGAGATCACCGGAAAAGAGATCACGGCCCATGAAAAGCCGCGTCGTCCGGGTGATCCACCGCGCCTGATCGCCGGTTCGGATAAGGTCCGGGCCGCGCTGGGCTGGGAACCGAAGTACCAGGACATCCGCACCATCGTTGAAAGCGCCTGGGCCTGGCATGTGAAGAACCCCGGAGGATACGGGGATTAAAATTTCTCCCGGCCTGGCATTAACCCTGCTCTGGAATTGACATCCCTTTGACGACGTCCTTCCCAGAAGCAGCAGTACCACCCGAGATTGAGGCCGGGAACGGTCTTTCCAATGCGGACCTGGCTCCTGTGCCAGAAGGGGAGCGGACCTGGGGTGTCTGGAATTTCACGGCGCTGTGGGTTTCCATGGCGGCCTGCATTCCCACTTACATGCTGGCCTCTTCCCTGATCGGGGAGGGGATGAATTGGTGGCAGGCTATTCTCACCATCTTCCTGGCCAATCTGATCGTCCTGATCCCGATGGTGCTGAACGCCCATGCGGGCACGAAGTACGGCATTCCCTTCCCGGTCTATTGCCGGGCTTCATTCGGGGTTCTGGGAGCCAATGTGCCTGCCCTGTTGCGGGCGTTGGTGGCGTGCGGTTGGTTTGGCATCCAGGCTTGGATCGGCGGCGAGGCCATCCACAAGATCCTGGCGGAATTCATCCCCGCGTTGAGCGGAGGGGCCGTTTTGCCGGTGCTGGGGATTACACTGTCGCAGTTCCTCAGCTTTCTGTTTTTCTGGAGCATCAACATGTGGGTCATCCACAAGGGCATTGATTCCATTCGGTTGTTGTTGCTGATCAAGGCGCCGCTTTTGATCGTGCTGGGACTGCTATTGCTGTTCTGGGCCTACCAGAATGCCGGAGGCTTCGGGCCGATCCTGTCGCAGCCGTCGGCGTTCGATGCGGGCCAGCCGAAGGCCGGACAGTTCTGGTGGTTTTTCTTTCCGGCCCTGACCGGAATGGTGGGATTCTGGGCGACGTTGTCGCTGAATATTCCGGACTTTTCGCGGTATGCAAAAAGCCAGCGCGATCAGGTATTGGGCCAGTCCATCGGCCTGCCGCCGACGATGGCGTTGTATGCCTTCATCGGGGTGGCGGTGACGTCGGCGACGACGATCATCTACAAAAAGACGATCTGGGACCCGGTGGATGTGCTGACGCGATTCAACAACCCGGTGATTCTTATTGTGGCGATGGTCGCGCTTTGTATTGCGACGCTGGCCACCAACATCGCGGCGAATGTGGTGAGCCCAGCCAACGATTTTGCCAACCTCGCGCCAAAGTACATCAATTTTCGAATGGGTGGTTACATCACAGGAATCATCGGGGTGCTGATCATGCCCTGGAAGTTGATGGCCGATCCGTCGGGCTACATCTTTACCTGGCTGATCGCTTACAGCGCGTTGCTGGGACCGATCGGAGGAATCATGATTGCGGACTATTTCGTGCATCGTCATTGCCGGCTGAATCTGTCCGCCCTGTATCGCAAGGACGGAGAATATCGCTATCTGGGCGGCTTTAGTTTGGTGGCGCTGACGGCCCTGGTGCTCGGGGTGCTGCCCAGCTTGCCGGGATTTCTGGTGGCGATCAAGGTGCTGAATCCCGAGGGCCTGCCGCCTTTCCTGCTGGGGCTTTATCACTACGCATGGTTCGTGGGCTTCGGCCTGGCTTTTGTGGTTTATTTAATTTTGCGCAAGCTCGCGCCCAACGCCTGATCCTTTATGAAAGCACCGGTCATTCCGCACTTTGATCACCAGCCACAACCTTACACCGGGCCATCCGCAGATGAGGTTCTGGCGTTGCGCAAACAATATCTCAGTCCCGGACTTTTCCTTTACTACAAAAAGCCGCTGATGGTGGTGGAGGGGAAGATGCAGTATCTGTGGGACGAGAACGGCAAGCGGTATCTCGACGGGTTGGGCGGCATCGTGACGGTCAGCGTGGGGCACTGTCATCCGCATGTGTTGGAGGCGGCGCATAAGCAGAATGAGACGCTGCAACATTCTACTACGATCTATCTCCAGCCAAGGATCGCGGAATATGCGGAGAAGCTGGCGTCGAAGATGCCGGGCAATCTGAAGGCCTGTTATTTTGTGAATTCCGGCTCGGAGGCCAACGATCTCGCCTTGCTGATGGCACGGGCCTACACGGGCAACTACGACATCATCGCACTGCGCAATGCGTACCATGGCGGCAACTCCGCAGGAATGTCGCTGACGGCGCACAGCACGTGGAAATTCAATGTGCCGCATAGCTTCGGAGTGCATCATGCGCTGGCGCCTTACCCTTATCGCGGTCCGTGGGGTTACGATGATCCGCAAGCAGGAAAGAAGTATGCGGATGATGTGAAGTCGGTGATCGATTTTGCAACGTCTGGCCAGGTGGCAGGGTTCATCGCCGAATCCATCCAAGGGGTGGGCGGCTTCGTGGTGTTTCCAGACGGATATTTGAAGGGAGCCTATGAGCATGTGCGCGCGGCGGGAGGCCTATGTATCGCGGACGAGGTGCAAACGGGCTTTGGACGGACGGGCACGCATTTCTGGGGGTTTGAGACCCAGGGTGTGATTCCGGATATCGTCACCATGGCGAAGGGCATCGGCAATGGCTGTCCGCTGGCGGCAGTGGTGACCACGCCGGAGATTGCGAGCACGCTGGCCAAGCGCATTCATTTCAACACTTTTGGCGGGAACCCGGTGGTAAGCGCCATGGGCAAGGCGGTGCTGGAGGTAATCGAGAAGGAGAACCTGCAGGCCAATTCGCTCAAGCTGGGCAGCTACATCCTGGCCGGGCTGGAGAAGCTCAAGGAGAAGCATTCCATCATTGGTGATGTGCGGGGCAAGGGCCTCATGCTGGCCATCGAGATGGTGAAGGATCGTACGACCAAGGAACCGGCCAAGGCGGAATGTGCGCAGGTGCTGGAGACAACGCGTGAGCTGGGCCTGCTGCTGGGCAAAGGCGGGCTATCCGGGCAGACCATCCGTTTTGCGCCGCCGATGTGCATCACGCAGGCGGATGCGGACTTTCTGCTGGAAGTGCTGGACGCCTCGTTCTCGGCGTTGTGACAAAACCGTCACGTTAAGCTTCCACATGTTGTCAAAGCCCGGTGGCGTTGTTACCGGGTGGAGGATGCAGTTTTTTCGTCTGACCGCGCTGGCGGTTTTTCTTGGCATGGCGGGGTGTAAACCGCCGGCCTCGCCGCGCCCTGAGGGCATCATTCTGGTGGTGGCGGATGGCACGAGTCTCGAGTTGCTCACCGCCAGTCGCGTCTATGCCACCGGGGCGACGGGAAAGCTGGCCATGGACGAGTTGGCTTATTCCGCGCTGGTGCGCACTTACTCCCGGTCGCATACGGTGACGGACTCGGCGGCGGCGGCCACGGCATTGGCCCGGGGAATAAAGGCGGATAATACGGTGCTGGGCATGGCAGGGGCGCTGGATCAGACGGGGCCTCCCAGCATCCTTGATCTGGCCAAAAAGGCGGGTTGGTCCACCGGCGTAATCTCAGACGATGCGGTGACCGGAGCGACGCCGTCCGCGTTTTTGGTCGAGCATCCGCGTCGGACGCAATATGCGATGATCGCCGAGAAGATCGTCGAGCAATTGGGGCCACGAGCGGATATTGTTTTGGGTGGCGGCGCCAAGTGGTTTTCCGACCGGGACAAGACAGCCATCTATCCGACCGGGGATAAGGCCGTCGTGGAGAAAACGCAGAAGGAGCTGGCGGAACGGGGGGTTCGGCATTTTGATTCGTGGGATACGTTCAAAGCCGAGACGCGCGAAAAGCCAGATGATCGCCCGGTGTTGGGGACATTCTTTCCGGACGTATTTCCGTTTTACACCGACGGGCTCCGGACGCTTCGCCTCAAGGACATGGTGGCGGAAACCGTGCGTATTTTTCAGGAGCGGAAGAAGCCTTTCCTGCTGGTAGTGGAGGCGGGATTGCCGGACAAGGCGGCGCATTTGAATAACGCCAAACGCGCGATGGTCGAGGTGCAGGAATGCGATGCCGTCATCGCGTGGGTGCGGGAAAATCTGGGCCTGAAGGTGCTCCTGCTGGTGACGACGGATCACAACACCGGAGGGCTGGCCTTCAATGGCTATCCTCCGATCCGGTACAAAGGAGATGCCTTGTTGCGGCCGGACCCGCTTTCTGATGCCAGCATACTTACCTGGGCCAGCGGTCCCGGAGGGAGTCCCGAAACCGCCAATATCCGCACGAGCCTGGTACAGGAGCCCGGCCAGCCCATGCGGCAAAAGCAGGAGCAAAAACAACCGACGGACTTTGACTATGTGCAGCCCGCGCTCATTCCGGCGGATAGCGCGCTGCACACGGGCGGCGATGTGTGGCTTTATGCCGATGGGCCCGGTGCGGAAAAGGTACACGGCTCCATGGAGAACACGGAAGTCTATCGGGTGATGGCGGAGGCGATTCCTTTGCCAAGATAGGAGTTCTCTACAACTCTCTCAGGATTGCATTGACGGCGATGGCCTGTCCCGGTTTTTGGGGCAGAGGGGTGGAGGACGAGTTGAGATAAAAGGCTGGGTTTCGGGAGATGAACTGTTGGCTTTCCTCCTGCTTGGAGGCAAGCCATGAGGCTGAGGCGGACAGAGGAAAGAGGGCGGCGCCAGTGACCGCGGGCCGGCCGTAGCGAGCAATCGTCTCCCACAGGGCCTTGAGGTCGGTGGCTTTCTGGATGTCGGACCGACTGTGTTTTCCCTCGGGGTCGAGGCGGTAGAGGTTGCAAATGGCGAGGTCCCGTGTCTGGCGCGAGAGGTGGTGGTGCTGGTCGAGGCCCTGAATGTGTTTCCAAGCGCTGAGGTAGTCGGGATCGAGCTTCGCGGCCTGTTCGTAGAAGGCCAGAGCTTCGGCGTAGCGGTGCTGCTGCTCGCGCAGGTAGCCGAGCAGATAGTGGAGTTGCGGCTTGGCGGGGTTGGCCAGCAGGAGCTTTTCAAAGGTCTGCTCGGCCAGGGACTGGGCCTTTTTTCCGGTGAAGGCTCCTTCGCAGCCGAAGCAGTGGCTTTCGATGCGCCCGAAACTGTCCGGCATCAATTCATAGGCCTTGCGGTAGTGTTGTTCGGCTTCATCCCAGCGGCCCTGGTCGGAAAGCTGCACGGCGAGGCGGGACTGGATGCAGTAAGCGTCGGAGAAGTAGCCCAGAGCCTTTTCATATTTGGCGATGCCCTGGTCGAGCAGACCGGCTCTGATGTAGCGGTCGGCGTCTTCCGCCAGACGGATGGCCGAATCCACATTGGCCAGAAACTCAACGGTCTTGGTGTCGCCCCGGTCCTTGGCGATGGCACCCCAGACTTGATAGGCTTTCATGCGGCGGAGACGTCCGATCTCGCCGTCGGACGGATCGACGCCGATGGCTTTTTTTATCGTTTCTTCGGCCGCGGCGAGATCGCCCTTGCGGCGGAGCAACTCGGCCAGCCAGATCAAGGGGCGCTCCTCGAAGGGATCGCGGGTTACCGCGGTATTGAGCAGCGAGATGACCTGGTCCTCACGATCGAGCTTGATAAGGAGTTCGTAAACCGGATCGTAGGGGGTGCTGCCGAGAACGAGTTGGCGGAGGATGGCGCGGGCTTTTTCGGCATCGCCCTGCTCGTTAGACGCCACGGCCGCCATATAGCCAAGGGGCATTTGGTCGTCGGCGGCCCGGGTGCTGAGGATGTCGCGGAGGTCGGGGGCATTCCAGAGTGGGGATTCCTTCAGAAGGGCGAGGACATCGGCATAGCGACCGGCGCGGAGCAGGGTATTGGCGTATTCCACCGCATAGGTGGAAGGGGTGGGGAGTAGGTAAAAGCTGCGTTCCGTTTTCCTTTTCTGCAGGTCCTTCTCATAGGCGAGCCGGGCGAGATTCACGGCTTGTTCACCTTGCGAGATGTCGAAAAGCAGGGAGGCGAGACGGGCAATCGCGTTGCTGGAATAGCTCATGAGCGGAATGATTTCATGGGCGCTCTTCAGGGCGTCATCGCGCCATGCGGTATCCTTTAGAAGCTCGGCGGCGAGAGCGGCCTCCGTGACGAGGTTGCCAGCGGTATCGTTGCGCTTGGCTTTGAGCAAAGCGGCGAGGGCCTTCGAGTAGACGGCCTTGGCCGCCTCTTGATTGCCCGAGGCCATTAGGGCCCGGTAGAGTTGATCGAGGATCATGCCTTGAGATTCCTCAACCACGGTTTCCTCTTCCGCCCAGCGTTTGGCCAGTTTTACAACTTCGGCGGTTTTGCCGGTACGGGCTCCGAGCGTACGGTAGACACTCCAGACGGGAAGGGAGGGATTTTTTTCCAAAGCCGCGTTCATGAATTGCCAGACCTGTTCCTGACCACCCTGACGCGAAACAGCGGTGAGCAGAGCATAAGCGCGGCTGTCGAAACGGTCCGAACCCGGAGTGGTGGAGCTGTTCTTCAGTTCCTCAAGGATGGCGAGTGCCTCGGCGGTCTCGCCTTTCAGCACCCGGGCAACGATATAGTAGCAGGCGGCCTCGGAACGCTCATAATCCGTAAACGCGCCGGGAAAGCGTTTCTGCATCGCCTCGAAAAGCGGGATGGTCAGGGGGGTGACATCCCGAAGCAACTCCCATTGCGCAGACTTTAGCTGCCCGATGTGCTCCAGGGCGATTTTTCGCGCCAATTCCTCGGTGGCCGAGCCGGCGGAAATGGAAATCTGAAATTCCGTCTCGGTGAAAAGCTGACGGAGGATCTGACTGGCTTTTTCCTCACCGAGCATACTGACGAGGTCGGGCAGTTCCAGCCGGACGTAGCCGCGAGGCTGTTTCCCGGCGAGTTCGATCAAAAATGCCGTGGCCTGCTCGAAGAGTTTGGGATCATCCGTCAGGCTGGCCAGATTGGTGGCGACGGTGCGCAGGGAGTCGAGATTCTGCTGGGGACGAACCCGGAGGATCTGACCGATCAGTCCGGGCACATTTTTGATCGGGGGGCGAGTGGATTTCATCATGGCGCCGAGCGCGAAAAGGGCGTCCCATTGTTTTTGCTCGGAGTTCTCCAGGGTGGCGGCGATGAAGCTGCCGATTTCAGCAATCTCGGGAGTGGCCGAGGTGGGGGGGGGGCGCAGGAGATCGGCGAGAGCCGGCCAGGCATCGGGCTTGGGGAGGGCTTTGAGAAAATCGGCGAAGGTGATTTCGCCGGGTTCCTTCATCCATTCATTCCAAAGGATAATCCAAGTCTGGGCGGCTTCCTTCGGGGCCATGCTGGCGGCACCAGCCTGATAGTCTTCGATTTTCTGGGAAAGTGAATCCTGGGCACCGGCCAAAGCCGGCCAGAGACACATTGCCACACCGATCGCCGTAAGCGTTTTCATGTATGTGTAGGGGAGGGGGCATCGTAGCGGTGAAAAGTCGAGCGTCGAGCTTTCCTGCTCGTCAGGCGGTGGGGGGCGATTACTAATGAACCGCATCATGTCAGGGTTCATTGTCTTCCTTTCCTTATTAGCGTGGATTTTTCTCGGGCTGAGTATCGCGGCGGTTTTTACCAGGCTTTGTTACAGCGTGACGGAACGTATCGCCGAGGCGCCGGCGCTGGACTTTTTCATCAGCCTGTTCACCTGGGTGCCGTGGGTAGTGGGAGGGCTGTGGCAAGGGTGGATGGGTATTGCCGCGGCGGTGGTGGCGCAAATTCTCTTTCTGCATGCCTTTTGTCTGGTTCATCGTGCCCTGCGGGGGAAGAAGGGGCGCACCCTGACGGATGCCCAGGGCCGCGTGCTGGGGCCGATCCGTAACCAGCTTTGCTTGCTGGTGCAGACGCCGGCGATCGTGGCCTTTGTGGGCATCCGGGCGACGGAGTTGCTGCTTTATCCGGCGATTGCTGCGCTGGGGCGGTTGCCCACCTATCGGCAGAGGGAATGGGTGAACCTGAGCCGCCACAAATATAACGGACTCATCGGATATGATCTGGTGTGGTGCTGGTATTGCGACTGGATGACCGGATTGTGGTCGCTGGGCAGTGAGATGTTGCGCAATATCGAGTCGTTCTGGTGCCCGATCCAATTTCTCAGCCCGGAAAAGAATCAAAACGCGGCGATTGATTTTCCCGACGTCAAGAAATGGGCGCCGCCGGATGGTACGATGGAGGATGCGGTGCGCTTGATTGAGCAACACTACGACGGCAAAGCGCGGAATAGTTGGTGGGGGCATGCGGATCGCTCCAAAACCGGGGAGAAATGATCTTTCACCGCGAAGAGCCCGACGAACACTATCGCGCTCTGCGCATGGTGTCGGCAGACGGGAAATGGGTGTTGGGGTTGGCCGTTTATGCATCGGGCACGCGTGTGCGCATGGGCCGGCCGGGGCGACCGCCGACGGTGTTGGATTTTTGCATGGGGATTGACCCGGGGCTATACGGTGGGATCTTTGACGCGGTGGTGCGTCGTTTGGAGCCGCTGGCGGAGGATCGCACCGCGGCGGAAATCGACGCGGTATTTCCGTGGGCAGGAACGAGGCCCGATCTGGCGGTTCATCTGGAGGCGTTGCTTTTTCCTAGTATTAGCCACGAGGCGGCCGAGGTGGCTCGCACTTGACAGAAGGAGAGGCCGGGAGCAGGCTCCTTTAAACCTGATCCTATTTATGAACGAAAATGCTTTTGACAATACGTTGGTTAGCGCGGCTGAATCCAGTCCGGTCGAGCGGAGTCGTTTCATCCGACGCACTTATGCGCATTTGGCGGGTGCGATTCTGGCGTTTATCGTGCTTGAAACGCTGTTGATGACGGCGCCCTTTACGCCCCCTCTGATGAAGGCGATGTTCAGCAGCCAATATTCCTGGCTGATCGTCATGGGTCTTTTCATGGGCGCCTCCTGGCTGGCTCAGAGCCTGGCGCAATCCGGTACCAGCAAGGCGATGCAGTATGCGGGCCTGGGAATTTATATCGTGGCGCAGGCCATCGTCTTTGTGCCCATGATCTGGATAGCCATAACGTATAGCAGTTGGAACGTGCTGCCGATGGCGGCGATCATGACGCTCGGGCTTTTTCTCGGTCTCACCGGGGTGGTGGTTTTGAGCAAGGTGGACTTCTCCTTCCTCGGCAGCATCCTGATGATCGGTGGGTTTATTGCGATGGGTGTCATCGTAGCCAGCATCCTTTTTGGTTTTGACCTCGGTATCCTCTTCTCGGGAATCATGGTGGTTTTCGCCGCGGCGGCGATTCTCTACCACACCTCGAACGTTCTGAAGACTTACCCTACCGACCAATATGTGGCGGCTTCGCTGACTTTGTTCGCTTCGGTGATGCTGATGTTCTGGTATATCCTCCGCATCTTCATGTCCCGGCGTTAAGTCCGGGGTGATTCGATCGGAGTAAAGACCGGACTGTCCCCGCGTGGTGCGCGCACCACGCGCAGGGCTAGCCAAAGGCCCAGGGCCAGGGTGATCAGGGCTTTCAGCCACAGGTTGGTGCTGCGGAAAATATAACCGCCGTAGTTCTCCGTGCCGAGGGCGAGCGCGAGTAGGACCCACAAGATGATCGCTGTCTTATTGCGATGGATGATGGCCTCGTAAGCTCCCGCCAGACCGATGAAAATCCCGACGATGATGTAGGAGTTGGTCTCGGTACGGGGGTTGAAGAGCATGAGGTAAATCACCGCGAAGAACATGACGACCAAGGCGCGGCGCAGAGAGTCCCGGGCGCGCAGGGCGAGAAAGCAGATGCCAAGCGTAAGTACGGCGGCGGCTCCGCGGATGAGGAAGAGCACATTTTCCGGCAACAGCAGGCCAAAGGAGCGCAACATGCCGGCGAAATCGCACCAGGTATGCCCAGTGGGTTTGGCGGCGCTGCCGGTGAGCTTTTCAAAAAACGCGTGGTATTGCCCGGTCACGAACTGCGGGTTGGGGTGCAAATAGGCCGCGGCAAACATCACGATCAGCCATAGGGCAAGAGGAAGGATCAGGCGCGGAAACAGCACGCCGCACAAGAGAATCGGCACCATGGAAATGGGTTTCAGGGCGAGCGAGACGACGAGGATGATGGCGGCGAGGTGCCAGCGCTGTCGGGCGATGGCAATGGCGGTAAGCAAATATAATCCAGCGAGTGGCATGTTGACCTGGCCGTTGCGGGCGCTGGCCAGGGCGGAGGGCAGGGTCAGAACGGTGGCGAGAAGGAACAATTTTCCGGCGTTTCCTGGCGCGAGATGGCGGGCAGCGGTCCAGATGGCAAGCGCGAGCGTGCCAAGGCAGACCATGCGCCAGAGGGGCTCGCCCACGCGTTTCGGCAGGATTTTGAAAGGAGTGTAGATGATGGCGGCCTGAGGCAGGTACAGGTATTTGTTTTTGCCCTTGTAGAGGGTTTTTTCCTGCCACCAGTTGGCGGAGGCTTCCTGATATTCCTTGGTCGCGGAGCGTCCGACCGGGTCGACAGCGACGATGGTGAAGACAATGACACCGACCAGAGCCCAAAGACCGATGACGGCTCGCAGGGCCAGCCGATCGGGCAGCGCGTCCAGTTTTACCCAGGCGGTTTTCCAAAGACGGGAGATACTCACTCGGGAAGCGAATACGAATTTTCCGCGCGGGGCACGGCCTTTTTCCGATGCGCCTTCATTTGATCGGCTGGCTGCAGTAGTTTAATCGGCCTCGATGGTGAAAAGCGTCATGACACTTTTCGATTCACCGGTGACGGGGTCGATGATCTGTTTGGTGGCGGCGAATGCTTCGAGGGGAAGTGCTTCCACGTGGCCGTCGCAAAAGACGGCGTTGGCGCTCCGCTGATGGCGCTCGATGATTTTTTCCAACTGACGGGGAGAGCTTGTCGTGATGGATGGATTGGCGGCGGCGTTGGCCCAGGTGAAGCCAAAGGAACCGTTGGCTTCCTCGCGATTGTTGGTGTCGGCCACCCAAACGGTGCGGGAGGGGGCGGCCAGCAGGCTGGCGCGAACGGGTGCGGCGGCGGTGGAGCGCGGCGGGGTCTGTCCGTCACCGGCGTCGCGGTAGGCGCCATTCATTCCGTAGGAGCCGTAGTCGGTGCTGGTTTCACCGTTGGGAAGCTTGAGCGCGGCGCGGTACTTGGCGCCTCGGTCGGAGGGGCAGAGGAAGGTTCTTTCGCTGCCCACATAGGTCTCGATGGCGTCCATCCACTTGTAGGAGTCGCTGTTGTTGGACGGGGCGGTGGTGCTGCCGTAGGCGGAGTTGGGCAGGATGCTTGCACTATCGGTGGTGAGTTGGCTCAGGCCGTGGCCGATGCGCTGCAGGTTGGCCTGGCAACCGGCGGTTTCCGCGCGCTCACGGGCTCTTTGTAAGGCAGGTATCAGCACGGCGGCGAGAACGCCGACGATGGCGACCGCGACGAGCAGTTCGAGCAGGCCGAAGCCGCGCGCTTTTAGCAACGTTTCAGGAATCGGCCGCGTCCCGGTGTGCCCACGAATTTTCCGTCGCGTACGGCGACTTCTCCGCGCACGGTGACGACGCTGGGGCGGCCTTCGATGTCCCAGCCCTCGTAGGCGTTGTAGTCGATGTTCATGACGTGAGTTCTGGCGGACAATTTTCCGCGATAGGCGGGGTCGTACACAACGAGGTCAGCATCGCTGCCGGGCTGGATGGTTCCCTTGCGGGGGAAGAGGTTGAAAATCTTGGCGGCGTTGGTGCTGGCGACATTCACCAGGGTGTGGAGGTCGAATTTTCCGCGTTTGACGCCGTAGGTGTAGAGGAGGTTGATGCGATCCTCGAGAGCGGGAATGCCGTTGGGAATTTTGGTGAAGTCGTCCTTGCCCATGGGTTTCTGGCCGACGAAATCGAAGGGGGCATGGTCGGTGCCGACGGTGTTGACGAGCCCCTGGCGCAGGCCGTTCCAAAGAATTTCCTGGTTGGCCTTGTCGCGGAGCGGAGGAGACATGACGTATTTGGCGCCTTCAAAATCGGGGCGCTCGGCGTAGGTCTTGTCGATGGTGAGGTATTGGATGAGCGTTTCCACCCAGACCTGCACACCGCGCAGACGGGCGCGCATGGCTTCCTCCAGGGCTTCGCGGCAGCTCAGGTGCACGATATAAACGGGTGCGCCGGTCATTTCCGCAAAGGTCATGAGATGGTGCACGCCTTCCGCTTCGACGCGGGGCGGGCGGCTTTCGTGATGGCCTTCCGGTCCGGTCACGCCTGAGGCGAGAATCTTTTTCTGCGTTTCCGCGACGAGGGTTTCATTTTCGCAGTGGGCAGTGGTGACGACGCCAAGCTCTTTGGCGAGCTTGAGGGTCTGGTAAAGCTCGCTGTCATCGATGCCGAAGGCGCCTTTGTAGGCGAGGAAGATTTTGAAGGACTGCACGCCGGCGGCAACGATCTGGCGGAGTTGATCGGCCGTGCCGGAATCGAACTTCGTCACCCCCATGTGGTAGCTGTAGTCACAACAGGCCTTGCCCGTGCTTTGGGCATTCCAAGTCTCGAAACCGGCGAGCGGTTCCTCGGCTCGGCTGGGACAGCACATGTCGAAGATGGTCGTGGTGCCGCCGACGAGCGCGGCTTTGGTGCCGGTCTCGTAGGTGTCCTTGGAAAAGGTGCCCATGAAGGGCAGGTAGATGTGGGTGTGCGGATCAATGAAGCCGGGGAAAACGTACTTGCCCGTGGCGTCAATCACCTCCGCTCCGGGCGGCGGCTCGATATTTTTATCGATGTGGGTGATGGTTTCTCCCTCGCACCAGATGTCGGCGATATAGCGGGAGTCTCCGGTGACGATCTGGCCGTTTTTGATTAGCAGGCTCATAGGGGGGAGTTATTTTTTCCAGACGTCGTCCACGTTGCCGCCGAACCAGCGGCTCGTCACGACTTTCTGCTGGGTATAGAACTGAACGGCCTCCTTGCCCTGGATGTGGAGATCTCCGAAAAATGAGGCATCCCAGCCGGTGAAAGGGAACATGGCCATGGTGGCGGGCACACCGACATTCACACCGACCATGCCGGCCTTGACGCGGTGCTTGAACTCGCGGGCGGCCGCACCGCTGTTGGTGAAGATGGCTGCGCCATTCCCAAAAGCGGAGAGGTTGGCCTGCTCGATGGCGTGGTCGAGGTCCGCCATGCGCATGACATTGAGAACCGGGCCGAAGACCTCCTCCCGGGCGAGAGTCATATCGCTGGCGATGTTATCAACGATGGTGGCACCCACATAGAAGCCGTTGGGCGCATCCGAGACCTTCACATCCCGGCCGTCGCAGATGACCTTGGCGCCTTCTTTCTCCCCGCTCGCGACCAAGCTCAACACGCGGTCGCGATGCTGGGCGGTGATGACGGGGCCCATGTCGGGCTGGGAGGACGTCTGATCGGTGCGACCGACCTTGATGGCTTTGGCGGCGTCGACGAGCACAGGCAAAATGCGCTCGGCAGCGGAGCCGATGGCGATGGCCGTTGAACCCGCCATGCAGCGTTCGCCGGCGCAGCCGAAGGCGGCGGCGGCGAGGGCCTCCACGGTTTTCGCGACATCCGCGTCAGGCATGACAACGATATAGTTTTTCGCGCCGCCATTGGCCTGCACGCGTTTGCCGTGCTTGATACCGGTCTCGTAGATGTATTTGGCGACGGGGGTCGAGCCGACGAAGGAGATGGCTTTGACGGTGGGATGGGTCAGGAGAGCGTCCACACTCTCGCGCCCGCCGTGCACCAGATTGAGCACGCCTTTGGGCAGGCCGGCTTTTTCCAATAGCTCGATGAGCAAGACAGCGCTGAGCGGGACTTTCTCGCTGGGTTTAAGGACGAAGGTGTTGCCGCAGGCGAGGGCCAACGGAAACATCCAGAGCGGCACCATGGCCGGGAAGTTGAAGGGAGTGATGCCGGCACAGACGCCGAGCGGCTGGAGGATCGTTTCGCAGTCGACCCCGCGCGCGAGGTTTTCCAGATTGTCGCCCATGAGCAGCGTGGGAATGCCGCAGGCATATTCGACGTTTTCGAGGCCGCGATAAACGCTGCCACGGGCTTCGACGAGAGTCTTGCCGTGTTCGAGGGATACTGTCCGGCAGATGTGATCGAAGTTTTCCTCGATCAACTGGCGGTAGCGAAAGAAGACGCGGGCGCGTTCCACCGCGGGCGTTTCCCGCCAGGCGGGGAAAGCGGCGGCGGCGGCCTGCACGGCGGCGTCCACCTCAGCGGCTCCGCCCATGGGGCACTCGGCGATGACCTCGCCCGTGGAAGGATTGTAGATCGGACTGGTGGACAATCCGTCGAGGGATTGCCATTCACCACCAATGTAAGCGGGGCAGGGGCGCATGGTTGTGATAGAGACTAAAGGTGGAAAGGCGCCGGGTCGAGCGAGGGCTCAACCCGGCCGCAAATTTCCTTAGCGCGCGAGGGCGTCGGATTGTTTCACGAAGTCATCTCCGCTCCACTCGCCGTCAGCCTTGATCGTTTTTTCCTGTTCGGCAGCCTTTTGCGCGGCCTTGCGCTCCTTCTGACGGACGACCAGATCGGAGTGCGAGGTGAAGTAAGGCAGGCTGAGGCCCTTGAAGTCGGCCAGCGTTTCAAAATTGTGCTTCTCCATAAAGGCCAGCAGTTCTTCGCAGAGAGGCTTAATCATGCCGTACCCAAATTTCATCACACCGGTGCAGACCTGCACGGTGTCGGAACCAAGGAGGATGAATTGGGCCGCGTCTTCGCCGGTTTCGATTCCGCCCATGCCAGAGAGGCTATGACCCGGGTATACGTCCTGAATCAGGGTGGCCAGTTCCATGCACATGCGCAGAGCGATCGGTCGGACCGCCTTGGAGGAGTACCCTCCGGGAGTGGTGTAACCTTCCACGCTGGGTTCCGGGCGCAGGGTTTCGAGATTGACGCCGATCACACTACGGATGGTGTTGATCGCAGCCACGCCCTGACATCCTGCTTTGAATACGGCGCGAGCAGGATCTTCGATACGGGTGATGTTCGGGGTCATCTTGGCCCAGACCGGCTTTTTGGCCGCGCCCATGACCCAGGTGCAGACTTCGGCGAGAACCTCGGGGTTCTGTCCCATGGCCGCGCCCATCTTGCGTTCGGGCAGGCCATGCGGGCAGGAGAAGTTCAGTTCAAAGCCGTCCACGCCAGCGTCCTGACAACGCTCGATGAGTTCGACCCAGGCGTCGCGTTCGAACTCCTCCATGATGGAGGCAATGAGAATGCCCTCGGGATGCAGGTCCTTGATCTTTTTGAATTCCTCCAGCCAGATCTCAAACGGGCGGTCGCTGATCAACTCGATATTTTCCCAGCCGATGATCTCTTTTTTATCATTGGCATAAAGTTTGCCGTAACGCGGGCTGACGTTGATGATCTTGGAATCATCAAGGCTTACCGTCTTGGCGACGACTCCGCCCCAGCCTTCGCGAAAGGCACGGTTGATCACATTCATGTTGGTCCCGGGAGGGCCCGAAGCGATGAGAAAGGGGTTCTTGAGTTTGAGACCGTCGACAGTAGTGGCGAGCGTAGGCATGCGATTTCAGGGGTTGCTTCTTTTTATTTTTTATTCGTGAGAAGAACAGCAATTTTGGGGCCAAGTGCGCAGGTTAGACGCTTTTGGCGGGAAGGTAAGCCGGCCATGCGGGAAAAAAATCGAGACAGGACTGGCCGCGAACTTTCTCCGAATGTAAGAATATCGGATGCCGCACAATATCGACCTCATATTGACCCTCACGGGCGGCCTCACGGCAGCGCTGGCCTTTGGGTTTATCACGCAGAAATTAGGACTATCGCCCATCGTGGGTTACCTGCTCGCGGGCGTCTGTGTCGGGCCCTTCACACCGGGCTTTGTCGCGGACAACAACATCGCGGCGCAATGCGCGGAGATCGGCGTCATTCTCCTGATGTTCGGGGTGGGGCTGCATTTTCATCTGAAGGATCTGCTGGCGGTGCGAAAAATCGCCATACCGGGCGCGATTGTGCAAATCGCGGTGGCCACCGGTTTGGGTGCGGTGGTGACAAAAATGTTCGGCTGGTCGTGGACCTCGGGCCTGGTTTTTGGTGTGGCGATCTCGGTGGCGAGTACGGTGGTGCTCACGAGGGTGCTGGCCGACAACCGCGCTCTACATACGCCCAGCGGACACATCGCCATCGGCTGGCTGATCGTCGAGGACCTTTTCACCATTCTGGCGCTGGTCTTGCTGCCGGCTCTTTTTGGAGCCAGTGAAGATTCGCCTGGCGGGGTTTGGCTGACCCTGGGCATTGCCATCCTAAAATTGGGTGCACTCGTGCTTTTTACCCTGGTCGCAGGCCAGAAAATCATTCCTTGGTTCCTTGGTTATGTGTCGAGGACGGGGTCGCGCGATTTGTTCACCTTGACGGTGTTGGTGCTGGCCTTGGGCATCGCGGTGGGTTCGGCCAAGTTTTTCGGAGCTTCCATGGCCCTCGGAGCGTTTCTGGCCGGGATGGTGGTGGGACAGTCCGACTACAGCGCACGAGCCGCCTCTGACGCGTTGCCGATGCGCGATGCCTTTGCGGTGCTGTTCTTTGTTTCGGTAGGGATGCTGTTTCAGCCATCGGCTTTGCCCACGGGCTGGCCGCTCATGCTGGCCACGCTGGGCATCGTGCTGATCGGCAAGCCGCTCGCCTCCTTCGTGGTGGTGCTGGCGCTAAAGCGTCCCCTCTCCTCCGCCCTGTCCATTTCCGTGGCGCTGGCGCAGATCGGAGAGTTTTCCTTTATTCTCGCAGCGCTGGCGATTTCGCTGAAGGTGATGCCCACCGATGCGACCAACGCGTTGGTGGTGGCCTCGGTGGTCTCGATCACTCTAAATCCCCTGCTGTACAAGGGCATCACCCCCACTTTGCGCTGGATGGAGAGCAAGGGATGGGGCCATCGGAAAACACCGCTGTCCCCGGAAGACCTGCCGCAAATCGATGAGGATGCGCACACGGTGGTGGTGGTGGGTTACGGGCCAGTGGGTCAGACCTTGAGCCGTATTCTGCGCAATACAGGCATTCACGTCGTGGTGGTGGAAATGAATATCGACACGGTGCAGAAGCTGAAGGAAAGCGGCTTGCCCGCGGTCTATGGCGATGCCTCGCACCGCGAGATCCTTCATCATGCCGGGGTCGAGAAGGCCGATGGCCTGATCATCTCCGCCTCCAGTGTGCCAGCCCATCCGGTCGTACAGGCCGCACGTGAGCTAAACCCCAAAATCCGCATTCTCACTCGTACCAGCTATCTCAAGGAAGCAGCGGCGTTGCGCGAGGCCGGGGCAACGGATGTCTTCTCCAGTGAGGGCGAGATCGCCCTTTCCATGACGGCGTCGCTCATGCGCCAGATCGGAGCTACGGACGAGCAGATCGACCGGGAAAGCAGCCGGATTCGGCGGGAGCTTTTCTAGCCGCGCGCGAGCCAGTGGATGATTTTTTCGGCCAACCGGTCGAAGGCCACGGCGCACTGTTCGATGTGCTCCTCCCGGGTGTCCTCGATCTTGTTGTGGCTGATGCCGTGCAGGCTTTGCACAAACATCATGATGGTGGGAATGCCGGAGCGACAAACCTCCGCCGCGTCGTGCAGGGGACCGGAAGGCAGGCGGTATTTGGGAGCGCCGCTTTCGGCGATGGCTTCATCACAGAACTCGCGGAGCTTTTCGTGAAAGAGGATCGGCTCGATGTGCCAGATGCGTTCCCATGAGACGGTGACGTTGCCTTCCTGGGCAAAGCGTTCGCTGGCCGCCTTGGCGTCCTCAAACATCCGGGCCAGCGCCGCCGCGTCCAGGTTGCGCTGATCGAGTGTGATCGTGCATTCGGCTACCACACTGGTGACAATGCCGGGTTTGGTAATGCAGGAGCCGATGGTGCAGACGCCGCCGTGGAGGTCGGCGATCCGGTAAATTTCGCCGCTCATTTTCGCTGCGGCCAGAAAGGCATCGCGCCGGCGGTTCATCGGCGTGCTGCCGGAGTGGGCGGCCTGGCCGTGAAAGGTGATGGCATGGCGTTCCACGCCATAGGTTCCCAGCACGGTGCCCAGGGGCAGATCAAGATCCAGTAACACCGGGCCTTGCTCGATGTGGAGTTCCATGTAGGCGCCGGCTTGTTTGCGCTCCTGCCCGGCGTCCTTGGCCTTCTCAAAATCCACGCCGACATTTTTCAAGGCGTCGGGCAGCAGGATGCCGTCCTTGTCCTTCAGGCCGCGGGCCTCCTCCATATCGAGGTTACCGGAAAATGCGGAGGAACCAAAAAGGCTTTTGCCAAAACGCGCTCCCTCTTCGTCGGCCCAGTCGACCAGGCGGACGGTGACAGGCGGTTTGCCATGGTACTGGGCATTAAGACGGCGGAGAATTTCCAGGCCGGTGAGGACGTTCAGACAGCCGTCGAGCCAACCGCCGTTCGGCACAGAATCCATGTGTCCGCCGATAAGCAGGGTCTTTTCCGAGTCGCCCTGCATGGTTGCCCACAAATTACCGGCCGCGTCGGTGTGCACTTCCACCGGCAGTTCCGTCAGCTTGGCGCGCAACCATTCGCGAGTCTTGACCCAGAGGGGAGTGAAGGCCACGCGCTGGGCCCCATTTTCATCCTGAGTGAATTGACGAAGTTCCTTAAGGTCGGCAACCAATCGTCTGGGGTCCAAGAGGGAGTCCATGGGCATGGGAGTTAGCAGGGATTGTTCCAAAGTCGATGCTTCCCTGCGTGCTTCGACTGGAGGTTGCAGAGCTTGTTCACAAAAAGAACCAGCGTAAATTTTTCGCGAGGCGGGACGAAAGGGCGCACTTTGGGAAAACCATGTCCTCGCTTCTTTCCACCCCTCCCAGCGCTGTTTCTGCTGGAGAAAAATCTCAATCCACTTTCAAAGCCTGCGAAATCATCGCGGCTCCGTATGCGCCTTTCAAGGCGGATGGCTCGGTGAACCTCGGGGCTATTGCTCCTTATGCCGAGTCGCTTCTCAATCAGGGAGTTAGCGGCGTTTTCATTTGTGGGACGACCGGAGAGGGCGCCTCGCTGACCACACCGGAACGCAAGGAAGTGGCGGAAACCTGGATGAAGGCCTCAGGCAGCCGCCTGGATGTGATCGTCCACACCGGCCATAATAGCCTCGACGAGGCCGTCGATCTGGGCCGCCATGCCGAAAGCATCGGCGCCGATGGCATCTCCGCGCTGGCGCCTTCCTTTTTCAAGCCGGCGAATGACGATCAGTTGATCGCATGCTGTGTGAAGATGGCCGCGGCGGCTCCTTCGCTTCCTTTTTACTACTATCACCTGCCTTCGATGACCGGTACCGATTTCCCGGTTTCGCGTTGGATGAGCCAGGCGGCCCGGGAAATTCCGAATTTCCGCGGGGTGAAATTCACCTATGAAAACCTGGCCGATTTCCAGCGATGCATGGAACTCGAAGGGGGTCGCTTCAAGTGCTATTTTGGCCGTGACGAACTGTTTCTAGACGGTCTCAAGATCGGGGCGAAGGCCGCCGTGGGCAGCACCTACAATTATGCCGCCCGGCTTTATCTCAGCATCGACCGCGCGTATGCGGAGAGCAATCTCGCCGAGGCCGAGCGCCTGCAGAAGATCGCCTGTTCGTTCATTGACGTGATGATCGGTTTTGGGTTCTTCGGTGCGGCCAAGGCCCTGATGCAATATGCCGGGGTGGATTGCGGGGCGCCGCGTCTGCCGCTCGCGCCCCTGCCCAAGGAGAAGACCAGCGCGCTGTTGTCCGCTCTTGAGGCAACCGGCGTGTTGGAATTCGTTCCGAAGGGCTAGACTATTTTTTCCGGGGGGAAATGCCGAGGCCTGCAGTGATGCAGGCCTCTCGCTTTTCTAGCCGGTGGTGCGCAGTCCGCTGGCGATGGCGTTGACCGAAAGCAGCACCTTGGGCAGCAGCCGCTCGGCTTCGGGAGAGCCGGAGGCGCGGGCCGCGCGCCATTTTTTCAGCAACTCGATCTGCTGTTGATGCAGAATGCGCAAAGCGTGGGCGCGCAGATGCAGGGTCTTGATCATGCGCGGGCGGCGGGACTCCAGGCTGCCGCCGAAGATCTCGGACATCATGGCCTGGGTCTTGTCGAATTCCTCGATGATCGTCGCGAAGAGCCGGTCGCGCACGGTGCTGTCACCGACGAGGTCGGCGTAGCTCCGCATAATTTCGCGGTCGCAACTGGCGAGGTTGGTTTCGACGTTGGTCAACGCATAGTACGTGAGCGGCGTCTTTTTCAGCAGATCGCGCAGTTGGTCGATGGGAAGGACCTGGGCGGCGAGAAGAGCCTCCAGGCCGGAACCGACCCCGAACCAGCCGGGAAGGTAGTAGCGACACTGGTTCCAACTAAAGACCCAGGGGATGGCGCGCAGGTCGTCCAGTGTGCGCTGGCCGGTGCGGCGCGAGGGCCGCGAGCCTATGCTGCTGGTTTCCAAGGCGTCAATCGGAGTCGCCTCGGAGTAGAAAGTCATGAAATCCGGCGTCTGGATCAGGGAGACGTATTTCTCACAGCTGGCGTTGGCCAGCAATTCACCGACCTGGTGAAATTCGTCGGAAAGCGGCGGGGCCGAGGAGTCCGCCAGGGAAAAGCCCGTGGCACCGGCGAGCAGGATTTCCAGATTGTAGGTGGCGGTGGCAAGGTTGGCGTATTTCTGCGCGATGGTCTCGCCTTGTTCGGTCAGACGCAGGTCGCCCTGGATCGAACCGGCAGGCAGGGCGCCGAGGAAGCGGTGGGTCGGACCCGCGCCACGGCTGATCGTGCCGCCACGGCCATGGAAAAAACGGATCTTGGTGCCGTGGGAGCGTCCCGTGTCGGCCAGGGCCGATTGGGCCATGTGGAGCGCCCATTGGCTGGCCAGGATGCCGCAATCCTTGTTGCTGTCGCTGTAGCCGACCATGACCTGTTGGATGGGCCGGTCGTGAGGGAGCGAGAGAATTTGCACGCGATCCTTTTGATGGAACTCCAGACTGCGCTTGGTGACGGGGTGCGCGAGGAAGGTGTCGATCAGGCCGGCACTGCGCTCAAGATCGTCCAGCGTTTCGAAAAGAGGCACCACGGGCAATTTGCAAAGCAAGCCTTCGTTGGTCCAGCGCATCAGGCCGGCTTCACGAGCCAGCACATAGACGACCAGCAGATCGGACATGCGCTTGGTCATGCTGACAATAAGCGAGCCGATGCCTTCACGGCCATAGGCGCGCATATGGCGCTTCAGGACGCCATAGCAGGAAAGCACGGCGTCAGCCTGCTCGCCGATGCCGGAGTCGTGATAGAGGAAGGGGCGGGGAGACTGCAGCTCCTTGTTGAGAAACTCAATACGGCGGGCTTCATCCCATTCGCTGAAGTCCGGCGCAGGCTGCCCGATGGCGGCGAGAATCTGCATGAGCGCCTGATCGTGGAACTTGCTGTTTTGGCGGATATCTAAAGCGGCGAGATGGAAGCCGAAAACATCAAGGGCGCGGCGCATGGGCCACACAGCGGTATCGGCCAGACGCTTGGCGCCGACCTCGCCGAGTGATTCGGCGAGAACGGCCAGATCGGCATCCAGTTCGTTCGGAGAGCGGTAGTGGAAGTTATTGCCCTCACGCATGACGAGTTCGTCGCCGGTGCCGGTTTCCAGCGGCAGCTTGGCCTGGAGCATGAGCACGTATTGGCGCCAGGGCTCGTCGGAATAGAGGCGGCTGATGGCCTCGCCGGCTGCGGGATTTTCCGTCCAGAGGCGGGACAAGGCCTGGTCGAGGACCTGCGGGGTTTTCTGAAAATTGCTGGAAAGCGGCAGCTTCGACGCAAGGGCATCGAGATGCTGATGCATGACACGGAGCGCATTCAGCCGCAGTTCCCTCAGGGACTCTTCGGTGACAGCGGAGGTGACAAACGGATGGCCGTCGCGGTCGCCACCGACCCAGGTGCCGAAACGCACCCGCGGCCAGGCGTGAGGGTTTTCCAGCAGGGCGGGATCGAAGTCGGCGTTCTTCCAGGCATTGCGAAGGCGTTCGTCGAGTTGCTCCAGCGCGAGCGGGAACACGTCGCGCAGGTAAAAATCCATGCCGCGCCGCTCGGTGGCGACGGTGGGTTTTTCGAGCAAGATCTCGCCGGTGCGCCAGAGGCGCTCCAATACCACTTTGATTTCGTTGCGGATGGCTTCGCGTTCGGAGGGAGTCAGTGACTGGCTCTCCAGCGAGGTGAGCAAAAGGTAGATGGAGCGGTGCTGCTCCAGCACCGCGGCGCGCTTGGCCTCGGTCGGGTGCGCGGTGAGCACCGGCTCGACGCGCACCGTCGGCAGTGAGGCGGCGATTTCCTTGTCGGTGAGACCGATTTTTTTCAGGCGGGTCAGCTGCTTGCCCCACAGGCCGGGCTCCTCGGCCAGACCGTGTTCGATCTCGCGCAGGCGTCGGGTCTGGGCGGCGGCGTTTTCCTCCACCATGTTGAGCAGCTGAAAGGCGATGGAATATGCCTGCTCGATGCCCGGCGGCGGATTCTCCGCGTCGTGAATCTCTCCGGACCACGGTAATACCGCCGCTGCGTCCTGTTCCCCTAATTCGACCAGCACCTCACGCAGGCATTGCATGAGAAAGGATAGGTCGGTGTCGATTTTTGCAAATCCCGAAGCAATATAGTCAGCCGTTGTCTTCACCCCGCGCGGAATCATTCTGTAAAATACCAGAATTGCAACAGCAGAGGTGAGACGGCGGCGATTTTGCTAGTAGAGCGCGTCGTAGATGGCGTTCAAGAGGGAGTCGGAGGGGTTCTTGGCGTCGTTGCTGAGCTCCCAGAACATCACGCCGCCGAGGCCGCGATTTTTCATGAATTGCATTTTGTGGCCGATGCTCACAGTGTCCTCGTACGTGATCCACAGACCGCCCTGCTGGGTCGGTGCGTAGATGAACGGGGCTTTGGCGCTGTCGTCCCAGTAACGTTTGTAGGCAGCTGGTTGATTGGCCAGACGGTCCACCAAGTCCCGGTAGTCGAACATGCCTGTGTCATCCCAAGTGCCGCGGGCTGCGCCGCTGGAGGATTGGCGCAGGCCATTGGCGGTCGGGCCGACGCCCTTCCAACCGAGTCCGTAGAATGGCGCGCCCATCACCAACTTGCCCGCCGGCATGCCGGTGGCGAGGTAGGCATTGACGGCCTTTTCCACGCTCAGTTGATCGCTGGGCGATGCGCCCTTCAAGGGGGCGTGGTGATCGGTGATGTACTCCCAGGAACCATGGAAATCGTAGGTCATCAGATTGATCCAATCCACCGTTGAGGCGATTGCGGCGATTTCCAGATTCGCCAGATTCCATGGGCCGGCCGGGGCGGCTATGGTGAGGTAGTACTTCTTGCCATCCGCGGCGCCGGCGGCATCGAGTTGACGCCGCACTTCCTTGAGCAGGAGCGTGTAATTGGCTTTGTCCTCCGGACGGTATTTGTTCCCGCCAAGGCCGCCGCTGACGGGATATTCCCAATCAATATCGACGCCGTCGAAGCCGTATTTTTTCATGAAGGCCACGGCGTTGGTGGCGAAGCGCGTCCTCGATGTGCCGGTGAGTGCCACGTCGGAGAAGTGGGTGGAGAGCGTCCAGCCGCCAATGGAGATCATGGTGACAAGATGGGGATACTTCTGCTTCAGCTTGATGAGCTGATTGAAGTTTCCCTTCAGCGGCTGATCCCATGTATCGCCGGGATAGGCGGCCTGCGTGGCGGCGTAGGAATCAAACAGCGTCACGTCGCCATTGGCCTTCACATCGGCGAAGGCGTAGTTGATGACGTTCAGCTTGGTGGCCGGAATGTCGGCGACATGGTAGGCCCGTTGGTAGATGCCCCATTCCGGGAAATAGCCCACGATCTTGGGGCCGTTGATGTGCGGTCCGCCCGCCACTGGAGTGGGAGAAGGCGTGGGGCTCGATCCCGGTGTCGGCGAAGGAGTCGCGGAGGGGCTGGGAGTGGGCGTGGCCACCGGGGTTGGCGAAGGCGTGGCCGAGGGGCTGCTGCCATTCACGCTGATGTTTCGGGGTGGCGTCTTCACGTTGCCGGGACTGCCGAGGAAGCCGATGGTGACGGTGGCACCGGGCGCGATGCTGTTGTTCCAACTCACCGGCGTAGCGACGTAATGCAGGGTGCCCTGCGCTTGCACGACGGCATCCCAGGCGCTGGAAATGCGCGGTTCGAAGTCGAACTCGAGCTTCCAGTTGTTGATGGTCTGCGTGCCGGTGTTGGTGAGTTTGAACTCTCCCTGGAACCCGCTGATCCAATCCTGCGTGACCGTGAAAGTTACTTTTACGGCACCCGCTTGCACCGTCACGTTTGGGCTGCCCGGTGTGGGCGTGGGTGTAGCCGTCGGGCTTGGTGTTGGGGTCGGGGTGGGTGGAGGCGTGGGAGTCGGCGAAGCAGAGGGCGATGGACTCGGTGTGGGGGTTGGAGTCGGGGTTGGTGTGGGTGTGGGTGTGGGTGTGGGTGTGGGTGTGGGTGTGCCACCGTTTGCCGGCACGGGGTTTTCGTAGTAGCGCTGGGCCTTGGTGATCCACCAGTAGTCGTCGGTGGGTGGATTGCCCACGCCATCTGTGGAGTCACCCACACCGGCCCCGAAGAGGACCAGTCGGATACCGGCGTCGCGCGCCGGGGCGATGTGGCTGCCCCATTTCACGGCGCCATCTTCCAGCGAGACCCGCGTGGCGGCATCGAAGCGCGAGAAGTAGTCGAGCCGGGTGCCACCGACCTGAAACTTGTCGCCGAAGAAGTAGCTCGGCGCGCTGTCTTCGTAGTGCTGCGCGGTGTTGGCGAGGTCAGGGAAGCGGTCGTTATTGTAGGGGTTGGGCTCCATGGTGGAGTTGATGCGCCCCACCGGCAGTTGCCAGAGCACGACCGGAAGTCCGGTCTTGGTTTTCATGGCGCGGCAGAACTCGACGTAGTTCGTCCAATGCACGGCATTCCAGAACCAGGTGGAGGTCTCGGGATTGGCCGACTTGCCTTCGTAGCCGGCATCGAGGCCGTATTTATCGACGGATACAAAATCCGCACCGTGGGTCAGCACGCCGGCCTTGACGTAGTAGTCGCTGATGGCGGCGGCTTCCTTGGCGATGTCCGCCCGGCCCTGAGTCACGCCGCGCTGGTCGGTAAGGCGGATGACGCCTTTTGCGCCGATGGGTGTGGTCCAGCCGCCCGCGGGGGAGGCCCAGAGATTGAACTGCCAGCCGAAGTAGGCATTCGGGAGATATTTGTTGATCGTGTAATTGATGGCTTCGACCAGGCCACGCACGGTGTTCGGGAAAGCCGGGTCTTTGGAGCGATCGAGCACTCCTGCGTTATAGACCGCGCCGGTTTGCGCGGAGAGGGTCATCGGGTCCTGGTTGTTCTGGGCGAGATAGCCGATGAAATCAGGCTCCAGCACGAGGCCGACCATTTCGTCGCCGGCTTCCGCTTTGATCGTTTCCATGGCGAATTTGAGGTCCTCGAAATACGCCTTCATGTAGTTGGCGTCCTGCATGTGCTGGACGTCGGTCCAATAGCTCTCCCCGCCGTCCGGAATGTTGTACCAGACGAAGAAGGGGATCATGCCGAGCTTGAGGCTCTCGCGCACGAAGGAGGTGGCGCGAAAGCCGTCCTTGTCCGTCCAACTGCGCCAGCCGCCGGCGATGGCTTTGGGGCCACCGTTGAGATAGATGTACCGCGCGTCCATGCGGCGGTTTTTTGCGTCGGTGGAAAACGCGCGCCAGAAGGCGAGGTCGGCCGGGCTGTCTTCACTGACAGAGCCGATGGGAATGTAATTGGGCAGGCCCGGAAGGGTGCCGTCGGCATTCTTCACGCGTACGCCGAGAAAGCGCACCTCACCGCTGGTTTTGTCTTCGATTTTTAGAGAGGCCCGGCCGGCGACTTTGCCGCGCAGGCGGATTTTGCCACTACCCTGATCGGTGAAGCTCAGGACGGAACTGTTGTTGGTGAGGAGGGTGAGGCTCAACGCACCCGAGCCTGCGGGCCGGGTGACTTCGAGATCGACATCCTTGTTGAGATCGATGGTGAGCTGGCGGGCTTGGCTGTTTTGGTCGATCGAACCGATTTTCAGCCCGCTCGCGCCGCCAGCGGCAAAGGTTTGTGGGTCGCTCAAGGTCTCACCGGCTGAGTTCATCAGGCCGACGCGATAGGTATAGACGCCGTATTCGCGATTGCCGACGTGATAGGTGCCGGTTTGCTGGCCGTCTTTGCCCGCGTTGGCCGGGGCACGGTGAATTTCCTGGCCATCCTCGAGTACACGCCAGGTGGTGCCATCGGGGCCGCTCCATTTGTTCCACTGCAAATCATAGCCGCCTTCCGCGCCCCAGTTTTTCAAAATGGCGAGGGTGGGCTTGCCCGGCGCAGCGGCGGGAGTCGGGGTGGGTGTGGCGGAAGGTGTGGGAGTCGGGGTCGCGGTGGGAGTAGGCGTGGGCGTCGCAGTGGGGGAGGGGGTCGGAGTCGGTGTTGGGGTTGATCCGAGCGAATCCGTGGCATCCTTCAGGACAAAATCCGTGGGCAGTGTTTTGAAGTTTCCGGGCTGCGCCACAAAGCCAAAACTGGTCTTGGCGCCCTTGGCCAGGGTCTTGTTCCAGCTTTCGCCCCGGATCACATATTTCGTGCCGATGCGGTTGGCCACGGCTCCGTTCCAGATGCTGCTGATCTGAGGGGCCATGGTGAATTCCAGCCGCCAATCCTTCAGTTCCCGACCGGTGTCATTGGTCACCTCCACTTCGGCCTGAAAGCCGCTGCCCCAGTCCGATGTGATGCGCATCGTCGCCTTGGCGGAGGCCGGGGTGAGGGGAATGACGCTCAGGAAAAGGGCGCAGGCCAATGCTCCGAAGGAGGTGGGGGATTTCATGGTGTGGCTACTCTGGTTGACGCACGCCCAAATCGCCCGCATGAGTCGATGAACGGGTCCGAAAAGTCGGTGAATGCGCCATGCAGTGATGACATCGGCATTGTCTTGGCCGGACTTTTGCGTTCTTTTTGCCTCATGCGCCTCACTTTTGTTCTTTGTTTCCTAGCCGCACCTTTGGTTGCGCAGGATCAGCAGCCTCAGCCCACCGGGTGGCAGCAGGTCCCGGTTGATGCGCAAACGCAGCCGTTCATTCCTTCGGATGCTCCCTCACCGAGCTTCGGGGCCGATCCGGATGCCTCATCATTCAACAATCAGGCTCAGGCTCCAGCCGCGCCCTCGGTCGATCCCAATGGCGCCGATGCCGCCATGATGGCCATCGATCCGAAATACATCGAGGGCATCGTGGTCGTGAACGGTCGTGGAGGATCGCCCGAACCCGCGCAGTGGGTAGTGATCGCGCGTGATACCAATGATTTGGGCGTGCTTCACAAGATCACCGTGGCGGACGGCCAGGTGATCTCCGACGTCCAATCGTTGAATGCCTATGAATCGTTCCGGCAGGATGTGAATATCAATCCGGAGCAGATCCAGGTGGATTCCGGCCAAGCCTACTTTATTGCCCAGCCGATCGCGGCGGCGAACGAGAAGATCATCGGGCACGTGGATTATGCGCTGACGGTGCGCGGCAAGGATTCGGCGCCGATCTGGACACTCAATTGCTTCGACATCAATGGCGGCTTCCTCGGGAAGGTGGTCATCCTTGCGACCACGGGTGATGTCTTGGATACGCCCGGTTTCCGGCAACGTCCGGCCGTGCAGCCAAACTGAGCGGATTCGTTCGCTATTTTCCGTAAAATTCTCAAAACTTGAAAACGACATGATCTCCGAACCTGATTTTGCAACGATCCTGGCCGATCGCCGGGCTTCCGCTGAAAAGACCATTCATCCTATTTCCTTCGAAGAATTAAAGGCGCTGAGCACCACATTGTTTCCTGACCCACTGCATCCGTGGGCGCCGGTATTTTCAAAGTTTATCGAAGAGCATCCCTTGGAGCAGGCTTTTCAGGGCGAGACCTCGGATGGCTTTGCCTTCGTCTACTATGCGGTCACACATCGCGGAATCTGGTACAAGTACACGGACGGAGTGAAAGCCATCGGCCCACTGAGCGAGTCGGGCTTGAAGGTCCTGGCTGAGATCGTCTCCGAGCGGTAACTCCGCTCGGGCTGTGGATATCGTGGCATGAGGATCTTTCTGCCGCTCGGTCTGCTGGTGTTGCTGGCAGCCGTCGCCATGGCCGCGCCAGCCAGCGCGGAAAGCCCGGCCTTTCCCAGACCAATAGACAGTTACGGAGACGGCAGCATCTCCGACGTGGGCACCAGGCTGATGGGGCGGATCAAGGCGGAGCCGTTCAACCTGGTTGCGACGGTCATCTTCCTGCTGGCCATTTCGCACACCTTTCTCGCGGCGAAGTTCATGTCCATCGCGCATAAGTATGAGCACCGCTGGAAGGCTCTGAAAGAAGAGAGTGATGCGGGTGAGCGGGACAAGCTTCGTTTCCGAGCCACGCTGTTCCATTTTCTCGGGGAAGTGGAAGTGGTCTTCGGCATCTGGGCCGTGCCGCTGGCGATCGTGATCGCCGGCTTTTACGGATGGGGGACGATGATCGGGTACATCGACGGAGTGAACTACACCGAGCCGATTTTCGTCTTTGTGGTGATGGCGATTGCGGGTTCCAAGCCGATTTTGCGGTTTGCGGAGAATGCACTGTCGCTGGTCGCGGACCTGGGGGGCAAGACGCCGGCAGCGTGGTGGCTCTCCATTCTTACGGTGGGGCCGTTGCTTGGGTCTTTCATCACCGAACCGGCGGCGATGACGATCTGCGCGTTGTTGCTGTTGCAGCAGTTTTACCGCCTGCGGCCGAGCACGAACCTGCGGTATGCCACGCTGGGCCTGTTGTTCGTCAATATTTCCGTCGGTGGCACGCTAAGCCATTTTGCGGCGCCGCCGGTGGTGATGGTGGCGGAAAAATGGGGTTGGGGTTTCGGATACATGTTCCTCAATTTCGGCTGGAAGGCCGTCATAGGAATCATGATAGCCAATGCGATCTATTTCGTGGCCTTTCGCCCGGAGTTACAGTCGTTACGAGCCAGGGAGCCGGAGGAAAAAAAGGCAGCTCCGGTGCCATTCTCAGTCACCGCAGTGCATCTGCTGGCCATTGCCTGGACGGTGCTGAATGCCCACCATCCCGCGCTGGTGCTCATCGGTCTGCTTTTCTTCCTGGCCTATGTCGTCGCCACCGAGAGGCATCAGGATGCCATCGGCCTGCGCAGCCCGATGCTGGTGGGCTTTTTCCTGGCAGCCCTGGTCATCCACGGCGGGTGCCAGCAATGGTGGATCGAGCCTGTGCTGGGAGGGCTCAGCCGCTGGCCGCTAATGATCGGCGGGACGATCCTGACGGCATTCAACGACAACGCTGCGATCACCTACCTGGCGAGCCTGGTGCCGGGATTCACGGAAGAGTTGAAATATGCGGTCATGGCCGGGGCGGTGACGGGCGGCGGTTTAACCGTGATCGCGAACGCGCCGAATCCTGCCGGGCAGTCGATTTTGCAGCAAGCCTTCGGAGAGAATGGGATCAATCCGCTCAAGTTATTTCTCGCGGCGTTGATTCCGACGCTCGTCATGGGCGCAGCGTTCATGCTGTTGCCTTAAGGGCATTCAGGCGCGGAAAGGGATAGTGGGAATGGATAGCGAAACGTTCCCTGAGCTTGGTTGATGTTCCGTAAGAGAATTAAAAAATGGCAGCAAGTTTACGCGCTTGGCTGTCCCAGAGCATAGCGGAAATTGTGGCCTCAGTTCGGAAGACGGGATTGCTGTTTCAAGTGGGTTGAAGCGAGGGAAAGCAAGCTGTTAAGAGTTGTAAGCCCCACCTGACCGTTGACGCGCCTTTCAAGCGACAGACTAGACAAATCCATCGGGCTGGCGCGTCTTAGATATACGAAATGAGCCGTTCTCCCTCGGAACTAGCAGACCTTTATGAGGCCCACGCCTCGGCGATTTTCGCGTTTGTGCTGAATCTTACCCGCCACGAAGCGGACGCCAAAGACTGTCTGCAGGAGACGTTTTTCCGGCTGGCGAACCAAACCAGCCTCCTCCGTGGCGTGCGAGCACCTCGGGCCTTCCTCCTGAAAATGGCCTACCGACTCGCGATCGATTCCCACCGACGAGCTTCGGTGCGGGAGCGCCATGGTGCCGATCAACCGGGCGAGACAATCTTCGCCCCAGCTCCAAATCCCGATGAGGAAACTTTCCGTCGAGCAGTGGCCGCCGCCATGGCAGTGCTGCCCGCCGACCAGCGTGCCGTAGTCCATCTCAAGCTCTGGGAGCATCTCACCTTCGACGAGATCGCCCAAGCGCTGGACCTTTCCGCCAATACCGCCGCCAGCCGATACCGCTACGGCATAGACAAATTACGGGAGGCCCTGCGTCCCATATATGAGGAGATTCAATGAACGATCCATTTGAGCAACGTCTATCAAACATTCCCCGTCGCGAGGTACCCCCGGCCTGGCGCGAGGAAGTTCTGGCTGTGGTTGGAGACGGGGGGGGGATTCGAACCCCCAGAGCCTCTATTTCTATTTTCTGGGCAGCACTCCGAGGCCTTCTCTGGCCGCATCCTTATGCCTGGGCCACGCTGATCACGCTCTGGCTGGTCATTGCCGCGTTGAATCTCTCCGGCCCCCGCGGTGAGGATCTCTATGCCTTTTCTTCTTCCAATCGGAAGTTCTTGGAAGCCTCCGCCGAACGCTATGCGTCTTATTTCCGGCTTCAACAAAGATTTCTAGCTTCCAGCGCCGACTCCAAGGCCACGGTTTACTGGTTGAACGGCAAAAAATTATGAACCTCGGAAAACTCGCTAAATGGACCCTCGGATCGGCGATCATTATGGTCACTCTGATCGTGCTTCTTTATAGCATGGTCTCCTTCTGGGGCCGCCGGGAATGGGCCAACACCCAAGCCACGCTAAAAGCCAAAGGGGAGACGCTGAATATCTGGAGCATCGCCCAACCAAAGCTTCCCGAAGCGGACAATTTCTTTGCCGCCCCCCTGTGGAAGGATCTTCGTGCATCAGGAGACGACGGAAAAGAGGACCTGCGAATTTTCGGTCTGAAAAAAGCCTTGGGATCAGCCGTGCCGAAGGCTCTTAAAGGATCAGTCAAATACAAGGACCCTGTTTCGTTGGAAAATGCGGCAAACTATTTTTTGGAGAATAACCTCGCTCCCATCTCTGGCGAATTGCCAGCGGATACCGTCCTTCGCCGCCTGAGCGAGGCCGATGGCATCATGGCTGAAATAAGAAGTGACGCTGCGGCGCGGCGCGGGTCCAGAATGACGCTGGATTATGACGCCGGTCTGGCCATCCCTATGCCACAACTTACGTATATGATGATTGCGGGGCAGTTCCTATCCGTCCAAGGAGCCGCCTTTGCCGCCAAGGGAGAGGGTGAGAAAGCCAAGGAAGACCTTTTCCTGCAAATCCGCCTATCGGAAGCCTTTGTCACGGAGCCGCTCGCGATATCTCAAGTCGTTCGCCTCAGTATTCTGGAGTTAGCTTGCCGATCCATCTGGACGGGCTTGGAAAATCATTGCTGGAACGACGCCCAGCTTGCGCAAATTGAAAACCGGCTCGCTTCGATCTCTTTGCGTGAAGGCTTTGTGATAAGCTTACGCGGCGATCGCGCCCTTTTCGGGGCCTCCATCGAACGATATACCCGCAAAGGAGAAATGAAGTCTCTGTTGAAGAGCTTTTTGTCAACCGGCGGAAAAGCAGACTCCCTCTCAACCCAGCTCTACCTGACCTTTTATCCCACCGGCCTGATGCTTGCCGATCTCTCCAACATCTGCCTGACCCTGCAACGCGCCATCGATGCCGCAAACTCCAACGCCCATCTCCTCGATATTTATACCATCCTGGATCAAGGTGCCCGCCACCGGTCGAAATTGATCAGCCCCCTCTCAAACATTACTCTAGCCACTTATGCCAGAGAAGCCTTTCGCTTCGAGGAGGTTCAGATCCGAATCGATGAGGCCGTAATCGCCTGTGCCCTGGAGCGCTACCTGCTACGATTTGGAACCTATCCCGATTCGCTCGATAAAATCCCCGGCCTGCCCAACGATTCTTCCAGCGGCAAGACCTTTCGCTACGAAGTGACCCCCGAGGGCGGCTACCGCCTCTGGTCTATCGGCTACGATGGCAAGGATGACGGAGGAAAACCCTTCGATGAGAACGCCCGAACCGGAGATTGGACGTGGATCATACCTGGAAAGCGCTAACCCGCGCGATTTGGGGTTAAAACCGATCTTTTCCCCACATGCCGGCGTCGCTGGGGCACGTTCATAAACTGGTCGTATGGAACTGAGACGGCCAATGCTGCCCCTGTTCTGTCAAAATTACTTCAGGCGACGGTGTTTTGGGGTGTGCCGGCCAGGTAGGCGCGGATGTTCGCGGCGAGAATATCCATCAAACGGTGCCGGGCTTCGACACTGGCCCACGCGTTGTGCGGGGTGATGACGGTATTGGGCGCATTCAACAGGGGGTCGTTTCCGGCCGGGGGTTCCTTGCTCAGGACATCGGCGCCGTAGCCCGCGATGACTCCGTTCCGCAAAGCCTCCGCGAGATCGGCTTCGTTGATGAGCGGGCCGCGCCCGGTGTTGATAAGATAGGCCGACGGTTTCATCTTCGCAAGGTTCTCGCGATTGATGAACTGGCTGGTCTCCTCGGTGAGCGGGCAATGCAAGGTGATCACGTCGGATTCGCGGAATAGCTGATCGAGCGAGCCAGCCCAATCGACGGGAATATCAAACGGTTTCTGCGTGCGGGAGTGCACGAGAATGCGCATGCCGAAGGCCGCGCCGATGCGGGCCACGGCCTGGCCGATGGCTCCAAAGCCGACGATACCGAGGGTCTTGCCCGACAACTCAAAAATGGGGGCAACGGTGAAGCAAAAGTCCGGACAGCGAACCCAGTCGCCATTCTTGACCGCAGTGTCCGAGGCGCCGACGCGGACGGCGAGTTCGAGCAGGAGAGCGAAGACGTGTTGGGAGACCGAGGTGGCACCGTAGCCCGGGACGTTGGTGACACGGATGTTGCGGGCGCGGGCGGCGTCGAGATCGACAACATTGGTGCCGGTGGCCATGACGCCGATATATTCCAGGCGGGGGAGGGCGGCGATATGGTCGGCGGTGATAGGGGCCTTGTTGGTCAGGAGAATCTCGGCCTCGGCGCCACGCGGGACGGTTTCATCGGGCCGGCTCCGGGGATAAAGGGTCAAAGATCCAATCGCGGCGATCGCGTCCCAAGAAGGATGATGGGGCGAATGTTCGCCGGGTTGGAGCGGACTGAGGGTATAGGCATCGAGGGCGACGATGGTTTTCATGGGATGGAATGTGCATAGCGAGGGGGCATGTTTTTGCACAAGGGAAAGATTTGGACCGACGGAGGGAAAGGGGTTTGGTGTGGGCCGGTCGGGTGTGCCATAAATGGGGGCAGATGAATGCCAGACAGAAACATGTGAGGGCCGCGGCGGGGGAGCTCAAACGGCTTTTGGGAGCAGCCCGGATCGAGACCGAGGCGGCGCGCCTGTCCGAACTGGGCGGAGACAAGTGGTTTGCGCATCATCAACCGGACCTTGCGGCCTATCCCCGCTCCAGCGCGGATGTTTCCAAGATCATGAAGATCGCGGCACGGCATGGGTTGCCGGTGACGACTCGCGGGGCGGGCTACGGATACGTGGGCAGCTGCGTGCCGTCGAAGGGCGGGATCGTGCTGGCAATGCAGCGGATGAATCGGATCAAGGAAATCAGCCCGGCGGACTTTGTGGCGGTGGTGGAACCGGGAGTGATCACGGGAGACTTGCAGGCGGAGGTGCGTAAAAAAAACCTCTTCTATCCGCCCGATCCGGCGAGCCTGAAAAACTGCAGCCTGGGCGGCAATATCGGGACCAATGCGGGCGGGCCGCGCTGTTTGAAATACGGAGTGACCCGCCACTACGTGCTGGGATTGGAGGTAGTGCTGGCCAATGGCGACATCGTGCGCTGTGGCGGGCGCACCCACAAAAACAAGACCGGCTTTGATCTGGTAGGCCTGTTCGTAGGTTCGGAGGGGTTGCTGGGCGTGGTAACGGAGGCCACCTTGCGATTGCTGCCTTTGCCACCCGCGCGGGCAGCGCTGTCGACCGGCTTTCGTTCCATGCGGATGGCGGCCCGGGCCATCCAGGCGGTCTTTCAAGCGGGCTTTCTGCCGGCTGCGGTGGAAGTGACCGACCGGTTCACGCTGGAAGCCGCCCGCGAATTCAAACCCGGAGCCAATTTTCCTCCGGGCAACGCCCACCTGCTCATCGAAGTGGACGGCCAACCGGCCAGCGTGCGCAGCGAGGCGCGCTCCCTGGCCAGATTGCTGGCCAGCCTGGGCGCGACGGAGGTGGAGACCGCGCTGACCGAGGCGTCCTGTGAAAAGTTGTGGGATTTGCGCCGGGCTTTTTCCGAGTCGCTCAAAGCCACCGGCCTTAAAAAGCTCAACCAGGACATCGTGGTGCCACGGGGCAAGCTGGTGGAGTTGGTGGAGTTTGCCAGGGGGTTGCAAAAACGCAGCGGCTTTCCCATTGCGTGTTTCGGCCATGCCGGTGACGGCAACATCCACTGCAACATCATGGTGGGAGATTATCTCAATCCCGAGGTGAATCGACGGGCGGATCGTGCGTTGGACGAGTTATTTGGCCAGGTGCTGGCGTGGGGCGGAGCGATCACGGGAGAGCACGGCATCGGCCTGGCCCGGTTGCCATGGTGGCCGCAGGCGGTGAGTCCGCAAAACCGCGCTCTGCACCGGGCGATCAAGCAGGCAGTGGACCCGGACGATCTGTTGAATCCCGGGAAATTCGTCTAGACTCGATCCGCATACTCCGCGCAAATGCGGCGGAAGTTTTCATGGTTTTCCATGAACACATCAACGAGGCCGGGATCAAAGTGGCTGCCGCGGCCTTCGGAGATGATCTTTACAGCCTCCTCGTGGGAAACGGCGTCCTTGTAGACGCGTTTGGTGCGTAGAGCGTCGTAAACATCGGCAATGGCCATGATGCGGCCGGCCAGGGGAATCCTGTTTCCCTGAAGTCCGGCGGGATAGCCTGTGCCATCCCACTTTTCGTGATGGGTCGTGACGATCTCGCGCGCATAGCGCATGAAACTATTAACCGTGCCGATCTGTCTTTCCGCCGCGGCGATGGCCTTCCCGCCCAGGACGACATGGCTCTTCATGATCTCGAACTCCTCCTTGGTGAGCTTGTCCGGCTTGAGCAGAATGTTATCCGGAATGCCGACTTTGCCGATATCGTGCAACGGGGCGGTTTTATAGAGGATGCCGATGACTTCTTCGGTGAGTTCTCCGGTGTATTGAGGTTTTTTTGGAGCCGCCGCGGCCAGCGTGCGCACGTAGAGTTGGGTGCGCCGGAGATGGGCCCCGGTATCAGTGTCCCGTGTTTCCGCCACGGCAGCCAGGGCCAGAATGGTGGCATCCTTGATGGCTTCGATTTCCTTGGTGCGGCGGGCCACCTCGGTATCCAGGTAAGTGTTTTGATTCGCCACCCGGGCCATGGCCTCCTGCAATTCCTCCGTGCGCAAGGCCACCGCGTTTTTCAACCTCCAGTTGGAAGCCACCAGCAGGAGAATGCAGAAAACCACCACGACAGGCAGAGCCACCCGCATGATCTGACGCGCCGAAAACCCGTCATTGTCCGGGGTGATCCATTTTTCGCGCAGAGCCTGGCGCTCGTCGTCCATGGAAGCGGTCACTTTGTTGAGGATGGAGACCGCCGGAGCCCAATCGGGACGAAGCGCCAGCCGAAACGGAAAGGAATAGGGGGCATAGGTGGCGATCCTGAGATCGTTCAACCGGGCCTCCTTCATGAGATAGAGAGCCGTCGCGAGATCGCCGACAAAAGCATCAGAGTCTCCGCGAGACACACCGGCGAGAGCTTCTTTTGGGTCCGCTTCCGGCTTGAGCAGGATCTCCGGATGTTTCTGTGCCAGTTTCTCATGGGAGCTGCGGCCCTGCAGGACTGAAATGATCTTCCCTCCAAGATCCTCGAAACTTTCGATGTTATTTGTGCTGGTCCGGATAACGACTGCGACGGGCAGGCGTAAAAACTCATTGGAGAGAGGGAGGTTCGGCTCAGGGACCGGGGACCCGATTAAAAACGACGCGTCGCAGACTCCGCTCTGCAGCCGTTGCAAGCTTTCGGACGGCGACCCGACTGGGATGTACTCCACCTTTATGCCCAGCCGGTCCTTGATGATATGAATGAAATCTTCGTTGAGGCCTTGCCAACGACCGGCAGGCTCCTGCCAACTGAAGGGTGGTGCGGACGGGCTGGAAATCCTCCACACGGGATGGTCGCGCAACCAGGACTCTTCCGCAGCCGTCAACTCCAGCGATGGGCGAGCCTGCGCCAAAGGCATGGCCGTGATCACCGCGAGAGTGCCGGTTAAAATATGTCTGATCGTGATTCCGAGGAGCGCCAAAATACCGCCGGGAGACTATCAATCTTTTCGAAAACGGAAATGGAGAACTTGCAAAAGTAAATTTTTAGCAGGGATGGGGGATGTCTTCCGTCGGCGTGAATTGACATCTGCCCCCGTGGCGCATACGAAGCAGGCGAATGAAGCGCACTCTGGCCATTGCGGTAACTCTTGGAGCGGTGGGATTGATTTCCTGCCAAAAAAAGCCGGCGGCCACTCCACCTCCCTTGAATGTGACGGTCGCGCCGGTGGTGCAGAAGGATGTTTTTGTCATGCGCACGTGGGTGGGCCTGCTGGACGGCTATCAAAATGCGGAAATCCGCGCTCAGGTCACCGGTTATCTGCTGACACAAAATTACAAGGAAGGATCGGTGGTCAAAAAGGGAGAGGTTCTTTTCACCATCGACCCGAGACCCTTCCAGGCGGCGCTGGCCCAGGCTCAGGCGGACTACGCCAAGGCCGTGGCGCAGGCGCAACTGGCGCAGATCACCCTCGACCGGCAAACCCAACTTTATAAGACCAAGGTCATCAGCCAGCAGGAGTACGACACTTACTATCAGGACAATCAGTCGAATATCGCCAGTGTAGCGGCCGCTCAGGCCAATGTGCAGTCCGCCCAGATCAATCTTGCTTACTGCACGATTGTCGCACCGTTCGATGGCATCGCCGGTCTGGCTCAGGCGCAGATCGGTGACCTGGTCGGGCCGGGCGGGTCGGCCACGGTGCTGACGCAGATGTCACAGGTGAACCCGATCAAGGTGAACTTTTCGATTACCGAGCAGGAGTATCTCAACGCCTATGCGCTTCTGCAGAAACTACAGAATACGCCGAGCGAGCAGTTGGAAGGCAAGCTGACCCTGAAGCTGGCGGATGGTTCGCCGTACCCGCAGTCCGGCAAGTTTGATTTCGTCAACCGCCAGGTGAATGTCTCGACAGGCACGATCCAAATCACGGCGCTTTTTGCGAACGACGATGACCTGCTGCGCCCGGGCCTTTTTGCGCGGGTAACCGCCCCGACGGAGGAGTTGAAGGGCGCATTGCTGGTTCCGCAGGTCGCGCTGGTCGAATTACAGGGCGATTATCTGGTTTCTCTGCTTGGTCCCGACAATACCGTGAAAACCGTGCCCATAAAGGCGGGCCCTCTAGATGGTGAAAATCAGGTAATCATTCCGAAGATAGAAGGTTCCATCAAGGCCGGCATGAAGGTGATCGTCGGCGGAGTGGAAAAAGTACGGCCAGGTATGAAGGTCAATCCGCAGGCTGCGCCCGCTGCGTCGCCGACGCCAGGGGCAGCTCCGGCCGGGACACCCAAGGGCGACGGGACCGCCAGCTAATCCGCGCGCATGTCGAATTTCTTCATCCGCCGGCCCATCGTGGCGATGGTCATCGCCATCATCACGGTCATCATCGGTCTGGTATCCATGGCGGGTCTGCCCATCGCGCAGTATCCCAACATCGTCCCTCCGCAAATTCAGGTTCAGACGACCTATGTCGGCGCTGATGCGCTGACGGTTGAGGCCTCCGTCGCAACGCCGATCGAGCAGCAGATGAGCGGCGTCGAGGGCATGGACTACATGTATTCCATCAATGCCAACAACGGCATGATGACGCTGAATACGATTTTCGACGTCTCCACCGTTCCGACTACGGACCAGATTCTCGCGCAGATGCGCCAGACGCAGGCCTCACCGCAGCTGCCGCAGGACGTGCGCAACTTCGGCGTGACGGTCGAGCAGGCTCTTTCCTCACCGCTCGGCGTCTTCGTTCTCTATTCGCCCAAGGGGACCTACGACCCGACATTCCTCGCGAACTATGCCTACATCAACATCAACGATCCGATGTCGCGGATCAACGGTGTCGGCAGCGTGAGTGTCTTCGGCGCGGGGCAATACGCCATGCGCATCTGGGTGCAGCCCGACCGCCTCGCGACCCTCAATATCACGGTGCCCGAAGTCATTCGGGCGGTTGAAACGCAAAACAACGTGAATCCGGCCGGCCAGATCGGCGGCGAGCCCGTGCCCGAAGGGCAGATGTTCACCTTCACGGTCAATACCACCGGGCGTTTGGTGACGAAGGAAGATTTTGAAGACATCGTCATCCGCGCCAATTCCGACGGCTCCATTGTGCGCGTGCGCGATGTGGCCCGGGTCGATCTCGGTGGGCAGGTCTACAATCTGCGTGGCCGTTTTAACGGCCAGAACGCGGCCATTATCGCCGTCTATCAGCTTCCAGGCTCGAACGCCGTCAACACCATGAATGAGGTGAAGGCGCTCATGGAGAAGACGGCCAAGCAGTTTCCCGAGGATCTGTCTTATCAGCTCACGCTCGACACCACATTGGCGGTGACCGAGGGCATGAAGGAAATCGTGAAGACCCTCTTTGAGGCGATGATCCTCGTCATCATCGTGGTCTTCATCTTTTTGCAGGGTTGGCGAGCCACGCTTATTCCGCTGATTGCGGTGCCCGTTTCGCTGATCGGAACCTTTGCGATTTTTCCGATCCTCGGTTTTTCCATCAATACGCTCTCGCTTTTCGGTTTGGTGCTGGCCATCGGTTTGGTGGTGGATGACGCCATCGTGGTGGTCGAAGCGATCGAAAGCCACATTGAGGAGGGGCTCTCGCCGCGCGATGCCGCGGTCAAGGCCATGTCGCAGGTATCGGGCCCTGTCATCGCCATCGCCTTGATTCTCACGGCGGTGTTCGTTCCGACCATTTTCATTCCGGGTATCACCGGCGCGATGTATCAGCAATTTGCGGTGACCATGGCGGTTTCCGTGCTCATCTCCGCGTTTAACGCGCTGACGCTGAGCCCGGCGCTGGGCGCCCTGTTGCTGCGCCCGAAAAAGAAAGGCAAGGGCCTGCTTACGAAATTCTTTGATTGGTTCAACCGGGTCTTCGGCAAAGCCACCGACGGTTATGTGGGTATCTCCGGCGCACTTTTGCGCAAGCTGGTGATCAGCCTCGGACTTTTGCTGCTGATCTCCGTCGGGGGCGGTGTCATCGGGGCAAAAATGCCGACCGCCTTCATTCCGGAGGAAGACCAGGGATACCTCTTCGGTGTGGTGCAACTGCCGCGCGCGTCCTCGCTGCAACAAACCGACATAGCAGCGCGCCAGATCGAGGACATTCTGCTCAAGACCCCCGGCGTGCAATTTGTGACGTCGATCGTCGGCTTCAACCTGCTCAGCACGGTGCAAAGTACCTACACGGGCTTCTTTTTCATCAGTTTGAAGCCTTGGTCGGAGCGCACGACTCCGGAGCTGCAGGTGGATGCCATCCAGACCAATATCAACCGCGAGCTGGGTGCCCTGGCCAAACCGACCGCCTCCTTTGCTTTTCCGCCGCCGGCCATTCCCGGCATCGGCACCGCCGGTGGGGTGACGTTCATGCTGGAGGACCGCACGGGCGGTTCGGTCAAGTTCATCGCCGAGAACACGCAGGCTTTCATGACCAAGCTGAAGGAGCGTCCAGAGCTGACCAATATCTTCACCACGGCGCTGTGGGACGTGCCGCAGATTTACCTCAAGGTGGATCAAGCCCAGGCGATGATCCAGGGCGTGGAACTCTCCGATGCCTACCAGACATTGCAGACCTTCCTCGGCGGTTACTTCGTCAACTACTTCAACCGATTTGGTCTCCAGTGGCAGGTTTACGTGCAAGCCGAGGGCGACTACCGCACGGACATCGCCAACCTGGGCGTTTTCTATGTGGCCAATAAGGACGGCGATTCCGTGCCGATCAGCTCCTTCGTGCGGCATGAGGATTCGTTCGGGCCGGAATTTACCATGCGCTACAACATGTATCGCTGCTCGCAGATCAATGCGGCGGTCTCGCCGGGATTCAGCACGGGGCAGGCGATGAAGGCTTTTGAGGAAGTTTTCGCGGAGACCATGCCGACGGGGATGGGCTTCGATTATTTCGGCATGTCTTATCAGGAACAGAAGGCGGCGGAAGGTGTGCCGGCCTCGGCCATTTTCGCGCTCTCGATCCTCTTCGTATTCCTTATTCTGGCGGCGCAGTATGAGAGTTGGTCGCTGCCGTTCAGCGTGCTTCTCACCACGCCGATCGCGGTCTTCGGCGCCTTTGCGGGCCTGATGGCGCGCGGTATGCAGAACAACCTCTATGCGCAGATCGGTCTGGTGATGCTCATCGGCCTGGCGGCCAAGAACGCGATCCTCATCGTGGAATTCGCCAAGGACGAATACGAAAAAGGCAAGCCGCTCTTCGAGGCTACCCTCGCCGGTGCCCGTCTGCGTCTGCGTCCGATTTTGATGACGGCCTTCGCGTTCATTCTGGGCACGGTGCCGTTGGCACTTGCGACCGGCTCCGGTGCCGTATCGCGGCAAGTGCTGGGCACGACGGTGATCGGCGGCATGCTGGCGGCGACGTTCATCTCCATTTTCCTGATTCCGGTGTGCTTTTACTTCGTGGAAAAATTCACCACGGAACGTCGGAAGAACAAGGCGGCCACGGGCGAAGTGCCGCCTGCGCCGGAGGCGGCCGCCTCGTAGTTCGTGACCGAACTGTAACTTTCGCCGCGCGAATTCTGTGCTATGGAGAAGTCATGCGCAGAGGGTTCACTTTGGTGGAATTGTTAGTCGTCATTGGTATCGTGGCGTTGCTGGCTATTCTTGTTATCCCTGCCGTCGGCGGAGCGCAGGAAAGGTCCCTGCGCGGCAAAACCGCCTCGAACCTCCGGCAGATCGGAGTGGCCTTGTTTTCCTATGCTGCGGAGAATGACATGAAGCTGCCCGTGGCTCGTGGTACGGTGGCCTACAAGGTCTCGCCTGCTCCGGGTGATGAACTATCCTGGCAGCAGCAACTTGATCCCTACATTGGTTTCGAGGGGGACTCCGCGGAGGTTACGGGAGTGCGCAAAGTTTTCACCGCTCCCACCAATGTGGACCGAGGCACCCGGCGGGGAGAGAATAGTTTTTTTCTCGGCAGCCATGCGGCGGGACGGGATGGAAGTCCTCCGGGGGAACTCGTGCCCACGCCCATGCAAATGCAGAAGATCCGACCGGCGATGCACATTCTGGCTGGCGAAATGGGCAACAAAGGGCAGTTCGAAGAGGATGATTCCGATAAGGATGACTACATCGACAATAACCCGGCCTTTGGTCAAAAGGAGCCTGATCGCATTGTTCAGCTCCTATTTGCCGATGGCCATGTGGCGGGGTTCACGGCCTTTGACGAAAAGTTTATGACTGTCCGTTATGAAGGAGTGAAGGCCGACGGCACGGGTTACAACTACACCGATCCGTAGGCGCTAGCGCCAGTAGCCGGAGCGGTAGTATTGGCGATTGTTGGCGGTGTAGTAGCGGCCGTTATACCAGACGGCATTGGGGCGGGGGCGATTATACCAACCGCCACGGTTCCAGGCCCAGTCGTTGTTGCGCCAGCCCCAATATCCGTCCACCCAATAGGGGTTGGAGTATGAGACCGGAGCAACAGTTCGCCTCTCGTAGTAGCCAAGTGGAGGAGCGGACGGCATGGGACGGGTCACGACGTATTCCCGGGAATCGTAGACGGGACCGGAGGGGTCTAGGGCATCGAAGAGGGCGCGGCCGATTGGATCGGGAGGGCGGACGCGGCCGTATTGGTCCACACAGCCGACCAGCAAAAGCAGCCCGGAGGCGACAAGGGCGAGGAGGCAGGTCTTCATAATCGGGAATCGTATTTCCGACGCCCGGCGGCTGTTTTCCGGCGTTAGCGGCCGGTGAGGGGCGGCAAGCCGCGGATGCGATCTCCTGCGAGGACGTTGTTTTTGTCAAACCAGCCCTGCTCCATCTCAAGTGCGTACGCGATGGTTTTGAAGACACTCGGCACCGGGGTTTCGTTGCCGGGTTGGAGATCATGGATTTCCAGGATCAGCCCCGCGTTGTTGATATACGCAATGGAGAGCGGCACCTTGGTATTTTTCATGTAGAAAGAAACCTGATCCGGCCGAGGCATCACAAAAAGCATCCCGCTATCCGGCGCGAGCTTTTCCCGGAACATCAGCCCCGTCATGCGCTCGACCTGTTCATCGGCCACCTCGGCCGTCACGGACTTGCTGTTGACCAGGAGTGGGATGGCGGGCAGGGGAGCCTGAGCGGCTTCCTGCGCAAAAAGATTGCCAGTGGCCAGCAAAAAACCGCAGAAAAGGGCACGATACATGCCCGGAACGTAGCGGAATAAAGGCACGACGAGGCAAGAGATTTTACTCAGAAAAAAATTCCATCATTTTTGCCAAAAAACGTTTGCTATCAGAATTATTAATAATAGCCTGCGGCGCAATCCACCGATAATTCGCGGCAAGATACCGCTAATCACCCCTGATTACCTGAATGGCCAATTTTTTTCCCAAATGGACGAACCAGCTACCCTGGAAAGTGGCTGTGTGTGTGCTCGTCTTGGGCGGTGCTATCACCGGTGGAATCACCTATTATTTCACGC
>CAYUMP010000013.1:0-143257 GCA_964445975.1 uncultured Chthoniobacterales bacterium | reverse complement strand
TCGACGAAGTGGACTCGATCCTCATCGACGAGGCCCGCACTCCGTTGATCATCAGTGGTCCTTCCACCGTTTCGACCCACCAGTTTGACCGCTTCAAGCCCCTGGTGGAGCAACTGATCCGCAAGCAGACCATGCTCTGCAACCGCCTCGGCACGGAGGTCAAGGAACTCTTTGAAGCCGGGAAAAAGGACGAAGCCGGCCGCGCCCTCTTCAAGCTGAAACTCGGCCAGCCGCGTAGCAAGGTGCTCGCGCGCATGATGGAAGACACCGAGATGCGCAAGCTTCTCGAAAAAGCCGAGCTGGAATTTTACAAGGACACCGACGGCAAGGCCAAGCTGGTGGATTTGAAGGAGGAACTCTTCTTCACCATCGAGGAACGCCAGCACGACGCCGATCTCACCCAGCAGGGCCGCGATTATCTGAATCCCGATGACCCCGACGCTTTCGTCCTGCCCGATCTACTGACGGAATTCGCGGACATCGAGAACGACCGCACTCTCAGCGACGCCGAGAAGGTCCAGAAAAAGGCCCAGCGCCAGCAATACACCGACGCCCAGGCCGAGCGTATTCATAACATTTCCCAACTCGTGAAGGCCTACTGCCTTTACGAGAAGGACGTCGAGTACGTCGTCGAGGAAAACAAGGTCGTCATCGTCGACACCTTCACCGGCCGCAAGATGGCGGGCCGCCGCTGGAGCGACGGCCTCCACCAGGCTGTCGAGGCCAAGGAAGGCGTGCAGATCGACCGCGAGACCCAGACCCTCGCCACCATCACGATCCAAAACTACTTCCGTCTTTATCACAAGCTGGCCGGCATGACCGGTACGGCCGAGACGGAGGCCAACGAATTTCACGACATCTACGGCCTCGACGTCAACGTCATCCCGACCAATCGCGTCGTGCGCCGCGTCGACGAGAACGACCGCATCTACAAGACTCGCCGCGAAAAATACAACGCCGTCATCGAGGCCATCAAGGTCGCCCACGGCAAGGGACAGCCCGTGCTCGTCGGTACGGCCAGCGTGGAAGCTTCGGAGCTCGTTTCCCGCATGCTCAAGCGCGACAAAATTCCGCATACCGTGCTCAACGCGAAGTACCACATGCAGGAAGCCGAGATCGTCACCCGCGCCGGTCTCAAGGGCGCCGTGACCATTTCCACCAACATGGCCGGCCGCGGCACCGACATCAAACTCGGCGAGGGCGTCGTGGAAGCAGGAGGCCTCTACGTCATGGGCACCGAGCGCCACTCCTCCCGTCGCATCGACCGCCAGCTCCGTGGACGCTGCGCCCGTCAAGGCGACCCCGGCATGTCCCGTTTCTACGTCAGTTTCGAGGACGAGCTCATGCGCAACTTCGGCGCCAGCGACCGCATGACCAAGATCATGGAGACCTTCGGCCTCAAGGAAGGCGAGGAACTCGAGCATCCCTGGCTCAACAAGAGCGTCGAAACCGCGCAGAAGCGCGTCGAGCAGCGCGATTACATGATCCGCCGCCGCACCCTTGAGTTCGACGACGTCATGAACCAGCAGCGCGAGGTCATCTATGGCTACCGCCAGGAGGTCATGGACGCCGAGAATCCGCGCGAGCAGATCTTCGAGGTCATCGACGAAACCGTCCCCAAGAAGGTTACCGAGTACCTCGGCGACACCGAAGGCGCCGAGCGCGATGAGCCCGGCCTTCTCAACTGGGTCAACACCACCTTCCCCCTCGGTCTCTCCGCCGCCAAGGCCGCTCTCGACACGCGCAACGTCGCCGAGAATGGCGCCTATCTCGTCCAGATCATCAAGGATGCTTACGACAAAAAGGCCGCCATGGAGCACGCCGAGGCGCTCAAGGGCCTCGAGCGTTACATCATCCTCAACGCCGTCGATCGCCTCTGGCAGGAACACCTCTATGCCATGGATGGCCTTCGCGAAGCCGTCTACCTGCGCGCCTTCGCTCAGAAAGATCCGCTCGTCGAGTACAAGAACGAAGCGTTCATCATGTTCGCCGACCTCATGGACAGCATCAAGCTGGAGGTGCTCAGCAACCTCTTCCGCAGCACGACGAACTTGCAGGCCTTCGAGAACCTCCTCCGCAGTCTTCCGCAGAATCTCCTGCAGGCCGACTTCCCTGGCGGCGCGCCCCAGGTGCAGACCCAGCCTCAGGCCCCTTCGCTTGGTCAGCCCGAAGCGCCTCCGGAAGCTCCGCGCATCGAGTTGCCCATGAAGCGCGAGATGCCCCGCGTCGGCCGCAACGATCCCTGTCCCTGCGGCAGCGGCAAAAAATATAAGAGCTGCTGCGGCCGTACTGCATAGGAAGGGGCAACCTTTCCCATGCTTCACGTCGTCCTCATCGAACCCGAGATCCCGCCGAACACGGGCAACATCGCGCGCCTCTGCCTCGCCGCCGGCGCGCGTCTGCACTTGGTCGAGCCGCTCGGCTTTTCCCTCGATGAAAAAGCCCTCAAGCGCGCCGGCATGGATTATTGGGACAAATGCGACGTCCACACCTGGCCGTCCTTCGACGCCTTGCGCGAGCAAGCCGGCGACGCCCGCTTTTTTTATCTCACCACCAAAACGAAACGCATCTATTGGGAGGAAAAATTCCAGGACGGAGACCACCTCGTCTTTGGTCGCGAAACCCGCGGCCTGCCCGAGAGCCTTCTCATCGCCCATCCCGACCGCTGCCTCACCATCCCGCAACAGCCCGAGGCCCGCAGCCTGAATCTCGCCACCGCCACCGGCATTGTCCTTTACGAAGCCGTCCGGCAACTTGCCTCAAAATGAGCGCCATCGAACTCCACGGCCTGAGCAAAACCTTTCGTACCTACCGCAAGGAAAAGGGCGTCGCCGGCGCGGTGAAGGGCCTCTTCCACCGCGAATACACCGAGACCAAGGCCGTCAAGGACGTCAGTTTTTCCATCGCCGAAGGCGAGCTTGTCGGCTTCCTCGGCCCCAACGGCGCCGGCAAGACCACCACGCTGAAAATGCTCTCCGGCCTGCTCCATCCCACCGGTGGCCAGGCCTCCGTCCTCGGCTTCACGCCTTGGGAACGCAAGGACGCCATGAAGCGCCAGATCAGCCTCCTCATGGGCCAAAAGAACGCCCTCTGGTGGGACCTGCCCGCCCGCGAATCTCTGGAGCTCAACCGCGCCATCTACGAGATCCCACGCGCCGATTTCGATCGCAGCGTCGACGAGCTCACCGAAATGCTCGACGTCAAACCCCAGCTCGACGTCATGGTCCGCGAGCTCAGCCTCGGCCAGCGCATGAAGATGGAGCTCATCGCCGCGCTTCTGCATCGCCCGAAGGTCCTCTTCCTCGACGAACCCACCATCGGTCTCGACGTCGTCAGTCAGCAGACCGTCCGCGAATTTCTCCGCGAGCATAATGCGCGCAGCCGCACCACCATCATGCTCACCAGCCACTACATGCAGGACATCGAGGCACTTTGCGAGCGCGTCATCCTTATCGATCACGGCCAGGTCATGTTCGACGGCCCCCTCACCCAGATCGTCGCGAAATTCGCCGCCGACAAAATCATCGAGGCCAAGTTCGCCACCGCCGTCACTTGCGACTTTTCCGCCTTGGGCGACGTACTGGAGCAAAAGCCCAATGCGGTCCGCATCGAAGTCCCCCGCAACAAGGTCGCCGAAATCTGCCGCCATCTCCTCGAGCAGGCCGACGTCGCCGACCTCACCGTCACCGAACCCCCCATCGAGGACATCATCCGCCAGGTCTTCGGCGGCAAAACAGAGGCAGGATCATGACCTTCGACGAATTTCAAAAAAGCGAAACCCTTTCGGAAAACCTGAGCACTCCCCTTCGTGCCCTCTGGCAGGACGCCCGCGGTCATTGGGAGGAAGCCCATCACACCGTGCAGGACGACACCACCGCGGAAGGCGCCTGGGTCCATGCCTACCTGCATCGCAAGGAAGGCGATAAATCCAACGCCCGCTATTGGTACGACCGCGCCGACCAGCCTGTCTATGCAGGGTCGCTCGCCGACGAATGGCGCGAGATCGTGGAAGCGCTCCTGCCTGACTAAGTCAGCCTCTTCATCGCCGCCAGATAGTGCGGCGTGAACCGCAACTCGGGCGGCAGAAAAGGCAGCACGCCCCCAATGGTTCGGTCGATCTGCCGCGACGCAAAATTGGACGGAGCCGTAAACCCCAGTCGCTCGCGAACCGGCGACGGCAGAAACTCCCGCGTCATCAGACCCGAGACTGGCCATGCTGCGCGTAGAAATCTCGGCCTGCGCGGGAACGCCACATGATTTGCCAGCTCTCTGCTGATCGGTAGGCTGGCCAGCATTGGCCCGTGTACCATCTCCTCATAGTAGGTGGAAAATTCCCCCCATGTCTGCGGCCCGTAGTCAACTGGCAGGCCGAAGAAAGTCCCAAAGATACGCATGTCGTGATAGTGCGACTCCCGGTCCGCCTGCGTCAACGGACCGACAAACCGCTCGAAGCTCTGCGTGCCAAGCTGGATCAACGTGGCCAGCACCCACATTTGCGCGTCGAGCGAGAAGGCGGAATAACGCACCGGCTTGTCTCCGTGCACCGGCGCATGGCTCTTTCGCACCCGTGCCGCCATCGCCTCCACCTCCGCGCGCGGCGAAAACGTGATCGTGTACACCGCATCCAGCGTGCGATGCAGCCGGCTCAGCGAATCGTTTTTGAAATCGCTATGCTCGGCCACGCCCAGCGCCACTTGGGGATGGGCGATCTGCAAAATGGCCGCCGCCGGTCCCCCCAGCACCAGGGCATGTTCGCGGGAAATGCGCCAGATGGCAGAATCATGTGGAAAAATGGACGCTTCAGCGGCTAAAGCATGCGGGGTGATCCGCCTGCCATCTCTCCCATCCTTCGAAACTTCCAGTTGGGCTGCCATATCCGGTGCCTTTGAACATGCCGCATTGCTCACCATGGGCCAAGCATGGCTTGACGGCCTTGAGAAAAATTTCCGTGGCACCGAGGTGAGGGTCGGCTGGCGCGAAGGCGCCGTTCTCGTTTTCGCCCGCCTGACCGATGATTGTCGTTTCACCGGCGCCACCGCCGACAACCAGCCCCTCTGGGAACTGGGAGATGTCTTCGAGCTCTTCGTCAAGGACGCCGAAAAAGAGGAATATTTCGAATTCCACATCACGCCTCGCGGCCACCGCCTCCAGTTGAAATTTCCCAATCGCCTGGCTCTTACCAAGCTGCGCGCCAAAGAGGCCAGACTTTCGGACTTCGTCGTCGCCGAGCCGATTTTTCATTTCCAGGTCCGCGAGACGCCCATCGGCTGGGAAGTCTATGCCGAGCTTCCCGATGCCCTGTTCGGCTGGGAAAAAACCGAGGGCCACGCCCTGCTGGCTTCCTTCAGCCGGTACGACTATGACGACGCCGGCGGCGCCCCCATCCTATCGTCCACCTCCGCCCACAAGGAGCTGAACTACCACCGGCAGGAGGAATGGCGCCGTCTCGTCACTTCCCCTTGAACGAACGCAGGATTTCGTCGAATCCCCGGCTCGCCGCCGCGGCGTCTTCATCCGCCACCTGCGTTACCAGATAGTAAACACACGAGTCGAACCGCAGGGCGCGGTACGTCCGTGTATGTGATACCTTTTCCCCGGAGGTCGCGACCGTGAACTTCTCCCGCAGGCATGTGCCGTAGCGCGGATCGCTGAACGTCACCGGCCGCGCCGCCGTGACTTTGGCCTGCGAGACGTTCGGCGTCGCCATCGGCGAGAAGTCCGCGGCGAATTTGGTCAGGCCCGGGTCCTGACTGATCGGCAGCCCTTGGATGAAAAGGACCGCTGCGCCCGGAGCCTCCACAAAGGCGTTGCTGCAACCCTGCGTGCGCCCCTGCATCGTGATTTTCCATTTCGCCGGGAGAAAAAACGTGATCCCTCCATCGGAGTAAGTCTGCGGGCCCGTTACCGACGTCGTGGCGCAGCCCGCCAGGGCTAGACACAAAAGCAGAAGGGCTGCGCGTAACATCACTTCCATCCTGAGGGTTCCTTTTCCGGTGGGACAAGAACAAACGCCGACAATACGCCCTCGGGGATCGACCGTGGCCGCCCGGTCGACGCATCGACAAAGACCCACATCGTTTCCCCGCGGGCGATCAATTCGATGCCGCGCACGAAACGATATTTTCGCAACGAACTGGTCTTCCGCAGGGTGGAAACCCAGGTTTGCAACGTAAGTGTCTCACCGGCAAATACCGGTCGCAGGTATTCGACATGGTGGCTGCGCACGACCCACGACGCCCTCGCGGCGCGCGTGGCCGTCGTGCCCCCTGCCGCATCGGCGTGTGAAATGGCCGCTTCTTGCATCCAGCGCACATATTCGACGTTGTTGGCGTGGCGGTTGGCGTCGATCGCCTCGGCTGGAATGACGAGGATATACTCGTGGATGGCGTCCATCGCTCGGCTAGATCGCGCCCGGCGTGGCCAGGGCATCGCGGAAACTCGGATATTGCGGCGTCCATTCAGTCGCGCGCAGCTTGGCATTGCTCACCCGCTTGCTCGTCCAGCCGCGTTTGCGGTCGGGGTCGCGTGGCCCGCTGGGCGGCAGCGGTTTTTGGAAGTGATCAGCCAGCCATTGGTAGATGTCGCGCTGGCGTGCGGGGGTATCGTCGCTCACGTCGTAGATCCCCGGCGCGCACCGTTGGGAGAAAAGATGCACGATCGCCCGCACCGCGTCGTCGCGCTGGATCTGGTTGATCCAGCGTTCGCCCGCTTCTTCGAGCATCGCCTCATCGGCCAGAAATTTTCGTGTCAGCACCGAGCGGCCCGGCCCGTACAGGCCGGAGAGACGCGCCACGTACCCGCCGCAAGCCAGCGCGATACCCTCCGCGTCGAGCAGATGCAGACCGGTTGCACGTTCAGGTTTGGTCTCACTGGTTTCATCGACCACCTCGCCATCTGTTTGCGCATACACCGAAGTGCTGCTGGTAAAGAGGGTGCGGCGCGGCTTCGCCGCCGCGATGGCATTCAGCAAACCTTCCACATAGATGGCGCGGTAAGCTTCCGCGTCGCCCCGTCCGGAGCTCGCGCAATGCACCAGCGCATCCGCGCCACGCCACGGCACATCGAGTGTAAATTCCCGCGTGAGATCGATCGCGCGGACCTCGTACGGTTTCCCGGCCAGACGCCGGACGGAATCTTCCGTCCCGCACAGGCCCAACACCTGCCAGCCTGCGCCGGAAAACAAATCGGCTGCGGCCTCACCGAGGAAACCGCAGCCGGCTATGATTACCTTTGGCAAAAAGCCTTAGGAAAGGTTGAGATTAAAACGAATTTTAAGTTTGGCGCGCTTGGCGTTGTTCTTGGCCTTGCGACGCATTTTTTGCGTGGGCGTCTCAAAAGCGCGCAGACGGCGCACCTCATCGAGGATGCCCTCGGAATCGAGCTTCGATTTGAGGCGCTTGAGGGCGCGATCAATCGGCTCACCTTTACGAACGATTACTTCCGGCATATATTCACCTACTTTCTTAAAATTAAAAGGGATGGCGACGATAGGGGCTTTCCGCCCATCCGTCAAACACGCACTTTTCAGGTTTACGGCTCGGAAGCAGCAAGGGTATAAGTTCCCTGCTCCTATGAACAAAATCCGCCTGATCGGCCAGGTCTGCGCTCTCCTGGGAGTTTTCTCTCCCGCTTGGGCGGGGGACATTCTCAATGAACTGACTTCTTCCCAGCAGGCGGAGTTAAAAAAAGGTGAGCAAATCCTTATCACTGAAGATGTTGAGGGAAAACCTTGGCCCAAGGTGAAGGTCTATCGGCTCATCGACGCCACGCCGGAGGAGGTGATGGCCGTATTCTGCGATTTTTCCACCGCTAAATCATTTGTACCCAAGCTTTTAAAGTCAGATATCTCCAATAAAGTCTCCCCTACGATTGTGGAAGTGGACTATGGCGTCGACGTGCCAATCCTCCCCGATGAATTCTACACGGTCCGAAACACCATAAAAGCCAGCGGGAAAGGCTGTTATCAAGTGGATTGGAAGCTTCTTCGTGCCGTGCAGACTAAGGACAGCATCGGCTCGATGCGGGTGGAGCCCATGGGCGAGAAATGCCTCATGGGTTACCAGAATCTGGTGACCCCCGGCTCCAGCATGGCCGGATTGCTTCGCGGCAAGGCCATCGAACAGATGCGCGAGACGGTGGCTGCCATCGGTGAGCATGCCGAGGCCCAAAAGACCAAAAATCCGGGCGAATTGCAGAAACAGGTCACCGCCCTCAAGACAGCCTTGGGGCAGTAGCCCCATGCCCCAAACCGTCTTTCTCACGGAGAGACAGCCGCTTGTCTTTAAGGCGGCGCGGTGGCTCGTGGAAAATTCCGCCGGTCGCCCCCTCGATCTGAGTCGGACGATTCTCGTGTTGCCCACCGCGGGCGCGATGCGGCGCCTGCGAGAGGAACTCCTTCGCCTTTCCTCCGCTTTCCTTCCCCCGGGGATGACCACTCCGCTGGGTCTCCTGGACCTGGCCGCAGCGGACTCTGTCGCGGGCCGGCCCGAGGTTTTGGCCGCTTGGTCTCATGTCATCGGGCGCGCTTCTCCCGAGAGGTATCCCTTGTTGCTGGCCGGTTTCTCCGACGCGAAACGATCCGCCTTGCGCATCGCCCAGTCGATGGTCGAGGTCTGCTCGATCCTGTCCGATGCGGGGCTCACCCCATCCTCGCCGGAAATCCTGCGGGCCTGTCCACAGGATGAAGACCGCTGGCGGGAGGTCGCTTCCCTTTATCAAAAATATCTCCAGCGCCTGGATAAGTCCGGGTTGCATGACCCCAACGAAGTCCGCATCGCAACGGCGGGTGGGGGAGTTGCTCCCGACGCGGACCGCGTCGTGGTCGCCGGGGTGCCGGACCTCAATGGCCTGGTCGCGCGTTATCTCGGCGTCGTGGGAATCCCGGTCGTGGTCCTGGTCGATGCGACCGACTGCGCAGATGCGCGCTTCGACGCCTGGGGCCGGCCGGAGGCGGAGGATTGGGCGCAAATGCCTTTGCCGCTGCCGGAGGTCTATCCGTTGGCCGATCCTTTTTCGGAAGCCCGGACCGTCGCCCGATTGCTGGGCCAGGCGGCGCTCTGTGTGGCCGACGCCGCCTTGCTCCCGCATCACCAGCGGGCGCTCAAAGAAGCCGGGCGAAAGACGTTTGATCCGGCCGGCAAGCCGCTCGCGCGTTTTGAATGCGCCGCCATCGCGCGTCTGTGGATCACTTTTTGCCGCGGCGGACGTCTGGCCGATTTGCGGGCTCTGGCCGAACATCCGATTTTTCTGGAGGCCTTGGGTCATGAAGCGAACTTGTCGCCTGATGACGTGCTGGCGGCGCTGGATGAAATCAGCACCGCCGTCTTGCTGAAATTTTTGCCGGAGGCCGTGAGTTGGTTTCGTCGCTCCGAGGAGAAGGAGGGGCGGTTGCTGCGGACCGTGGAAACCTGGCGCGCGGCCCATGACGCCGCGAAGAGCCTGCATGGGTTGCCGGAATTTTTGGACCTGATCTATCGCAGCCATCGCGTTCAGGTGGACTCTACCGAGGCCGAGGCCCTGACAAAACTCGGCGAGGTCTTGCGCGAGGTGTTGCCCTCCGAAGAGGAGGCCGAGGAATTGTTCCAGGCCGAAATCCGGGCCACTTCCATCTACGGCACGCATGAAGAGGGAGCGGTCGAGTTGAACGGCTGGCTGGAGGTGCCCTGGCTTCCACACGAGGCCGTGGTGGTGAGCGGTTGCACCGAAGGCGCGCTGCCATCGCACGTTTCCGGGCATCCCTTCCTGCCCGAGAGTCTCCGTGTGGCCCTTGGTCTGCCGGGCAATACCCAGCGGCTTGCGCGCGATGTCTTCCTTCTGCACAACCTCCTGGCCGGCCGGTCGCCGGACCTGGTCCGGTTTACCTTGAGCCGCACCGGCGGCGAGGGCGAGCCGATGAAGCCTTCGCGCCTTCTGTTCCGCTGTCCCGATGATGAGCTGCCCGCGCGGGTGCGCGAACTTTTCGGGCCGGCTCCCTCTCTGCGCCAGACTCATGCCCGCGAGCGTGCCTGGGCCTTGGAAGTGCCGGAAATGCCGCCACCGAAACATTTGCGAGTGACTGCCTTTGGCGACTATCTGGAATGTCCTCTGCGCTTTTATTTCAAGCGGGTGCTGAAGATGGAGCGCTTCGACGCCGCCAAGGCCGAGATGGATGCGATGGATTTCGGGAACATGCTCCACCTCGCCGTCGAGGCTTTTTCCAAGGACGAGACTGCGCGCGATTTGCGCGAGGCCGCCGCCATCGAGAAATTCGTTCTCGCGGAACTCGACCGGATTCTTGAACAAAAATTCGGCCGTCAACTCGCCTTGCCTGTTCGTGTGCAGCGGGAAAGCCTCCGCGCGCGGCTGCGGAAGTTTGCGGAGATCCAGGCCGCGGAACGCACCGCAGGCTGGCGCATCGTCGGCGCGGAGATTCCCTTTGAAATCGGCGACACGCTGTCCCTCGGCGGCCTTCCGGTCACCGCCAAGATCGACCGCGTGGAGATTCACGAACAGACCGGACGCCGGCGCATTCTCGACTACAAAACCTACAAGAGCGCCAAAAACCACCGCCCCGAGGATGTGCATTTCGGCCGCCCCGAGGAAGGCACCGATTTTCCGGAGGCGGAATTGGAATGGGAAAACAAACCTCGCCGCTGGGGCCAGTTGCAATTACCTCTTTACCGTGCGCTGGCTCGGCATCGCTGGCCGGACGATGCGCTGCCGCCCGTCACCGCGTACTTTTTGCTGCCGGAAAAAATCGAGGAGAGTGGCATTTTTGAATTCGCCATGGATGACGCGGTCTTCGGCTCCGCCATGGACTGCGCCACCACCGTGGCCGAGCGTGTGCGCCGCGGCATTTTCTGGCCCCCGCGCGAGGTCACGTATGAGGCTTTCGCCGACATCTTCCTCGACGATGATCCACACGCGCTGTTCAGCCCCAAATCCGTCGCATTTTTGCAGGGACAATGAACGAGCTGCGCCATCAACGGATCATTGCCAATGCCGGCTCGGGCAAGACCTACCGGCTCGTGTCGCGCTATCTGGAGTTGTTGCAACGCGAAGTGCCCGCCGAGCGCATCGTCGCCCTCACCTTCACCCGCAAGGCGGCCGGCGAGTTCCTCGACAAAATTTTTGAGCGTCTCTTGGAAGGCACCAAAGAAGGCGATGCCGCCAGCGGCCTCTCCGCCGCCCAGTGCTCCGCTTATCTGCGCCAGCTTGTGGAAAAAATGCCAAGGCTCACTCTCGGCACCCTCGACAGTTTCTTTGGCCGCATGATCCGGGCCTTTCCCTTCGAGTGCGGGCTGGCCGGTGACATCGCCATCATGGACGGTCATGCGCTCAACACCGCCCGGCGCGAGGCGTTGGATGCGTTGTTCCGCGGGCACGCGGACGAAGCCTCCTTTGCCGCCTTTCTCGATTTGATCCGTCAGCAGAATCGCAACGCGGAGGGCCGCGATGTCACGGAGACCCTTGGTCGCGAGATCGATGCGCTCCATGAAGGATTTCTCATGACGCCCGAAGGGATCACCTGGGGTGATCCGCGCGCCATCTGGCCTGAGGGGAATCCGATTTTCCAGGGCGAAAACGTGGCGGACCTCGTCGAGGTGTTTGAGCGCAGGCTTTTCGAGAGCCATGCGGATATGGATGCCAAATACCACGAACACTGGGAAAGCCTCTTGGCCGAGGTCCGGTTTCTACGGCGCGGTGCCGCCGTCCCGGAGCGCGTGGTCAAGTTTGCCCTGCGGGCCTTGCAGCCGCCCACGACGCCGAAGGAACCGGAGGGATTTTACCTCACCGTATTTGGCAACAAACGCTTCACCTTCTCCGCCCGCGACCGCGATTTGGTCGTGGCCTTGGGGCGGGCGATATTGCGAGTGGAACTGGAGGGTCGCCTCTCGCGCTCTCGCGCCCTTTACGATTTGGTCGAGCGTTTTGAGTGTCCCTATCAGGACTTGGTCCGCGACGCCGGCCGGCTGACCTTTGCGGACATCACCGGTCTGCTCGCGGCTGCCGATGGTGCCGCTTGGAAAGGCGGGAAGGTCACCGGCTTTGACCGCCAGGCCATGGATTTCCGGCTGGATGCCACCTACGACCACTGGCTGCTCGACGAGTTTCAGGATACCAGCCGCCTGCAATGGCAAGCCCTGCGTAACCTCGTCGATGAAGTCGTGCAAAGTGACACCGGCCGCCGCTCATTCTTCTACGTCGGTGATACCAAGCAGGCCATCTATACTTGGCGGGGCGGCGATCCCTGGCTCTTCGACGAGATCGCGGAATTTTACAACGCGTCCGGCGCCGATCGCATCGATACCGGCGAGTCGCTGGATATCTCCTACCGTTCCGTCCCGGAGATCCTCGACGTGGTCAATGCCCTCTTTGATCCGCCTCATCTCGGCCGCCTGCAGGAGAGCATGGGCTTCCCTGCTGAGACGCTGCGACGTTGGGAGAGTGCCTGGCGCGAACACAAGCCGCACGATCCGAAACGCGACCGCGGCTTCGTGCATTGGCGGATGTTTGAGGTGGGTGACGAAACCCGCCGCGAGGTCCTGGATCGCGAGACCGCCCGGCTTATCGCCGAAATCAATCCCCTGGCCAACGGCTTCACCTGCGCGGTCCTGGTCAAGAGCAACGCCCGCGCCATCTCGATTCTGGATGCCCTCAACGCCGCCGGGCTCGAGGCTCGCTCGGAAGGCCGGTTCAGCCCATGCACGGACAACGATCCCGGCGCGGTCCTGCTCGCGTTGCTCCGCGCCATCGCCCACCCTTCCGACCGCCTGTCTTTGCAGCACGTGCGCATGACCCCGCTCACCAGCGTGGTGGGAGAAAATTTCACCGCCTTTCGTCTCTCCGCGCTGCGGATCATCCGCGAGGTCGGCTTTGCCGAAGCCATCGCGACTTGGGCGGAACACCTCGACCTTGACGGCAACGCCTTCGCTCGCGACCGAGTGGGGGACTTCTACGAAGCCGCCGAGGAATTTGACGCCGCCTATTGCGGAGGAACCATCGATGAGTTTGTCGAGTTCATGGTCAACAAGGTCTCGACCGACGATCCCGCTGTCGGTGCCATTCGTGTGCTGACTGTCCATGCCTCCAAGGGACTCGACTTCGATATGGTCGTGCTGCCCGATGGCGACGAAGGCGTGCTCGCCTCCCGCCGCGACGACGCGCCCGTTTATCTGCACACTCAACGCGATGGCCGCATCGTCTGGGGCCTCGATCTCCCGGCCCGGGCCGTCTGCGAGGTCGATCCTACCCTCGCCGAAGCCTACGAGGAAGCTCTCGCCGGCGACACTTACGAAAATCTCTGCCTGCACTACGTGGCCGCCACCCGCGCCCGAAAGGCTCTCTACATTCTCAGCGAAAAGCTGTCGGAGAATAGCTCGGCCCGTTCCTTTACCCGCCTGCTGCGTGAGACTCTAGCGACGGAGAGCGGGACTTTCTCCTCGGGAAACCCGGACTGGCATGTGTCGGAAAAAGCAAAGGCGGCGCCCCTGGTCACGCGGAAGATTGTGCCTCTGGCCGTTTCTCCACCCGAGGAACTCCGGACCGCCCGTCCTTCGCAGCAAACGGAATTTCATCGCTACGATGCCATTCGGCTCCTTTCCGCCGAGCACCGACTCACGCTCGGCCGTGAGGTCCATCGTGCTTTGGCGCGGGTGGGGTGGAACGACGAGCCGGCCCCGGCCTTTGAGGATATCGCACCTGCTGCCGCGCAAGTGGCCCGCGAGTTCCTCCGATCCGACATCGCTGCCGAAATTTTTACCAGACCCGCGACTTCCGTCACCTTGTGGCGCGAGCAGCCTTTCGACGTGAAGGTGGGGGATCGCCGGATCAGCGGCATTTTCGACCGCGTGGTACTCTCCGGGGACTGCGCGGAAATTTTTGATTACAAGACGGATGGCACGGAGGTTGCCGAGGTCTATCGCGAGCAGATGAGCCTCTACCATCAGGCCCTGGCGGCTCTTACCGGCCTTCCCCGGAAAAAGATCATCACCAGCCTTGTGGTGTTGAAAACAGCGCAAAGGACCCGCCTGCAAGATTGAGGTTTTTTTTAAGGCCGACGCGTCCTACTCTGGCCTTTCCCTTATGTCCAACGGAGCCCACACCACGGACCCGATCTATTCCGATCCGGTCTTTCAAATGGCCAAGCGGCAATTCGACATCATCGCCGATCATCTGGAAATCCCCCACGGCAACCGCGACCGCCTTATCTATCCGAAACGCGCCGTCTCCGTCGCCCTGCCCATTCATCGCGACGATGGCTCGATCGAGGTCTTTCACGGCTATCGCGTGCAGCACCACCTCGCCGTAGGTCCGACCAAGGGCGGTACCCGCTACGCGGCCAATCTGACCATCGGCGAATGCGCCGCGCTGGCCATCTGGATGAGTTGGAAGTGCGCCCTCACCGGCCTTCCCTATGGCGGGGCCAAGGGCGGCATCCGCGTCGACCCCCACACCCTGAGTCGGAACGAATTGGAAATGGTCTCCCGCCGCTACATGCAGGAGATGATTCCCTTTGTCGGTCCGCACATGGATGTCATGGCTCCTGACATGGGCACCAACGAGCAGGTCATGGCCTGGTTCATGGACACCTACTCCGTGCATGTCGGTTATGCCATGGGTGAGATTGTCACCGGCAAGCCCGTGTCCATCGGTGGTGTCGCCGGTCGGCGCGAGGCCACCGGCCGCGGCGTCGTCTTTCTCATCGAGCGCGCTCTGGACTATCTCAAGATCGAACCCTCGAAATGCACCGCCATCGTGCAGGGTTTCGGTAATGTCGGCTCCGTCACCGCCGGCGGCCTCGCTTTCAAGTCCGGCATGAAGATCGTCGGCATAAGCGATCACACCGTCTCCCTCCACGACCCGAATGGCATCGACATCGCCGCCGCCGACCGCCACGTGGCCAAGCATGGCACGTTGAAGGATTTCCCCCATGGCGAACGCGTCGATCCCGATGAATTCCTCACTTTGCCCTGCGACATCCTGGTCCCCGCCGCTGTGGAGCGCGTCATTACCGAGGCAAACGCCGGCAAACTCAAATGCCGCATCCTCGCCGAGGCCGCCAACGGTCCCACCACGCCCGATGCGGATGAAATCCTCAATCAACGCTGGGAGGAAATTTTTGTCATCCCCGACATCCTCTGCAACTCCGGCGGCGTCATCGTCTCCTACTTTGAGTGGGTGCAGGATTTGCAGAATTTCCTCTGGTCCGACATCGAAACCGCCGACCGTCTCTACCGTATCCTCGATACCGCTTTCACCGCCGTCATCAAGCGCTCCAAGGAACGCCGCGTGCCCCATCGCACTGCCGCCGTTTCCATCGGCGTCGAGCGCGTCATGGCCGCCCGCACCGTCCGCGGCATCTTCCCCTAAGGGTCAGATGTGGGTCGGGGACGGTTGGAAATTCAGGTCGTAGATGTAGCCTTCGGAAAGCCGGTAGATCCATCCGTGGATCTCCAGCTTCTGGCCGCGTTCCCACGCGTTTTGCACGATGCTGGTCTGCTCCACGTGACGTGCCTGGTCGAGGACGTTGAGTTCGCAGAGGAGGTCTTCCTGGGCTTCCTGAGCGAGGCCATCGAATCGCGGGGTTTGCCGCAGGTAGATGCTCCGCACGTGCCGCAGCCAGTTATCGATCAGCCCGAATTGCTGGTTCAGCAACGCCGCGCGCACCCCGCCACAGCCGTAATGTCCCACCACCATGATATGTTCCACCTTCAACACCTCCACCGCGTACTGCAGTACGGAGAGGCAATTGAAATCGGTATGGTTCACCACGTTGGCCACATTGCGGTGGACAAACACCTCACCGGGCTTCAGCCCGAGAATCTCATTGGCCGGCACCCGGCTGTCTGAGCAGCCGATCCAAAGATATTTCGGCGTCTGTACGCCCACCAGCTTTTCGAAAAAATCCGGCTCCTCCGCCTTCATCTGGGCGGCCCAGGCACGGTTGGCTTTGAAGAGATGTTCCATGGGTCCGGCAGTCTAAATTACGAGCTGGATTGGGCAAGTATTGCCTGCTGGTAAATCTCCTCGATCGCCGCGATCTGACCCTCCGCCGAAAACATCTCCCGCACCGAGGACGACGCATTTTCCGAAAGGCGGTGATACAGCGTGGGCGCCGCAACCAGCCGCCGCAGAGCTTCCGCCACCGCCGGCGCATCGCGCTCCGCGCACAATAATCCATTCGCCCCGTCCTGGATTACCTCGGGAATCCCCCCGTGATGCGTCGCCACCACCGGCAACCCGCTCGCCATCGCCTCCAGCATCGCATTAGGCACCCCCTCCACATCGCCTTGCGCGGTTTCGCTGGGATGCAAAAAAATGTGGCAACTCGCAAAAAGCGCACTCAGCGCCTTCTGCGAAAGAAACCCCGTGAAGTTCACTCGCTCCGCGATACCCAGCTGCTGAGCCTCCCGCTGCAGCGCTTCATCCATAGGCCCTTCCCCTGCGATGGTGAACGTCGCCTCGGGATATTGCCCCGCGAATCGCGCAAAAGCCTTCAGCGCCGTCACCAATCCTTTTTTCGGCACCAACCGCGCCGCCTGCACAATCCGCCACTTGCCATCAGTGGGTGTTCTGCGCGTTTCAAACGGGATGTCCGGCAGGATTGTGCGCATGATGCGCAGCTTTTCCCGTGGGCACCCCAGTTCCGCCACGCGCTCCGCCAATTGCTCCGACCGGCACGGCACCACCGCCGCCAGTTCAAAAAGCTCCCGCACCGCCTCGGCGTAGCCCGGCGATATCATCGACCCCGCCACATCCGAACCATGAAATGACACCACGATCGGCACCGGACACTCCCGCAGCAGCGGCAGCAAATGCACCGCCACATTCCCAAAAAACACATGCAGCAACTCGCATTCTCCCAGCAACCCCCGCATTCGCCGGACCTCCCCGGAGGAAATCTGCCATGGCTCGCCCGTCTTCTTCTCCCGCCCGCGCGCCAGAAATCGCCACGGCGAACGCTTCACCACTTCCAGCCGTTCGACCGGCCACTCACCCTCACACTTCTGCGCAATGACCAGCGGCCGAAACGCCTTCAGCCCCGTCACATGCCGGTGGATATGCAGCATCTCCGGCCGCAAAAAGGTCGCGCAAAAAAGCGCTACCTGCGGCGGCTTACCACTCAACGCCGGCAACGATCCAGCCCGAGGAGTGGTAGGGCGTGCCGGGACCACTGTCCTTCGACACGTTTTTCTGTCCCGAACCGTAGCTCGCCGGGGCGGCGGGATTCACGAGCTGCCAGGGCTTTTTTGTCACGAAGACCTCCTTCACGATGCCTTCAATGCTGGGTTTCGGTCGGATCACTTCCACGTTGGGGGTGATTTCGCGCGCCTGCGGTATTTCCACCGAGAGCTGCTGCGCATACACCGCTCCACTTACCAGAGAAAGGCTGAGGGCAATCAGGCAAGTCTTCATAAGAGAAACCTACCAAGAGGAGGCCCTTCCTGCAAGCGGCGTTCGGCGTTGAATCGGAGGGAACAAGCAGCCATGATATGTTGATGGATTACCTGTCCCTGGCTCGCAAAGCCATCGAGATCGAGTTGACCGAAGCGCAAAGCGCCGCCGCCCGTCTCGACGCCGGTTTCGAAAAAGCCGTGCACCTCATCAAGGCCACCGTCGAGAATCGCGGCAAGGTCGTCGTTCTCGGCGTGGGCAAGAGCGGCCACATCGGTGAAAAAATCGCCGCCACTCTCACCAGCACCGGCTCCCCCGCCGTCGTCCTCAATTCCCTTAACGCCCTCCACGGCGACCTCGGTGTCGTCACCGATGGCGACGTCGTCCTCGCCTTCAGCTACAGTGGCGAGACCGACGAGTTGATCAATATCCTCCCCGCCATCGCCCGCTTTGATGTCAAAATCATCGCCGTCACCGGCGGCCTCACCTCCACGCTGGCCAAGGCCGCCGACGCCGTCCTCGATGTGAAGGTCTCCCAGGAAGCCTGTCCGCTGAATCTCGCCCCCACCTCCAGCACCACCACCATGCTCGTCATCGCCGACGCCCTCGCCATGGTTCTTCTTGAGGCCCGTGGGTTCAACAAGGAGGATTTTGCCAAGTTCCACCCCGGCGGGCAGTTGGGCCGCGCTCTGCTCCTTAAGGTCCACGAGATCATGCGCGGCGACGACCAACTCGCCCGCGTTACCCTGGACACCCCGGTCGTCGACGTTATCAAGACCATGACTTCCAAGCGTTCCGGCGCCTCCGTCGTCGTCGATGCCGCCGGCCGTCTGGAAGGGATTTTTACCCATGGCGACTTCGCCCGGCACTTCCCCGGCAACCCGGAAATCGGCTCAAAACCCGTCCGCGACTTCATGACCCGCCGCCCCATTACCATCCTCGGCGACAAGCTCGCCCTCGAGGTCCTGAATATTCTCCAGCAGCACCGCATCGACGATCTGGTCGTCGTCGACAGCCAGGGTCATCCCATTGGCGTGGTCGATTCCCAGGACCTCACCCGTCTCAAAATCCTCTAGCCAGCCGGGCGGCTCATGCCCTATCACCAGTGAAACACCTTTAGAAATCTCCCAAAATGGCACTCGCAAACGATCTCCGCAAAGGCATGGCCATCCGTTACAACGGAAACCCCGCCATCGTCCTTGAAGTTCAGCACCGCACCCCTGGCAACCTCCGCGCTTTCGTGCAGGTCATCGTCCGTTACATCGGCACCGGCAAATCCGCCGACGTGCGCTTCTCCTCCACGGAAAAAGTCGACCTCGTAGATGTGAACCGCCAGCAGCTCGAATTCAGCTACAGCGACCCGCAGGGTTTCCATTTCATCGATCCCGACAACTACGAGACCATCACCCTGCAAGCCGAGTTGATGGGTGAATCCAAGGATTACCTCGTGGAAAACCTCAAGGTGGAAGTCCTCAGCATCGAGGGCCGTCCCGCCCAGGTGGAGCTTCCCTCCTCCGTCACGCTCAAGGTTATCGAGTCCGCCGAAGGCGTCCGTGGCGACAGCGCGAACAACGTCCAAAAGCCCGCCACTCTCGAGACCGGCAAGATCATCAACGTGCCTCTTTTCATCAAGGAAGGCGAGTTGATCAAGATCGACACGCGCAACGGCACGTACATGGGAAGAGCCTAGGCTTTTCCCGTAGCTTCATTTTTGAAGAGCGCTTTCGGCGAAAACGCCGTATAAGGCCCTCGCATGCCCGCTAACCGCCGCAAGCCGCGCCGTTCCTCCTCCGGGAAAAAGCAACGGCTCGACGTCTCGGCGACGGGTGTCCTTCTCCCGACCCATGTGCCCAAGCGCTGGGTCAAGTTTCTCGTCGGGCTCTTCCTCATTCCGCCCGCCTGGGTCGTGACCCAGACGTTCTTCACCGCTTTCGCCAAGACCACTTTGCACGACAAATTCTGGATCACCGCGGAGTTCTGGTATTTCAGCCTCGGTGTCATCATGTGGCTGGTCACCTTTTTCAGCCTGCCGAAGTTTCTCAAGGTCTACGTCTTCGGCCACGAGCTCACCCATGCCATATGGGTTCTCATGATGGGCGGCCGCGTCCATCGCTTTGAGGTCTCCGCCGAGGGCGGGCACATCCTCGCCGACCGCACCAATACCTGGATCGCGCTCGCCCCCTATTTCTTCCCCATCTACAGCGTCGCCGCCATCCTGCTCTACGGCACTGCCGGCCTGTTCATGGATGTCTCCGGCTCGCCCTATCGCGAGATCCTCTATGGCTTGGTCGGCGCTGGCTGGGCTTTTCACCTGTCCTTCACCGTCTGGATGATTCCCAAGGGCCAGCCCGATCTGCACTACGGCGGCACCTTCTTTTCCCTGATCCTCATCTACCTGCTGAACATCGTCCTCCTCGCCGTCCTTCTTATCATCGCCTCCCCCCATATTTCGTGGCTGGGTTTCGGCCGGGAGCTTTGGGAAAACGCCATGGACTTTACCGTCCAGGCCACTCTTTTGTTTAATCAGGTGCTGCATCTTCTCATCGAGCGGCTCCGCGGATGAGCGCGGGCGGGGACAAGCTGGCCTTCTTGCTCGCCTTGCAGGAACAACTCGGAGGCAGCATCCCCTTTGAGCGCTGGATGCAGGAGGCCCTCTATCACGAGAAATTCGGCTACTACACCGCCTACATCAAGGGCATCGGTCGCGGCGGCGATTTCACCACCTGGCCCGTCCTGCACGAGAGCCTGGCGGGCAACATGGCCAACTGGATTTTGGAAAACCGCCCGACCCGCAAATGCCACGTCATCGAGGTCGGTGCGGGCGCGGGCGATCTCGCCGCCGCCATCCTCGCGGTCATGGGCTGGTGGCATCGTCCCCACTATCACATCGTGGAAATTTCTCCCGTTCTGCGGGCGGCACAGCAAAAACGCCTGGGTCGCTCTGCCGTCTGGCACGATTCCATGGCCGAGGCTCTCGCTGCCAGTGGCGGTGACGCCCTCATCATTTCCAACGAGTTGGTCGACGCCTTTCCCTGCCGGATTTTTCAAAATCAGGGCGAGGATTGGCGCGAACTCGCGTTACGGATCGAGGGTGGCCGGGCCGTGGAAACCTGGGATACTTGTGCCTTGCCCGATTCCTCCGTGTTTGCTCACTCCTGGCCGGAGGGACAGCGGGTCGAGGTGCAATCCAGCTTTTCGGCCTGGCAAAAGGAATGGCTGCCCGCTTGGAAAAATGGGCGCATGCTCACCATCGACTACGGGGATCGCTGTCCGAATCTCTATGCGCGCCGCCCTCATGGCACCCTGCGCGCCTACGCCCATCAACAGCGGATCGAAGGCGCGGACGCCTACAATGGCTTCGGCCGCCGCGATATCACCGTCGATGTGAACTTCACCGACCTCGTCCGCTGGGGCGAGAATAGCGGATTGAAGACCGTTCGCCTCCTGACCCTTGCCGACTTCATCGGCCCGCGTCGCAAGGACGATCCCGTCGCGCAGGCCCTCAACGCCCCCGGCGGCGCCGGCGAAGCCTTTCTCGTCTTGGACCAATCCCGTGGATGAGAGTGGTTAGTACCGATAACACCTCTATTTGTCGGTCAGGGGTTTTGTAAAATTCCCGAGAATCTGTGAAAATCTGCGAAATCTGTGGACCTATTCCCGGCGCCCGCTCCGCTTAAAATTTAATTCTTAAACCTTAAAACTAAGAAACTACGCCCTCGTATCCCACGCCTGCACGATCCACGACCATGGAATCGCTCCGTGACTCAGCATCCAGTCGTTGAATTTTTTCAACGTCCACCCCTCGCGCCCGACGAAACGCCTGTGCAATTTTTCCACCTCCAGCCGCCCGAGCAGATAGCTCATCGGCACCGTCGGCGCGCTCGTGTACCAATTCACGTCACCCGCCGCGCGGGCTTTGGTAAACTGCACGCCGTTCACCAGCACCTTGCACGCCGCATCGAAGCTCAACGCCCCGCTATGCAACCCGCAATCGATGACGATGCGGTTCGCCCGCCACAGCGCGTCATGGATTTGTTGCAGTCGCGCATGCGGATTTTCCACCAACCCATGGTCGACCACCATCTGCTCGCACCACATCGTCCATCCTTCGTAATAGATCGAGTGTCCCGCCAGCCTCCGCAGCTTGCTCGGGTGCCGGTTCTGCACCGCAAATTGCAGGTGATGTCCCGGATACGCCTCATGCGCGCTCGTCAATTCCAGTCCGAAATGCTGGCGGATCTCCGCCCGCTTCTTTTCCGGATCAGCCATTTCCAGGCTCAGATCGTTCACCCAGAAAATACCATCGTTCTTTTTCGAGAACGGCTGCGGCCCGTTGTAAGCCGCCGTCGGGAAGTGATGCCGCAAAAACGCCGGCGTCGGCAGCACCTGCAACGTCTCGCCGCGTGGCAGGGTGGCGATGCCCGCCTTGCCCAGCTTGGCTTTGATCGCCGACGTGATGCGCCGGTACTCGTCGAGCAAAGGCCGCGAGGGCGTCCACGCTTCCGCCGCTTCTTCCAAAATCTTCCGCGCGTTCTTGCGCCCGTGTTTGGCCGCTTCCTGCTCCAGCAAATGCGTCATCTTCGCCACCAGCCGGTGTCCGTTCGCCGCCGCCTCGGGCAGGCCGTAGTCGAAGCCCAGCCGCTCGCGCATGAGAAACTCAAAATTCGTCCGCCCGATGCTGAATCCCTTGGCCGGTCCCGGCTGCCGCCGTGCAATCGAGGTGGCATAATCGCCAAAAGCCTTCCGCGCCGCCTCCAGCGAACGCTGCAGCTTCGCCGGGGATTTCGTATTTTCCAGCAGGGTTGTTTCGATCTCCTGCAAAAACCCGATGGCCCCGTCGCACGAACGCGCCGCCAGTTTTGTCCAGAGCGGCACCGGTCGCTGCACGCACTCCGCCCCCGCCGCCAGATAATCCGGCAATCCCGCCAGTCTGGCTTCGATGGCCGCCTGCACCGGGGAAAGATTCCCCGCATTCCGCACCAGCAGGTCAAAAATCGCATCCACCGCCGCGTCGCAATGCGTCTGCGGGTTCGTGCGCCAGTTTGAAAGATCGCGCGAATGCAGCAAATCCGTCCGCAGCATCGCCAGGAACGTCCGGCGATCCAGCCAGTCGTCCCCGGTGAAAGCCGCTTCCGGCAGTTCCTCCACCGCCGCGAGTATTTCCTCGGTCAGGCGGATCTGCGCGCGGTACGCGGAGGCGTCATTGCGGCCCAGTCGCGCATTATACTGGCTCAGGCCCAGTCGGCTGGCCGTTTCGGGAAATCGTTCGTGCGTCTCGTCGAGGTAACGGTCGACCAATCCGCGGAAGGCGCGCAGGATGCGCGCGTCGGTGGGAAAGCTCACGGGTTGACGGCGGGTTTGGCGATTTTTCCGTCCGCGTCCACCGGCCCGAGGGCGATGCTCTCGATCTGGTTCGCCAGGTCACACATTTTCTTCACCTCGTCCTCCTTCGGAGCGCGGCCTTCGGTTGCAATTGCGAGAGTGCGCAGGTCTTTCAGTTTCAAAAGCAGGGTGGCCACAAACTCCGTCTTTTTCAGCCGCGGGTGCAGCGTTTCCAGCCGGTCGATATAATAATCCATGATGTCCGGCCGGCTCAGGATGCGGGCCTTGTCCGGCGTGTAGCTTTGCACCGTGCTGTTGGCGGCAAGCTGATAACCCCGCATCCAGCCGCCGAGGCTGATCATGTGCGCCATCTGCTCGTCGCGCAGGTCGAGCATCGATTTTTCCACGTCGGCCTGGGTGCGAACCAGTTCCTCACGCATGCTCTGCCAGTCTCCCTTGTCGCTGTATTCGAACAGGCTCTTGCTCCGCTTCGTCAGCCGGTCGCCCACTCCCAGGGCGCGGGACTGCCGGATCAGCGCCTTTCCCACATCCTGGATGTCCTGCGACCGCTCCGCCACCGTGAGCATGAAACCGTCCGCCACCAATGAGCCAAAGTGCAGCGAGGTTTGCAGCCGGTTGTCGTAGACCGCATCCCGCGGATTCGCCGCGATGATTTCCAGCGGAATCGGTCGGAACGTCCCGAAATCCTTCAGGATCTGGGCGATGGATGGGGTTGTGATGTCATTCACGCCCAATTCCAACCGCATATATTCGTCGGATTCCTTTTGCAGCTCCTTGTCCAACTCCGGCGCCGTCGCGTCCTGGCCGCACAGACGGGCCATCGCGCCCAGCAGGGCGAGTGTGACAAGGGAACGGCGCGCAATCATGCCGCTGGACTTTTTACCGAATTTCATGCGCAAGGCAAAGAACTTGTCGTGGAGAGTGTGAAAGGAGATAATTGATCCGTGATCATCGGCGTTCCCAAGGAAATTAAGGAACAGGAGTTTCGGGTGGCCTTGCTGCCTTCCGCCGCCTACCAGCTGGTTAAACGCGGCCATCAGGTCATCGTGGAGACCCAGGCCGGTGCCGGCATCGGATTTTCCGATGAAAGCTACCGTACCGCCGGCGCGGAGATCATCGGCACCCACGAAGAGGTCTTTGCCCGCGCCGACCTGATCGTGAAGGTCAAGGAACCCCTTTCTTCCGAGGTCGGCTTGCTCCGCCCGGGCCAGATTCTTTTCACTTACTTGCATCTCGCGGCCAATCGGGCCCTCACCGAATCGCTGATGGCCACCGGCGCCACCTGCATCGCTTACGAAACCGTGGAGGTGAACCACCGCCTGCCGCTTCTGGAGCCCATGAGCGAAATCGCCGGCCGCATGTCCGTCCTGGTCGGCGGCTATTGCCTGGCCAAACATAATGGCGGCAATGGCGTCCTCCTTGGCGGTGTCCCCGGTGTCCTTCCCGGCAAGGTCGTCGTCATCGGCGGCGGCACCAGCGGCGTCAATGCCGCCCGCATGGCCACCGGCCTCGGCGCGGACGTCACTATTTTGGAAGTGGACCTTGAGCGGATGCGCTTTCTCGACATCACCATGCACACCGCGCACACGCTGTTTTCCAGCGAGGCCAGTCTGGTGGAATTGCTTCCCACCGTGGATCTTTTGATCGGTGCCGTCCTTGTGCCGGGAGCGAAGGCCCCCAAGCTCATTTCCCGCGAAATGTTGCGCATGATGAAACCTGGCAGCGTCCTGGTGGATATCGCCATCGACCAGGGAGGTTGTGCCGAGACCGCCCGTCCCACCACCCACCATGACCCCACTTTTGTGGAGGAGGGGGTCATCCATTACTGCGTGGCCAACATGCCCGGTGCCTACGCCCGCACCGCGACCCAGGCCCTGACCAATGTGACCTACCGGTACATCGAGACGCTCGCGGAAAATAAGCTGGCCGAGGCCGTGCACCGCCAGCCGGGCCTGCTCGGCGGCATCAATATCATGGACGGTAAAGTCACTTGCAAAGCAGTGGCGGAGGCGCACGGGATGGAGTATGTTCCCGCCCCTCTGACTGCATGAATCTCGAAGAGCAAATCACCGCCATCGGCCGACAGGCCCGCGCCGCCTCCCGGGCCCTTGCCCTCCTTTCGGCGGAACAAAAAAACGCCATCCTTCTCGGCATGGCCGACGCCTTGGTCGAAAATGCCCCGGCCATCCTCGCGGCCAACGCGCAGGACATCGCCGGGGCTGAGACCCACGGCCTGAATGCCGCCGCCATCGACCGCCTGCGCCTGACCGATGCCCGCATCGCGAAAATCGCCGGGGACGTCCGGCAGGTCGCCACTTTGGAAGACCCCGTCGGCAAATCCATCCTGCAATGGACCCGTCCCAATGGCCTGCACATCGATCGGGTCCGCGTGCCCATCGGCGTCATCGGCATCATTTACGAATCCCGCCCCAACGTCACCAGCGACGCCGCCGTGCTTTGTATCAAGACCGGCAACGCCGTCATCCTGCGTGGCGGTTCCGAGTCCCTGCATTCCAATCTCGCCATCGCCGAGGCTCTGCAGGCCGGCGGCGCGGCTCAAGGCTTGCCGGAAAATGCCGTCCAGTTGATCCCCACCAAGGACCGCGAGGCCGTCCGCCTCATGGCTCAGATGGACCAGTCCATCGATCTCATCATTCCTCGCGGCGGCCACGCTCTTATTGAGACCGTGGTCAGCCACGCCCGCATGCCCGTCATCAAGCATTATCACGGCGTCTGCCATGTTTATGTCGATAAGGAGGCCGATCTCGACATGGCCGAACGCATCGCCATCAACGCCAAATGCCAGCGTCCCGGCGTCTGCAATTCGCTCGAGACTCTTCTCGTCCATCGTGACATCGCGGAGACATTTTTGAAAAAATCCGGCCCCGCTCTCATCGGCCGGGGTGTCGAGTTGCGCGGCGACGAACGCACCCGTGCCATCCTCAATGGCCAGACCGTTCCCGCTACGGAGGAGGATTGGTCCACCGAATATCTAGACCTCATTCTTTCCGTCCGGGTCGTCGACGACATGAAGCAGGCCGTCGAGCACATGGAAAAGTATGGCTCGCACCACAGCGACGCCATCATCACCCGCAATCCCGCTACGGCGGAACGCTTCCTGAATGAGGTGGACTCCGCCACCGTCTATTGGAACGCCTCGACCCGGTTTACCGATGGCGGCGAGTTTGGCTTCGGGGCGGAGATCGGCATCAGCACCGATAAGCTGCATGCTCGCGGACCCATGGGGCTGGAGGAATTGACCACCTACAAGTACCTCATCCGCGGTGACGGACAGATTCGGGAATGAAGGCGACCCAGGTTTTCTACGAGGGGCGCGTGCAGGGGGTCGGCTTCCGTTGGACCACCAAACGCATGGCTCATGGCTACGATGTCTGTGGCTTTGTGAAAAACCTGCCCGACGGGCGGGTGGAGCTCCAGGTGTCCGGTGACCATGACGAGGTTCGCGCTTTTTTGACCGAGATGCGTGAGAGTGCGCTTGCCGGACACATCACGGCAGAGCACACTGCCCAGATCGAACTGGCCCAGCCATTTCGGGGATTTCAAATAGTCACATGAGCACAGCGGTTTCCATCACCGGATTGACGAAACTCTACCCCGTGCCGATGCGTCGGCAGAAGGTTGTTGCCGTCAAGGATCTCAACCTCGAAGTCCCGGAGGGTCAGGTCTATGGACTCCTCGGTCCGAACGGCTCGGGCAAAAGCACCACGCTCAAGATCCTTCTCGGCCTCGTTACGCCCACTCGCGGCGAAAGCAAGATTTTCGGCCAGGACAGCCGCGACTACCGAAGTCATCGTGATGTCGGTTTTCTTCCGGAAAATCCTTATTTCTACAAGTACCTCACCGCCATCGAGACCCTGCACTTCTACGGCAAGGTCTGCGGCATGGGTGGTAAAACCTTGAGTGCCCGCATCGAGGAACTCCTCGCGCTTGTTGGCTTGGAAGACGCCCGGCACCGCCGGGTGGGGGGATTCTCCAAGGGCATGTTGCAGCGCATCGGCCTCGCCCAGGCGCTCATTCAGGACCCGCGCCTCCTCGTGCTCGACGAACCCACCGCCGGCGTCGATCCCGTTGGCTCCCGGCAGATTCGCGATTTGATTTTGGAATTGAAGAAACGCGGCAAGACCGTGCTTCTCACCTCGCATTTGCTTGAGCAGGTGCAGGAGGTCTGCGATCGCGTCGGCATCATGGCCCGCGGTTTGATGATGCGCGAGGGCCCGCTTTCCGAGTTGGTCACCGTTGAGGGCCAGACAGAATATCTCGTGGAAAATGCCCCTCCCGAGCTCGCCGCCAAGATCGCCGAGCTCGCCAAGGCTGCCGGGGCCACCCTGGTCGAAACCCGCAAGCCCGAGCTTACGCTGGAACGCATCTTCATCGAGGCGGCCGAAGCGCACAAGAAGCCGTGAATTTCTTCGTCACCGGCACCGACACCGGTGTCGGGAAAACGTACGTGACCGCGCTGCTCACCCGGGCCCTGCGCCGGGCCGGTCTCGATACCGTCGCGCTCAAGCCGATTTGTTGCGGTCCTCGTGACGATGTGGACATGCTCTGCGCCGCCTCGGATCAGGAAATCTCGCCCGATGCCGCCAATCCCTGCTGGCTGGAAGCTCCGGCCGCGCCTCTCGTCGCCGCTCGTCGGGAGGGTCAGGAAGTAAATTTGGCCACGCTCAACGATTGGTTCCAGCAACACCGCGCCCGCCGTCGCTCCTTGCTGGTCGAAGGCGCGGGTGGATGGCTCGTCCCTCTGGCCGAAAACCGGACCGTCGCCGACCTCGCCGTGCTCTTTGGCCTGCCCGTTCTTATGGTGGTGGCCAACCGGCTCGGTTGCCTCAATCACACTTTGCTGACCCTTGAAAGCATCCGCGCCCGGGGTCTGTCTTGCGGGGGCTTGATTCTCAACACCCTGACCGCGGAAAACTCCGTCGCCGTCGAAACCAACCGCCAGGTGCTGCAGGAATTCTGTGATGTCCCGATCCTTTTTGAAATCGCGCCGGGTCAGGACAGCCTCGACCTCGCCGTGGCCTAGCGCAGAAACTCGTCGAACCGGACGCGCCGCTGCTGGTGCTCTTCATCGCTGAGTACCGACACCAGCACGTTGCCTTCCAACTCCGGCAATTCCACCCACGAGCGGCAGCCGCCGTATTTTGATTCCATCTTCAATTTGACCGGCGGATCGAGCCGGTACACCCGCACGAAGGCGACATAGACTCCGTCGTCTGTGTCGTAGTGAAAACGCTCTTCGACCACGGAATCGTGCAGGACGTGCAACTCACGGAGCCGTTCGACCTTCTTCCAGTCCGTGACCAATCCGGTCCATTCCACCGTGGCGGTGTAGCGGATTTCCAACTCCTCGCCCGGTTCCTCCGGCACCGACGTCCCCGTCGGCAGGGTGGTCTTATCCAGTTGTTCGTGGAACCAGGTGGGAAACAAAAAAAACTCGTCGTGCCGGAAGGCGAAACCCGCGCGTCCCTCCGCAATCCCTCCTTTGCGAATGATCACACTCTGTTGACCCGAGCCCAGCGCCTCGCAGACGACGGCCCATTCTTTGAATGCGGCGTTCATTGTGTATAGTTCATCCTTTACATGCCCCATGCGTCAAAACGAAATGGGGCCTGCGCCACTTTAACATGCTTCACCGCTTCGATCTACACGTTCACTCCTGGTTTTCCGCCGACGCCGCCAGCGCCCCGGAGGAACTGATCGCGGCTGCCAAGGCCAAGGGCCTGAGCGGCATCGCCATTACCGATCACGATAGCTGCGAGGCTCATGACTATCTTCTGAAAAAAGGTCTGGAGCGCCCCGATGGCGAACCCGTCGATGGCTTTTTGATCATTCCCGGCGTGGAGGTTTCCACCGCCGACGGCCACCTGCTTTGCATCGGCACGACCCTGCCCCACATGCGCGGCGTCGGCGCTGCCGAGGTGGTTCAGGCCATCCACGACCGGGGCGGCATCGCCATTCCCGCCCACCCCTACGATCGCTGGCGCAGCGGCATCCGCCAGGAGTTGCTCGATACCTTGGATATTCACGCCATCGAGGTCTTCAACGCCGCCGTTTCCAACAAAATTTACAACAACCAGGCCCTCGCCTACGCCCAGGGCCGCGGCCTTTCTATGACCGCCTCCAGCGACGCCCACCACGCCTCCGCCGTCGCGGTCAGTTCCACCACCTTCGACCTCGCAAAACTGGACGTCGCCCATCTCCTCACCGCCCTCCGTACCGGTGGCGAACCCCAGGGCAATTATCTGTCCTTCCGCGAGGGTCTGAAGAAACATTTCGGCAATTGGTTCCGGATAGCCAATCGCCGCCCGAGTAGCGCGCCCTGATTTCGCCTGCCGTCAGATGGAAAGTGAATGCCCCTCTGAATCTCTGTAAATCCGTGAAATCTGTGGACCCATTCCGGCCGTGACCGCGCGTAACTGCTTTCCACTTTATTCTTAATTCTTAAAACTTAAAACTCGCCCGCCTAATCCCGGGTTGCAAACCCGTCCACGACTGCTATCGAAAATCATGCGTTGCTTCCTCACTTTCCTTTCCCTCAGTGCCCTGCTTCTGGCCGGCTGCAAAAAACCCGCGCCAAAGCCTGAGCCCGAAGTCGCCGCTGCGACCCCGACTCCTGAGCCAACGCCGGTCCCGACTCCCGAGCCTACCCCGACCCCCATCGATCTCAACGCGCAGGTGCTGGTCTTCTGTTACCACCGCTTCGAGGACCGTCCCAAGGATAGTCTCGCCATCAAGCCCGCCGAGTTCGAGGCCCAGATGCAGGCCATCAAGGATGCCGGTATCGAGGTCATCTCCATGGAGGATTTCCTCGCCTGGCGCCGTGGCGAAAAAAGCATCCCGCCGAAATCCGCTGTCATCAGCATCGATGACGGCTACATCTCCGGCTACAACGTGGCCTGGCCGGTGCTGAAGAAGTTCGGCTACCCTTTCACCATGTTCGTCTACACCGACTACATCAGGGGCGGAGCCCGCTCCGGCGGCCAGTCGATGAGTTGGGAGCAACTTGCCGAGATGCGCGACGCCGGTGTCGATATCCAGAGCCACACCGTTTCTCACAGCGCCCTGAATGCGAAGAAGGGCAAGACCGAGGAGCAATACCGCGAATGGCTCACCAACGAACTCGCCGGCTCCAAAAAAATTCTCGAGGACAAGCTCGGCATCCAGGTCAAGGCGCTGGCTTATCCCTACGGTCTCCACAACGAAACCGTCCGCGCTGTCGCCAAGGAGGCCGGTTACGAAGCCGCCTTCACCGTTTACGGACAGCGCATCGCTCATGGCAGCGATCCGACCATGGTCGGCCGCTACGCCATCGAGTCCACCAAGCCCAAGGTTTTCGAGCAGGCCATTGCCTTTCACGGTCCGGTTAGCGGCAGTGTCGATGGGGCCACGGCCATGCCGGCGGCGGCGACCATGGTCACCCAGCCGATGGAAGGGGAAACCGTCAGCGACCCGAGTCCCGAGATCAAAGCCAACCTGGCTACTCTTGGGAAGATCGATCCGAAGAGCGTGACGATGAGGCTGAGCGGACTTGGCTTGGTTCCTGCCACTTACGACGACGCCAGCAAGACGCTTTCCTACAAGATTTCCCAGAAGCTCTATGCGCGGCAGGTCACGGTCATCGTTAGCGCCGTCGCCAACGGGCGCAAGGTGGAGACCCGGTGGACCTTCAGCATCGCCCCCGCCCCGGCCACGGAAAATACCCCGGCGGCTGCCTCCCCTTCCGCCCCCCCGCAATAGGGTTCTTTTCCCCCTCGAATCCCCCCGGCGGCCGGGATCGCAATTTCGAGCACTTTTATCGCAATCTGCCGCGAGCGGAATACTCCGTCTCGTCGTACCTTGTTGAGATTAAATCTCAAGAGACACTGGAGCGGCCCGTTTGGAAAAAGGTGCATGGCTTGTGGCAACCGCTTTACGGCGGCTTTGCCGAACAAGGCATCAGCATCGAATGGCATGATTTTCAGGTTTCGGAATCTTTCGTCTGGTCGGACAGCTTTCACGAAGAAAGCCTGGAAATCTGCCTGAATTACACCGGCGAAGCGGAGTTGAAGGCCGCCAAGGGAAAGCAGGATTTAAGTGCTGGTCAGTTAGCTATTTACACGACGCGGGCCCAGCGTCCCGCGGCGGCACGCAAGGCGGATTCTTTGCACCGTTTCATGACTCTGGAACTTTCTGCCGGGTTCCTGCGGGAACAATTCTCAGCCGTGCTCGATGGCATCCTGCCAGGCGTCCGGAAGTTTTTGGAAAATCCCCGCCGCTTCGAGCCCTGGCTGGAGGTCGGGGTGCTCCCTTCGTCCCTTTTATCCTCTCGCATGCAACTGCTCGAACCGCCGGTGAACAATGCCGCACTGGGGGTCTGGTACCAAAGCAAGGTGCTCGAGATCCTCGCGCAGACGCTTTTCCAGCCGGACAAACCAGCCGAACTCTTCTGCCACCGCCACCGGCGCCTCAACCGGGAGCGGGTGGAGCGGGTCAAGTTTCTGATCGAACGCGATCTGGAAAATCCGCCCAACCTGGAAATGTTGGCGACCGAAGTGGATTGCAGTCCGTTTTACCTCAGCCGCCTGTTTTCCGAGGAGGCCGGGTTGTCCATGCCGAAATATCTTCGTTTGAAGCGCGTGGAAAAGGCCGCGGACTGGATGCTTTCCCGCGGCATGAATGTGACCGAGGCGGCCATGGCCGTGGGGTACTCCAGCCTCAGCGCTTTCCAAAAGGCGTTTGCCGAACAGTTTGGCGTCTCGCCCGGAAACTATCTCTCGCGGGCCGGTGCTCATAAAACCGGGTCCGGCGGGACGGTGTAGTTGGGGTCGTTCTGCTCCGCCGCATTACGATTCCAGAGCCGCATGTCACGGAGTTGATCGATGGTTTGCATGCGGATGCTGCCATCGAGGAAGACGCAGACGGCCTTACCGTCATAACGGGCGTCGACATTGCCATGCAGACCGGGGTCTTCATTTTTTTCCCACTTCTGCGAGCTCCAGTTTGACGCGGAAATTCGGGGAGGGGTAAGGATATTAAAGCCCTCGATCCGGGTGGTCCCATCGGTCGTGCCGCCCGTGGCAAACACCAATATCGATCTGGCCTGGCTGACCCGAGAAATGCACTCGGCCGGGTAGGTCAGGGAGGAGTTGACGGCGCTCCCGGTGACGCAACCGCCGACAAAATAATAATTCATGCCGAAGTTGGGAAAGGCGCTGACTACGTAGTCATGCATGGGCGTGCCGGGGGTGGCGACCTTGTCGACATGCCGGCCGGTATCGTTGACCAGGATGGTGCCCTTCAGCTGATAGCCGAAGTACGGGGCAAGGCGGAAGGGATAGCGGTTGGACGCATGCATCATCGTGATGTCGCGATTGTAAGGCTGGAACCAGATGCGGCTGACGGTGAAGTCCATGCCCGGCAGGTAGGTGCCGTTGTTTTCCGCGGCGTGGCTGGTGTAGGCCGTGATCAAATTTTTACCGGCCTGGATCTCACGGAGAGCGCGGCATTTGGACATGCCGGCATTGTAAGCACCGAGGCTGGCGGTGAGCAGGATGATGATGATACCGGTGGTGACGATGAGCTCAATCAGCGTGAAGGCGGTGCTCCGTTTGATTGATGGCGGATGAGAGATCATGTCAGCCGGATTGTTTGGCATGGGAGGTTTCGTCGCTACCGCGGGATTGCCACGGGCATGCGGCGGCTTGTCATGGGACAGCGCAATCCGTCGCATGCCCGTCGCAAGGCGGAGGTCGCGGGTTTTTGGGGGTTCCGTACGATGCGCCGCGATATGAAAATTCTCAGCCTGACCTTTATCGCCGGCGTTTCGCTGGCTCTGACCTTACAGGCCGCGCCGGTCGCGATCGACCTGGACGGCAACACCCAAAACGACCGATGGACCAACAGCGCGCTGACCTCGGGAGCGAATCCGGGATACGGCACCTTCCCGGGCAGCGGCAATTGGCCCGCTCCCATCCAGTCGAACGTCGGCGGCGACGCGACGCTCAACAAAACCGCCAACGGCGCCGGCGGCGGACCTTATCCGGCCTCGGGCTCCATTTATTTCGGCGGATTCAGCGGCGACCAGAACGTCAATGGCGGCACTCTTGCGGTGACAGACAACTCGCCGGTGGCCAATCTGCAGACGGTCGTGTTCCAGCTCGAAATCGGGGAAGCCTCCACGCACGACTTTTACAACGGGGTGCTGCCGACTTTGAGCTACAATGGCGGCAATCAGATGCTCTCGGCCGACTACATTTCGCTCTCCCAGGTCTTCAATGGCACGGTGGAGATGCCGACCGGAACGGAGCCTCTCTACATCAATACCTACGGTCTGCAGTGGGATCTGTCGGGCATTTCCGAGACGATCACCTCGTTCACCATCTCGTTCAACGGGGTGCAGCATGCACAGGTTTATTCCATGCAACTCGACCAGAGCGACACCTTCACTCAGGCGGTGCCGGAGCCTTCCACCTATGCGCTCTTCGCCGTGGCGGGGGCATTTGTTTGCTGGCGTCTGCGCCGCCGCGCGCGGGTGGTTAATTCCTAATTTGGGAGATAGAAACCAAAAATGAGCGGCGCCGACCTAGTTGGCGCCGCTCATTTTTTTTGCTTCCGCGAAGGACGATTCGGTGCGCAGGAGGCCCGCCAGATAGGCGTCGCGTTCGGGGAGGGAAGACCAGCGGGCGATCTTCTCCGGATACTCGAGGCGGGAGAAGATGGCGCGGGCGATCTTCGAGCGGGGTACGGTCTTTTCGCCAAAGCCATCGGGCTGGTTGCTGGACCAGAAGCGAACCTGCTCGATGCCGTCCACGGTGGCCCGGCCGAGAAAGATCACGGAGTGGCCGGTCTCTTTTTTTCCGACGGCATCGGTCCAGAAAATCTTCATGAAGTCGCCGGGCCGCGCATCTGCGAAGTCGGTGAAATTGCGGCCCAGCTTGAGTTCGTGGAAAAGCCGGGCGGTACCAGGCCCGTTGGCGTTCCAGCGCCCCCAGAGACTTTCCCCGTCCGGCAGGGTATCGGTGCCATCGGGCCGGAGACGGGGGGTAAGGGCCTGCCAGGTTTCCAGCGAGAGAGTCAGCTGATTGCTTTTTTGCAGGGCGGAAAGCGTCTTTAGGAAAACGAGGTAGGTGGCGCCGGAGCAATAGCCGGGTGAGGCTTTCTCCGGCTGGATTTGCACGGAATCCGAAACCGTCACGGAATTGGCCAGGCCTTGATGGGCGGCGAGGTTGGTGGCATAGCGGCCGCCGGACGGCATGGTGCGAATTTGCTCCAGGACGACATTGTTGATTTCCGCGCAGAGGGGGGAGGCCAGGAGGAAACTGAAAATCAGGGCTCGCGAAATCATGCCCTGCAAGGAAGATGTGTCCTGTCGTGATCGCAAGGAGGATTTTCATCGTCATCGTACTGGCCGCTCTCCTGGGTGCCGGCTGGTGGCTGTCCGAATGGACGAGGCTCAAGCCGGTCGCGGCGAGTGGCGGGCTGTATTTTCCGGAGCGCAAGGAACTCTACGTGCCGCAGTTTTTCCAGGGGGATGAGCGATGGAGTGGTGATCCCCTGGCCAGCACGCCGGGCACGATGGGCGGAGAGGGCTGCGCCGTCTCCTCCGCCGCGATGACGCTGGCGGGTTATGGCGTGGATGTGGACCCCGGCCGGCTGAACAAATTCCTGACCCAACTGCCGGGAGGGTACACGCCGGAAGGCTGGATTTATTGGGAGAAAGCGGCGGAGTTTGATCCGGATTTCACGGCCAAACTCCTACCACATTACGAGGACAAACCTTCGTATTACCTCATCGACAAGAACCTCATGGAGGGCAATCCGGTGATCGCCCGGCTGCGCTACCCCAACGGGATCACGCATTTCGTGGTGATTTGTGGAAAACAGGGCTTCGACTACCTCATCCGCGACCCCGGCCAGGGTGGAACGAAGGGTGTCTATCCGTTGAAGGAATTTGGCAGCGGGATCGAGGCGATCCGGTATTACCGCAAGCCGGGTTAGCGCCGGCGACGGGTGAGCAAGAAGGCGACAACACCGCCGACGATGAGAGCCGCGCCGATGGAGGCATACGGATTCTCGCGCACGGTTTCATTGGCGATCTTGGCCCCATCCAAAGACTGCTGGCGAAGACGCTTGTAGACGACGCGGCCGCCGTCCAAGGCCTCCGAAAGGCGCTCCCGAGCATCACGAACGCGGTGGCAAGCGACATCCGAGGTCGCAGCCAGGAGGTCGTTGGCGTTATGGGCGAGTTCCTCAAGATACTCAACAGCGGCGGCTTTGGTCGGCTTGCTCATGGAACCATCCTCGTTGGGGATCGCCCGATAAGCAAGCTGGCATCACGACCGCCGGAAACTCCGGACAAATTTTTGCAGCCGGGCCGGATCGAGGCGGCCCAGAAAGGCTCCGTCCTCCCGCAGGGTGGAACCGACGATAAAACCATCCGCCAGCAGCAGATAAGAACCGATGTTTTCCGGGGTCAGGCCCGAGCCGATGACGACGGGAACATGAGCGGCCTTTTTCACCCGGCGGAGTTCCCGCAAATCCGGTGATTCGCCGGTCCGAGGTCCTGTCACAATCACACCATCCACGAGGAAAAATTCCGATTGTTTCACCACGTCCACGATATCGAGATCGCCGGTGAGAGCGTGCGAGCAATGCTTCTTTTTCACATCGCCAAAAATTTTGATGTGCTCGCAGCCCAGTTCGCGCCGCTGCCGCAGCAAACGTCCGGCGCAGCCTTCGATAAGCCCGGCTCCGCCGATGTGGGCAAAGACAAAACCCTCCACGCGTAAAAAATCGAGCTTCGCCTGATGGGCGATTATCAGCGCCGTTTCGTTCGCGGCCTCCAGCATCTGAAGACCGATCGGTCCGGCAAACCGTTGACGGATTTCGCGGGCGATCCGCAGCATCAACGCCACGCCTTTGGGCTCCAGCGGCGGCTTGATGTACGGCAGATCGTGGCTGTTCTCCAGCACCACTGCATCGGCGCCCACCGCCATGTAGTTTTCCAAGTCCGACAAGGCTTCGCGGATGATCGCCTTGTCGTCACCCTCATAGCGCGGCGTGCCGGGCAGGGCGCGGACCGCGATCATGGGGGCCAACCATTTGGTGGGCAGGTTTTTCATGTGGAGATCTTGAGGATGCGCGCGAGAGTGGTCGCGGCGGCGGCAAAAATGATGCACCAGGGAATGACTCCGACAGCCACCCAGAAGAGAATGCGTCCGGCTTTTTCCTTGAGCAGGAGAGCGATCAAGGCGGCAAAGTAGGGGCCGATGGTAACCGGAGCCAGCAAACCCAGACCCGGCATGCCCCAGCGGTTCCACACGCGCCAAAAGAGTTTCTTAGGGTCCGGTGTTGAGGAGATTTTCAGTTTGGCATTCAGCCAGTTGCGAGCCGGCGCTCCGAGAAAAAGCATGGTCGCGCCGATGGCGGTGTAACCGGCCCACGCGCAGATCGCCGCATTGACCGGATGGAGCTTTAGCGCCACCACCCCGGTTGGAATCGCCGCCAGGAAATAGACCACGCCCAATCCGAAAACCGTCGCCATGGCTCCCAGTACGCCGCTCATTTTAAAATATCCATCCCACTGGCACCTTGGCGGTCTCATACGGCCTAATCAATAATGACCGTTTGACTGAAATGGTATTTTCGGTCAAAATAAGAACATGAAGACACCCGGAGGCGCCAAAGTGCGGAGGGAAAACCTGCTCAATGCGGGCTCGCGACTCTTTGCCCGCTGGGGTTTCGACAAGACCAGTGTGGACGACATCGCCCGTGAGGCCGGGATTTCCAAGGGCGCGGTCTATCTCGAATTCCCCAACAAAGACGCTCTTTTCAAGGCCGTGCTCTACCATGAGTCGATCCGCTACACCGAAGATTGGCTCCGCCGCTTTGAGAGCGACCCCGGGGAGTGGAGTTTCGCCCGGTTGTTTCAGCACAGCATCGCGGCCATTCAAGCCAACCCATTAATGAAGGCGCTGCACCTGCGCGATCAGCAGGTTTTCGGCGCCTTCCTCCGACGCGATCCCGACCTTTTTTTGCTCAAGACCTCCATGAGCACCGAACTCTTTCGCGGTCTCCAAAAGGAGGGCGCCATGCGCGACGATATCGCGGCTCCCGTGCTGGCTTATCTGATGAGTGCCATCGGCTACGGTTTGGCTGCCGGGGACGAGATCATTCCCATGGCGGACCGCGTACCGTTGGAGGATTCCATCACCGCACTCGGCCAGTTGCTCGACCGGGGCCTCGCGCCGGAAAAAGCGCGCCAAAAGGATGCCGGCCGGGCCTACCTCGTCGCCGTGGTTAAGAAAATGCAGCAGGCGTTGAGCCTTGCCGGACAGAAGTCATGAACCCGTCGTCGAACAACGAAGCCGTCTTCGTCGGTCGAGATCTCACCAAGATCTACACCGCCGGCGAGGTCGAGGTGCGAGCCTTGGACGGCGTCGACCTTGACCTTTATCGCGGCGAGATGATCGTCCTGCTCGGGGCCTCCGGCAGTGGAAAGTCCACCTTGCTTAACAATCTGGGCGGCCTCGATGTCCCCACCTCGGGAACCCTGCATTACAAAGGGCGCAATCTCACCCACGCCGACGAAAACGATCTCACGGAATTCCGCCGCGACGCCGTCGGATTCGTCTTCCAATTTTACAATCTCATTCCAAGCCTCACGGCCCGCGAAAACGTCGCTCTCATCACCGAGATCGCCCGCGATCCCATGACGCCCGAGGAGGCCCTGGGCCTGGTGGGACTCGGCGACCGCATGGATCATTTTCCGTCGCAGATGTCGGGCGGCCAGCAGCAGCGGGTCGCCATTGCCCGTGCCATTGCCAAGCGTCCCGAGGTGCTGCTCTGCGATGAGCCGACCGGCGCACTCGATGTGAAGACCGGCATCACCGTGCTCGAGGCGATCGAGAAGGTGAACCGGGACATTGGCACCCTGACCGTCATCATCACGCACAATGCCGTAATGGCCGAGATGGCCGACCGGGTCATCCATCTGTCGGACGGCAAGATTTCCAAGGTCGATCACAATCCGGTGAGGCGACCGGTGGGGTCGCTGCAATGGTGATGAACGCGCTCGATCGCAAACTTTTCCGCGATGTCGGAAAGATGAAAGGCCAGATCGTCGCCGTCGCTCTCGTCATGGCGTGCGGGCTGGCCATGATGATCATGACCCGCAGCCTCATCCTATCGCTGGAGGTCACGCGCGCCGAGTACTACGCGGCGCATCGGTTCGCCGAAGTTTTCTGCGATCTCAAGCGCGCTCCCAATGCCCTCCGCCAGCGACTGGCCGAGATCCCCGGAGTGGCCGCGGTCGAGACCCGCGTAAAGGCCTCCGTGCGAATGAATCTCCCCGGCGTGCCTGAGCCGGCGGACGGTACCATCATCTCCCTGCCGGAGGATCGCCCGCAGCTGCTCAATACTCTTTTCCTCCGCGTGGGCCGTTACCCCGAGATCGGCAAGGCCAACGAGGTCATCATGAGCGAGGCCTTTGCCAAAGCCCATGATTTCCAACCGGGCGATACCGTCGACGTCATCCTCCGCGGCGCCAAGGAACAACTCACGGTCGTCGGCATCGCTCTCTCGCCGGAGTACGTCTTCGAGGCGCGCCCCGGCCAGGCTCTGCCTGACAACAAACGGTTCGGCGTCTTTTGGATGAACGAGCGCGATCTGGCCACCGCCAATGATCTCGATGGAGCCTTCAACAACATCGTGGTCGATATTGCCCCAGGCGCGGACCCAGCCCCGGTCATGATGGAAATCAACCGCATCCTCGAGCCTTATGGCGGTCTCATCGCCTACGACCGGAGCGACCACGCCTCGGCCAAGCAGTTGGACGACGAGATCGCCATCCTCAACGGCATGTCCGTGGCTTTCCCGATTGTCTTCCTCAGCATCGCGACTTTCATGACCAGTGCCGTGCTCGCCCGGGTCATCCGTCTCCAGCGCGAGCAGATCGCCCAGCTCAAGGCCTTCGGTTATTCCTCCGGGCAGGTAGGCTGGCATTTTCTCAAATTCGCTCTCGTCATCGTGGCCGTCGGCCTTATCTCGGGCGGCCTGGCCGGCGCCTGGCTGGGCAACAATGTGGTCACGCTTTATCACAAGTTTTTCCAGTTCCCGTCGCTTACCTTCCATGCCGATTACAAGGCTGTCGGCATTGCCTTCCTCGTTAGTTCGGCGGCCTCGCTCCTCGGCGTGCTCGGCACGGTCCGGCAGGCGATGCGTCTTCCTCCGGCGGAAGCCATGCGCCCGGAGCCGCCGGCGGAATTCAAACCTTCCGTCCTCGAACGCCTCGGCGTGCAACGGCTGGTCGGTCCGTCCATGCGGATGGCCCTGCGCAATCTGGAGCGCAAGCCCTGGCAGGCGGTTTTTACCGCGCTGGGCCTCGCCCTGGCGGTGGGCATTCCCGTCGTGCCCGGAGCGATGCGGGACGGCATCGAGTACCTGCTCGATTTTCAGTGGAAGCTTTCTTCGCGTCAGGATGTCACTCTTTCCCTGATCGAACCCACCTCGCCCTCCGTGCTCGGCGATATTCAGCATCTGCCGGGCGTCATTCTCGCCGAGCCCTTTCGCCGGGTGCCCGCCCGCCTGCGCTTCGGCCATCACGATCACCTCATTTCCGTCACGGGGGTCCCGACTGGCACGCAGCTCAATCGCGCCCTCGACCAACACGGCAACCAGCTTCCGATCCCACCGGAGGGCCTGCTCATCTCGGCCAAGCTGGCCGAGATCCTGCACGTAAAGCCGGGTGAATCCGTGCGTGTGGAAGTCCAGGAAGGCCGCCGCCCCAAGCGAGACGTTCCCATCATCGGTCTCATCACGGACTATTCCGGCCTCTCCGCTTACATGGACATCGACGCCTTGCGCCGCCTCATGCAGGAAGGCGGCACGATCAGCGGCGCGCACCTCGCCGTCGACAAGGCCCGCTGGCCGGAGTTCCTCGAGGAGATTAAGGAGATCCCCCGCATCGCCAACATGAGCATCACCTTCGCGTTGCAGCAAAGTTTCCGCCAGACCACCGCGGAGTCCATCTCCCTCCTCCAAAGCATCTATTTCACTTTCTCCGTGATCGTCGCCTTCGGCGTGGTTTACAACAGCGCCCGCATCGCGCTATCCGAGCGCAGCCGCGATCTCGCCACCCTCCGGGTCGTAGGATTCACCAATCGCGAGGTGGCCACCGTGTTGATCGGAGAACTGGCGATGCTCACGATCCTGGCCCTGCCGGTCGGACTATGGATCGGCGGCCAGCTTTCCAATTTCATCGTCCTTTCGGCCAGCACGGAAACCGTGCGATTGCCTTTGATCCTCACTCACCAGACTTATGCCACAGCCGTCCTCATCGTCCTGCTCTCCGCAGGCGTGTCGTTCTACGTGGTCAGTCGCCAGATTAAAAACCTCGATCTCCTCGGGGTGTTGAAAGCCAGAGAATAACATGAACGCACCCGCTCCCAAACCCGCCCGGCGCAAAGGCCAGTGGCGGAAAATCTTCCTCTACGTCGTCGGCCTGGCCCTAGCCGCCTTCATCATTACCGGGCTGCTGCCGAAGCCGGCGGAAGTGGAGATCGGCACGGTCACGCGCGCTCCGCTGACGGTATCCGTGCTGGAGGAAGGGAAGACCCGCATCCGCCATCGTTATGTGGTTTCGCCTCCGGTGGCCGGGTATCTGCGGCGGGTACCGGTGAGGGCCGGCGATCCCATCGAGGCGGGCAAGACGCTGCTGGCGGTGGTGCAGGCCGCGCCCTCCAGTTTTCTTGATCCACGGGCGAAGGCGCAGGCGGACGCGGCGGTACGATCGGCGGAGGCCGCACAGATGCAGCGCAACGAACAGGTGCAAAGCGCCGAGTCCGAACTGGAACTGGCGCGCAAGGAATTGCAGCGGGCGGATCAGTTGCGCAAGAAGGGCGCGATCGCCGTGCAGGAATTCGACACGGCCTCGAATCGCGTGGACATGTTGAGCAACCAACTGGGCTCCGCGCGGTTTGCGCTGAAGGTGGCGGAGTTTGAACTCGAACAGGCCAAAGCCGCCCTGATGCAGGCCGCGGCTGATCCGACGGAAGCCGGCCAGCCGGTGGAAATCCACGCGCCGGTGACGGGATTTGTTCTCAACGTTTATGAGGAAAGTGCTCGTCCCGTGACGCCGGGGCTAGCCATCATGGAAGTTGGCGATCCGAAGGATCTTGAAGCGGAGATTGAATTGCTTTCCAGCGATGCGGTCAACGTGAAGCCGGGCGCCGAGGTGGCGATCGAGCAATGGGGTGGGAGCGACCCGTTGCGCGGGAAGGTTGTTTTGGTCGAGCCCGGTGCATTCCTCAAAGTCTCCGCTCTGGGGGTGGAGGAGCAACGAGTGAAGGTGCGGGTAAATTTTGTCGATCTGCCGGACGGTCTGCTGGGTGACCGCTATCGGGTGGAGGCGCGCATCGTGACCTGGATGTCGGATGATGTCCTGCAGGTACCGGCGGGTGCGCTCTTCCGGCGCGGAAATGATTGGATGACCTTTGTGGTGGAGCATGGAAAAGCGAAACTCACCAAGGTGACGATCGCGCATTCCAACGGCGTGGCGGCGGAGGTGAAGGAAGGCCTGAGCGAGGGGCAGCAGGTGATCCTGCATCCGCCTGACGGCGTGAGCGACGGGATCGCGGTGAAGGCGCGCGCAGAAAAATAGGCGCTGATTTTTTTTGCGCGCGAACGCATCATAGCATTGGAGGAAAAATGGGATTCCTGTTAGGGAGTCGCAAATGCCTTTGGAAGCGTCGCCTGCTGGCAAAATAGCCGTCGTTGGAATCGGGTGCCGAATGCCGCCCAATGCGGGTTCGTTACAGGCGTTCTGGAAATTTTTGCTAAAAGGCGGCAACGCGTTGCGTGTGATCAAGAAGGATCGCTGGGACGTGCGGCAATTTTTTGACGAAGACCCGGCCCGGCCCGGCAAGAGCTACGCGCCGAAGGCGGCGTCGCTGGATGCGGACATCCGGCAGTTCGATCCGCTGGCCTTTGGCATCTCGCCGCGCGAGGCGGCGGTGCTCGATCCGCAGCAGCGTCTGCTGCTGGAGGTGACCTGGGAGGCGTTTGAAGATGCCGGCCTGCCGTTGGAACGGATATCGGGCTCGGCCACGGGCGTTTTCATCGGCGGCTTTTGTCTGGATCATCTCATCCACCAGTCGCAGCCTTCGAATCGTCACCTCATCAATGCGCATTCGCCGGGTGGTGTCATGATGACGGTGCTGTCGAATCGCATTTCACACGTCTTCAATCTGCGCGGACCGAGTTTGACGATCGACACGGCGTGTTCGTCGTCGCTGGTGGCGCTGCACTACGCCTGCCAAAGTCTGCGCAACGGCGAAGCGCAGATGGCGCTGGCCGGCGGGGTCAATGTGATGGGGCGGCCGGAATTTCCCATCATCATGAGCAAGGGGCATTTCCTGTCGCATCATGGCGAGTGCCATGCCTTCGACGAAACCGCGGCGGGTTATGCGCGCGGCGAGGGCGCGGGCGTGCTCGTGCTCAAGCGTTTGGAAGATGCGGTGGCCGCGGGCGACACGATCCACGCCGTCGTCTCCGGTTCCGGCGTGAACCAGGACGGACATACGGATGGAATTTCCCTGCCCAACAGCGAAGCGCAGGAGCGGCTGGTGCGGCACGTTTACGACCAGGCCGGAGTGGCCTGCGGAGAAGTGGATTATGTGGAAGCGCACGGTACGGGCACGCAGGCGGGAGACTCGGCGGAGCTGGGCGCGCTGAATCGCAATTTCGCGCAAGGCCGGAAGGCCAAGCTGCTGGTCGGCTCGGTCAAGACCAACATCGGCCATCTCGAGGCGGCCGCCGGCGTGGCGGGCATCCTCAAGGCGATCGGCGTGCTGAAGTTTCGCCAAGTGCCGAAGAACCTGCATTTCGTGCATCCGAATCCGAAGATTCCCTTTGCCGATTACGAACTGGAGGTGGCGAAGGAAACGCGCACTTTGCCGAAGCCGGAGGAAAAATCGACGCTGTATGTCGGAATTAATTCCTTCGGGTATGGCGGCACCAATGCGCACATCCTCATGGAGTCGGCGCCGGTGAAGGCGGCTTCACCGGTTGCGGGCAAAGAGGAGGGGACCCGATTGATTCCGCTGTCGGCACACAGCGACAAGGCCCTACGTGATCTTGCGGGGAAATTTGCGTTTTTGTTGGGTGGCAATCAGGCGGGAACGCTGGCCGACCTGGCGCATACCACGGCCTTTCGCCGCAGCCATCTGCCCCAGCGCTTGGTGGCGATAACGGGCAACCTGGAGCATTTGCGTGATCAATTGATCGCCGCCTCGACGGGACAGCCGGGTGAAGGTGTGGTGGTCAGCGATAAGGGGGTGCAGAGCAATGCGCCGCTGGCTTTTGTTTACACCGGCATGGGCCCGCAGTGGTGGGGCATGGGGCAGGAACTCGTGCGCACGGAGAAAATCGTCAGCGATACGCTGGATGAGATCGACGGATATTTTCAACCGCTGGCGGGGTGGTCGCTGAAAGAGGCGATGATGGCGGAGGAATCCGCCTCGCGCATGGAGCGGACGGAGCTGGCGCAGCCGGCTAATTTTGCGCTGCAAGTGGCGCTCACGCGCTTGTGGGAATCCTATGGCATCCGCCCGGCGGCGGTGGTCGGGCACAGTGTGGGCGAGGTGGCCTCGGCATATGTGGCGGGGGTTTATACTTTGAAGGAAGCGGTGCAGATCAGCTACCACCGCAGCCGTCTGCAGCAGACGATGGCGGGGCAGGGGGCGATGCTGGCGGTGGGGCTCAATGAGCAGGATGCTTCGAATGTGATCGCGGATCTGCCGGGGGTTTCTATCGCGGCGGTGAACAGCTTTAACGCGGTGACTCTTTCGGGTGATACCGAAGCGTTGAAAAAGCTGGCGGGCGATTTGGAACAGCAGGGGATTTTTCAGAAATTTTTACGGGTTGAAGTTGCCTACCACAGTCCGCAGATGGACCCATTGCGCGAGGAGTTGCTGACCGTGTTGGCTGGCCTCACGCCTCAGCCGGCGCGGCTGCCGCTGTATTCGACGGCGTACGGGAAGGTGGTTCCGACCGAGGCGTGGGGGGCGGAGTATTGGTGGCAGAACATGCGCGGGGCGGTGCATTTTGCCGGGGCGATCCAGGCGATGTTTGAGGACGGGTATGCGACCTTTCTCGAAGTCGGGCCGCATCCGGTGTTGGGAAATTCGATCAAGGAATGCGCGGCGCATCTCGAACGCAAGGTCACGTGTTTCGTTTCGCTGCGGCGCAAGGAGGACGAGGGGGCGCGGCTGCTGCTGACTTTGGCGGAGTTGTATTGTGCGGGGTACGATCCCGACTGGCGGACGCTGGCTCCGCGCGAGGGGCGATTCGTCGCGCCGCCACAATATCCGTGGCAGCGGGAGCAGTATTGGCTGGAGTCCGAGCGGTCGCGCATGGAACGCCTCGGTCTGCCGGGGCCGGTGTATCTGAATCGCACGGTCATCGGGCCCAAGCCGTGCTGGGAGGTGGAGATCAACCGCAACTATTTTCCGTTTCTGTTCGATCACGGGGTGCAGGATCAGACGGTGTTTGCGGGCATGGGGTACATCGAGGCGGCGCTGTCGCTGCATCAGATGCTGCATGAGAATGGCGCGGTGATTTTGGAGAATGTGAGCTTCGAGCGGGTGCTGATTGTTGATTATTCCAAGCTCCAGTATCTCATGACGGAGTTTGATCCGGAGGCGGGGCGTTTCATTATTTCCAGCCGGGTCGAAGGTGAGGAGCAAAGTGTGCAGCGGCATTGCCGGGGGCGGCTGCTGCCGGTGGCTGATCCACGGCCGGCGCGGGTTGATCTGGATGTTTACCGGGCAGAGTGCACGGAAGTGGTGACGGAGGCGGCGTTTCACGAACGGCTGCGGCGCCAGGAGTTGCATTATGGGCCGACGTTTGCGGCGCCGGTGAAGGAAGTGCTGATTGGTCCGGGATGCTTTCTCATGAAGATCGACGCGGATGTCGTGGCGGATGAAAACCATCTGCTTTATCCGCCGATTTTTGATGCGGCATTGCGGGGAGTTCTTTATTGCGCGGGGGGTGAGCGGCTGTTCGTGCCGTTTGCTTTTGAGCAATTCCAGTATTTTTCCCGGCCAGCGGGGGCGGATTGTCAGGCTTGCGGGCGGATCATCAGCCAAAGCGAAAGCATGATCGTGGCGGATGTCTGGCTCACGGATGCCAAGGGCAACGTGCTGGTGCAGGCGCGGCGGCTTTCGTTGCAGGCCATCGACATGGCGGCCACGACGGTGCAGGCGAGTCCATTTTATCAATGGGAGTGGAAGGCGGCCCCGATTGAGGGACCGGCGGAAGTTGAGGATGTGCTCATTCTCGCCGATGCGGCGAGCGAGGTGTTGGCTAAGGATCTGGCCAGTGCCTTGCCGGGTTCGCTGCTTATCACGGACGATAAGGAAGGGTTTAACAAGGAGGGGATGGTGACGCTTCTTTCGGCCGAAAAGCGCAGGCATATCGTGAGTTTCTGGGGTGCGGGCGGAAGGGAGGAGGCCTCGCGGTTGAATGAGAAGGTGATCGGACTGCTGCAGGCGATCAATGAGATTTATGCCGACGGGGTGGACGTCACGCTGGTCACTGCCGGGGCCAAAGCGGTGCGGTCTGGAGAGGCGCTGACCAATCTTTCGGCCAGTTCGTTGAGCGCGGTCGGGTTGGTGGGGCAAAATGAATTTAATTCCGTGACTTGCCGGGCGGTGGACTTTGCGCCCGGCGCGTTTTCGGCGGCGGATGTGATCGCGGAAATCGCCGCTAGCAGCCGGGGGGATGTCGCCTATCGCGAGGGGGAACGTTTTGAAAATGCGCTCATGCCTTTTGCCGAGGAACAAGCGGCGAAGCTGGTTTCGGTTTCGCTGGATATGCCGGTGGAATTGCAGTGGAGCACAAACGGGCGGCTGGAGTCGCTCGGCTTTGCCCAGACCGAGCGGATGGAGCCGCGGGAAAATGAGATCGAACTGCGCGTCCACACCGTTGCGCTTAATTACAAGGATGTGCTGAAGGTGGAGGGCCACCTGCATCCGATCGTGCTGGAGAATACTTTCTGGGGCACCGACCTCGGCATGGAATGCACCGGCGTGGTGGAGCGCGCGGGACCGAACAGCGCATTTGCTCCGGGCGACCGGGTGGTGACGATTTTGCAGCGTGGCTTCCGCAGTTACGCAACCATTCCGGAGACCTTTGCGGTGAAAGTTCCCGCGAATCTCGGCATGGAGGCGGCGGCCATTCCGGTGGTGTATCTCACCGCCTATCGCGGGCTGGTGGAAATCGCCCGGCTGCGGCGCGGGGAGCGCGTGCTCATTCATAATGCGACCGGAGGCCTGGGCCGTGCCGCCATCAATATCGCCCAATGGGTCGGGGCGGAAATTTTCGCCACGGCGGGTTCGGAGGAGAAGCGGAAGCATCTTGCCGAGATGGGCGTGCAACACGTCTATTCCTCCCGCGATGTGGATTTTGCCACACGCATTCAGGAGGAAACCGGCCATCAGGGGGTGGATGTGGTGATCGGCGCGCAAGCCGGCCAGACCCAGCACGCCAGCCTGAGCCTGCTCCGTACTAACGGACGCTATATCGAGGTCGGCAAGAAGGACATCGCCGAGGATAACGGACTGCCGCAACGCGCGTTCAACCGCAATATCCTGTTCGCTTCAGTGGATATTGACCGCCTTGCGTATGAGTGCCCGGAACTGATGCAGGAAACCATGCGGAAGGTGCTCGGGCATTTCGAGAGCGGCGAGTTTGCGCAGAAGGAACTGCAGGTTTTTCCGGCGGCGAAAATCAAGGACGCGTTCTTCGAGATGGCCCGCAGCCGGCACATGGGCAAGCTACTGATTGATTTCTCCACGGGTGCAGTCGAGGTGCCGAAGAAATCCGCCACCGGCCCGCTCATCAAATCCGACGGCGCTTACATCGTGACCGGTGGCACGTCCGGCTTCGGCCTGGCCACCGGCGCGTGGCTGGCCGAGCAGGGAGCGGGCAAGGTCATTTTGGTCAGCCGTTCCGGGCGGACCGCGCCGGGCATTGAAGAGACCCTGAGTCTCATTGAGGCCAAGGGTGCGAAGGCGGAGGCCATGTCCGTGGATGTGACCGACCCGGCTGCCGTCGCGCAGTTGGTCGCCCACGCGCAGGAAGCTCCCTTTGTCCTGCGCGGCGTCTTCCACGGCGCCATGGTGCTCGACGACGCGATGATGGAAGACCTCACCGAAGAGCGTTTCCGGAAAGTTTTTCATCCCAAGGTCGCGGGTGCTTTGAATCTGGCGACGGCCCTTTCCGGGCAGGCGCAGTTTGAATTCCTGGTGTTCTATTCCTCGATCTCCGCCGTGGTGGGAAATCGCGGTCAAACGAACTACGTCGCGGCCAATGCCGTATTGGACGGTCTGGCTCATGCCCTGCGGGCACAGGGTTTTCCCGCCCTGTCGATCAACTGGGGTGCGCTGGCGGAGTCCGGAGTGGTGGCGCGGGACGAGCGCCTCGGTACGATCCTTTCCACCGCCGGTATCACCGGCCTGACCAATCAGGATGCCTTTGAGGCCATGGAGAAGGCCCTGCGCCTCGGCACTCCGCAGATGGCGGCCTTCCTGGTGGACTGGCGGAAATGGCACGAAGCCCACCCCCATCTTGCCAACGACCCGCGTTTTCGCGAGTTACGCATTCGCTCGCAGGAAGAGGGCGGAAACGACGTGGCCTCCCAGATTCGCCAGGCCCTGGCCGACAATTCCAAGGAACAACGGTTGCGAGCCTTGGAGGATCATTTGCAAGATGTGCTCGCGGCGACGCTGAAAATGTCGAAAGATACCGTTTCCGTGAATCGCAAGATCAACGAGATGGGCGTCGATTCCCTCATGGTGCTGGAGCTGAGCCTCGGCATCAAGGAGCGGATCGGCGTCAGTTTTTCGGCCATGGAATTTCTCAAAGGTCCCACCCTCCAGCAACTCGCCGCCATGGCCGAAGGCCGTCTGTGGGGCCATTGACAATTACGATAGCAGATAAGGAAACAACCCATAAAGCACCGTGGAAAAAGCATTAGCAGGCATAGATAGTTTGGTCAGTTTTACGAATACCTCGGGCATCAGCGGCCGGGGTACGTTGATCCACATTTCGCGTTCGGTGGCGGTCTTCGAGGTGTACAACCCTTATTCGCTCATCCAGATGAGTGAGGTTTTGCAGGAGGTCGTGGTGATGCGCGGCGAGCGCATCATTTATCGCGGCAAGGGCGTGGTCACCAGTCTCGTGACCACGGGTCTGATGGTCATTGTCTCGGTGACGCTGATTGATTCCTGGAGCAATCTGGCCCACCTCGAACCCGGCCCGGCCCTGAACGGCGAAATCCAGCGGTTCATCAGCGATTGGGAAGATGGGCTGGAACTTACCGAGAACTACCAACTGGCGGTGAACAAATTCTCCAACTTTCTGGCAGAGATCAGCCGTTGGGTGGAGGAAGCGGAGACGGCTATCATCGGCAACGTCGATGTGGATGCGGCCCGGGTGGAGCGATTCCGGGAATCGGTGCAACGTCCGCTGGCGGAGAAGCTGAAGGACCTTCTTCGGTTCTTCGAGGATGAAGCCAAGAAAATTCCCGATGCCGAGTCCATGCCTTACAAGGCCTTCGCCCGCCGCGAGATCCATCCGTACATGCTCTGCGCGCCTTTCGTTTGGCGTTCCTTTTACAAGCCGCTCGGCTACGCCGGGGATTACGAGATGGTGAACATGATGCTGCAGGAGTCACCCTCGGTGGGCAATACCACCTACGCCCGCATCTTCCACGATCTCACCACCAGCGTGGCCGCCTGCCTGGCCCACCGCAACCGCATCACCATCCTGGAACGCCTGCTGGCGGAGGAAGCCGAGCGGGTGACGGATGAGCAGCGCATCTTCACCGTACTCACGGTTGCCTGCGGCCCGGCAGTGGAGATCCAGCGTTTCATTCGTACCACCGATCTGGTGAACCAAAGCGCGTTGCACCTGATGGATTTCAACGAGGAAACCCTGGAGTACACGCAGCGCCGGGTGAACGAGGCCATGACCGAATCCGGCCGGAAGCCGGCGGTGAAGTTCATCCGGAAATCCATCGACGATCTGTTGAAGAACATTCACCTCGAAGGTGAAGGCTTCCTGCCGAGCTACGACATGATCTACTGCGCGGGGCTGTTCGACTACTTCCCGGACAATGTCTGCCGCAACCTGCTTGAGCTTTATCACAAGTGGGTGAAGCCGGGCGGTCTCCTCGTGGCGACGAACGTGCATCCGAACAACCCGGAGCAATTCCTCATGGAGCACCTCCTCGAGTGGTACCTGATCTACCGCGATGAAAAGCAGTTGCAGGCTCTGGCACCGAAAGGTGCGGAATCCGAGGTCTTCGCGGATGAAACCGGGGTGAACGTTTTCCTGACCGTCCGAAAAACGGAATGAGCCAAGCCGCCACCATCGAAGAAAACGGGCTGCAGGCTGATTATCGCGAGTATAACAGCCAGGTGCTGGTCCGTGGTTTGATGGTTGGCAACGGCCTTTCGGTGGTGGGCGTGCCGGGTGGGTTTGTGTTGGATTACTTTCTCTATCCCGACAAGTTCCTCCAATTCCTGGCCATCCGCATGGGCGTGGCGGCCATTCTCCTTGGCATTATCGGCATCCTTTATTTCAACCGCCACAAGCCGAACCTGACCCAGACCAAAGTCCTCGGCGTGCTCTCGGCGCTCTCGATGACTCTGGCTTTCTGTCTGATGATTTTCATCACGGACGGCCCGAGTTCCCCCTACTACGCAGGGGTCAACCTCATCATTACCTGCTATGCGGTGCTCCTGCCCTGGACCGTGATCGAGACTGGCGCCATGTGTCTGCTCTCGTTGCTTGGCTATGTCCTGGCCTGCATGGTCCATCCGAATTTCGCGAATTCCGCCTTCTATCCGCTTTTCGCGTTCAACATCTTTTTCATCCTCATCACCACCGCGGTCTGTATTTCCATCACCTTCTTCCTGGCCCGTGCCCGCTTCCAGGATTTCGGCCTGCGCCACCAGCTCGACGTGCAGAACCGCAAGTTGCAGGATCTGGACCGGCTCAAAACCCAGTTCTTCTCCAACATCAGCCACGAGTTGCGCACGCCGCTCACGCTCATTCTCGGTCCGGCGGAAACGATGCTCAGCCGGGGGGATTCGTTGGATGCCAAGACCCACGAGGGGCTCATTCTCATTCATCGCAACACCCTGCGGCTGCTGAAGCTGATCAACGATCTGCTGGATCTCACGCGGCTGGACCAGGGGGCGGATGTTCTCCGAAAAAAGGCGATTTCCCTCGGTTCTTATGTCCGGGGCATTGTCGAGTCCATCCGGCACTTGGGCCTGTCCAAGCAACTCCGCATCAAGGTGGAGCCCGGCGATCTCAACATCGAGACCGTGGCGGACCCGGCACGGATCGAAAAAGTGCTGATCAACCTGCTGACCAACGCGATCAAATACACCCCCGCGGGCGGTACCATCACGGTGCGGTGGTCAGGCTCGGCCGAGGAAACCCTCATCGAAGTGCAGGACACCGGCGTGGGCATCCCGCAAGAGGATCTGTCGAAAATCTTCGACCGTTTCCATCAGGTGCGTGGCAACGAGTCCAATCGCAATCAGGGCGTGGGCATCGGTCTCGCCCTGGCCAAGGAATTGGTCGAGCAGCATGGCGGCAAATTGGAGGTGGAAAGTGTCGTCGGTCAGGGCACCACCTTCCGCATTCGCCTGCCGCTGGATACGGAAAAAGCGGAAGCGATGGTCGAGGAAACGGCCGCCTCGATGGCGGAGGAGCCCTTCGCCAAGGCCTTCCGTTCGGCGGACCGCAGCTGGCGCAGCGGCGGAGATGTGACCCAGGAAGATCTGCCCGTGGTCGGTGAAGGCGGCCATGTCGTGCTGGTGGCGGATGACGAGGAGGACATGCGCCGCTATGTGGTCTCGCTGCTTTCCGAGGACTACCGGGTGGTACAGACCTCGCACGGCGGCAATGTCAGCGACCTCGTGGCCGAGCATGAGCCCGACCTGGTTCTGCTGGATTGGATGATGCCCGGCAAGGACGGCCTGACGGTCTGCCGCGAACTGCGGTCGAACAAGGAACAGCGCGACCTGAAGATCCTCCTGCTGACCGCCCGCATCGACGAGGAATCCAAGATCAACGCCCTCCGTTCGGGTGCGGATGATTTTCTGACCAAGCCTTTCAGCAGCATCGAGGTCAAGACGAGGGTGTCGAATCTCCTGCGTGCGGGCCGTCTGCAAAAGGACCTGCGCCTGCGCAACGACGAACTGCAGACGACCATCCAAAAGCTGCACGAGATGGAGAGCAAACTGGTGCAGAGTGAAAAAATGAATGCCATCGGGTCGCTTTCCGCCGGGCTGCTGCACGAGATCAACAATCCGCTGAATTATACGCTCACCGCCATCAGCTTTGCCGGGCAGTTCAAGGAATCTCTCAATGAAGAGATGAGGGAAATCCTGGCGGATATCGAGGAAGGCATGAAGCGTATCCGCGACGTCATCACCGACCTGAAGGATTTCGCCTATCCGGAGAAAGCCGGAACGGAATCGGTCTTTTCCATCGATGAGGTTTTACAGCCCGCGAGGAAGATCGCGGCCGGCGAGATCGAGGGAGTCACGGTGGAAGTCAACCTCGCGGAGAATCTGCAACTGCGCGGCCAGAAGACCCAGATGACGCACGTGTTCATCAATCTGCTGGGCAATGCGGGCAAGGCCCTCAAGGAGTCTGCGACGAAATCGCCGAAGATCACCATACGCGGAATCGCAGCGGGAGACCGGGCGGTCATCGAGGTGGCCGACAACGGTGTGGGCATTCCGCCGGAGATCATCAGCCGGGTCTTCGAGCCCTTCTTCACCACCCGTGAGGTCGGGTCGGGCATGGGCATGGGCTTGAGCGTCTGCCACACCATCGTCGAGACCCACCAAGGCACCATCGTTGCCGCCAACCAGCCCGCCGGAGGCGCCATTTTTACCATCAACCTGCCATTGGCCCAGGAGGCCCTGAAATTATGCTAAATCAAGATCCCAACTCCAAATGCGGCATTCTCTACATCGATGATGAAGAGAAGGCGCTGAAATATTTTAAGATGGCCTTCTCGGCCAAGTTTGAAGTCTTCACGGCATCGTCTGGCAAGGCGGGACTGGAGCTTTTGCGCAAGGAATCCGCTCGTATCGGCATCATTATTTCCGACCAGAAGATGCCGGAGATGCAGGGGGCGGAAGTCTTGAGCGTGGCCCGGGAGGAATTTCCCCGCATCGTCCGCATCCTCACCACGGCCTATTCGGATCTCGATAGCGCGATTCAGGCAGTGAACAAGGGACATATCTATCAATACATCGTGAAGCCCTGGGAAATTCAGGATCTGGGCATGATCCTGCAGCGCGCGGCGGACTACTTTCAGGTGCTCTCCGAGCGCAACGAATTGCTGTCCCTGAAAATGACCACGATGCAGCGGATCGTGTGCAGCGACCGGGTGAAATGGCTCCTGCTGGCCGGACGGGAGGAAAAGCCTTTTCGTCAGGCCCTCGCCGCGCTGGTCAACGCCCTGCCTGCTACCGCGAGTCCGCTTCCGGCGGAGAAAGGTTCCTATACCAGCCGGGATTTCGACATCAGCGCCTTGTTGCAGCGGGAATATAAAAACGCCTCGCACATCCTGGATTTGCTGAAGGCACCCTCATCTGGAGCAACCGCCCAGATTGATGAACTCGTGAAGATTCTCGGGCTCAAGGCCAGCGCGGTGAGTATCATCGGCAACGAGATCACCATCGAGATGGCGGCGATTCCGGCTGAGACCATCTTTGGCGTGTTGGTGGAGGGGGAGATTTCCGAATCCGCCGCGGTCTTTTTCAAAACCCTGCTCGTCCTGGCTGCGGAGGGTAGCTCTCTCAAGGTCCAGGCCCAAGCCGAGGGCGAGGCCCCGATGGTTTATGAATTCCCCCTGGCCGAATCCATCCCGGATGCCCCGGAAAAAGTGATCGAAAGCCTCTACGAGAAGTTTTCGAGCTGGGACATCGCGAAATTGCAATAGTCGGGAAACCTGCCAGCTTATCGCGAAATTCGCCGATGAGCAGGAAGGGCATATTGCTGGTGGACGACGAGCCGATGGCTTTGAAATACTTTTCAAAGTCCTTCGGAACGCGATTTCGTGTCTATGCGGCCAGCTCGGCCCGGGAAGCCCTGGAGCTGCTGGAGAAGCACCGCGACGAGATCGGGGTCATCGTGACCGACCAGCGCATGCCGGAGTCCACCGGAGTGGAATTACTGAAGATTGTGAGGGACCGCTACCCCCGCACGGTACGTATTCTTACGACAGCCTACTCAGAAATGGACACTCTGGTTGAAGCCATCAACACCGGAGCGGTGTATTCGTTTGTCTCCAAGCCTTGGGCGGCCGACGAGCTGGAACGGACGTTGTCGAACGCTCTCGCTCATCATCAAAGTGAGTTACGGGACGCGACGTTACTTGAGCAAACCATTGAGGAGCTGAGACTTAAGATTTTAGAGGACCGTGCGGCCGACATGGGCCAGATCGCGGCTAAGATCGGCCACTACGTGCATAACGCCCTGTGCCCGCTGACTATCTTGATTGATTTGCTGGTGGAGCGCGGGCAGAATGCGCCCGCTTGTTCCGTCGAATTTCTGCAAGGCATTCGTGCCCACATCGATGAGGTGGCCCGGACGCTGAAGGATCTCGAGCGGATTAGCGTACCTGCCCGGCCTTCTGATTATGAATTGCTTAATCTCGATGAGATTCTCGACCAAGCGCTGTCGGAGACGGAGATTATTCGTGAGCAAAAGAAACTCCGCATCGAGAAGGACATCATGAAAGACCTTCCTCGCATCAAGGGAGTCACCTCGCAGATTCAGAAGCTCTTTCGTTTCATGATCGCCGAAGAGGCGGTTTCCCTGCCGGCCGGAAGTACGGTGCATCTGCGGGTCTCCGCCCACGAGGCCGACCGCGAGGTGCTCGGCGTAAATATTGCCTTTGAGGATGCGGTGCCGGTCTCGAGCCAGGTCGAACCCGCCACTCTCCTGCATCCTTTCAATCTGCGCGGCTCCAATCCGCGCGATTTCGGCATTTTCCTGGTTTCCTGCTATTTTATCGCCCGGCATCATGGGGGCTCGCTGAATGTGCGTAATCGGGAAGAGGGAGGTCTTTCTTTTTCCTTCTTCCTGCCCTGCGACCCCTTGGAAAGCTGGGAGCACTCCCGGATGTGGGGGAATTTTTAGCCCGCCATGATCGCTGAATACCAACATCGAAAGCTGCTGGTGGTGGACGACGAGCCTTTGGTCCGCCAGACGCTGAGCTATTGCCTGGAGGATGAATACGATGTCACCGCGGTGGCTTCGGGCGAGGAGGCCATCGAAGCCTCCATGAAGGATTCCTATCCCGTGGTGATCCTGGATCTCTGCATGAACGGTCTTTCCGGTATCGAGACGCTGAAGCGGCTGCGACAAATCCAGGAAACCCAGAAGGTGATCATCCTGACCGCCAACGAAAGCATGGAGAGCGCGATCTCGGCGCTCAACTGCGGGGCTTTCAATTATCTGACCAAGCCCTTCGAGCGCGCCCATCTCAAGGAGGTGATCTCGCATGGCTTCGAGGATTACGACCAGCAGAACCTGCGCAAGCAGGACATGCAGCACCGCCTCATGGGCGTGCATGACACGTTCTTTTCGCTGCTTTGCCACGAGTTCAACACGCCGCTGAATATCATCCTCGGCTATTCCGAATTGCTGTCGGACAACCTGAAGAATCCCGAGCATAAAGCCTGGGCGCAGGACATCCGGCAATCCAGCGACCACCTCCACAATATCCTGATGGAGATCGTGGACTACATCGGCGCGTCTCACCAGGCCGCCGCCGGCATGGAGAAGGATTTCGCCCCGGGCGAGCTTCTGCAACCCCTCTTCAACATCCTCCGCGAGGATGAGGTCAGGCTGGAGATCCTGGAGGATGCCTCGGTGAAGCGGAAGTTCCGCGGCCCGGCCAACTCAGTCTACATGATCGCCCGCAAGCTGGTGCGCATGGCCTCCCACCAGTCGAAAAAAATCCGGGTCAGCCTGCGCTTTGTCGCCGAGGAGGAAGGCGGCCGTCTTCACCTTGTCGTGTCCGGCACCGGCATCCGCAAGGATGTCATGCACGGCGACGAGATTGAGCAGCTTTTTGAGCCTTATCACGGCGTGTCCGCCTCCAACTCTGACCCTCGGGCCAGCCTCGGATTGGAATTGGCGACCTGCCGGAAGATCGCCGAGTACACCCGCGGCTCCATCCAATGCGCTTTCAATGCGCAGGGTGAACTGGATTTCGCCGCCGATGTCCCGGTGAGGTTGGTGGGCTGATTTCCGGCTTAGGGCCGGGCGAGGTAGTAGTTATTCTGGATGTCGTGTTCGAGGGTGTGAATCGCGACCCGGGTAAACCCGGCTGTATTGAGGAGCTCCACCGCCTTTTGTTCGCCCCACATCGTGCCGAGTCCCATGCCGCCCTGTGCCAGTGAAGTGGTCATGCAATGGAGGCAGGAGATGGTGTAAAGCAGGGTGCCGATCGGGTGATGGCGGTTGCCCGCGATCTCGCTGGAGGCACGGATATCCTGCATGAGGAAAAGCCCGTCGGGCCTCAGGCTGCGGAAAACGCCGGCCAGCACGTAGTCGGGCCGTGCCTGGTCATGAATGGCGTCGAAGGCGGTGATGAGGTCATAAGCCCCCACGGATGCTTCTTCATGAAAGTGGGTCAGATCTTTTTCTTCGAAGCGGAGGTTGGCGAGTCCGTTGGCTTCGGCTCGGGCGAAGGCGATGGCCTCGTCGCTAAGGTCGCAGCCGGTGAAGCGGCTGGCCGGAAACTTCCGGGCGAGATGACAAAGCGCTCTGCCGCGTCCACACCCGACATCGAGCACATCGATGCCTCTTTCCAAGGCTTGGATGAGGTTTGGGTCCAGAGGCAGGATGTGGTCAAAGAGAGCGCCTACCACAGTCTGGGCGCTCTCGGCGGCCATGACTTCATGGAAGCGCGTGTAGGAGCTGTAAGGCACGCCCCCGCCGTGGCGGAAGCAGTCTTCCACCTGGGTTTCGACTTCACCCAGCAGGCCGATGAACTGCGAGAGATGGGCGATATTGGGCACGCCATCCGCGCCGGTGAAGAGCCGGGCCGGAGCGTCCTCCAGCATGAAGGCGCCGTCCTCGCAATTCACGATATGGGCGGCGGTCATGGCCCCGAGCCATTCGCGCACATATCGCTCATTGAGTTCGGCCGCCAGGGCCAGCGACATGCTGGAGCAGGGACCGGTGGCCCGCAGGGCCTGGAACAGCCCGGTGCGGTGGCCGATGGAGATCATGAGCGCGAGCGCGCCATGGTTGAGCACTTCAAGGTAATGAGCGCTGAATTGTTCGAGATCTTGGGTGGGGATTTTCGTTTCGCAGGCGAGACACATAGGTTTTGGTAATTTGTTGAGCCTGAGTTTCCCGGAAAACCCGCTGCCCCGATAGATCGGGAAATTACGGTATGCGAAATCGCGGACTACGATAGCCAGCCGCGCTCGACCGCCTTGCGCATCGCCTCGCTGCGGGTGCGCGCATCGAGGGCCTTGAGCAAACGCGCCACATGCATTTCAATCGTACGCGGACTGAGCTGCAGCCGAGCGGCCATTTCCTTGTCGGTCAGGCCCTGGGCCAGGAGAGCAAGGATGTCCCGCTGACGGGGTGAGGGCGCGGAGGCTGCGCCTTGCAGGCGCGAAAGGAGAGGGCGCATGCCGAGATGCGTGGCTTCATTGCGGCTGTACATCGCCGCCGTCGGATCGCCCGAAGCCCGCGATAGCCGGAAAAGGGTCCAAGCGGTTTCCAGCGGCAGTTTGGCCAGGCGGTAAAGGTCCACTGCTTTGCGAAATTCCCGCACCGCATCTTTGGTGTCTCCGTGTACGAGGGAGGTCTCCGCTGTCACCGCCCGCAGGGCCGCCCGCGATTCGGGATTGCGGTTGCCGCGGAAAATCGTGTGCAGGATTTCCAGGCAGTCGGCTGCATCCTGCGGTCGGCCCTGGTCTCCATAAAAGCCGGAGGCGAAGAGCATGCCGGAGATGGCCATGAGGCGATCCTCCGTGTCCCTCCACAGAAACCGGATCTCGTCATAGCTGGCCGCGGCCAGACCGGGTTGCCCCTCATTCTCAAAATAAAAAGCCCGGGCCCAGAGCGTCTGAAAATCCAAGCCGGCCAGTCCGAGCCGGCGAAACTCGCGGAGATTCTCCTCCAGCAGCGGTCCCGCGTGACGTTGTTCCCCTCGAAAGGAGGCCAGTTGAGCCTGCGTCAGGCGGGCGATGGCGAGGTGGACGGGATTCGCTTTTTTATCGGTCAGAACGACGGATGCGATCCGGGTGGCTTCCTTCCATTCACCGAGCCGGAAGTGCGCATTGGACAGACAGGCCAGGCAGGATAGCTCACCGCCTTTTTCACCCAGGGTGCGGCAATACTGGATGGCTTCGCGATGGGCCGCGACCTCGTTGATCACGTCCACGCAATAGACCCGGATGTTGGCGCGGCGGCGGTAGGCGAGGGCGGTTTGTTCGGGCAGATGGTGTTCAAGTGCGATGTGCAGGGCTTGCTCCACGAATTTAGCCGCATCCATGGCCCGCCCGCCCATTGCTGCAGCCAGGCCCGACTCGGAGAGTATTTCCGAAATCAGGGCCGGGTTTTTGCTTTTGCGGGCCCATTTTAGCGCGGAGGCCATGGCATCCGTTGCCGGGCGAATCAGCGAACGGGCCAGCAGATGATAGCCATAGGCGTGCCAGGCTCTGGCGGAATCCTCGGGCGAGCTTGCCTCCGCCAGGACTGCTGCGGATTCCAGCAGACGTCCGGCGCCATTGAAATCCTCCGCGGCTGCGCAAAGCTCGGCGAGTTCGCGGGTGGCCGCAATGCGCTGGGCCAGGGGCAGTTCCAAGGCGAGAAACTCCGACCACAGTTGCCGTGCGGCGGCTTCATCGCTCCGTGTCGCACAGCGGCACATCTCAAAAAAAGCGAGGGTGCGGCGGGCCGGATCATGATCGATCGGCCAGAACTCCAGCGCCCGCCGGTAAAATCCCAGGGCGGATCGGAAATCCTTCTGTTGGCCGGCTTTCTCGGCGGCGAGCAGCCACAGTGGCCGGGCCGCTGCAAAATCGCGTGCCGCTTCATGATGCGTAGCCAGCATCGCCGGAGATAACCGCAGCGTTGTTCCGGCTTTGGCCAGCCGGGCATGAAGACGGCGTTTGCGGGACCAGGGAATGCCTGCAACCAGGGACTTGATTCGGGTAGGATCGGCAAACCGGGCTTTTTTTGGTCCGACTTCAGTCAACCAACCCTGGTCAAAAAGCGGGTCGAGCGTCTCCGGAGAATCCGCCGCCTTCAGAAGGATCGGGAGGGAAAATTCCACGCCGAGCAGGGCCGCCAACTCGAGGGTTTCGGCGGCTTTCGGTGAGAGCGCCGTTCGCTTCATGCTCCTCCTGCATATCGGGAACGGAGGCGGCGATCAAGCCGCTCGCCTTGCAATCCGTTTGCGGATCAGTAAAGTGGTCGATCCAACCAATAAAGACGTTAGTTATATGAGTAAAAGCATCCTCGACCCATCCCGGCTCGAAGGCATCGAGTTCAGTAATGATGAAATTGCCCGCTATTCGCGCCATCTCATCATGCCTGAAGTCACCCTTGAGGGCCAAAAAAAGCTCAAAGCCGCCAAGGTGCTTTGCATCGGAACTGGTGGATTGGGTTCACCCATAGCTCTTTACCTCGCCGCCGCCGGCGTGGGGACGCTGGGCTTGATCGATTTCGACGTGGTGGATTATTCCAACCTGCAGCGCCAGGTGCTTCACGGCACCAAAGACGTGGGCCGCAAAAAGCTCAACAGCGCCCGTGACCGCATCAAGGACATCAATCCCAACGTCCATGTCGTGCTGCATGACGCGATGTTCCGGAGCGATAATGCCATCGAAATTGTCGAAAACTACGACATCGTCATCGACGGCACGGATAATTTCCCGACGCGCTATCTGTCCAATGACGTGTCTGTGTTCCTGAAGAAGCCGAATATTTACGGCTCGATCTTCCGTTTCGATGGCCAGGCCACCGTGTTTGCTCCGCATATTGAGGGGCCTTGCTACCGGTGCCTGTATCCGGAACCTCCGCCTCCGGGCATGGTGCCGAGTTGTGCCGAGGGCGGTGTGCTCGGTGTGCTTCCCGGCATCATCGGCGTCATGCAGGCCATCGAGGCCGTCAAGCTCATCATCGGGATCGGCGAGCCTCTCATCGGCCGTCTCGTTCATTTCGACGCGCTCAAGATGGAGTTCCGCGAATTCAAAGTCCGCAAGGACCCGAAGTGCCCGGTCTGCAGCGCCAACCCGACCATCACCGAACTCATCGACTACGACGAGTTCTGCGGTATTCCCCAAGCCCAGGCCGAGGAGGATGCGGAGACGCCCGTGCCCGAGATTTCGGTGGAAGAGTTGAAATCCCGGCAGGATCGGGGCGACAAATTCGTCCTGCTCGACGTGCGAGAACCCTTCGAATACGACATCGCCCGCATTCCGGGGTCGAAGTTGATTCCGGTGGGCGAGTTGCATTCGCGGATGAGCGAACTCGACAGCGCCGACGAAATCATCATCCACTGCAAGAGTGGGGTGCGCAGCGCCAAGGCCTTGCGTCAGCTGCAAAAAGCCGGTTTCGGCAAGCTGGCCAATGTCGAGGGCGGCATCCTGGCTTGGGCCGATCGGGTCGACCCGAACGTGCCGAAATACTAGGCGGAGGCGCCGCAACGCGAAGGATGGACCAGGAACTCCTCAAAATACTTTGCTGTCCGGCGACGCACCAACCTCTCGCCCTGGCCGATGAAAAGGCGCTGGCCGAAGCCAGCGCCCGCGCGGGCAAATCCTTTACCGAAGGGCTGTTGCGCGCCGACGGGCAAATCCTGTATCCGGTGATGAATGGCATCCCTCTCCTGCTGGTGGAAGAGGGAGTTTCCCTTGTTTGACGATTTCGCGTTCCAGCGCCGCAAGACCTGAAAACTTCCCATGACTGAACTCGAACGCATCCGGCACTCCGCCGCGCATGTCCTGGCCACCGCTATCCTGAAGATCTGGCCCGAGGCGCAATTCGCCGCCGGCCCGCCGGTGGAAAACGGCTTCTATTACGATGTGGAGCTGCCCCATCGCATCACCCCGGAGGACTTCGCCCGCATCGAGGAGGAGATGAAGAAGGAGATCAAGGCGAACCACGTTTTCGAGCGCGTCGAAATTTCCCGCGACGATGCCGTGGCCATGGCTGAAAAAGGCCATCTTGCCGCCCTGTCCGAGCGCCCGGAGGCCTCCAAGTTCAAGCTCGATATCGTCAAAAACATTCCCGACGGCGAGGTCATCACCCTCTATCGCAACGGTGAATTCACCGACCTTTGCGCCGGCCCGCACGTCATGCGCACCGGCAACATCGGGGCGTTCAAGCTCACGCATGTGGCGAGCGCCTACTACAAGGGTGACGAGAAAAATCCCCAGCTTCAGCGCATCTACGGCACCGCGTTTAAAAACAAGACCGAGATGCAGGCCTACTTCACCATGCTGGAGGAGGCCAAGCGGCGCGATCATCGCAAGATCGGCAAGGAGATGGATCTCTTCACTTTTGATGAAGATGTCGGTCCGGGTCTCCCGCTTTGGATGCCCAAGGGCGCCGTTTTGATCGAGGAACTGGAGAATCTCGCCAAGGAGACGGAGTTTGCCGCCGGTTATCAGCGCGTGCGCACCCCGCATCTCGCCCGTAAGAGCATGTATGTCTGCAGCGGTCACCTGCCGTACTACGCCGACTCCATGTTTCCGCCCATGGAGTTGAAGATGGATGAGGAAACCATGCGCGAAATCTTCGATTTCGAGGACGATCTCCGGCAGACCGAGGAAAAGATCGCCGAGATCGAAGCCAAGCTGGCCAACAAAAAGGACGTCGCACTTCTCGAGGAGGAAGCCGCCTTGGACGAGTGGAGACGAGGCCGCGAAAAAACTCTCGAGCGTATCGAGGAAAAACGCGCCCAGTATTCCTATTACCTCAAGGCGATGAACTGTCCGCATCATCACAAAATTTTCGGGGCAGTGCCGCGCAGCTACCGCGAGTTGCCGCTACGTCTGGCCGAATACGGTGCCTGTTACCGTTACGAGCAAAGCGGTGAACTCTTCGGCCTCATGCGCGTGCGGTCCATGCAGATGAACGACGCCCACATCTACTGCACCGAGGCGCAGTTCGAGGACGAGTTCAACGCGGTGAACGAGATGTATCTGAAGTATTTCAAGATCTTCGGCATCGACAAATACCTCATGCGTTTCTCCACCCACGATCCGGAGAAATTGGGTCAGAAATTCGTCAACGAACCCGAACTCTGGCTGAAGACCGAGGACATGGTGCGCAACGTCCTCATCCGATCAGGCATCAACTACATCGAGGTGCCGAACGAAGCCGCCTTCTACGGCCCGAAAATCGACGTGCAGGTCTGGAGCGCCATCGGCCGGGAATTTACCATCGCCACCAACCAGGTGGACTTCGCCGTGCCGGGTCGTTTCGGCCTCGTCTACAAGGACCGCGATAACACCGAGAAGACCCCGCTTTGCATTCACCGGGCCCCGCTGGGCACCCACGAACGTTTCATCGGGTTCCTCATCGAACACTATGCGGGCAACTTCCCGCTCTGGCTCGCGCCCGAGCAGGTGCGCATCATCACCATCGGTGACGAAGAGCCTTTGGTGGAATACGCGAAGGCCCTGCAGGTCGAACTGCGCAGCCATGAAGTACGCGCGGAACTCGACGTCACCAGCGACAACATCAAGGGCAAGATCCTCCATGCCGAGCAGCACAAGGTGCATACCATGCTCGTCATCGGCCATCGCGACCTGGAGGCCGGCAATGTCAGTGTGCGTCTCCATGGCCAGGGCAACATTGGCGCCAAACCTCGCAATGAGGTCGTGGCCGATATCCTGGCCTCCATCAAGGAACGCCGGAGCTAGGCCTTAGCGGTACTTCTCGACCAGCGAGATAAACTTCTTCCACTTCGGGCCCTTGACCCAGCCGCCTTTGGCGTTGCGATCCCGCTCGAGCAGGATTTTCGGGCACGGCTTGCCGTAGCGGAAATCCCAGCGGGGCCAATGTTGGTGCGGCACGATATTGCGCGTGGGGATGTGGTAACGGTCGGCCAGTTCGGCTGCGAGGCGGGCTCCTCGATTGATGGAGGCGGCTTGTCGGCGCGGGTCGCGGAATTCACAGATCTCGATGGCGATGCTGGAGCGGTCCCCGGGCCCGCCATAGTCCGCATGATCGCCTTGTTCGGTCGGGAGGAGGTGTTGGACCGCTTCACGATCATCGACCGTAAAGTGCCAGGTCACCCAGCCGGAGCGTCCGAATCGCCGGTTCCCGCTGCGTTTCCCCTTGTTGGAGAGATACCGGGCATGGGCATCCGCCGTCGCATTGAGATTCTCCGTGGCATGAATGGTGATGTAACGGGGCGACATCGTCCGCTTCACCAACCGGCCATGCACATTGGGCGGCAGCAGAGTCGTCTTCCTGACATTCAGGGAGCTCTCGGGGCCGGCGCAACCGGAAAGGATCATCAGACCCGCCAACGCCAGCAAAATGACCCGCCGCATGGCTGGCATGGAAACACCGAATGGCCGTCGCGGCAATCCCGCCGTCGCTCCCCGACCTGTGTATAAGGGGAATTTTGCAATTTTCCTCTTGCGCACGAAGGGGGGTTGCTTACATCCTTCACCCAGCCGAAGACCCAACAGTCAGGCGGCACAGATTTTCGAACGATACATGCAAATCACTTCCCGTGGAATTTAACTCATGCCGCGCATGAGCAGACATTCTTCGTGCCCATCGTTCAATGGCCATTTTTTCGCCTAAGGTGATTTCGTGCTTTTTCATGCAACGTCCAATCGGGAGGTCCCATTAACTTAAGAGATATCCGCGTCAATGAACGCATCCGCGCTCGCGAGGTGCGCGTCATCAACGGTGTAACCAACGAGCAACTGGGGGTCATGCGCATCGAGGATGCTCTTAAGACCGCCCGCAGCCTGGGGTTGGATCTCATCGAGATCGCCGCCAGTGCGCAGCCGCCCGTTTGCCGCATCGTGGATTTCGGGAAGTTCCGCTACGACCTCTCCAAGCAGGAGAAGGATAAGAAGAACACCGCCGGCCGTGTGAAAGAGGTCAAGTTCCGCGTGAACATTGACGAGCACGACTACATCACCAAGCTGCGCCACGCCGAGGAGTTCCTCGACAAGGGCAACAAGGTGAAGATTCACCTCCAGTTCCGGGGCCGTGAAATGGCCCACCAAAATCTGGGGATGCAAGTGGTTCAGCGCGTGAAGACCGATCTCGCAACCATGGGCCACGTCGACATGGAGCCTAAGTTGGTGGGTAAAGCCATCGGCATGACTTTGTCGCCGCTCCCGGCCACCAAGCGCAAACGCAAATTCTCCAAATACGGCGAAGTCCTCGAGCCCGATCCGGTCGACGACGACAGCGAAGACGACAAAGATGGCGAATAAGCGGCATCTGCTGCTTTTCGACATCGACGGTACGCTCATCACCTCCGGCGGAGCCGGCGAGCACGCGCTGCATGATGCCGCCCGTGAACGTTTCGGGATCGAGAATGCCTTGGAAGGCATTACTCTTGCCGGTGCGACCGATGGGTTGATCGCACGAAAGATTTTAGAGAAACAGGACGTCGAGCCCACCGCGGAAAACATCACCGCTCTGCTGGATGGCTATCTCGGCCACCTCTCCGACCGCCTCCCTAAACACCAGGGCCGCGTCATGCCTGGCATCCTCGCCCTCCTTGAGCAACTCAAGGGCTGCGAAGACTGCGTCCTCGCCCTCCTCACCGGCAATCTCGTCAAAGGAGCCGAGGTGAAACTTACCCACTACGGCGTGTGGGACTATTTTGAATTCGGCGCTTTTGCCGATGACCATCATGACCGCAATGAACTGGGTAAGTTCGCCCAGGCCCGCGCCCTGGAAAAACATGGCGAGGAATTCGCTCCGGAACACATCTTTGTCATCGGCGACACTCCGCGTGATATCGAGTGCGGTAAGGTGATCGGCGCGAAAACAGTCGCCATCGCCACCGGCAATTACTCCCGCGACGAGCTCGCCGCTCACGCCCCGGATTTTCTCTTCGACGACCTTTCCGACACTCAGGCCGTCCTCACGGCGCTGTTGCCGCGCTAAGCGCGTCCAGCGTTCCGGCCACATTGCGGTCGATCGAGTAGTTAGCTGCCAAAGCCCGGCAAGCCGCCGACGTTTCCACCGCATCGCGCCCCCGCCAGGCCTCTAGCGCATCCGTCAATGCATCGACCGCACCCGCTTCGACGACATCGCCATGCACGCCGGGCGTGATGATCTCCGAAAAGCCATTGGCCGTGGTCGTCACCACCGGCAGGCCCGCTGCCAGAGCCTCCAGGCAGGCATTGGAAAAAGGGTCGTAGATCGTGGGCAGGGTGAAAACATCCGCGGCGGAGAAGAGCGCCGAGAGATCGCTCATCGGCCCCAAAAATTCGGCCGACGAGGAACGATAACGCTTCGCCGGGCCCCGCCCTGCCACCAGCAGCATGGTATTTTTCATGCGTTCCACCGCCTTGATCGCGAAGCGCAATCCCTTGCGCTCCCAGCCGGTTCCGACGAACAGCACGCAAAACACATCCGGCGGAACATCCAGCCGCTCGCGCGCTTCCTCTCGCGAAATCGTGGGAATGGCCCCGCCAATACCGTTGGGCACGATGCGGATGCGGTCTTCGGGAAAGTCGTGCCAATGCCGGATTTCCTCGGCCACCATCTGCGAGTTGGCGACAACCATGCGCACCGAACGGTACACTTGGCGTTCCAGGTTCATCAGCGCGAAATGCTTCGGGTTGAACGCCCGCAAGGTTCGCTTCCAGCCTGCTTCAAATTTGCCCCGCCGCGCCAGCCACGCGGCATGCACGCCATCGCCGGCGCGGTAGACATCGCAGCCCGGCACCCGGTCGAGGCTCAACACGATCTGCCCCGGCTTGCGCGCTTCCTTGAAAGCACGGGCAAACTCCAGCGGGCCATGCCCCGGCAGGTGAATGATCTCCCCAAATTTCCAACGGTCCGCCGGCCAGTCCTCGGTGGTGTAAAAAGTCGTGCGGCAGCCGCGCTTTTGCAGTCCGGCCGCGAGGCGTAGCAGGTAAGCTTCCGCGCCGCCGCTGGCGGAATAGCCCCGTCGCACGAGGCCGATGTCCTGGATGGATTCCGTCATTTCAATTGGTCTTGGCGGGTGGGAGTTCGAGCAGGATGGTGCCGGTGGAGGAGGGTGTGGGGCCGGGCACCGACGCAATGGGCGTGGCCGGGCCTTTGCTGTAGTCCGCCGCGATGCGCGGCGCCATCTTCAAATCAGCCAGCTTCCTGTATTCCAGAATGCCTGCCGCGATGGCGCGGGCGTATTTGTCCCGCCAGGCCGTGTCCGCCACCAGGCGGGCATCTCTACTGTTGGAGAGGAAGCCGCCCTCCACCAGTACCGCCGGCATCTTGGTCAGCCGCAGTACGGCGAAGCGCGCCCGCTTCACCCCGCGGTCAAACATCGTCAACGAGGAGCCTTGCAGCGCATGATAGATCGCGCTGGCCAACGTGAAGCTCTGGACCTCGTTGTCGTTGCCGAACTCCTGTACCATGTCGCGCACCAGCAATTCATCGTACTCCGTGGAGGGTGAACCCCGGGGCGACACGCAGAAAATCTCCAGTCCGGTGGCCTCGAAGTTGGGCGAGGCGTTGAAATGCAGGCTCACGAAAATGCTGTTGAGCTTGGAGTTGGCCAGATTGGCGCGGTCGTGCAATTCGACGAACGAGTCATTGTTGCGCGTCATGAATACCCTCAAGCCTGCCTTCTGCAGTTCGTTGCGGACCCGCCGTGCCACGTCGAGGGAGAAATTTTTCTCCACCTCGTAGGGGCTGGAGGCTCCCTTGTCATGGCCGCCATGGCCGGGATCGAGGATCACCGAGGTGAAACTTTTTACGTCCTGCACCATCTCAGGGCGGAAGGCCGGCTCGATGGTCTTGCCCAGGTCCATCCGGGAGATCCAATAGTCGTCTTCCCGCTGGATGACCGGAAAGGACAGCCAGTAATTGACCCCGTTCAGCTGAACTTGCCGGCTGTCCTGGGTGAGCTTGAGGCTCTTTTTGCCCCGGTTGAGGAAGACCATCTTGTCCTGCGGGGAGACACCGCTCGGCAGTCCGTAGAACTCCGCGATCTCATCCAGGCGGACATAATCGCGCCCGTCAAATCGCTTCAATTGCCAGTCCGCCTGCGCCCCGGCCATGCCGAGCGCGAACGTCACGAGCAAAGCCGAAAACACCCTTCCCATTGAGAGGATGTTTCCACACGCCTGCGGCGGTGGCAAGCGGTGGCCTTAGAAAGTCACGCCCGCCTGGCAGCCCAGCACCAGTGCGTTCGGGATGTTGCCGGTTCCGCCCGGGTTTATTACCCATTGGATATCCGGCTGCACAAACGCGAACTTGGTGATCTGGATCTTATAGTTCCACTCGAACACCAGTTCGTAGGACGGATAACCGTTGTCATCCACATCCACGCTACGCGCGTAGTCGTTGCTGAATTTGCCGTACACCACCCCAAAACAGGTGAAGTCATCGTCCCGCAACGGAATGAGTCCCTTGTAGATCGCGCCGCCGTTCACCTGGAAGGGAAGTTTCGCGATGTTTTGTTGGGGCGAGAGCACAAAGGCTGTCCACAATGTCAGACCCTGGTCGCTGCCCGGGGCTTCCTGGAAGACCATCTGGTCCGCATGCCAGTAAAAGCCATACGAGTTCCGTGCCGTCTCCTCCGTGCCGAACTGGCTGAACTGCCACGGCGACCAATATGCGCCAAACCAATAGTGGCCCGGCAGTCCCTTCATGCTCGGCGCGGTTTTGAAATCCTTCCCCGACGATTTGCCGTCGACCACCGACTTGCCATCCTTGGTCGTACCCGCATCCACCGGGCGCTTGAAGAACTCCGGTGTCCAGCCCACCTGGCTGATCATCAGGATGCCGTCGTTCGGCCGCATGCTGAAGTCGAGGCCGTGGTAGGCGCGTTGGAAAACGCGATTGGAAACCTGGTAGACGCCCAGCATGCCGTTGTACTCCGGTGTGGGGTCGACCCGGATGCGAGCCGCCCACACCGCCCAGGGATAGGCCGAGAATTGCGTGTTCACCGGCAGCGCCTGCGGATTGCCGTCGATGCCGTTGTTCATGTACAGCCAGTAGATCGGGCTGGAAGCGAAGTCGTCTCCCGTCGCGAACCGGCCGGCCTTGATCGAGATTTTGTCGTCGAGCAGCTTCTGCTCCAGGATCATCGCATAGAACATCACCGTCTGACCGCCGAAGATCTGCTGCACCGTGAACTGGTTCCCTACGTTCTTTTCTGACAGACTCGAGCCGTTTCGATTCAGACCGCTCACCGTGATGTTGAGACCCTGCCAGCCGATCATTTTCTCCATGTCGAGCTGAAGACCGAAATAGATATTATCCGTGTAGGTGAAGCCCGCACTCATGCCACCCACCGGATTGCCTGCGAGGTTCGTCGTATAGTTTGCCACGACTTCCACCCCATCATCATCCAGCATGTTGCGCATGCCCCACCAATCGCCCGTCAGCGTCTCGCCGTCCCACCATTCCCGGGAGCCGATATAGTTGGAGGGATAGGGATTGTAGTAATCCCAGAATCGGGTGTGCCCGGACTGGTTGTTGTCTTCGATCGTCCGGTCGGGATCAACGGCCTGGGCCAAAGGTGCGAGGAATGGAATGAGCAATCCGAAGAGCAGCTTTTTCATGGAGGGTTCCCTCTTGAAGCAGAAAGGAGGCCGGTTGGCAATTCGAGAAGCCACCCTCCCGGACCAAAATAAGATTAGCGACTGTGGGCTTATGGCCCATCAAACCGCCGTGAAGCTAAAGCAGTTTAAGGCGCAGATAATCGAGCGCCGTCTGGGTGGTCAGTTGTTTGAAGGTCTCGCGATCAGTCGGGAAAAATTCCTGGTGGCATTCGGTGGCCTGACCGTCCTGGGCCAGCGCAATAAAAACCGTGCCGACTGGTTTCTCCTCGGTGCCACCACCGGGACCGGCTATGCCGGTGATGCCGATGCCAAAATTTGCCCCGGTGCGACGGATTGCGCCCTCGGCCATGGCGCGCGCCACCAGTTCACTCACCGCGCCATGCGCAGCGATCAACTCCTCCGGTACCAGTACGCTGCGCGTTTTTGCTGCATTGGAATAAGTCACAAACCCCTCCAGGAGAACCTCGGAAGCGCCGGGTACATCGGTAATGCGGCTGGCCAGCAGACCGCCCGTGCAGGACTCGGCCAGCGCGAGCGTTTTGTCCGCTTGCCGGAGCCTTTGCACCACCACCTGCTCGATGGGTTCGCCCACATGGGAAACGAGATGCTGCCCAACGACCGCCAGAACCTTGATCTCCACCTCCTCAAGCACGGCTCGCGGAGCGATGAGACGGAAATCGACCTCATTGGGCCGCGCGCAATAGCCTACTTCGATGTCCCCTCGCAGGGAAAGTTCCAGGCCGAGAATTTCTTCCACCGTGCTCTCACCCATGCCGACAATATGGTAGGTGCGGCACTCCCGGTCCGGCAGCCCGCCCGCGATGGCTTGGAGGATCGGCCGGGCGTAGTCCTCGAAGATCGGCATGAGTTCCCGCGGCGGCCCAGGCAGAAAAAAAAGATGGGGGGTCGTGTGGGAAGGCGTGACAAAAGCCGGAATATAAAGCCCCGGCGCGGTCCCATTGTTATTGGGCAGCACCGTGGCGCCTTCCGGCACCATGGCCTGGCGCCGCATGCGTGCGCGAAAAGGAATGCCCCGCCGCGCCAGCCGCTCCTCGATCGCTTTTACGACACCGGCATCTTCCTGTAAGGGAAGACCAAGCAGTTCCGCCGCCACTTCGCGCGTGATGTCATCCGTGGTAGGCCCCAGTCCGCCGGTCACGATCAGCACGTCACACCGCTCGAAGGCCTCCAGCAATGCCGGCCGGATGGCGGCGCCGTCCGGGATCGTCGTCTGCCGTGCGATGCGCAGACCAAGGGGAAACAACTGCCGGCCGATATAAGCCAGATGCGTATTCACGACGTTGCCCAGCAACAATTCGGACCCGGTGTTTAAAACTTCGACGTTCACGTTGAGGCCGGTGGACCGGGATTATCGATCTCGCGAGAGCGCCTTGATCCAGGTATCCACGCGCTGGTGTTTCGACGTGTCTTTCTGCAGATCGTAGACGTACAGCAGATTGGCCAGCACCCGCACGAGGATTTGCCTCGGCGTTGCGGCCTCGAGGTGCGAGCCCCGGAGCTTGAGATTCTGGCGGGTGAGGATCTCCTCGCAGTCCGCCCGGGTCAGGATGCGTCCGCGATGAAAGGGGTCAAAGAGCACCTCGCCGTGCCGGGCTATGAAGTGGCCGGGGAGATTGATGCCGTCCACCCGCATGCCCGCGCGGGCCGCGACCATGCGATAGAGGATGGCGAGTGTGATGGGAATGCCCATGCGCGTTTCTATGACGCAAGGCAGGAGCGAGTTCCGCTCGCAGTAATAATCATCCGTGTTGCCGCGGAAGCACAGTTCTCCGGCCATGAAATCCGCCAGTGCCTGCACCCGCTGGCGGTTGCTTACGATGCCGGAAATCTTCACCAGGAACTGGCGGCCCCATTGGTTGACCTTCGTCTCGAAGGCCTCGACATCCACCGACGGGAAAAGCGTTTGCGCCAGCATCCAGCAGGCACGTTCGAGATCGTTGTCGTTGCAGAAAAAATGGCAGAGCAGCAGAAATTCGTCGTCGGCGTTGCGGCTCGCGATCTCCGCCATCACGTCCAGCGCATGGCGGGATACCTGGTCATCGTCCATGCGCGCGAGGTCGCGTAGATTGGGGATATATTCCTCGCCGCCCATGGCGAGTTGCTCTTTCACCATGCGTACGGTTTCGGGATCATCATCCCGAAGCAGCTTCACGATGGCCTCTCGCTGCGCAAACATGTCGCGTATCTCTAAGCGAAAAACGGCCGCCGCGCAAGTGGTCGCATTCTAAGGGTGGGATTGTCAGCCCGCTTGCACATCGATGCTTTGGACTTCGCCGGGACGGCAATGAATGGAAATGGTCATCGGACGGCAGCAAACCGCGCAGTCCTCGATGGTGGAATACGAACCTGCTTCGGTATCGACCGCAATGGCGAAGACCTCTCCGCACTGCGGGCAAGCCACCTCGATGTCTTCGATCAGGTTCATCCCAGGGTGTTGATTGGCACTATCCTAGCCCCATTTGGGGCTCCGCGCAAATCACTCCACACGGCGGGCGTCGCTCCAGAGATTTTCCAATCCGTAAAGCTCCCGTTTTTCCGTGTGAAAAAGATGCACGATCACGTCGCCATAATCGAGGATCACCCACTGGCTGGCCGGGAATCCGTCCTCGGAACGGGGCCGCCGGTCGTACTTTTCCCGCACCTGCTCGCGGATCGCGGAGGCGATGGCCTTGAGTTGGGGCTCCGAACTGCCGGAGCAGATCACGAAGAAATCCGTGAAATTGGAGATGCCCTGCATGTCGAGCATCACGGGATTTTCGGCTTTTTTATCCGCGGCGGCATCGGCACAGGCGCGCGCCAGCGTTTCACTGTCAATCATTACGGTAGAGTCCAAGCTTGTTGATCACGTCGCAGGTCGGGTGAGGCACCATATACCGCACGGACAGGCCGCGGGCAATGCGATTGCGGATTTCCGTCGAGGAAATCTCGATGTGGCGCTCGATCATGGGGAAATTTGAGAGAAAAGGCATGCCCGCGCGGGTCAGTACCACGATGCTGGCGAGTTCGCGCAGGAGGTCGATGTCCTTCCAGGTTTCCAACTCCGGCAGATTGTCGTCGCCGATGAAGTAGTAGATTTTCGCCTCCGGAAATTTTTCCCGGTAGAGATGGATGGTGTCGATGGTGAAGGACGGGCCCTCCCGGCCGATCTCACAATCGTCCATCTCAAAATGGGGCTCCTGCGCGATGGCCGCCGCCAGCATTTCACAGCGGGCCTCCGGCGACGCCGGGGGACGATCCAGCTTGTGGGGGGAGATGCGCGCGGGCAGGAAGACGACGCGGTCGAGTTCCAGGCGCTCCATCGCATCGCGAGCCAGAATCAGGTGGCCGATATGGATGGGGTCGAAGCTGCCGCCGTACAGGCCGATCTTTTCGTTTGGTTTGGACACGGGGTTGTGTATCTCAGGAAGTATGTCATCTCACGATACGGGTCAACTCTTGCTGGTGGGGGTTCCCGGCTACGAACTCGACGCGGAAACCGCCGCTTTCTTCAAAAAGCTCCAGCCCGGCGGGTATATTCTCTTCGGCCGCAACATCCAATCGCCCGTCCAACTGCGCAAATTGATCGACGATCTGCGCGATCTCAGCCACGTCGAACCCATCGTCACCATTGACCAGGAAGGCGGCCGCGTCTCACGCCTGAAGCTCATCGGCAACGAACCGCCCAACGCTCAGCAGCTCCGCGACAAGAACGATCTCGGCCTCATCAAAAAACATGGCGATATCACCGGCCGCCTGCTGCGTCAGTTCGGCTTCAATCTCGATCTCTGCCCTGTTCTCGATATTTCCTTCGACGACGAAGCTGACAACTCCCTGAAGGGCCGCTGCTACGGCCGCACCGTCGCGGAAGTCATCGAAAAAGCCTCGGCTTTCAATTCCGCCCTCCAGGCGACCGGCATCCTCAGTTGCGGCAAACATTTTCCCGGCTATTCCTCCGCGGCTCTTGATCCGCACCACGAGCTGCCCAAGCTGGAGCGCTCCAGCGCCGCCATGGAGGAGCACGAACTCGCCGTCTTCCGCCACTTCGCCGGCAAGGTCGACAGCATGATGATCGGCCACATCAACATCTCCGGCATCGACCCCAGCGGCCTGCCGGCCTCTCTTTCCCCCGCCATGATCAATGATCTCCTCCGCCGCGACATGGGCTTTGAGGGGCTGGTCATGACCGACGACCTCGATATGGGGGCGATCCTCAATTATTATGGCTTCGAGGAAACCATGAAAATGGGCATCACCGCCGGCAACGACCTCCTTATGATCTGCCATCGCGTCGAACTCGCCGCCCAGGCCCGCACAGCCGTGGAGACTCTTTCCCCGACGGAAATCGACCCCGCCCTCGCTCGCGTAGCGGCTTTTAAGGCCAAGCTCGCTTCGCCGGAAGTCTTTACTGAAGAGTCCTTTAGGGCGGTCGATGCCGAGGTCTGGGAGTTGCGCAAGGCCGTACTCGGTGAGCATGCGGCAGAACGCAGCCCCGAGGACGGCAAGCGTTCCCCGGTCGAAATGTACTAAGGCCTCGCTTCAAGCATAAACCATTGTTGTTTCATCGGCTTTGTCCGGTAGGCAGTACCCGCCCTTTTTTGAGGGGGGCGGCGGTGCGTTTTCAAGTTTACGCAACGGGTTCCTTAAAAGGACCAAGCCAAACGCCTTGAGAACTTTGGGATGACTGCAAAATTTCTGCAAAAGTTATCCCCCTAGATTCCCCACCCCATGAAACTATCCTTGTCTCCTAAACTCCTCGTAGCTCTCTCAGCAACGCTCGCTGTTTCCACCTCATTTAGTGCTGTTCGTACCTGGGATGGCGACTCCGGCACCAATTACGACTGGACGACATCCGGCAACTGGCTTGTAGCTGTCCCTGCCGACAGCTCGACCACGGATACCGCGTTTTTTGGGGCCGCGGCTACTACGGGAAACAGGACGCCCAATCTAGACGGAAACCGCTCCATCCTCGGCGTCACTTTTGCCGCCGATGGTTACACCTTGGGATCGACCGGCGGATTTACGCTGACCGTGGGCAACACAGGCATTATTGGCAACGCTACGGATGCCTTGACCACGATCAATCACAACGTCTCCTTCCTGCGAACGTCCAGCAATAATTCGATTAATTTATCCAATGGAGCCGATCTGACTTTCGGAACGAGTGCCACCGTCAGCTTCAATGGGATCACAAATTTTAACAGCACACTGACGGTGGGAGAAGGCTCCGTTCTGACTATGAATGGAGCGATCGTAGCCGATAACATTGAGGGCCGCGACAGCGCATCCCGCCTCCTGAAAAGCGGGCTCGGCACTTGGAGGATCAACAGTGCTAATAACAGTGTGAACACTGGGGCGACCGGTTTGGAACGCATTCAATTGACGGCAGGAACCATTGAGCTTGGGGCTTCCGGAGCTCTTGGCACCGCCCAGATCGTATCGGCCCCTACCAACGCTTCCAATAAAACCCTGTTGATGACCACGGCGGGAAGCGTGACCGCCAATAAGATTCAATTTTTGGACGGCGGAGCTGGGGCAGTTCACACCATTGGCGGCAGCAATACCTCGGGTACGGTCACTTATGACTCGGGTGCCGTCAATTTGGAGCTTTCCAAGGCCAACCCCACCGGAACCTTGGAGGAGCAGTACACCAAGTTTACCGCCGCTACCGGAGGCCGGGTTGAGTTTTTGTCCAACATCGCTAACAACAATAATAATACGGTCACTAACCCCACTCGTCAGGGTGGTGTGGATAAAATCGGTGCTGGCACCGTGGTCTTCACCGGTAGCAATACCTACACCCTAGGCACCGTGGTCTCCGAAGGCACGCTGTTGCTCAACAACACAGCTGTCGGCGGCTCAGGTGTTGGCAGTGGCAATCTCACAGTCAATGCTGGCGCCACTCTCGGCGGCTCGGGCGGACGTGTGAATCTCGCTGTCGACAACTCTATCGAAATCAATGGAACGATTGCTGTCGGCGATGGCAACGCTGCCGCCATCATGTTCTTCAACACCTCCGGTGCAGGAGCCTTCAACCTGAATGAGACCTCCACGGTATCTCTTGATATCTGGACAAATACCGTGAGCGGAGTGGATCGCATCGTCACCCAAGGCACGACGGACACTATTATCGACGTGGGTGCGACCCTTTTGGTGAACAACGCGGGCGATCTTACGTTTTCCTTTGGTAATAGCTTCAATCTTTTTGATTGGGTGGGTGGCTCGCCGATCGGGACTTTCAGTCTGGTTCTGCCCACTTTGACGGGCGGTCTTTCCTGGGATACCAGCGACCTGTATGTTGGTGGTTCGATTTCGGTGGTGCCGGAACCCTCCTCCATTGCCTTGGCTGGTCTGGGCCTCTTCGTGGTGCTCCACCTGGCCCACCGCCGCCGGAAGGTTTCCTAGAGACCTCGCGCGACTGGCTCAAAAAAGGAACCCGGCGCGAAAATTCGCGAGCCGGGTTCTTTTGTTTAGTTTGCCGGAGAAATTCTTTTTCGGCCGATGCGAAGCATCCGGCTGGCTTAGATGCTCGTCATCCCTCCCACGACATGAGTTCCCCAACCGGATCTGTTTTCAGAAAATCCATCCAGGCGTTTTCGCTGGCGGAAGTTTGCATGGCCTTGGGGTTGGTGACTTTTTGTGTCGTTGCCTTGTTGGGCCTTCTCTCTACCGGGCTCAGGCAGGAGCGAACCTCTTCTGAACAGACTCTGGCTCTGGAGGCATTGAATGCCGTCGCCGCCGATTTGCAGGTCCCGGCCAATTATGCCCTGCCCGGGGCGCCTCGTGCGTCGAAGCGTTTTGGCATCACCGCTCCCAACTTCGGCCAGCCCGCGTTGAAGAGTACCGTGATGCTCGATGAACGCGGGATGAAAACCACGACCCCCGGCCAGGCTGCGTTCAAGGTCTGGTATGAGATTTATCCACCGACCACCGTCTACGGCTACTACACCATTTACCTTTGCGCGGCTCCGGCCGCCGGGACGGCGACCATCGCCACCCGCGATCTTCTGAAGGGCAAGGACTTCGTCGAAACCGTCATCAGTTTGCGTCTGCTGTAGCCTCATGCCTCGCTGTCTTTCCCCCGATAAATCTCCCGGGCTGGCTTTCACCGTAGTCGAGCTTCTGGTGAGTTGCGCCATCCTTGCCATGTTGGTACTGGCTCTTTCCAGTGCCTTCTCCGGTTTTGCGAATGTCGCCAGTTCTTCCACCAAACGCATGGAAACGCGCAAGGACGCCTCCTCCGTTTTCGACCGCCTGACCTTCGATCTCGCGTCCGCCGTCAATACGCCCGGCGTCACCTACGATTTCATCAAGAACGGCGGAGCCCTCGGTCCCACCAATACCGTGAACGACGCGATCGCTTTCCTGGCCGATGCCCCTTCGACCAACGCGGCCGCCCGCCTCTCCGTCGTGGGCTACGACGTGCGCAATTCCACCAACAGCGCCCGCCGGACCTCTCATCCCACCCTCACTCGTCATGTGCAGCCATTTCTCTGGACCGACGACATCAGCCGCATCGCCCTTGAGGAAGTGAAAACCGAGCAGCAGCCTATCACGCCCGGGGTCTTTCGCATGGAACTGGCCTTCCTCACCACCTCCGGGGACCTGAAGGCGGAGATGCCCACCACTAATGGTGTGGGTGATTCCTCTCAAGTGAAAGCTGTGATCTGCGCGGTCGCGAGCCTGGATGAGGATACCTTGGACAAGTTGAGCGACAGCGAAAAACGCACATTGCAAAACGCTCTTCCCGACGCCATCGATGGCCAGACTCCGCTCTCTCGCTGGCAGGTGGATAGTGTTGGCGGACTTCCTCCGCCTGTGATCCAAAACATCCACTTCCGCCAGCGGTACTATTATCTCAAATGAAGGCCTCCTCCCGTCGAGGCAGCGCCCTCCTCATCGTTCTCTCCTTTGTGGTCATCCTCTCCGTGGTGTTGCTCGCCTATCTCGCTCGCACCAGACAGGCCATGCGCTCGAGCGACTCCAGTGCCACCCTCCTCAAGACCGACTGGCTTGCGGAGACCGCGGAGAGCGCTATCATCGACGACCTCCGCATGGAGATGCTCGCCGGGGCCGACAACATCACCTTGCCTGCCACCAATGAGCCCATGCTCGTCAAGCAATCCTGGGCCATGAAGCCTGCCCGAGTCGTCGCCAGTACCATCCCCCTGAACGACGTCAAATATGCCAACCTGGTGAAGCAAAGCCTTTCCGGCCGTCCCTTTTACGCCACCAACGCCACCACGCCGGTCAACTACACGGCCAAGACCGGCGTGCTGGCGATCGGCGCCAGCCGCGCTTCCGCCATCAACACCTCCGCCCCTTCCAAAAACGGCCGTCTCATCAGCGCCGCGCGGTGGAACAAGCCGGCCCTCCTGCGAGCCCCCGGCCTCTCTGGTGACCAACTGCCCGACTGGATTTTTATCACTCGTTCAGGCGTGGCCACCACCGGAGGTACTTCCAATCGCGACCGCCGGGACCCTGGCAATGCCAACTTCGTCATCGGCCGCTTCGCCTACAATATCTACGACATCAGCGGGCTCCTCGATGTGAATGTGGCCGGATTTGATTCCAGCGATGCCACGATTCACGACGAGGCTGCTTCCAAAGGCTCGGTTGTTTGGGCCGATTTAAATGCTGTTCCGGGTATGACCAATCCCAACGCTCTCGTGAGCTGGCGCAATGCCGTCAGCAAGGGAAACTATGCGGACATGGTGAAGGAATGGGGCGAGCCCAAGGGATTCAAGGAACCTTTCCGCAGCGGCAGCAATTCGGACAATAGGCTCTTCTCCCGGCAAGAGCTGCTGAATTTCCAGAAAACGCATGGACAGACCATGCTTTCCAGCGATGCCCTGCCCTTTCTCACCACTTTCTCGGCGGACTACGATCAGCCCTCCATTGCACCCCATCCTGATCGGCCCAAAGTCCAAAGAAATTCCGCCGCCGGCGGAAATGACGCTTTCGGACGGGATGATGCCATTAATGTGAACTTCCTGGCGATGCGAGATTCAAAAGGCGACCCCGTAGTGAAACGCCGCTTCCCGTTGGATAGCCTTGCCTTGCTGCGGCCCAGTCCCTCGGGTGAGGCGGTGACGAAAATTTCGGTCCATTTCGGCCTGGTCTGGCAGGATGACGGTGATCCCTCCGCCGATCAGGAATACGCCTGGCATTATCGGGACCCGCGGATCAAAAATCTCAGCGAGCTGGCCGATGCCACGCCCAATTTTTTTGAAGTCCTCAAAGCCGCTATCATCGCGGGATCTTTGGGCGGGCAATTTCATAATACCGCGCCCCAGCAGCCCGAGCGAACCACTTCTCCGGCTTCGCCTCGCGTATTGGGTGGCCGGGATGGATCGGTCGATTTTCAAGTCGTGCAGATCGCGGCCAACATCATCGACCAATACGATTCCGACAGCTTCCCGACCCGTATCGTTTTCAACGGACGTACTTTTTACGGCACCGAGGATTTGCCATACTTGTATGTCTTCCGGCGTGCGGTATATCGCGTGGCGCAAGTCACGGCGGGGGAATTCACCGGCACTCCGCCAACCAAGTCCGGTAGTCCTCCCACCCCCCTTCCGCTTCCCTTCCGTTCCGTCATGTTTATTCAGCCGACGCTGTGGAATCCTCATGCGCCAAATTTGGATTCACCGCCGCCCCCGACGGAAGTTCCCCAAAGCCTGCAGGTGACGGCAGAGTCAGATTCGGTGCCGCAAGTTCTATCCTTGGCGCCTTGGTGGCCGCCAGGCGGAGCGACCAACGTTTACCCTTCCAGTAATCTCGAGGATTCGCCTCGATCCACGATACTTAGTGAGCAAACGGACTATATTACCTTCTCCTTGGGGTCCACCGCTTTTCGAGAGCCTTATACACTGACGTCTCCGAATTATCCGGCGGTCGGCATCACGGCGGCGTCGGTCATCAAAACTGTCCTGCCCAACCAGGAGCTTAATGAGGCTGGAGATGGCTCGACCGTACCCACGACTTCGGTCACCGGATTCTGGCTTGGGCCCATCTGGACCGGACCGTATGCCGATGATGGAACTGCCAGTCACTTTTTCCAAAATGATGTCATCGCGAGCGACGGTATTAACTTTAAATTGAAGTATCTTACTCCGGACGGGCGTTACGTGACCTATCAGAGCGTGGAGCAGGTGCGCTGGGCGGGAAAACCCGGCGAGGGGCAGACCGCCGGCTTCCACGACATCGATAGTACGCGTAATAACGCTGCTAATGGCCGCCCGGCCATGAGATACCTCACCATGATGGACCCACGCTCGGACCGCTTTGGGATGCATGACGGTAATAACTATGTGCCCAGATCAAGTAATGGGAACGGGCTTGTCTATTCGGATATTCAGCGACGCTGGCTTCAGGGATGGACCTCGTGGTATAACCCTGCCGCACTAGCTTACGGACATTTCGGGTCGGGTCGCTCTGCCGGCAATGTCAACTGGACCTATCCAGCTGATGGGACCATCGCCTTTTGGGCGCTCATTTCGCGCAACAAAGCGGGAGATGCGATATTCTATTCTGACCCCGACGGGGTGCAGAGAGTCGCCATGGGTGGATATAATGACGGCGGCTCCAGTACCGTGGGCCTGCCGACCGTCACCGGGAATAACAACAGCCGGCCGATGATCCTGAACCGTCCTTTCCGATCCGTGGCGGAACTCGGGTACGCCTTCCGCGGCACACCGTGGAAACAACTGGATTTTTGGACTCCGAAGAGCGGAGATGCTGCCCTTCTGGACCTCTTCTGTCTTGCGGAGCCTGCTGAAGAAACCGCCGAGCCAGTTGTTTCCGGCAAGATTAACCTCAACAGCGCAGGGTCAGAGGTTCTTCAGGCCTTGTTGCGAGGCGTGGATAAGGCGGGGGGAACCACGAGTGCGCTGGCTGACATTGAGGCGAAAAACATTGCCGATGCCTTGGTTCTATGGACATCGGGAACGCGGGCGGGCGAGGGACCGCTAAAGAATCGGAGTGAGTTAGTGAGCAAATACGATGGGGCGCTCAGTGGTTCCACTACGGAAAAATTCTCCGGTTTCACCGACTTGATTGCCAACCAGCTTACGGGTGACGACCGCGTCATTCAAAAGCGGAGACAAAATATCATGCGCGCCTTGGTCGACTCCGGCACCACCAGGACCTGGACTCTTCTCATCGACCTGATCGTGCAGGATGGTCGTTATCCGGAGAACGAAAACGATCTTGCCAAATTCCTCGTCAAGGGCGAACGGCGCTATTGGATTCAATTGTCCATGGACCGTTATACAGGCAAAGTGATTTCAAAGTTTATAGAAACCGTTAATGAATAAGGGACATTTTCTTTTGCTGAGTGTCGTGGCCTTGTTTGCCGGAGCTGGCGCGTCTCCGGGGCAGGAGATTCCACCTCCGAAAGAGCCCATCTTGCCGCGGGCTCCTCAGCGTGCCGAGTGGACGGTAGAGTTTCGATTGGATCGTGAACTGGCCAAAAAAGAGGTTCTTGAGGGAAAGGAGAAAAAAGAGGTTCCTAAAGGTTTCACCGGCTTTCCCGCCGAGATTGCCGTGAGCAAAGACGGCTCTACCTATCGCGAAATTGCCCGTTGGCCTGATGGGCGTACGGTGGAAAAATGGATCGTAGGTGGATTGCAGGTCAGCCAATCGCCCGACGGCCGGGGGCTCATGCGCATTCCCTCCATAGACTATTCACCTTATTTATCGGACTATTCGCGCAGTGATTTCGAGGAAGCGGAATGGATTGGAAAAGATAGCTATGTTGGGCCGAAGGTGACGGACAAGCTTTCGGTGTACGAATTCTCCGCCGCTCCGGGAAAAAGACGTCTTACTCCGCGGGAAATTGCAGACCAAGGTACGGAGGCTGCGTCGGGAGCTTCCGCTGCGCTCGATATCCGTACGCAATTGCCGGTCTACGTCGATGACGGTACCGTGGTTCGGATTTACCGCTATGCCCCGGCTCCGACCGGCACACTGGTTCCTCCGCAAAACTTTGCTCAGGAATTTGAGGCGTGGAAAAGTTTCGTTCGCAAAAAAACCCCGCCCCCCATCCTCCCGCCATGAGAGGTCCTGCCAGATCCTCCGGCGCCTTTAGTCTGATCGAATTGCTCGTGGTCATCTGCGTGATCGCTCTTTTGATGACGCTTACCGTTCCGGCCTTGGTCAGCATCGCTCAAGGGCAGGGGACGAAGCGGGCCGTTAACGACATCAGTGGCATTTTGGAATCCGCCCGCGCCGAGGCCATGGCCACGAGCACCTGGGTCTGGGTCGGCTTTTCCGACACCACCACCGAGAACACCGTCAAAAATTCCGAGATTACCGTGCTTACCGTATCCTCGCGCGACGGCTCTTCCGATCTCATCGCCTCCAATCTCCAGCAACAGGGCCGACCTGTCCGCTTCGAGCATGTCGTTCTTATGCCGGGCCTCACCGGTCGCCAAAGCAGCGGTGCGGTGCCTTTTGACGATAGCGACTACCGCTTCACCTTCACCGTCGGGACCAGCACGCGTTCCTACAGCGCCATCGCCTTTTCGCCGCGTGGAGACGCGCACCTCAAGGCCGGTGCCGTGCCATCGTGGATCGAGGTCGGCTTGAAGGAAAAGCGCGGTGGCCGTGAAAATGACAGTCGTATGGGCTCGGTTCAGGTTTCCGGCATTTCTGGTCAGACCATCGTCCAGTACTAAAACGCATTGGTTCCTGAAAAGAACCTGAAAGTCGCGGTTTCAGCCTTTGTTCAACTACTTATCTTTGAGTTCCCCACCATGAAAATCTCTCTCTCTCGCCTCGCCTTTTGCGGTCTCGCAGCCCTTGCGACCTTGCAGGCCGAGGTTCGCCTCCCCGCCATTATCTCCGACCACATGGTTTTGCAGGCCGGTGAAGCCGCCGAGATCTGGGGCTGGGCTGCGCCGGGCGAAGCGGTGACCGTTTCCATCGCCGGCCAGACTAAAAACGCCACAGCCGATGACCACGGCAAGTGGAAGGTCAAGCTCGACAAGCTGGAAGCCTCCAGCCAACCGCAAACCCTCACCGTGGCGGGTACCAATACGATCACGGTCAACGATGTGTTGGTCGGGGAGGTCTGGCTGGCTTCCGGCCAGTCCAACATGGCCCTCCGCGTCCAGGGCACCAAGGATTGGGAAAAGGAAGTTGCCGCCACCAACTACCCGTCCATTCGCATGTTTACCGTCCGCTCCGATGGCTCCCCGACGGTGCAGGAAAATTGTACAGGAACCTGGCAGGTGACCACGCCTCAGGTCGTGCCGCTATACGCCGCGACCGCCTACTATTTCGGCAAGGAATTGCATAGGCAAATGGGCGTTCCTGTCGGCCTTATCAACTCTTCCGTTGGCGGCACCCGCATCGAGGCCTGGACCAGCGCCGAGGCGCAGCGCGCCGAGCCGGCGTTGAAGGAACGTGTCGCGGAATATGACAAGGAAGCCGCCACCTTTAATCCCGCCACTGCCACGGCAAAATATGAAAAGGATCTGGCCGCCTGGAAAGTGCAGTCCGAAAAACTCAAGGCCGAAGGCAAGGAGCCGCCTCGCGCGCCCATGGAACCGCTCGCCGCTCGTAATAAACAGGGCCGCGGCCTAGGGCTCTTGTTCAACGCAAAAATCGCGCCGATTGTTCCCTACACCATTCGCGGTGCCATCTGGTACCAGGGCGAAGCCAACTCCCCGCCGGATCGCGTGGCCTTGTACGAAAAACAGTTGCCCGTCCTGATCAAGGACTGGCGCACCCGTTGGGGTTATGACTTTCCCTTTGCCTGGGTGCAGTTGACCAACTTCGAGGGTGGGGAAGGGCGCGACTGGCCGACCATTCGTGAGGGCATGCTGAAGAATCTCTCGATCCCAAACACCGGCATGGCCATCACCATCGACATCGGAGATGCCGACAATATCCATGCGCTCAATAAGCCGGAGGTCGGACGCCGCCTCGCCCTCTGGGCCCTGGGATCCGTGTACGGCAAGTCGGGGGCGACCTCCGGGCCGTTGCCTGCCGGCCACAAAGTACGGGGGAGTGAGATGGTGGTGAGCTTTTCTCATGCCGATGACGGCCTCGTGGCAAAAGGAGGAGAGCTGAAAGGTTTCCTCATTGCCGGTGCCGACCAGCAATGGAAACCGGCCCAGGCCAGGATCGAAGACGACACCGTGCTGATATCCAGCCCGGAGGTCAAAGCGCCCGCTGCCGTCCGCTACGCCTGGTCAAACAATCCCGACTGCAATCTCTTCAATGGCGCCGGGCTGCCTGCCACGCCCTTCCGCACCGACGACTGGAAGAATCCGGTGGTTGCGTCCGCGACCTCATCCCTGGCCGACGAGGGAGGCGCGGACGGGGATGCCGCTCCGGCCAAAGCCCCCGCCAATGCTGCTCCAGTTCAGGCCTCCGCTCCGGCCGAAGGAAACAACGTCCTGCAAAATGGCGATTTTTCCCAACCGGTGAATCAATCCCGCAAACGGGGAGAGTGGAATGTCTTCATGGCCGCCGAGCCCGGCTCGAGTTCGCCCTGGGTCCTGGCTCCCTCCGGCTATTCCATCGTGTCCAATACTCTCGAATTGGACATGGGTCAGTTGAACCCGACTGGCATGGCCAAATCGAACGCCGCGTCGATGAATCAGACCATCCCTCCTCTAGTACCCGGAAAACGCTACCAGTTTTCCTTCGAGGCCAAAGCCGACGGCGCGGGCAGCCGTCTCCTTTTTGCCGTCGGCATACCCGCATCGGGCCTTGGCGAGATGGCCGGCGGACTTTCCCAGCAAAAGATCGAGCTTGGCCCCGAGTTCCAGCGCTACACCTACGACTTTACCGCTCAAGCTCCCGCCGCTGGCTCGGCCGATCCCAATAAATTCACCCGTGTGGACCTGCGCCTCGGCGAAGTGCTCGGCAAACTCACCCTCCGTGATTTTCGCCTGATTGAGCTGGATTGAGTTGCGACCCGGGCACGTTAAATGGGCAGGAGACGGGAAAACAGTCAGACAGGACAAATTTGATCCGAAGGCAGCGGTAGTTCCGGCCGGGCTGGCTGAGTTCATTCACGCAGACGCAGCCTTGAGTCTCGCCTCCGGCGAATCTTCTGGCCGCTGGGCGGACCTTCCACGCTTGGTCGCAGTTTTTAGCGTAGGTAATCCTGCTGGAGCGCGTTGCAGAATCGGGCGGAAGAAACATCGTTGGACAAACCAGCCAGCACCCACGAGAGTCCGGCCTTGTTAAGCTCGCCTCGCACCGGAAAGGATCTCATCCTCGCCACAAAGCCCTTCGCGTCCGATCACACCGTCCGAAGCTGGTGGGTGATCCTTTCCACCCTCGCTCTCCTTGCGCTCACTCTCACCGGCGGTCTCGTCGCTTTTCCATACACTGGCCTGGTCGGCCGGCTCGCCTGCAGCATTGTCTCCGGGCTGCTCCTGCTCCGGCTTTTTGTGATCTATCACGACCAGCAACACCGCGCGATTCTTCCGCATTCGCGTTTGGCTGGCGGACTCATGCGGCTCATCGGGCTTTTGTGTCTCAGCCCGACCAGCATTTGGACGAGTTCTCACAATCATCATCACAACCACAACTCAAAGCTCCGTGGCTCGAACATTGGTTCCTTTCCCGTGATGACGAAGGAGCATTTTCTGCGCTCCTCCCCCAGCGAACGAGCGCTCTACCTTTTCATGCGGCATCCGCTCACCATCCTCTTTGGCTATGTCTTGGTTTTCCTTTATGGCATGTGCCTTTACCCGTTTTTCGACAAGCCTCGGGCCCACGTCGACTGTCTCATTGCCTTTCTCCTCCACGTCGCCGTTGGGATAGTCCTGGCATTGGGATTCGGTTGGATGGCCGTCATTTTCGTCCAGACTATTCCACTTTTCATCTCCGGTGCCCTCGGTTCCTATATTTTCTACGCTCAGCACAATTTCCCGACCGTCTCCTTCCATGACAAAGCCGGCTGGACCTACGAAAAAGCCGCTTTGGAGTCTTCCAGCTACCTGCGCACCGGGCCGGTGATGGCTTGGTTCACCGCCAATGTCGGGTTCCATTACGTGCATCATCTGAATGCTCGCATTCCGTTCTACCGCCTGCCCGAGGCTCATCGCGAAATACCGGAACTTCGTCGGCCCAAGACGACCTCCCTGCATCCTGCTGAAATCCTCCGCTGCCTGCGCCTGAAGCTCTGGGATGTCGAAACCCAGCGCATGATTACTTTGGCCCACGGCCTGCTCCCGTAGTCGCCGGCACTCCTTTCCTGCGCAATTTCCGTTTGATCGCGCTGGATTGAGCCGGCGCGTTGACCGGGCCGGGGAGCGATGAGAAAATCGTCTTCTTCTTTCCGCCGCCCGAAGGTTGAATCCCTCTCATGCGGTTCCTCTTCGCTTTCACGGCCCTTTCCGCCTTTGCAACTTGGCCGGCCCTCGGCCAATCCATCTACAAGTCCGTCACGGAGTTCGGTGCAAGCGGTGCCGATTCCAAGGATGATACGGCGGCCATCAAGTCTGCCATCGCCGCCGTCAACGGATCGGAAAACCCCGGCGGAACCATCTTCTTCCCCGCCGGCAAGTATCTCATCAGTGAGCCTCTGCTCATTGAAAAATCCGGTGTCACCCTGCTGGGCGAGGGCAGAGGCAGCCCCAACTCCGGCGACGGCACCGTGCTCGTCCAAACCTCCACGACCACTGGCACAGCCGTGATTTTCCGCGGTTGCCGATATAGCGGCCTGCGTACCTTCGTTCTCACCCATCAGGGGGATGTGCCGGAATCGCAGCGGAAAGAGGCGGTCCTGAAGCTGGACGATACCTACCATGTCTTCGCAAGGGAGGTTTATATCTCCGGAGGCGCTTGCGGGGTGGAGATTGTCGATGGCATCAGTCCGCTCCTGGAGGATATCGATATCAAAGGCCCCTCCGGCGCATACGGGATCTGGCTGCATGGCTCGGGAGGAAAAAGACCCGACTTCAAAAAAGTGGATGCCGCCCTCTTTTATCGTGTCGCCGGCAGTGCCGAATCGAATGACGCGTTGGAGTGGATCGTCATTGGTCCCAATGTCGATGGCGCCAAGGTGCATGATGCTCGTTTTGTCGCCGGCTCTCGCGGGTTGGTTCTGCGTGGCGGTACTGAGGAAGGTGACACCCGGCCGAAGTACGTTTACACCGACAAATTCGGCTGCGACCACGTGCAGGACGAGGGCGTGTTGATCGAGGCGGGCAACGATCTTTTCATGGTCAATACTTGGATCGGGCAGAACAAAAACGGCTCCGGCATCGTCATCGGCCCGAAGTTCACCGGCATGGCCCTCATCACCAACGTGCGCGTGCGCGGTTCCGGCGGGCATGGCCTGCACATTCAGGGCGGAGAGAATATTTACATCAGCAATCCGGTCATCGGAGCCTGCGCGACCAGCCGGGCCCGCCATGCGGAGGATGCAAATCCCGGCTGCGGCGTCCTCATCGAGGCCGCGGTCAAACATTTGCGCATCACCGGCGGTGGCGTCGGCCCTCTGCCTGAGACCGGGGACAAATCCCAACAACATTACGGGGTTCGCTACCTCGGCACCGACCAGCAGGCGCGGGAAAACTCCGTGCGAATCTCTGGTGTGGATACCGTGGGTAATCCCGTGCCCTTTGCTCCGCCGGCTCTCTCCCTCGACAAGGAATGATGTGAGGGGGACGCTTCAGTCGAGGTCCTGACCAATCGCGAGATTGATGTCGTTACTCAAAGCCTCGATCTCCGCGTCCGTGGTTGCCCATGAGGTGACCAATCTGGCGCCCCCGCCGATGGAAGTGCTGAACTTCCAGCCCTTCGCGCGCAATGATGCGATGGCGGAGTCGGGCAATTCCAGGAACACGGCGTTTGCCTCGATGGGATAGAGAGCAGGCACGCGTATAAGTTTGGCCGCCAGTTTTACCGCACACGTGTGAGCATGGCGGGGACGGGCAACATAGAGATCATCCTCGAAAGCGGCCAGGAGCGGGGCGGAAATGAAACGCATTTTCGACGCGAGCTGGCCGGCTTGTTTGCAGCGATAGTCAAATTCCGCGGCCATGTCAGGGTTGAAGAAGACCACTGCTTCACCCAGACTGAACCCGGACTTGATGAAGCCCATGCAGAGCACATCGATCCCCGCCTGCCAGGTAAGCTCCTTGGGCGCGCAGTTGAGAGCGGCGAGCGCCTGGCCGAGGCGTGCTCCATCCATGTGGACCTTCAATCCATGCCTTTTCGCCAGCGCAGTCAGACAGTGCGTCTCTTCCAGACTGTAAACGGTCCCGAGTTCCGTGGATTGAGTGATCGAAAGAACCCTGGGCCGGGGATAGTGGATGTCCGATCGCTTGGTGATCAGGCGCTCGACCTCGCTTTCATCCATCTTTCCGTTTTTGCCTTTGGCGAGAAGCAGCTTTGTGCCGTTCGAGAAGAACTCCGGGGCGCCGCATTCATCGGTCTCGATGTGAGCGCTCTCATGCGCGATCACACTATGGTAAGACTGACACAGCGCGGCGAGGGCGAGAGCATTTGCCGCCGTGCCATTGAAGACAAAGAACACCTCGCATTGAGGTTGCTCAAAAAAATCCCGGATCGCATCGCTCGCCTGCGCGGTGTGGTGGTCGCCACCGTAGGAAACATCATGGCCGCCATTGGCGCGGGCCAGGCGGTCGAGGGATTCCCAGCACAAACCCGAGGTATTGTCGCTGGCAAACTGATTTCCCGGAGTCACCATGTCTCTGTCATTCATCCGGAGGCTAGTTGACTTTTCCGCGCGCTTCCAACTTCCATTCGCCGATGACCTCTTCGCCTTGTACGGCAAAGGCGCTGTCCGTCATGTTCATGGTGGTACAAACGTGGGCAGGCACAAAACGCAGGCGATCTCCGATGCAGATGGAGCGCTCTGGAGGGTGGCTGAGATAACCATGCTCTTCATTGACGCGGTGGACCCAGACCGAGGGATCATCCAACCAGCGGCCACTCGCTCCGTTCATGGCCTTGTCCCCGCTGAATGTCTTGGACCCCGCGTCCAGCAGGGCGAGACCGGGTTCCGGCCGGTCGACCACCGTCGCCAGTACCGTGCAGGCCAGATCCTCCCACGCCATCAACTTCCGGTCATACGCGAGACTGAGATCCCCGAGGACGTACGTGCCCGGGCGCACGATGTCGATGCGTTCCCGCCGGGCCATGTCAGCCGCCGACGCACTGCAGCCGGGCGCGAGCAGGTACTGCGAACCGACCACGTCCAAGGCATCTAGCAACTGCCTATGCGTGTCCGCGATCGCGGCTTCCCGTTGGGATTGGTCCGCGAAATAGCAGTGCCCCTCGTGGGTATAAATACCGAGAGGTTCCAAATGCCTGGAGCCTTCCAAAGCAGAGAAGACCTGCTTGAGTTCATCAAGGGAACGGCAGCCTTCGCGGTGGAGGCCGGTATCGAGGGCGACCATCACCGGGAGGCGCAGGTCGGCGGCCTGGGCCAGTCTTTCCATGAACGGCATTTGCTCCAGGCTGGTGACGGCAAAGATGAGTCGCTCGAGCTTGTCATGTAGCGCACGCAAGCGCGGGGCCATGCGCACATCCACCAGGGCATGCGCGATGAAGATCTGCTTCACGCCCGTTCCGATGAGATGTTCCGCCTCTCCCAATTTGGCGCAGGTGATGCCTTTGGCGCCGGCGGCGAGTTGGAGTTTTACGATTTCACCGCACTTGTGGGTCTTGATATGCGGCCAGAGTTCGACGCCATTCTGGTCACAGGCATTCTGCATGCGCGCGATGTTTCGCTGAAGCGCGGGAACATCGATCACCACGCTCGGCGTAGGTAAATCGTGTATGGTCACGACCCGTTATTGACCATCCGGCCCGGTCCCGCTGTGGCGACGAGCCACATCGTCCAACTGGTACACGCCCAGATCATCCACGAAGACAGGCGCATCGGCCGAGAGGCCTTCGAACTCGACGCCCACATTCAATCGGGTGGCCGGTGCGGAATAGGTGCTCAGGGTGAAGGGAAAAATCAGCGTGCCCCATTTGTCAGGATGGAGAACCACCGTGCTGGTGGGAAGAAGCACCCCAATCTGGTCGCCCGTATCATTGCGGGCCGTGACCGTGAGCTTGACCTTGCCACCCTTGAGCTTCTCCGAGCCCCGGGCGCTCATCTTCACGATGTAGGTGCCGGGCTGATAGGGAATGTCCTGTCTGACGGCGCTGGCGTCTGAAGTGGCAATGCGCAGGCTGGACTTGCCGTCTGCAGCCTCCTTGGTCGTGACCTTGTATGGACCATCGCTCCAGCTTTCCATCCCCTCCTCGAAGGAGGGATTTTTGAGGAACTGCTTCGCCTCGCCCCGGCTGACCGCCAGAATCTGCCGCGCGGTTTTGGAGGCCATGTGGCGCATCGGCTCCTTGTTCCCACTGTTGGCGAAACGAGTCCCGAGGACCTCGCCTCCGTCCGGCTTCTGCGCAAGTTTCTCCAGGAATTCGCGCACCTTCTCATTTTTGTTCACCCATGGCAGCAGCGGCCAGAGAGAGGCCGTGCCCCAGTCGTCTCCGGGCGAGTTGAGGGTAAGGCGGAAGATTGTGTGGCCAAAAAGCGGATCTTCACTCAATTCTCCCATGAGGCGCAGCCGCTCCTCGGCCTGGTGAATGGCGCCCTCGCAGCGCTTCAGGTAGGCCTCCGCGTCGGCACTGGTTTGCAAATCGGCGGTCTTCCAAAGTTCGTCACCCTGCCGGGCCAGGATGGAGGCGCGATAGACCTTCCAGAATTTCTGCAAAGCGACGGCCCGTTCCTTGCGTACCGGGCTGTCGGCCAGCGCGACGACTTCATCCATCAGGCGATCGGACTGCTCCACATAGGCCAGGGGAACATCGTTGGCATACATCGAATTCGTATAGTCGTGCCAGAGGTTCGTCGCGCTGTACCAACGCGAGGAGAGGATGTCCTTCTCCCAGAATTTTTCCCAGATCTGGAAATACTCTTTCAGCTTGGGTGCCGCCGCCGATCCGACCGCGGTCCGGTACCAATCGTCCAGCAGGGCGTCCACATCCTGGTAAGGGTCCCAGAGCAGTTTGGTCAGCACCCAGAGATTAGGTCCTTCTCCCCAACTCGGGATTGCCTCGGCATAGTAATATTTCACCTGATGCTCCGAGCCCCACTTAAGGGCGTTTTGTTCCGCGTGAGGGAAGAACCGTGGCACCATATAGGCACTGCCGTACACGTAGTCGTACCAGCCCAGGTTGGGCGCAGCCTCGCCCCAAGCCAGCGTGATCTTCTGCATGGCTTCGCGATACTCGGGATTTTCCCAACGGGTGTTTTCGTAGGTGATGAAGGGCACGATGTACGGGCTGACCTTCACGCGGGTCGGCGGCTCCAGCACCTGAAGATAAGCCAGCAGGCCCATGCGCTTTTCCGGGTGTTTCTTGTGCACAAGGTCCACCACCTCGTTGGCCCAATCATAATAGTCGTCGGAGATGTCCTCTAGGCTGATGCTGTTGCGCTTGCCGCTGCGACGGGCTTTCGACTCGGGCGATTCGTCAAAGCGGTAACTATCGTTGATGCCCAGCGAGTAGCTGTCTTTTTCTGGGTGCTCGTCGAAATAGCGGATGATCTCATTGGCCGCTGCTTGCGCGATGCCGGGGGCGGAGAAATTGGGTTGCCACTGGAAGCTTTCCGCATCGGGCGGGATGAAACGCTGGCCGTTCAGAATCGGATAAAACTCCGGATTGGACGCTCCAAACTTACTCGGCGGCAGCAGCTCCTTCAGGTTGTGATGAAAATCGACGCGAGCCATCAGTTTGTTGACCCGGCCCCATTCGTCGTTGATCCGATACCAGAGAGGTGCGGAGGCGCGCCGGGTATCAGCCGGATCGCTCAACACGTCGATGGGAAACAACTCGCGCGAAAGGAAGGTGGGGATTTGCTTCACGTCTTCCTCCGGCAAAAGCACCGTCGACTGTTTGGGCACCTCGGTGAAGAGCTCGGTCGCAGCCAGCCAGCGAACGCCGAGAAAACGCTCAAGGAATTCGTAGACGCCAAACTCCGTCCCCCAGTCGCTGCCGCCGACGATGGCAAACGATTTCGCATCCAGCCGCTTCAACACAAAGCCATCCTGGCCGAGTTCCTCGGTGACGAGGTTCTGTGCTTTCACCTCAGCCGTTTCACCGAGATGAAGGGCCGGTGATTTGCCTGCCTTGGTCTCAATCGGCAGCGTGGCGCCCGAGATTTTTTGCAGATAGTCCTGCAAAAACGCTGCCGAGGCTTTCAATTGTGGACTTGCCTCTTCAGGCAGGACGATCGTGCCCAGCGATTGTCGGTCCCGCACCAAAGCGGGAGATTCCTCCGCAACGACTGTCGTGGCGGTCAGGAAAGAGCCGGCCAGCAAGGCCAGGATGGTCGGAAATTTCATCAGGTTTTTCATGATATAGGGGGATCGAAACATTAGATGCGTTGTCCTTCGGCGAAGGTGAACTGGTCGATATTCTTGAGTTTTTGGACGAGGTCGCCCGCGGTGTAGATGGCCTTCTGCGCCTCCTCCGCGTAGGGGATTCTTGGATAGGTCGCGACGATCTGCGTCATGGCCCGGATGCGGGGTTTCTCTTCCTCTAGCAATTGCAGAATCAGTGCTTTCATCGCCTCCTGTTCCTCCGGTTTTTCAAAATAGGCCAGGGTGGCCAGACGGAACTTCACGAAGTTCACGGTCGACTGGAAATGCAGTAGCACCGTCCGGGCGATGTGAAAATCTTCCATGCCCGGCTCGGATAGCAGTTCCTCAAAATCGGGCAGCGCATCAAACGGATTAGCCACGCCAAAAGCCTCCGCCAAAATCAGAATGCCCTCTCGCCAACCGGCGTTCAGCTTGTCGAACAAAGTAATGATCTGCTCCGGCGTCAGTTGCCCGCACCACTCGGAAAGTGCGGTTCCGCATCGTGACGCCGCATTCTTGAAATACCACGGCATCGGAATTTCTTCCGGGGTAAAGGCCCACTCAAACCCGGTCCCGTGCATATGCGGACCGTAGTAAATGAGGAACATATCGAAGGGAAAATACTCAAACGCCGCGTCAAATTTCAGCCACGCCTGATAGCCGGCCTCGGCCCGTTCACCATAGACGCGCTGAGCAATGGCGCGGACCTCTGGCTCAATGCGGTCGCGGGTAAAATCTTCGTTGGTCAGAACCCGGCTGCCCAACTGCGCCATCCAGGTTTGAGCGTCGCCTCCGTAGTTCCAGCAACCCATCAGCCCCCTGATGCTGTACTCGCGCACCGAGATCATCTTCTTGGCCAGGCGGAAGGGCAGGGGCAGGCAGGGAACGACCAGAAATTCATGCGTCACATTGACCATGATCTTACCCCAGAGCTCGTGATCTGTCTCTTTTGCCACTGCGGCGGTCTCGATGAAGAGCGGTGACGGCCCCAGATAGCTGAAGCTGTATTCGTCCACCACCAAATCGATCCCGTCGACCGTCTTGCTGCCTCCGCGCTGCATGTCGCAGAGCACGATCACGTCCTTGGAGAGGCCGGAGATAATCTCACGTTGCGGGGTGTCCTCGTACATGCCCCAACTCCAGTTCCACGCCACCACCTTCGCCGTGGCGCTGGCGGCGCGAACCCCCGCCCGCACCTTCTCCACGACATCCACCACCGTGTCGATGGCCGAGACATTTCGACAGCGCGGGCACTGGACATCGCGATACTTGAAGTCTTCCTTCAAAAGATTCCGCACATCCACATTGGAATAGCAATGGCTGAGAATCTCCGAGGCGGTGATCATGATGACTCCGGCGAGATCCGGGCATTGCTCGAACATCCGGCGAAAGCCGCCCGTAAGGTAAGTTTCCGCAAAGGACGACCGCGTGCAAAAAGCATACTCCGGCTCATCGCCCACCACCAACGGATGCTGGGAGAAGGGATTATACGGCCCTTTGAGATCGGGATATTTCTCAAAAATCGGATCGCTGCCCATGAAGCCCTTGGGTTCATTAACGTAGAGATAGACACCCACTCCATTCTCCCGTCCGCGCGCGACAATGCCTTGGAGCGCGCACATACGCTCCACATTGTTTTTATTCCAATGCGGTGCTTCCGCAAAGGTCACCAGATCCCGCAGTTGCCCGCGCAGCCAGATGGACGTATAGCCCCCGTTCTGCACCGAACGGAAATAGGCCTCATCAAACTTATGCGCCTCCGCGAGGATTTCGTCCCCGTAAAAGTCCGTCTGGCAGTTTCGCAGAACCAGTTCGCGCTCGGTCGTTACACTCATCGGATATTAAACATTAGGTTTTTGCTTCGGGAGAACCTGTTTGCCGGAATCTGGCATGTGGTAAAATTGCTATATAGCGCTTTTCTGAGCTGGTCAATGCCATTTGCCTGCGATCCATTTTCTTAGATGAGTTCGTGGAGACGCTGCGCCGCGGGGTTCAGCGGGAACAAATCGCTCACTGTCACTGGCAGCCCATTCTTGATGGAGAGGTTGGCCGCTGCGCCAATCAGCAGCGAGGCGCCGCCCTGTTCATGCCCGGCACTGCGCATCAAGAGATCAGCCGGGCTGTCCGGCGAGAACATCTTCTCCTGCAGCATCGGATCTGCCCCGCCATGGCCGCCCTCCACATGCGGGATCTCCACTTCGTACGGTTCGGAAAAATGTTTCTGCACGATCAGGGTTGAGGAACAGTCCTCTTCCGAAAATTCGATTTCCTTCCCGCCCGTGATGATGTGTGAAGCGTGGAATTCCTCGTATTCGATGCGGCCACGATCGCCGGAAATCGCCGCCCGGAATCCTTCCCGCGGCGAAAAGGCATTCAGGGAATACACCAGCGTTTCCTTCGTCCGGTATTTCACAATGAGGCTCATCGTATCCTCGATATCGATCCCATCGCGGAACACGTTTTGATCGCGGATGTAACCCGTCTCCTCCTCTGCTTCCTTGTACAGCCCCCGCAGGGAGGGGTCGGCTTCCAGATTCAGGCGGAAGGGGTCCGACTCAGCCTCAGCCGTGCCGGTGTAGCGCGCATATTTGGTGTACTTTTCATCGCCGCGCTTGAGGGCATTTTCCCGGCCGTAAAAAACCAGGTCACCTTGAGCGTAGACTAGTGCCGGAATGCCGTCGATCCACCAATTGATCAGATCAAAGTGATGCGTCGACTTATGGATCAACAACCCCCCCGAGCATTCCTTCTGGCTGTGCCAGCGGCGGAAGTAATCCGCGCCGTGCGCGGTATTCAGCAGGTATTCAAAATCCACATGCTTGACCTGTCCGATCGCTCCGGAGGCAATGACTTCGCGAACCTTGCTGACGCCCGGCGCCCACCGATAGTTGAAGGTGGTGCGGACCTGTCGTCCCGCCCGCTTCACGGCCGCGTCGATCTGCGCGAACTTCTCGGCGTCAGTGGTCAGGGGCTTTTCCGAGATCGCATCCGCCCCCGCATCCAGGCTCTTTACGATGTACTCGTGGTGCAGATAGTCCGGCGTGCAGACGATCACCACATCCGGTTTTTGCTCCCGCAGCATGGCGTCAAAATCCTGATAGACTGGCACGAGATCGATGCCGTACTCCAGGGCCAGGCGCTGTTGATGAAAGGTGGCCCGGGTGAGGCTCGTATCGCACAGACCCACCAGCTCGCAATAATCGTTGAAGCGATCCGCGATGGGATCAATGAACATGGGGATGCGACCGCCCGTGCCGACCGCTGCATATCTTTTCTTTTTCATAAAATTTTTGTCAGCGCGCACCGCTTTTGAATTCCATGCGGCTCAAACGCTGCAGTTGCAAAAGGGCAAAACCCACCAGCAGCGATCCGAGAATCCACGCCATCGCCGTGGCCGGGCCAAAGTGCAGGAACATGAAGGCCTCGTAAAAAATGCGCAGCGCGGCCACCTCGGTCAGCCCGTTGGGGCCGCCCGCTGTCATGATGAGGATGTTTTGTGAGGCTTGAAAAGCGGCCATCACGGCGCCGATGAAATTGATGAGGATAAGCGGCATCAGCGCTGGCAGCACGATGTGGATGGTCTTGTTATAAAGCCCCGCTCCATCGATTTCCGAAGCTTCGAATTGCTCTTCCGGGATGGTCTTCAGCGCCGCGAGATAGATGAGGCAGCCCGGACCCGCCCCGGCCCAAATGCCCGGCAACACGCATGACAACATGGCCAGCGAGGGATCTTCCGGCCAGGCGCGATGCAGGTGCAGGCCGATGCCGCTGAGAAATTCATTCACCATCCCGGTCGCACCAAAAAATTGCTTCCACAACACGAAGACCGCCGTGCCGGTGAGCAAGGCCGGAAGATAATAGATCACGCGGAAAAACAGCGTGTGACGCGGAGTGAGATGCAACAGGTAGGCCAGAACGATGGGCGTGACAAACCCGACCGTGAGCATCCAGAAGGCGAAGTGAAACGTCGCCACCATCGAGGTCCAGAAACGCTGGTCGAAAAGAATATTGGCAAAGTTATCGAGCCCGACGAAGACCGAAGGCCGCAGGAGCTGGTAATCGAGCAGGGACATCCACGCGCCGCGTATCAACGGGACGTAGTACCACACCGCCGCCAGGATCAACGGGATGGCCAGCAGCGACCAGGCCATGAGCACCTGCTTGCCGCGTGCCCGAGTAGTGGCCTGCCCCACCTTCGTGAACGAACCGATGATTTTTCTCCCGGCCAGAAAGAACGCGAGCGCGATCAGCGCCACCGCGCCCGCAGCCACGATGCGTCGCACCTGAAGCTTCTCCGGCGGCACCAGCCCGATCATCCGTTCGTTGGTCGCAGCCGTGCCCTTTTTGAGGATGCGTCGGACCTCGTCACGAAACTCCTGCTGATCGCCCGACCTCCAGGCCTCGGCCAGGATCGGACTGAGGAGAATCTGGTCGAGTGGATAGGTCATCTCCAGATAGACTAGGTCGCAGTTTTTCCCATACGGCTCGGGCTTGCCGCTGGCCAGCGCGATCTGAAACTCCTCCTCCAGTCCAGCCGGAGTAAGCCCGAGCAGGCTGGTGTAGCCGAAGCGCCGCAGGTCGGTGGGATTGATCTGATTGACCATGCCCAGTTCCACCAGCGTCTGGGTGCGAATGCGCTGCGCTTCGGGACTGGCAAAGAACCGGATGAATTTCCAGGCCGCCTCGCGCACCGCGGGGTCTTTCACGCCGGAGAAGATACCCATCATCTCCGCGTTGATCTCAGCGCCCCGCTGGCCAGTGGGTCCGGTCGGTACCGCGCCGAAGCCCCAGATATTGGGGTCAAGCTCGACCGCCGTGCCGATATAATTAAAAACCATGCCGACGCGGCGGCTCTCGCTGGATTTGAACAATTCGCTCACGTTATCCCGGATAGCCACCCGGTCGCCCTCGACCAGGCGATAGTAGAAGGAGAATGCGTCCACCGCCTCCTCCGTGTCGAAGACGGCTCGCCAGTCATTGGGGGCCATCTCCTTCACAGCATCGCCACCGGCCGACCACAGAAAGTTCATCAAATTCCACGACGCCTGCTGCCCGTTGAACAGCGCCAGGCCGTGGTTGCGTTTGTCGAGGGCATTGATTTTGCGGGAAAACTCCACCAGTTCCTCCCAATCTTTGGGAGCCCGCAAAGGTAGTCCGGCCTGACGAAAGAGCGGCCGGTTGTAATAAAGCCCCATCACCAGATACTGCCCCGGCATGGCGTAGCAATGTTTGACGCCATCCGGGCCGGGTCGCCACACCACATCTGCGATTTGCGGAAGGATGCGCTCGGAGATCCATTGCGGATTTTTTTTGGTCTCCCGCTCGATGAATTCGTCCAGCGGATACAAGAATCCCTGGCGCACATAACTGTCGATCTTGCGGAAATTGACATACAGAACGTCCGGCGCGATCCCGCCCGCAATCATCATCAGCGGCCCGATCTCCCCGCCGAGGCCCTCAATCTTCAGGCCGCTCGCGGATTGCAGGATGATATCCGGATGCTGCCGGCGAAACTCTTGCACCACCCTCGTGCCGGCGATGTCCGCGGCGGAGGCGGATGACATCGGCGGCAGGCCGAAGACCCGCACGGTGATGCGTTCGTCAGCCCAGGCGGAACCGGCCACGACTCCATAGAGCAGCGCCAGCACGGTAATCTTCAGGAAGGTCGCGGCGCTCATTTTTCGCTGGGGATGACGATGCCGCGCAGGATGACGTTTTGCGCGCAGAGGTAGACGACCAGAACCGGCACCGCGGTAATGAGCAGCGAGGCATAAACAATACTCGGACCAGCCATCTGGCGGAGCTGGTACACCCAGACCATTAGGGTCCACATGTTTTGCTCGGGTGTGAGAATGAGGGCAAAGAAGAAGGCGCTGTACGCGGCGATGAAGGCATTGAGCGCGATCACCGCGAGGATCGGGCGCGAGAGGTTCATGGTGAAGCCCCAGAAGATCTGCCATTCGTTGGCCCCATCGATGTCGGCGGCCTCGTAGAGCTCGCGCGGCAGGCTGTCGAAAAAACCTTTGAGCAGGAAGATGGAGAAGCCATTGACCAATCCCGGTAACACCAGCGCGCCGAAAGTATTCAATAGTCCAAGCTCTTTGAGTTGCAGGAAATTTGGGATCATCGCCACCTCGGCGGGGAAGGCGATGGTCGCGAGAAAGAAGAGCAGGATTTGATAACTCTGCCGCATGCGGAAGCGCGAGAGCGCATATGCCGCCAGAGGGTTTACGGTGATCGCACCGACCACGGTCAACACGACGAGGATGAAAGTGTTTCGCACTCCGTTGCCCTGCACCATGACCTCGTCCAATACGTACATGTAGTTTTGCACGGCGAATTGCCACCGCCAGAAGCCGCGCTGTTCTTCAAAATTCCGCCAATCCAGCGCACGCTGGGGAATACGGGCTTCGGCCCCGGCCCAATCCCCGAAGGCAGTGTCGATGCTTGAGACCTGCACATCGCCGGGCTGCGCCAGCGTGCGGATGAAATCCACCCGGCTGAGGCCGCTGGCCGCCCAGGCGGTTTCTCCTGCGGGAGTCAACTTCGTAAAGGCAGGATTGAGAATTTCCTGCACAAAGCGGAACCAGGTGCGCTCCGCCGTTACCGGAGACGAAGTCGGAAACGGAATGTCGCTGAAGGAGGCGTAGCTCGTGCCCTCGGCCTCGTTGAATCGGGCGATATCCTCGCCATAAATCTGTGGAAGATAGACGGCCCGATAGAATCCGCCGATATCCCACCGGAGGCGGTGGTCTTCCGGCACCGTCTTGAGATAGCGCGCAAAGGCCTGTTGCAGCGGCGAATCTGTGTCGGGCAGCACGATCTTGTTCTGCAATGGCGGTAGGATCTCGGTGGGAGCGGAGGCTCCGATCAATAGCGCCTTGTTGAGTTGCGGGAGGTCGCCGCCGTATTGTCCCAGAAGCCAGTTGCGAAATCGGCGGTTTTCCAGCGCCGCTTCGCGTCTGGTCCCCCGCGTGAAGGCCAGGCCGGCCTCCCGCGCCTCCGGATCTCCTCGAGAAGCGAGGAATTTCTCCCATCGCCGCAGATCATTTTCCACGCTTTGGCCGGGGCCGTAAGGGACTTCGTAGAAATCGGCGGAGGGGTCGCCCCACGCCATTTTGAAATTTTCCAGGGAGCCTCCATAGCGCGCATCCAGGAAGCGGCTCCACAGCGCGCGATCGTTGACGAGGAAGCGCGGATACATGGCGCTGCTTTCCAGATCATAGGTTCCGCACATCGAGCCCGTCACCGTCACCAACAGCGGCAGGATCATCGTCAACGATCCGCCGAGCAGCAGCAGGTACACCGCCGCCAGCGAGGATCGGACGGACAGCGAACGCTTCGTGATGGGCGAAAAGAAACTCATGCGGGTTGAGGAATCTGTCGCTTCACCCGCTTGATGATCTTGCGCAGATTTTCTGCGTAAATTCGCCGGCTTAGGAAACCAGCCGGTTGACCGAAATCGATCGCCTGCGCGAACGAGGAAAAATCCAGCACCGGACTAAAATCAGAACCCCAGTAAAGCCTCGATTCGCCGTAGGCTTCCCTGAGTCCAGCCAGCAATTCCTCCAAGCCGGGATGCGGATACTCATTGCAGGCATAGGCTGCCGAAACCTTCACTCCCAGATGCGGCAGGCCAGCCAGGCCAAGCACCGGACCCAGGCACTTCTGCGCGCCAGGCATCTTTCCCGGCAGGCCGAAATGGCTGAGCAAAATCCGCGTCTCATCTAAACGTTCAAAAAACGGTTTCAGGCGGACCGCCATGGCTGGCGAACAGTTCAAGCTCAGGATCACCCGACTTTCATTGAGACAGGCGACGACTTCTTCACTGGCCTTAAGGAGCTTCAGCGCCTCTTCCTTTTTAAAAACATAAAAGGACAATCCAGCAAAACCTAGCTCCCACTGCGACATCAGCAGTCTTCGTGTCAGAGGATACGTTGCATCATGAAAAGCCAGTGGCACCATCCAAGGTCGGGTCCTGGCTAATCCGGCAATAAACCGATTGTTCCCACGGCTCCACGTCTCGCCCTCATAGCCCACCACCAGCGCCTGCTCGATGTCATGCGCACTCCGAATTCGCTCGTACATGGCCAGATCACCGGCCGGAAAGAAACTGCCATAGCGGCCGGGAAAGCCGTGGCGAAAAAGATGCATGTGAGCGTCTGCGAGTTTCATACGCGTCGGAGCACCGTATCTAAAATCGTCAAAAACTGGCTGACATCCTCCTGCGTGTTGTAGCCATGCAGCGCGACGCGCAGACGGCCGGCCTGGTGCATGATGTGCACGTTTTGCTGCCGCAGCGCTTCCTCGATGGGTCCGCTCGCCGGATGTTTGAAAGCGACGATTCCAGAGGCGGAGAGAGGTGCCAGCGGAACGATTTCCCTCGCCACCAATCCTTTATGGACCTCGCGCACCAGCGGATCGGCATGTGCGGCGATTGCGGCGATGCCGATACCGTGCAAAAATTTCATGGCGGCATGGAGTGCATAGATCGGCGCAAAGCTTGGCATCCCTACGGAATAGCTGGCTGCTCCGGTTTTCTTGTCGACCCGATCGAAACGGTCGGCGTCGAAGGCGTTCCGGATGTGGTACCACCCACCGGCCATGGTGGTGAGACGGTCGGCGGATTTTTCCGGAAGTCCGATCACGCAACCGCCATGGATGCCCAGCAGCCATTTGTGGGTGCTTGAGATCATGATGTCAGCCCCTTCGCAATCCAGCACACAACGCCCCAGCGCCTGCGTCAGATCGACGGACACCACCGCCTGAGGTGCATGTTCACGAACCAGGCGGATGAACGGCTGCCAGTTGAGCCGCCAGCCATTGTAGAAGCTGACCAGCGAGACTTGCACGAGACGGGTGCGTTCATTGAGCAACGGAGCGAGTTCTTCTTCGTTGAGCGCCCCGCCCCGCGACTTCCACACATGGATTTTCGGCGCGGTTGGACCCGCCAGCCAGGGAGTAAAGCCGGACGGAAAATCGATGTCGCTCACGACGACTTCGTCGGTGTCTTTTAGTTGGAGCGCACTGGCCAGAAGGTTATAGGCCTCCGCACTGCATGAGCAAAAGCCGACCTCTTCCGGCCGAAGATCAAGCAATCGGGCGGCTTCCTGCCTCGCCGCCGCCTCGCGCTCGAAATGAGCCACTCGGCCGTCCATGCCGAGTTGCTTGTCGTTCCAATAGTCTCGCAGCGCCTCGCCGACTGCGACCGGCGGAATGCTTTCCGCGGCGGTATTGAGGTAACACTTTCCTGCTAACGCGGGAAAATTCGGTCGGATGGATTCTGGAGTGATCATGGCGGCAAAAGTCTTTTAGCGATGTGGACGTATTCTTCGACGCCTCGTTCGAGATCAGCGATGGCGATGGATTCGCGGGCGGTGTGCGCCTCCGCAATGTCGCCGGGACCGAAGATGAGGCAGGGAATACCCGCGGCGGCGATCTTGCTCGCATCGCAGGAAAAGTTGACGACCTGCGATTGGCTTATCTCCACCGCAGCACACGTCTCCCGCACCACATTGTCTCCGCTTTTCAGGCAGAAAGGCGCGTCCGCCAAAGGTGTGGGATCAAACTCCCAGCGTACCTCGGAGGAGCTGGCGGTGATGACGCGTCGGATGGCTTCATACGTGTCCTGCCACGACTGGCCCGGCACCAGTCTCACGTCCACCTTCACCTCGCAGAACTCCGGCACGATGTTGATGCCGCTGCCGCCTTGGATCAGCCCGATAGAACCCGTACTACAGCCCAGGTCCTCGTGCCGGATCAGGCTCAGCTCCCTGGCGAAGAATTCGTCCAGTGCCACAATCGCCATTCCCATGGCGCTGATCGCGCTGATGCCCTTGTGCGGTGTGCTGCTGTGGGCCGAACGGCCATGCGCCCTTACGTAAAAACGCAGGCAGCCTTTGCATCCCCGCACCACTTCGAATCGCGTTGGCTCTCCCACAATCGCGAAATCGAAGTTAGCCTCGCTCTTGAGAAAATGCCGGATGCCGGTGAAGGCCAGCTCCTCATCAACCACGCAGGCCAGCGTCACGGTGCCTCGCCAGCTTTCCGGCGTATCCTTGAGTGCCAGCAAGGTATGCAGCATGCAGGCCAGCGGGCCTTTCATATCGGCCGCACCGCGTCCCCACAGGCGCTCTTCCCGCACGTCCGCGGCGAACGGGGAAATTTCCATCTCGTTGATCACCACCGTATCGGTGTGCCCATTTAGCAGGAGGTGAGGGTGGTCCGCGCCATTGCGGAGGCGCAGGATCACGTTGGAGCGGCCGGGAAACACTTCCTGGGTGGAGACCTCCAGCCCGTGGCGTTCTGCCCACGTCAGCAGCCAGTTCGCCACGTCGGTCTCGCCCCGGCTGGCGGGATCATAGCCCGGATTCACACTCGCCAGGCGGACGAGACTTTGCGTGGTTTCGACGACGTTCATTCAGGCGATGCGAACGATGCAGTCGATCTCGACATCAATGTTCAACAGCTGACAGCCGATGGTCGTGCGCACCGGCTTTTCGCCTTCGAAGAAGGCACCGTAGGCCGCGTTCATTTCCGCGAAAGTGCTCTCAGTTAGTTGCTGCAGAAAGACGCGGCAGCTCACCACATCCTTGACCTTCGCCCCGGCGGCGAGGATCACGCGTTTGAGGCATTCCAGCGTGAGGGTGGTTTGCTCCGCTACGCTTCCGCGCACAAATTTTCCCGCCTCGGGATCGAATGGACCCTGCCCCGAAATGAAGAGGAACTTTCCCTCCGCGATTACCCCGGTGGAGTAGGGCGAGGAGGTTTGCGGCAGGCCGCTGACGTTGGTGAGATACTGATTCATATGCGCGTTACTTTCCGGCGGTCCATCCGCACTCGATCATGAAGGTGGAGCCCGTCACCATTTGCGAGGCATCGCTGGCCAGATAGAGCGCGGCGGCGGCGATCTCATCAGGTCGGATCATACGTCCAAACAACTGTGTCGCGCTCATCGCCCGATACGCTTCTTCCGGGTCCGGATATTCCCGCAGCCGTGCTTGCACAAAGGGTGTTTCCACCCGGCCCGGGCAGATGCAGTTGCACCGGATGCCATCGGCCCCGTGATCGAGGGCGACACTTTTCGTCAGGCCCACCACCGCAAACTTGGTCGTGCAATACGCCAGCCGGTCCCGCACCGCCACCACGCCTCCGACCGAGGCCATGTTGATCACGTTGCCCGATTTCCGGGCGACCATGGCCGGCAGGAAAGCCTTGGTCATGTTGAAGACACCTCGGACATTTACCGCGTACATGCGGTCCATGTCCTCTCCGGTGGTTTGCAGGATGGTCCCGACAGAGCCCACTCCGGCGTTGTTGACCAGCACATCCAGCGCTCCGATCGTTTGGATCGCTTCTTCGCAGGCATCCTCCGAGGTCACGTCGAGCGCCAGTCCCTTCGCGCTGCCGCCGATCTTGGTGGCCACAGCTCGGGCGCCGGCTTCGTCGCGATCCGCAATCGTGACGATTGCCCCCGCAGCGGCAAAGATTTCGGCGATGGCGGCCCCGATACCGGAGGCGGCGCCGGTGACAAGAGTATGTTTTCCTTCCAGGGAGAAGAGAGCGGCAATGGGATTATTTGAATTCATGGAACTTAAATGACTATCAGATCAGGGCTGAATTGGGTCAGCAGTTCTGTGCCGCTCTCCGTCACCAGGACATTGTCGATCAGGCGTGCGCCCAACCGTTCATCCCCGAGAAAAACCGGTGGCTCGATCGTCACCACCATGCCCGCCTCCAGGGTGTAGGTGCTGTCTCGCAGCATGTGCAGGGGCTCGCCCCAGGTCGGCGGGAAACCGGGTGCGAGTCCGTAGCCGGTCGTGTGAACCCGGCCCCGTTCCAATCCCGCACCCTCGATGACCTTTTTCGTTGCCGCATGGGCTTGAGCTGCGGGAACCCCTGGTTTGATGGCTGCGCGGCAAGCATCCGACGCCTCCCGCACGATTTGATAAAGTTCGCGCATCCGCCGCGTCGGCTCTCCCAGGCAAAATTGCCGGCCGATGGTCGAGGTATATCGCTTCCACGTCGCGCCGTACTCGATACTGCCGAAGTCGCCGGCCTTCATCATGCGCGTGGTAGGTGCTCCGTGGCTGAAACACGAGCGTTCGCCGGACACAAGATTGATCGGGCTGGCCGCAATGCCACTGCCTGAACCCAACAGGGCACGGGTGACTTCCCCGGCCAATTCTAATTCCGTGCGCCCCGCCCGGAGTTCCTGCCTGAAGACCTGCATCGCGCCATCCGCCAGCCGCACCGCTTCCCGGATATAAGTCAGTTCCTGCGGCGATTTCACCAGCTTCAGGTTATGGATGAGATTGGTCGGCTCCGCCATCAACGACGTCCCCAGCAAATCCCGCAGCCTCACGTAGTCGCGCGGATGAAGATAATAAGCGGGAACTTCGATGCCGACCCGTGAGCCGAAAAGTCCCAAGGACCGGGCTACGCGTTCAAAGGCCGCAATGGGATCTTCGATCTCACCGCCTCCCCAGGTCCACAGATGATCGATCAGAGCCTCCTGCTCAAATTCACAACGCTCGCCTTCCCGCGTGAGTACCGTGATTTCCTCGCCCTTCGTCGAGATCAGCAAACATTGAAACTCCTGATAACTCTTCGCCTCCGAGCCCGTCAGCCAATGAATGGAAACGGGATGAAACGCCACCAGCCAATCCAGGCCGGTTCGCGCCATTTCCGCGCGAACCCGCGAACGACGGTCGGCAAACTCCTCGGCGGTAAAATCTACCTTGGCCATGTTATTTGCCCATCAGATGGTCGATCACCATCTGGTCCAGCGCTTGGTAATCCCGGGCTGCGACCAGTTCGCGCGCGCGGTCTTCATCAAACGTCCTCACCTTTTCCAGCAGATGGAGAAAAGTCTTCCGGGAGTTGGCCAGATGCGCCATCACATGTTCATCGGTGGTTGTACGGAACGGATAAACTTCGAAGGCCAAGGCCTCGCCGCGCGAGCCGTAGCGGTTTCTTTCCAGAATGCGCACCTGATTGAAAGCCGAGCGCAGATTCGTGCTGCCGAAGGGCCGATCCTGCTCAAATTTCAGTCCGTTCTGGTCATTGAGGTGCACGCACCACAATTTTTTGGCGGCCAGGGCGAAGTCGATTTCATCGGCCGGATCGAGACCCGCTAGCACGCAATGCGAACTTTCGATCAGCACACCCACGCGCTTGGGATCACTCGTCATCGCAGAGAGCGCCAGCGCATGGCCCGGCGTCGGCACATAGGTCGTATCGACCGGCTCATTTGGCTTGGGTTCGATCACCACTTTGATTTTGGGATCGGCCGCCAGCATCTGATCGATGGCTTTGACCAGATACTCGATGGCGCGCCTGCCGTCCTTGGCTTCGCGCAAATAGGTGCCATCGCGCACCAGACAAAGGTCCACCAACCCGCAACCCACCGTGCGGGCCACTTCCACCGCGCGTACGGCGCGCTCCACCGCATACCGCCGCGCCTTCGGATCATTGCTGGTAAAGGCCCCGTCGATGGTGCGGTCATCAAACCAAAGTCTCGGCGCGACCAGATCCACCTTCACCCCGGCATCGTCGAAGCGGCGCTTCAGCGCCTTGGCTTCCTTGACGACCTGCTGCGAGGACTTTGTATCGATGTCCGGCACGATGTCGTCGTCATGCAGCATCATGGCTTCAAAGCCGATCTTGCGCAGCTGCTCGAGCTTCCATTCCAAAGGACGAACGGTACGTACGGCCGGCCCCGCCACATCCGCTCCATTGCTGACGTTCCAGGGACCGAAGGAGAATTTATAGTGATGTTTCATGGAAAATTAGAGCGCGGAAATTTCTTCACGCCGGACCCAGCGCGATTCACGTGCGGAAAGAAGGGCGGCTTCGACCAGTTCGACGGCGGCAAACGCATCAGCAATCGTGCTGGTCTCGGGCTTGGTGCCGGAAAGGAGGCAGCGCACCATATAGTCGAGCGCCGCGCGCAGCGGACCATACTCCACCCCCTGCACGGTGAAGCCGTAGTAGAGATTTGGAACCTCCAGCCCGCCTGGACCAATGCGGAGATAACCCTGATGGGGAATCTTCATTTCATCGACTCCGGCGGCCGAGACAATGGAAACGAAATCGTCCTCGATACAGCCACTTTGCGTCGGCAAATACCATCCGCCTTCGACCGAGCTGGTGACGCCATTTTCGTACTCGATGAGGATCGTCATTCCATCCACCTGTCCCTCGGAATAGCGAGTCTCCATCGCCATCACGCGGCGAAATGGACTTTCGGCAAAAGCGTTGCTCAGGTCGAGTTCGTGACACAGCATCGCATAGGCGGGATGGACCCGGCCGTAGGTCTCCTTCTCGTGGCGCGTACGGCGGTTGCGGAAGCTGAGATGATGCTTGGGAACGCCATCTAGACGATCCAGGACCATTGCGATCCTTTGTTCAAAGCGCAGGCAATGGCCGCTCATTGCCAGGGCGTCACGCGAGACATCGAGCATGGTGCGGGCCTCGTTCAATGTGGTGGCCAGAGGCTTCTCCACGTAGACGGCTTTCCCCGCTTCGATCAGCCGCAAAAAGGGCTGGAGGTGATGGTTCTCGGGGGTGGCGATGGAGACCAGGTCCACGCTTTGGTCGTTGGCCAGAGCATCGAGATCCGGGTAGGCCACGCCTCCGTAGCGGGCCGCCAATTCCGCTCCGCGAGGCGGCTCCAGCGTGTAGACACCGGCCACTTCGATCTCAGGCATGCTTTGAAAGGTGCGAAGATGCGCCTCCCCGAACGCTCCACCACCCACCACCGCCGCCCGGATTTGCTGAAAGTTCTTTTGCTTCATAAAAATTTACCGCGACAGCTTCGCCCAGCCGTAGTCCCGAGCGGGATTGGCGTCGTCCCAGCCTTGCCGGGCCTTGAGCGGCTGCCGGGGTGCCCACGAAAGTTCCAGACGTTCGTTCGTGTCTCGGTTGAAAGCGGTCACCCGCACGTTGAATCGGAAAAGAGCAGGCGAGCGCCGCAGCCGCGCACTGGCTAAAGGAATGTTAACCATTGCCGTCCAGCCCTCGGATTGTCGTTCCCACTGCAAGGTGAAGGGAAGCTGTTCCTTCATGAGATATCCGTCATCGATCAGCGTCGTGCGATAGCCGCGGCTGTCGCCGGAAAACTGAACCCGTGGATGCAAGCGGCGCGGCTCGACATCGACGATGAGGGAAGAAATCCAGGGCTCTTGGTCCAGGGCGTTGGCCGGCTTCGCGTGGCCGCGCACGAGCAGACTAAGGGCATCCCCGGATTGGCTGGCCTGGAAATCCACCCGCAACGGCGACGACGACAGCGATGCGCGCCGCCAGTTCGTATCAACGACCGGACGGCCTGGCAGACGGGAGTTTTCGACCAGAAGATGCCCCAGCGAATTCCAGTCCCCGCCGTCCGCGGCTGTTTCCGAAAAGAGCAGTACCGATCGTGCCCTCTTACCTGTGTAGTCAGGGAAAAGCGTTTCCTTGCGTGCCGCCGCCTGTCGTACCTTTGGAAACTCCTGCTTGAGCAGGCGCTCCAGGGCACGCAGTCCCCTGCGCAACAAGGCCGGGGTGAATTTGAAACCTTCCGCTTCAGGATGAAAACCCAGCGTCGGCTCTTTCACGCATAGCGTGATCATCATGCGCCGGCGCTTTACCTCACCACGGACGATGGCTTCCATGGCTGATAGCAGCGCCACCGCCCTTGCCCCGGTGGTCGCGGCCAGCGCCTCACGCTTTTGGTAAAACGCCAAAATCTCCGTGCAACTTTCAAACTGCAGACCAATGGCCCGGGCCACATTCCATTCTCTTTGTTGGTTGATGGTTTTATTGGCGGAGGCATACGCTTGCCCCAGAGGCTTTAGTCCCTGGTTCCACCCACGCGACATACGGCGGCACAAAGTGAGGGCCTCGGACAACGTAAACTCCGACGAAAGGCAGTCCGCGAGATAATCACCGCTGGGCGGATAGCCGAGCTTCCACGTGGGCGTGAGGGGACGATTGCGCGGAACGAGATGCAGGGGCCAGACCAGTCCATCCTGGACCGGGCCATAGTAGCCAAAGAAATGCGTGGCCGGATAATTCTCATACGCGTTGCGGAAAAGCGTCCAGGCCTTGGCCACCCGGGAAGCCTCGCGGCCCCAATCCCTCGTCGCGAGATCGATCAGGAAATCGCCCTCGCTTTTCGGGAACGGACCGAAGGACAGCAGACCGGCGGCCCGCGTCATCAGCGACGGATAGTTGCCAAAGAACCAGGACTGCATCACCGCGCTGACCCCGAGGCGGTGCAGTCGCGCATACTTGGCATGCAGCAGGCCGGGTACTGACACAAATGGCACGGTGGCATCCTCATGCGAACAGCCCACCTGAAGTTTGGCTGAAACCGCGGAACCATTTTTCTGTGCCCGCCGCGCCGCATTTTGAAACACCGGGCTCGGTCCCACCACGGAGAGCCAGTAGTCAAAAAGCGCATGATCCCGGCCGAGTTGGCGGACAGTGCAGCCGGTCTCGAAGTTATGCTGCAACGTCACCCCTGCCGGCAGATGGCTCGCCGCCTCGGCGGTGAGCGGTTCTCCCCACATGATCGATTGCCCATAGGGCCACGCGATAAGCTCCGCCTTGGGGTCCACCGCATCCATGCCGCGGCGCAGGGCGGCCAATGTATCATGCAGCACGTCATGCGGACTGCGTCGTCCGCAGCGTGGGCAGTTGCACCGCTCTTCCGTAGTCCCGCTCTCCGGCAGGGCAATCGAATAACAGTGCGTGAAGCGCTCGCCGACCGGAATGACAATCATCCCCCCGAGACCGGGCACGCTGGCAAACAAAGTCTTCGTGGCCTCCGTGAGGTAGCGCTTTCCTAGCGCAGTGCTGGTGCAAAAAGCCGCGCGAAAATCAATGACATGCCCTTTGAGCTCCGGGTGACGCACGAAGATGGGCGAGTCCACCGGCAGGGAGTCGGGCTCAATGCAAAAGACAAAAACCCGGATGCCATAGCGGGCACATTTTTCAACGGTCTGTTGCAGTTTGCCCAATCGCTTCCCTGCGTTCGGCGCGAATTCCGGAAAAATCTGCGATGGCACCGTGTCGCGGAACTTGATCGTGATCCACAACACATTGACGCCATCGTGCGCCAGCCGGTTGAGATAGGCGTCCGGATAGTAGTCGACCTCATCCAGCAGTTCGTCCCGATGAGCCGGCGGACGATTGATGGGACCAAAGAAACAGCGGGAAATGCGGGTCTTGATCACCGCCTTCCGGCGATGGCGGCCCCGGGGCAAAAACGGGCCTCCACGCTTCATCATCTCATCCTCGATCCAATGGAGCGCGCGGCGAACCCCCTCCGTGTCGCTCGCCCGGACGACCACCCCTTCGGCGGAAACCCTGATTTCATGCTCTTCGGGGGCGAAAGCTTTAGCCGTCTCCAGTCGACAGGCCTCAGCTTCTCCCGACGCCAATTTCTGAAGATGGAAAAACTCGGCGAAGTCCGCTCGTGCCGTGGTCAGCCGGTCTTTCTCTTCGGGCATGAACCCCGTCACCCGCAGACCGTAAGGAAATGCGCACTCGACCGCTGCGGCCCTGCGCGATTTCCAGTTCAGTTTCTCATGCAGCGGCTGCAGGATCGTGGCGACCAAACGCCGCCCGGCGGCTTCCTGGAGGGGAAGCGTCTGTCTTTTTGCCTCCCGTTTCATTTTGCCGCGGATTCGTGAACCAGGAGCACACGGTCAAAAAGAATTTCTTGAGCATCCTCCGGTCCGTGTGGCGCAAACCAGATAGCCATGCCCGGAGTAAGCCGATAGGTGCCCAGATCCACCGCCGTGTAGCGCGAACGGGATAGCTGACCGAAGTTCACGACAAAGCGGCCCGCATGCTTCATATCCGAATCATCAAAGACGCCGCCCTCGAAGGCTGTTCGCCCGGCATCAGCCTTTCCGTTTTCCACCGCGCGGACCACGGCGTAGATTCGCCAGTTGTCCCCGGTGACATCGAGGTAGGGCCCGAGTTGCGCCTGCACCAACCAAGCCTTCGATCCCGTCTTCATCGCCACGGCCGAGCCGCCGGAACTGTGGGAATCGTTCCGCACCTCGGTCAACACGCCGGGAAAAGCCAGGGTCAGCATGTCCGGCTGAAAATCGATGACCTTGTCCGCGGCCTTGCGGGCAAAACTGGGCAACTCCACTTGCGACGCCTGATTCACCCGGCGCAAATCAGCCACTCCTTGCTCAAGCGAAATGTTTTCGCCCCATAACAGCAGCCCGAAGTTCTTGGCCATCCGTGAAAACTCTTCCAACTGCCGGTCCACTTCTTCCGGGGATGGATAGCTCTTTCCCATCTTTTCAGCCTCCGCCCGAAGGGCACGATCGCGGGCGATACGCCCGATGGTAAACGACAACTCCTCCCGCCGCACTCGATTGAGCAGCGGTTTGTTTCCGCTCACCGCCGCGCGCGCCTGTTTGAACAAGGCGTCGCCCCGGTTGACCACATCGAGGGTCAAAAAAGAAAAGTCCTGGTTGTTCGTATTGAGCCCGCGCTGCTGTTGGACGAAGGCCTTGGTGACCAGTTCCAGATACTGTTGCAGAAACGGCCCTGCCGCGCCGTAGTAGCCATTGAGGAACTCCGTGGTCAGCGCTTTCTGATCCAGCTCCGGATTCCACAGCAGCTTGCCCATGAGCCACGCTCGCAGCTGGGTGAAATCCCCCACATCGCCGGAGTAGCAGTCGCCCTGGGCAAAGACCCCCTGCACATTGTGCGCTGCGAAGAAACGGAGATCCTCCGCCAGGCTGTTCCAGTTGGGATGCGGGAACATCACCTTCTTGAAATTGGTGCAGTAGCTCCAGATGAACATATGCGGCGAAATCTCCGCCCACGAGAGCAGCAGATCGCGGGCCGGTTCGTTCCATGTGCTGTCGATCGGATGGCCAAAGTCCGCCATGGCCAGCGCCAGTCGGATCACCACATTTGCTGCGGGTCGGACGGTCTTGGGAGCCTTCTCGCTATAGGTATAGGCCATCGTCTCGACCCAGAAATGCGGATACACCTTGCCGATGCGCTCTGCCACCGCGTTGACGAATTCCAGGATCGGCCCCGCCTGCGATCCCTCGCGTTCCGCCACCGCCTGGCAGTCCGCACATTGGCAGTAGGCCGTGTAGTCGTTCTGCGAAATGGAAATATACCCCGCGTCCGAATGTTCGCTGATCCATTGCAGCGCATTCTTGGTCAGCTCTTCCAGCACCTGTGGATTGCTCAGGCAGAGTTGGGTCCGCTGGGCTTCCGGCTTGGGCGAATCCTTCGTGCATGGTAGCGACCCACGCGCCGCATCGGTATACCATTCCGGATGCTCCTGGAAATATTGGTCGGGCGGCAGGAGCTCGCTAAAGGTATGGGAGAAGCCGAGGATCTCATGATGCCCGCCCCAGGCCGCATCTTGCTTCTGATGGTTTCCGTTCTCCCGCAAAATGGTGGCGAATTCGGGATGGTAGCGCACCGAATTGGTGAAGTGCTCCCGATAGGAAAACTTCGGCACATATCGCAGGTCCTGCGTCCCGACGGTCAGGGTCTTCTTATTGGGAACGAAGTTTTCGGTCGGCGTCCACCAGCGACAGCCCACCGCATCTTCGAGAAATTGAAACACCGCGTACAAGGTCCCCCGCGGACGCCCACCCGAAAGGATGATATTGTCTGGCGCGACCTTGATGAGAATCCCGTCCTGCCCCAGCTTATCAAGCTCCCCGGCGGCCAACTGCCTTTGCACGATCGCTCCTGCTCCCACCAAAATATGCGGGCTCTTCAGTCCCTCTTCCGAAGCCGGGTGCACTGAAAATTCCGCACCAGTCACCTGATTGAGATACTTTTGCAGCTGCCCTGCCGCTGTGCGCTCCGCCGGGATGGCATCGTCCGGAACGAGAATGGTAAACAGCGCCTCCCCCTCGCGCGCCAGGGTTATCTCCTCGCTCAATAGCGGGGCTGCGCCAGACATGAGCGCACAGACGGAGAGGAAAAGAAATTTCCTCACATGGTCCGCTGACAACACTCCGGCACGAAGGCACATACGACGATATCTTGGAGAGGGTAAGATCGGCTGAGAGCCGCTCAGAACCAGGGGAAGCTATCCTCCTGCGTGATAGTTTCGTAGGGAACGTACCCGAAGTCCCCTGCCCAAAGCACCGGCAGGCGGCCTTTGAAATACTCGGCGTGCCCGTCATAGAAAACCAGGTTCTGTCCTTCGCCGTCCGCTTCCTTCTTGCCGTTGCGGGCATGCGGGTAGACGAAATTATCGCCATTGGGATACCCGATGGGGAAATTCGCCTCCGCTAAAAGGAAGGTACGTCCTGGCCTGGTCACCTGGGCGAGGGTTGGCCAGCCGCCGGCCGAGGTATTCACCCGATTATAGAATCCGGGGTGCTGGTTGACCGAGTAGTGCACCGCATGTTTTTGGCCTACCCAGTAGGAAAACGGAGCCGAGTCCCGGTTGGGACACGACATGATGCTGTTTCTCTTCCCGTTCCACACATCGGCCGGACTGTTTTTGGGATTATTCGGGTTGGCTGCCAGATAGCCGTCGGCATCCAACAGCTCATACCACACACTATCGTTCATCCAGGCGTTGTTGCCGGAAGCCGCGGGTAGGACGCGGTTTCCATTGTCGGCGCTATACTGAAAAACCACATTTGCCAGCTCTCGCATGTGCGAGAGGCACGTGGTGCGCTTGCCGCTTTCCCGGATGGAACCCACCGTCGGGAAAAGCAGTGCGGCCAGCACGGCAATGATGGCCACCACCGCGAGCAGTTCGATCAGGGTGAAACCTGACTTCTGACCGCGGGGGGCATTGGTGGCGGAGTTCAGCATGTTACGCCGGTGGTGGTGCGTGGTCGCTTGCGCTAGGCCAATGATCAGGCCTGTTGCTTGATGGAACGCCGCCGCATGAGAAGGAGACCACCAGCGGCCAGGCCGATGAGGGCGACCGTGCCGGGCTCTGGAATCGCGCTGCCTTGGATGTAGTACACGTAGGTCTGGCCATCAGCCCCTAACCACGCGCCGGCATTCTGCCGGAACCATGTCCGGTTTCCGCTGGGGTCGGTCAGACCGTCACTAATAGCCGGGTGGAGAAGATTGTAGGTCTCGGCCGAGCTAAAGGCCAGCACGTAGCCATAGGATACACCGGCCTGTAGGGTTACGGGAGTGTCCAACTCAAAGCTAAAGTACGAACCGGCCGTTGCGGTGGATTGATTGGGCTGCATCGAGCCCGTTTGTGTGGAGAGGAACAGACCGGACTCGGGGTTTTGTCCGGGACTCGACAGTTGATAAAAATCAATCGTGAAGGCCGAAGGAGCCGTGAAGTTTTCCGCCAGGGTGAAATGCAACTTCATGGTGATGGAGTCCATGAGATAGTTCGAGTCGCCCGGCGTGGTGAAAGTCTCCGCCACGATGCGATTTGTATCGGGAGTCCTCAACCAGCCGAACGTGCTTTGCGTGCCGGGCTCGTAGAAGGTGATGACATTGCTGGTGGGGACCGTCTCGCCAAAGTTGACGATCACGGCGCGACTGACCGCCGTGAAGGCGACCAGCATTACCAGGGGTAGGACGACTTTCGGTGTCTTGCTTTTCATTTTATTGGTTTTTCTTGCTGATGGTTACTGGGGGTTAAAAGCGAAGTTATTGAAGATAGTAAGTGAGGCCGGGTCGGCTGGAGTCGTTGGCCGGATTGAATTTTCCGTCCGTCGTTTCATTCCGGTACCAGCAGAAACCCTCGGTGTAGGAGGGATTGGCCTGCAAAACGACGACCGATGCCGGCTCTTCCCACATGAGGAGCACGGCGTAGGAATTCCCCGAGACCATCGGCACCTCCTGGCCAAGATTGAAAGTGAGATACATGCCTACGTCATTCCGCCGGATGGCCACTTGCCCCGTACCGGTATAGACCTTCTTTCCGTCGAGTGGATTCTCTCCTATGGCCGCGTTCTCATAGACTTCCACCCGGAATTTGGTCTCCTGTTGAAAATCCGCGCGCACTGCTTCGACGCGAAAGGTGATCTTTTGAAAATGTCCGTCGGTTGGGGCGCGAAACGAAATGCCGATGTCCTTCCAATCCGCCGTATCGCGGTACCAGCCCATGCCGTCCGCTTCCGGACCGTCAAAGGCTGCCAGCAGATTCTCGGTCGGGGCGTTGCCTTGGATCTCGACGTTGACCGAGCCGTCCTGCGCGATCGCCGGAGCGAGACAACCCAGGACGAGGCTTGCGACGACGCAGCCGAGCTTTTTGGTGATTGAAGTGGAGTCCTGCATTTCCCTGTATCTCCAAACTTAGTAGGCGACCGTCTCCCGCTTCTTTTCCTTGGGCGATGCCGCGCCTTCTCGCCAGCTTCCGGTGATGATCTGGGGCACGTCCGCCTTTTCGCCATCCATCCGTTGCTTGAGCACGGAGACCAGCCTTTTGGCGAGGTCTCCCGGCGACAGGTAATATTTCACCACGTCGAGACCGTAGTGATGGTTGATGCCTTCGTTCGCGAAGGTGACTATGATCGTCTCTTCAGGCACCTTGATGCCCGCCTTGATCAAGGCGATGGCGACACCACGTGTGGCAATGTCATCGGAAACAATCACCGCATCTGGCCGGCGTTTCGCTTTCCGCCAGCGCTCGGTCAGTCGCGCCACCGTATCATGGGCCAGCATGTCGAGGGACTGGCCGTTTTCCTCGATATTCACGATCTCCGGCATGGGCACCTTCAGCTTCTTCGCCATGTCTCCCAACCCGCCAAGATCCTCCTGCTGATTGACGAAGTTGCGCACGTAGACGATGTCCTTGCAGCCGCGCTTGACACAATACTCCAGGCTGCGGCGGCCAAAGTAGGACACATCGAAAACGACGTCTTTGCAGGTCTCGCCATGGCTCGCGCTCGGCACGCCCTTGATCGGCTTAAGGTCGTTCCAAAGACTGTCCGTCAGGCTGACCTTGATGAAACCGTGAACCGGATGGCTTTGCGAATCGCGCAACAATTGCTGGTAAGGCCAGGATTCCTCGACCTTGGTGGCATCCGTGCGATTGAAGCCGTCATAACTCCGGCAGGTGAAGGACATCTTGGCAATCTCCTGCTCCAGCGTTTTCAGGAGAGCTCGATAGAAGTGAGCGCTTTCCTCCACCATGCTCGGCCCGAAAAGAATGCCGATGATGGGGTCGGACTTGGTGGCATTGACATAGGTGCCGCTGCCAAGCTCGCGCCGCACCAGTCCCTTGCGTACCAGCACATCCACCCCTTGGCGGACCGTGAGGTAGCTCACTTTGAGATCTTGGGCCAGAAAGCGCTCGGAGGGAAGCTTGGCGCCGATGCCGTATTTTCCTGCCGCAATGTCCTTTTGGAGCATTTCTGCGACTGCCAGATAACGAAACCCCCCGCCATCCGATGATGATGCCCTGGTACTCATTGAATAGAAATTGCTATATAGCGATTTTTGAGGGTCGTCAACGACAAATTCGTCAATTTTTTGTGAATCATGAATGGATCGATTGGGTTGAGATAAAGAGAGTATATCTAATATTAGGATTATTTGATGACGTTCGGCGCGGGTCTCTCCACATAGGCGGAACTTACCGGCCAGACATCGCCCTGTGGAGCGGACTCGCCGGCTTTTTCATAAAGATTGAAGAAGAAGGCCGTGGTTGCCTCAGGCAGGTTGGCGCTCACGCTGTCGCGTTCCAGTTTGGCGGGAAGAGTTTGCCAGTTCCGGCTGGCCCGATCCCCCGGGTCCGTGGTGTAGCAAAGCTCCGCTTTCGCCGGCCGCCGCTCGGTCTCATAGCGCGCGCGGACCTGCGATCCGTCAATCTGCGGACGGCTTAGGGCGGGGAAGGGGGCCTCCTTCCCGAGCACGCTTCCGAGCATGCGGTCCACTACCGGATACGCCTGCCCGTCATCGCTGTGTCCGAGGCCCACCACCAAACTCGTGGCCTTGGTGGTCGGAACGAGGTCGATGGATTTTTGCCGCATATCAGGCGAGAAGTCTTCGTCATTCGTTCCGGCGATCCAGAAGAAAGCCGCTTTGGTCTTGGGCAAATAACCCGACGGGTCCCACCATGGCAGACCGCCGGAAAATCTCCGATGAAAGCTGATGCTCTTATCCCCGCCGGAAAGAAAGCCGCAGCCATAGATCGCGACCACCACCTTGAAACGCGGATCGAGTCCCGCCGCGATGCAGGAATGGATGCCGCCCCACGATGTGCCCACCAGGCCCGTCTTCTCCGGATTCACCTCCGGAAAGCTGCGCAACAAGGAATGTGCCCTGATGATTGCGCTGACGACATGATAACTCCATTCCTCCTCCGGCGTTTGCGGCGCGGCCCCATAGGGATCGGGAAAGTCCTTGTTCAGCGCCACCCGCTCCGGCGGAGGAACTCCCGGCGCGGGGGCTTTGCCATAAAAATCCAAGGCGATCGCGGCATATCCCCGGTCGTTCCACATTTGAATATACTTCGCGTACGCCGTGCCGCCGCCTCCATGCGCGATGACCACAGCCGGCCAGCCGTTGGCCGGAGGCTGGCCTTTAGGTGCGGCGTAGTAGGCGAAAAGCTGCGTCGCTTGGCCTCGATAAGGCGTCCCCTCCATCAGCAACGAGCGCACCCCCTCCACCTGCTGCGCGGGATAGGCGTCGGCTTCGGCAGTGGCCGGAACCTTCAGCAAATCCGCCAGAAACCACGTCATCTCCGGCTTTGCGCCGTCGGCCGCAAGGTTCATCGCAGGAACCTTGCTGGCTTCGTTGGCGCGCACGAGAGGGGCACTGACCCACAACCCCAGGACCACCAAAGAATATCCCGCGACTTTGCCGTTTCCCATCTTCTCACTTCCTGTTCATTGCCACTTTGCCTTGGCCGGGATAAAAACCTCTTGCTCCCGCCGCGCGGGGCATGGTGTGACTGCGTCGGGGGGAGCGATCGTCCATCAGATAATTGCTATATAGCAGTTCTGCCGCAGGTCAAAGCTTTTTAACCCCGATTTTGGTGCGCGGGATTGCTGGAGTTGGCGCCTTCGATCAGTTCCCGTCCGGTCCGGCCGCCCCCCGTGCCTTCGCCGCCTCATCCACCCGGTACACGCCCAGATCATCGAGATAGACCACATCTTTATCCGACAGCCCTTCGAAGCGGACCTCCACCTTGAGGATGGTTGGCACCAGAGAAAATTTTCCCAAGGAAAATGGCAGGACAAGGGTGCTCCATTTTCCCGCATGCAGCTTCACCTCCGCCGTCGGCAGGGTAATGCCGATCTGGGTTCCGGCGTCGTTCATGGCGGTCAAAACCAACTGAATTTTTCCTGTCTTAAAATTCTCCGCCCCCATCGCGCTGACCTTGGCCACATAGGTTCCAGACTCGTAGGGCACGTCCTGGACCAGCGCGCTGTCTTCCGATGAAGCAATACGCAAACTGGACTTCCCTTCGGCCGCCGCCTGTTGGCTGACTTTGTAGGGACCGCTGCTCCATCCCCGCAACCCATCCTCGAAAGAGGCATCCTGCAAAAGCTGCGGTACCTTTCCTTGGCTGAGCGCCAGAATGGCGGCGGCCACTTTGGGCGCTTGATGCGTGAGCGGATCAGCCTGGCCTTCATAGGTGAGCCCTGAACCAAGCACCCGGTCTTCCGCCTCCGGAGCCGCCAGTTCTTCGAGGTACTTTCGCACCTTCTCATCCTTGTTGACCCAGGGGAGCAATGGCCAGAGCGCATTCGTGCCCCAGTCGTCGCCCCGCATCCACGAGGAGGTGTACCGAAATACCGAATGGCCCATGAGCGGATCTTTGCTCAACGCCCCCAGCAGGACCAAACGCTTTTTAGCTTCCTCGATGCCCGCCTTGCATTGTTGCAGATAATCAGCCGCTTGCGCCTTCGTCTGCAGGTCGGCGGTCTTCCAAAGCTCATCCGCCTTCCTGGCGATGATCGAAGCCCGATAGATCTTCCACATCCTCCGCAGCATCTCCGCCCGCTCCTTCTGCACCGGCGTGCCCGCCAGTTCGACCGCCTCATCCACCAGCCGGTCCGACCGCTCAAGATATTCCGTGGGCACCGCTAACAAGTAGGTGGTGCTGTCGAAATCCTGCCAGAGATTGAGCGAACTGTACCAGGGTGAGGCGCGAATATCGTTCTCCCAAAATTTTTCCCAGATTTGATAGTATTCCTTGAGCTTGGGAGCGGCCGCGGTGCCGACTGCCGTGCGGTACCAGTCATCGAGCAGCGCCTCGACATCCTGTCTGGGATTCCAGAGCAACTTGGTCAACACCCACAGGTTGGCTCCTTCCCCCCAATTGGGCATGGCCTCCGCGTAATAGTATTTCACTTGATGCTCCGCCCCCCAGATCAGCGACCTCTGTTCAGCGTGCGGAAAAATCCGGGGGACCAAATACCGGCTGCCATAGACATAGTCATACCACCCCAGGACCGGCACTGCTTCGCCCCAGGTCAGAGTGAGCTTTTGCATGGCGGCGCGATACTCGGGATCTTCCCAGCGCGTATTTTCGTACGTGAGGAAAGGCACAATGGATGAACTGACTTTGATTTGGGTCGGCGGATCGAGGACTTGCAGATATGCCAGCAATCCCAGGACCTTGTCCGGATACTTTTCACGCACCAAAGCAGCAACATCATTGGCCCACCGGTAGTAGTCGTCGGAAATATCCTCGAGATTGATCGAGTTCTTACGGCCGCTGCGACGAGCCTTCGATTCATCGGATTCGTCGAACCGGTAGCTATCGTTGATTCCCAACGAATAACTGTTTTTCTCGGGATGCGCGTCGAAGTATTTGATGATCTCCGCCGCCGAGGCTTCTGCAATGCCCGGGGCGGAGAAGTTCGGTTGCCATTGCTCATGGATATCATCCGGAGGAACCATGCGCTTGCCTTCCAAAACCGGGTAAAACTCGGGATGGGAAGCGCCGAACTTGCTCGGGGGCAGGAGATCCTTCAGGTAGTGATGGAACGCCACATCGGCCAGCAACCGATTGGCCCTGCCCCACTCGTCGCCCAGGCGATACCAGAGAGGAGCAGATGCCCGGGCCGTGTCCTTCGGATCACTCTCGACATCGATCGGGTAAAGTTCCCGCGAAAGAAAAACGGGAATCTCTTTGAGTTCGCCTTCCGGTAAAAGGATCTTCTCGTGCTGCGGAATTTCCGTGAACAATTCCGTGGGAGCAAGCCAGCGCACCCCGAGGTGACGCTCCAGAAAATCGTAGACGCCAAATTCCGTCCCCCAGTCCGAGGCTCCGGTAATAACATAGTTTTTCGCATCCACCCGCCTGGCCAGAAATCCACTTCGGCCCAGCTCCTTTAACCCCCCTTTTTCAACCAGGGATGACGAGCCGAGATGAACGGCCGGTAGGCCCTTGGCCTCGGCCTGAATGGGTACCGTCGCCCCGGTTGACTTGGCCACGTAGTCGCGCAGGAATTCCGCTGCCCCCCTTAGCTGTGCACTCGCATCATCGGGTATCACAATCGCTCCCGCCGCCGTGCCGCTCTGGACCAGAGCGGCATCTTCGGCGGAAAGGCTGTGCGCCCCCCATAGTACACCGGCGGCAATCAGATGGAGCAATCGAGGGGGCGTCATCATTTTTCTAGATTTTTTGAATCCACTGCCGCGTCATTTCCACCGCCTCCAGCCCGATGTCGGCGATGCAGTTTGAGCAGAAGACGATGCCTTCAAGGTCTCCCTTTTCGATATAGTGCTGATAGCGGTCGAGCTGGAATTGCATTTGCTCGTTGGTCAGCGGCTTGCGCTCGCCGTAGTTCCACATGTAGCAGCCGGCGAGACGGCGTTTGCCGGGCGTCTTGCGGACCACTTTCTCGATGTTCTCATCCAGCTTGCTGAGTTGGGAGCCTTCCCAGGTCCAGAGGGTGATCACGTCGCAGAGGTTGACATAGTCCTCCACATTGAAGTCGAGCTGATAGTCGTACCATACCAACCAAAGGTCGAGCTTCCGGCCTGGGAAACCATGAAGCTGGTCGCGCATCGAGCGAATGCTGTCGATGGTGTGGCGGGCGCGGTCGCCCGTGTTGCTTTCAAAGTCCTCGGCCGAGGGAAAAAAATCGTCCAGCACCGCACCGGTGACATTCGGATACTGGCTCGCCTGACGAAGCACCTCTTCCAGATCGCTCTGGTTGGCCCGATGGCGCGTCGTGCTGCCGGCCCCGACGGACGACCATACCACCTGTTTGAAGTCTTTCAGTTTTTCGGACTCCGCATCGAACGGCGGTGCCGGCTTGTCCTGCATCACCACCCGGCAGCAGTTGGGAATGCCGAGATAGCGTGCGCCTTCGGCCGAATCCATGAGGTTTTCGCCGGGCAGGGCGTAGTCGCCGGCATGATGGCAGCCTGGGTGTTGTCCCCAAATCCAGAGGTTGTCGCGGGTCAGTTTCATAATGTTGATGTGTGATGGGTTATTCGTGAAATCCGTCGCTGCCGTAATAGGCCAGATTGTCCTGCGTCGTATCGAGGCGGCCAAACTGAGCGACGAGCCGCTGATCGGAGATGATGCGCAAGGCGTACTGGGTGAGTTCCGGGATGACGGCGCCACCAAGGTCGGTCGGTGAATCCATGCGCAGCGCAATGATGCGTTCCGCCGGCACCTTCACCGGGATGTCGCGCAGCGGCGCGCGATCGGAAAAGTAAATGTCGATGAGAACATTGGCGTCGACCAGGCCCACATTGAGCAACATGAGGGCTTCATGAGCCTCCACGGCCGCTCCCGCCTGCTTGTGCGGAAGGTAGCCGTCAGGAAAATACCAGGTGGTCGCGCCGCCCGTGTTCATTTGGTGGCGGCCAGGAGCTTCTGTGCGTTGGCGAAAAGAATCTTGTCCTTGTCGCTCTCGGGAATATCGAGCGCACGAATCGCCTCGATCGCGAAGCGCGCCTGCATCGGGCCCTGCAAAGGCATGTCCGTGCCGAAGACCAGGCGATCCGCGCCGAAGATATCGACCACCTGCTGCATGACGCCGGGATAGACATACATGAGATGATGGGAGGTATCGACGAACACATTCGGCAGATTGGCCGCGGCGATTTTCTCCAGCCCTTCGTAGTTGGGAAAATAAGGATAGAGCGGGTTTTGAAAAATACCGCCGATATGCGCGAAGATGAAATTCGTCTGCGGATGCCGTCGGGCAAACTCCAGCAGCTTCACCCCTTCCGAAAACGCCGTACCCGGCATGCAGGACACATGAGTGAGGATCAGCCTCGTCTGCTGCGCCACCTCATCGAGGAACGGTCGCACCAGCGGTGAACAGGCATCATAGCCATGATAGTCCGGATGGATTTTCACCCCGATGACCTTCTCCTCCTGCAGCAAGCCGATATCCTCGATGGAGTCGGGGCAGACCGGATTCAGCACGATATAACCGCGGAGCTTGCGCGAATTTTTCAACGCATCGATCAGCTCGGCATTGCCCTCGCGGGCCTCATACATGAGCGAGCGCGCGGACGAGATCCAAAGCTCGTCAACCTTCGCCTCGTCGAGGTAACCGTCGAGTTCCTGGGCATTGGCCGCCCAGAAAGGCGCTTGATTGATGCGGCCGAGATGGCCGTGCACGTCGATGATCATGTTTTAGACCTCCAGAATGTTCAGCTTGCGGCCAAAGCTTGAGAGTTCTTCCGCCGCGCCTTGGCGGACAATGATGCCGTCCTCCCAGCGAAAGCCTCGGTGAGTATCGGCCAGGAAAACATCGACCATGAAGGCCATGTCCTCCATCAGAGTGAAAGTGGAGGAGCTTTCCAGAAAGGGAAACTCGCACTCCATCTGCCCGCAGCCATGGGCTGGCCCGTAGAGGACCGTATGGCCGTACCCCTGGTCGGCAATCCAGCCATGCACCTTGCGCGCCACTTCCCCGGAGATCGTGCCCGCCCGCATGAGGTCGATCGTCATGGTCATCGCATCGAGGCCGACCTGAAGAAAGGATTTCAAATCATTCGGGCAACTTCCCAGCACTACCGGTCGTCCTACGCTCGCGCTATAACCTGCCACCTTCGCCCCGATGCTGAAGTGAATGACTTCGCCCTTTTGCACCTTGCGATGAGTGGGCCGGCTGATGGCTTGCGTGGAGTTGGGCCCGCTGCAACACCAGATGGGATAACCCGTGGCCTCCGCTCCATTGGCCAGCATGGCCGCGCTGGCAATACCGCAAAGTTGCGCTTCCGTCGCCCCCTCGCGGATGTTTTCCAGCACCGCCTTGAAGCCCAGTTCGGAAATGCGGGCCGCCTCCCGCAGGCATTGCAATTCATTCGCGGACTTGGTGCGCATGACGCTGCGCACGACGTCGTCGGCGTTGATGATCTCCACCCCGGGAACCGCCGCTTGCAGGCCCAGCATGATTTCATGGGGAATGAGATGCCATCCCGCAATGCCCAGGCGCTTCGGTCTGTGGGCATTCAAGACCTCCGCCCACGACGCCAGCTTCGACCCCGGATACGACGGCTGGGAGGATTCCCGAAAATCCATCATCCGGATGACCTCGCCGATCTTTGACCGCGCCGCCGCATAGGTCCGGCTCTCTGGGCCAATTAAGAGGCTCTCTGGATTGGTCGCCGGAATCAACACCCCGGCCGTTTCAAAGCTCGGCCAGTAGTCGGAAAAATACCGCACATACGCCGGCTCCGACTCCGTGGCAAAGGCGAGCAGAAGATCGATCTCTTTCTCCTGCATGGCCTGCCGGGTCTTGGCGATTCGTTCCTTGAACTCGCGATCCGGAATGGTGATGGCATCCATGGCTCGCAAGCTAGAACCGCGCCTCCTTTTCGGTAAATGAATGCAACGCCTATTTTGTGTGTAAAAGAGCTTTCGGCCGCGCGGGATGGCCAAAAATTTGGTGCAAGCAGAATGCGGAGGTGCGACAACCGCCCGTGATGAGTGTCGTGCGCACTGAACTCGAAGACCCCCGCCTGCGGCTGCTCGTGTGCGGCTACACGCGCATCCTGGCGAATCGATGGGATTTCTCGCGCGTCTCCCTGCCCTTCTGGCGCTTTTATTGGAACACCTCCGCCGGGGCCAGCATCCGCTGTGACAATGTGACCACCCCGCTCACCCCGGGGGCCGCTGTATTGATCAGGCCCAATGCGGTCTTTTCCACCGTAAACACCAAGCCCTGCGATCATCTGTACATTCATTTTCAGATGCCGCTGCTGAGTGACCCGACTGCTCCGCAGTTGCTTCGCCTACTTATGAAACCGCCGCTCCTCGGCGTGGGCGAAAGCCTGCGGCAGTTGCTCAAGACCCCTCGGCCCTCCGCCCGGCAGGTCTCATTGGTCGCCCGCTCGTTGATCGAGCTGGCCGCTTCCATGACCGATCTGCAGCAGGCCGGAGCCAGGAAGACCGATGTGCGTATTTTGAAAGTCCTCTCCTATATGGACGAACATCTCAAACCCAGCACGTCCAATGCCGATCTCGCGCGCGAGGCCCGCATGAGTGTCGGCGCGCTGACCCATCTTTTCAAAGAGCAGATGGGTCACTCGCTGCAAGGCTTCCTCCGCCGCAAGCGCGTTGAGAAGGCCGCCCTCCTGCTGCAATTCTCCGAGCTCTCGATCGAGCAGATCGCGGAGGAGACAGGCTTCTGCGACCGCTACCATTTCTCCAAGGTCTTCCGCAGTCTTCAGGGCGCTGGTCCCGCGGCCTTTCGTCAATTGCATGCCAATCCGTTTATGACCCAGCCCTGACGGGTGGATTCCTCGCACACACACAAATCCGCCCTTATGTTCATTTACTCGGGTGCGTCGGCTCGCGTAGTTATCCCAGCCTGACATGAAGATGCGTTCCTTTGCCTTGGCTCTGTGTTCATCAGTATTGCCCGTCTTGGCCGCGCCCAGCGGCGGCGATCCCCTCCAGGCCAAACGAATGAGCGTATTTTTTCAGGAGGAAGCGAACGACCGCTCCGCCTGGATAAGATGCGCCTTCTCCCGCGAGCAGGATATCCTCTTGAACTTCCGCCGCCAACCCACCGAAAACTTCGTCGTCAATAGCTACGACACCCGCCTGATCGACCGCGCGGTGAAGCTCACCGCCGAGACCGTCCGGCAGGGGGAACTGATCCACACGAATGGCGACGACGCCACCCCCTGGCACATCAACGGCACCTACATCGGGGGAAACCACGGCTGCACCAGCGTCATCGAACTCGCCGTGGCGGCGAACGCTCTCACCGCGCGTGATATCGGTGGCAGTTGGAAGGATGAGAGCGGCGCGACCTTTTACATCATCGACGTGTCAGCTCCCGGCGTGGCCCGCCTCCTTTCGGAAAACCTCGCTACTTATCCTTTCTGGAAATTCACGAATCAAATCGCCGGCACCACCCTGACCCGAACCAGCGACGGCTCCCAGCTTGCCTTTTCCAAATCGACCCTGACCCAGCTCTGGCCCTGCGCCCGGCTCAAGGAACAAAAATTTCTCGCCGATGGAAAAACACCGCTCAAGCCCGGCAAAATCATCGGGTGCGACTTCCTCGATATCGTCGAGGAGTACGACATCATCAACCCTGCCTCGGTGCTGGCCGAGGTGATCCGGCATCCCGGCCTTCGGCCGAACTTCACCGCCGCGCACCTCGACGGTGTGATCAATAACAAGATCGTCTACCGCATCTCGCCAAACGCCTCCGTTGTCATCTCCCACCAGGCGACAGCGCTCCAGCCCTTCAACCTGGAATTCATGGGCTTCATCCAACAGGCCGTCCTGCAAAAGCCCGCCGGCCATCGCCTGCGCTACTACATTCCAAAAACCGTGCCCTTCCAGCAGGACGGCATCGACTACGATTTTCAATCCATTCAGCCCTTCGACGATCCGCCAGGTTCGGAGTTGAGGTTCAGCGGAGAATCCCGGGGCCAGCCCGTGCGGTTCATCCAGCTTTTGGGCCAAGGTGATTCCGAAAAAACAAAAAACCGCCTCGGCCTCGCCTTCGGTTATTCACCAATCAACGGGCTGACCGCGCTGAATAACCCCTCATGGCATCGTAACTCTGCGGGTTTCATCTACACCTCGGTCAAGACCTATCCCTTCGCGCTCGATGAAGCGATCGCCAATCCCGTGCCCGTCGGCACCCGCTTCGACTGCGTCGCCTACCGGCAATACTTCAACCCCTCCCTGCAAGACAAAGCCACCTGCGTCTACTGGCACGAGGAAGGGGACAAAACCATCGTCCATATCGACTACCATCAACCGGTGAACGCCGACACCGTCCGCCTGCCGCCAGCCTGGGCCGGTCGCCCGTTCCGCATCGTGGAAAAGACCGACTCCATTGACCTGGATGAGACCATCCGCCTCCGTCCCGAAGGCCTGAAAGTTACCTGTCAGTCCGACTACGGTTCCCTCACCATTGAAGTGAGCGAGTAAACGGGAATATAGCTAACGTCGCCAATTCCGGGCGCATCTATTAAGATAAGCCGTCTGGCTTCGGCAAAAAAAGAAGGCCAGGATTTCGTAAATGCCTGGCCTTCAAAAAAAATGGAGCGGGTGAAGGGACTCGAACCCTCGATAAGAGACGCGATGCCTGTGCAGGTGATTTACTCTGTAGGGAGACACTGGAAAACCTTGGTGACACGCTTAGACGTTATGATCTATATTATGACACTTATGGCATCGATCCACAAAGATCCACGAGGTAAAAGTCCCTACTGGTATTGTGCGTTTTATCTCCCTGACGGTCGCCGCACTTTCCGCAGCACCAAAGAAAAGAAACACAGCGCCGCTCTAAAAATCTGCCTGTCGTGGGAAGAAACGGCGCGGAATGGCCGTGCAAAGACACTGACGGAAGCGCAGGTCAGAAAAGTATTGTCGGATATACTGGAAAACGCCACCGGAGAGAAAATTCAATTTTATTCCACAAAGTCTTGGCTGGAGGAATGGATTCAAAATCGCAAGGGGACAGCGTCGGAAAATACAATGCTCCGCTACACTCAAGTTGTCCGAGACTTTCTTACACATTTGGGGGACAAGGCCACTCTCACACTGGCGGCAGTTTCTCCCACCGACATCCGAAATTTTCGCGACAAGTTGAAGAAAGCGGGGCGAACCGAAGCAACCGTGAATAATATAGTGAAGAAAGTGCTTAACGTACCATTCGCCTCAGCGATGAAGATGGGATACATTTCGGTCAACCCTGTGGCTGCTGTTGACAGCTTCCGGGCCAAGAATACGGCTCAGCGCCAACCATTCACGGCGAGTCAGGTAGCGGCACTTCTCCGAGTCGCCAAGGACAGTGATTGGGAAGGGGTTATTCTTGCCGGTTACTATACGGGGCTTCGGCTCTCGAATTTGATCAATCTCGAATGGGACGACCTGGATATTGATTCTCAACTGATCAGGGTGAAAACGGTTAAAACGGATACACCTGTGGTAATTCCTATCCACCAAAGTCTTTTCACCTGGTTAAGCCAAAGGCCGACAGGGATCGGTAAAGCGCCGGTTTTTCCTGAGGTGTACGGTAGTCGGGTGAGCGGATCAGGCGGAATTTCAGGCCAATTCCGCAAACTGTTAAAGAAAGCCAAAGTCGAGAGTAAGATTACCCCAAAAGGTGGGAAGGAAGGGCGCGCACGTTTTGCTCTCTCATTCCACAGTCTGCGGCACACATTTGTGACGGGTCTTGCTCAGCAGGGAATTGCCGTGGACGTTCGGAAAAAACTCGCAGGACATGCCAGCGATCAAGTTCACGAAATTTATTCTCATCACGATGTCGAAGTAATGCGTAAAGCAGTGGGTTCCCTCCCGCCCGTCTGAATGGACGGGTACGTTATAGTCGACTAATGCGTATGTTTGAGATGTAGCGCTTACTACTCGCCGGACGCGTCACGTAACCGCGTTTCTGCAAAGTGCGCAGCAAGCGATATGCCGTTGGCTTCGGTAGTTGAACGGCTTCTGCCGCTTCCTGAAGCGAGACAGAAACAGTGGATGCTGCTAGAAACTCTAGAAGGCGAAGGGCCTTATCAACGGACGAACTTTTAGCCGCAGGTTTGCTGATAAGGGATTGTGGGTTCATTGAATATAAGGCAATTCTGGCTTTGATAGTCGTAATCGAAAGATGTTGTGGCTTTAAGAGTCGGTGAGACATCGAAGTCGAGTTGGTCGCGATAGACTGACTGATGACTATTTTGTCATTAGAGTGTGAGTTCCTCGGCACTGCGGGAAATATTTTGATCACCGTATAAATCAAATTGACATCGATGTCAATTTCTTGGATTCATGTGCCCTCCAAAGCCGTCCGCGGCCATGTATTATATTAATTCTAGATGAACTCTCGCTTCTTGCGCATTGCTGTGGTTGGCACCGGATCGGTGGCGACTGGAAATTATTTGCCGATCCTACGAGACGATAAAGATTTGCAAGTGGGTTTGTACAATCGCGTGGGTGAGCGCGCTAAAAATGCGGCTGAGGAATTTGGCGGCGAATGCCTGGCTTCGCTAGAAGAGGTCGCAGCCTGGAAGCCAGACTCGGCGTTTGTCCTGACTAGTGAGCAGAATCACTACGATTCGGCGATGACATTGATACGCTTGGGGGTGAAGCGAATCTTTTGTGAGAAGCCCCTGGTTGCGACGAATGGCCAGGCCAATGTGACGGAGGAAGACTTTTTCCTGGCCAAGGCTCTACTTGAAGCTGCAAAGACGGCTGGCTGTCAGGTGGCGATGAATTTCAACTATCGCTCGTTTGACCAGACTCTCTATGCCAAAAGAATTTCGATGGAACGAGGCTTCGGGAAGTTGATTCAAGTAGTAGGACAAGTGCATTTTGCATGTTGGAGCCATTGTATTGATCTCGTTCACCATTTTGGTGGGGGAGTAGAAGAACTGACCGCTATCAGTGGCAGCATTGTGAGGAGCGGGCAGGGCGGAATGGTAGCACCCGATGTGGCGGCTTCATTTCGATTATTAGATGGTGCGGTAGGGACGCTTATAGGTACCACCGGCATGGCTTGGCAGCATCCCCTTTTTGAGCTCACCTTCACTTTTGAAAACGGACGCCTTCACATGCGCGATATTGACGGGGAATTGGAGGTGCTTGACGCCAATTCTCAAGTACACGAGCGTAGGACTTTGGTGCGAAATGCCTCTCGATGGAATGATTATGGAGCATCGTTTCAAAAAGCAATTCCAGCATATTTAGAGTCTGTCCGAATAGATAGCCCCCCGCCCGTGAGTGGGCTAGACGGCTTGCGAGAGTTACAAGTTGAGGCCGCTATAAAACGTTCCATTTCGGAAAAGCGGGCGGTGCGGGTGCAGGAAGAACTGCCGTTTGGTGACGTTGCAAGGGACAACTTGGCGGCGCCCTCCCCAACCAAAGTTTAATTTCTATGAAAATCGTTCATCAAAAAGGTCAAGGACAGATCATTGTCGCAGAAACCTCTCAACCGTCTCCAGGTCCTGGAGAGGTGATCGTCAAAACCGTTGTGTCGGCTCTGTGTGGAAGCGAGATGACGACCTATCGCCAGGGGGGGCTTTCGGAGGGAAACATTGGCCATGAGGCGGCAGGTTTCGTTGTTGAACTTGGCGAAGGGGTGTCTGCTTTACGTGTAGGTGACCGCGTGGGTGTAAGTGCTATCGCCGGATGCGGGCATTGTGAATATTGCGCACAAGGGCAATACACTTGGTGTAATAATTTCAAATTTTACGGCCAGATGCATGCCGAGTATTTTAAGATTGCGGCGCTCGCATGCCATAAATTGCCTGAAGATCTGCCGTGGGAGGTAGCGGTTCTTATTACCGGTGATGGATTGGGCGTGCCTTTTCACACTTGGACCAAATTGCGCGAGGTTAGGGGTAATGATGTGGCAGTGTTTGGACTTGGTCCGATTGGACTAGGGGAGATTATCGTCCAAAAGCATTATGGCCGCCGGCTCATTGGTGTGGACCTCTCTCCGGATCGAATTGCCTTGGCGAAAAAGTTGGGAGCCTCGGATACTGTTCTAGCGACAGGCGAAGTAGATGTCCCAGCGACGATCATTGCTTTGACGGGAAAAAAGGGGGCGGATGTCTGTATTGAAGCTGCCGGTGTACCGGTAACGGCGAAACAGTGCTTCGCATCGGTGCGTAAGGGAGGAACCGTCGTTTTCAATGGCGAGCAACCCGAGCTTTTACTCTCGCCAAGTGAGGATTTTATTCGGCGGGACATCACCGCTTTCGGCTCATGGTTTTATCATTTCAATGAGTATCCCGCGATGTTGGAGGCCTATCGTGATGGTATGCCTGTCGGTTCGCTCGTAACTCATCGGTTGCCGTTGCAGGATGCTTCGGAAGCATTTGAACTTATGGCGGCGGGGAAAACCGGCAAGGTTTTGATCGAGTACGAGGCCTGAATAAAAAAGGTGAAATTGAAATTTAATTTGTATTTTATGACATCGATGTCATTTAATTTGTCTCTTGCGTTTTATTATGTCGAATTTTTCTAAGAAGATTGAAGCATGCTGGTTGGGTAAGGCTATCGGAGGCACTTTGGGCATGCCGCTGGAGGGTAAATTGGGGCCGCATCAATTGAGCTTTTACGAGCCAATTCCGAACTCCTTGGCACCCAATGATGACCTCGATCTCCAAGTGGTCTGGTTGCATCATCTCCTCTCAACTGGTCAAGGTCAGCTGACTCCTGGGGGCCTAGCAGATGCTTGGCGCCGGCATGTTCGCTTTCCCTGGGATGAATATGGCTGTTGTTTACGCAACCTCGAATACGGATTGACGGGCATGCAGGTCGGGGCGTTTGACAATTGGTTTTCCGAAGGATTGGGGGCTGCTATTCGAAGTGAGTTATGGGCATGCATGGCTCCCGGGGATCCTGCTCGTGCTGCAGGTTTTGCATACTGTGATGCAGTTTGTGATCACGCCGGGGATGGGGTTTGGGCTATTGTCTTTCTTTCTGCATTGCAGTCTGCCGCTTTCGCCGAGCATCGTCGGGACGTTTTACTCGATACGGCTTTAGCCTTTCTGCCGCCGGAAAGCAGGGTACGCAGGGCTGTCGAGGATACTCGCCGCTGGTGGAAAGAATTCGAGGGTTCAGATGATTCTTGGCTGCTAGTGCGAGAGAAGATCAACCGTCGATTTGGTACTTCCAATTTCACGGATGTTGCGGCGAATCTTGCTTATACCATTTTGGGCTGGCTCGCTGGGGAAGAGGACTTTGGCCAGTCGCTTTGTGTCGCTGTGAACTGCGGTGCAGATACTGACTGCACGGGTGCCACGCTGGGGGCGTTACTGGGTATTTTGAATCCGCAAGGAATCCCAGAGAAGTGGAGTCGTCCTATTGGAAATACAATCCAACTCAGTAAGGGAATCTCGGGCGTGGATGTGCCGGCCGATATTTCTGACCTTACGGAGAGAACTCTTCGCCTCAGTCGTCAGTTGTCTGGAGATACTCCAAGTATAGGAGTTGTTCTCCCGCGGAGTGCTCCGACGGCAGGGAATTCGCCCATCGAAGTAAGTATGCGATTCGGATGGACCGATGATGAGGCCTTCTTAGACGCACCCACTCAGAATGGCGCGGCCAGTCGACAGCTATCCGAAGGCACTGATATTTCTCTGGCCGGACACTGGATGACACGAAAGCGCGAAGATTTTTGCCGACCAATTCTGCTGTCTAAAAAGGAAATTGTTTTAGAAAACGATGAAGACTTGAGGGTCATGGCTTTTACCAATACCCGCTCCGCGGTATGGCTGGATGGAGTCAAATTAGGTGAAGCTCCTTTTGGAGTTGGGTGCGAAGATTCTCTTGCCCCCGGCTTTCATCGGGGCGGTAGGGGAGTCTTTCAAACCGGACTGCTGCCGCGAGGTAGTCATGAAATGCTTGTGGCATGGGCGGCGCCGGACAGCGGAAGTGCCGAGTTGGTGGTAGGTGTCGGTAATACAAATTCGTGTCTTTGGAATCCTTTTGGAATAGCAAATCTTAAGGCATAGCGGTTCATAAGATAAATTGACATCGATGTCATTTATTATAGTATCACTCCAGTCAAACCAAACAGAAAAACAAACGATGAAATCCAGTCCTAAAAACAATATTTTCGGGAAACTCCTGCGCAAGGCAGTCATAGTATGCGGGTTGTCGGTGTCATTTTCCGCCCAGGCCGCGGGCGTATTCAGTGTCGCTCCTTTTTCAGGTGACGCTGACTCAGGTGTGAGCTTGAGTTCAAACTACACGCTTACACTGAACACGGCCTCCGATGTTTCCACTATCGTGAATGGTGTAACATTCCAAGCGGCTGGAGCATCTGGCACTACAGGGGGGTACGGATGGAATTTTGACACTCCCGGAGGATTGGGGACCATCACTGGGATTTCAAACACCGCAACGGGGGGAATGAATGCACTTTTGACCAGCTTCTTCTATGATCAGTCTGGCGCTGCAGTCACTTTAACCCTAACGGGACTAACCTCGGGCCTCACTTATCGGACGACCTTCTATAATGCCGGCTTCGGCGCGGTAGGCGGGGCAATAAACAATATCGCGGTGAGTGATGGAGGAAGTTATATTGGGTTTGATGAGAACTTCACGGGAAATGGCAACCCGAATCTCCTCAGCTATGAGTTTTTGGCTTCTTCTAGTTCTATTTCCTATCAGTTTGCCCCGTTTAATGCGCAGTTTCGACTTTATGGACTATCGAATCAGGTAGTTCCTGAGCCGGGGACTGTAGCAATGGTGGGTCTTGGCATTGCCATGATCGGATACCGATATATTCGCCGTAAGCGATAGCGTATTCTTGAATAAATAATCGCGCAGGGAACATGGACGAGAAATGCGACACCGCTAGCCTGAACTTACGGGGTCTCAGGAGTGGAAAAGGCCTGCAAGCGCTAGGTGCACATCGTCGTCCAGGGGGCTTCTCACTACTGGAAATTTTGGTTACGGTGGTGATCCTTGGAGCCCTTGCAGCCTTGTTATTTCCATTCACTAAAGGGGTTCTGGCAAAAAGTCGCCAGGCGGTGTGCGCTGGTAATCTGCGGCAGATAGCAGCCCTGCAGATGATGTATTGCGCTGACAATAACGGTTCCTTCATGCCTTGGGCCAACGATAGCGGAAACTATTGGCGCGCATGGTTTCACGAATATGTGAAGGACGAGAAAAGCATGTTGTGTCCGGCGCACTTCTACAAGGATGGCGATGGCATCAAATGCAGCTATGGTTATAACGGATCGCTTGGAAATTTCGGAAGGAAGGCCGCAACGGTTCCTTCTCGAACTATCATGTGGATTGACGCATCTGCCTACCTAGCGACCTCAGATGCCTACGCTGGAAAATACCAGTACCGACAATGGATCGGACGCTGGCATTCCGAAGGCTCGAATCTCGCCTTTGTGGATGGTCATGTTGAATGGTGGCCATTTGAAAAAATCTACAATGATGCCGACCTCCCTCTCGACGAACAGCATTTCTATATACCTTAACTACCACCCGAAGTTTCGATTGATGTCTTTCTTTGTGTCCCCTATACACTTAACCGCCTTCCTGATGCTTCTTACGCTAATTAGCATCAATGCAGCTCAACCGGTTGTCATAAATGTTGAAGATTACAAAAACAGTGACGTCACCGTTCAACCAGCAATCCCCTGGGAACAAGCTGAGGCCGCTATTCTGGTACGATGTTACAACAATGACTCTCCTCACGAGGGTCCATTCTCGATCCTCCTGAGGGACAAGCTTGATCAAAAAATTATCGATCAAGCCAGTATCTCCATAAAGTCAGGAACATCGGAAACGGCCCGGCTTAAGTGGACACCAAAAGCAAATGGGTGGCGAACACTTCAGGTCATAGTCCGGTCGCAAGCGGGGGCCGAAATACTGGTTAAAGAAGTGACGGTACCCGTAGTGGCAAAACCACTGACTTTTGCTTGGTACGGAGGCTCGTTGGAACGAGATAAATCGTTGAAGTATGTGACCATTCTACAGGCTCATACTTCGCAACCCGACGAAACTTTGGGCTGGATGGACTATTGGGAACGCCGAGGGGTGCGAGCGTGTCAGTGGAAGGGCGTCCTGAAGGAAAAATCAGGCGACGACTATCTCGCGTATCTGGATGAAGGAGTTGATCCGCAGAAGCATCCGAAATCTGAGAATATTTGGATCGATGAAATGGGAGGGTATTCCGACAATGAACTGCCATATCCCGAACTGGTAGGCGCGCTCGGAAAATTTAACGAAAAGAATCCAGATACCTGGACAGGGCTTTGGATATGCGGGGCCCTTAGACCCGGCTTTTGTAAACTGGCAAAGAATCCATATCGCAAGAGCGGAGTCGATCTGCTCTTGCTCGAAACATATGCCAATTACAAACTTACGGAGTTCAAATCCTACAATCCGTTCGCATACTTTGACCATGATATATCAGTAGCACGAACTCAGGATGTTCTGAGTAATGTGATCCTTACTCTTGGTATCGGGGATATTAAGAGCGCTGGCTACGTTGTGACGACATCAAGTTTGGAAGATCAGGTGCGCTATATTCGAACCAATGCGCCGGAGATCGCAGGGGTCGGGTTCTTCAAAAGCGACGAATCAGAAGAGATCGTAAAATTTAGCGACGAGCTGTGTAGGAAGTATTGGGTTGAACCATTGGTTACCATCTGGGCGCGGGATATTGTCTTTTCCAATTACAATCCCAAGGAGGGCGATGAGGTAATGCTGTCGGCCAGCGTTTTCAATATCGGCGGGATGGACGCTAAAGATATCAACGTGACGTTTTACGACAATGATCCCCGAATGGGGGGGAATCAGATTGGCAAAGTACATAAGCTACCACTGATAACGCCCACCCAAGGTTGTCCTGGGGGTCGCGCAGACGTGAAGCAAGCATGGCGCGCTTCGAAGGGAAATCACGAAATATTCGTTCGCATAGACTCTCAAAGTGGCGAAATTCGCACCCTCAATGCATCGGCATCGAAGCCGCTTCACGTGCAATGATATTCCTTGCTTCGGGTGCTCGCATATTACGGTTGCACGCGCCATTGCAGAGCCTGCTGGTATTCATAGCGGGCTTGACGGCAACCAGCATTTCTAGAGCAGAAGTTGGGAACGTCGTAACCGTAGTACACCAGGCAGAGCTTCGGCAAACCGTTGTTCGCTGGCAGGAGCAGAAATCTGCCCCAGATGCTCTCTACAATATCTACCGCAGTGATGAACCGATTGATGTGAGCCGGGCAGCTTTCGCTCGACTTGTTGGAAGCCGTATAAAATGGAGCGAGACGGGATTCACCTACAGCGTGCCTGATGGTGGAACTCATTATTACGCAGTCTTCCGAAGCAGTGTGATGGGAAAGGAAATCAGGGAGTTTTCTAAAGATGTATCGGCTCCAGTCGAAGAGAGAGGTTCAGATGTTGTGCCTGCACCGCAGTTGGTGAAAAAAGCTTTGTCCGGAAGACTGCTTTTCAGCTGGAAGAAAGTAGAACAAGCCGCGCCGATTCGGCCCGCAGAGTATGAAGTTTATTCGAGGAGATCCCAGGCGGATTCTTGGTCGCTGTTGTTGAAGTGTGGAGTTCGTAACTTGAAACGACATGGTGAAATGCTGGTACTTGATCTTCCAATGGACCGCATCGTCATGGATCGCGAATATTGCCTTAAGGCGGTGGACGCATTCGGTAATGAATCGGAATATTCGAATGTCGTTTATCTGAGCCGGCGTGCCGAATTGGAAGTATCACCTGACCCTTTGATCGCGCGAAACGCAGATATTGCGATCTCGAAAATGTATCCGAAACCTGGAGAGGCAGTGAGTATAGGTGTGGATATTCATAATCTCGGTCAAGATGACGCTAAAGGCGTTCCGGTGAAGGTGATCGCTTGGCTAAACGGAGATAGCCCGACCACAATTGCGGCATATCGAGTCGATAGTGTTCCTGGACTTGATGTCTCCAGTACGAGTTTTTCTTGGACGCCGAAGAGCGCTGGTCGATGGAATGTGCGGGTACAGATTGATCCAGAGAATGAACTCGGAAAGGTTGGCGGAAATGCCTTGGTAAATTTAGAGATCTCTGTTCCTGAGGCTGATATCTACTTTGTCTGGTACGGCAATACTCCCGCATTGAAATATGCGAACGTAGTTCATCCGGTCCTAGAGATGGATTTATCGGAATGGCTTCGAAGAGGGGCCTACCCATTTGCGTTATTTGGCACGGGTGGCGACTCTGTCGCCCTCTGTGACGAGGCTGTTAAAAAGGGGCTTGTTGGAGCCTGCTTCGATGAAATTGGAGCAACAAATAAGGATATGGGGGAACTGCTAAACGCTCTTCCAGAAATTAAAAAAAAGCATCCTGAGTTTCTCTTGGGATGCTGGCAGATTGGTGACTATGACCCCGCATCCCTGGTGGCCCTGAAGGCGGGGCATTTCGACCTTATTCTGGTCGAATGTTATCTCTATCTGGGAAAAACACCGCTTTCTGTGCTGGAACGTACCATCGAAAAATTACAGAAACTCGAGATAAGTAAGCGGGCGATAATAGGCCTTGGAATCGATCGACAGTATGCTCGCGACGGTTCTACCGACCAACAAATCGAGTTTCTAACCGAACAAATGAAATTGATTCGGTCTAAAGCTCCTGAAATGCCAGGCGTGGCCTTTTTCTCACACGAAAGCGCCGACGACCGGGTCATTCGAACGGTCGATCAGCTTTGTTCCGATCTCTTCTTACACCCCAAAATCCAATGAAAAGCATCAATAGATCATCCGCCTTTCGTCAACGTACCTCATCTTTGGTCTTAGCCTTTGTAGTTGTTGTCGGAGCGATGGCGGCCCATGCTCAAACTCCGCGCGCTGAAAAGGACCGTGTCGCAGTCAATAGCTTTGAGGCCGATCCGAGTTTAAAAATCTCAAAAGGGGAAAGTGACCCTGTCCATAAGTTACCTTTTATCGAAGCCGTCCTGGAGATTCCTTCGACCGATCAGAAGTCATTTCAGTTTGAATGTGAGCTGAATATCGAAAAATTTAACAGCTATGGCGAGGTCTGGATCGGTTTGGCTGGTTTTGAAGGAGAGCGTGTTGAAGTGGCTTTGCAGCGGGGCGATGACGGAATTCCAACAGCCTTTCCCCTTGTTTCAATGGGGCCTGCTCAGGTTGCAGAACCCAGCCCGGCAAAAGGCTTAAGGGACGGAATTTGCCGCTTCTTCATCGAATATAATACATTTGATAATTCGGTGCGGTGGACCATCAACGATGATCAAGGCGCCGAAATTTACGCTTCAAAGCCTGTGATTATAGGCGGCAGGCTCGCTTTAGATAAATTTTTTATCCGTGTCATTGAAAAGGACGACATTGGGGTGAGTGATATTTATTTCAACCCCGGAGGCAGCAATATTTTCTTTCGGAGTCAAATTGGTCATGAGGGACCAACTCCTTATGTAATCGAAGGGAGCATAGATGCCTTTACTCTCACCTATTTCAAGGAATGAGCGACTTCAATGCGGCTTCTTTGGAAAAGATCTAAACAGACGAATATGGACATGAATATATCAGCAAACTCCCAAATGGGGCCCACAAAGACAAATAGGGAAATCTCGGGGTGGATTAATGAACTCTATGCCGACGCGGGTCTGGACACAGTTATGAGGAATCCTAGGATTCTGGATTACGTCATGCCGACATGGTTGTTGTGTGATGTCAACGGTGGTTACACAGAAAAACGAAATGATATCAGCGCTCAGTTGCTCGAATATTGCGCTGAAAATAATATCGGGATTATGCCGCTGATCGCGGGTGAACCGGACCATGTGGCTGAGATGCTTCGTGATCCTGATTTATCAAGAAAACATATCGCCTCGTTGCTCGATCTAGCTGTGGAGAATAAATGGCTCGGGCTGGACATAGACTATGAGTTTCTCCCTGGAGAACTTTGCAAGAGCTACACTAATTTTATCCGTGACCTAGCCGGGGCATTTCATCGGCATGACTTACTCATATCTGTGGATCTACATCCGAAAACCCGTCCGGACGATCCGTGGTCTGTAGGGGCGCGGGCACAGGACTGGCGGGCGCTCTCCTTAGAGGCGGATATCCTACGCGTTATGTGCTATGACCAGCACCATCCAGCATACGTCTTTGGCGAACCTGGTCCAATCTCCTCTCGTATTTGGGCGGAAGCTGTTATGACCTATGCAGTAAGCGTCATACCGCGCAGTAAGCTCGTAATGGGAGTTCCGTTTTATGGATGTGATTGGGATACAGCCGATCCCGAAAACACAAAGCACCTATATTTTCAAGAAGTCATGGCTGTCGCGGCCAAACACGAAGCGGTGATTGAAATTGATCCTCTTTCCAACGTCCCGCATTTCACATATCAGGACTCTAACGATCATAGACATGAAGTTTGGTTTGAAAATAATGAAAGCCTGGGGCGCAAGCTGGATATCGTCAATCAATTCGATTTGCGCGGTATGTCGGCATGGGTCTTCAATCTAGAAGATCACAAGAATTGGGGTGTAATTGGGAAAAAGTTCGGCGCAGTTTGCTAGCGGACCGGTAAAGTTTCACGGTAAGTGCGCGATCGGATGAATGTGTTGCTACTAGGTAGAGTCTCGAATGACCAAATCTGGCTCGTAACTCAAGGTACGTGGATTCGTCACATCCTTTCTGCGGATACGATCGACCAGCAGGGAGACACCTTCGATAGCCATTTGTTCCCGAGATTGATGGAGAGTTGTAAGTCTGGGCCTAACAATTTGGGCAAATGGAATGTCATCGAAACCAATGATGGCGACATCAGCGGGAACTTGAAGTCCGCTGTCCTGTACTGCTTGGATTGCGCCAATGGCAATCAAGTCGTTGCCGCAGACAATGGCATCAGGCCTAGGCTTACGCTTCAACAGTGCCGTGGTTTGCCGAACGCCACTCTCCACTGTGAAATCTTGAAAGCTCGTGTACTCCATCCTCAGTTTTTGACCATTCTTCTCAAGGGCATCCTGAAAACCTTGGAATCTTTCGCGGGAAGCAAGCAGATGTTTAGCGCCCGAAAGAAAGGCCAACCTTTTCCGGCCGGATTGGAGAAGATAATCAACCGCCTTGGCAGTTCCCAAAGCATTTTGCGTGACCAACTGATCGGCAGGCAAACCCCGAAGGGAACGACCACCGATCAAAACGGGGATATTGCGGGAGAGAAGGGATCGGATCGCTTTATCGCACGTTTCGTCCGACTGGCCTTCGCTGCAAATCAGAATGAGTCCTTCCACCCGATTAGCCTGAAAAATCTCGAGCGCAGAGGCCTCCTCCTGCGCATTGCCGTAGCTGTTCGCGAGCATAATCCGATATCCGAATTTCAAAGCAACATCATGCGTGAAGCGGCAAAACAGCGGGTATTGAGGGTTCGCAATGTCGGGAACGATAAGCCCAAGAAGTCCACTTTGACCGGAACGCAAATTGGCCGCTTGCTGATTTCGCGTATAGCCCAACTTCTTGGCCGCTTTCAAAACGCTGACGCGATTCGCTGCACGACCAGTTTCGCCGGTCAGGATTCGCGCTGCCGTTTTAGGCGAAACTCCGGCCAGTTTGGCGACCTCGTAGATGTTGCTCATGATTGCGCGAAAGGCATCCTATACGATTTAAAGCAGCGAGGCAGAAAATCCAGAGTAAATTCCCCAATATCGACACCGACGCGGCCCTGTATGAACTCGCATATTGAGTTTCGGACGATGCTTTGTCATCGCCATGCGGGCAATGCTCATGGGGAGGCAGCTTTGCAGTTTAAAACTATGGCTGTAATCGGAGCGGTTGGAGCCTGATTTCATGAGTTACCTCGATTGGGCAATAGTTTTTCTCTTTTTTGCAGCCTTGGCGTTTTTGATAAATGCGCTTAGGCGGTATAATCGTAGTATTGCGGATTTTCTTGCAGCCAACCGCTCCGCTGGCCGCTATATGCTGACAGTGTCCCAGGCCGCATCCTCTTTTGGTGCGGTTAGCGCTCTTGCCATATTTGAAATGCATTTCAAGGCAGGCTTCAGCCCGTTATTCTGGGGGTTGTTTCTGCTGCCGGTCCAGTTTGTCATTTCAGCCACGGGTTGGGTAACATATCGTTTTCGTGAGACCCGGGCGTTCACTTTAGCGCAATTCTTTGAACTGCGGTATAGTCGAAATTTCCGAATCTTCATGGGTCTGGTGGGATTTCTGTCCGGCATTATTAACTATGGAATCTTCCCGGCGTGCACAGCGCATTTCTTTCTGTATTTTTGTGATCTTCCCAAGACTTTCCTTTTGGGAGGATTCGCTTGTGATACGTTCGTAGTTTTGATGGCAGTCCAGCTGCTTATTGCATTGGGCATCACACTCGCCGGCGGGCAGTTGACCATTTTGATAGGAGATTTCCTTCAAGGGCAATTCATTAACGTGATTATGCTTATCGTCCTTCTTTGGCTAGCGTACATCATCAACTGGCAGCAGGTTAAAGACGTTTTCTCCGTGGCGCCCGCAGATGCTTCGTTGGCCAATCCGTTCAGGACTGGAGCAGTCGAGGACTTCAATGTTTGGTATTATGCCATTGCTGCAATTGGCGCATTTTATGCGACGATGGCATGGCAAGGTTCTCAGGGATTCAATTCCAGTGGCAAAAGTGCTCATGAGACCCGCATGGGTTCCATCCTAGGCTTGTGGAGGTCATCCTTGACGTCCTTTTTACCTCCTATTGCTGCCATTGCGGCCATCGTTGTAATGCAGCACCCAGATTTCCGACCCATTGCTACGGAGGTAGTACAGCGGTTATCTGGCATCACTGATCCCCAAGTTCGTCAGCAGATGACTGTGCCGACGGTTCTGAGTCATGTTCTACCAATAGGTCTACTTGGGCTTTTCGCCACAATGATGATGTCGGCGACAATCTCTACGGACACCAGCTATCTACATTCGTGGGGAAGCATTTTCGTTCAGGATGTCATACTTCCCATATTGCGACGGCCGTTATCACCCGCCAGTCACATGCTAGCGTTGAGGTGTGCGATCGTGGGCGTGGCGATCTTCGCATTCTTCTTTAGCCTCTTGTTCCGCCAGACAGAAAATATTCTTCTTTTTATGGCAGCTACAGGCGCCATCTTTATGGGAGGCGCAGGCTCGGCTATAATAGGGGGGTTGTATTGGAAAAAGGGCTCTACGGCAGCAGCTTGGGCGGCAATGATCGTCGGCTCCTCCATAGCAACCGGCGGAATTGTAGCGCAGCAACTTGACCCGGAGTTCGCATTCAACGGTCAGCAGACCTTTTTCTTTGCAATTGTGGCCTCGGTTTCTATCTATGCCGTGATCTCATTTATCCAGAATAAAGAGTTTAACCTAGACCGAATTCTTCATCGTGGTGAATACCGAATCCTACTTCCCATAGAGGAACAATCTAGGGAGCATACTCCTACGGGCTGGAAAGCGATTGGTCCAGGTCCTGATTTCACAAGACGAGATCGCTTCGTTCTCTGGCTAACTCTCGGAATGCAGGCTTTTTTCCTTTGCTCGGCTGTCGGGATAAGCGTCGGATATTTTCTTTTTCGCTTCGGTGATACGGTGTGGTTTAACATCTGGTATACTTTTATTCTAATTTCAATTGTTAAAGGTGGCATCGTCACGGTTTGGTTTCTGATTGGTGGTTGGGGAGATATGAAGACGACCCTTGAACTGATGCGGATTGCTCGGCGTAATCAACTCGATGATGGAACCGTCACAGGTGGCCACAACCGCGGGGAAGAAGCGGACGCGCAAAGGAAATGAACAAATATGATTACTGAGATGAATAATCAGGTCCGAACTCGAATAAGAATCAAAGCTTTATGTTGTTTTACGGGTGCTATCCTTCTGACTGCACCTCTCCTTTGTGCCGAAATAAGCCATGTTCCATTTGAGGCATTAAAGTTCTTTGGACGTTGGGATTTGCGAACTGTCGACCGCGCTGTGACTGTAAACACGGGGAGCCATGTCTTTATGCGCTTCTCCGGTTCCTCTCTGAAAGCGAGGTTTGACTTGAGTGCCAATATACAGAATGAACCGCCTACAATTGCCTGGAGAATTGATGATGGCAAATGGCAGGAATCTGAAATTGCTTCGGTCGTATCTCTAGCTGACGGTTTATCGAGTGGGAGCCATACCGTATGCCTCATGGTTCGTGGCTTGGATGAGCATCATAGTCGTTGGATGCCTCCTCTTGTCTCCAGCGTATCTTTCTTGGGCTTTGAGTTGCCAAAGGGTGGAAGTGTCATGCCTCCATTGGAGGAGTGGATAAATCCCAAGTTAAAAATCGAGTTTTTGGGTGACAGTATTACAGAGGGGATTTTGGTTCAGGTGTTCTTGCCTGACAAGAGGTGGACTTGGCAAACAGACGCACTCAATTCCTATTCCGCTCAGACCGCCATGCGCCTCGGAGCCGCCTGGCGTCAGGTTGGATTCGGCGCCACCGGTTTGGCTCAAGCGGGTTTTGGCGGTGCGCCTCCGGCTTTGGAATCTCTGGATTTTTTTTATCACGGCTGTCCACGCGATGACTGGCAGCCGGACTTAGTGGTCATTAATCAAGGAACCAATGAGAGTACTATGTCGGCCGAAAGTTATCAGCCGCTCTATTCGTCCTACCTGTCAAAAGTTCGCGAAGCTTATCCCAAAGCGAAGATCGTTGCGCTTGAGCCCTTTAGTGGAGCCCAGGGCCCGGCTATAGAGCAGGCTGTATATGAGGCAAGGAAAGCGGGAGACAAACAGATTTATTTTATTGATACCACCGGGTGGTATTCGGGAGACGTACATCCCAACCTCACTGCCTCGCCGGAACTTTCAAAAAAGCTGTCGGCTGCATTAAAAGCGAAGGTACTCTAGACGAATCTCCATAGTTTCATGGGATTGAACTAGAATGAGGCTTTAATCAGCACTCGATAGGATGGCTAGGAGGCCAAGGCATACGTTCCTGGCGCAACCTTCTTCAAATCCTTTGATCGTCTTGCCAGTGGTGGCAAACCAGGCGTGGAGGTTCTGACTTTTGATTCCCAACTGCGGGGAGAGCTCTGTGACTCCGATTCCTTTAGAGCCTGCAGCTTGAAGAGCGGCAAGGATCTTCTCCTTAACAGCGCCTCGCCTGCCCTTCTTGCCAGATTTGGCTTTTGGTGTGAATGCCTTTTTACCTGTGGGCTTTGGAACGTTGGAGCCGTTGACCTTCGAGTAAATCTCTTGTTTGATCTTGGCCAGCTCTTGTTGAAGGCGTTCACGCTTTTCAGCGAGACCAAGAAGATTGCGTAGGGAAGCTGAGGAAAGTGATTGGGACATGCCGGTAGGGTCTAGCATGGAAAACCGAGTGCAAGAAAGTTCTACCAGCGGGGTTAATGTATAAAAAATACAGGCCGTCGAAACGAATGCCTCGACGGCCTGTTGTTCCCCCCAGAACAGCAGTTAATAAGCAGACGGCATGCCAAGTGTATGTGAGCTAAAGAAAAGTCCCGCTGGATGCGGGACCTTTCTTTTCAGTTTAACCCGACCAATCCGTCGAAAAGGCCATGAAGGGCCTCTCCCCTACGCAAAGTTGTATGCGGATTGACGGATTTCTGAACCTCAGTGAAGGCATTGAACAAACTCCAGGCGTTGCGACCGGAAAAAGCGCGGTGACCACTTTCCCTGCCTGGACGCCCGTATTTTCGCGTGGCGTTTGGGAAGAACTGTACGACATCCAAACGGTCAAACCTTACACCATCAATGACGTGCCAGAGCATCTGAGAGATCAGGAAAAAACACTGAAAGGTCATATTCCAGTCGGACCAGTCTTTTGCTCGGAACGCTGCACAATTGCAGAACTGGTCGCCTTCTCGCCGTCAGCGTTCGATCCCCCGGGTCCGCGCGGCCTGACCAACTCCCCGTCGACGCGGCTGGCGCGCTTTACGTTTACGGAACGGCTTCTACACCAAGATTAGTAGGTCCGGTTCAGACCGGCACAGCATCATCAAGCGTTTCTGCAATCATACCCGATGGTCGAAAGGTCTGGCGATATTCGGCAGGGGTGACTTTTAGACGGCGCATGAAGGCCCGACGGAGTCCAGCTTGGTCTCCAAATCCGCACATGCCAGCGACCATTTTCAATGGTGTATCTCCTTCTTCCAGAATGCGGCGAGCGGCTTCAACGCGGGCGGCTTCAACATAATCGCCCGGCGTCACTCCCGTTGCCTGCTTAAAGAGCCGCGCAAAATTGCGGACGCTCATCCCCATCCGCATGGCCAAGGCTTCAACGCCCAGATCCTTTGGGAGGTTATCGAGGACCCAGTCTTGGGTATCGCCAATCGGACTGCTTTCGGCAACTTGAGCGGCAAGTTGCATGCTGAACTGAGACTGTCCTCCCGGCCGTTTAAGATACAAGATCAGTTCTTTAGCTATCTTCAAAGAAGTGCTTCGCCCGTGATCTTCTTCGACCAACGCTAATGCTAGGTCCATGCTCGCACTGACACCCGCCGTTGTGTAAATCTGACCGTCCCGCACGTAGATGCTGTTCGGATCGACATTAATCTCGGGAAACGTTTTCGCGAGGCGAGTGGTAGAATTCCAGTGTGTAGTAGCGCGACGACCGTTGAGTAGGCCGGCGTGTGCGAGAAGAAATGCGCCAGTGCAGACCGAGGCGAGGCGCCTGGCTTTGGTAGAGTAGCGTATGAGCCAATCTACCAAGTCTTTATTGTCCTCATATCGACGGATCGCCGGGCTACCGGCAATAAGGACAGTATCGACGTCTCCCAGATTGCATTTGATTGAAGCGTCAGGGAGAAACCACATGCCATTGGCAGCCTGCACCATATCTTTCGTGAGGCCTATTATCTTGACGTCATAAGCCGTTGGATCACCGACGAGGCGGTTAGCCTCGCTGAAGACATCCATAGGACCGGCGACGTCGATCATCTGGACGCCAGGAATAGCCAGGATTGCGATTCTCATATGTGGTTTCCTTTTGCTCGGTTCAGTTTTTTCGGGCAACTCATTTTGTATCCGTAATTGGCTGTCTGGACATTGTCCTCCACCCGAGACAGCGAAAGCGCCCCAGGGCTGGCGGCATATTACATCGGATTTGAGATTCGTTTCCCATGGCGGAGTTAATAGTCGTGCCGCAATACGATCATTTTTTCCTGGGCCATTTCAGCCATGGAGTGCGGAATTCCTCCCACCCCGTATCCCGACTGACGCCGCCCCGCAAAGGGCATCCAATCGGTGCGAAAGGCAGTGTGGTCGTTGATGAGGACTGACGATGCGTCTAGCCGCTGTGCAGCTCGGAGGGCAGGGCCCATATCGGACGAAAAGACGCTGGCTTGAAACGCATACGGTAGTGCGTTTGCTGTAGAGATTGCGGTGTCGAGGTCATCGAAGCCATAGACGCAAGTGACCGGGCCAAAGATTTCACTTTGCGATACCTTGGCGTCTGCTGGTGGGTTCAAAAGGATTGCTGGGGCCAATGTGGTTGCGGATATGCGTCCACCTCCGATCACAGGGGTCCCACTTTTCTCTGCTTCACCGATCCAAGCGAGAACACGCTCCGTTTCGCACGGGTGGATCAGCGGACCAATGTCGGTATCATTCTGAAGTGGATCGCCAACATTAAGAGCGGCGACGCGGGCGGAGAAACGATCTACAAACTCATCAATGATTTCGGCGTGAACGAAGATCCGTTGCACCGAAACGCAAACTTGTCCTGCATGGTAATAGCCGCCCTTTGCGATTGGCTCGATGACGCGATTCAAGTTGGCGCTACGGTCCACGATAACCGGGGCAGCCCCGCCGTGCTCAAGAGCGCAACGAGTGCCGGCTGAAAGGCTGCCACGTAGATGCCAGCCGACACGGGCCGATCCAATGAAGCTCAGGAAGGCAGTTCGTGGGTCGGTGGCCAGACTCTCAGCGAGGCCGTTGTCGCTGGTGATGAGTGTTTGGCACCACGGCTCTTCGAGACCGGCTTCCCGCAGGAGCCCCACAAGTTCCAGACAGGACAAGGGCGTGGCGGCTGCTGGTTTGACGACGACCGGGCAGCCGACTGCGACTGCTGGTGCTACTTGGTGGACGATCAAATTGAGCGGATGGTTGAAGGCCGAGATTGCGGCGACAACTCCGATCGGCTCCTTCGTCGTGAAGGCCCAACGGCCTTCACTCGCCGTAGTAATGCCCATGGGAATTTCCTGGCCGGCAAAATTTCGGAGTTCTCCAGCCGCATTGCGGAGGCCGTCGATGGCACGCGTTACTTCAACGATGGCATCCTTAATTGGCTTCCCGCCTTCCCGGGCGATGAGCGTGGCAAACCTGTTTTGACGAGTTTCCAGTAAGCCCGCAGCGCCTTGCAGGATTGCGATGCGTTGATGGGGTTTAAGCCAGCCATCGCGGTCCTGAAAAGCCTTCGTGGCTGATGCCAGCTTGTTATGAAGGTCCGAGGAACTGTCTTCCGGGATCTCTGCGAATAACCGCGCTTAAAGCGGCCACGCGTCGTGGACCGATGTTGTCAGACAGTCGACC
>CAYUMP010000012.1:0-143395 GCA_964445975.1 uncultured Chthoniobacterales bacterium | reverse complement strand
GCTGGGCCAGCCAGAGGCGCAGCAGCAAAAATGCCAGGGTTTTATCGATGGAGGCGGGTAGGTCGCTCATGAGGGTCTATGGATATTAGGAAGCTTCTCGGGAAATACGTTCAAAATCTGTGACAAAGTTTACTGAATATCAGGAAAGCGGCTCCACCCAGATATTGCGGAACTGAAGGCTATTCCCGTGGTTTTGCAAGAGAAGGAAGGCGGGCTCCTTCGGTTCGGGCTTCAATTTTTCCACCGCATCGGCGTCCCCTCCGGTCGGGCGGGGTACGTCTACACTGTCCTGAATCAGGATGCCGTTCTGCCAAACGGACATCTTCGCATTTTGCGTCTTCTTCCCGTCGGCGCCAAACTTCGGCGCGCGGAATTCAACGACCATCGACTGCCATTCGAGCGGAGGCGCACAGGCGTTCAGCTTCGGTGCGGCGATGCCGTAGATGGAACCGCAGAAGCGGTCCGCCGGCTCCGCGCCCACGCTGCTCAACTCCGTGCCGAAGCCATCCTGCAATTGCACTTCGTAGGTGTTCATCAGGTAGACTCCACTGTTGCCGCGGCGCGGCCCGAGGCTTTCCGGATTATACGGCATACGAAATTCCAGATATACGCGGGCATCGCCGAAGTTCTCCTTGGTTACCAGGCTGCCGATCTTGGCCTTCATTTCGACCGCACCATCCGGCAGGATCTGGTTCTTGGTCGCACGGAAGGCCTCCAGGCTTTTGCCGTCGAAGATGACCTTGGCCTTGGCCGGACGCGGCACCGCGTCCACCTTGCCCACAACCGTCCTTTTTAATTCCGCCTTCTTGCCGTCCACGGTCAGTTCGCCGCCATTGCGCGAAAGCGTTCCGGTCACGCCCTGCCCGTACAGGTGCAGGACCGAGTTCTGGTCAATCAGGCCGATGACCTTCTTCGGCGCCGCTCCTCCGACCGTCAGCAAAGCCTGGAAGGTCTGGTTGGGATATTGCACCATGTCGAGTTGCACATCGCCACCGGTCCACCGGCCAGCCAGGCCCAGCGGGTCTTCCCACTTCTCGAACTGCCCGGCGTTATCGAAGGGATTTTCGGGATACTTATCTTTTTTCGCCACGGCCTTCGGCTTGTCGGTCTCGGCCGGGTCCTCCTCCTTCTGCAAACCCTCCTCGGCATCCACTGCCTCCTTCTTGGCCGGGGCGGCGATCAGCGCATCATGGGCCTTGGTGGCCGCCGACAATTCGGCCTTCACATCCGGATCAAAGCGATAGGAACCCAGCAGCATGCGTGTGGCCGGCAAAGCCACCGTGGCCGCCTGTGAGACGATCATCTTGTGTTCCTCAGGGCGCTGCGCCAGCAGATAAGCCTGCCAGAGCCGCTGGAGCTTGGCCTCCGGCGTCAACTCCTGCGAACGGTTCAAAATATCGAGGAACGCCCTCAGGGAGAAAATCCGCGAAGCACTATCCGGATCACTCGCGGCAATGATGGCGAGTTGATCCAGCGGCGCATCGTCCTGCCAGTTTGAGATGGCGCGCAGGATGACTGTGCGGCGCGCTTTATCAGATTTTTGGAACTCGGCAAACAACACCGGCAGGCATTCCGGCTCGTTGCTCTTGCCCATGAGGTCGATGATCACGTCCTTGATCGCCGGGTCCTGCACGGTCGCCAATTGATTGGTTGCCTTGGCGATTACGGCCGACTTGTCCTTGCTCTGGCGCAGAGAAATGGCCAGCGCCTTTGAAAGATCGCGCCGTTCCACCGGACTCTTGCTCGCCAGCAACAGGTCCAGCAAATGGCCTGCTTGTGTCGGCGCCCCCAGGGCGGCCAATGCTTCCAGCGCCGCCTTCTTCACCTCCGGATCATTCGATCCGATCAAATTCAAAATCGATTCATCCACCGTACGAGCCAGCCGTTCCTTGGCCAGGCCGATCAAGGCGATTTGCTGATTCGGCTGGGTGGCCTGCTTGAGAGACTCAGCCAGCCAGGTATTGGCCACCGCCGGCATCGCGATCAGGGCATTGCGCGTGGCTTCCTGCTTCGGGTCCCCCGCTGGCAGGGCTAGGTAGTCCGCCAGCAACTTATCGAACTCCGCCTTCGTCGCGCCCCGGGCAAGCAACGACATCGCCGTGCGCTGCATGAGGGCGTTTTTCGAATAAATCAAATCCAGCAGCGATGCAACGGGGAAGGACTGGCCGGTGATGATCAGCTTCAGCACGGCTTCCTTCGAATCCTGGGTGCGAACGATGTCAGCCACAATGGCCTTTTGCTGGTCCGCCGACAAACGGGCGAAGTTCGCCAGCACGAGCGGCTGAGTCGCCGGCTGGGGATTTGTCGCGAGCTTGTTGAGTAGTTCCGCCCCGCTTGGCAAATCCTTCAGGAGCACCAGCCGCATGGCGGCGATGCGGGTATCCTCGGGCAGCGCGCTGGCCGCGATCACCTTGTCGATCAATGCTGCGGCCTGGGTCTTGTCGCCTTTGACCGCCAGCGTTTCCGCCAGGGAGATCATGGAAACAGCCGAGCCATCATCGGCCTTCGGTTCAAACTTGTTGATGGCTGCCAGCGCCTCCGGCGTGGCGATGTCCGCCAGGGCCGCAAAAGCCGCCCGGCTCACCAGCTTGTCTTTGTCGCCCGCCTTTTGCGCCAGAAACGGCACAGCTGCGCCGGCTTTCATCCTGCCCAGGCACAACAGCACGGGAGCCGCCTGATCGGCCGGAGCTCCAGCCGCGAAATCCTGCAAAGCCTTGGCCGCTACCGGACTGCCCACCTGCTGCAAGGCATTGCGAGCCGCGGCGTAAACGCCCTTCTTCGGCAGTTGCTCGGCCAGGAATTTTACATCTTCATCGGAGCCCAGCGACGCCAGCGTCGTACAGGCCAACGCGAGCGGATCATCCGTCTTTGCGGCCGAAGCCTTGCCCTTCATCGCCTCGGCGAAAGCGCGAAGCTTGGCGGCGTCGCCCTTATTATCCCGAATATAAGCCGCAATCTCAAACGGCACCTTCTGGTCCTTGCCGTAGTCAAACTCCGAAATCTTGTTCAAAAAGGCCGGCTCCTGCGCGTGCAGGCGCGGCGTAGCCGCAGACAGAACCATCGCCACGCCAAGCGACGACAAAATCAGGTGAAGGTAACGGGGAGTTATTTTCATGTGAGGGAAAACACCGGCTCTAGCACCCGGGAATGCCTTTGGCATTCCACGAGGTTTTGAGGGGAAGAACCATCTGTTTTAAACGATATATATGACATTAGAGTATTTCTTTTCTCAGGCAACCTCATTTTGTGCCATTTTCATAGGGTTCAACCGTGAAATCGTCCCAGAGTTCCGTCCGAAATGGGGCCGCCGGCAGCCCGGCTTCATTAAAAACTGTCACCGCCGGGTTTTGCGCCCAGAGATAGCGCACATATTTAGGCTCCGGCACCTTCGGGCTGGTGAGCGCGATTTTCTCTCCCTCCACTTTGGCCTCCGCAGCATGGTAAACCTTGTTGTCTCCGGCCACGGCAAAACCCGTTCGCCCCTCCACGGGTTTGAGCACCAATCCGGAGGCGTTTTCAAAAGTCAGCACGATCTTGTTCCCGGCCGGCTCGGCTTTGGCCAGGGTCGGACCCGAGAACACCACCTCCTTTTTGTAGACATCGGCCAGTGCGATCCGCGCCAGGCGTTCTCCGACCTCCCGCTTATGGGGCGGATGCAACTCGCCCCCTACGTCCATCGTCACGACCAGGCCGGTGTTCGGCATTTTTAAAACTGTGGCCTGCTGTTCCCGCAAGGCCGACCAATGGCTTTTCGGCTCCGCCGGCTCTTTCGCTGGCTTGTCTCCGATATTGGGAAGCTGGACCACATAGAAAGGCAGGTCTCCCTGGCCCCACAGTGCGCGCCATCTTGTTACCAGCGTTTCCAAAAGCTTGCCGTAGTCGGATGCCCTCGAAGTATTCCATTCGCCTTGGTACCAAAGAAATCCCGCCACCGTATAAGGCGCCACCGGCGCGATGCCGACATTGTAACACACGGAGACATCGTTCTGGTCCACGCTGCCGTAATCCGGCTCAGGTGGCTTTTTGCCCGCCGGGCTGCCCTTTTTCTCCCACGCCTTAAAGAGACGCTCGTACGTCTTGCGCATGTGATCATCCGCGAGATCGTCTTGCACTTTGCGGATTCTCTCGAAGTCCGCGCTTTCCTTCCACAAATCCGGCGGCAGCCAGCCCTCGATCGGCGTGCCACCAAGGGCGGACTGGATCAAACCCACCGGCGTCCCGAGTTCCTTCTGCAGATTCTTGCCAAAATAATACGCCACCCCGGAAAACTCCCGGGCGGTCTCGGGCGTGCAAATCTCCCACCGGCCCACCGGTTCGATTGCGGGCTGGAACGACGGCTGGATATCGCAGCGGAAAAGCCGCAACTTCTCATGGTTGGCCGAGGCGATTTCCGCCTCGGCATCCTGTGCCTTATACAAAGGCCAGAACATGTTGGACTGACCCGAAGCCAGCCAGACCTCGCCGGCCAGGATGTTCTTTGATTCGACGGCTTGATCACCGCTCTTGATCGTCAGCACGTAAGGCCCTCCCGCCTTCACCGGCTTGAGCTTGGTCTGCCACCGGCCCTCCTTATCGGCCACCACTTCGGCCGAGGAACCCGCGAGATCAATCGCAACCTTGCTGCCCGGTTCGCTCCAGCCCCACACCTCCACGGGCCGCCCCGCCTGCACACAAGCATTGTCTCCAAATAAAGGCGAAACCTTGAGGGAAGCCGCCCAACTTTGGACCACCAGTGCCAGCGTGGCGACGAGGACAAAAAACGGACGCATACCCGAAGAGAACAAAACAACTACCGCACGCTATTTTTGCGCGGGTTTTTTCGGCGGCGGAGGCTTGGGCAACTCGGCATGACGAGGTGCGGCCGCTGCCAGATTCGGCGTGATATCCGCCTCAACACCCTTGGATGCCCATTGGATTCCCCCGCTCAACAAAGCCTGGAAATCCTTATTTTCCCAATCCTCTCTGCCATGCCCCAGACCGGTATAGAAAACCCGGCCATCGCCATAATCACGCGCCCAGGTCAGCGGATACGGCCCGCGCTCATAGTGCGGCCCTTCCATACCAGCTGTTTCCATGACCATCAACACATGCATGTCCGGCGCAAACTCCTTGAGCGAATACCACTCGCCCATTTCCTGCGTCACCTTGGGTCCGGCATATTTCATGCCGGGAAACTTGCTGTCCACGATAGTGAACGTCCCCGCCTGATGCTTGTCGTGCGCGATGAATTCCGCGCCCAGCATTTTGAGAAAAGGGTCCAGCTTGTCGCCCATCACCACATACCGCGCATCCTTGCCCGGCATGTTTTCCCCGACCGTATGCCAGGTATCCGAGGCGCTATGAATGCCCACAAATCCCACACCACCCTTGATCGCCGCCAACAGCGCCGCCTTGCCCTCCGGCGTGATGACCGGAAACTTATCCTCTGTGCCTTTCTTGTCCGGCTTGGCCATCGTGCAAAGATCGCCCGACGTGTAAAAAACCACCGTCGCGAACTGCTTCAGATAATCCGCCGAGATAAGCGACCCGTCCTTCGTGCAAACTGGTTCCATGCCCAGCCCGGTCACGATATCGGACATGATCTTCTCCCCTTCGCTCAACTCCTTGCCGTAGCGATTGATGATCGGATGCTGGAAGCCCGACGACTTCGTGAAGATAAGCACCTTCTTTTTCGCCGCATCCTCCGCCCGGCCAGTCACCGTGGCGGTAATCGCCAGCGCCAGAACGCCCAGCCAGATCGCGGTGCGCCGCAGCTTACACATACCAGTCACCGCGGCGGGTTTTCCAAATGTAACGGTTGGCCAGATCGCTCTTGTCGCCCTCGAAAAGCTCAGTATCCGGATTCCACTTCAGATGCGCCTTCAACAGGATCGAAATCAATCCGAGATGGCAAACCGTAGCGGAGCGATGCCCGATCTCCGGCGGAGCGTAAGCCGGCACGCCGCTCGTGATGAGGTCCACGAAGTTTGCCTTATGGCGATCACGGTCGAGACCGCCTTCAAGGTCCGGACCCGCTTCCAAAATCGTGGGTGAACTGGCCAGCACCTTACCGCGGTCACACCAGATCCAGCCTTCGGTTCCCTGAAAGAGCAGCGAATTGCTCCGCCCTTTGATCCCGGTCACTTTGGCCAGCGGCTCAAAGTCTGAGGACGCATACATGGTGACGTTCTGTTTGGGATAATAAAACTTAAGATTGTAAGTGACCGGCGCGTCGAACAGACCCTCTTCCGGAAAAGTGCCAGAGCCCTCGACTTCACTTGGTCCGGTCGTATCCGCTCCGACCGCCATTTGGGCGATGTCAAAATGATGAGCACCCCAATCGGCCAGCATGCCGGCCGAGTAATCGAGAATACTGCGGAAGCTCCCCGAGACGCGCCTGTCGCAATATGGCTTCACCGGCGCCGGCCCAAGCCAGAGGTCGTAATCGATATCCGCCGGCACAGGCTCCACCGTGTAAGGAAAAGTCGCCGCACCTTTGGGCAGACAAATCTGGATGGTCTGCAATGTGCCGATACGGCCCTCACGCACCGCCCGAACCGCTTTCAAAATCGGCGGATAGACCGAACGCTGCTGGCTGCCGATTTGCACCTTGGCATCCAAGGCCGTCGCCAGCGTGCAAAATTCCCGCCCCTCCCCGATAAACAGCGTCATCGGCTTCTCGATGTAAACCGCCATGCCTTTGCGCACACAGGCGCGCGCCGCCGGGATGTGCCAGTGGTCCGGTGTCGAAATCGTCGCCGCGTCGAGATTGCCCTTTTCCAGCATCTCGCGCAGATCGGTGTAAAGCGCGGAATCCGGCAACTTGGCGATGCGCTGAGCCGACTCGCGGCCTTTTTTCTTCACGTCGCAAGCCGCCACACAGGCCACATTTTTGAAACCTTTGACGAAATCCTGCAGGTTGCGGCCACCCTTGCCACCCACTCCGATGAAGCCCATCTGGATGCGGGAGTTCGCGGCCGTGCCGCCGCCCAACCCCAGCGTCTCGGCTTTCACAATTTGCGGAGCAAAAGCCCCGGCGGAAAGAAAACCAATCGTCTTGAGAAAATTACGCCGCGTTGAGGCGGCTGTGGACACGGAGCGGGATTTTTTCATGGCTCTAAAGGGAGAGGGAAAACGGGGTGGAAATACTGTACTATAACGAATTATATCATTGCATCTTCTACGCAAGCAGAAAGAATATACCATCGTATTGGCGCTTGTCGCCCCCCACTTATCTCCGTCTCCATGATCAGAAGCCTTGCTGCTCCGTCTGTCTTCCTCACGATGTTGGCCTCCGCCTATGCGGATGGCGACCTGCTTTCCTATTGGAACTTCAACAACACCACCAAGAATTCCGAAAATAGTCTGGGCACTTTCAACACCGAACCCGCCATGTTCGGGGAGGCCTTCGACCCACAAACGAAGCACATCGCCGCCAATACGAACTTCAACACCGTCTTCCACGGCGACAATGTGTACCTGGACCTCAGTGGGCTCTCGGGTGGCGACGCTGCGGAAACCAAGCGTACTTGGGGAGCCTTCGTCGAGTCGAAGGCAAACAAGCTGAAACAGGACGATACCCAGGGCGGCTCACTCCTCTTCACCGCGGCCAATAATGGCAGCCACATCACTTTTGTCCTTTCCACCGAGGGCTACAAAAATTTGGCCATGTCTTACGCCCACCGGGCTAACGACGCCTCCGTCATTCAGTGGTCTTACAGCCTGGACGGCAAGACCTTCACCCAATTCAAGGAAGTGGATCGCTCGACCGCCTTCAACAAGGAGGCCATCAATCTCTCCGGCGAGGGCGGGCTCGGCCTCAGTCAATTGGACAATCAAAAAACCATCTACCTGCGGGCCACGTTGGTTTATCCAGCGGCTCCTGCCGGCAGCCTCGCCCTCGACAATTTCCAGCTGACCGGTTCGCAGTAGTAGCGCGATTCTCCTAGTTCTCCTTCGCCCCGTCCGTCACCCACTTGGTTAGCAGGGCGATCTCTTCCGGGCTCAGTTGCGGCCGCCGCTTCGGGGGCATGTGCCCCTTTTCATCGAGCGGCAACTTGATGCGCTTGATCAACAGACTCTCCACCGGATCATTCGGCACGATCACGTTTTCGTTCACGCCGTCTCCCGCCGAGGTCAGGGCCGCAAAGGTGGTGACGTTCAGGTCGCCACTCTGGCGTTCCGCGTTGTGGCAGACCGCGCAGTTCTTACGCAGCACCGGCAGGATGACCTTGGTGAAATGCGTTGGCTTTTCGCTCGGATCGGGCTCGGTCGCGGAAACCGGCTTCTTCACCGCCACCTTGGGGAAGTTCTTCGCATCCGGCGGCATGATGATTTCCAGCCCGGGCTTCTGCTGCTTCAAGGCTTCCAATCCCCTTGGCGTGATATTGGTCGCTCCCAAATAGATCCGTTTGAGCGCGGGAATCCCGGCCAGCGCGGGCACGCCGCCGTCAGTAATGGCGCAACCGTAAAGACTCAAACTCTCGAGCTGCGGCAGCACCTTGAGCGCATCCAAGCCCCCATCTGTCACCGCGGTATTTTCCAGCCGCAAGCGCGTGAGTTGTTTCATGGCTGCGAGTGCGGCCAGTCCTCCGTTGGTCACTCCGGACCCACCGAGATCCAGATCCACCACGGCCGCGCTGACGGGCTCAATCTTGCCAAGATCATCGTCCTTGAACTCTCCCCGCACTGCCGCCGTACTGATCAAGACATCGGCGGAGTCTTTCCCGGCAAAGGAAGCCAGAGAGGGAAATTCTTGATTGAGCTGCGCGACAGCAGGAGTGAGCCGCCCGCGCAATGCCGGAGCGGCCGCCGGCGTGGCAGCCGGAGCCTCCGGCAACACCAGCAGATCGGCCGGCAAATCCTTGATCGATTGCTCGGCGCTCGCTCCATGTGCGATCCACCATTTCAGCAACTCGATTTCCTTCGCCGTTGGCTGGGGTTTTCCCTTCGGAGGCATGTGATCATCATCATCCAGAGGCAACTCCATTCGCTTGAGCACATGGCTTTCCGCCGGCTGACCCGCGACCACGCCGGGGCCGTCTTCGCCGCCCTTGAGCAAGGTCATCAGCGATGTGATATCCAGTCCTCCCTTGGCTTTTTCCGCACCGTGGCAGGAGGCGCACCGAGCGGTCAGCATCGGTTGGATGGCCTTGGCAAAGACCGTGTCCGCAGTCGTACCGGGCGGCGCGACCACCGCCTGGGGTTTGGGTTCCTCGCCCAGCATTTTCTGCACCCACTTCGGCGCATATTTAGTCAGATACTCAGCGCCATGTACGGATGAGGCCCCGAAATGCGCCGAGACCGTCATCATCACCATGCTCACCGCCAGGCTGATCAGGTACAATTTTTGCCACGACGAAAAGCGGAACAAAAACGTGAGCATGGCTAGCCCGCCAAAGGCCACGCCGGTCCACATGTGCCACATCAGCAAGTGCGTGGAGCCCGCGTCGCGCAGCAGCAGATAGCCCAGCGTCGCAGTGCCCGCTGCCGTCACCGCGCCAAAGGCCAGCGCCCAGGTCACATCGGGATTCCACCGCCCTCGCGTGAGGAACCGGCCCATTTCCATGGTGGCCACCCAGATGAAAACCCCGATCGGGATGTGAAGCATCACAATGTGAAAGCGCCCGAAAAAAATCATCCAATCGGCTTCGTTCGTCCCCACGATGAGTGGGCCTACCACTGGTAGAAGCGCCAGAAGAAGGATGATGCCGCACCCGGCGACCCAGATGGGCGCAAAAAGGGCGGGGCGTTGCTCGTTGTCCGCCATGGATTAGCTGATCTTCCTCAATTTTGTGATGCGCCCGATGGGCACCCACTCCACCACAAACACATTGCCCGCGCGATCAAAAGTCGCGTCGTGCGGCGCGACAAATCCTCCGACCGGGAAACTACTCCTCGGTTGTTCGCGCAATTTGCGATTGTCACTTTCGCTGCCGAGATGAATGACGGGCTGACGCTTTTCGTCGAGCAACGTCACCCTCGACATGAGATCCGGCACCACCAGCATCCCCTGATGCTCCTTGAAATGACAAGGCAGCCGCACCCCGGTTTCGATCAGACCCAGATGATTCCCCTCCAGGTCCAGCTTTTGCACCCGGCGATTGCCGCGATCAGCCACCAGCAATACGGGCGGACCGCTTTGTTCATCAACCATCAGCCCATGCGGGCAAAGAAACTTTCCCGGCTCCTTCCCCGCTCCACCGAAGGTTTTCTGGTACTTTCCATCCAGCGTATAGACATGGATGTAACTCTCCCCGTAACCATCTCCCACATACAATCGCCCGTCGGGACTGATCGCCACGTTGGTCGGCTTGTAGGCGCCCGGTTTGGCATAGACTCCCGCCTCCTTCGGCCAGCCAGCGGTCCAGAGCACCTTGCCGTCCAGTGTGGTCTTAACCACCGTGCCCGCCTTGTAGTTTGTGAGGTAAAAAAACTCCTCCCCACCTTCGCGATGCAGGTGCAACCCATGCGCCGTGCCTGCAAATTCCGAGCCCCACGACCGGACGAATTTCCCCTCCGCATCGAATACCACCATCGCGTCGGCCTTTTTGCTGCCTTCGCCCACGGTGTGATAAACGTAAATAAAACCCTGCGCGTCCTCCGCCACGCCGTGCGTATTGCCGAGCACGATGTCATCCGGCACCTGGCCCCAATCGTGCAGGCATTCGAACTGATATGCCCCCTGCCCGATCACCGGCGTCTTGCTCTGGGCGCGCAAAAACGGCGCTCCGGTCAGCCACGCGGCGGACACCGTCGCTCCGGTCTGGAGGAATTTCCTGCGGGTGAACATTCGCCGCAGCTTAAGCGAGGATGCCGTTGACGATGTTGGCCGGAACCACCCCGGTCAGTTTTTGATCCAGTCCCTGGAACTTGTAAGCCAGCTTTTCGTGATTGATGCCCAACTGCCGGAGGATGGTCGCATTGAGGTCGCGCACGTGCACGCGATTCTCCACCGCGTTGAATGAAAAATCATCGGTCTTGCCGTAGGAAAAGCCGTTCTTCACGCCACCACCGGCCATCCACATCGAGAAGGCCTTGGGATGGTGGTCGCGCCCGAAGTTCGTCGGGGACAATCCCCCTTGCGAGAAGATGGTCCGGCCAAACTCCCCTCCCCAGATCACCAGCGTGTCTTCCAGCAACCCGCGCTGCTTCAAGTCGGTGATGAGGGCAAAACAACCGCGGTCGGTGGCCTGGCACAGACCCGGCAAACGCGACGGCAGCGAGCCGTGCAGGTCCCAGCCCTTTTGGTAAACTTGCGTGAACCGCACCCCGCGCTCCGCCATGCGGCGTGCCAGCAGACAGTTATAGGCAAACGTTCCCGGCTCCTTCGCCTCGGGCCCGTAAAGATCCCACGTCGAGGCCGGTTCCTTGGAAAAGTCCACCAGGTCGGGGACGCTCGTCTGCATGCGGAAGGCCATCTCGTATTGCGCGATGCGCGAATTCGTTTCCGGATCACCCAGCTCGTTGTAGGTCCGCTCGTTCAACGCATTCACCCCGTTCAGCATGATGCGGCGTGCCTCGGTAGTGATCCCCGGGGCATCCTTGAGATACAGCACCGGATCTCCACCCGAACGCAGCATCACCCCGGCATGGCGGGAATCAAGGAAACCCGACCCCCACAAACGCGGTGAAATCGGCTGTGCCCCCGCGCCCTTCGGCACCTTGGAAGACAGCACCACAAACGTTGGCAAGTTGTCATTGGTCGAGCCCAGCCCGTAGGACAGCCACGCGCCCAGGCTTGGCTTGCCCGGGATCATGTTGCCGGTGTTCATCAGCAGGATGGCCGGCTCATGGTTGATCGCGTCGGTCTCGACTGTGTTCAACACCGTGATGTCATCCACGATTTGTCCGGTCCACGGCAGCAGGTCGGAAACCCAGCGGCCCGACTGTCCGTGTTGGGAAAAATTGCAGAGCGACGGCGCCACTGGGAAGCGGGCCTGCCCAGAGCTCATGCCCGTCGTGGCTTGGTTGCCGCGCACGCTGTCCGGGATGTCCTTGTCGTACCAATCCTTCAGATTGGGTTTGTAATCCCACATGTCCATCTGCGGAGGCCCGCCGCCCATGAACAGGAAAATGGCGCGCTTCGCCTTCGGCGCAAAATGGTACCCCGGCGAAAAGCTCTCCGGCGTGGCCGCCATCAAGCCGTTGCCCAGGTCGCGGCCGAACAAAGAGGCCATACCCGCCCAGCCCAACACCTTCCCCATCGTGCCCAAAAAATGCCGGCGCGTCGCCAGCGTTTTCCACTCCTCCCGCACGGAAAGTGGCAGCGGCAAATCCCAAGGTGTCGTTCCCTCTCCAAAGTGATCGGAACACGAACAATCGTGATCGTCATGAGAATCGTTCAGGTTTGGGTCCATAGGTGGGTGGTAGGTTAGACGTGAAAAAAGGTCATTTGTTCAGGTTCTCGTCGAGATTCATGATCTGGCTCGCCAGCAAGGCCCAGACCGCCACTTGATCAGGCGGCAGATTTTCCGCTCCCGGGGCAGCCCCCACGGTCTGGATCTTTTTGGCCAGTCCGGGGTCGCCTGCATAAATCTTTTCCAACGACTGCCGGGATTTCTCCAGGATCGCCTGCTCCTCCGGCTTGAGCGGACGACTCAGCAAACGGTTCGAAATCCAGTTCATCCGCCCCGCGTCATCCGCCGGACCGTCCTGCAGGAGTTTTTGCGCCATCACCCGCGAGGCCTCGACAAACTGCGGGTCATTCATCACCACCAGGGCCTGCAACGGCGTGTTGGTACGCTGCCGGCGCGGGCAGGCCGTCTCACGCGACGGCGCATCGAAGGTGTCCATGTTCGGCAGCGGAGCCATGCGTTTCCAGAGCGAATATAGCGAGCGGCGGTACAGGCCTTCTCCGGTGTCCTCTTTATTGTAATCACCCTCCCTCGCGCTCGCCGGAATGTAGGGTTTCACTGGCGGCCCGCCGATTTTCTCAACCAGCAACCCGGACGCCTCAAGCGCCGTATCCCGCACCATCTCGCCATCCATGCGGAACCGCGGGCCTCTTGCCAGCAAACGATTCTTCGGATCACGCTCGTACGATTCCGGAGTGACCTTCGCCGATTGGCGATAGGTCGCCGATGTTACCATCTCCTTGAAAAACCGCTTCACGTCCCCGCCAGAGTCCCGGAAGTCCACCGCCATCCAATCCAGCAAGTCCGGATTGCTCGGCCGCTCACCCACGATGCCAAAGTCATCCGGCGTTTCCACGATGCCCAGGCCGAAGATTTCCTGCCAGAAACGGTTCGTCACCACTCTCGGCATCAGCGGCTGCTCCCGCATGGTCAGCCATTGCGCAAAGCCCAGGCGGTTGCGTGGCGCGTCCTTCGGCCAGGGCGGCAGCACTTCCGGCACATTGGCGTAAACCGCCTCGGCCCGTGCCGTGTAAGCACCACGGGACAACACATGCGCCAGCGGTATGCCATCATCTTCCTTCGAGATCAACGTGACCACGCCATCCTTGGTCACCTCCTCCAACTTCTTCTCCAGCGCCTGATCCTGCTCCTTCAGCTTCTGATAATCAGGGTCCAGCCGCTCATATTTGAAATCTGCCGCCATCTTCTTCTCATCAGGATTCCACTGGTCCACCGGCTTCTTTTTCAGCGTCTCCGCGATGATATCTTCTCCCGTCAGCCGGTCCACCTCTTCCGCCGTCAGCGCGCGGTCATAAAGCCGCACGTCCTGAAACGACAGTTCCTGCAGGGGGTCGGAGTCCGGACGCCGCCCCAGATACATCGGCGATTTGCTGCGAATGCTTCCCTGCAAATTGTCCGTGATGACCTTCGTGGGAATCTCTTTCCCGTTGAAAAATATCTTCACGCCCGCCGCCTTGCCCGACCCGTCATAACTGAAAGCGACATGCGCCCACGAACCCCTCGGCATCACGATATCCTTGCTCGCCACCTGAATGGATTCCTGCAGAGAATTCCCGATCAAGTCGACCCGCATTTCACCCGGCGCGGCCCGCGTTTCGGCATTCTTCGTCCGGATTTCTTTCGCCGTGCTCGTCACCGTCCCCTGTTTGTAAAAAAGATCCCATCCCCGGGTCGGCGGGTTCTCGCCCCGCGCCGCCACCTTGCCCGCTGAGGGGTCCATGCGCGAAATGAACGCGCCTGTCTTCGACACCCCAAATTCCAGCGGAATCGTCGGCACCCGGAACCAGCCGGAAACGCTAAACGCCTGGTTCGACTCGTAGTCTCCCAGATCCTGCGCCGCCAGCTTCGTATTGGCTTCAAAGCGGAAGGTCGGCCAGAACAGCACGTCCTCATTCCACGCCGGATCGGGCCCTTCCAGATCGTAACCCTTGCCCGTCACGACATTGTGCACCGTCTTGCCCTTGCCCTCGTCAAAAGGAAACCGCGCCACCAAACCATCCGTGGAGACGGTGTTCACCGCTCCCGGCTGAGCCAGCCACCCTTTGACCTCCTGTTCCTCCGGTGCCCGGCGCGCCAGCATGGCCCGCTCCACCGCCGCCTTTTCCTTCAATACCGCATCCGCCTCGGCCCGCTTGGCCGGATCTTCCGGCACCCGCAGAATGGGCGGCGGGTCCATCCGATCATCGTTCGATCCTTTATCCGTGATGTTCCCGAAAGTCGCCGCCACCGAATAAAAATCCTTCTGCGAAACCGGATCAAACTTGTGATCGTGACACACCGCGCACTGCAGCGTCAGCCCCATGAACGCCGCGCCAATACCCTCCACGCGTTCCCGCCGCGTGTTTACCCGCAACTCTTCGATGATCGTCCCGCCCTCGCCCGTGGAAATGTGGGTACGATTAAAACCCGTGGCCACGAGCTGATCCAAATTCTCCGCCGGCAACAGATCCCCGGCCACCTGCTCCGTCACAAATTGATTGAATGGCTTGTTCTCGTTGAACGACTTCACCACATAGTCCCGATACGGCCATATCGAGCGGAACCGGTCGTAATGCAGCCCATGCGTATCGCCATACCGCGCCACATCGAGCCAGTAACGCGCGCGATGCTCTCCGTACCTCGGCGAGGCCAGCAAACGATCCACCACCTTTTCATAAGCATCCGGCGACTTGTCGTTCACGAACGCCTCAACCTCTTCCGGACTCGGCAACAGCCCGGTCAAATCCAAGGTCACCCGGCGAATGAGCGTGCTGCGGTCCGCCTCCGGATTCGGCTTGAGCCCCTCCTCGTCGAGGCGGGCCATCACAAAACGGTCGATGTCGTTCTTGCACCAAGCCGGATCACTCACCTGCGGCACCGCAGGTTTCACCGGCGGGATAAAGGCCCAATGGGGCTGGTACTCCGCCCCCTGCTTGATCCATTCGGCAATAATCGTGGCCTGCTCCGGCGACACCGGCTTTTCCGGCGCATCCGGCGGCGGCATGATCTCATCTGGATCATGCGAGGTCATGCGCTTGATGATTTCGGACTCGGAGGGATTTCCCTTAACGATCGGGGTCAGCCCCGTTTTCTTATCCTTTTCAAAAACATGCCCAGGAATATCCAGCCGTAAATCGGCCTTCCGCGACCCCTTGTCTGGTCCGTGACAGTGAAAACAATGCTGCGCCAGGATCGGTTGCACATCACGGTTAAAGCTGAGCTTCCGTCCATTTTTGGCTTTTTCCCAGGAATCCTTCTCGCCGCTGAATCCCACCAGGTACAGGGAAAGGACCAAGCCGCAAAGACTTAACCCCACGCGAATGAGGCGCTTTTTCCGAAAAGAGAGCTTGGGGGGGATTTCTTTCATGGAGGTCAAAAACCTCATTGCGAGTGATCGACTGCGCAATATAGACAAATATAGCATTACTGCCACCCCCCAAACATGTCTGGCTCCTTCGTAAAAATATCTGAAAGTATCATTCAGGCGGCCTCCGCTAGCTTCGGGCAAGCCATTTACCCCTTCCACGGTCAATGGGGCGATGTCCAACGAGGCTATCAGGTGTTGCTCGTACTAAGCGGCGGCATGGAATTACACGCAGATAAACGCCTTTTTTCCATTCCAGCCGGACACGCCATTCTTTGTCCGCCCCGGCGCAAGGAACTCTTTGTTTTCTCTGCGGAATCCCAAACCACCTGGTGCACCATGGAAAGTGGGTTGGTTCCTGAGGATTTGAAAAAGCGCCTCCGAAACGCCACGGAAATCATCCCGGCTTCGAAAACTTTGCGCACTCTGGTGGAAATGGGTCTGAATCTGACCTCATCCGCCTACGCGAAAACCAGCCGCTTCACCATGATCGAAAGTGGCGCTCCGCAGAAGGTCCTGAAATCCCTCTCCGAGCACGACGATCTCGACCACCTCATCCTGCAACTGGGCCTCTGTGTTCTACAGTGTTTCCTCGCCGACCGCGCAGAGGAACTTGGGCGCAAGATCCGACAGGAACCTCTGCCGCTGGAAAAAGCCCGTCAATATGTCCACGAACATTTCGCCGAAGATCTCGACCTGTCCGAACTGGCCCGCCGCGCCTCGGTGACCCCCAATCATTTGATCAAGCTTTTCCGCGAACGCGCGGGCATTACTCCCATGGAGTATCTCTGGCAGGTGCGGCTGGACCACGCCATGACGCTTCTCCGCAAGTCCGGCCTGAGCATTTCCGAGATCGCCTATCAGATCGGTTTCAAAAACCCCTATCACTTTGCCCGGCGTTTTCGGGCGAGATACGGCACCTCCCCCCGCGCCTTTCGGCGCGGCGATCAGTTGGAAGCCGGCTTGAACTGAAATTTGCGGAACTGTACCGGATTGAATTCCGCCTCCAGTCCGATGCGCCCCTCCGGCACCGGGCAATCCTTCAAGGTTGCCACGGTCTGGCCGTTGATCCATAGGGTCACTTCCGGCCCCTTGCAGATGACTTCCATCACATTCCATTCGTTGTTCGGACGCTGCAATTCCGGGCGTTTTTCTCCCGCCCGCAGTTTCTTGTCCTCCTTGCCCTCCTCGTGAATCGTTCCCACTAGCGAACCAAGTCCCGCGGTCGACATGTGCGCCTGCAGCCAGGTCAGCGCATCATTGGAGGTCCGCAGAAACAGCCCCGCATTGGGTTTGGGCAATTCGCCCACATAGCGCCACTCCACGTGAATTACTCCATCCTTCTGCGGCATCCGATAAAGCAGCAGTTCGTGAATGTCCTTCGCGTTACAGTCGAGAATACCCGTCGCCGGATCGAGCTTCCACGGGCTGTTTTCCACCAGCGGACGTTTGGGCGAATACGGCACCCGTTCCCAATCGGCGAAGTTGGCCAGCAGGTTGGTCCACCCCTCCGGTTCGCGCTCCAGCAGGCTGCGGGTGTCTTCAGCCGAGAGTGACGCCATCGACAATCCGATGGCCGCAACGAGGAGGAGGAACCTGTTCTTCATCAGTTGCCGAACAGTCTGATGTTCGACGGCGAATCGATCAAGTCCGCACCCTGCACGGGCTGCGCCCTCTCGGCGTTTTTCTTCTTTTTCAACGCGGCATCCAAATTCTCCCGCGCATCCTTGAGGTCGGGATTGACGCTCAGAGCCTTCTCAAAGTCCTGAATGGCCCCGTCGTTTTGACCTAGGAAATAGCGGGCGACGCCACGATTGCAGAGGAAAGTCGGATTACCCGGGTCCTCCTCCAGCAATTTGTCATAAACCTTGAGGCCTTCTTCGTATTTCCCCGTCCTCACCAGCAAGCTGCCAAGATTGATGGCATAAATCCGGATTGTCGGCGCGATCCGCACCGCCTCGCGCAATTGTTCCACCGCCTTATCCGTTTCACCCTTCTTCTCCAGCATCGCGCCGTAGTTGTTATGCGTCTCCGCTAGGTCCGGCCGCAGCCGCACCGATTCGCCGATGTGATAAAAGGCCGCATCATTGTTGCCCTTGTCGATCATCACCTTGCCCAACCGGCTGTGCGCCTGCCACGCATCGGGATTGCTCTTCAACGTGTACGTCCACATCTGCTCCTCATTGTAAAATACGTTCGCATACCGATGACTCTCAAACGTCAGCACCACAAAGATCACCAAACCCGCCCCCAATATCCATTTTTTCGGCTTCTCCGGATCATAAACCCGGCCAGCTACCGCCACGGCCAGACCGATGATACCCAGCACCGGCAGATACAAAAAATGATCCGCCGCCCAAGTGATCCGCATGTAAGACATCTTGATGAAGCCCAGCACCGGGAACACCGTGATCAGGAAAAATCCCAGCCCAAACAACGCGTGCCTGCCCCAGGTTTTCCACTTTGTCCCCAACCAGAACAACAAACCCGCCAGCGCCGGCCATGTCAGGAATTGCCAGAGCCGCGGCGGATCAACTTCCCAGCGCGGATAAATCGGCAGCAAGTTAAAGGGTAGGATGCATTTGTAGAGATAGAACCAGATGGACATTCCTGCCGTGGCCGTCCTCGACAGCATCCCTCCTACCGGAATCGTTTCGCTACCGATCGCTCGGCCGTGCTGAAAGTGAATCGTGAGCCACCCAAAGATCAGCGAGATCGCGAAAAAAGGAATGCTGGCCAATATCGCTCTTCCCATCACATTGTCCGTCGTAAGGGGCGGAGGGAACGCCCACTTCCAAGGCTTTTCCGGGATTGAACCCAAACTCTTCCACCCCCCGTAGAGCAAGATCACAAAAGGATACATGACCACCGAGGTCTTGCAGAGAATTGCGGCCAAATAGAACAGCACGGATATGGCCAGATCGGAATATTTTCGCCGCTCATCAAAATTGAGGTACGCCAGCATGGACAGCAAAAGGAACGGTAGAGACAGCGTGTTTTTCAACTCCGACGCCCAGGCCACCGATTCCACCAATATGGGATGAATCGCAAAAAGAAGCCCGCCCAGCCAGCCCTGCCGCAACCCCAACCGTCGTAACAACAGCCAGACCAACAAGGCATTCACGAGATGCAGCGTGATGTTAGCCATGTGCCAACCGGTGCGGTCGACCTTGATGAAGCGATACAGCACCCATTGCACGGTCGTCTTCAACGGGAAATAGTCCGCGCCTTCTGCACCCGACCAGATCTTCGGCAACGCGCCGAGATCGGGCAAAATCGGGCTCTGCGTGATCTCCTGATCATCATCCCACAGCCAATCAGCATGAAAAACCGGCGCGTAGACGAAAAGTCCGGCCAATAGAATCAGCAAAAACTTAAAGATCAGATTGCGCTCCGGCGGGAGCACGGCGGTCGGCAGGCTCTTCTCTACGCCGGCTGATTTTTTCTTTGGCGATATACGCGACATACGGTGTTGAAGACCAGATCCACGGTCAGCATCTGCATGCAGACATTGTTCCGGCAGGCGGTCTGGCGGTTATTTAAGGCATTAACGCAGGGGCTGCACACAATGCCAGCCCACAAAGCGTGATTGCGCGGCGATGGCGCACCAAAGAGCAACGGCGTCTCGGGGCCGAAAAGCACCACCACGTCCACTTCCGTCAGGGTGGCAAAATGGGCCGGACCGCTGTCATTGGTCACCAGCACCTCGGCAAATCCATAGACAATCAGCAATTGCCGCAACGTGGTCTTTCCCGCCAGGCAGAAACAGCGCGGCGATCCGATCTCCCGCACCAGCGCTTCGATCTTGGGCTGCTCTTCCGGCGCACCGGTGAAACCGATGGCCACATCGCCGAACTCCGCCAGCAGCTTCCCGGCAAGTTCGACATAGTTTTTCTCGTCCCACTTGCGCAACGGCAGCAGATCGCTCGCATTCGCGTTGAGCAAGATCAGCCGGTCACACCCGGGGGGCATCAACCCCCGCAAAATCTCCTGCACCTTCGCGCTCTCCTCGGGAGAGGGCCGGAACGGCGGCGGCGGTTCGCCCGGCACCGGTGTCGCCGGGAAGGTGGGCAGCGCTGCGGGATCGACATCCAGCGCCTGCACCAGGCTCGTGAATGTGCTGCAGGCATGGACATGCGGGCTGTAAAGCACCCGGTGAGTCAGGAGGTCGCCCCGGTACGGCCCCTCGCCGAAATACGTATGGAAACCCACCCTCACTTTAGCTCCCGTAAGCCAGGACAAACAGGCCGTCGAGCGCACAAAAAACTCCATGTCGATGCATCCCTCGATGCCCCTACGACGGATCTCCCAGAGCCTCTGCAGGCAACTCACGATCATGGACCACGGGGTTTTGCTGCGGATCGTCAGCACATTCTCCCGCGGCACCAGTTCCAGCAGATCGAGGATGAAACGATTCTCTTCAAAGAGCAGGAAATACACGTTCGCCGCGCCCACCTTGGCCACCGCCCGGCGAATCGTCTCATGCGCCAGCACCGTCGAACCCTGTTCCGCCAGCTTGATGAAAACAAGGCTGCGTGGCGCCGCCGCTCCCGCTGCGGGCGCTCCTTGGAAAAAATCTCCCACCCGGCGCAGCCAGGTCAAAGCCAGGCAGGCCAGCACGCCAAGACTGCCATCAATCTTGTGCAGGGTGCTCGCGTTGGTACTAAACCGGTCCAATGGGAAATCGGGGAGGATGGAGGGTTTCAGGGGAACATCCAATGAAATTCAGCACTCTCCAACAGGGATAAAATCGCTGCCCGTAAAAAGATTAAGCGGTTGGCGACGAAAGCCGCCAACCGCTTATTGTTCCCCCCAGAACAATTTTTTCGCTTACGAAACCTTGGCCATCCGGCGCTTCCGCGTCTGCCAGAGCACCGCGCCCAAACCGAGACCCAACAAGGCCCAGGTCGAAGGCTCGGGAACCGCGGTGATTGCCAGTTTCAGGTCATTGCCGTCAAAGAACAGATTCGTCGTGTAACCCGACCCAAATCCGAAAACTGACTGATTAATGGTGGCGAAGTCGCCGTTGGTGAAAGAACCCGCATCGATCAGCGTAATGATCTGGTCGCCGCCTGTGTACGCGCTCCCGTCGATCCAAAGGTCCGCCCCCGTGGAGAAAGACACATTGGCATTCGCATAATCGAGCGTGGACACACCGACGCCATCGAGTTGGAACACAATCTTGCCGGTGGAACGCAGGTCGATGCCCGCCGAGACAGAAGTCGAGCCGATCACCGCGGTACTGCCTTGGATCGTCAGCGTGCCGTCGCTCACCCCGGTGTTGCCGCCGATCAGAAACCCTCCGTTAAAGTTGCCACCACTGATCGTTGCGCTGCCATGAACCGTCTGAGCTTCTCCATTGCTGGAACCTACGACCAACACGCCTCCTCCGCCGGCCAGATCCACTTCGCCGCCGCTCTGGCTGAACGACCCGGTCGTCGTGCCCGCGGTTCGCTGCCCCACAAAATAGTTGCCCGACGCTGTCGTCGCAAAACGCCCGCCCGAGATCACCAGCGATCCCACGCTGCCACTCTGCGAACTGACCGTAAAAGTCGTCACGCTCATCGTCCCGCCGGACACAGTCACAGTCCCCGCGCCTCCGCTGCCGATCGTCGTGATGCCCGCCGTCAAATTGCCTCCGCTCACCGTTACATTGCCAGTCCCGCCAGCCACAGAGCCCACCACCAGCGGAGCGCTCGATGAAAAGGTGCCGCTCGCGACCGACAGTGTGCCGATCGAACTCGCGATATTCCCAAGAATTGTTGTGCCGGAAGCCGTGAAAAGCCCGCCATTGACATTCAGGACACCCGTACCGCTCGCGATCGCCCCGATCACGCTATTTCCGCTCACAGTAAGGGCGCTCCCCGCCTGCAGATTCACTTGGCCCAGCCCCGCCGAATTGTTCGCGACGGTCAAACCCGAGATCGCCCCCACGTTGGATGTCACATTTGCCGTCCGATTTCCCCGCACAAAGGCAACGTCGTCCACGCCAGGCACCGTTCCGGGGCTATTCCAATTCGTTCCAACACTCCAATCACCTTCAGTGGCGTTAAAAATCCTGCTGGCCGCCACAGCATTTGAAGAAACAAGGGCTGATGTAAGGATAACGCCAGCAATAAGAGGGAGCTTTTTCATGGGAGAATTACTAAAGGGGGTTAAGGATTTGATATATATTCTATATAGCACTAACGCTGTCAAATGGGTTTTGCAGAAAAAAATCCGGAACGCGACACCTTCCTTCACTTTGAAGAATTTTACAGAGAGGAAAACTCTCGAGAGCAGGGAATTCCTCGCATTTTCGTGTATAAAGTCTTATATATACATATACTCATCCATTAAAAAGACACAATCCCCCTTCCCTCCCAATGAATCCCCTCCTTCCTTGCCTGCTTATCGCCACCCTCCATTTCTCTTCTCCCAGATCGGGTCCCACCAAATCTGTTCCCACTCCCTGCCTCGACGTAAATAACCTTGATCCGACCGCCTTGCAGGAATCAGTGACCAAGCTCCAGGAACTTGGCCTCGTCCAGGACCCGCAGTACTGGATGGAAAATGCGGTTCCCGGCAAGTCCGTGCCGATCGGACCGCTTCAGGAATTGGTCATTGCCGCCGCCAATAAATTCCAAAATGTGTCCTCCGTGGAAGATGCCCTCAATGTCTTGCAGCAAAAAAAGATTCTGACCGATATGGAAAGATGGCGCCGGCAACTGCTCGATCGCCCATCCATCTCCGGCAAGGACACGATCTTCCTGCTCTACGTCCTGGCTCAGAAAATCAACTGACCAGAAGGCAAGGCGGATTCTGAAATCAAACCACTTTATCCTTCTGCGCTCCGCCGAAACAAAAAGGGCCTCCTGAGTCCAGGAAGCCCTCTCCGAAGTCTAAATTGAAACCTTAAGCGCGACGACGGCGTGCGCCCGCACGCCACACAATCATCCCAAATCCCAGACCGAGCAAAGCCCAGGTCGAAGGCTCGGGAATTCCCGTCACATCGAGCTTAAGATCGGTACCCTGAACATAGAGATTGGTCGTATAACCAGGCCCGAACCCAAAGATCGATGTATCAAGACCAGAGAAGTTTTGAATGATGGCGCCATCAATCAATGTGAAGGTTTGAGTACCACCCGCATAAGCCGAGCCATCAACCCAGAGATCAGCTCCAGTGGAGAAATTCACATTCGAGTTGGCGTAGTTCAAGGTCGAGATTCCCGTGGCATCCAATTGGAAGACGATCTTTCCCGTCGCCCGCAGCTCGATGCCGTTGCCCACCGCACTGGTGGAACCAATGATCGCGTCGTCACCCACGACCGTCAGAACGCTGGTACCCCCTCCCAAACCAGTCGCGCTGCCAATCAGGAAGCGACCGCCAAATGTACCACCACTGATCGTGGCGGAACTATTGATCATCTGATTAGCATTGGTGGTCGAACCAATCAGCATTCTTCCATCACCGCCATTAAGCTGCACCGAACCTCCGCTTTGGGTCAGGACGCCGCTCGTGGTGCCACTGGCCACGCGCTCACCGAGAAAAACATCCACCGCCGCTACCTCCAGACGACCACTTGAGACATTGATCGTGCCGGCCGCGCCATTTGCCGCGCCAACGGAAAGCGAACTGCTGGCTACCGTTCCGCCCTGCACCGTCAACAGGCCAGTTCCGCCGTCACCAACGGTAAGTGCCGCTGCTGAACTTACTCGACCGCCCGAAACCGTAATCGATCCCGTGGCTCCCGCAGACACCCCCAGCCGAAGGTTGGAAGTCGTGCTGAAAGTGCCACTGTTCACATTCACAATACCAACGGAACCCAAGGGATTTCCGATCAAGGAAACGCCAGTAACCGCAAGAAGACCACCATTGACGTTCACGGTACCGGTACCGCTCGCTATGTTACCCACGATCAAGGCATTGCTCGAACCGTTATTAACATTTAGCTGACCGCCTGAAGCAATATTCACTGTTCCAGCAGGCGTCTGATTCGCGATGTTGAGCACCTGCACAGTTGGCACCACCGTTGTGACGTTTGCCACTCTGTTTGAACGAACAAAAGCCGTGTCTATGCTGGTCGGAACAGTGCCACCCCAACTTGCCGGAGTCGCCCAATCGCCATTTGAGACGCTAAAAATAACCGAGGCGCCTTGCGAAGAACCTACTGCCGCCATCGCGATCAATGTGGTGGTCAGAAGTCCTTTCAAGGAGAAGTCGCCAAATGACGAGAAACCAAAATTACGGGAATGATTCATGATTATGAGGGGTATTGTTGGGGGGAGAAAGTGAACTAGGGAAACTCACTTATGTGTGCTATATGTAGCTATAATTCACTATTTGTCAACGGCATTTTATACCGAGGCATCCAATTGCATAGAAACCCTTACTTGGGTACCACAACAGGTAGGTCCCGCACCACTCTTTCCGCCATGCACTAACCCGCAAAAACTTGGAAAAAACGGGCGAACCCTTAAGGTTTAGCCACCCGAAACTTCACGTTTCGAAACTCGATGGGCGTAAACTCCGCCTGCAGTCCGATCCGCCCCTCCGGTACAGCACAGTCCGGCAGATTAGAGACATTTTCTCCATTGAACCACAGAGCCAACTCCGAGCCGCGACAGGTGATCTCCATCACATTCCACCCTCCCGCCGGCTTCATAAGCTCCGGCCGCCGGATACTCACTTTTGCCTTATTATACCCTTTGGTGGAAAACGATCCCAAACCCGGAGGCGCAAGTTGCGCCTGATACCATTCCTGCCCATTCTGAGAAGCCCGCAGCAGGATGCCGGAGTCCTGTTTCTCAGCCTCCCCGGCGTAACGCCACTCCACATGCAGGACCCCGTCACCAAAGACCTTATTGGTCAGCAACAGTTCATAAATACCACCAGCATCACAAGCCAGCACCCCATCCTTCAGCCTCCAGGGATTTTTTTCTACCAGCGGAAACTTCGTCCCCGGCGACACTCTCTCCCAGGCGGACAATGCGGTCAGTAAATCCTCCCAACCCTCCGGCTCCCGCTCCAGCAACGATACCGTTGTCGGGTCCACTGCGCGCAAAGGGCCGCTCAAGAAGACCAGCAAACCAAGCAGCGCCAATCCGCGAAAACGAGGGGATATTTTCATAGGAAACATCAACTGACCAGATTCGGGAAAAATACGCAAGGGACTTGCTGTTTTAATCAATATAGATCACTATATCAAATCACCCCTGTCTCTCCATGATCAAAATTGCCCGCGGCCTCCTGGCCCTCGCCATCATTTCCTCGTCTCTGCTGCCTGCCACTGCTTCCGAGATCTCCGCCGACGTCTTCGTCTATGGCGGCACCCCTGGCGGAGTGGCGGCCGCCCTCACCGCAGCCCGCGCCGGGCATAAAGTGACTCTGGCCGATCCCACCTATTTCGTCGGCGGCATGATGGCCGGCGGCCTCACGAAAACCGATGTCGGCAACCGCGACACCATCGGCGGCGTCTCCAAGGAATTCTTCGATCGGGTCTTCGACTATTACAAAAAGACCTACGGCGAAGACTCCGCCCAGGCGAAGCAATCACATCGCGGTGTCTTTTTCGAACCCAAGGTTGCCGCTCTTATCTTCCGCCAGATGCTCGACGAGGCCAAGGTGCAGGTCCTGCTCAAGCACCAGATCGACAAGGTGGCTGAAACCAAAAAACGCATCGTTTCCGCCACACTCTTGCCCACCGCTGGCGGCGAACCAGTGACCGTAAAGGCGCAAATCTTCATCGACGCCACTTACGAAGGCGACCTCCTGGCTCTCGCCGGGGTGCCGTACCGCGTCGGCCGAGAGGCTCGTGAGGAATATAACGAATCCCTCGCCGGCGTGACCGACGGCCCCGAGATGTACCTCGGCAAGGGCGACCATCGCGTCCAGGCCTACAACATGAGGTCCACCATCACCAACCGCCCCGACATCCTCGTTCCGTTCCCCAAGCCTGATGTTTACACGCCCGAGCCGCACCACAGCTTCATCGAAGCCGTCAAAAAACATAACTTCAAGTCCTTCGAGGACCTTTTCCACGACGTGCCCCTGTGGGGCGATGTCAACGGCAAGCTCGATCCCAACAAGGCCGATGCTGTCGGCTTTAACTATAACTACGCCGAAGCCGATCCCGAAGGCCGCGCCGCCATCGTCAAGCGCGTGCAGGACTACTGGCTGAGCCTCTGGTACATGCTCGGGAACGACCCCGAACTCCCCCAGGAGTTCCGCGACAGCGTGAAAAAATGGGGTCTGCCCAAGGACGAGTTCACCGAAAGTAACAACGTGAGCCCGCAGATTTACGTACGCGTTGCCCGCCGTATGCTCGGCCGCTACATGCTCACGCAGACCGATGCGCAGGACGACCGCTTCAAGGAGGATTCCATCTGCCTGGGCAGCTACAACATCGACTCCCACGACGTGCAGCGCATCATCACCCCCAAAGGCTGGGAAATGGAGGGCTACATCATCAGCCCCACCGATCCCTACGAGATTCCCTACCGCAGCATCACCCCCTTTGCGCCGGAAAATCTCCTCGTCGTCTGCGCCGTGTCCGCCACCCACATCGCCTACGGCACGCTCCGCATGGAACCCGTGTTCCTCATGATCGGCCAGGCCGCCGGCATCGCCGCCGATCTCGCCCTTAAATACAAAAAGCCCGTGCAAGATATCCCGATCAAGGAACTTCAGGACACTCTGCGCACCGCCGGCATCGCCCTCCAGGCGCCCTTCCGCCCAAAAATCGAGATCGTCGCGACGACGCCCCCGCCCTACCAGTCCGGCCAGGAGATCACCTTCGAGGCCAAGACCGTGCGCAGCCGCTCGCCCATCGAGGAAATCCAGTGGAACTTCGACGGCACCGGCGCCGTTCAAGCCAAAGGCAGCCAGGCCACCTGGAAATTTGACGTCAGCAAACCCTACACCATCACCGCCTCCGCGAAGGACAAGGAGGGCTTTATCGCTCTCCTCGCCAGCAAGGACATCGCAGTTGGTGAAAACGGCCAGCCTGACATCGAGGTGCCCTTCACCGCCGCCAAGACCAAAGGCCGCTGGGATCGCGCCGGCAGCGGGCTCGTTTCCTATCGCTTCCGCACCCCCTACCACGACATGAATGAGAATAAGGGGGAAAAATCCGCCACCTTCGAGACGTCCATTCCCGAAGACGGCACCTATCAGGTCGCCCTGGCCTTCGCCGAAGACAGCAACCGCGCCAACAAGGTGCCTGTAACCGTCGAATACGCCGGCGGGAGCACCGTGGTCGACGTGGATCAAACCGTCAAAAACAAGCCCTTTGCCTTCATTCCACTCGGCTCGTTCGCCTTCAAAAAAGGACAGCCCGCCCGCGTAATCGTAAACACCACCGACACCAAGGGCTACGTCGTCGTCGATGCCGTACGCTGGATCAAGGCCCCCCAACCTTAAGAACGGTCGCCAGCCAAACCACGGAAAGCCACCTCCCTTCACGCAACAGGAGGGCCGGCTGCCCGCGTCCGGCCCAAATCACTCTGTTGCAAATGGTATTTACAAAATGTTTGCAGTGTTTATGGTCGCCAAAAATTGAGCGCCAAAGATTCCCCCTATTCTATTAGCCGGTCGAATCCGACCCCCATTTATCGACAGATTGCCGATCAGCTTCGTCATCGCATCGTGTCGGACGAGTTTGCCAAGAGCCAAAAGCTGCCCAGCAATCGCGAATTGGCCGAGCGCTATAAAGTCAATCACCTCACCGTGCGCCAGGCGCTCAAGCTCCTTGAGCAGGACGGCATCATCGATATTGCACACGGCCGCGGCGCCTTCATTCTCGGCCAGTCTCCCAAACAACTGGAGACCGCGCTCGTCCTGCCCAGCTTGGGTCAGGAGCAATCCGGCATCATTTCCCAGGCGGTGCGCAATGAACTCGGCAAGGATGCCAAGCTCCATGTGATGGACTATCACAACCGTGCTTCCGAGGAGGAAGCCTGCCTGGAACGCATCCTCAACGAGAACTATAACTCCGCCATCATCTACCCGACGATGGAGGGCGAGTCCGTGCGCACCATCCTGCGCATGATGGTCGACGGCTTCCCCCTCGTGCTTATCGATCGCAGCTTCAGCAACGTGCCCGGCAGCTACGTGTTGTCCGACAACCAAAAAGGCGGCTACCTCGCGACCAAGCACTTGCTCGAACGCGGTTGCAAGCACATCGCCTGCGTCACCACCGATTTTCCCAATGTCACCGAACGCCGGGCCGGCTACCAGCAAGCCCTGGCGGAATACGGCGTGCGCCTCGAGGCCGATCTCATTGTTGAACTTCCCCACGCGGGCGACCTCGAGGAAAATGCCACGCAGAAGCTGTTGGCCACCCATAAAAACGTGGATGGCATCTTTTATTACAACGATTATCAGGCCCTCATCGGCATGAAACAGATCCGGCAGGCCGGGCTGAAAATTCCGAGCGACATCCGCGTGGTTGGTTTCGACGATCTCACCCTGGCCCGCTACTCCGAGCCCACCCTGACCTCCGTGCGCCAAAACCACGAAGTCGTCGGACGCGAAGCCGTCAAGGCCCTGATAGAACAGTTCAAACTTCCCGCCGCCGGTCGTTTTTCGCTCCGCAAGAACACCGTTCCTGTCGAACTGATCGAGCGGGATTCCTCCGCCTAGCCCGGCCCTCCCTTTCGCCTCGGCCACCGCCCCCGTCGGACCCGGGCGCTTCCCCCCGCTTTTCCCCCACCGTCTCCCCCTTTTCCCGGGGAGGCGGCGCTTCCCGTGTCGATCTGTGGCGAAAAAGAATTTGTCCGCGTATTGACAATCATGGATATACTGATATATAGGACATTTCTCAGTCATACTCCCTCCCTTTCTCAGCCATGGTATTCCGCAAAGCCCTTTTTCTCTGTGCTGTCCTGACGACTTCTTTCGTCATTACTTCTGTTTCCCACGCTGAAGCGAAGAAAAGCGAAACCCCTGCAACCGATTACGATCTGGTCGTTTTCGGAGGAACTCCGGCCGGCATCATGGCTGCAATCGCCGCCGCACGAGCCGGTGACTCCGTCATCCTTTTGGAATCAAGCTATCTCATCGGCGGCATGATGGCGGGCGGCCTGACCAAGACCGATGTGGGCAAGAAAGAAACCATCGGCGGACTGTCGATGGAGTTCTACAAACGTGTGCTGGAGTACTACACGAAGAATTTCGGCGCTGACTCGGAGCAGGTCAAATCCACCACGGGCGGATTCTTCTTCGAGCCCAGAGCCGCGGACATCATTTTCCGCGAGATGCTCAAGGAGGCCAAGGTCAAGGTGCTCGACCATGAACGGCTGGAGAGTGCATCGGTGAAAAACGGCCGCATCACCTCGATCACGACCAAGAACTACCGCACGGGCGAGGTCCAGGAAACGAGCGGCAAATATTTCATCGATGCCACCTATGAGGGCGACCTGCTGGCCGCCGCCGGCGTGCCCTACCGCGTGGGTCGGGAAGCCGTGGCCGAATACAACGAACCACTGGCCGGCATGAACGCAGGCCCCGAAATGTACCGCGGCAAGGGCGACCACCGCGTGCAGGCTTACAACATGCGCTCCACGCTGACCAATCGCGACGACGTCCGCATCCCCATTCCCAAGCCCGACAACTACACGCCCGAGCCCTTCCGCGGCTTCATCGAGACCGTGAAGAAAAACAAGCTCACGAAGTTCGAGCAGCTTTTCACCAACGTCGAAAAATGGGGCATGGTCAACGGCAAGCGCGACCCTAACGTGGCGGACTACGTGGGCGTGAATTTCAACTACGCCGAGGGCAGCTATGAGGAACGCGAGCGCATCGTGAAAAAGGTGCAGGATTACTGGCTCAGCCTTTGGTACATGTTGCAGAACGATCCGGAGTTGCCGGAGGAGTTCCGCGAAAGCGCGAAGAAATGGGGCCTGCCCAAGGACGAATACGAGGAAAGCGGGCACGTCTCGCCGCAAGTCTACGTACGCGTCGCGCGCCGCATGCTCGGCCGCTACATGCTCACCCAGAACGATGCCGAGAATGACCGCTGGAAGGACGACGGCATCTGCATGGGCAGCTACAACTTCGACTCCCACGTCGTGCAAACGATTATGACCGAAAAAGGCCCGGTCGATGAAGGCTACCTCATCCAACTGACCGATCCCTACGAGATTCCCTATCGCTCCATCACGCCCTTCGCCCCGTCCAACCTGCTGGTGACCTGCGCGGTTTCCGCCACCCACATCGCCTACGGCAGCCTGCGGATGGAGCCAGTGTTCATGATGATCGGCGAAGCCGCCGGAACCGCCGCCCATCTGGCCAAGGCCAACGGCCTGGCCGTGCAGGACGTGCCCATCTCCGAACTACGCGCCAACCTGAAACAACTCGGCATCCCGCTGGAGGCACCCTTCCGTCCCGTCGTCGATATCGCCGTAAAAACGCCCGAACCCATCAAGGCCGGTGAGCCGGTGCAGTTCGAGGTGGTGGAAAAGCGAGTGCGTTCCCCGCTGACCAAGATCTTCTGGAACTTCGACGGCAGTGGCTCGCTGGACAGCACCGAAAAGAATCCCACCTTCACCTTCCCGACCGCCAAATCCTACACGGTAAGCCTTTTGGCTGAGGACGCCGACGGCGACATCTCGACCCTGGCGCAACGCACCATCGAGGTCGGCGGCTCCCAGGAAGCCGACGTGACAGCACTGCCCAAATTTGTGGGACGCTGGGAAAAAACGCGCGGTTCCGAGCCCGAATACAAGCAACGCTACGGCTTCCACGACATGGACACCGACAAGGGTAAGAAGACCGCCACCTTCACCGCCAAGCTCCCGCGCAGCGGCAAATACCGCGTCGCGCTGGCTTATTCCTACGCCCCCAATCGCGCCAACAATGTCCCCCTCACCGTCACCCATGCGGGCGGCGAGACCGAGGTCATCGTCGACCAAAAGAAAAAGAAGGAGGCTCCGTTCGCCTTCGCTCCCATTGGAGAATTCGTCTTTAACAAGGATGCCGAGGCATCCGTAAAAATCCACACCGAGGGAACCAAGGGCTACGTCGTCGCCGACGAGGTGCGCTGGATCTGGCTCGGCGAATAAATTTATGTCCCACCAATTATTGGACTTCGTCAATCCCCTGCAAGGCACCGATTCGCAGGACGATTTTTCCCGCGGCAATACGCTTCCGCTGCTCTGCACACCGTTTCCGATGACGGCCTGGACGTTGCAGACCGGCGAAGGCCGGTGGGCCTTTCGCTGGCGCGATGCCAAGATCCAGGGCCTGCGTGCCACCCACCAGCCCAGCCCGTGGATGGGCGATCATGGACACTTCACCATCATGCCGCAGCAGCGCGACCGCCTGCTCACGGCCCAGGAACGCAGTTCTTCCTATGTCAAAGAGGACCTTGTCTGCCGCCCCGAATATCTCCGGGTGCACCTCCTGCGCGACGACTGCGTCTTTGAATCCACGCCCACCGAACGGGGGGTAAAAATCCGCCTGACCTTTGGCCAGGCCGGCGACTCCCGTGTGATCTTCGATTGCTTCTATCAGGGCGGCACCTTCCAGTGGCTGGCTGATCGCAACATCCTGCTCGGCTGCTCGAAGGCCAACTACGGAGGGGTACCGGAGAATTTTGCCCAGTGGTTCGCCGTGCGCATCGACACAGCCAGCACCACCTTCACCGCCGTGGAGAACAGCGGCAACGCATCGGCCCCGTTGCTCGGCACCCTCGATTTTTCCGTCACCGCGGGCCAGGTCGTCACGTGCGATGTCGGCGTGTCCTACATCAGCGCGGAACAGGCCCTGTTGAATCTCGAACGCGAGATCGGCGACAAGTCTTTCGACGAGGTCCGCCAGTCCGCCGCTTCTGCCTGGGAGAAACGCCTGACCAAGGCTCGCGTGGAAACCAGCGACGTTTCGCTCAAAAAGGTCTTCTACTCCAGCTTCTACCGCACTCTTACTTTTCCCCATAAGTTCCACGAGACGGACGCAAGCGGCCAGACGGTGCACTTCAGCCCATACGACGGCGAGGTGCATCCCGGCGAGCTCTATGCCGGCCATGGTTTCTGGGATACCTATCGCACCGCCTATCCGCTCTACGCCCTGCTTTTCCCGGAGGACTACGCCTCCTTCCTGCGCGGCTGGATGAATGCCTGCCGCGAAGGCGGTTGGTATCCCCGCTGGCCCAGCCCCGGCTATCGCGTTTGCATGCTGAGCACGCACGTCGATGCCACCTTCGCCGACGCGGTGGTGAAAGGCATCAAAGGGTTTGATTTGGAAGAGGCCTATGAAGGACTTCGCCGTCATGCCTTTGAAAATCTCGAAGAAGACACCGGCTATGGCCGCCCCGGTCTCGATGCCTACCTGAAACTCGGGTACATCCCCGCCGACCGCTACCGCCATTCCGTCGCGGCCACGCTCGACAACGCCTACTGCGATTTCTGCCTCGCGCAGATTGCCCGGGTGCTGAGACGCACTGACGACGAGGCCATCTTCCTGGAACGCGCCCTTTCCTACCGTCATCTTTTCGATCCTTCGGTCGATTTCATGCGCGGCAAGAATGCCGACGGCTCCTGGCTCTCGCCCTTCGAGGAGTTCTATTGGGGCGGCCCCTACGTGGAGGGCGGCCCCTGGCAGACCTCCTGGGGTGTGCCGCATGACGTGCCCGGCCTGGTCACGCTCTACGGCGGACAGGAAAAATTCATCGCCAAGCTGGAGAAGATGCTCGCCCTGCCGCCACACTTCACCGTGGGCGACTACGGCTTCGAGATTCACGAGATGTCGGAGATGGCCTGCGCGAAGTTCGGCCAATACGCCCACTCGAACCAGCCCGTGCACCACGCGCTTTACCTCTTTGCCGAAGCCGGCGCTCCCGAACGCACCGATCATTGGGTGCACAAGATTCTGACCGAATATTACAATGAGACGCCCGGCGGCTTCCCCGGCGACGAGGATAACGGCGAGATGTCCGCCTGGTTCGTCCTCAGCGCGCTCGGCATCTTCCCGCTTTGCCCCGGCAAGCCGGAATACACGCTGACCAGGCCGCTCTTTGCCTCCGCCACGGTGGAACTCGGCACGGGCGCGACCCTCACGATCACCAATGAAACGTCGAACGAAGCCGACCAGGTCTTTACCTTCGACGGGGTGGAACTTCCCGGCCGCCGGATCGGTCACGCCGAGCTTTCGCAGGGAGGAAATCTCGCCTTTGGGCCAAAAACGTCGTCCGCGAAAGGCGAACATTTGGCCACGGCAAAAGTGGACAATCCGTCCCTTGTGGTGAAATAGTCTTCGCCCCCATGAATCTCTCTCCCTCGCGCAACTGGCTCTCGTCTATTGGATGGGCCCTCGTCGCACTCGTCGGCCTTGTTTGCATTGCTTTCCTCGCTTTCTACCGCGGCGAAAACGTCAATACCCTCTGGATGGTTGTCGCTTCCATCTGCGTCTTTGCCATCGCCTACCGCTTCCATTCGGCCTGGCTCATGGCCAAGGTTCTGACTCTGAAAGAAATGCGGGCCACTCCGGCCGTATTGCACGACGACGGCAAGGATTACGTTCCGACCAATAAATGGGTCGTGTTCGGCCATCATTTTGCCGCCATCGCCGGTCCCGGCCCGCTGGTCGGTCCCGTCCTTGCAGCACAATTCGGCTATCTGCCGGGCATGCTGTGGATTTTGATCGGCGCGACTCTCGGCGGAGCCGTGCACGATTGCATCGTTCTTTTCTGCTCCATCCGCCGCGGCGGCAAATCACTCGGCCAGATGGTACGTGACGAAGTCGGTCCCTTTGCCGGGTTCATCGCCTTGGTGAGCATTCTCGCCATCATGGTCATCATCCTGGCGGTGCTGGCCCTGGTCGTGGTCAAGGCGCTGGGCGAAAGCTCCTGGGGGCTCTTCACCATCGTCGCCACCATCCCGCTGGCCATGCTCATGGGCCTCGGCATGAAGTACAATTGGGCCAGCATGAAGGTCATCAGCACCATCGGTGTCATCGGCCTCATCCTTTCCGTGGTGGGCGGCAAATGGATTCAAGGCACCCCCGTTGAACACCTCTTTCACCACGGCGAAGTCAATCTCGCCCTGGCCATCATGGTCTACGGTTTGCTCGCCTCCGTTCTGCCCGTCTGGTTGCTTCTCGCCCCGCGTGACTACCTCAGTTCCTTCCTGAAAATCGGCGCGGTTGGCTTCCTTGCCATCGCCATTCTGGTGATCCGGCCCGCACTGCAGATGCCGGCCCTGACCAAGTTCATCGACGGCACCGGCCCGGTCTTTGCCGGCGCGGTCTTCCCCTTCTGTTTCATCACCATCGCCTGCGCGGCGGTCTCCGGCTTCCATGCCATCATCGCTTCCGGCACCACGCCGAAGCTGCTGGCCCGGGAAAAGGATATCCGGGTCGTGGGTTACGGGGCGATGATCACCGAGATGCTCGTTGGCATCATGGCTCTCATCGCGGCTTGCGTCATGCCCCCCGGCGAATATTTCGCCATCAACATGAAGGGCCCGGCCCATGAGGTCGTAGCCAAGGTCAGCGACCTTGGTTTCCCGGTGACCGAAAAACAAATGTCCGACCTCGCCACCAATGTCGGCGAGCATTCCATGATCGGGCGCACCGGCGGCGCCCCCACCTTCGCGGTGGGCATGGCCCAGATGTTTTCCAAGCTGGTGGACAACCCCACGGCCATCGCCATCTGGTATCACTTCGCCATCATGTTCGAAGCGTTATTTATCTTAACGACCATCGATGCAGGCACGCGGGTGGGACGATTCCTTGTTCAGGATTTATTGGGCTACATATGGAAGCCGTTGGCCAACACCGAATCCATGCTGGGCAACTGGGTCGCCAGCATCAGCTTTGTCCTGGCTTGGGGCTACTTCCTCTACCAGGGCGTGGTTGATCCCCTTGGTGGCATTAATTCCTTCTGGCCGATTTTCGGCGTGGCCAACCAGCTTCTCGCCGTCATCGCCCTGTCCCTCGGCACCACCGTCCTGCTCAAGATGGGCAAGGTCCGCTACATCTGGGTCTCCGTTCTTCCGCTCTGCTGGCTTCTCGCCGTCACCATGACAGCGGGTCTGCAAAAGATCTTCGCCCCCGCACCCCGCCTCGGCTTCCTCGCCGCGGCCAAGGATTTTGCGGCCAAAATCGCCAATGGCGGCACGCCTCAGCAGCTCGCCGACTGGCAGCACCAGATCTTCAACAACAATGTGAATGCCATCGTTACCGCGTCGTTCCTGATTCTGGTCATCCTCATCGTCGCGGCCAATGCCCGCGTCTGGTGGCAGCTCCTCGTCGAAAAAAAGAGCAAGCCCCTGCAAGAAGAGCCTTACGTTGCGCTGCCGGTTGGCTAATATGCCGGGATGTCTTCGCGCATCCCGGTTCTCCTGAAGAATAAGCCCTACGAAATCATCGTCGGCCACGGCATCCTGGCCCGCGCTGGTGAATTCATCCGCCAGTCCCTGCCTGCCGGGCGTTGTGGCCTGATCACGGATGCCAATGTCGCGCCGCACTACGCGGGCACCGTCCGCCAATCCCTTGAAAAAGCCGGCTTCACGGTGACGACCGTCACCATTCCCGCCGGGGAGAAATCCAAGTCGCTGTCGGAGGCGGAAAAAATCTGCGACCAGCTCATCGCCGCCGGACTCGACCGGAGCGCCTGCATTGTCGCCCTCGGGGGCGGCGTGGTGGGCGACCTGGCGGGCTTCGTCGCCGCGATCTACTACCGCGGCATCCCCTGCGTGCAGATTCCCACCACGGTTGTGGCCCAGGTCGACAGCGCCATCGGCGGCAAGACGGGCGTCAATTCACGCGAGGGAAAGAACCTGATCGGCGCTTTCCATCAGCCGGCCCTCGTCATTACCGATCCCGAGACGCTCGAGACCCTGCCCGAACGCGAATTCAACGAGGGCCTGGCCGAGATCATCAAGCACGCCATCATCCGCGATGCCGAAATGCTCGAAAACCTCACGCCTTTGTCCAAGGACGACCTGCCCTCCCTCATCGCGCGAAATATCAAGATCAAGGCCCTCATTGTGGCCGAGGACGAATTCGAGAAACTCGGATTGCGCGCCCTCCTGAATTTCGGGCATACCATCGGTCATGCCATCGAGAACGTGGCCGGCTACGGACGCTATCTGCATGGTGAGGCCATCAGCCTCGGCCTCGCCGCCGCCCTGTCCCTCTCCTGCAAAAAAGCCGGTCTTTTGGCCAAGGAGGCAAAGAAGGTCACTTCCATTCTGAAGTCCTTCAATCTCCCCCTGCACCTTCCATCCGACATCGCCACCGATGACCTGATGGCCGCCCTCCGGCGGGACAAGAAATTTGAAGCCGGCTCAATCCGCTTCATTCTCACGAAAAAACTGGGCAGTGCGTTTGTCTCCAGCGATGTGACCGAAGCCGACATCCGCGAGGCCATCGAAGGTCTGCGCCCCTCGGCTGGTTGATCGCTCCTGAAGGCCGCTCATCAACTCCTCCACTCAATAAACGACCCAGGCAGCGGGTATTTTGCGAAAATCCGTCATTCCGATCTGATTAAATCCGGCGCGTCACCTGTCCTTAATGCAGGATACGGTGAACGGTATAAAAATCGCAACCGGCAGGAAAATAATGCTTTCTTCAGCGAAAAAATATCCCACTGCGAGTACAGATAGCGCGCCGCCATTGGCCAAGACCAGCCAATAACTCTTATTTGTCCCATGCTCCCAAGCGTTACAGCAATTGCCACAAAAACTAACAATAAAAGGCAACGCTAAGGTCAGGAAAATCCAATTTGGTTTTTCGATAACGGAGATCGCAAATACGGAAATAGAAATGGCGTAAAAACCATCGGCCCACCAATATACATTTGGTTTATCAGGCTTTTTTCCTTGGAGCCGCGACCAGTCCATGAAAAGAAAAACAGCAGCCATTGCCAGGGAGGCCAGCAAACAGATCTTTTCACCAGCAAGTAGCGGCTTTTCACCAATTTCGGTTTTCAGCAACACCGTGAGAAATGCCCACGCGACATTTCCCGCCACAGCTGGCCAAACCAACCCCTCGAACAGGCGCCTCGCATCCACTAGTTACTATTGCACGCTAGTGATTAATACGTCGAGCTTCTTACATAACACGCAAGGCAACCCCCTTTTCCCTGCCCGGAAAATATAGGGCCGCCGCACTCTCTTCATCCGCATGCATGAGACCTCATTGCCTAGCCAAACCCGCTGCAAGGAGCCGCCACCGTTCCCGTCGCTCTGGCGACTACTACCTCACAGCGGCTCCGCCACCAAGTCGTACACCTGCGCGCCGGTCACGCGGACATCGATGAACGAACCCACCGGGGCGTTCTTCGTCAGAACCACTCGGCAGTCCACATCGGGTGCGTCATATTCCGTCCGCGCAATGCGCGGTTGCTCCACGAGGACCCGCAACGTTTTTCCGCGCTGGCTTTCCGCCATTTCCGTCGCGATGCGTTGCTGGAGTTTCATCGCCTCGCGGTAACGGCGGTTCTTGGTGCGTGCGGGAATCTGGTTTTCCATCTTGCCCGCGCGAGAACTTTCCTCCTGTGAATAAGCAAAGATACCAAGCCGCTCGAAACGCACGGTTTCCATGAACTGAAGCAGAGACTGAAAATGTTCCTCGGTCTCGCCGGGAAAACCGACGATGAAGGTCGTGCGAATGGCCAGGCCGGGAATGCCCGCCCGCAGGCGTGTGATGAGATTTTCAATATGCTCGCGCGAGGTTTCCCGGCGCATCGTAGCCAGCATGTCACCGTGGATGTGCTGTAGGGGCATGTCCACGTACTTGGTCACCTTGGGATTGCGTGCGATGGCAGCGATTAACTCGTCGCTCCAATGGGCGGGATGCGTGTACAGCAGCCGAATCCAGAAATCTCCTTCGATCTCCGCCAGTTCATCCAGCAGCTTGACCAATGTCGGACCGCGCTGGGAATCCACCGGCTGACGCGGGCCGGCCTTCTGTTCCCAGAGGTCCATGCCGAAATAGGTGGTATCCTGGCTGATCAGGTTGATCTCCTTCACGCCCTCGCTCACCAGGCTGCGTACTTCCTCGGCGACTGAACCAATGGTGCGGCTACGATGGCGGCCACGCATTTGCGGGATCACGCAAAAACTGCACGGATGATTACATCCTTCCGCGATTTTGACGTACGTCGTGTGCACCGGCGTCAGCCGGAAACGTGGCGTGTCGTAGTCGGGAATGTATTTGGACCTGGGCGAGATCAGCGAAAAGGTCTCGTCGCTTTTGCGCGCCAGCACTTCCTTGAAAATCTCTCCCGCCGTCGCGATCTGATCCAGCCCGATAAAGGCGTCCACCTCGGGCAATTCGCGGGCGAGTTCCTCGCGATACCGCTGCGCCAGGCACCCGCTGACAACCAGCTTTTGATTCGGATGCCGCCGAGCCTCCAGGATGGCATCGATCGATTCCTGCTTGGCCGAGTCAATGAAGCCGCAGGTGTTGACCACGATGACATCCGCCTCGTTCGCATCCGCCGTGACCTCAAATCCCTTCAGCGCCGCACCGCCCAGCATGATTTCGGCATCCACCAGGTTCTTGGCGCAGCCCAGGCTGATCATTCCCACTTTCGGGGGACGGGTTTCGGTAAAGGAAGCGTCCGCTTCCATGTCGGCAACAATACTCATGACCGTAAGTTACTGGATGCGGTTTCCCGATCCTCCGACAAAAAGCACGGCTTTATCTTCAGAGGCAAAATCAGGCAACGCCGGTTTCGTGGCGGCATTGGGCACGAATGAGGTGAGGTCCGGCCCGGACATCTCCGACACGGGCACCTCGGTCAACACCGGACCCATCTCGGCCAGCATGTCCAATGTGTCGGAAATATCGGAGTCCGGCGCATCGAACCCGCCGGTCCGCACCACTGCCACCGCGACGACCGTCTCCGGAACCGTCTCCAATACTGTGAGCGCGGATTTATCTTCTTCGGCAACCCGACTGAGGTTCAGGCGCTCGATATCGCGCATGGTCTTCCACACTTTAAATCCTCCAAAACTGAGCAAAATCAGCAGCGTCGCGGCCGTGGCCAACATCCGCAGCCGAGGACGCTGCGGCAGCCGACGGATGCCTTTGACCGAATCCACCGTTTCCTGCAAATACTGGTAGCCCTCGGTCCCACACTCCCCCCACTCGGGCAGATAGGGGCGGATTGCTGAAACCTCGATCCCCAGATACCGCGCGTAGTCGGTCAGAAACATCCGGGCATAACTGGGATGCGAAAAATGCGTCAGATCGTCTGCTTCGATGTCCTTCAACATCTGCACCCGGATGCGCGTCTCGTGAGCCGCCTGTTCCAAACGCAAACCGCGCTGCTGTCGGGCTGCGCTAAGCATTGCTCCCAAGGAGTGCGGCTCTTCGTGGTTCATTCCGGACGGTTTCGTGATTTATGCAATCGGTTGTTAGTGGATAATCAGTGGCTGCGCCGCATGGTTGGTTCCCTGCCCGTGCGGCACAATTTTTCTTTCGACCTCTTTGACTGGAAACTCAAGAGAAAACGCCTCCCGAGCCGCATTTTTTCATGCCTCCGCGTCCAGATCGATAAGAATCTCGCGATCCTTCGCCCCGTCGCGCGGACCGACGATGCCGCGCTGCTCCAGAATATCCACAATGCGGGCCGCACGGGTGTAACCCAGCCGCAGCCGCCGCTGGAACAGCGAGGTCGATGCCCGGCGCTCCTGCCGCATGATATCGAGCACCTTTTCCACCAATTCCTGGTCCTCGTCCGTCACCTCCTCCTCCGGGATCGAGGTGCTGTTCAGTTTGTCGTGGATGCTGGCTTCAAATTCCGGCTTGGCCTGTTTGGCCACATAATCCACCAATTTCCGGATCTCCTCGTCCGTCACCAAGACCCCTTGGGCTCGCACCAGCGTGGACGTAGCCGGCGGCAGATACATCATATCGCCCTGCCCCAACAGTTTCTCTGCGCCCTTCTGGTCAAGGATGACCCGGCTATCCAACCCGGAGGCCACCTGGAAGGCGATCCGGCTCGGAATATTCGCCTTGATGATACCGGTCACCACATCCGCTCGCGGAGTTTGAGTCGCCACGATCAGGTGAATACCCGCCGCACGGGCCATCTGGGTGATGCGTGCAATCGCCCCTTCCATGTCGGCCGGCGCCGTCTGCATGAGGTCCGCCAATTCGTCGATGATCACCACGATGTACGGCATGCGATCCGGGATGATCAATTCGTTGTCCCGTGGCACCGCGATGGGCGGTGCCGGCGGCATTTCCTCATCCGGAGGCTCGACCTCCCCCTCCTCCGCTACCACTTCTTCCGCTGGCGGTTCCTCTTCCACGGCATTGGCCGCGGCCTCCTCGTCGAGTTCCTTCTGTGACTTCGGCAAAGGACGCTCGTTGAAGCTGGTGATATTCCGCACCCCGGACTTTGCGAAAATCTGATAGCGCAACTCCATCTCATCCACCACCCAGCGCAGGGCCAGCAGCACCTTTTTCGGATCGGTCACCACCGGCGTCACCAGATGGGGCAGCTGATTGTAAATCTGCATCTCGACCACCTTCGGATCGATCATGATGAACCGCAGTTCTTCCGGTGTATAACGGAAGAGCAGGCTCGCGATGATCGAGTTGATGCACACGCTCTTACCGCTGCCCGTCGTACCCGCGACCAGGCAGTGCGGCATCTTCGCCAGGTCCGCAATGATCGTCTTGCCGTACACATCCTTGCCCAGTGCCAGCGGCAGCTTCGCCCCGGAGTGCAGCCAGTCTTCCGTTTCCAGCAGCTCACGCAAAGTGACCTTCACCTTGTTGGAGTTGGCCAGTTCGATGCCGACCGTGTCCTTGCCCGGAATCGGCGCCAGCACATTGATCCGTTGCGCCCGGGTCGCCCGCGCGATGTCCCGCTCCAGGCTGGAGATGCGGTCCACCCTCACCCCGCTGTCCGGCAGCACTTCGAATCGCGTGATGGTCGGCCCGCGTGTAATGTCCCCCGGCTTCGCCTTGATCCCGAAGTTCGCCAGTGTTTCCAGAATGATATTTTGTACTCCGCGCAGCTCATCATGGTCCGCCGGCTTTCGGCTTTCCTCATCGATCGGATCGAGCAAATCCAGCGGCGGCAGTTGGTAGTTGTCCAGCCGCAACCCCGTCAAACTCGGCTTCGACTCCGGCGTCTTCTTCTTCCGACCGGCCTCGATTTCGGCCAGCGAAGGCCGCTTCTCCGGCGGAGCCGTGGCATCGATGATCCGCGGGGCCGGGAAGTTTTCCTCCTCCACCGGCTCCGGTTCCTCCGCATCAAGTTCAGCGATCGACGGCTTCTTCTTGAGCTTCCGCTCCATCTTCTCCGCCTGCTTGGCCAGCTTGCGCCTCTCCTCCTCGATGCGCTCGGCCTCCTCCATGTCCGCCAGACGGCGGCGTTCCTTCTCCGCCATGTGATTGCGTGCCTGCTTCCAAGCCCGCTTCATCACGTGGATCGGATGGAACCCGATCGCCAGAATCAGGCTCACCAGATAAATCACTCCCAGTACGATCGGCGCACCCACATCCCCCAGCGGCGCCCCGAAAACCCGCTCGCCCACCCATTTGCCCAACCATCCCCCCGGACCCTCAATATGGAACGCCGACTTCCATCCCGAAAATATCCAAGGCTGCAACTGCAACAAACACGCTCCCGACAACACGAACAGAAAACTCCAGCCCACCCGCTCCCGCAGGTGAAAGTCCTTCGTCGTCAGCTTGGCGAAGCCGTATCCGCCCAGCACGATGATCCACAGATAAGCCGCAGCCCCGAAGAAAAAATACAGATACCCCGCCGCGATCGCCCCTACCACCCCACACAGGTTGTGCATGATCGGGCTGCGGTCATTGCTTTCGTAAATTAATCCAGCCCAACGGGGGATATCACTCGGACTATAGGAGATCAGCGCGAGCAGAAGGAGAATGGCCAGACCCAGAAGGATGAGGCCCACGACCGCATCCCAGGTGCCCTGCCTTTTCGGTTTATTTGCCATGAGAACCGCCCATTCTCACCAATTTCCCGCCGTCCCGCAAGTGTTGCGAAACCTCAGAAAAGGAATTGCAGAGACCCCCATCCTGACCGAAGAATTCCGAGCCTTACCTGACATGGAACCCATCGTTTTCGAACCTCTCGCCATGGAGCGCGTCTGGGGCGGCCGCCGCCTCGAAGCCTTGTACAATAAGCGCCTGCCTCAGGGTGCCGCACCCATTGGAGAATCCTGGGAGGTGGTGGACCGCGAGGACGCCCAGAGCGTCGTTCACGTCGGCCCCCTCCGTGGTACCACCCTGAACGAGCTTTGGACCACCAAGCGCGCCGAGATTTTCGGTGAAGCCTACCGCACTCACGAAGCGCCCCGCTTCCCCATCCTTATCAAGCTGCTGGACGCTCGCGAGCGCCTCTCTGTTCAGGTCCACCCGCCCGCCCACATGGCCCCGGCCCTGAACGGCGAGCCCAAGACCGAGATGTGGTATTTCGCCGATGCCCTGCCCGGCGCCAACATCTACGCCGGTCTCAAGAAAGGCGTCACCCGTGACCAATTTGAAATCCTCCTGCGCGACGGCCGCGTGGAGGAGGCCCTCCACACCGTCCACGTCGAGAGCGGCGACAGCATCTTCATCCCCAGCGGACGTTTACATGCCATCGGCGAAGGGAACGTCATCGTCGAGGTGCAGCAAAACAGCGACACCACCTATCGCGTCTTCGACTGGAACCGTACCGGCCTCGACGGCCAGCCCCGCAAGCTCCACATCGAGGAATCCCTCGTCTCCACCGACTTCAACGACTTCGAGCCCGGCGTCAAACACGTCGAGCAGGGCCTCATCGCGGAGTGCCCCTATTTCAAGGTGGAAAAACTCATCCTGACTGAATCCATCCCCGCGATCTCCGGCGGACGTTTCGCCATCTACAATGTCCTGTCGGGCAGCATCACCTGCGCCGGCACGAAATTCAATCCGGGCGACTTCTTCCTCGTCCCCGCCTCGCTGGCCGAGGCCACCCTGGCTCCCGCCGGGGACAATACCAAGCTCCTGCGCAGCACCCTGCCTGCGCAATAGACACCAAGGCGGGTTTTTGACTTCCTCCAGATGAATCCCGCCTCCGAGACCCTTCAGGCCATGGCCCGCCTTGATCAGGCGGGAGAACCCTTCGTCTGTGTGACCCTCGCCGGAGCGGTCGGCAGCGTCCCCCAGGAAATCGGGGCCAAGATGTTGGTCACCGTCGCCGGTCGGATCAACGGAACCATCGGGGGTGGCCGCGTTGAGGAGGCCGCCATCAAGCACGCCCGGGAACTGCTCGCCGCCAACGGCATCTCGGGAATGTTGGAATGGAATCTCCAGAAGGACATCGGCATGACTTGCGGTGGCGTGGTGCGCTTTCTCTTTGAAGTGTTCCAGCCCTCCTCATGGTCCATTGCCATCTTCGGCGCCGGCCACGTTTCCCAGGCCCTCACCCGCATCCTCGCCGACCTCAACTGTCGCCTCTTCATCTTCGATACCCGCCCGGATCTCCTCGCCACGCTGCTGATCGGTCCCAACATCCACCCCCGCCTGGTCGAACCGCTGGAAGATGCCGTGGCCGACATTCCCGATGGCGCCTTCGTCGCCGTGATGACCCAGGGCCATCGCACTGACAAACCCATCCTGGAACGCATCCTCCAGACCCGCACCTTTCCCTACCTGGGCGTCATTGGCAGTGCGGCCAAAGCCGGCGTCCTCCGTCGCGAACTCCGCGAATCCGGCCTCGCAGATGATCAGACCAAGGCCTTCCGCTGTCCGCTCGGCCTGCCCCTGGGAAAGGACACCCCCCAGGAAATCGCCATCAGCATCGCCGCCGAGATGTTGCAGGTCCGCGGATCGTAACATTCCGTTGTTTGGCAAAGCCGCCCTTTGGCGTATGCTTTGACTACCCCATGAATGCGACGACCGCGCCTTTTGAACAGGAAATCAAAACCCTGACCACCAAGTTCCCGGTCGAAGACATCTGGCTGCTCGAAGCCCAGGGCGAAGACTTCCTCGATGCGCCGCAGAATCTCATCGTCATCGTCCCCGACACCAGGGAAGCCCACCTCTTGGAAACCGAAATGAAATCCGCCCTCCAGCTCGACCCTAGATCCGTCGACCTCTTCGCCTTCCCACTCTCCGCCGTCGAGCGCATCCCCCGCCCGCTCATGGTCAAGATGGCCCTCTCGCGAGGAAGGAATATCTACCGCGGCTAGGCTAAAACAACACCATCAGCCGGAAGGTCAGCGCCCATGCACCACCCAGGCTGGAGTCCGCTCCCGGCGTCGGGATGTAACTCACCCCCGGCTGGAAGAAGGTTCCGCCGACCAGGTGCGCCTGGTAGTAACCTTGAAACATCAACTCGCTCGACCGATTGAAGACATTCGGATTCAGCCACGACCAGGCCATACCTACGCCCATAGAGTCGCTTGGCCGATGCGGCACCAGACCGAAGCCCGTCAGGCCCATTCCATAATACTGATTCACCGGCAGCGTCTCGGAGTTGTTCGCGCCGAATTGGAAGAAGGCCGAGACCGATGAGTGCTGTCGCTCCCCCCCGATCACGATCTTGCTCTTGCCGTCCTTCGTCTTTCCGCCATCGACTGGCGCTTTTTCCACATTGTTGGACCAGACGCGCTGGCTGCCGAACATGTAAAATCCGCCCATCCCATTTTGGGAGATGTTATTCGGCCCCTGCAGCACGCCGTTCTGATACCAGAGACCCGCGCCAAAGTTACCGGGATATTTGTCCGCGATCACCCAATCCACCCCGCCTTCCCAGATATTGAAGTAATAGCCGTTGAACTGCGGCCCCAGCATCCCGGTCTGTACCCCTCGGGAGACATTGCCATCATAAATCCCGTACCGCAGATACGTATTGGCCGTGGGCGCCACCGAGACAGTCACCCCGGAAACCGAATTGTAATATCCGCCAATTGCCCCCAAAAGCGTCGGATTCACGAAGACCGGCGTGTAAAGCAAGCTGGTCACCGCCGGAATTGAGAGTGCTTCATCCTGAGTGGCCACCGGTCGCGCCACGTTGTTGAAATCGTAGGTCGGTACCTGCTTGCCGATACGAAAGATCACCCGATCGTCAAACAGCGACTGCCGGTACCACAGCTGATAGAGCTCCGACCGGTGCAAAGGTTCCGACCCGGGCAGGCTGTTGTACCCCTGCACGCTGCCGGCCTGGCCATTGGTATTCTGACCGTCAAATTGCAGGAACTGGATGCCGAAGGACGCACCCTTCCAGCCGATCAACTTCTCCGCATCGACATTCGCTCCCACGATCAAGACGCTGTTAAAGCTCCACTTCCCTGGCTGCGCTCCACCGGAGATCAATCCGTTGGCGTCGCCCAGCCAAATTCCGCCGAGCCGCAGACCGCGGTCCTCCGGCAGATGCAGCAAACGTCCTGCCAGCCCGGTCCCCGGCATTTCATTTTCCGCCGCCGGGTTACCTGTGATGGATTGTGGTGCGTGACCTTGCAGCTGCGCAAGAAACGACGGTGTCTCCTCCGTCTCCTGCCCAAAGACAGTTCCCGAACCCACCAAGCCAAGGACCAAAGCCGCACATGTGGTGATACGCATATTGATATTAGGTATTCGCCAAACCGTCGAAATAGCCGAAGAAGACCCCGTCCGGATCATGCTTGTCTCGCAGATCGGCCAGCCGCTTCCAGTTGTCGGCGCTGAAGGCTTCCACCGCGTTGGACGGACGCTCGACCGTGTTGGACTCGCCGATGTAATAACCGATGTTGTAGGGCCGCAGCAGTCGGGCGCACTCGTGATGCCACTCGGTATTGGCCGCGTCGTCCTGTTCCTTCCACCACATGGTCCATGGTCCGCCATAGACACGTGAGCTCATGGAATAGGATGTATTGCCGTGCTTGGCCGGCACGTTCGGACCGGTGAAAATCGTGAAGAGCACCACCGTGGTCGGTGAGGGCGACTTGGGGATGTGATCCTTGATCGCGCTGAACAGGTCCTTCGGGCTGGCGTTGGAAAAGGTCGCTTCCACCCGGGCCCGCACGCCTTCCGGCCAGAGGCCGCCCGACGCGTCGAACAGCTGTTCAAACACCAGCGGCGTCGCAAACGAACTCGACAGGCACTTCGAAGCCAGCGGCCCATTCTCCAGGGGCTTGAGACTGGCTTGGGCGGCTTCCGCGGTGTCCTCAAAGGCACCTGCCGTCACCATGCAGACCCAGCCGTTATGCGCCTTGGTCTTCTCCTTCAACTCCGCTGGAGCTTCGACCAGGAAAAGACTCAGCTCCACCGTGGGCGAGAGCTTCGCCGCCAGCGTTCCCAGCCACTCGCCGACTGCGGCCCCATCATCGAGGGAAAAATAATAGGTGCTGCCATGGATCGCCCTGGGCAGCGGATAGAGCTTCAGGTAATACTTCGTCACCACGCCGAAAAAGCCCGAGGCCGACCCGCGGGCCGCCCAAAAGTATTCCGGGTTTTCCGTTTCGCTGGCCTTGATGAGTTCGCCAGCGGCGGTCACGAGTTCGATCGCTTCGACACTCTCCGTCCCCGCGCCCCATGTCCCCTGGTTCCAGGCCATGCCGCCGCCCATCAGATAGCCGCTCAGCTTCACCTGCGGGCAATGTCCCGTGGGGTAGGCCAGCCCTTTTTCATTGAGGGCTTTTTGCACCTCGCGGTTGCTCAGGATCGGCTGGAGCACCGCCTTGCGCTTCTCCACATCGATCGAGATCACCTTGTTCAGGTCGGTCAACACGATGAGCAATCCGCCGTTTCGCAGGGTGGGCTGGCACCAGTTATGCCCGCCGCCGCGCACCACGACCTTCAGCTTGTTCTCCCGGGCGAAGCGGATGGCTGCAATGATGTCGTCCTCATTCGCGGCGCGGACCACCACGTCCGGGCGACGGCCAGGCTGCAGTTGATTCCATAATCCTCCGCAAACCTCCTGTTCAAAGTTGGCGTCTCCGTTTGCTGCGACCACGCCCTTGCAGGCTTTTTTGAGGGCTTCAATATTCATCGGTGTTTTTTGGGGGGGTTGGGCTTGGGTTTGCCCGGACATCATCATGCCGCCGGCTGCGGCGGCCGCCGTTGCCACGAACTGCCGGCGAGAGAAGGGCTTTTCATTTTCCACGGCTTAAAATTTTCCCGGATCGGTCCTTACCAGGGCAGCAACCGCCACAGGACGATCACTTCAAGGGCAAAGAGAACGACGAGGATGCCCACCCCCTTGGCTGTCGCGGATGACTCCTTCGGAAACAGCCACCATCCGAACCACCGCACGAACAGCGGCATCGTGAGAAAGCTCGTGAGTCCCACACTGATCGTATTTCCGATAAAGGTGGCCAGTGAGGCATGCAGCCCCAGCGCGCCCAGGATCGGGCTCAGAAATTTCATCTCCAGCATGACAATGGGAAAAAGTCCCAGCAGCACCAGCATGGCCGCCTTCCAGTTCGGAGGGCCCTTTCCCGTGGTCGGATCGATCGGCACCCAGCCGGGGAAGGCCGTGGCCAGCCGCGTCAATTGCTCGTGTTCGATGAACGCCTTGGACTCCTTGAGCATCTCCTTGCGCTCCGGCGCAGCCATCCATGCCTCGAGATGCGGAGCGGTGTCGAACCGCAGGATCGTCGTCCACATTCCGCCCTTTTCATCCGGCGGTTGCAGGAACATGCCCTGATATCCGGGATACGCCGCCTGCGCCGCCTGCATCCTCGCAGCCCACTCGCGATAGGCGTCTTCCTGCCCGGTTTTGATTTTTGAAAAAATCACCTCCGTAACATTGCGCTCCGGAGCTTTGTCTTCGGTTTCCACCACTTCGCCAAAGACGCCGCCTTCCAGCAACTTCTGCCCTTCGGCCAGAATCTGCAGGCGTTCCTTGGAACTCCGCCAGGTTTCCGCATCCGCACTGGTGCTGAAGTTCAGCATGATCGTCCACTCGCGGCTGCCCGCGGGCGGCGCGATCATGTCCCCGCCCACATAGCCGGGAAAATTTCCGATCACTCGGTCATGATGCGCCTTCCAGGTGGTGAATTCCTTGTCCGTTCCGGGAAGGAGGCGGGCGGTGACGATGACTATGGTGTGGTCGTTCATGGAAGTTTGCTCAGTGGTTCGAAGACGCGGTCGGCACTGAAAGGCGTCGCCGCAAAGCGATGGCCCGTGGCGTCGCGCAAGGCGTTAGCCATGGCGGGCGCAATGGGATTGATCGGGCTTTCGCTCATGGCCTTGGCCCCGAGCGGCCCGATCGTGTCGTAAGTGTCGGCGAAATAAACCTCGCTGCGCGGGATGTCCGCATAGGTCGGCAACCGGTAGTTGCGGAAGGTAGTGTTGAGCGGTTCGCCTTTGTCATTGAACGTCATGCGTTCGAAGAGACACCAGCCGATGCCCTGCGCCACGGAACCTTCGATCTGGCCCCGGCATTGCATCGGATTCATCACGAATCCCGCATCCGCCGCATGCACGCTTTGCAGGATCTCGATGCGTCCGGTGATGCGATGCACCGCCAGACGGAAGCCCTGAACGTTGAACGAGACCGTCCGCGGGTTGCCCGCACATTTACGCACCGCATTCACCCGTTGCCCGTCCTTGATCGCCTGCGCAAAAAGATCGCTCAACGAAATCTTTCCGCCCGCGTGGCTGATCTCACCATCTCCCAGCGCACAAGTATCCACCGGAGACTTGGTATAGCGATGGGTCAGCATGAGAATCTGCGACTTGAGCACCTCACAGGCCTGCCGCGTGGCCGTACCCGTGATCGTCGTGCCGACGCTCCCGAAGGTGCCCGTATCGTAAGGGGCCTCGTCCGTGTCGGCGTTGATGATTTTGACGCGGTCGACGCCGCAGCCCAGGATCGTCGCAGCGATCTGCCGCTGCACATTGATCGTGCCATTGCCAAACTCGGTGGCACCCACGCGCACGGTGTAAGTACCGTCGGCCAGAAGGTCGACCCGCGCCTCGGAGCGCTGAAAGGGAGGCGCGCAGTCCAGCATGCTCACCGCCATGCCCTTGCCCTCCAGCCACTCATCCCCTTCGGGCTTCGCTTTGCCCCGCCCGCTCTTCAGCGCGTTTTCCACCAGATCGAGACATTGGTCCAAGCCATAGCTCCCGATCTCCACGTCGGCCGGACCGTTCCAGATGCTCAGAAGCGTGTCGCCCGGCTTGATCGTATTCTTGCGCAGCATCTCGACCGGGTCGATTCCCAGCCGGTGCGCCAGCTCGTTCATCGCCGAGTTGAGCGAAAAGATGGTTTGGGTCACGCCATACCCGCGGAAGGCTCCCGCCGGCACGGTATTCGTGTAGACCGCATAGGCATCGACCTTTTTATTGGCGCAGCGGAAAAGCGTGAGCGGCTCGTTGAGCGAGTGCCCCAGCGTATCGCCCGCATGGTTGCCGTGCGCCCCGGTGTTCGAAACGACGCGCATCTGCAACGCGGTCAGCGTCCCGTCTTTTTTCGCGCCCAGCTTGACGTGCATTTTGAAAGGATGCCGTGAGGTCCCGCCGATGAACTCCTCCGTGCGGGTGAATTCCCACTTCACCGGACGGCCCGTCTTCAGCGTGGCCAGCACGCAAAGCTCCTCGCCCCATGTCTCCTGCTTGGCTCCGAAGCCGCCGCCCACCCGCTCGGTATAGACATGGAAGTCCTCCGGATCGCGGCTGAACAGGTAGCCCAGTTTTTCCTTGGTCGGATACGGCGTCTGCGTGCTCGAGCGCACATGGATGCGGCCGTCCGCACTGAGGTAGCTGATCGAGATGTGGGTCTCGAGGTGCGCATGCTGCTGCCGATGGGTCTCGAAGGTCTCCTCGTAAATCTCGTCCGCCTCCGCAAAGCCCTGCTCGACGCTGCCATTTTCTCCGTGAATCTCACGCACGATATTGCGGCTGGCATTGGCAATGCGCGAAGTTGTCGGCTTGTCATGCAGAACCGGAGCGTTCCCGCTCATCGCTTCCTCGGGATCGAACACCGTCGGCAAAATCTCGAAATCGACCTCCAGCAACCGGCAGGCCTCCTCGGCCGCGCCCTCGCTCTCCGCCACCACGGCGGCAAAGCGCTCGCCCACAAACCGGACGACATTGTCGAGGATGTAGGTGTCGTCGGGCTCGACCCGGTAATCGTTATGCGTACCCGTGCCGAACGGCAGCCAAGGCACGTCCTCCCAGGTGAAGATCGCGTGCACGCCCGGCACCGCCATCGCCTTTTCCCGGCGGATGGCCTTGATGCGCGCGTGCGCATGCGGGGAACGCAGCACCTTGAGGTGAAGCATTCCCTCCATCTTGATGTCGGCCGTGTAGTGGGCGTGGCCGGTAACGATGGCCTGGCCCAGCGGACTCGCCAGGCTTCGGCCCGCGCTTTTCCCGGGGCAGTCGGCCTCCACGTTGGTGATGCCGTTGATCGCGTCCTCGATGGCGTGATAGCCGGTACAACGGCAGAAATTCCCCTTCAACCGGAACGGCAGATCCTTCTTGTCCTCTTCCGAGAACGTAGAGGTGGTCATGATCATCCCCGCCGTGCAAAAGCCACACTGATACGCCTGCGCGTTCAGGAAGTTCTGCTGCATCGGGTGTAGTTTTCCGTCACAAGCCAGACCTTCCACCGTCGTCACTTCGCGGCCCTCCGCGCGAAACGCCGGGATCAGGCAGCTGTGCACCGGCTTTCCATCGAGCCAGACCGTGCACGCGCCGCAGTCGCCCGCGTCGCAGCCTTTTTTTACCCCGAACCAGCCCAGGTCGCGCGCAAAGGTCCGCAGGCATTGGCCTGGCCGGGGTTGTTCCTCAAAAGTCTTTCCGTTGATTTTATAGCTCATGCCAGTTCCTCCCGGATTTGTTCGGAAAAATGATAGGTGAGATGCTTCCGATGCGGCGGTGAGCCGTGCACATCATCGAGATAGAGTTCAAAAGGTACGGCCTCATCGATCGCCGCCTTCAGTTCGGCGGCGGCGGGCACCCGGTCGAACGAAATTTGCACCGGCTTCAGTGTCGCCGCCGTGATGGTCAGGACAAACTCCCCGTGCTCCGGACAACGCGTGCCGACAATCAGCACTTCCGAGCGGCCCTGCTGGGTCAGCGCAAACCGGCGGAAACCATGCTTCTTTTTCAGCACGTGCGCCGGCAGCAAAATCGAACGAACCAGTTCCCCCGGAGCGAGGACATTTTGGTGATTGCCGGTGACGAAGTCGACCACGCGCACCTGTCGGGGCGCGGCCCCGCGCGGCCACAAGGTCAGCACGCCTTCCAGCGAGGCGGTCAGCGAGATCATCGGACCAGCCGGGAGGGACATGACGATGTTCCCGCCCACCGTGGCCTCGTTCCAGATCTTGAACGAGGAGAGAAACGAGTGGCAGCATTCGCTCAATAGCGGAGCAGCGGTCCACTCGGACGGCGCGGCAAATTTTTCCAATTCAAAAATGCGGCACGTCGCCGCAATCTCCAACCCCTCCGGCAAAACCTGCAGCGAAGGCCAGTTGAAAGTCTCAATATCGATCAGCGTGTCGGTCCCGACTTGCGGCTCTGAAAATAGCCATGTGCCGCCCGCCAGCCAGGCGTGGCCCGGATGCCATTCCACCACGTCGTCCGCGGCAACGGGTCGCTTGATTGCAGTGATCGTATTGAGGTCCATAAATTCGTTTTAAGGGGAAATCGCCGGAAATCGAGCCGGCTTCCCGGCCATTCTGATCCCTGGCGGACCAAAAAGGTCAAAATTCCCAATTCTGGAAAATGGCGGATACGGATCGAAACCCGTATCCGCCACATGATTCCACTAGTGATTAGTACGGATGACGATCCTTCTTGTTCGTCCAGGCTTCGCAGGCCTTCAGCGCGTGTTCCCGCTCGAAATCGGGGAAACACTGGATGGCCTTGCGCTCTTCCCATGGCAAACGGAAGTCGATGTACTGGAACTCGTCATCGAAACCGATCTTGCTCGTGTCGGAAAGACGCGTGCCGAAATACACCCGGTCGATGCGGGCCCAGTAAATCGCGCTCATGCACATCGGGCAGGGAGCACCGTTCACGTACAGGTCGCAGCCTTTCAACATCTGCGCACGCTCCGGCACCGGGTCGGGCGAACCTTCCGGACGCGGGATCATCTTCAGGTTGCCCTCTTGATAATCCGAACCCAGCAGCGCCTTGGAATTAATCCGGCCGCAGGCGTCGATGATCGCGGTGACTTCGGCGTGATAGACCGGGATGCCGGTCAACAGCACGCGGTTCTGCCCGCGGCCGATGATCTTGCCGTCCTTCACGATGACGGCGCCGAACGGACCGCCCCATCCTTTTTCCACGGACTCGATGGCGAGCCGGGTGGCCTCATGGGCGAACTGCTTCTTGTATTCGTTGCTCTCTATGTCTGGTGTGCTCATTTTATATGTTTATGTGTTTACCTAACTACCGAATGCTTTTCCGACGGACTCCGGCGGAAACTGAGGGAAAATGGAACGAATGACGGCTGTTTGACGCGGAAACAGCAAATTCATTAAGGCCCTAACTATTCGACCCGGCCTGCCAGGCCAAGCTTCATTTGGGTTTGGGCCCAATTCTTTCGGTCTTGAACTGGTCACTTCCGCCCAAAGCCGTCCAAGAGATGCAACCGATAGCAGAAAAAGGGCGTCAGAGGGCTTCTTCATGAAAGAGTTCTTTCGATGGGGGGAGACTACAACACCGAAGATGAAGAGAAGATGAAGCCCCGCAAAAATTTATCGGGGCGGCGGAGGAGGCTTTGGCGGTCCCGGCGGCTGCGACCTATTGAGGGTCGCTTCCGAAACCCCCGCCACGCTGCCATCGAAAAACAACGCCAGTCGGTCTCCTCCATTTACGATGGTCTTGGGCGTCTTGCCGGCCCAAGGCTGGCCCACGACCAGCGGATTGATCTGATCCGCGTCGCAAAAGGCCCAGACCGTGGGAGGCACCGCATGGATCTTCATCGGCCCGGCCTTGTTCTGACCGACGTCGTTGCCCCACGGCTTGAGCGGTTGATCCCGGGCATCTTTCGCCGAGATATTCATCACGAAGGCGTTAGCCATTTTCGCATTGTCCGCCCCCAGCGCTCGCACGAATGCCGGTGGCAGAAATATCTTCGAAAAATTTTCGGCCGACGCCTCAGGCAACCCGAGATACGGCTCCAGCACCGCGGCCAGGCGATCATTCTCCCCCATCTGATACTTGGCCCCCTGGCCGACCTTCATCGGTCCCGGTAGGGTCCCGTTCTGCTCCCCGGTATATTGGAAAAGCGCCATCCCAATCTGTCTCATTTGTGAGGAAGCGGTTGCGCGATCCGCCGATTGCAGGCTTTTTTTCCACGCCGGCACGCCCAATACAACCAGAAGCGTGATGATGCCGATCACGGCCATCAATTCCACCAGTGTAAATGCGCGATTTTTCGACACATCTTGGGTATGCCCCGGCCTCAAGTGGCCTGACAAGGCCCAATTTGTGTCACCCTTCATCATATCTTCATCTGTTTTGGCCTATTGGATGGGTTTCCATGCGTGCCAGGTGAACCAGCCAATGCTACAGTCGGCCCTTCCCAAGATGAGACTTCTTCTGGTCGAAGACGAACCCGACCTCGTGACCGGCCTGTTGCGGGCTCTGCGTAACGAAGGCTATGCCGTGGACGCCGCAACCGATGGCGAGGAAGGCCTGCACAAAGCCCTCTCCGTTTCCTATAGCGCGATCATCCTCGATGTCATGCTGCCCGGTCTGGACGGCTGGTCCATCCTTTCCCGTCTCCGCGAGTCCCGGCAAACCCCCGTGCTCATGTTGACCGCCCGCGATACATGCCAGGAACGGGTGCGCGGTTTCGACCTCGGAGCCGACGACTATCTCGTCAAGCCCTTTGACCTCCCCGAGCTCCTAGCCCGCCTGCGAGCCCTGATCCGCCGCACCGCCAGCAAGGCTCACCCGGTCCTACAGTTCGAAGATATCCTCCTGGATACCAAATCACGTTCCGTCACCCGCAATGGCGAGGACATCCTCCTGACCGCCCGGGAATATGGAGTCCTGGAATATCTGGCTCTGCACCGCGGTGAGGTCATCAGCCGCACCGCCCTCTACGACCACATCTTCGACGAAAACGACGATACGCTTTCCAACGTCATCGACGTTCACATCTTCAACCTGCGCAAGAAGCTGGGCTCGAGCACCATCGCCACCCGGCGCGGGCACGGCTACTGCATTCCTTGAGCCCATTTCATTCCATCCGTTGGAGGCTGCAACTCTGGTACGGGATTCTCTTCGCCCTCATCCTCGCCGGCTTGAGCATCGCCGCTCACGAAATCCTCGTACGAAATATCCAAGCCAAAATCGACTGGGAGCTTAGCCAGCTCGCCGTCGCCATCAACAGCTCCCTGCGCGCCCCCCGACGGCACGGAGAGACGAACGACGCTCCTTCCGACGAACCTCTGTTTGCCAACAAGGGCATATTTTCCCGGAAGGACCAGGATCGCGGAGTCTATTATGCGATCTGGCGGCGAAACGGCCCCGAAAGATTTCTCGCCTCGCCGAACGCGCCTGAGGACATTCCGGAGCCTGGTGACAATCCTGACGGCTATCGCTCCCGGGGAGCTCTGCGCGAAGCTTTCGTGACCAGAAATCCCGGTGATCACGTTCTGGTCGGGCGCTCTATCGCGGCGGAGCAAAAAGCTCTGCGGGAGCTCGCCTGGCAAATCATAGGCGGAGCGGTGCTACTCTGGAGCGGGACCATGCTCATAGGCTGGTGGCTGATCGGCCGCGCCCTGCGACCTCTGGATGCGATCACCGACACGGCGGAGCGGATCGCGCGAGGCGACCTTTCGCAGCGCATCAACACCCACCGTACCGACACCGAGTTAGGCCGGCTGGCGGAAATCCTGAATTCCACCTTCGCCCGGCTGGAAGCCGCCTTTGCTCGGCAAACCCAATTCACCGGCGATGCGGCCCATGAACTCCGCACCCCTGTAACCGTTCTCCTCACCCACCTGCAGAACGTGCTCTCCAACGACGACCTCTCCGAGGAGAACCGCGAGGCGGTCGAGGCCTGTCAGCGAGCCGCGCAGCGCATGCGCAATCTCATTGAGTCCCTCCTGCGCCTGGCCCGCATCGACCAAGGCCCCGGTTCCCTCCATTGGGTCCCTTGTGACCTCGCGCAAATTGCCCGGGAAACAATCGACCTGGTGAAGACCCTTGCCCGAAACCGGCGTATCGCCATACAAGCCGATCTCGCCCCCGCCCACATGGAAGCCGATCCCGACGGCGTCGCCCAGGTGATCTCCAATCTCCTCACCAATGCCGTTTATTACGGCAGGGAAGGCGGAGAAATTCGCATCTCCACCAGCCAGGCCGGCGATCAGACGATTTGCGTGATCGAGGACAACGGCCCCGGCATCGCCGCCGAACACCTCCCGCACATTTTTGATCGCTTCTACCGCGTCGACCGCGCCCGTACCACCCAGATGGGCCGATCCGGATTGGGGCTCGCCATTTCCAAGGCCATCATGGCCGCCCATGGCGGAGAAATTTCCGTACAAAGCGTGCCGGCTCAGGGCACAAAATTCACTCTCAGCTTCCCCCGGAAATCCTGAATAAACTCAGGCACCGAGATAGGCCGCCTGCACCTGCGGATTCTTCAATAGCTCATCGCCGTTGCCCGCGAGAGTAATGACCCCCGTCTCCAACACCGCGGCGCGATGCGCCAGCTTCAACGCGATGTTGGCATTCTGCTCAACCAGCAGCACGGTCACGCCGTCCTGATTGATCTGCCTCACCACATTGTAAATTTCCATCACCAGCTTCGGCGCCAGTCCCATCGACGGTTCATCCAGCAGCAGCACCTTGGCCCGGCTCATCAGGGCTCGCGCCACCGCCAGCATCTGTTGCTCGCCGCCCGACAAAGTCCCCGCCTGTTGGGCGATACGCTCCTTCAGCCTCGGCAGCGTGGTCAGCACCCGCTCCATGTCTTCCTCCGCCGCTTTCTTGTCCTTGCGAATCCAGGCGCCCAGTTTCAGGTTTTCCAACACTGTCAGGTTGCCGAAAATGCCACGCCCTTCCGGCACCTGGGCCAGCCCGTGGGTCACGATTTTCTCCGGAGCCATTCCGCGCAGATCCTCGCCATTCAACTTCACGCTGCCTCCATAACGCAGCAGTCCCGAGATCGCGCGCAGCGTCGAGGTCTTGCCCGCGCCGTTGGCCCCGATCAGCGTGAAAATCTCTCCCTGGCGTACTTCAAAGGAAATGCCCTTCACCGCGTGGATGTCCCCGTAGGACACCTTCAAATTTTCGATCGTCAGCGCCGCGCTCAATTGACCTCCTCCGTTCCACCCAGATAAGCCTCGATGACTCGCGGATTCGCCCGCACTTCCTCCGGTGTGCCGTCGGCAATCGTCTGGCCAAAATCCAGCACCGTGATGCGGTCGCAGAGATTCATGACCAGGTGCATGTGATGCTCGATCAGGACCAGCGTCACCTGGAAATGCTCCTTCACCCAGCGCAGGAACTCGGTCAACTCGGCCGTCTCTCCCGTGTTCATACCTGCGGCCGGTTCGTCCAGCAGCAACACCGAGGGTTTCAAAGCCAGCGCGCGGGCGATCTCCAGCTTGCGCTGCGAACCGTAGGGCATTTCGGTTGCCAGATCGTTGGCGTGATCCGCCAGCCCGAACGGCTGCAACAATTCCATGCTCTCGTCGATGGACCGTTTTTCATCCCGGCCCAGCCGCGGCAGATGCAGCATCGCTTCAAACGGGCTGTAATGCAGTTGCGAATCAAACGCCATCCGCACATTGTCGAGCACCGTCTGGCTCTTTAGCAGCCGGATATTCTGAAAGGTGCGGCCGATGCCTTTGAGGGCGATGCGCCCCGGCCGCATGCCGGAGATTTCCTCGCCCTTGAAACGGATCGAGCCTTCCGTCGGCTTGTAGATGCCCGTGATCAGATTAAAAAGCGTCGTCTTGCCCGCGCCGTTCGGCCCGATGATCCCGTGAGTCCGGCCGCTCTCGACGGTGACATTGCATTTCGAAATGGCGCACAGGCCCCCGAACCGTTTGGTCACATTCTCAATTTCCAACAACGCACTCATCGCTTGCGTCCCTTAAAGAGTTCACGCACCGGCAGAAACCAGGGCAGTTCCTTCATACCCATGATGCCCCGCGGACGGAACAGCATCAGTAGTACCAGAATCAGCGGCATGATGACCATGCGCCATGTGCCGAGGCTGTGCAGTCGCTCATAGAGCACCGTAAAGAGGACGGCACCGAGAATCGAGCCCCCCAGCGAAGCCACTCCGCCGAGATACACCATCACGAGAATCTCCGTCGACTTCACGATGTCGAAGGACTTCGGATCGATGAAAAGATTCACCTGCGCATAAAGCGCGCCGGCCACGCCACCAAAGAAGGAGGAGGTCACAAACGCCAGGATCTTGGCCTCTCGAATGCGGACGCCCATGGCGTTGGCCGCAATTTCGTCTTCGCGGATAGCGATGACGGCGCGTCCAAATTTGGAATAAACCAGATTCCGGATCACCCACAGCGTGACCACCACCCAGAAGAAGGTCCAGGGGAGCGTGGTCAACATGGGCGGATTCATACCGCGCGGACCGCCGACCCAATTGATATTCTCAAAAGCCGACTTCACAATCATCAGGAAGGCGAGCGTGATGATGGCCAGATAGTCTCCCCGCGTTTTGAAGGACAACACCGCCAGCAGAAAACCGATGACAGCGGCGATGAGGCCGCCGAAAACCACCGCGATGGGCAATTCAAACGGGCTGGTGGGCAGCCACTTCACGCTCATGATGGCCGAGGCATAAGCCCCCAGCGCCATGAAACCCGCGTGCCCCACGGAAAACTCCCCCATGTACCCGTTCACCAGATTCAGGCTGACGCAGAGAATGATGTTAATCCCCACCGAGATCAGCATGACCTTGCGATAGGGATTCATGATCGGGAACATCTCGCAGAGCACGCAGAAGATGAAACCGAGCACCACCAGGGTCGGCAAAATCCAACGGTTGCGGCCAAGGTTGGCGAAAAATGCCTTCACGATCAGACCTTTTGGTTCGGCGCCTGGCCCAACAGGCCGTAGGGCTTGAAGATCAGGATGACGAGCAACAGGGAATACGAAATCAAATCACGGTAGGTCGACGGCAGATAAGCCACCGCCATCACCTCGACCGTGCCCAGGATAAACCCGCCCAGCACCGCGCCGCGAATGCTGCCGATGCCGCCGATCACCGCTGCGATGAAAGCCTTCCAGCCGATCAAAACACCCATCGTCGCGCTGATCTGCGGATAGGCTAGCGCGTACAGCATGCCGGCGGCTCCGCCCAACCCCGCCCCCACAAAAAATGTGGCCGAGATGATGCGATTCACCGGTATGCCCATGAGGGGCACAGTTTTCACATCGAAGGAAATGGCCCGCATGGCCATGCCGTAGCGGGTTTTGCGAATGAGGAAATCCAGCGCCAGCATCAACCCGATGGCCACGCCGATGATGAGGATCTGCAGGGTCGTAATGGTGAGCCCGGCCCAGGTCAGCGTCCTGCCGTCGAAAAGCTCCGGCACAAATTGCGGATACGGACTGAGGCTCAGGGTGGTGTTTTCGATGACCAGCCCGCAGCCCAGGGCGGTAATGATGGCGGAAACCCGCGGCCCGCCGCGCAGAGGGCGGTAAGCCACCCTTTCAATGAGGGCCCCGAGCAACCCGATCACCGCCATGACCAGCAGCAGGATGACGATGAAAGGCAGCTGAAACGGCAGCAAGGTTGCCAGCAAAAGACAGGCAAAGGCACCGAGCATGAACAAATCGCCGTGGGCGAAATTGATCATTACCAACACGCCGTAGACCATGCTGTAACCCAGCGCGATGAGCGCATAGATCGAGCCCAGCTGGAGCGCGTTGATGGTTTGCTGGGCGAGGTAGTAGGCCATCAATCGTTACGGAGCCATATCACACCCAAAGGCCGCACGGCAAGTCCTACGGCTGGCCGTTGGCGACCCAGACGAACTTGCCGTCCTTGATCTGCAGGATGACCGCGCTCTTGATCGGGTCGCCGCTGCCGGGCTTGAATTGCATGGTGCCGGTCACGCCGTCGTATTTGGCAATTTTGGCGAGGGCATCACGCACCGCCTGGCGGTCGATCTTGCCGGCTTCCTTGATGGCCTGAACCACGAGGCCCATGGCATCGTAGGTGAGAGCGGCCACGTCATCGGGTGCCTGGCCGTATTTCGCGGTGTAGTCGGCGACAAACTTCTGGGCGATCGGGGTGGCGATCTCGGTGGAGTAGTGGTTGCAGAAGTAGGAGCCCTCGATGTCCGTTCCTCCGAGCTTGATGATCTCCGGCGAGCTCCAGGCGTCGCTGCCGACGAACTGGGCGGTGATGCCCTGCTGACGGGCCTGGCGCGTGATGCCGGCGGCGTCGTTGTAATAAGCGGGCAGGAAGATCACCTCGGGATTCGCCGCCTTGATCTTGGTTAGCTGGGCCGAGAAATCGCGGTCGCCCGTGGTGTAGGTTTCAAACGCCACCACCTGGCCGCCGTTTTTCTCGAATGTTTCCTTGAAGAGATTGGCCTGACCGTTCGGGGCTTCCGAAGCCACATCGTACAACACCGCGGCCGTCTTCGCCTTGAGGTTGTTCAGGACGAACTTGGCCAGCACCTGGGCCTGGAAGGTGTCGATGAAGCAGGCGCGGAAGACATAGTCCTTGGGCTTGCCCTCATCATCCATGGTCGTCTTGGGATTGGTCGACCAGGGGGAAATCATGGGACATTTGAAGGTTTCGGCGACAATCGAGGCGGGAATCGCGCAGGAACTGGCATTCGGCCCGACCATGGCCACCACTTCGTCCTGGGAAATCAGGCGCTGTGCGACGGTGCGAGCCTGGTCGGCCTTGGCTCCGTTGTCTGCGACAATAAGATTGATCGGCGTTTTCGTTCCGCTGACCTCCAAGCCGCCGGCTGCATTGATTTCACTGACGAACATTTCAGCGGCGTTTTTCGAGGAAGCTCCGACCGCTGGCATCTCCCCGGTCAATTCGGCATTCAAGCCGATCTTGATCCCGTGGCCGCCATCACCACAACCAGCCAGAACCGCCAACGTGAGACCTGCCAAGAGGGACTGAAAAATTTTCATAGGATGGCCACGGGAATGGAGGATTCCGCGACCGGTAGCAAGCTTTTGCTGCCCGGCCGGCCTGAATTCGGGACGAACGGCGGCTAGGACTCCACCAACCGCAGGATGTCGTCTGCCGCACAGGCGGCGCCGAATCCGTTGTCGATATTCACCACGGTCACGCCGCTGCCGCAGCAGTTCAACATGCCCAGGAGCGCGGCCAACCCGGCGAAGTTCGCCCCATACCCCACGCTGGTCGGCACCGCGATGACCGGTTTGTCCACCAACCCCGCCACCACGCCGGGCAGAGCTCCCTCCATGCCCGCCACCACGATCAGCACCCCGCAGGAACGAATGGCCTCCACCTCTTCCAGCAAGCGATGGAGTCCGGCCACACCCACATCGAAAATCCGCTCCACCTTCCGGCCGAAACTTTCCAGCGAAACGACCGCTTCTTCCGCTACCGGCAAATCGGAGGTGCCGGCACATAATACGCCGACACTCCACCTTCCGGTCGGCGTCTCCTGCCGCCCCACGCAAATACAGCGGGCCCGCTCATGATAAACAGCCTCCGGCCAGCGCTCCCGCACCGCGGCGAAGTGCGCCGCATCGGCCCGCGTCGCCAGCACGGTCTGGCCATTTTCCCGCAGTGTGCTGGCAATGGCCGCCACCTCCCCGGGCAGCTTCCCCTGGCTGAAAATCACCTCCGGACGCCCGCAGCGGCGCATCCGCTCGAGGTCGACCCGGGCAAACCCGAGGTCACGCGTTTTCGGAAGCTCCACTGTCCGCAAAATACATGCGCATCGGCACCATGGCGCTCTGCACGAATCCGTTCTTTAAATAAAAATGCTTCTGCGGTTCATCCGGCTGATCGGTCAGCAGGGTGATGCGCAGGAAATTCTTCTTCTTGGCGAAGTCGATCGCGTAATCGAGCAGCTTGGTCCCATATCCCTGTCCGCGATGCGCTCGGTCGATGATCAAATCCTCCAGGATCAGCACGAATCCGCCCTCGGCCGTACTGATGGTGATCAGCAGGTTGATCATCCCGACGATTTTATTCGGGCTGCGCATCACGAAGATCCGGCCCCGCGAGGGCTGTTCCAGGATCAGACGCATGCCCCGCATCTGCTTCTCGCGATCCGGCACAAAATCCGCCTCCTGACTGAAGAGCTCAAAGAGCATCTCGGTCAGTTCGGGCAGATCGTCTATCGTCGCCGGTTCTATGCGCAGGCCGTCTATCACGATGTAATGTTATGCAACGGCGCGAAAAAGGAAAAGCGCGGAGTATGCGTTCAAGCACTCCGGCCAAACTTCCGCGCCAGTTCCGCAAAGGAAAACTGGATCATGGTGGGCCGGCCCGACGGGCTGGCATAGGGCAGTTCGCAGCGCAGTAACTCATTCATCAGCCGCCGCGCCCGCCCCTCATCACTGGGAAACCGTTCCTCCGCCGCCAACCGCGAGACGGAGCGAACCAGCGCCTCGCGTACCCCGCGCCCGCGCGGCAATTTACCCGCCGCCCGTAGCGCCGCGGCGATCTCGTGCAGGAGCGGCCCCGCCTCCCGGTTCGCCGCGGAAGCCGGCAGGCCCTCGATCTTCAGGCTGCCGCCCCCGAAGGGCTCGACCAGAAACCCTGAGGCCCGCAGGTCATCCAGATGGTCCGCCACCCAGGCGTGTTCCCGGGGCGGCAGTTCCACCACCGCCGGAATGAGCAACCGCTGGCTGGAAACCTCTCCCGCCTCGATCTGGCGCATGAGATTTTCAAAAAGAATGCGTTCCGCCGCCGCGCCCGCATCCACCAGCACCAGGCCCTCGTCGCCTTCCAGGATCAAATAGCCGCCCTCCAGGCTCCCGAGAAAACGATACCGATCCTCCTCCGGTTCCACCGGCACCTCGGCACGCGTGGTGACCGGGCGCTCGGGCGCTGCCACCACTGCTGCCCCCGCACGGGTCTCCAGCACGAACGCCTGCTGCGATTTCTCCAGAGCGAAGATCTGACGCGCAGGTACCGGCGGAGCCGCCACCCGTTCCCGCGCCGGAGCAATCGCCGCCCGCGCCGCCTCAAAAATCGCCCTCCGCAAAACCTCCGGCTGTCGCAGGCGCACCTCGCGCTTGGCCGGATGCACATTGCAATCCACCAACTGCGGGTCCATTTCGATGTTCAACACACAAAGCGGGTGCGATCCCCGCTCCAGCGCATCGGCGTAGGCCTCCCGCAGCGGCTGCTGCACCGCCGGGCACACGATCGGCCGTCCGTTCATGATCACAAACTGCTGCAGCCGGTCGCGCCGGCCCTGTCCCGGCTTGGCCAAAAATCCACTCAGCCGAAACCCTTCACCTTCGTAAGGCGGGATCTCCACCAGCCGCGCCAGGTGTTCCGCGCCAAAAACATCGCGAATCCTCACCGCCAGGCTCTCCGCCTTCGGATAGGTGAAGACGATACGCCCATCCCGCCGACCCTCGAAGGCCACCGAGGGGTTGGCCACCGCCATGGCCTGCAAGCCGTGAATGATATGGGCCGCCTCCGTTTCCTCCCCGCGCAGAAATTTCCGCCGCGCTGGCAGGTTGTAGAAAAGATCCTTCACTTCGATCTGGGTGCCGGCCGGAGCGCCTACCTCACGCACGGTCTCGACCTTGCCGCCATTCACCAGGACCTCCGTGCCCGCATCGGCCGATGGTTCCCGGGTCAACAGTCGAAAATGCGACACGCTGGCGATGCTCGGCAGCGCCTCGCCGCGGAACCCCATCGACCGTACCAGCGCCAGATCACCCGCCGATCGGATTTTGCTCGTCGCATGCCGCTCCAGGCACAGCAGGGCGTCCTCCCGGTCCATCCCGCCGCCGTCATCCCGCACTGAAACCAGGCGGGAACCGCCCCGGGCAAATTCAATCCAGATACGCCCCGCTCCGGCGTCCAGACTGTTCTCCACCAGCTCCTTCACCAGGGAGGCCGGGCGCTCAATGACCTCCCCGGCCGCCACCTGGCTGGCCACTTGATCGGGTAGGACTCGAATTTTTCCCATGGTTAAATGCTTTCCGCCATTTGACTTCGCACGGAATCATCCATAAGAAAAGACTGTGATCGAACTCAGTGCCAACGCCGCCGTCCAACTTCGCATCCTTGTCGCCGAAAAAGGCTTGGACGTGGAAACGGCCGGACTGCGTCTTGCCGTCGAAAAAGGCGGCTGCGCCGGCCTGCAATACGCCATGACCATAGACGATCCCCAGGCCAGCGACCAGGTGGTCGAACGCGACGGCGCCCGCCTCTTCGTGGCCGCCGATAGCACCGAGTATCTCGACGGCTGTGAGATCGATTATGAAGATGGCTTGTCGGGCGCGGGATTTCGGGTCAAGAATCCCCATGCTGCGCGGAGTTGCGGGTGCGGCACCTCGTTCGAACCCGCTCCGGACGCGAGCGCCTGAACCGTCCATCCATGGCCCGAGAATCCAAAGCCCGCACGAACAGGGTCTCAGACCTCTCCTACGGCGAAGACGCCCCGCCCCGCAAGGACGGCAGCCTCTTTCTCTGGACCATCGCCATTCTCCTCCTTGTCGGCTTCGCCATCGGCTGCTGGATTTTCAGCTTCTATACCTTTGGCCACCCCGAGAAGCCCATGAGCTATGCCATCCTCACCAAGCTCAAGAAGCTCGAGGACCCCAAGCGCTTCGAGATCACGGCTGCACCGCAGGGTGAGTTCCTCACCGCGAACCAGCTCTGGGACCGCTACAACAAGATGTCCAACCGCGAGCTGGAACGCGCCAGCGAGGTTCTCCTTCGCAACTACCTGCGCAATTACAAGCTCACCCGCGACCGCGTTCCCTATGTGGTCGGCTCCTTCAACATCCTTGACTCCAACGAGCTCACCAAAACCAACATGTTCCCGTCCGGAGTTGTGGCCCTCGCCGTCTCGACCACCTCTCCCCAAGTCCTGCTCGAGCACGTCTTCACCGCGGATGCTTCCGTCATTCCCATCCTGCATCGGATGCTCATCACCGGTCTGAATCTCCGGCTGGACAAAAATCTGGACCTCTCCGCCCTCATCAACGTCAAGCGTCTCTCGGACGGCCGGATGCAATTCACCGCCGTGCCTATTCTCTACGGCAACTATGCCGCCTCGACCGGCTCCGGCACCTTTTCCCTCGAGCCCCCGACCAAACTCAACATGGCTGCCGGCTTGCCGGTTCTAAATACTCAGGGCGTCACCGACGCCGAGCAAAAGCTCACCCAGCATCGCCTCCGGGCCGGCCTGAATACGGCCAAAGGCGAACCCCAGCCCAATCGTTTGGAAACCCAGCTGGTCCGGGTGGAACGCCCCCAACCCGCCAATGGCAGCGCCGCTCCGACGCCGCCGCCCGTCGCGGCCAGCCCCACTCCGTTGCCGCCCGACGCTCCCGTCCGTCCGGCGGTCGCGGTGAACGAGCTTCCGACTCCCACCCCGGCAGCGTCTGCCACGCCCGAAGTTCCGTTGCAGCCTTTCATTTCTCCCACCCCGGCTCCAGCCGGTTCGGTCGCCACCACGGCGGGAGGCAATTGGCCAACCTATTCTCCTGGCCAGATGCCGCGTGGGCGCTTGGTGAACGCGTCAGACACACCGTCCCGCACACCAGATGAAAGAACATATCTGCAAGGCAGTTTCGTGGTCACCGCCTCGAGTTCCAAACGCGCCGTGATGCGTGCGCAGGGAGGACTTTCGGAATCGCTTGGGTTCGGAGGCAAAGGCAAAGTCCGCGTGATCGTGGATTTCCCGCAGGGAGCAAATGCCCCGTCAGAGGGAGCTACCGTTTCCCGGGACTCGCGCCGACCATTCCTCATCACCCGGGTGGAAAAAACCGAAGATGGCGGAATCAATGTCTGGGCTCAGGAAATCACGCGGCCCTGATCCGATCATCGCCGCCGAGATCGCGGCCCACGGTCCTCTCTCCTTCGCGCGGTTCATGGAACTCGCGCTTTATCATCCGGCACTGGGTTATTACGCCTCCGGGCAGGCTCAGGTCGGACGGGCCGGTGACTTTTACACCAATGTCAGCGTAGGGCCGGTCTTTGGGCGGGTTCTTGCCGGACAGTTTCGCGAGATGTGGCAAAATCTTGGGCAGCCGCCGGACTTTGTGATCGTCGAGCAAGGCGCGCACGACGGGCAATTCGCGGCCGATGTCCTCTCCACCCTCGATTTCCCGGCCGGGTACTGGATCGTGGAACCCTCGGACGCTCTTTGCGCGAAACAAAAGGAACGTCTGGCGGCCCACGGTTCCCTCGTCCGGTGGTTCAGCGGATTGGAGTCTCTGCCCGTTTTCACGGGTGTGCATTTTTCCAATGAACTGGTCGATGCGCTCCCCTTTCATCTCGTGCGCTCGACTGGGCAGGACTGGGAGGAACTTTTCGTGGACTATCGCGACGACGCTTTCGTTTTCACCCCGGCGGAGCCGTCTTTACAAATCAAAGCGGACTGCGACGCCCTGCCGCCACGCGCGACGGACTATGTGACCGAACTCCGACCCGCCGCCGCGGACTGGGTGCGAGCCGTGGCCGGGAAACTCCAGCGCGGCTACCTCCTCGCCGTCGACTACGGATTTTCCCGCGAGCAACTCCTGGCCGAGCATCGCACGGAAGGAACCTATTCATGCTATCGCGGGCATCGCCGTGACGCCCGCCCGCTGGAGGATGTAGGCGAAAAGGACATCACCGCGCATGTGGATTTCACCGCCCTATGCGAAGCCGCAACGTCAGTCGGGCTACAGCGGGAAGGCTGGACCGACCAGCATCATTTTATGGTCGGAGCGGCGGAGGACCTCATGCGGACCATCGGCGCACCGACGGACGCGGCCGCCCAGAAAACCCTGCGCGGACTGCAAACCCTCCTGCACCCGGCCAGCATGGGAACACAGTTCTCCTACCTCGCGTTTTCAAAAGACACTACGAAAGGCGCACCCCTGTCAGGCTTCCGCTACGCGCGGCCGGTCGCTTGATCGCTGACTACTGCGCAGCCGCGGGAGCAGGAACAGGCGTTGGGGCGGACTCCTTTTTCACCAACTGCTGAGGCTTGTCCATCGCCAGCAGTTCGGAGACGGTCACAAATTTATAACCCTTGGCCAGCAGGGCATCGAACGTCTGCGGCATCGCGTTGACCGTGGTGGCATGGATGTCGTGCGCCAGGATGATCGCTCCCGGATGCGCCCCTTGGATGATGCGATTAGCCACGGTGGACGAGTTCCGATTTTTCCAGTCGAGCGGATCGACCGACCACAGAATGACTTTCAGGCCGTATTGCTCATCCAGCTTTTTGTTCAGCGCCGCATTGGTCGCGCCGTAAGGCGGACGCATGTTCGTCGGCTTGATGCCGGTGGCGGCGACGATAGCCGCGTCGGTGTTTTCGATCTGCTTGCGGAGACCTTCCGCGCCCAGCTTGTTCAGGGCGGTGTGGTTCCAGGAATGGTTGGCCACTTCGTGGCCTTCCGCCACCATGCGCTTGAGGATGTCGGGGTACTCGGCGGCGTTCTGCCCGACGACGTAGAAGGTGGCCTTGATGCCGCGTGCCTTCAACATGTCGAGCAACTTGGGGGTAAGTTGGGCGTGCGGGCCGTCGTCGAAGGTCATCGCGATATACGGGCCGTCGACGTTGCAGGAATTGTAGCTGTGTTTGGTCGAAACCGCCGCCGGTGCATCCGGCTTTGGCAGGCTGGCATAGGCGGGAGCGTTAGCTCCTGCGTTCGCGGCTGGCGAAGGAGAAGCGGATGCTCCGCTCGTCGACGGTCCCAGCGACGGCTGGCGCGACATCTCGTCCGGCGGAACGACGATCACCGTGGGTTCGTTTTGGGTCCGGGCCGTCTGGCAGGCGGACAGCAGCAGAGCGGCCAACCCCGCGCCAGTGAGGAGTCGTTTCATAAGTCCCTCAACTTTGCAGAGACCAATGCGCTTGCCTATCTTTTTCCCGCCTTCTTCGGTCGGCGTTCCAACCCGGAAGTCGGGATTTCCGTGTTCTCCAGCAATTGCAAAAACTCCCGCAAAGCCGGAGACACCCGGGCGGCCCGGCGCACCATCGCACCCAACGGACGCCACATGTCCTTTTCATCGAATTCCACCGCGGCTAGCACCCCCGACGCAACCTCATGGCGCACTGAGGTTTCCGGCACAATCGAAAGGCCGTTTTCCACCTCCACCGCCCGCTTGACCGTTTCGATGTTATCGAACTCAAAAGCCATCTTCACCCGCACTCCGGCCGCGCGAAGCTTGCGGTCGATCTCGCGGCGAGTCGGCAGATCGGGCTCGAAGGCGATGAATTTTTCATCCTGCAACGCGGAAAAATCCACCCGCTGCCGCCCGGCCAAAGCGTGCTTGGGGGAACAAATCAGGACCAGCCGGTCACGCCAGAAGGTGGTGACTTTGAGCCCCCGGCGAACGGAGGGATATGCGACGAGGCCGAGGTCGGCCCGGCCATCAAGCACACTCGTGTAGACCTCCGAGGAGCGGCGATATTCTACGCGGACATCAACCTGCTTGTGCAGCCCGCGATACGCATTGAGGTAAGGTGGCAACTCGTGCAGGCCGATGCTGAAAATCGTTGCGATCCGCAGTTCGCCCGCGATCACGTTTTGCAAATTGTGAATCCTGTTCTCTAAGCTATCCAGCGCTTCCAGGATGTCGCGGCTGGCCTCGAGAAAGGCGCGGCCCTCCGGTGTGAGAGAAAAGTTTTTACGGCCCCGCTCGATAAGTTTCACATCGAAGCGTTGTTCCAGTGCGCGAACCTGCTGGCTGACGGCGCTCTGGGTGATGGCGTTCATCTCGGCGGCACGGGAGAAACTCGCGGTTTCCGCCAAGTTTGAAAAAACCTTGAAGGATTGGATTTGCATCGGAAATGTCTTGATAAGATAAACTTATATTCGGGAAACGTAAATAAGACATTATTATGACCGACATCGCCTCCCAACTGGCCGGAGTCCGCCAACACATGGCCGACGCCGCCCTCCGCGCCGGCCGCGCCGCTTCCGAGATCCAGTTGATCGCCGTATCCAAGACCCATCCCGCCGAGGCTGTGCGTGAGGCCCTCGACGCCGGCCAGACTGTCTTCGGCGAGAACCGCGTCCAGGAACTGATCAGCAAAGCGCCCCTTCTCCCCGCGGCCGCCCGCTGGCATCTCATCGGCCATTTGCAGAAGAACAAGATTCGCAAAATTCTGCCCTTAGTTGAACTCATTCATGGAGTGGACTCGCTGGAACTCGCTCGCGATATCGACCGGGTCGCCGGGGACCTGGGGCTTTTCCCGAAGATTCTGCTGGAGGTGAATGTCTCGGGAGAGAATACGAAATTTGGATTCAAGCCGGACGCAGTCCGGGAGGCGCTGGAAGAGTTGCTGGGACTTCCGCGCGTGCAGCTTGAAGGATTGATGACGATTGCGCCCTTGGTGGAAAAGGCCGAAGAGGCCCGGCCGGTTTTTCAGGCGCTGCGGACCCTGCGGGATGAACTGGCGCAAGCCGGCGGAGTTCCCCTGCCCACCCTCTCCATGGGCATGAGCGGCGACTTCGAAGTCGCCATCGCCGAAGGCTCCACCATGGTCCGCGTCGGCACCGCCATCTTCGGCTCCCGCCCGAAAAAAGACGCCTAAGCGGACGCGATACTATTCGCTCTAAAAAACATGCTTACTCAGATCGGCGAGAAAGCCTATGAATCCTGCTGAAATTGACGAAGCGATCCTTGCCGTCGTTGAACCCTCTTGGAAGAAGATGGCCATGATCATTGTGCGGGTCTCAAACCGGCTGCCTGATTTGCCTCAAGAGGAGGCGAGCTATGATATCATTGCCCAGCGAATCGGCGTTCTTGTCGATAAGGGAAGACTGCTTGCAGCAGGAGATATTTCGAGATGGAGATTCAGTGAGATCAAGCTCCCCTAGAAAATCAGTCCTCAGTATTGCAACGGCAGCCAACCAACCCTCCTACTATTCCCGGTGCAGTGATCATCCACCGCTCCAAACACACCCATGAACCCCAGCGCAGGGTGGAAAGGTACGGGAAAAAGGAGGAGGTAAAGGGGGCGACCGGCGGGGGCGCAAGGGGTGAAAAAAAGGGGCAAAGTTAGGGCCGCTTCCCGGCTTTGAAGCCTTCCTCTGCATCGGAAAAACTTGTCTCCGGGAAAAAATCAGGTAAAGTAGAAATCAAGCCAGGAAGGGATGTGCGTGGAGTGATTGTGCGATTTTTACGATTGCGGGAAGAAAAGCCCACGCAGATAAAAGTGAAGAGACGATTCTCACTTGCGCCCTTCCGGGCGCACTTTAGTCTCTAAGAAACCCAATATACACACCATGGCCTACGAACTGCCTCCTCTGCCCTACGCGAACAGTGCCCTCGAACCCAGCATCGATGCGAAGACGATGGAGATCCATCACGACAAGCATCACGCCACTTATGTGACCAATCTGAACAAGGCCCTGGAGAGCTCTCCCGAGCTCGCCAAGAAGCCGATCGACGAGTTGATCGCCGATCTTTCCGCCGTGCCGGAAGCCTCCCGTGGCGCCGTACGCAACAACGGTGGCGGCCACTCGAACCATTCGTTTTTCTGGAAGATCCTCGGCGCGGACGCCGGAGGCACTCCCGGAGGCAAACTCGGCGACGCCATCCAGACCAAATTCGGCAGCTTTGAGGATTTCAAAGCCAAATTCGAAGCGGCCGGTCTCGCCCGCTTCGGCAGCGGCTGGGCCTGGCTCATCGTCAATTCCGCCGGGGAACTCGAAATCGTGTCGACCGCAAACCAGGACAGCCCCCTCATGGGCAAGGCGGTTGCGGGCACGGAAGGCAAGCCGGTCATCGGCGTGGACGTATGGGAGCATGCCTACTATCTCCACTACCAAAACCGCCGCGCCGACTATCTGAAGGCTTTCTGGAACGTCGTTTCCTGGAGCGCTGCGGAGAAGAACTACGAAGCGGCTCTCGCCTGATCCCAACCAATCCTCTTATATGAAAGGGACGGGGCATACCCGTCCCTTTCTGCGTTTTCCATGGCCCATCTCAATTCCCACTACCTCAAACTCAAAGCCGGCTACCTCTTTCCCGAGATCAACCGCCGGGTCAAAGCCTTCACCGACAGCAACGCCGAAGCGGCCAAACGACTGATCCGTTGCGGCATCGGTGACGTGACTGAACCACTGCCGGTGGCCGTGCGCGAAGCCATGCATAAGGCGGTGGACGAGCTGGGTGTGCGGGAAAGTTTTCGTGGCTATGGTCCGGAGCAGGGTTATGAATTTTTGCGCCAGGCCATCGCGCAGAACGACTATCGCTCCCGCGGCCTCGATGTCGCGGACGACGAAATCTTCGTCTCGGACGGCTCGAAGTGCGATTGCGCGAACATCCTCGACATCTTCGGCGACAACAACCGCATTGCGGTGATGGACCCGGTCTATCCGGTCTATGTGGACACCAACGTGATGGCCGGCCACACCAGCGAAGCGGACGACGCCGGGGTCTACGGCGGCTTGGTTTACCTTCCTTGCACGGCGGAGAATGGCTTCATGCCCGATGTCCCGGACGAAAAAGTCGACCTCATTTACCTCTGCTCGCCGAACAACCCGACCGGCGCGGTGGCAACCCGCGAACGGCTGGAAAAATGGGTTGAATACGCGCTGAAGAACGATGCCATTATCCTCTATGATGCGGCCTACGAGGCCTACATCACCGAACCCGGCGTGCCGCGTTCCATCTACGAGATTCCCGGCGCACGAAAATGCGCGATCGAGTTTCGCAGCTTTTCCAAGAACGGCGGATTCACCGGCGTGCGCTGCGCGTTCACGGTGCTGCCGAAGGACATTTTGTGCAAGACGACGGACGGCGACAAGAAGCCGCTGCATCCGCTCTGGAATCGCCGCTTCAGCACCAAGTTCAACGGCGTTTCGTTCGTCACGCAAAAGGCCGCAGAAGCGCTCTATTCCGACGAAGGCAAGGCCGAGGTTTCCGCGCTGGTGTCCCATTACATGGGCAATGCGAAGATCCTCCGCGATGCGGCCACAGGCAGCGGGCTCACCGTCTTTGGCGGCGTGAACGCGCCTTACATCTGGGTCAAAGGCCCGGAGGGCATGACGAGTTGGGAAATCTTCGACAAGGTGCTGAACGAGGCCAACATCGTGATCACCCCCGGCAGCGGCTTCGGCAACGCGGGCGAAGGTTATTTCCGGATTTCTGCCTTCAACAGCCGGGCCAATGCGGAGGAAGCGGCCCGACGTTTCTCCGCACTGAAGTGGTAAATTAACCGCGCCGACGCGGCGCGTTTTTAGCCTCGGCCAGAACGCGCTCCACCGTCCAGCCCTGATCGCGCAGGGTGCGAATGGTGAGAGCCTGGTCGCGCTTGGCCAGGCGCCGACCCTGGGCATCCACCAGCAGGTCGCAGTGAAAGAAGGCGGGCGGCTCCCCACCGAGCGCGCGATAGAGGAGCAACTGCCTGGCTGTAGAAGTGAGCAGGTCGGCTCCTCTCACCACTTCGGTGATGCCCATGGCCATGTCGTCAACGACCACGGCAAGTTCATAAGCCGGAATATCGTCGCGGTTCCAGACGAGAAAATCACCAAAGTCGCGCCGGCGGATCTCCCCATAGTTACCATCGTGAAAAAAAATCTCCTCATGGTCGGGAACGCGGAAGCGCCAGTTGAACCCCGAGGGTTCGCCCACAGGCGCCCAGCCGCTGGGCCGCCATTCCACCGGGAAGACCGGCTCCTCCTCGTGCGGAGCAAGCGCGGCGGAGGCCACGTCCTTGCGCGAGCGCGTGCAGGGATAAATGAAGCCGCCCTCAAGCAATTTCCGAAACGCCTCCAGATATTGCTCCCTTCTCTCGCTCTGCAGAAAGGGGCCTTGGTCCCAAGTGAAACCCAGCCAGCGCAAATCTTCGACGGCAGCGCTCACGAACTCCGGCTTGCAGCGCTGCGGATCGAGGTCTTCGATGCGCAGAATGAGCGTGCCATCGGTGGCACGCTGGCAAACTGTCTGAAAGGTGGCGGCGTGGCCGAGGTGCAGATATCCGGTGGGCGTGGGCGCCAGCCGGCCTCGATAACCGCTCTTCACCGCGGCGGTCGGATTAGCCCAGGAACGAGCAAACGTATTGGCAAAGCCCGTCCTTCACCGTGATGGTGAAACCGGATTTGGCGGGTACGGAGAACTCCTGGCCAGCGGTGTAGCTGGCTGAGTCCTGTTGGCCATCGAGTACAACGGCACAGTTGCCATCGGTGATCTGCATAAGCTCGGCGGCATCCGTGCCGAAGTGGTACTCACCGGGGTAGATGAGGCCGAGGGTCTTCTTGGTTCCATCCGAGAACAAGATGGCGTGAGAAACGACCTTCCCGTCAAAATAAACATTCGCTTTAGCGACCGCCGTTACAGAGGAAAATTCCATGGTTTGGAAATGGTTGGCCGGGTGAGGTTTAGCAAGCAGAAATTCGGCTGGCTCGGAACTCGACCGCTTTGAATCGCTCTATGCAGAAAAAATACAGGCCACCGCAGCGAATGCCACAGTGGCCTGTTGTTCCCCCCAGAACGTTTGAAAATTAGCACGCCGCGCCTTTCGCGCAAGGGGCACTGATGTCGGGATGAATGATTCCCGGGAATTTTGAGAATCGAACAAAAATGGAGCCGGCACTCGGATTCGAACCGAGGACCGACGGTTTACAAAACCGTTGCTCTACCACTGAGCTATGCCGGCAACTAATTATTCATCAAAGAGTTAAAAGAGACATTCTGACCATCACTGAAGCTGGTAAGTGAATGCCTGTATCGCTCTCATCAGGGAGTTTATTTTGCATTGATCAAGGTACGCGGCAAGCAGATTAAACGCAGCTCGATACCAAGGACCTTACCTGGCGAGACGCCTTACGAACCAGAAGAACCCGACGCCAACGTCCAACTTCGGCGCGAGTTTCTTGACACTCGCGAATCCATCTCAGTGCGTGACGCGGGCATGGCGTTTACCCGCGGCAATAAACGTGAAGCCGCACTTCTGAATCGCCTGTTCCGCAATTGGCTGGTCCGGCAATACGGTGGTTCCCTGCCCGAATTGAATCGGGACCCGGAAAGACGCTTTCGGTTTTGCCGGCGATCCACTTGGAATGTCGCTTTCTTACCCATCTAAATTTTATTGACTTATGATCACTTTAATTACATATGATCATTATCGCTCTTAACGATTTTTCGCCAAAATCCGAGCGTCCAAGAAAACTCTTCCATGAAAACTTATCGCCTCAATCGTCTCTTCAATGCCAAGTCAAACCGCTGTTTCGACGTGGCGATCGATCACGGTTTTTTCAATGAATACGGCTTCCTTTCAGGGATCGAAAATCTGGAGCATGCCGTAACCACCCTGATCGCCGCCGCCCCGGATGCCATCCAGCTGACCATTGGGCAGGCCCCGCTTTTGCAGGCTACCGCAGGACGTCAAAAGCCGTCGCTCGTCCTTCGCACCGACGTGGCCAATGTCTACGGTAAGGACCTCCCCCGCACGCTCTTCAGCCGCATGATTGAAAACCCGGTTGAGCAGGCGTTGCGCCTCGATGCCACCTGTGTCGTGGTGAATCTGTTCCGCATCCCCAACGAACCGGAAGTTTCTGACCAGTGCATTCAAAACATTCTCAAAATCAAGCCGGAGTGTGACCGCTATGGCATGCCACTGATGATCGAGCCGCTGGTGTTTCAGGCGAATGCCAAGGCTGGCGGTTACATGGTCGATGGCGATCCCGAGAAGATTCTCCCACTCGTTCGTCAGGCCGTGGAGCTGGGCGCAGACATCATCAAAGCCGACCCCACCGACGATGTGAGCGTCTATCACAAGATCGTGGAGATCGCCGGCCGCATCCCGGTGCTGGTTCGGGGTGGAGGCAAGGCTCCGGACAAGGAAATCCTCGAGCGCACGGAAGCTCTCATCAAACAAGGCGTGGCGGGCATCGTTTATGGCCGCAATGTGATCCAGCATCAAAATCCCGCCGGGATGACCAAGGCCCTCATGTCCATCGTTCACGATGGAGCCAGTGCCTCGGAGGCCGTAAAATTCTTGAGCTGATACCTGCCATGAGCAAAACGGTAAAAATTGGCATCATCGGTGGCGGTTTAATGGGGCGCGAAGTCGCCAGCGCCCTGGCCCGGTGGTTCGTCCTCGAAGGTTTCCCGGTCAAGGCCGAGCTCACCGCGGTCTGCGATCTCGTCGAAAAGCAGCGTGAGTGGTTCCGCCAGGTGCCCACCGTCAAACTTCTCACGGCTGACTACCATGAGTTGCTCGCCAGTTCCGACGTCGACGTCGTCTACGTCGCCGTCCCACACAACCTGCATGAGAGCATTTACCTCGATGTGCTCAAGGCTGGCAAAGATCTCCTGGCTGAGAAGCCTTTCGGCATCGGCCTCCAGTCCGCTCGCACGATCGCGGAAGCCGCCAAATCCTCGGGACGCTTCGTACGCTGCAGTTCTGAGTTCCCTTTCCTACCCGGCGTTCAGCGTGCCTATCAGGCCGCACTGGGCGGAGGCTTGGGCAAGCTCCTGGAGGTCCGCTCCGGTTTTCACCACAGCAGCGATCTAGACCCAAGTAAACCCGCCAATTGGAAGCGGCAGGTGAAGACCTGCGGTGAGATCGGAGTCATGGGCGACCTGGGCATGCACGCGGTCCATGTTCCCTTCCGCATCGGCTGGCACCCCCGGCGCGTCTATGCCCAATTGCAGAAGATTTACCACGAGCGTCCGGACGGCAAAGGCGGGATGGCTCCCTGCGATACGTGGGACAATGCCCTACTTCACACCGACGTGGTGGTCGATGGGAATGAAGTGCCCGTACGTTTCGAGATGAAGCGCCTCGCACCCGGCGAGACCAACACCTGGTTCATCGATATCCTGGGCACCGAAGGTGGCGTCAAGTATAGCACCAAGGAACCGAAGACCCTCTGGACCTTCCAACGAGGGAAGGACCAAATCTGGCAGCGGACCGATCTCGGCTTCCACGGCCCCTTCCCCACCATCACCGGCGGCATCTTTGAACCGGGCTTCCCCGATTGCTTCCTGCAAATGTGGGCGGCTTTTCTGGCCGAGCGCGAGGGCAAACTGGATGGCAAGTTCGGTTGTGTCACGCCCGAGGAGGCCGTTCGCAGTCATGAACTTTTTGACGCCGCCCTTCGCTCTCATGTGGAAAAGCGGGCCATTGATCTGGCATAGTCGACCGACGCTCCTCCCATGCAGACAAACTTTCGCCACCGACCAATCGTCCTGGAAGTTTGCCTATCCAGGAGGCACCCGTCCCACGGCATCTCTTCCACCCTTAAATGACTGCAAAATCCGGCTTCATCGGCGCGGGCAATTGGATTGTCGATACCACCAAGATTATCGACGTCTACCCCTCGCAGGACACGCTGGCCAGCATCGCCTCGCAGGAGCGTAACAACGGCGGCGGCGCCTTCAACGTCCTCAGTGATCTTGCGAAACTCGGCGCCAGTTTTCCTCTTCATGCCCTGGGCCTGATCGGTCGGGACGCCGATGGCGATTGGATCGTCGAGCATTGTCAATCCCTGGGCATCGATACAGCCCTGCTTTTCCGCCACGATACCGCTCCCACGTCGTACACCGATGTCATGACGGTTTGCTCCACCGGCCGCCGCACCTTCTTTCACCAACGCGGAGCGAATCGTTTTCTCGGACCCGAGCATTTTCCCTGGGCGAAAATGCGAGGCCGCATTCTCTATCTCGGTTATCTCCTTTTGCTCGATACCATGGACGCCGCCGATGCCCGGCACGGAACCGTGGCAGCCGGAGTCCTCCGCGAAGCCGGCCACAACGGTCTGTATCGTGCGGTAGACCTCGTCAGCGTCGAGCGGCCAGACTACAGCGATATCGTCAATCCCGCGCTCTCCGAAATCGATCTGCTCATCTGCAATGAACTGGAAGCCTCGCGTGTCACCGGTATTCCGACCCGCCATGCCGATGAGAAGCACCTTGCCGAAGGCCTCCGTTCTGCCGCCCGAGCTCTGCTCGACCGTGGTATTCGCGACTGGGTTGTGATCCATTTGCCCGAAGGCGCTTACGCCAGCTCCGCTCGAGGAGAGGAAGTCTGGCAGGGACGTGCCCGTCTCCCCTCCGAACAAATCGTCGGAGCTGCCGGCGCCGGCGACGCTTTCGCCGCGGGCCTTCTCTACGGTCTCCACGAGAATTGCCCCATGCAGCAAAACCTCCTCATGGGCGTCTGCACAGCGGCAGCCTGTCTACGTGCCGCCAGCACCTCAGGCAGCGTGTCTTCCCTGGCCGATTGCCTCGCCCTGGGAGAAAAATACGGCCACCTTCAATTTCCCTGATCCGCCGCGAGGAGCGGGTTCATTTTGCCCATGTCTTTCGCGGCCAATTTCGTCTCGCCGAATCGCCCGCAAGACTCAACTCCACCTCCCCATGCCTGCGTCACACCGGCCCGGAGGGAATCTTTGTTTTGACGGAACAGCAGGATCTCTCAAATCTCCCTTTACGAGCCATGTTTGCCCAGGAACGTCATAACGCCATCAAAAAGCTGGTCCGCGAACACCGGCGGCTGAATTTCGCCCAGCTTCAGGAGATGATCAAAGTCTCGCCCGCCACACTCCGGCGCGATCTCACCGACCTCGAGAAAACCGGCGAGGTCCTGCGCGTCCACGGCGGTGTCCTTGATCCGGCCTACGTGCGTTCGGAGATCTCTCTCGACGAACGTCTCTTGCGCCGCAATACAGCAAAAAAAGCGATCGCGGCCAAGACGGCGACTCTCATCCCGCCCGGTGCGAGCGTCTTTGTCGATGCGGGATCGACCTGCCTGGAAGCCGGCAAAGCACTTCTCGGGCGCAAAGACATCCGCATTATCACCCACTCCGTCGCCCTGATCGCCGCCTCACTGCACGGGCAGGCGGAGATCCTCTGCATCGGGGGAGAGCTACGCCGGGTCAGTGGCGCTCTTGTCGGCGCGGCGTCACTGGGGGCGCTCTCGCATATTCACGCCGACTTCGCCCTCATTGGAGCCTCCGGCTTGGATCTGAAAGGCTGCTCCACCACCGAAGTTTCCGAGGCCGAAATGAAGCAGTTGATTCTGGCTCGCTGCCAAACCAAAATCCTTCTGGCGGATGCCAGCAAGTGGAGCCAACCCAGCACCATTCAATTTGCACCTTGGACTGACTTTCATGCCTGGGTCACAGATTTCAAAATCCCGTCCAAAGAGACCAACTCCATCCGGTCGTCTGGCATAAGGATTCATCTGGCGTCCTAGGTTTGGATGCCGGTGGAGGTTTCCTGTTCTTATCGGCGAAAAATTTGGCAGCCCGGCGATGACGACCTTTGGGATGATGCCCCAATAAGGACATCGGGACCGCCGCGACCGTGAGACGCTTGGAGATCATGAGGGCCGTCAGTTGCATCCCGAAGGGATTATCCTGATACCCGGGAGCCAGATACGGCCTTTTTCTACCTTCCAAGTCTCGCGCTGACCTACCGTGCAGGCACGTATCGCTGTGACAACATTTCGCGTCCCGCCGCTTGTCTTCCGCCCATTTGAGTTAATATGGTACGTAATTAACATCGTGAAAAAGAAGTTGAAAATGCCCGCCCCAGCCGAGCGAGAGACCCTTCCCAGTGCGCGCCAAAGCGGCTTTTCCTTGCGGACATTTCAAAAAAAATGCGTCGATTTTCACTGGCATTTTCATCCCGAGCTGGAACTCACCTACATCGAGCAGGGAACAGGCATCCGCCATGTCGGTCGCTCCATTATGCCTTACGGGAAGGGCGATTTTTGTTTGATCGGCAGCAACCTTCCTCACGCCTATGCCTCACGCTCGGACCAACGCCATGGCGCCCGCTGGTCCGTCCTGCATTTCAATCCGGATTCCTGGGGAAAAGATTTTTGGTCTCTCCCGCAAAATCACCATATCCATGGCCTCCTTCGCCGGGCCAGCCGAGGCATCGCCTTTTCCCCTGAGGATGCGGCTGCCTGCCTGCCCCTTTTGCGCCGAGTCGAGCAACCTGGATCAGGCGATTATCCCCTGCCGCTATTGCTCGAGATTTTCGAAAGACTGGCTCGGAGCACAACCCTGCAAACGCTCAATCCCACGATCAAACTTCAGGAAGAAAGCATCGACCCCCGCGTGCAGGACATCTTGCGCTGGCTTGACGAAAACTTTCGCAAATCCGAACTTTCTCAAGCGAAAGCGGCCGCACGGCTGGGAATGTCCCCCCCCGCCTTCTGCCGTTTTTTCCGCCAGCACACCGGTCGTTCCTTCCGCCGATACGTCAACGAACTGCGCATTGCTGATGTCTGCGCCAATCTGAAATCGTCGGAAGAAACAGTTTCCGGAGCCGCTTACGCCGCCGGTTTCAACAATATCGCCAATTTCAATCGACGTTTTCTAGAGATTCTCGGTCAGACCCCCACCGCCTACCGCCGATAGCTCAGAGGCCCAGATTCACCATCGGGGCCCAGATTTGAAACTCTGTCACGTTGTTGGCACCGGGCGCTTCCGTTTTTACGCAAAGAAGATCGCTCCCTTTCTGCACCGAAGACACGCTTTCACTCGCCGGCAAAAAACTTCTGGACGATATATCGTAATACGATATTTTTATCGAGTGACAAAAGGCGATTACGAGACACTGGCTGCCTTTCGCCATGAATTGCGCAAGTTCCTGAATTTCAGCGAGCACGCCGCGGAGGAGCATGGCCTGGCCGTTCAGCAGTATCTGGCTCTTCTCGCTATCGAGGGATTTCCCCAGCGGGATTTTGTCTCCATTGGAGCACTGGCAGAGCGCTTGAAGATCGCCCCGCATAGCGCGGGGGGGCTGGTCGATCGGTTGGAGGAGGCCGGATGGGCGAAGCGGCAATCAGCCATCAGCGACAAACGCCGGGTTACCGTAAAACTGACCAGACGGGGGCGGGCCAAACTGGAAAAGCTCGCAACCGCACACCATGCGGAGCTTCAAACGGTCGGCCCCCTGCTCGCGGGGCTCTTGAAGCAAATGCCCGCGAGGCATAACATCTGATATGTCGGCATCGGTCTCCACCTACTGCTACGCCTCCGTTCGCCACGAAAAGGAGGGACTGCGCATTGGCACAGCCCGGTTCGTTCCGCGAGGTGTCCGCCTCGAAAATTGGCAAAGCAAGGGGTATTTTGATTTATGGGTTCCTTTGCTGGCTCCCGACCCGGAGTTCATTAAAAAATTCCTTCATGGAAAAATGACCTTCGCGAATTTTTCCCGACACTATCGCTCCAAAATGAAACAGAGGGAAAGCTCTCAGGTCATTGAACTGCTGGCCGGGATATCGGTGTTTTTTCCAATCAGTCTTGGCTGCTACTGCGAGGACGAATCGCGCTGCCACCGTTCGGTCTTAAAGCAGCTCGTCGACAGAGAGGCGGAAAAACGGCGCGGTGGATTCACGAAATTGAGGGACGCCAAAGAATCCGTGGATTTACTGCGGTACGCCAGTCCGGTGTGTTTTGCGGATTGGGAGGAGAACACATAAAAGCAGCCGAAGAAATCCGCTCACGAATCGACCTGCTCTCACACGGTTGCGCATGAAGACCAAAGACTAGCGGAAAGAGCACTGCGATGGGAGTGCCGGCTCGTGATGTCGAAAAAAGGCAAGTGCCGAAAAGAAAACGCCACGATGGCGAACATTGGTAAGATGCGGAGGTGAATTCTCCCCCCGGATAAGGCACGGGCTCGATGAGCTTCTTCTTTCAGCACTCGCTGAAATTTTTCCCTTAACCCACCCCCCCGCTTTTCCCCATGAGCAAAAATCCCCTCCTTCTCTGCCTCTTCACTGCCACGGTAACTTCGCTTTCAGCCGCGACCAACTTCAAACCCATCCACAATGGCACCGATGCCCCGTCGCAGGTCATGCTGTCCTGGACAAAGAGCACGGGGGAAACTTCCTACAATGTCTATCTCGGAACGACTGCGACTCTGACAGATGCCGCCGACTTTCGGGGAAATCAGACGCAGGAAAAGTTCTGGTCTGGCGGCTTGCAATCGGAAGGGGTCTACTACTGGCGGGTGGATACGCTGGTCGGCAGCACAGTGACCCCGGGCACGACGCGAAAATTCACCATCCGGAAAGATCTCGGGTATATCCCGAAAACGCAAGAGATGCCAGCGGTGCCGGCGCTGCCCTTGCAGATCCGGGATTGGAAGCAGGTGGCGACGGATTTCGACGACTTCCTGGATGAGGATGACCTGGTGGGATCGGATGCCGATTTCATGCCCTTGTTGACGATCACGCCGGTGAATAAACTGCCGAACTTCGTGCAGGATTTTCACTACCTGAACAGCTTTGTCGGCTGGACCGGCGGGGACACGGGCATGCTGGGGCTGATGACCAACGTGGTCGGGGTGACATTGTGCGGGGTGGATAAGAGCGATGGCGGCGCGCCGATCACGGACTACGCGAAAATGGCGGCAAGCTATTACAGCATCGACACGAAGAAGGGCGTGGTCTTCAACGCGAGCAATACGAACGGAGGACAGGGCAAAGAGGTGAGTGTGTGGTATCAACTGGCGGGCAATGTGATCTTTGCCCAAATCGTGGATCTGTACACGTGGCCCACGCGGACTTTCGATTCGCCAGTCAATCGCTACATCACCACGACCACCATCACGCCCCAACCTGGATCGGGCCGCGAGCCCGGGCCGTACGACCTGAACGAGATTTTCAAGCGGACGGCCATCCGGTGGAGCGAAGCCTCGGAGGAATTGAAGGCTCCCAAAGCGGGCACCCCATCCTGGGATGGCTACTCGTATTTTTCCTACTCCTGGAACGACTGGGATGACCTGGACCGTGGGGCGCCGCTGCCGGGCGTGGGCAATGGCGGAGGGGACGAGGATGACGAGAACACGGATATGCCGCACACCGCAGCGGCTATCGGATGGCTGGAATATATGGCGCACATTCGCTTCGGCAGCGGAACCACGAACTTTCTGGGAGCGGCGGAAGATGCGATCGGTATGCTAAGCTCGCGGCCGGAATCGGAGAATCCGGCGCATGACATCTTGCTGCCGTACGGCGCGATCGCCGCGGCGAGGATGAATGCGGAGGCGGGCTACGGCTATGACACCAGCAAGATCCTGAACTGGCACTTCGATACAAATGGCTCGGTGAATGCGGCCACGGGGGTCGCTTCGGGAACGAACGCGGTCTACGGCGAGTACCGGGTCGACGGCCTGGTGGGCAAACCAGCCGATCCGATCAAAAAGGTCTATCCGCTGAATACCTTCATGTCGGCGGGCGTACTGGCTCCGGTGGCGCGCTATGACCAGAGATTTGCGCCTTCGGTGGGTCGGTGGCTGTTGAACGTGGCGAATAATGCCCGGTTGTTTTACGCCAATGCCTTCGACGATCTCCATGATCCCTACTCGGCCTACCAGGAAAATCACCAAACCAACGAAACCTGGGCGCGGGATCACGACCCGAATTACGTGATGGCCTATGAGTTTCTCGGGCAGACGGCGTATCCGATCAAGAAGGCGGGGAACATCAGCCTGAAGAAGGGCAGCCGGACGGGCGGCCTGCCGGAGTGCGAATACAATGATAACAGTAACATGGTGCTACAGGAGACGCCGGATGCGACGGACGGCAACATCCTGAAGCTGGAACACATCTGGAGCTTCATCCTGCCGGCGGCCGACGTGCACAAACTCAAGGTGCGCGCGGTGATGCAGGCCCCGACTGAGGGAGGCGTGAAATTTTCCTACCGAGTCGGCTCCAGCGGCGCCTGGGTGCCGATCAATTCCGCCGTGGTAAGCCACACTAACAAGGAGGATGAGTTGTCGTGGAATTTCGGCAGCGGACTGAATCTCAGCGGAGCGATCTACATCAAGGTGGAAGGGGTAAACGCCGGGGCCAATGTCGTGGCGGATCAACTGACGCTGGATTCCATCCTGGTGCAGAGCTTCATCTATGGCGGCGGGCCCTTCCTCGGCGGCGGGCACATGGCTCATGCGGGCAAGACGAACCTTTGCCTGTATCAGGGCTCCAGCGCGGGCTATCTGGGCGCAGTGGTGGAGCAGACCACGGCACCGGAGGTTCTGAAAATCGACCTTACGAAGACGGATTTCTTCGCCGGGGGCAACGACCCGCTGGACCGTCCCTTGCCGACATATCTCTTCCACAACCCGACCACCTCGAGCAAAACCTTCGTGGTTGATTTGCGCGACGTGATTCCGGGCACTGCCAATCAAGACATCTACGACACGATGACGCGGACGTACCTTGTCAAAGGCGCGGTGCAAAATCCCTCGATCACAATCCCGGCCGGAGAAACAAAGGTCCTGGTCTTCACACCGGCCGGCAGCACGGTGGTGCAGGATGGACGGGTCAAAAAGATCGGCGATGTCCCCATCGATTACTACGCGGAGGGCAGGCGGTTCGCGGATGGCTTCGAAACGGGCAACCTTACGCTCGGCCAATGGGTCCCCAGCGGGTACGCCCCTTCGGTGCTCACCTCGGCCAAAATCGATGGCACCTACGGCGTAAAGATCGCGAAGGACGGCTGCATCACAAAGACGATCAGCGCGACAGGCTTCGAAAACATCCGGGTGAAATACCGCCGGAAGACCTACGGCACGGGGGAGAGCTTCAAGGTGGAATGGCTGAATGGCTCCAATTGGGAATTGCTGGAAAGCCTTGGAGTGGTGTCGACCGGGAGTTCCGATCTGCTCCTGCCCAAGGCGGCGGCGAACCTGGCCTCACTCAGCATTCGTTTCCGCAATGACGCCACGAGCGCGGGAGCCTTCGCCGAAGTGGACAGCATCGAAATCGTCGGGACAGGAAGAGTAAACGGGCCGTAGCAAACGGATACGTTCACTTGCCCAGGGTCCGCTAGGGCTTGCGCAATGATCTCACCGCCTCCACGCTGACGGGCTTGCGCTCGTTGGCGTAGGAGGCGAGGACATAGGCCGTGACCGCCGCGATTTCTTCATCGGTGAGATAATCCATCTTTGGCATCTGACCGTTGAATTTCTTGCCGTTAACCACACTGACGTTGCCCTGGCCCTTCAGCGTGATGGTGATGAGCTTCTCCGGGCCGCCCTGCAAATAGGAAGATCCTTTCAGATCGGGTGCGGCCGGGTTGCCCGCACCGTCGTAATGACAAATAGCGCAACTCTGGTTGTAAACCTCTGCTCCGGCTGCAAGCTGGGATTCAAGACTAGCTTGCCCCGCAAGGCAGACCGGGGCAAAGAAGAGAGCGGTCAGCACCGCAGTCCACGCCATCCATCGAACGCTCAACCCACTCATGCGCCCAATGTCTGCCATTCCCCGCCCTCTCTGGAAGTTTGTTTTTATCCTTGGCCTGGGGTTGATCGCGCCAGCGGAGGCGGCCGAGAAATTCAAAACTGAAGTCATCGCCGAAGGGCTGGAGAATCCCTGGTCGGTCGCCAAGCTACCAGACGGCCGCTATTTGGTGACCGAGCGGGCAGGTCGCCTGCGGGTAATTGAGAATGGGAATGTTTCCGAACCGGTGAAGGGCGTGCCCGAGGTCTGGGCCAAGGGACAGGGAGGCTTGCTCGATGTCGTGCTGCATCCCGACTATGCCGCCAATGGATGGATCTACCTCTCCTTTTCCAAACCCATCGGCGATGGGGCGCTATCGGCGATCATTCGCGGCCGGTTGAAAGGCAACGAACTGGTGGACCAGGAAGTCATCTTCGATCCACCGGCCGCGGAGGCAACGACTGGCGGCGCTCATTTCGGCTGTAAGCTGGTCTTTGACGGAAAGGGTCATCTGTTTTTCTCCCATGGCGATCGCGGCGATGTCACCACGCCCGCCAACAGCGCCCAACGGGTGGACAACATCAAGGGCAAGATCCATCGCATCATGGACGATGGCAAAATTCCCGAGGACAATCCCTTTGTCGGCCAGGACAAGGCTCGCGCCTCCATCTGGAGCTACGGGAACCGCAACCCGCAGGGCCTGGCGCTCGATCCGAAAACAGGTCTTCTTTGGGAAACCGAGCATGGTCCGCGCGGGGGCGACGAACTCAACATCATCCGCAAGGGGCTGAATTACGGCTGGCCCGTCGTGACATATGGCATCAATTACAGCGGCACTCCGATTTCCGACCGCTCCGAGAAAAAGGGAATGGAGCCACCGGTCATTCACTGGACGCCTTCCATCGCGGCCTCCGGCCTCGCAGTTTATCATGGAGACAAATTTCCCAGTTGGCGGGGCAACCTCCTCGCCGGAGCGCTGGCCCACCAGAAAATCGTTCGTATCACCCTGGAGGGGGAAAAGGTGAAGGATCAGGAAATCCTGCTTGAGAAAACCGGCCGCATCCGGGACGTCCGCTGCTTCGATGATGGATACGTGACCGTGGTCTACGACCAGCCGGGCAAAGTCATCCGCCTCGTTCCCGAATAAACGCCTGCGCCCGGCTGGCGGGCAGCCTCCCTAAACGGTCAGCATGGCCGCGCCGAAAACGCCGGCGCTGTCCCCCAGGGAGGGCTTGAGGAACTGGGTGCGCAGTTCCGTATTGAAGACGTACTTCAAAACTTCCTGTCGCGTCTCATCCGTGTAAAGGAGATCGAGATTGCCCACCCCGCCGCCAATCACGATGGCATGGGGATCAATAATATTGATGGGCACCGCGATGGCCTCCGCAAATTTTTCCCGTAGACGCCGCAGGGTTGCGTCGGCGGGTTCCTCCCCGGCTTCCGCCCGCTTCACGATTTCCGGCAGGCGCAGGCTCTCGCCGGTTTGTTCCCGATAAAATCGCTCCAATGAAGGACCGGCAAATACGCCTTCCACGCAGCCACTTTTACCGCAATAGCAGGGGAAGCTCTCGCCGCGCATGGTATTGTGGCCCCATTCGCCGCCGATGCCATGAAGGCCCTCCAGCACATGGCCGCCGACGACCACGCCGCCGCCGACTCCGGTGCCGAGAATCAATCCCATGACGATGGGCTGGCCTTTGGCCGCACCCAGAGTTGCCTCGGCCAGCGCGAAACAATTGGCGTCATTGGCAAGGTGCACCTCAATACCCAGCCTCGCCGCAATATCATCGCGCAGCGGCTGCCCATTCAGACAAAGGGTATTGGAGTTTTTCAACACACCCGTGGCGGGCTCGGTGGCGCCGGGGGTGCCAATGCCGATTTTGGCGGGACGCTTCACGCCGGAGATGACTTCCAGTTGCTCGATGAGCTTCTGAATCTGCCCAAGGATATGTTCGTAGCCAAGATGGCCTTCCGTCGGCACACGGAGGCGATGCACCGCCTTGTCGGCGTGCTCCGGATCAAGGATGGCACCTTCGATCTTGGTGCCACCAAGGTCTATGCCCCAAAGGTTCACGATTGAAAGAGGCCTTTAGCGTTAGATCACACCGAAACGCGCATCGGCATGATGACGTACAGGAACGGGGTATTGATCTTGAGGACACCAGGACTCATCTCATCAATCAGCTCGATGAACACTTCGTCATTCGAGAGATTGCGAAGCGGGTCGAGAAGGAACTCGGGATTGAAGGCGATGGAGATGTCGCGGCCCCGATAGGCCACGGCCAGCGATTCACGGGCTTCACCGACTTCAGGGGTGTTGGCCGTGATATCGAGGTTGTTCTTGGTGAAGTTCAACCGCACCGAACTGGTCTTGTCGCTGCTGAGCAGCGCCACCCGCTTCACGCTGGTGAGGAAAGATTCACGCTCGAGCGTCACGCGCTCCTTGGCTTCGCCGGGGATGACCTGGCGATAGTTTGGGTAGTTGCCCTCGACCAGCTTGGAAACGAGCTGGGAACCATTGATTTCAAAGGAGACAAGATTTTCCGCCACGGAAATCTGGACTTCGCCGTCTTCGCCGAGCAGGCGCTGCAATTCGGTCACCGCCTTGGTCGGCACGATGAAATCGCGCTCATGGCTGCGGGGAAACTCCAGATCGCTATCGAACAGGGCCAGGCGGCGTCCGTCGGTCGCGACCAGCGTGAGTTTGTTTTCCTTATAGGAGAAAAGGATGCCGTTGAGCACGTAACGCGTCTCGTCGACCGAGATGGCGTACGAGGTCTTGCGCAGGCCATCGCGGAGCTCGGCCTGCTTGATCGTGTAGGTCTTGGCGTCCTTGAAGGAGGGGAAAGCGGGAAACTCTTCCTTGGCCAGACCGAACATTTTGAAATAGCTCGATCCACAGCGCAAGGTGGAGACATTCTTCGCATCGGACTCAATGGTGATTTCCGAGGCGGGAAGCTCACGCACGATGGCTGCCAACCGGCGGGCCGGCAGAGTGGTCGAGCCGGGCTTTTCCACCTGGGCCGCGATCTCGCAACGGATGGCCACTTCCAGGTCGGTCGTGGTCAGGCGCAGGCCGGTCTCGGTGGTCTCGAGCAAGGCATTGGTCAGGACAGGCAGGGTGGAACGCGTGCTGACGACATTTTGAATGCGTTGCAAGCCGTCGAGTAGAGCTTCTTTAGTGACAGCGAACTTCATGTTCTTGAATGGAAAGGTTTCATTTATTGAGCTACCAGCCCGAAGTCAACCATACTCCTTCAGATATCCAAGGTCTTCGCCTCTGTATTCCCAGACGGGCAGCCGGAGCCGGCCTACTGAAAATCAGGCGTTCGCAGACCTTGGCTTATCTCTGGAGCTGAGTATCGAGCAGACGTATGGCGTGCCGGGTCTTCTCGTCGTCGTCGATGCGCTTCTTGACCAGCTTGCAGGCGTGAATCACCGTCCCGTGATCCTTACCGCCAAAGGCGTCACCAATGTCGCTCAGGGAGGATTTGGTCAGTTCGCGCGACAGATACATGGCGATCTGGCGCGGGAAAGCGATGTTCGCCGGACGACGCTTGCTGGTCATGTCGGCCAGACGCACGTCGAAATGCTCGGCCACCTTGCGCTGGATCTGTTCGATCGTCACGGCGCGGCGAGCCTGTTCCTGGAAAATGTCCCGCAGGAGATTCTCGATCACGTCACGGGTTACCTCCCGGTCGCTCAACGACTTGTAGGAGGCCACACGCATGAGCGCGCCTTCCAGGCGTCGCACGTTGTTGCGAATGCGGTCGGCGAGGAATTCGATGATCCACGGATCGAGGGCGATGTTCAGACTCTCGGCTTTCTTTTTGAGAATCGCGATACGCGTCTCGACATCCGGGGGCTGCAACTCAGCCGTCATACCCCATTCGAAGCGGGAGACGAGCCGCTGTTCGAGCTTCTCGATTTCGCTGGCCGGCCGATCGCTGGACAGCACGATCTGCTTGTGGCCATCGTGCAGGGTATTGAACGTGTGGAAAAATTCCTCCTGGGAGCGTTCCTTGCCGGCCAGGAACTGGATGTCGTCGATCATCAGGACATCCGCGGAGCGGTATTTTTTGCGGAACTTCACCAGAGTGCCGTGCTGGATCGCATCGATGAACTCATTGGTGAACTGCTCGCTGGAAAGATAAACGACCTTGGCCGACTTCTGATGACCCAGCACATAATGGCCGATGGCCTGGAGCAGATGGGTCTTGCCCAGCCCGCTGCCGCCATAAACGAAGAACGGATTGTAGGTCTTGGCCGGGGACTTGGCGATGGCGACCGCGGCACCGTGGGCGAACTGGTTGTTCGAACCCACCACGAACGTGTCAAAAGTATTGCGCGGGTTCATCCCGGTCTGCGCTGCGGCGGCCGAAGGGGACTGCGGGCGCTCACGCACGGCCGCGACCACGGGGGCGGGAACTTTGTCGCCATTGGCATGCCCGGCGTCGGCATCCTCGCGGACCGGACCCATGAATTGGATTTTCCGCGGGCTTCCTAAAATTTCAGCGGCGGCGTCCTGCACGAGCGGCAGGTAGTTGCTTTCAATAAAAAATTGATGGATGGGATTTGGCGCGCTCAGCAAGAGTTTGTGGCCGTCATCCGAAGTAACATTGACCCCCTGAAACCAACGCTCAAAACCGTCGGCGCTGATCCGTTGACGGATCACTTCCGCAATCAGGGTCCATGTTTGTCCGCAATTCAATGTCATAGAGAGTTATACACGAGATTCCCGCTCGTACGTGCGGGCCCATACGACACGGCCAAAGCAGGATGCAGAAGAGCGAGTTTCGCCTTCCGCGCCAAGTTCTTTTGCCGTGTGACGTTGGTTAAATTCATTACAAAGTCTTTATTGTAAACAAGTTACCTTATTTTCCGAAAAAGTTCTTTTTGGGAGACTGCGCCCGCGCAGATCATCTGAAAAATAATTCGCGACAGGCGCGCATTTTCAGACGATGTGGGGGCAGCAAACATGTTCACAAGTTATTAACAGGCGTATCACCCTCAGGTGCCGCTTGCAGCGCGAGAATAGAAATCGGCACGCCAAACGCTCAAGAAAAAATGGCGAAAACGTCACAACTATATTTCGGATTTCGTCCGAAATTTTCTTGACCATCTCCTACATCAAGAAGCCGTCTGGTTTTGCGCGACGACCGATTTTTTTGTCGGAAAAAGCACCGAGAAACCGAATGTCGCAGAGCAGCCGATGAACACATAATACGGCCACGAAATCGCCGGCCACCATGACGGCATGAAGGTGCCAAAACTCAACTTGTGCGTGATTTCCCGGCCGGTCGCCGCATCGAGCGAGCTGTAGTAGGGAATCTCCACCTTGGCCAGAATCAGCACGGCGGCGATGCCAAAAAGCATGGCAAACACATTGGCGACATCATGGCCGCGCTTTTCCGTCAGGACCCCCAACAAGAACACGCCTAGCAGAGCGCCGTAGCCATAGCCCAATACACCCAATGCGAGCGGGATGATGGTGATGTCGGTTTTCAGCACCGCATAGGCCGCCGCCGTGGCGACGATGATCATGAGGAAGCCAAAGACGCCCGTGGCGATTCGCGCCGCCCGTACCGACTGGGTGTCGCTCGCGGTGCGGTTGATATAAGGCTGATAAAAATCGCGAATGAAGGACGTCGCCAGCGCGTTCAGCGCAGCGGAAGTCGAGCCCATCATGGTCGCGAAAACACCCGCAATGATGAGACCACGGATTACCACGGGCATGTCGTGCACGATGTAGTGTGCAAAGATTTCATTGGTCGCGGCGGGCAGCGACGGATCGGGCTTCACCTGGTAATAAACCCACAGCAAAATACCGACGGAGAGGAAGGCGAGCACAATGGGAATGTCCGCGAATCCGCTTAAAATCAAGCTGAAGCGGGATTTTGCCGGATTCTCCGCCGTGAGCATGCGCTGCACCATGTCCTGGTCGGTGCCGTGGGTGGCCATGGTCAGGAAGGTCGAACCGAGAATCGCCGCAAGAATGGTGTAGGGACTTTCCAGCATCTGTTTGAGCGCTTCACCGAAAGGCTTCGCCGCGTCCCAGCCGGTTTGAAACATGCTGGTGTCGTGATCCTGCAGCTTCTGCGTGATCGTTTCCCAACCACCGGGAATATGGAAATAGATCGTAAACACGGCAAAGGCCGCCGCGCCCAGCATGAGGCAGGCCTGGATGAGATCGGTCCATACGACCGCCTTGATGCCGCCGATGGCGGTGTAAAAGGTCGTGATCACCGTCACGAAGACAATGCCCCAGAAATAGGTCCAGACCGTCACCGGCTGGTCCGGCAGGAGATACCGCCAGATGACCACCAGGATGACACCGCCGAGATAAAGGCGCACGCCGATGCCAAGCACGCGGCCCACCAGAAAAATCCCGCTGGCCATGTCCTTCGTGCGCGGGCCGAAGCGAACCGTGAGGAATTCGTAGATGCTCTGCACCTTGTGCCGGAAGTACGGCGCGATAAAGAGATAGGCGATGATCACACGCGCCAGAATCGTGCCGATGGCAAGTTGCGCGTAGGCGAAACTCTTCATCTTGTAGCCTTCCGCCGGAGTGCCGAGGAACGTCGCCGCGCTGGTTTCCGCTGCTATGATGGAAGCGAGTACCGCCCACCACGGAATGGAATGCCCGCCGAGGGAAAATTCCTGCAGACTCTTGTTATTGCGGCCGGCGTAGAGACCGATGCCGACAATGAGGACAAAATAAAGAAGGATGACCAACCCGTCGATCCACAACGCCATGTTCATGAGGCCAGCGTCTTGACCAGAATCTTGGAATTACGGCCGCTGACTTCGTATTTAGCCCGCCGATCCGCCGGCAAAGCCTCGGGCGGCGCTTCCTGAAAACCGCCTTTTTGCTGCAGATAGTTGAAAGCCTGGGTGGAAAGGGCAAACAGCCGCTTAAGGCCCTTTTCCTTCGCCAGCGTTTCCGTGAAGGCCATCAACTTCCGGCCGTAACCCTGGTTCTCATGCGCCTTGCTCACATACAGGCAGGCCAGTTCACCGGCGGTATTCTCCGGAAACACATGCAAAGCCACGCAAGCCACCGGGGTGCGATCCACCTCCAACAGCCAATAATCTTCGAGCCGCTCCAAAATCTCCGACCGGGTCCGCCGCACGAGTTCCTCGCTTTGCACGGATTGCCGGATCAACGACATGACTGCCCGCACGTCCTTTTTGAAGATGCGCCGGATCTGCTGGTATTCGTTGGAGTAAACCATCGTGCCGAATCCCTCATGGCTGAAAATCTCGGTCAGCAGGGCTTCATTCACCCCGCCATCCAGCAAATGCACCCGAGGGACCCCCTGGACACAGGCCCGGGCAGCGTTCTCCAATTTTGAAATGACGCTGGCCGAAAACTCCGCCCGGCGCTTTTTCAAAAGGTCCTGCGTTTCCGGCACGGAAAGCTGATGCGGAACGGTGGCGGAGAACGCGGAGCCCGGCGCGAGATAAATGATTTTCGCCGCCGAAAGTTCCTCCGCCACTTCAACGGCGGCGGCGTCGGAGTTCACCCGATAGGTGCGGCCTTCTCCGTCAAAGCCCAGCGGCGGGATGATGGGCACGATGCCTTCGTCCAGCAGAAGCCGCAGGGCCTTCACGTCCACCCGTTCGACCCGGCCGGTGTATTCGTAGTCCTGACCACCGAGAATGCCCGCAGGGTGCGCAATAATCGCGTTCATGTAGGCCGCCCGCAGATCCACCGCGGAAAGACCCTCCATGATTTCGTTGGTCAGCCGGATGGCGGCGTCGATGCTCACCTCCAGAGTGGCGTCGTCGGTCACGCCGATGCCATCGGAATTCGTAATGGCCACACCCCGTTCTTTGGCCAGTTGCTCGATCTGGTAGCTGGCGCCGTGCACGAGCACCACCTTGACACTCAGCGAGCGCAGAACTGCGAGATCGAGCAGGATGTTGGTAAAATTGTCCGAGGCCACGACCTCGCCATCGACCGCAACCACGAAAACGCGCTCCCGAAAACGGGGCACGTATTGCAGAATTTCGCGAAGATCGGAAACGTTCACAGCAGGCAGTTATGATGGAAACCGCCGAAATAGCAATTCAGGCCACACCCTCAAGACGAAAGTCTCCATCGAGCTCCGACGAAAGCATCGCCGTCATGACATCCGGACATTCCAGCGGGGCCAGGATGCCGCAGTCCGGCACCGGCACCAGCCGCGCATCGGGCAGTTGCCGGGAAATCTCCTCGCCCATCCGGTACGGGAAGCCGGCAGCCTGTTCCGGCCACAGAATCGTCACCGGATGCGGGACTCGGCTCAAGCGGGACTCGATATCGAAGGCCAGCCGTCCGCGCAGAAAACCAAAGATGGCATGTTCGGCGCCGGATTGCTGTGCGCAGGTGGTCAACGCGCGCACCATTTCCTCGGTCATGCGGGAGGAGTCACCGAGGGCAAACTTCGACAGCCACCCCCGGATGAAGGGCGCGCGGGAAAGGTACTTGCCGTAAACAAATTTATTAAGGCCCGGCAGGCCCACGAGCGCGCGGATACCCACCGCCCGCCATTTGCCGGATTCTTTCAGCCCGGTGGGCAGCAGCACGACCAGCCGCTCGATCCGCTCCGGATGCCGCGAGGCCATCAGCAAGGCGATGCCTGCCGTCAGTCCGCTGGCCACAATCACCGGACGCCGTCCGCCACAGGTCTCCAGCAAAAACTCCGCGATGCTCTCGGCGTAATCCGTCGCATCCATGGGCGCACTCGGCCGCTCGGATTCCCCAAAACCGACCAGATCGGGGGCGATCACTTCACGCCCCAGGGTGAAGTGCGGATACACCTTCGACCACTCGTAGGATGAAGCTCCCAGATAAATGCCGTGCAGAAAAACCACCGGATCGCCCGAGCCTGAAACGTGATAAACCATTTCACCATGCAGCGTCGATGCGACCCGCCGCGCGAAGATTGACGGCGAAATATCGTCGGGGATCGGCTCCCGTTGCGAACGCCGCAAGCCATACCGAACGGCCAGGGCCACGGCGCCCACCAATCCCACGCCGATTCCGATGCCCAGCGCGGGCTTGCGTTTCCAAAGTTTTAACACGTTGAGCCCCAGTTAATCACGTTTCGCGACCGATTTCCAGTGTATGCTTTCCACGGACGCCGGTATTCAAACGGCTTCCCCGTGATTTTTCTTAAGCTCTCCCTTTTTCCCGCCTTAGTCTTATGCTTTCTTTCCCCCACCCGCACTGATGGAAACCGAACATTGGGAGTCCAAACACCCCACTCCATCGGTCCAGCGCGTCCCCATCTGGCAAAAAATTGCTTACGGCAGCGGCGGGCTGACGGATTTTCTCTACATTAATTTCGTCAACGCGATGGCCGTCCCCATCTTCGCCATCGCGCTGAAGATGGACCCTTTCCTGGTGGCCATCGCCATGGCCATTCCCAAGATTGTCGGGGCCTTCATGGACCCGTTGGTCGGTACCTGGTCCGACAACTTCCGCTCATCCTGGGGCCGGCGACGCCCTTTCATCCTCGTGGGCGGCCTCATTGGCGTCATCCTTCTTCCCTTCGTCTGGATGCCGCCGTTCTCCTCCCAAACCGGGATGTTTTTGTGGCTGGCCGGCCTGCTCATCGTCTTTGCCGCCGCCTACTCGGTCTTCTCCATCCCTTACGGCGCCCTCGGCTACCAGCTCACGACCGACTACGACGAACGCACCCGGGTTCTGGCCTGGCGCGGATACATTCAGGTCATCGGAATCTTCGGAGCGGCCTGGTTTTATTGGTTCTGCCTCCATCCGATCTTTGGCAGTGAAGTCGTCGGCGTCCGCTGGTTGAGCCTGATTGTGGGCCTGGTGATGTTGGCCGGCATCCTGGCCACGGTATTTGGCCCTCGCGAAAAAATTCACGTCGTCGAGCAACAGCCCTCCATCGCCCTGCTTCCCGCCCTGCGTCTGACTTTCAGCAACAAGCCCTTTCTCCTGTTGCAATCGGCCATTCTCATCATTGCCCTTGGCACGGGTTGCGAGGGCCTCATCGGCAGTTACGTCCACATCTACTACACCTGCCAGGGCAGCAAGGAATTCGCGTCCTACATCAGCGGGGTCGGCGGCACCTTTACTGTCTTTTCCAGCATCGCCGCCCTGCCCTTGGGTCTATGGCTGTCCACTCGCTCGGGCAAACGCCCGGCCGCGCTGGTCGGTCTCGGCATCAGTCTTCTGGCCGTCTGTCTGCTGCCCTTCACCCTGGTCCCACAGACCCCCTATTTGATCATCGTTTCCTGGGTCATCCTCTCCCTCGGCATGCCCGCCGCGTCCCTCATGTTCGGCTCCATCACGGCCGACATTACTGATGAGGACGAATTGGCCACCGGTTACCGGCGTGAAGGCACCTATGTGGCCGTGGGGGGATTTCTGGGCAAGATCGTCAACATCGTCACCCTGCTCCTCGGCGGCTGGCTGCCTCATCTGGCGGGCTATTCCGATACCAGCGTCCCGCCGGACCAAGCCCAACTCGGCACCATGCGGGCCATGCTCATCGGCATTCAAATCGCTGCCCTGGCGGCCGCAATCATCATCATCTGGTTCTTCCCGCTGACCCGGGCCCGCAGCGAGGAAATCCGTCGGCTGCTGGATGAACGCGGGCGGGCTAAAACGCCGGGTCCAGCTTAAAGGAGGACAGGAACTTTTCGCGCACAGGCGCGATGGCGGCTTCATCCGACTCGGGATTCTGCCAGGTAAAGAAATAGAGAGTGCCGGTTTCGTCATTGGCCTTGGCGATGGTGATGACGAGAATCTTCCCGCCGTCACCGTCGATGGCGTACTCGGAGCGAAAGCACTTGAGCGGTCCTTCCTCGGTCTTGACGGTCTCCTTGCTGCCACTCTCCTCGGCTGCGGCGGAGAGAAGCTCAGTGGCGTACTCGCTCGGCTTCATGCTGGCGCGCTCGTTGACCTTGGGAGTGGCGCTCAGGATAAGACCTTCGCTCGGCGTATCGCCTTCGTCGGCGGGTTTTTCCTTGCTGATCTGGTAAACGGTCACCCCGTCTTCGGTACTCTCGCTAAAAAACCACCCTTCCGGCAGGGAGCAGGCTCCTTTGATGGCGGCGAGTGGCTGATCCTTCATCGCGGGCTCTTCAGCCAGCGCCGTAGCCAGGGAAAGAAGGGCTAATAGAAAATATTTCATCACTGCTCTTTGGAGATCTTAGGCGTTTTCTGCACGTCAGGGAAGCGCTGTTGGAGTTCATGCAGCGCTTTTTCCGCCTCCAGCAGGTTGCCGATCTTGCGATAGGCATCCGCGGCCCGCCGTAAGGCCCTTGGCGTGACGGCCGGATCGTCGTAAAGCACCGCCACCGTCATAAAGGCCCGGGCCGCCCCGTCGTAATCGCCCTTGGCAAAAGAGATTTCCCCGGAAAGCAGCCGCCCTTCCGCGTTCAGTTTCCCCTCCGGCTGAAGCAACAGCGCTTCTTCATCCAGCTTGATGGCCTCATCAAACATTTTCTGTCCCAGTGCGATGCCGGCCTCGGCCAGCAGTCCCCGCGCGCGCTTATAGGGTTCCCGGGCCGTCTCCAGGTATTTGTCCACCTGCGGTCCCGCTTCGCGATACTTGCCCAGTTTGATCTGCGCCTCCGCCAATTCGATCAACACGTCGGAGTTCACCGCCTTCGGGTCTTTCAATACCGGCAACAGGTATTGCTCCGCCTTCATGTAGTCGCCCTCTTCGAAGCTTTTCCGGCCGAGCCACAGAGTGATCTCCGTCGGCACAGTCAGGTTCTTGTTGCCCGCAATGGCCTTCACCAGCGCCTCACGATCCTGCAAATAATAATAGCTGAGGATCACCCGCAGCGTAGCCCGCTCGCCATATTGCGCCGGATCGAGCTTGGCCGCCGCCTCCAGGCTCTTGATCGCGCTCTTGTAGTCCTTCTCCTCAAAAGCCGCCCAACCGATCCAGAAGTTCGCCTGCCCCGCCCCCGCGCTCTTCGGGTATTCCGTCAGCAGTTGTTGGAAGGCCGCGATCATCCCCTTGTAATCCTTCTGCTGCCCGAGGATCAGCGCCTTCTGCTGTATGGCCAACTCACGCTCAGGCGCCTTGGGATATTTTCCCATCAGCAGATCGAAGTCCTTGATCGCCTCGGCGTATTGCTTGTTGTCCTGATAAGCGACCCCACGCTGCGCGATGGCCTGCGAAAGCGTTTCCTTTCCCTGATTTTTCCCAATGTATTCCGTATAGGTCTTGATCGCCCCAGTGTAGTTTTTCGTCTGCGCCTCGCACCAGCCAAGGCGATAGAGCGCATTGTTGCGCATGTCGGCGTCCAATTCCTTGTCGTCCGCCAGCGTGGCATAAAGCGGACCGGCCTCAGCGTATTTCTTCTCCTTGAACAGCGTCTCCGCTTTGATCAGCGCCACCTGGGCCCGCTCCTTGGGCGTAATCTGGCCCTTGAGAAATTCATCCGCCTCCTTCAGCAAATTCGGATCACCCAGCTGGTACATGCTGACCAGCCGTGGAAAACGCGCATCGCGGGACGAGGCCGCGTCGGGAAACTGCGTGAGGAGGTTGTTGTAAATCGTCTGAGCGGCCTGTGTATTGCCCAACTGCCGCTGCGAATTCGCCGCCAGCAAAAGCAACTCCGCCTTGGCCTCATCCGTCAGGCCGGCCGGAAGGTCGTCCGCCATGGCCGCGACTTTTTTGTAATCGCCGAGATCGAAATTCAGCCGCATGACGCCAAGGAACGCCACCGACCTCCAGTCGCCCGCGTCGTTCATGGCCAGTACCTGGTTGAAAAGCTTTACCGCTTGTTTCTTATCCCCGAGTTCCACCGCCAAAGCCGCCGCTTTTAGGGCTGCCTCCGCCCGTGTGGCCGACTTGGCCTCGGCATCCCCGGCGATGAGCGAGAAATTTTTGAAGGCCTCCTCCTTGCGTCCCCCCTTGGCCGCGGACTCGGCCGCCGCCATGAGGGCATAGTCGCGATACGGATTATTTTTATCCACCGCCGCGACTTCGGCGTAAATTTTGGCGGCCTCAGCCTTCTGGTCAGTCCGGTCCAGGCACTGGGCCAGATTGTATTTGGCCGACAACTTGACTTCGTCGCTGGCCGCCTGGGCCGCCGCGAGGCGAAATTGAATGATCGCCGGATCGTATTTCTTTTCGGCCAGCAGGTATTCCCCCAGCCGATAAGCGGCCGCCCCGGCAAACTCCCCTTCGCGAAACTCCATGAGCAGATTTTCGTAGCCGATCCGGGCCGGCTGTTCATTGCCGAGCATGCGATGGCACTCGGCCAGCCGGAACATGGCCATGTCCCTGCCTTGGGCGGAGGGAAATGAGATCAGGAATTTTTCGTATTCCTCGATCGCGTAGTCATACATTTTCCGCGCAAAGACATTATTCGCCAGGCTCAGGGCGGCTTTGGCGGCTTCCTCGCCGTTGACAGTGGAGGGGCTCAGCCGGATATCGCCATCCTGATCCTGAGGACGAGCCGCAGGTGCGGGTGTGGCGTCAGGCACTTGATCAAAAGGCACCGCCGGAGCCACCGGGATGTCGTCGGCCGGCACGGCCGGAGCGAAAGGAATCGTGTCTGGGGTCGGCTCCGGCGCCACCTGAATGCGACCTTGGGGGCGATAAGGAGTAAAGCCAGGCTCCGGAGTGGGCAGCGGCTTTTCCGGCGCCGGCGTCGGAGATGGTTGAACCCTCTGCATCCAGGCCGGATTCTGGTAATCCGTGGCTAAGTCGGGGTTCGAAGTCGGCGTAGGCGATGGCTTTTCGACGGGAATGGCCCGGCGGACTTCCGGTTGCCAGAGCGGTGTCTCCTGCGCCAGCAGCATCCCTCCAGTCAGGAAGAACGATCCCAGGACCAGCCGTTTCATTCCGGTTTGCTCGTGGCGAACGCCACGTTCCAAATATTGGCCGCGCGGCAAATATCGAGAGCGTCCACCACGTAGCGGTAATCCACATTTTCGTCCCCGCGCAGGACCACTGCCTGGTCCGGATAAAGCTCCGCAATGCGCGCCAGGGTTTGCTGCAATTCCTCGGAGCTCATGGCCCGCCGATTCATCACCACCGAGCCGTCGCGCTTGACGTTCAGAATCACCTCGCCGGCGGGACGCCGGTTTTCCTTGCCCTCACGGGCGGCGGGCACCTTCACGTCCAGCTCGGCTTCGTTGCGCGAGAAGTTCCAGGTCATGATGAAAAACACCAGGAGGAACAGGAGGATGTCCACCAGCGGCGCGATCTGGAACGTAATCCGCTCGGGATGGACGTGGGCGCGAAAGTTCATATATCGCCGGCTTTCAAACCATTGGCGCTCAGCAACGCCATCAAATGGGTCGTGGCCGATTCAAGGTCCGAAATCAAAGCCTGCGCTCGCCCGCGGAAAAACGCGTAGGCACCCATGGCAGGGATGCCGATCAGCAGCCCGGCCGCAGTGGCAATGAGGGCTTCGCCGATGCCTTGTGCCAGCATGGTCGGCCGCGTTGCCGCCGCGTCCACCGCGATCACGCCGAAGGACTGGACAATGCCGATGACCGTGCCGAGCAGACCCAGCATGGGCGCGATGGTGCCGATATCCGCCAGGTAGGCGATGCGCTGGTTGAGGGCGCTGGCCTGCCGCTGACCCTCGGCCTGTGCGATCTCCCGAGCCTCGGCCAGCGAAGCCCGCGGGTTTTTGTTCAGAAAGTCCATGGTGCGCTGCACGATGTGGGCCACGGCCTCGTTATGCCGGTTGGAGACGGCGAGCAGGCCCAGGTAATCCTTCTTGCGGATGAGCGCGTCGGCCGTCTGCATATAGCGGGCGGTCACCACCGCCCCCCGACGCATGGAGAAAAAATACGCAATAATCAGCATCACGGTAATCACGGACAAAATCCCCAGGGGGATCATCATGGGCCCCCCCGCTGCCACCGCATGCCAGAGGCTCGTTACCTGAAAGGGACTTGGGGCGGGGTCGGGTGTGGCGCTTTCGGCCATGAGCGATGCGCCGAAGGCGAACGACGCGATCGTCAGGTAGACGGTTTTCATTGATCGCGATAAAATAGTGCCTTCCCGCGTACGCGCAAGCGTATGCTATATTTATCCTTATGCCGGATGACCTCCAAACCAAGCTGCGTGACGTGCCCCACAAGCCGGGCGTCTACATCATGCGGGATCGGTTGAAACGCGTCATTTACGTCGGCAAGGCCCGGGATTTACGCAAGCGTCTGGCCAATTACTTCACCCCTTCCCGCCAGATGCGGGCGGAAATGAAGACCCGGGCCCTGATCGACAGCATTTGTGATTTCGAGTGGCACATCGTCCGCAGCGACGCCGAGGCCGTGCTCTACGAGGGCCGCCTGATCAAGGAATTCCGCCCCAAATACAACATCAGCTTCCGCGACGACAAACGGTTCCTGCTGGTGCGGGTAAACCTGAACGAGCCGTGGCCCCGTTTCCAACTGACCCGCCTGCGCAAGGATGACGGGGCGCGGTATTTCGGACCGTTTGCCCACAGCGGCGCCCTGCGCGCCACGCTGAACGCCATTCGCAAGAAGTTCGGCATCCGTTCCTGCCGGCCGCCGGAACCCGGCGAACGGGATTTCCGCCACTGCATGGATGCGGTCATCAAGAATTGCTCCGCCCCCTGCGTCGGCCGCATCCAGCGGGAAGACTACCTGAAACGGGTCGAGGAGGCCTGCGAGTTTCTCGATGGCGAGTCGCGCCACATGATCGAGCAGGTCGAGGAAGAGATGAAAAAAGCGGCGGCCAATCTGGATTTCGAAAAGGCCGCCCAACTCCGCAACCTGCTGGACGACCTTAGGAAAACAACCAAGCCGATGACGCGTTTCACCCGAAAGACGCTGCCGTCGGCCATTAATCCCGAGGAGGACCTGGCCGCGCTGGGAGATGCGCTGGGGCTGGCCGGCCCGCCGAAAATCATGGAGTGCTTCGACATCTCGAATATCTCCAGCACTCATATCGTGGCCAGCATGGTGCGCTTCAAAAATGGCGTGCCCGACCGGGCCAACTACCGCCGCTATCGCATCAAAGGGACGCTGAAACAGGATGACTTTGCCAGCATGGCGGAGGTGGTGCGCCGTCGCTACAGCCGCGTGCTGAATGAAGCGGCGGCTTCCGCCGAAGATGCCGAGTTTTCCCAGGAGAATCCGATCGAGGCCATGGCCACCCGCAAGATGGAGAACTTTCCCAACCTCATCATCGTGGACGGAGGGAAGGGCCAGCTTTCCAGCGCCTGTGCCGAGTTGCAGAGGCTTGGTCTATACGACGTCAATATCATCGGCCTGGCCAAGGAATTTGAGGAAATCTACCGTCCGGCCCGGCCTCTGCCGCTGCGACTGCCCGAGGACAGTGGCGCCCTCATGCTCCTGCAGCGCATCCGCGACGAAGCCCACCGCTTTGCCAATGGATACCACAGCCTGTTGCTCAAAAAGCGGATCAGCGAAAGCGTGCTCGACGATATTCCAGGCGTGAGCGAATCGCGCAAAAAGGCGTTGCTCGCGGAGTTTGGCTCACTCGAGCGAATCAAACGCGCACCAGCCGAAAAACTGGCGGCCGTTTCCGGCATCGGACCGCGCCTGGGCGAGCAGATCGTGGAATATCTCACCCGGAGTTCGTCCAAGGCACAGCCTTAATCCAGCGTGCGGCGATAGCGCAGCGCACCGAAAGCCATCACCACCACGCCGAAGACGAGGATCGGCCAGATGTCGGGCCAGATATCCGGAAAGGCATTCCCCTTGAGCAGGATGCCACGCAGGACCCGCAAAAAATGAGTCAGCGGCAGGACCTGGCCGATCATTTGCGCCCACTCCGGCATGCCGCGAAAAGGAAACATAAACCCCGAAAGCAGCAGCGAGGGTAGAAAGAAAAAGAAGGACATCTGCATGGCCTGAAGTTGATTCGTGGCCAGGGTGGAAATCGTGATGCCCACCGCCAGGGTGGCGGAGATAAAACAAAGCGCCGCGAAGTACATCAACAGAAGACTCCCGACCATCGGCACATGGAAAAGCAGCTTCGCCGCGAGCAGAATCACCGTCACCTGCACATAGCCGACGACGATGTAAGGAATGATTTTCCCCGTCATCACCTCCAGTGGCAACGCCGGCGTGGCGAGGAGACTTTCCATGGTGCCGCGTTCGCGCTCGCGTGTGACGGCCAGCGCGGTGATGATAACCATGGTCATGGTGAGCACGACCCCCATGAGGCCGGGGACAATGTTGTATTGGGTCACGCGGTCGGGATTGTACTCGAGGTGCAGGCGGAGATCGACCGGGCCCGGCTTGGCCACCATGGACTGCAAGGGGCCCGCGAGATCGCGATCAAAGGCCGTGCGGGTGATTTCGTTGATCACCTGGATGGCCGAGCTCACGGCCGAAGGATCAGTGGCGTCGGCCTGTACGAGCAACGCCGGCTTCTCTCCCCGCACCAGCTTGTGCGAAAAATCGGACGGAATATTGACCACGAATTGGACCTCGCCGCGGGCGAGCAGCTTGCGGGCTTGCTCCTCGGTGGTAATCGTGGCCGTAGTGGTGAAGTAGTCGCTGTTTTCCAGCGCATGCACGAACCGCCGTGCAAACGGGCTGTTGTCCGAGGCGAGGATCGCGATTGGCAGGTTCTTGGGATCGCTGTTGATGGCAAAGCCGAACAGGACGAGTTGGATGATCGGGATGCCGAACATCATCGCGAAGGTCAGCCGATCCCGCCGCATCTGGATGAACTCCTTGCGGATGATGGCCGCAAAGCGCGCGAAGTTAAACGCGAGCGGCATCATTTTTTGAAATTGTCCTCCGATGTTTGCATGAGGCCGATGAAGGCATCTTCCAGGCCGGGCTCGATTTTTTGCCAGCGATAGGGCTCACGCTGGAAGGCCGAGATGGCCTTTTCCAAGGCGCGGCCATCACGCGAACTGACATGCAGGCGATTGCCGAAGGCCGTGACCTGCTCAATCCCGGCCAGGGTTTTCAACTCCTGCGACAATTTCCCGAGCTGCGCGCCCGACACCTCCCAGGTCTCCAGCTTGGCCGACTCCAGCACGTCGTGGAGCGTGCCGCTGGCCAGCAGCTTGCCGTAGGCGATATAGGCCAGACGATGACAGCGCTCGGCCTCGTCCATGTAGTGCGTGGTGACGAGCACTGTCAGGCCCTCCGCGGCGAGGCGGTGAATCTCTTCCCAGAAATCCCGGCGGGCCTTGGGATCGACGCCGGCCGTTGGCTCGTCGAGGAGGAGGAGTTCGGGTTGATGAATCAGGCAGGCGGCCAGGGCGAGCCGTTGTTTCCACCCCCCGGAGAGTTGTCCGGCGAGCTGGTTGCCGCGGCCCTCCAGGCCGAGCGTTTTCAGCATTGCGGCGACGGCTTCGCGGGCGTTCTTGATCTCATAGAGATCCGCGACAAACCGCAGATTCTCCGCTATGGAGAGATCCTCGTAGAGGCTGAACTTTTGCGTCATGTAGCCGACATGGCGCTTGATGGCGTCGCTTTGGGTAATGACGTCATAGCCGAGACATGTGCCACTGCCGGCATCCGGTCGCAGCAGCCCGCAAAGGATGCGCAGAAAAGTCGTCTTGCCGCTGCCGTTGGGGCCGAGGAAACCGTAGATCTCGCCTTTTTTCACCGCCATGGCGAGACCATCCACCACCGTGCGATCACCAAATCTCTTGGTGACGCCCTCGACGTCGATGGCGAGGTCGCTCATGGCTTCAACCGCACTTCCACCGGCGCACCGGGATGCAATTGCCGGGCGTATTCCGGTCCCAGCGAAGCCTCGACCAGAAAGACCAGCTTTTGGCGATTCTCCCGGCTGTAAATGATCGGCAGGGTGTATTCCGCCTGCGGCGACACGAAGCTCACCTTCGCCGGCAACACGGTTTTCAGGCCGTCCATATGGATATCCACCGGGGTGCCGATCTGCATTTTGCCCAGATCGCTTTCCGGCACAAAAAAACGCACTTTCATGTACTCGGGCGGCAGGAGCGAAAGCACCGGGGTGCCCGCCGCAACCCATTCACCCTGGCGATAGTACGTATCGTAGACCAGGCCTGAGGCCGGCACAGTCTGCCGTTTTTGCGCATGACGCCAGTCGGCCTGTTCCAAGGCCTGCTGCCGGCCTGCCATGGCATGTTGCGCGCCGAGCAACGCCTGCTGCGCCGTGTCGTAATCTTCCGGTGTATTCACCCGCTTGTCGCGCAGGCTTTTGGCGCGATCAAAGTCCAGCTTGGCCTTGTCCAACCGCGTCTTGCTCTCCCGCAGGGCCTCCTCCGCCTCGGCCCGCGCCGCCTTTTCCTCCTCGCGCTCCAACTCGAAAAGCACCGCATCTTTTTCGACCGTGTCCCCGCGCTTGACCGCCAGCTTCTGCACCTCCCCGCCGATCGGTGACGACACATAAACCAACTCGCCCTCACCGTAGCCGGAATAGACTCCCTCCGCCGCCGGCTCGCGGCCGGCCCGGCGCGTGAAAATAACCAGACCGGCCACCACGGCGATGACAACAAGGATCGAAAATATCTTTTTCATGAGTGGACGAATTGTTTGCGAACCCGGCGGCCCTTCGCGGTCAGAATCCCGCTGAAGATGATGGTAAGGATGTGATCGAGAACCGCCGAGGGATGCAGCCTCAACTCCGCCACGACATCGGGCCGGATGATTCCCTGGATCGAAATCACCACCATGCGCATAAGAAGCTCCCGCGGCACGGAATCCTCCAGATAGCCCTCCCGAATTCCCTCATCGATGATCCGGCCAAAATACAAGGGGATGGCCCGCGCCCGAAACCGCTCGATGATGCCATATCCTTCCGGCGAAAAACGGCGGATATCCTCCAGAAAGGCCGGACTCACCTCGCTGATTTTGGTCTGCAGCAAATGGGCCACCGCACGGAATTTCTCCACAAAAGGCTGGGGAGCCTCCACTAAGGCCCGCAGGTTTTCGCCCATGATCTCTGTCCGATGCTCCAAAACCGCCCGCACCAAATCATCCTTGCCCGCAAAGTAGGCATACAGCGTCTTCTTGCTCATTCCCAACTCCTTGGCCAGATCGTCCATCGACACGCGGCTGAAGCCCGATTGCAAAAAGATCCGTTCCGCCACTTTGACGATGCGCGCCTCGGTCTCCGGTTGCCTGGTTTTCACTATGGAAACCCTAATCGTTTTTTAAGTTTCCTTCAACCAAAACCGGCCAACGTTTTCCGTGTTCGCCGGGCCGCAATCTGATAGGATGCCGGACCGGCATGAAGATCGCCCTCCGATTCGCCTTGGTTTACGTTGTGGTCGCGGGCGTTTATATTTTGCTTTCGGACTGGCTGGCGCTCAGCCTCACCCGCGATTCGGAGGTCCTCACCACCTGGCAACACGCCAAGGGCCTGGCCTTTGTCGGCATGAGTGGACTGCTCATTTTCGGCTTCATCTACCACTATGTCCGCAGCCGTGATGCGGTGCAGCGCCAACTGGAAGAGGCCAGCCATTCCTTCGAACAACTGTTCCAACGCAGCCCCCTTCCGGCCATCGTTTACGATACCGCCACCTTGCGCTTTCTCGCAGTCAACGAAGCCACGGTCGCCGAATATGGCTACGCCCTTGCGGACTTTCCCAACATGAAGGTGACGGACCTCTGCCCGCCCGACGAAGTCGAAAAAGCCGTTGCGCACATCGCCCGAATTTCCCGCCCCTATACCGGCCTTTGGGAGCACCGGCGCAAGGACGGCTCCACCTTCGATGTCGAGATCGTCTCCCATTCCATGGTCTTCGCCGGCAAGCCGGCGCGTCTGGTCACGGTGCGCAATGTCGCCACCCGCAACCTCATCGAGAAAGCCCTCGCCGAGGCGCACGACGTGCGCACCGAGGCCACGAACCTCAAATCGCGTTTTCTCTCCACCATCAGCCACGAAATGCGCACCCCGCTCAACGGCATCAGCGGCTGCCTTGAGCTCCTGGCGGACGAAGACGATCCGGCCCGCCGGCGCGAGTTTGTCGACACGGCGCAACAAAGCGCCGCCGAATTGCTGGCTCTGATCGAACGGATGATCCAGGCGGCCTCGATCGCTAACAATCCCGCCCGGCCGGAGCCGACGGAAATTGAGTTGGAACCCTTTCTCCGCCGGATCACGACAGCCTTCTCCGCATCCGCCGAGCGAAAAAACATCCAGCTCGAACTCAAGCTAGCCGAGTCGCTTCCACCCCAGGTCCGCCTTCACGCCGTGTGGCTGGAAGAGGCCCTGCAAATCCTCATTGAAAATTCGATCAAGTTTTCCCACGGAGGAACCGTGGAACTCTGCGCCCGCCAAACCGAACAGGGCCTGCAGATCGCAATCTCGGACGAGGGCATCGGCATCGCCGAATCGGAGCAGCCAAAAATCTTCGACTCCTTCTATCAGGCGGACCAATCCTTCAGCCGCAAGTACGGCGGCCTGGGTTTGGGCCTTTTCGTCGCCCGCCAGCTTTGCGAACTGATGGGCGCCACCTTAGCGGTGCACAGCTCACCGGAGTCCGGGAGCACCTTTATCATCAACCTGCCCTCGGCCTGAGGCCGATCGATCTTACCAATCCGCGTTCGCGCCGCGGGTATCGACGTGGGTGAAACCGCCATAACGACCGACGCCACCCTTGAAAAGTCCGGTCGCTCGCATGGCACGAGCCATCGCCGCCACCTTGCCCGGAGCGCAATTGAAGGTCACATCAATGGCGATATTGCGCATGTGGTAGGAATTGCTCTTCGCGCCTGGGCAGCGGGCGTTATAGGCCGGAGAACGATAGGCCGATACGATATCCTTCACCGGGAGATCCAGGCGGTCGGCCAGCCGGTCGACGACCTTTAGCGTGGCCCGAATGTTTCCCCACATCGCCTTGGGCGGCAAACAATTGCGCACAGTGCCGCGGACGTGGAGGTGCGGCTCGATCACCTGCTTCACGGTCACAGCGTGCAGGTTCGCCTTGCGCAGAAATTCCACATAGCTCGGCAGTTGGGAACCCAGTTGGGAACTCCAAATTTGTGGAATGCCAAATTTTTTCAGCTCCGCCGGCGACATCTCCTGTCCACTGAGCAGGAAGTCCAGAAACCCTGCCTGAGACTGGGTGCCGCTGGCCAACATGCCGGCCCCGGTAAGTGCCAGCAACCGCAAAGCTCCCCGCCGGGTCAGCAAGGAGGGCTTCGGGGTTTCGTTTTGGCTTAGGTCTTCGGGCATCATCTTCAAAAACGCGCAAACAAAGCACACATTGCTCAAGTGGAAAGCGATTTTTTTTAAAGTAGAGCCATATTCATGCCAAAAAACAGTCAAAATACGGCTTCGATCCTCTCTCTGTCTTCCTCTGTGGCCTTTTGCCGTGTTTCCGGCATGCGCGGTTAATTGCGCTCGGATATAAAAAAAGGTTTTCTTGGCCCCTCAGGTTGGTTAACGAAAACGCAGTGAGTTTGCCGGGATCACTTTCAAAGCTGTTTTTTCGCGCCTGGTTCTTCCTCGGCGCCATGACCGGGTCCGTATTGGCCCAAGGGGCCGGCTCGGAGTACCCCATGCGCCGTGTTGCGGACATGTTCGATCCGCTCTCGCGTCCGGCGGAAATGATCCATGAAGCCGCCGTGCTCGTCTCTTTTATCTGTCTGGGCATCTTCCTGGTGGTAGCCGGCCTGTTGGTCTACGTGGTGATCCGCTTCCGTCGAAAGGAAAATGACGACGGCCAGGAGCCGCCACAGATCTACGGAAGCACCCAGATCGAACTGGCCTGGACCGTCATCCCAATCCTCATCACCGTGGTGCTCATCCTGGTCACCAGCCGTACCATCGGGGAAATCCAGAACATGAAGATGCCGGAGGACGCCCTGAAGGTCCGCATCGTCGGCCACCAGTGGTGGTGGGAAATTCACTATCCGGAGCTCGGCATCATCACGGCCAACGAACTCCACATCCCGGTGAGCAGCCGCGATCACGCCAAGGCCACTCCCACCCACGTCTCCCTGCAGTCCGCCGACGTCATCCACAGCTTCTGGGTCCCCCAACTCGCGGGCAAAACCGACTCGGTGCCCAATAAGGACAACGAAATCTGGTTCGACCCGTACGAGACCGGCGTTTACTTCGGCAACTGCGCCGAATATTGCGGCACGCAACACGCCAACATGCTCATCCGCGTGATCGTGCACACCCCCGAGGGTTTCCAGAAATGGGTGGCCCAACAGAAGGCTCCGATCCCGGAGCCTCAGACCCCGCAGGAAATCAAAGGCAAGAGCCTCTTTTTCGCCTACTCCTGCATGAATTGCCACAAGGTTAACGACACCGTCGCGCAAGGCGTTTTCGGTCCCGACCTGACCAAGCTCATGACCCGCCAAACCATCGGCGCTGGCGTGCGGCCCCTCGATGACAAAAACCTTTGGGCTTGGGTCAAGGACCCGCAGGACTTGAAAGTCGGCTGCCTCATGCCCGATATGCAACTTTTGGACAAGGAAGTGGACGACGTGGTCGCCTATCTCAAAACCTTGAAATAATCGATGGCCAACGGACCCACTCTCACCACCGACGCAGGCGACGACGATTTTAAGATGCCGGAGGTTCAGCGCGTCGGCGACGAACGCGGTTCCCTCACCCGCCTCGTGCAGGAAATGGTCTTCACGGTGGACCATAAGCGCCTGGGCCTCATGTATATCGGGTCAGGACTGCTCTTTTTCGTAATCGCCGGCATCATGGCTACGCTGATCCGGGTTCAGCTTTTCTATCCGAACCACACCTTCCTCGAACCCGACGTCTTCAACCGCCTCTTCACCATGCATGGCACGGCCATGGTGTTCCTCGTCGGCATGCCCATCATCTTCGGATTTGCCAACTATCTGGTCCCGCTCATGATCGGCACACGGGACATGGCCTTCCCGCGCCTCAATGCATTCGGCTTCTGGGTCTTCTTTTTCAGCGGTATCTTCCTCTACGCCAGTTATTTCACGGCACCGGGTCTCTACAATGCCGGCTCCGCGCCCGACGTCGGCTGGTTCGCTTACGCCCCGCTCACATCCAAGGCCTTTTCCCGGGGCCATAGCACCGACTACTGGACGCTTTCCATTATGCTCGGGGGCATCGGCAGTATTTCCACCGCCATCAATATTCTCGTCACCATCTTCTCTCTGCGCTGCAAGGGCATGACGCTTGGGAAAATGCCCCTCTTTGTCTGGATGTGGGTTGTGGTCGCCTTCCTGGTGATCATCGCCATGCCGCCGCTCTCTGCTGCGCAGATCATGATCTCACTGGACCGCTATCTGGGGGCAAAATTCTTCGATACCCAGGCGGGCGGCTCCGCCGTGCTGTGGCAGCACTTCTTCTGGATCTTCGGCCATCCGGAGGTCTACATCCTCATGGTGCCGGGTTTCGCCATCGCCTCGGAGGTCATACCCGTCTTCTCCCGCAAGCCGATTTTCGGTTATCCCGTCATGGTCGCGGCGACCATCATGATTGCCTTCATCAGCCTCGGTGTTTGGGCGCACCACATGTTCTCGGTCGGCATGACTTCGGTCGGCAACACCTTCTTCGCCATCTCGACGATGATCATCGCCATCCCGACCGGCATCAAAATCTTCAACTGGCTGGGCACCATGTATGGCGGGAAGATCCGCTTCGAGTTGCCCATGCTGTTTTGCATCGCCTTCTTGTTCCAGTTCCTCATCGCCGGCCTCACTGGCGTGATGCTTTCGGTGGCGCCCTTCGACTGGCAACTCACCGACTCCTACTTTGTCGTTGCCCACTTCCACTACGTCCTCATCGGCGGCCTGCTTTTCACCATCTTCGCCGGCATCTATTATTGGTACCCAAAAGCTCTCGGCCGCATGCCGAACAAGAAACTCGGGCTCTGGCACTTCTGGCTCTTCACCATCGGCTTCCACATGACCTTCCTCCCCCAGCACGTCTCGGGTTTCCTGGGCATGCCCCGTCGTATCTTCACCTACGAGGCCGACCGCGGCTGGGATATCTGGAACCAGATCTCCACCATCGGCGTCTTCATCCAGATTCCCGGCATTCTCTTCTTCGTGTTCAACCTCATTTACTCCTACGTGAAGGGGGAAAAAGCCGGGGACGATCCGTGGGATGCCTGGACGCTGGAATGGAGCACGACCTCGCCGCCGCCGGAGTACAATTTTGAAAAGATTCCCGAAGTGCGCAGCCGCCGCCCGCTGTGGGATTTGAAACACCCTGAAGACCCGGACTGGAAATTCGAATGAGCGCAGAAAAAGTTCAGGTCGGCGACCCGACCGGTTTCATCAATGACCCGACAGGCACGGAGACCCCGTGGAAGCTGCCGTCGCAGCGCAAGGTGGGCATCACCTGCCTCATCATCACGGAGTCCGCGCTCTTTTCCATCTTCGTCGTCGCCTACGTCTTTTATATGGGCAAGAGCCTGAACGGCCCCTACCCGAGCGAGGTCCTCCACGTCCCCTGGCTCGCCAGCCTCGCCCTTTTCGGCTCGAGCGCCACGATCGTGGTCGCGGAGAAGATGCTGCATCATTCCCATCGAATCGGTTTCCTGATCTGGTGGGGCGTGACGATCCTGATGGGCGTGTTCTTCGTCGGCTACTCGGGCTACGAGTGGTACAATCTTATCTACCACGAAGGTCTCACCATCAGCACCAATGTCTTCGGTTCGACCTTTTACTCCCTGGTCGGCCTGCACCTCAGCCACGTCATCATCGGCCTGCTGCTGCTGAGCATCGTCTGGGTGCTGACCCTTTTCGGAAAAATCCCGAAAGACCACGGCGAACATGTCGAGATGATCTCGTGGTACTGGCACTTCGTCGACGCGATCTGGATCGTCGTGCTCACCCTCGTCTACTTCATCAGCGTGAAATTTTGATCATGTCCAGCGATCCTCACAATCACGATCCCAACTCGGTGGACCTCCCGACGCCCACTGCGTGGCCCATCGTCGCAGCCTTCGGTCTCGCGCTGCTTTTCTTTGGTCTGGTCACCAATTTCTTCATTTCCCTCGTCGGCTTCCTCACCGGTCTCATCGGAGCCATCGGCTGGTGCCTTGATGTCTTCCCCCATCCCAAACACGAAGCGGTGCCCATCCGCCCCATCGATGAACATCCCCGCCCGATCGTCACCGCCGGCCGGGTCGTGCAGATTCTCGAAGCCGGCCGGGTCCCTCACCGCGCCCGCATTCCGGTGGAGGTTCACCCCTACACCGCCGGTGCCTTTGGCGGTCTCGTCGGCGCCGTGGTCATGGCCTTTCTGGCCTGCATGTACGGCATCTTCAAATACGGCAGCATCTGGTATCCCATCAACCTCCTCGCCGCCGCCGGCGTGCCCGAATTGGCCGAAGCCAGCCTGGAATCCCTCCGCCATTTCAACCTCACCGGCTTGATCGTCGGCTCGATCGCCCACCTCTCCATCTCCATTCTCGTCGGCCTGCTTTATGCCGTGCTCGTGCCCATGCTGCCTCGCAAGGTGGAATGGCTTTTCGGCGGCATCATCACGCCCTTGCTCTGGACCGGCCTCCTCTTTGCCTCGCTCCGCCTGATCAATCCCAAGCTGGCCGGCGCCATCGACTGGCCTTGGTTTGTTGTTTGCCAGGTGGCCTTCGGCGCGGTCTGCGGCTTTGTCGTTTTCAAATCCGCCAGGGTCGAGACCATGCAAAACTGGACCCTGGCCGAAAAACTCGGCGTCGAAGCCCAGCACGACACGGAGGACGAACCGAAATGATCGCCCTCGCCAGGAATACGTTTTTGGCGGGCTCTGCTCTCGCCGTGGTGCTCTTCCTGCCCGCCTGTGACTGGATGCCCGGCAAGCCTGTTCGCGCGGTTGATCAGTGGCAAAACCCGCACGACATCGTCGACTTCAAGACACTCTTCGCCCAGAACTGCCAGGGCTGCCATGGTTTCGGCAAGCAGATCGCCGGTGCCATCTCCCTCGATACTCCGGCCTACGTCGCCATCGTGCCGCGCCAGACGCTGCACGACATTATCGCCAACGGCGTGCCCAACAGCCCGATGCCCTACTTCTCCGAGGCCAACGGCGGCATGCTCACGGAAAAACAAATCGGCATTCTGGTCGATGGCATCAAGGCTTGGGCCAAGCCGATCACCGAAACCCTTCCGCCTTACGCGGCCGCTCCCGGCAACGCCGACGCGGGGAAAACTCTTTACGATGCCTATCTCGCAGGAGCGCAGAAGGCAGCCGGTTCGGACAAAATCTTCAACTCGGATAAGATGTTCAAGGATGGCTTCCTCACCAATCCGACCTTCCTCGGCCTTTCCACCGACCAGTACCTGCGCACCCTCATCATCACCGGTCGGCCGGAACTCGGCATCCCCGACTGGCGCACCATCATCCCCGGACGCCCGCTCAGCGATCAGGATATTTCCGACCTCGTCGCCTGGCTCATCTCCCAGCGGAAAAACGAATTTGGCCAGCCCCTGTCCCCCGGTCAGCAGCCTGTAGCACCATGATTACACACCAAAACAAGCAACCCGAAAAAAAATGCGGATGCGACGGCATTAAGAAAAAGCCAACGCGCCGTGATTTCCTTCTCGGCCTTGGGATTGGCTTGAATGTCATCGCCGGTGCCATGATTTCGCTGCCGATCATCGGTTACGTGATGTCCAGCTTCATCAAGATTCTTCCGCTTGAATGGATCTCCCTCGGGGCCGTCGACAAATTTCCGGAAGGCACCACCCGCCTCGCCACCTACTCCAACCCCTACCAACGCCCATGGGATGGCAAAACCGCCGAGATCCCCTGCTGGGTCCGCCGCATCAAGGGCAATGAGTTCCAGATTTTTGCCATCAACTGCACCCATCTCGGCTGCCCGATCCGCTGGTTCGAGGAATCCAAACTTTTCATGTGCCCCTGCCACGGCGGCGCTTTTTATGAGGATGGCTCGCACGCTTCCGGCCCTCCGCCGCGCGGGCTCTACACCTATCCTTTCAAGGTCGTAAACAACGAACTGTTCGTCTCCGGAGGGTTGCAACCGACCCTCAGCACCAAGGAAGCATGAGCGGAAAGCCGAAAAAACCTCTGGCCACCACAGCCTTCGAAGCGGCGCAAGGCGTCTTCGTATGGCTGGATAAACGTCTCCACATCACCAACCTGTGGGAGCACACGGCAGGCCACAATATTCCCAAGAGCAGCTCCAGTTGGTTTTATATTTTCGGCAGCGCGACCCTGCTCTGCCTGATGCTTCAGATCGTCACCGGCAGCCTGCTCGCCTTCGCCTACGTCCCATCTGGGGCCGAGGCCTACGAGACGCTGAATTACCTCACCTACGAGCAGCCCCTCGGCTGGTTCCTGCGCGGCATGCACTACTGGGGATCGAATTTCATGGTCACCATCATGTTCCTCCACATGACCCAGGTGTTCCTCTTCGGCGCCTACAAGTACCCGCGCGAAATCACCTGGATATCGGGCTGCATTCTCATGGTGCTCACCCTCGGCATGGCCTTCACCGGCCAGGTGCTGCGCTTTGACGAAGACTCCTACTGGGGCCTCGGCATCGGTGCCGCCATCGTGGGACGCGTTCCTTTTATCGGACAAAACCTTGTCCACCTGATGCTCGGCGGACCGATCATCGCCTCCGAGACGCTTTCGCGCTTTTTCTCTCTCCACGTCTTTATTCTCCCCGGATCGATCCTCGCGCTGGTCGCCCTGCACCTGCGCATGGTCCTGACCAAGGGCATCAACGAATATCCCCAGCCCGGCCACCTCGTCCGCCGTGAAACCTACGACCGCGAGTACGAAGAGATCCTCAAAAAAGACGGCATGCCCTTCGCGCCCTACGGCATTTGGAAGGATCTCGTGGCGGCCGCCATCGTGCTGGGCGGCATCTTCCTCTTCGCCGCAATCTTTGGCCCAAAAGGCCCCACCGGCCCTCCGTTTCCCACGGAAATCGACACGGTCCCGCGACCTGACTTTTTCTTCATGTGGATCTTCGCGGTGGCCGCGCTCATGCCGGAGCAGATGGAGACCTTCCTTTTGCTCGCGGGCGCGCCCGCCATTCTACTCGTTCTTTTTGCCCTGCCGTTCTTCAACAACACCGGCGAGAAAAGCTGGCGCCGACGGCCTGTCGCCGTCCTCACCGTTATCCTGAGCTTCCTCGTTTTGGGGATTCTCACCTACCTCGGCATCACCTCGCCATGGTCACCGCAGATGACCGCTTGGACTTCCGATCCGACCGAGACATCCCGGGTGATGGGTCGGTCTCCGCTCGAACTCACCGGCCTCAACATCCTGCAATACAAGCAATGCCGGAATTGCCACGCCATCGCAGGCGTGGGCGGCATGCGCGGCCCCGACCTTGCCGATGTCGGCACGCGCCTGACCAAGGACCAGTTGATTCGCCAGGTCATCCAGGGTGGCGGCAACATGCCGGCCTACGGCAAAAATCTTTCCGCTTACGAAGTCGAGGCCCTGGTTTCCTACATGGTTTCCCTGCGCCCGCCCGGTCAGCCTGCGGCCCGTGATTCGTCCGTCCCGGCTGTTCCTCCTCCGCAAAAGAGCGACCACGCCGGCGCCCACGAGTAAGCTTGGGCATCCGGCGTTCTCGCGCTTTAATCGTCGGGCGTGAACGCTGAAACCGCCGCTCTTTTTTCGTGGGCTTTTGAGCCTGCTCCGGCGTTTGGGCTTCTCGTCACGGCGGCCATCTATTTTCGCGGCTGGCTGCGGCTGCATCGGCAGGTGCCCGCCCGCTTCTCTCCCTGGCGTTTGGGCAGTTTCCTCGCGGGCCTGGCCACCATTTACATCGCGCTCGCTTCGCCTCTCGATGCCTTCGCTTCGTTTTTGCTCACGGCGCACATGGTGCAGCATCTGCTGCTCACCATGGTCGCCCCGCCGTTGATCCTCTTCGGCGCTCCCCAACTCCCCCTTCTTCGCGGTCTGCCCCGGCACTTCGTCAGTCAGGTCCTTGGACCTTTTCTGGTCTGGCCGCTGCTCCAGCGCATCATTCATAAACTCACGCATCCCGTCGTTTGCTGGCTCCTCTTCGTTCTTAGCAATCTGCTGTGGCATTTCCCCGGTCTCTACGACCTGGCCCTGCGCCACCCGGGCTGGCATCAGTTTGAACACGCCTGCTTTCTCGGCACTTCTCTTCTCTTCTGGTGGCACGTGATCCAGCCCTGGCCGAGCCGTCCGCACTGGCCGCGCTGGGCCATCATCCCCTACCTGCTCCTGGCGGATCTTCAGAATACGGCCCTGGCGGCGTTTCTCTCATTTTATGATCGCGTCCTCTACCCCACCTACGAAAACGCCCCGCGGATCAACGACTGGACGCCCCTGCTCGATCAAAGCGCGGCTGGTCCCATCATGTGGGTGCCGGGTTCGCTGGTTTTCCTTCTTCCCGCGGGCATCATCGCCGTTCAGTTTCTCTCGCCTAAGCGCCGCACCTTGCCCGCGCCACCTCGCCCGAAGGTGGTTATTAAAAAAGAATCCGGCCCGTTCGATCTTCTGCGCGTTCCTTTTCTTGGCCCGCTGATCCGCTCGCGCTATTTCCGTCGCGCCCTGCAGATCATCCTTCTCGCCCTGGCCCTGCTCGTCATTCTCGACGGTTTGCTCGGCCCCAAGGTCAGCCCCATGAATCTGGCGGGCGTGCTGCCTTGGACGCATTGGCGGGCTTTTACGGTCATCGGCCTTTTGGCGGCTGGGAACCTTTTCTGCATGGCCTGCCCCTTTACTTTTGTCCGTGATCTTGGGCGGAAAATTTTGCCCGCGAGCTGGGTCTGGCCGCGGGCCTTGCGGTCCAAGTGGGTGGCCGTCGCCCTCATCGTTCTCTACCTCTGGTCCTATGAGGCCTTTGATCTTTGGGATAAACCCGCTGCCACGGCCTGGATCATTGTCGGCTATTTTCTCGCCGCTTTGGTCATCGACGGATTCTTCCGGGGCGCGAGTTTTTGTAAATACGTCTGCCCGATTGGGCAGTTTCACTTCGTGCAATCTCTCGCCTCGCCGCTGGAAATCAAAATCCGCCAGCCGGACGTCTGCGCCTCCTGCCGCACCTTTGACTGCATCAAGGGCAATGAAGACCAGCGCGGCTGTGAGCTGAAACTTTTTCAGCCCCGCAAGTCCGGCAACATGGACTGCACCTTCTGCCTGGACTGCGTGAAAGCCTGTCCGCACGACAATGTCGGCATCATTGCCACGATGCCCGGCCGCGACCTTGTTTTCGACGGGCCACGTTCCTCGGTCGGAAGATATGCCGACCGGATTGATCTGGCCGCGCTGGTTCTTGTCCTCACTTTCGGCGCTTTCGCCAATGCCGCAGGCATGGTGGTGCCTGTATTGCGGGCCATCGCGGCCTTCGGGCCGAATGACCTCATTCCCGTTACTGTCCTTTCCTTCATCGCGCTCATCGTCCTTCCTTTCTCTCTGGCCGGGCTGACGGCAGTAGCCAGCCAGACCTTCGGCGCCACAGTGTCTTTCCGCGAAAATTTCTGCCGCCACGCCATGGCCCTCGCCCCACTCGGCTTCGGCATGTGGCTGGCCCATTTTGTCTTTCACTTTTTCACCGCCGCCCTCACTCCGCTCCCCGTGTTTCAGCGCGTCGCCGGTGACCTTGGCCTCACCGCCGCTCACCCGGTTTGGGCCGTTGCCTCCTGGGCCTTCTACGACCTTCCCGGGTTGGAACTCTTACTTCTGGATGTCGGCCTTCTCCTCACGCTTTACGTGATGTGGCGCGTCAGTTCACAACTGGCGCCAGTGAAGAAACTTTTGGCTTTCCTGCCGTGGGGCATCCTTGCAGTCGCCCTTTACGCGGCCGGAGTCTGGATTATCTTTCAACCCATGGAAATGCGCGGAACCCTCCTCCACTAGCATGCGCGCGCTTCTCCTGCTTTTACTCTTTCCCGGGATGCTCTGGGCTGATGGTGGGGTGATTCTCACCCGTCAAACCGTCAACGATCTCGACATCACCGTCTTCGCCTCTCCACAACCGCTGCGGGCCGGACCGGCCGACATCAGTGTCCTCGTGCAAAAGGACAAAACGGCGATCCTCGATGCGAACGTCGAAATAGCCTGGTCGCCTTCGTCCTCATCTTCGCCCGCCTGGATGCCGCCTTGCTGCAGCATGGAACAAAATACCGACAAGATCCCGGCCACGCGAGCTCACTCCCAGAACAAGCTTATCTATTCCGCGATCGTTCCCATCAAATCATCGGGGGCCTCAGAACTCGTTGTTCGAGTCAACGCTTCCGGTCGCGAAGCTCTGCTTTCCACGGATATTACCGTCGGACCGCCCCGCCCGCCGGCACTGGCCTATTGGCCATGGCTGGCGTTTCCGCCTTTCGCCATTGTGGGCTTCGCCATGCATCAGCGGCTATCCCGCCGCAAGCATCAGACGTAGCGGATCACCTCTTCCTTGGGGAATCTCACCTTCGGAGCGGCGGCATACTTGTCACCCTCCAGACGATAACCGGCACCGCAAGCCACAGCGGCGGCCATCCCCTGTTCGGATAACCCCAGGATTTCGTCATACTTCGCAGGGTCGAACCCCTCCAGCGGGCAAGTATCAATACCGAGCAGCGCCGCACTGGTCATGAAATTACCCAAGGCGATATAAGCCTGGCGGGCATTCCACTCCTGGTTGGGCACAGTGCCGCTATAATCGAGGATCACTTTTTTTAATCCCGCCAGCCTCGGGGCATCGGCAGGTTGACCCGTGGCATTTGCCAAATGGCTGATATAGCGATCCACATGCTCAGGTGTGTTTTCCTTGTGCACGGCAAACACCACGATATGGGAAGCGTCGGTCAGCTGGCCTTGGTTCCACGAAGCCGCCCGCAACTCCTGCCGCACGGCCGGATCGGAGACGACGATAAATTGCCAGGGTTGCAACCCAAACGAGGAAGGAGTGAGAACAAGGGCCTCCTCCAGGACGGTCCAGGTTTCGGCCGGGATCTTCTTCGCCGGATCAAATTGCTTGGTGGCATACCGCCAGCGCAACTGGCTCAAAAGTTTCTCCGTCGTGATCATTGCGGGTTAAAGGATACGATTTTTCAGGGGCTGGCCATCGCGAAATCGCCGGAAATTTTCCAAAAAAAACCGCACCACCGTTTCGTTTTCATTCCGATGCCCTCCGGCTGTATGCGGGACGATATGACAGTTTTCCATTTCCAGAAGCGGATGGCCCTCCGGCAGCGGCTCCGGCTCGGTTACATCCAGCCAGGCCGCACTCAGCCGCCCATCGCGCAGGGCGTGCTCCAGCGCTGCCTGATCTACCGTCGTTCCACGCCCCATATTATAGAATACCGCCCCAGGTTTTATTTGGGCAAAACGTTCCTCCGCAAAGAAGCCCCGTGTGGCCGCATTGTCCGGCAGGATGTTCATGACATGGTCCGCGTCCGCCAGGGCCTTCGGCAGTTCGTCTTCCGAGAGGATCGGGATGGACTCGTCACCGCGGGCCTTGCGCCGCCAGCCCGCCATCACGAGGCCGAGGGGCTTCAGCATGGCCACCAGCCTTTCCGCGATGGCCCCATACCCGAGAATCACCATTTTCTGCCCGCCTAATAAGCGATAAGTGTGCCGAAGAGCATACCACTCGTCCGACCCTGGTTTCACCCGGGACTTGAGCGAAGCCGGCAATTGCCGCGCCTGGGCCAGCAGGAAGGCAAGGGCCTGCTCCGCACAGGGCTGATCGTAAACCGCGGAACTGTTCGTCACGATCAATCCTCGCGCCTTCGCTGCCTGCCGGAATTCCGGACTATCGTAACGCGTGTATCCCGCCGAGGTGATCTGGAACCACTGGAGCTTTTCGGCCTCCAGCACGCTTTCCGGCGGCGGCTGGCCCAGGACGATATCCGCCGTGGCCATGGCCGCATCGGGCTCGGCCTGGGTCACGACCGACATTTTTGCCGTGGAGATGATCAACTCCTCGTCCGCCAGTCCCTCCCGTAACAGTTGGAGGGCGCTGCCTGTAAATCCGGCGTCGGTGAATATCCTCACTCGCCTAGAAAATGTTTCTCACGATCCCTCCGTCGACCCGCACTGCAGCACCATTGATGGCCGAGGCCCGCGGGCTGCAAACGAACGCCACCACGTCGCCAATCTCCGAAGGGTCGATGAGCCGCTCGATCAACGAACTCGGCCGGTTCTGCAGCACGAACTTTCGCTCGGCCTCCGCTTCTGGAAGATCGGGAAAAATATCGCCGATGAACTTGGTCACGCCTTCTGTTTTCGTCGAGCCCGGCAACACCACATTAACCGTCACCTTCGTCCCCTTGGTCAATTCCGCCAGGCTGCGCGAGATGGAAAGTTGCATCGTCTTCGTCGCGCTGTAATGCGCCATTTCCGGCGCGGGATTCACCCCCGATTCGCTGGAAATGAATATCACGCGCCCGGCGTTCCGTTTCAGCATCCTCGCCAGATAATGCCGGGCCAGTCGCACCCCGCTCATGATGTTGACCTCGAAAAGCCTCTGCCACGCTTCGTCTGTTTCGTCGAAGAAACCCACCGCCTCATAGATGCCGAGGTTGTTCACCAGGATATCCACTTCCGGAAATTTCTGAATGGTCGCTGCGGCCCCATCGGCCGTTCCGTTGTCGGAAGCGAGGGCTTCCAACTTCGCTTCCGGCAGGTCATTCTTCAGTTGAGCGATGGCTTTATCGACGGATTCGGCCGAACGCCCATTGATGATGACCGTTGCTCCCTCCGCCGCCAGCGAACGGGCAATTTCCAGTCCGATCCCGCCCGAAGACGCTGTGACCAGCGCGCGCTGGCCGGTAAGTTTCAGGTCCATATCAGGCCTTGCCTCCGTAGCTCACGTGGTCATCCACATCAAGCAGGTCAAACAACGTTCCGATATCCGTACGGTCAGGCGCAATCTCCGCCTGGGTCTCGTGAATGAAGCTCCTCAACTTGGGAATCGTTGTCGCAGAATGCTCCACATACTCGGACCACGCCGCAACTTCCACCTCCGTCGGTTTGTTTTTGCTATGGGCCAGAATCCACTCCAGCACCTCGCCGTCGCCCTTGCCTGCCGCTAGCTGGGCCTTGAGACCTTCCGCATCGAAATCGAGGAAGCTCTTCACGTATCCATCCATCGGACAGTCGAAGTGATAGTCTCCCACCGTTCCGGCAATCGTGGCGCGGCCTTTGTCCAGCATGCGCGGAAGGATGACGAGGCCGCCCAGGCGGACACGCGGGCTCCGCGGCGGACGTTTCGTAAGGTCAGGGGCGTTGATCGGAGTGCTCATAATGGGGTTCAGCTTAGTTTGATTGGGTAGGGATTGCGTTCGGAGAAGTTTAGTTGATGAAAATATGGATAGGTGAGCGGGACTGCGCTGGCCGCATCCAGTTTGGCCACCTGTTCGGCCGTGAGATTCCAACCCACCGCTCCAAGGTTCTGACGCAGCTGTTCCTCATTCCGCGCCCCGATCACCAAGGTGGAAACGGTCGGCCGCTGGAGCAGCCAGTTGAGCGCGATCTGCGGCACCGTCTTCCCCGTTTCCGCCGTGAGTTCATCAAGCACGTCCACCACACGGTACAAATACTCTTCGTCCACTTGCGGGCCGACATCCAGGTTGAGCTGTGAGTTCAGCCGGCTGTTCTCCGGCTTCGGCTGGCCGCGCCGGATTTTTCCGGTCAGGCGGGCCCAGCCCAACGGGCTCCAGACCACCGCGCCGACACCCTGATCCAGGCCGAGCGGCATGAGCTCCCACTCATAGCTGCGGCCCACCAGCGAATAATAGGCCTGATGAGCCACGTAACGCGGGTAACCGTATTTCTCTGCTACCGCGAGCGATTTCATCAAATGCCAGCCCGAGAAATTCGAGCAGCCCACATAACGGATTTTGCCGGCTCTCACGAGGTCATCCAGCGTGCTGAGCGTCTCTTCCACCGGCGTCACCGCATCAAAGCCGTGCAGTTGAAACAGATCGATGTGATCCGTGCCCAAACGCTTCAACGAACCGTTCACCGCTTCGATGAGATGAAACCGCGACGAGCCCACATCATTCGGTCCCTCCCCTCTCCGGAATGTCGCCTTCGTCGAGATCAGCACCTTGTCCCGCCGGCCCTTGATCGCCTGGCCCAGGATCTCCTCCGCCTGCCCGTCCGAATAGACGTCCGCGCTGTCGAACATGGTCAATCCCGCCTCAAGACAGATATCGACCAGCTTGCTGGCCTCAGCCACATCGCTGGAGCCCCAGGCCTTGAACAAATCGCCTTTGCCTCCGAACGTGCCCGTACCGAATGTTAATACCGGAACTTTAAAGCCCGATTTCCCGAGTTGTCTGTATTCCATAAAATTTAAACGGCTTGTTTGAGCGAGGCCATGTCGATGACGAAGCGGTACTTCACATCGTTCTTGAGCATCCGCGTATAAGCCTCATTTACCTGATCGATCTTGATCATCTCGATATCCGACGTGATACCGTGCTCGGCGCAAAAATCGAGCATCTCCTGGGTCTCGGCAATACCCCCGATGCCCGACCCCGCGAACTGTTTCCGTGGCATGATCAAGTTAAACGCGGCAATCGGAATCGGATGCTCCGGTGCCCCGACCAGCACGAGCGTGCCATCGAGTTTCACCAATGAAAGATAGGCATTGATGTCGTGATTGGCCGACACGCAATCGAGGATGAAGTCAAAGCTGTTCAGATGTTTTTTCATCTCCTCGGGATTCTTGGAAACAACAACCTCGTCCGCTCCCAGCCGGAGGGCATCCTCGGTCTTTCCGGGCGACGTGGTGAACAGAACAACGTGAGCGCCGAAAGCGCGGGCGAACTTCACGCCCATATGGCCCAGTCCACCCAGGCCGACGACACCGACCTTCTGTCCTTTGCCAACCTTCCAATGCCGTAGCGGCGAATAAGTCGTGATGCCGGCGCAAAGCAGCGGAGCCGTCGCGGCCGGGTCCAGCTTGTCTGAGACCTTCAAAGTGTAGGCTTCGTCGACCACGATCTTTTCGGAATACCCGCCAAAGGTTGGCCCACCGGAAATCTTGTCCTCACTATTGTAGGTGAAGGTCGCCACGTTATCGCAATACTGCTCCAGCCCGGCCCGGCAACTCGGACAGGTCCGGCAGGAATCGACCATGCAGCCCACGGCCGCGAGATCTCCTTCCTTAAACTTCTTCACCCCCGAGCCAACCTTGGTAACCCGTCCGACGATTTCGTGGCCCGGTACGCAGGGATAAATGGTGTTATGCCATTCGTTGCGGGCTTGATGAATATCGGAGTGGCAGACCCCGCAATAAAGGATGTCGATCTCCACGTCATTCGGCAGGGGGTCACGCCGGGTGAGAGAGAAAGGGGCGATGGACGATGTGGCAGATTGAGCAGCGTAGGCTTTGGTCATGTTATCGGATTGGTTCTAACGACATTTCTTGAAAAATCTCGGCGGCGATCTCGAACGACCGAAGACGCGCCACGTGGTCATAGATATGGGCGGTGGCAATAATTTCGTCCGCACCGGTTGCCGCGACGATGGCCTGCAATTGGACCCGCACTTTTTCCGGGCCGCCCACCGCCGACACGCGGGTCATGCGCTGCACATGCACTTCCTCCATCGGATTCCAGGAAACTTCATCCACGGGCGGCGGCATTTCCTTGGGATGTCCGCGAATCAGATTGAGAAAGAGTTGCTGGAGCGTAGTGAAAAGGCGCTGAGCCTCGGCATCCGTATCGGCGGCAAAGACATTCACCGCCACCATCGCGTGAGGTTTGGAAAGTACCTCCGAGGGCTGGAAACGGCTGCGGTAGATTTCCAGGGCCGTCTGCAAATAGTCCGGCGCAAAATGGGAGGCAAACGCATAGGGCAGGCCCAGGCGTGCCGCCATCTCGGCTCCGAAGGTGCTCGAACCCAGAAGATAGATCGGAACCTCCAGACCCACCCCCGGAATGGCTCGGGGCGCGGCTCCCTGCGCCTTGGCAAAATAACTGCGCAATTCCTGCACATCCTCTGGAAAGGTATCGCCGTTGCTGCCGAGATTTCGGCGCAACGCCCGGGCCGTCAATTGGTCACCGCCGGGCGCGCGGCCCAGCCCCAGATCGATCCGTCCCGGAAAGAGCGATTCCAACGTGCCGAATTGCTCGGCGATCACCAGCGGCGCGTGATTGGGCAGCATGATGCCGCCCGAGCCCACGCGAATATGTGAGGTGCCCGCCGCGATATGGCCAATGACCACCGACGTCGCGGCGCTGGCCACTCCGGGGATATTATGATGTTCCGCCACCCAATAACGGTGGTAACCCCACTTCTCGGCGTGCTGTGCGAGATCAAGGGAATGACGCAGCGCCTCCCCCGCCGTACCGCCCTGTGGAATCGGACAGAGATCAAGGACCGAATAAAGAAACTCAGGCAACGGCTTCATGCTCCTGTAGGGCCGGATAATCGGTATATCCCTTTTCTCCCGGCGCGTAGAAAGTGGAGGCATCCGGCGCATTCAACGGCGATCCCTCGCGCAGCCGCCGGGGCAGATCCGGGTTGGCGATAAATGGCACACCGAAGGCGACCGCGTCAGCCTCACCTTTGGCCAATACTTCATTCGACGTCTCCAGCGTGAATCGTTCGTTCGCCACATACACACCGCCAAAGGCCTTTTTCAATTCCGGCCCGATCCGGTCTTCGCCCAGGGCTTCACGGGCACAGATGAAAGCGATCTTCCTGCGGCCCAACTCCCGCGCGACATAACCGAAGGTCGCCAGCGGGTTTGAATCGCCCATGTCGTGGGAGTCCCTGCGTGGCGCAAGGTGCACGCCCACGCGCGAGGCGCCCCATACCGAGATCGCAGCATCCGTCGCCTCCAGCATCAGCCTCGCGCGGTTTTCAATGGGGCCGCCGTATTCGTCGGTCCGATGATTGGTCGAATCCTGCAAAAATTGGTCGAGCAAATATCCATTCGCTCCGTGAACCTCAACGCCATCGAAGCCCGCTGCCTGCGCATTTTCCGCGCCACGGCGGAACGCCTCCACCACACCCGGAATCTCGCCCCCCTCCAGCGCCCGTGGAGTCACAAATTCCTTTTGAGGTCGTACGATACTCACATGCCCCGCCGGGCGGATCGCGCTTGGCGCCACTGGCAATTCGCCATTCAGAAACATCGGGTCCGAAATGCGCCCCACATGCCACAGTTGCAGGATGATTTGCCCGCCCTCCGCATGCACGGCCTCGGTCACGAGTTTCCAGCCCTCCACCTGCTCTGGTGACCAGATGCCGGGCGTCTCCGCATAGCCGACTCCCATCGACGTGACAGAGGTCGCCTCGCTGATGATCAGTCCGGCTGAGGCGCGCTGGCGATAATACTCCGCCATGAGCGCATTCGGCACACGTTCCTTTCCCGCCCGGGCGCGGGTCAACGGGGCCATGAGGATGCGATTCGGCAACTGCCAGTCACCGATGGTGATGGGATCGAAGAGTGTTGGCATAACTTAGAAGCCGAAGCGTTCGTGGGTCTGGCGTTCTCTGATCGTTCCTGCGCTTGGGTTTGGCTTGGCTTTTGAGTAAGGGTGCCTCGGTTTTACCTGGCTCGCTATCCGGTGCTGGAAGATATGAACCTCCACTAATTTATGCCGATTGTCGCGTTCTATGTTCATGGTTTCCTTTTTATTAATTGACTGGTTGGTAAACACTTTGTTCAAAAAAAATTTAGACGACAGCAGCTTCGGCTTGTCCCAACAAAAGACGCTGCATTCCGCCCTTCAAATTGGCCAGCAGGTTTGGATTATTCCGGATCTTGGCCTGGAGCATCATGCCCTGAAAGTAAGAGAAGAGTTCCTCCGCCATGCCCGCCGGATTATCGCAGACGATCAAGCCCTCTTCCACGGCATCGCGCACGGCTGATTCCAAGTACTTTACGTAGCGATTGATGATCTCCACAGCCTTCAGTCGGATCTTTTCATCCTGTGTGCTTAACTCGGCTCCCAGTGTAATCATGGGGCAACCGAAGACTTTTCCCGAGGTTTCCTTCCGGGCGACCTGCTCGCGCAAGGCCCGCTCGCAATATCCTTCAATCCGCTCCAAGGGCGGGGTTTGCGGGGAGAAAACCCGATCGAGTTCACCCTGTTTTGCCTGCCAATCGGCTTCCATGGCCGCGACGGTCAGATCCGATTTGGACGGGAAGAAGTAGTAAAAGCTGCCCTTCTTGACCTCCGCCTTTTTGCAGATGTCATCCACGCTGACGGAACCGTAGCTGCTTTCCGAAAGCAACTGCATTGCCACGCGCAGCAGTTTGCACTTCGATTCACATTCCGGTTTCATGGCAGCACCCTAGTTGACCGATCGGTCAAATTCAAGTGGAAATTTTTCCCACCTCTGGCAAACTCCAAAAAATCATGCCCGACTTCACTGGAAACATCGAGCGTTTCACCGGATTTGCCCCGCATTATGACCGGTTTCGCCCCTCCCCGCCCACCGCTTTGGCCCCCCTCCTTTCCACCCTTTCAGCCCTCCCGAATCCCACCCTCGTTGTCGACCTCGGCTGCGGCACCGGACTTTCCACGCGCTATTGGTCCGACAAAGCCGATCAAGTCATCGGGATCGATCCCACGGATTCCATGCGCGACCAGGCCGAGCTCGCCGCATTCCCTAACGTGAGCTATCGGAAGGCCTTTTCCCACGATACCGGATTACCGGATGGCTGTGCCCAGATTGTGACCTGCTCGCAGTCGCTTCATTGGATGGACCCGCTGCCGACGTTTCGTGAAGCGGCGCGCATTCTCCGGACCGGCGGAGTCTTTGCGGCCTATGACTACGATTGGCCGCCGGTCACGGGAAGTTGGGAAGCCGACGCCGCGTATGAGGAATGCATGGCGCAGGGGCGCGTGCTGGAAAAAAAGCATGGGATCACCGCGACTCTTGAACGGTGGGAAAAGTCCGGCCACCTCGATCGCATGCGGGAAAGTGGAGTCTTTCGTTACACGCATGAAACGCTCATCCATCACACGGAGATGGGCCATGCGGAGCGCCTCGTCGGGCTCCTTATCAGCCAGGGATGGGTCGGTTCGCTGCTCAAGCTTGGTCTCACAGAAAGCGACCTGGGGATTGATGTCCTGCGTGAAAAGGCCCAGCGCCTGCTTGGCAAGGAGCCGCGTCCGTGGCATTGGAGTTCTCGCATGCGCTGGGGAATCGTCTGATGAATCAACCGAAAAAGGTCCACTGGATTCGCAGCAACGGCTTTCTCCTCGGGCTGGCCGGAGCGGTGGCGCTGGCCTTTTACTTTCCGGGACCCGGTTCGGATGACGGGTTTCTGCATGCCGATACGGTCAATAACTTTGGCATCGCGCTGATCCTGTTTTTGCAGGGACTTTCCCTGCCTTTTGAAAAGATCAAGAGCGGGGCGGGCAACTGGCGGCTGCACCTGATCATTCAGTCCTTTACCTTCGTGGTCTTTCCCCTCGTCGGTCTGCTGCTCAATGCGGTCGTTCCTTACTTCTGGCCCTCGCAGCCAGCGGTGATCCGGCAGGGCTTTCTTTATCTATGTGTGCTGCCGTCGACGGTCTCGACCTCGGTGGTGCTGACGGCGGTGGCCGGGGGTAATACTCCCGGAGCGCTCTTCAACGCGGCCTTTTCGAACATTCTGGGCGTGGTGCTCACGCCGATCCTGGTTCATCTTCTGATGCAGTCCACAGGCCAATCCGCTTCGTTTGGACCGCTGCTTTTGCAAATCACCCTTCTCACGCTTGTGCCTTTTGCGGCCGGCATGTGGCTGCACAGGCACGTCAGACGGTGGGTGGATGCGCACAAGCCCTGGGTCAACCGCATCAGCAACGCAGTGATCATTTTCATCGTTTACAGCGCCTTCTGCGATTCGGTGGAGGACCGCATCTGGAACCGCCACGGGACCTTCGTCACCCTCGAGATCCTGTTGCTGGTCGTGATCCTGTTCGTGGGCATGTCTCTTCTGGTTTACGGGGCTTGCCGACTTTCCCGGCTGAATCGCGAGGATGCCATCGCGGCCTACTTCTGCTCGGTCAAAAAGACCCTGGCCATGGGGGTTCCGCTGGCCATGCTGATCTTTGGCAATACGGTCGACCTGCCGTTTATCCTTTTGCCCCTGATGTTCTACCACCCGATTCAGTTGCTGGTGAACGGCATCCTGGCGAATCGCTGGGCACGACACGCCTAATCTCCCCCTTGCGCCGACGGGCGCTTCTTGGCACCATGTCCGCCCCTTTTATTTTGTCATGAGCACCACGGAAAAACACAGCTTCCAAGCCGAGATCGCCCAGCTTCTCGATATCGTCATTCACTCCCTTTACACGGATAAGGAAATCTTCATCCGCGAGTTGATCTCGAACGCGGCAGACGCCACGGAAAAACTCCGCTTCCTCCAGACGTCGGGTACGGAAATCTTTCAACCCGACCGGCCGCTGACCATTTCGGTGCAGACCGACGACACAGCGCACACCATTTCCATCGCGGACTCCGGCCTGGGCATGACGCGCGATGAACTGATCGAAAATCTCGGCACGATCGCGCATTCCGGCTCGAAGGCGTTCCTTCAGCAGATCAAGGAGAATGCGGGCAACCCGAATATCATCGGACAGTTCGGCGTCGGTTTTTATTCGGCGTTCATGGTGGCCACGCAGGTGACGGTCTACACGCGTTCCTACAAGCCAGAGGATACGGGATGGATCTGGAAGTCGGACGGCGTAAGCGCCTACGAGATCGAGCCGGGGCAGGATCTGGATCGGGGTACGAAGATCGTGATCAACCTCAAGGAAGCCGACCGGGAGTTTTCCCGCGCGAGCGGAGTGGAGGCGATCATCCAGCGTTATTCGAATTTTGTCGGGTTCCCGATTGAGCTGAATGGCACGGCGGTGAATACGATCAATGCGATCTGGACGCGCAGCAAATCGGAGCTGACGGATTCGGACTACGAGGAGTTCTATAAATTCATCGGGCACGATATTGATGCGCCGCTTTACCGGTTCCATTTCACGGCGGATGCGCCGCTGGCGATCAATGCGCTGCTCTTCGTGCCGAAGGTCAGCATGGAGAAGCTCGGCATGCCGAAGACGGAATCCGACGTCCATCTTTACTGCCGCAAGATCCTCATCCAGTCGAAGGCCAAGGGGTTGTTTCCGGAATGGCTGCGGTTTTTGAAGGGTGTGGTGGACAGCGAGGACCTGCCGCTGAATATCTCGCGTGAGACGATGCAGGACTCGGCGCTGATGCAGAAGCTGAACAAGGTCCTGACGGGGCGCTTCCTCAAGTTTTTGGAGGAAGAGGCCAAATCCGATGCGGATAAATTCAGCGGATTCTTCAAGGAGTTCGGGCACTTCCTCAAGGAAGGGATTGTCAGCGACTACACGCACCGCGATGCGCTGGCCAAGTTGCTGCGCTATGAGACCTCGCAGTCGGAAACACCGGTCGGGTTTGCCGATTACGTTTCGCGGATGCCGGAGGACCAGAAGGAGATTTATTATATCTCCGCGCCAAATCGCGAGGCGTGTCTGGCGAGCCCGTACTATGAAGGGTTGAAAGCGAAGAACCGCGAGGTGCTTTTCCTGTTCGACCCATGGGATGAGTTCGTGATGGACCATCTGCGCGAGTTTGAGGGCAAGAAGTTGGTCGCGGCGGAGAAGGCGGAGGTCACGGTCGATCCCACCGAGAACAAGCTCGATGAGACCACGGCGCGGCTGCTCTGCAATTTCATCAAGGAGAGTCTGGGGGAGAAAGTCGGTGAAGTGCGGGTTTCGTCACGGTTGGTGGACAGCCCGGCGGTGGTGGTGGAGAGCGATAAGAACATGACCTCCAGCATGCGTCGCATCCTGAAGAATCTGAATCGCGGCGGAGAGAATCCGTTCAAGCATGACCTGGAGATCAATCCGAATCATCCGATGCTGGTGGGGCTGGAATCCTCGCGAAAGGACCGGCCGGAGGTTTCCAAGCAGGTGGCGGAGCAGATTTATGACAATGCGCTGATCTCGGCGGGTTTGCTGGAAGATCCGCAGGCGATGCTGAAGCGGATTAATTCGTTGCTGGAGCAGTTGGTGACGACTAAATAGCCGCCTTTGGCGGGTATGGACGGAGCCGGTTTGACTCCGGTTCCTCAGGAACCCTTTCGCCTTTCAGGCTCGCCCAAGGGCGAGTCTACCGTGCGCTCTCCCAGAGCGCTTGGTTGACGCCGGTCTCTCCCGAGACCAGCGCCCTGCGGGCAAGCTTTCGCTTGTCCATCTCGGCTCTTCCCAAGGCCTCAATTCTCCATTTTACAGGGGCTTCGCCAGCTTTAGACCCGTTTTAGCCGGCGGTGAGGGCGGCACGTTCGTTGCCGAAGCCGCCGGTCTTTTCCAGGAAGTAGTCGTAGTTGCCAGGATAGGGTATGACGGTGCCGTCGTTGACGTGCAGGACCTTGGTGGCAAGCTTACGGATGAAATGGACGTCGTGGGAGATGAAGACCAGGGTGCCCCCGTAGCTCTCCAGGGCGAGGATCAATGACTCGACGGTGAGGATGTCGAGGTGGGTGGTGGGCTCGTCCATGAGGAGGAGATTGGGCGGATCGACCAGGAACTTGATGAGGTTCAGGCGGGTTTTTTCGCCGCCGCTCAATACGCCGGTCTTTTTGTAGACCTCTTCCTTGCGGAACAGGAATGAACCCAGCACTCCGCGCGCCTCGTCCTCGCGCAATTGGCCGTTGCTGCTGCTGATGACTTCTTCCAGCACGGTCTTGGCCGGATCGAGGGTGGCGGAGCGATGCTGGCTGAAATAGCGGATTTTTGCGTTATGGCCTTCGTCGCGGACGCCTTTTTGAAATTCCAGCTCGCCAGCGAGGATTTTGAGCAAGGTGGATTTGCCGGCGCCGTTCGGGCCGACCAGGACGGTGCGTTCTCCGCGTTCGATGATGAGATCCAGACCTTCGTAGACTTTGTGATCGCCGTAGGCCATGTGGACTTTCTCCAGGGAGATGGCTCGCTGTCCTCCGCGTGGAGGCTGGGGAATCTGGAAACGGAACGGCTTTCGCGGAGGCGTGGGCTTCTCGATGAGCTTGATCCGCTCGATCTGCTTCAGTTTGCTCATGGCCTGTGAGGCCTTGGAGGCCACCTGCCGGAAGCGGTCGACGAACTCCTGCAATCCGGCGATTTCCTTTTGCTGGTTTTTATAGGCGGCCACCTGCTGCTCGTAGTTGGCTTCACGCTGTTCCAGGTAGGCGGTGTAGTTGCCTTTGTAGGAAATGAGCTTTTGATCGGCGATTTCGTAGACGGTCTCGACAATCTCATCCATGAACTCGCGATCGTGCGAGATGAGGAGCAGTGCGCCCGAATAAGACTTTAGATAATTCTGCAGCCAGAGCAGCGAGACCAGGTCCAGGTGGTTGGTCGGTTCGTCCAGCATGAGCAAGTCCGGCTCCAGCACCAACAATCGCGCGATATGGGCGCGCATGACCCAGCCGCCGCTCATCTCTTTAGCCTGACGGTTGAAATCGGACTCCTTGTAGCTGAGACCCTTGAGCATGCGCTTGGCCTTGGCTTCGCGCTTGGGGTCGTTCAATTCCTCCAAGCGAACGGTGATCTCGTGGTATTCGATGCTTTCGATCTGACCCGCTTTTTCGAGTTCAACCATACGGGCTTCCAATTCGGGAACGACTTTGGCCCGGCCAGTGGCCACATCGAGGACGGTCTCCTCGCCGAGGGCCTCGGCCTCCTGCGGGAGGTAGCCGAGGGTGATCCATTCGTCGTACTCGGCGGAGCCTGAGTCCGGCTCGTTTTCCTTCAAAATCAGAGAAAACAGAGTGGATTTGCCGGCGCCGTTCGGGCCGACCAAGGCGACGCGCTCGCCGTAGTTCACCTGCATGGCTGCGCCCTCAAACAACGTCCGTCCGCCCACGGACATCTTCAGATCTCGAATCGTTAACACCCTTCCAAGACACGGACAACCCGCCCGTGAGGCAAACAAAATGTGATTTTTACTTTGAAAAGCGGGGCAATTCCCTGCCCCGCTGCCTTCTTCGCGCTTTAGCGACCAGGAATAACCCCGGCCGAACGGCGGCGGCGCATCATCCAGACCAGGGCCGCACCCAGCGCGATGAGCGCGTAGGTGGAGGGCTCCGGAACGGCGTTGATCACGCCGGTCTCATCGTCGAGGGTGAAGACCCAGCCGCCGAGAGAGCCCAAGCCGATAAACTCGATATTCTCGAAACCGGACACGGTCCCCATATCCGAGAAAAACGCAAAATTGGTCCCGATGGCGGGCCGGGTTCCGCTCGCGTAGAAAGAGATGGTCGCGTCGTCTCCGATCAAAATCAGTTCGGCGGTGAGGCGGGCCAAATTAAAATCGACGCCACTGAGGTCAACAGTCAACTCGCCATCGAGGATGTAGGAACCCGTTTCCGTCGCTTGCGAGAGCTTCTTCAGATCCTGGAGAGCTCCCATCTCGACGGTCATGGTTCCCTCCGCGGAAATCGCGCCTATGAGGGCCGCACCCACTTCCAAAGTGACGTCGCCGGTCACGTGGTTGTTGGCCGACCGCAATTCCAACTCGGTCGCATCGGTCTCATCGCCCACCCTCACTGATTCCGCGACCAAGTCACCGTCGATGCGCGCCGAGCCCTCGGCGATCTGCAAGGCTCCCACTGTCGCCGAGCCGGAGACCAAAAGCTGTCCGTCGCCGGTCTTGTCCAGATCGCCTCCTCCGGAGAACTCTCCTTGAAAACGCGCACTCAAACCATTGGTGTCGATGGTCGAAACGGAATTCGTCACCAGCATCGTGTCGACCGCAGTGACCAGACCGCTTTCGATAACACGCAAGGTACCACCGTTCATCTGGAACAAGGCATCGCCCGCGCCTTTCATCAATTTGCCACCGCCGATCTCCAGCGTGCCGTCGTTGAGCTCGTAAGTGCCGGTGTCCCCCACCTGACCGGCGAGGTAAATGCCATTGCCAGTAAAGGTGACCGTACCGCCATCCTGCTCGACCAGCCCCGAACTGGGGCCGCTGCCGCCGACTCCGTCGCCGCCAATCCAAAGCCCGGAGGTGCCGGCAAAATTGACCGTGGCCGTCCCGCCGATCTCCAAGGTGCCCGTGCCGCCATCGTCACCGACATAGTGAATGCCCGAGACACCCGAGGTGGTGTTTTGCAGGGTTCCTCCCGTGATCGAGTAGAAGCCGACGCTGCCCGCACCGGAACCAACCGCAAAGTTGTTGCCCAAGGACACCGTGCCACCCGTCTGGGTGAAGGTGCCATTGCCACCGGCCGTGCCGATGGCGAGGTTCGTCGCCGTGGCGGGGGTGGCGGTCGAGCTCAGGTCGATGGTGCCTCCGGCCATATCAAACGATCCGATCCCGCCCATATAACCAACCGCAATGCCGCTGCCCGGGAAAGCCGCCGTGCCCACGACATTGATCGTGGCGCCGCTGGCCAAGCCAAAGCTGCCGCCGGGGCCGCCGCCGACACCTCCACCCAAACCAACCACCAGATAGGCTCCGTCCACCGGATCATTAATGGTGAGTGTCGCGCCGTTACCCAAGTTCACGCGCGGAGGATCGCCCTGCGGTCCGGCCAAGGCCCAATCCGTATTTGAAATCGTGGTATTGGAGGTAATCCAAGTTGTCCCCGAGGTGGTAAAATAAGGCTGCGCCGCGGCGTTTTGCAGACCGACGCCCGCGAGTAAAAATGCGCCCAATTGAAGAATTTTTGAAAAAGCCCTATTTGAATCCATAAATAACAGACGCCCAAAAATTGGAATTCCACCGAAAATACAAGCGAAATTGAACTAATACCTCTTCGTTCCGACATCAGATTTTACTCTGGTAAATACATAGCAACCAGTTGCCCTGAATCGAATACATTATTCTAAGTGTCTAACCATGAGGCATTGCCTTTCATTCTAAGTCTTCTGTCGCTTTGAAGCATCGGCCGGCGAGGGGTCGTCGAAAAAAATGGCGAATTTTTTTGGCACATCTGCCGTCCATCCCGAAAATTGCTCTGTCTTCTTCGTCAGACGAACGACAAAATCCCCCGATGTCCGCCACCATCGAGGCTCTCACCACCGAAATCCGCGCATTTCGTGACGCACGGGACTGGTTGCAGTTTCACAATCCCAAGGAACTGGCCGTGGCCATCACGGCGGAGGCGGGGGAGTTGCTGCAGCACTTCGTGTGGCAGGACGCGGCGCAGTCCGACCGGAGGGTGGCGGAGCGGAAGGCAGAAATTGAGTCCGAGATTGCGGATGTCGCCATCCTCCTTTTTGAATTGGCGGATAACTCGGGGATCGACCTGGCGGCAGCGATGCGGGCAAAGCTGGCGCGGAATGAAGAGAGGTATCCGGTGGCCAAAGCCAAGGGGTCGAACAAGAAATACAACGAATTGTGAGCGAAGAACCCACGCCACACCGGCGTCGGCCGCGCTATGCGGGGAAGAATCCGCGCCGGTTCGAGGAGAAGTACAAGGAGCTGAATCCGGAAAAATATCCGGAGACGGTCGCGCAGGTGCTGGCCTCGGGCAAGACGCCGGCGGGGATGCATGTGCCGATCATGGTGCGGGAGATCCTGGAGATTCTGAATCCGCAGCCGGGGCAACGGGCGATTGATTGCACGCTGGGTTATGGCGGGCACGCGCGGGAGGTTTTGACGCGAATTCAGCCAGGTGGGCAATTGCTGGGGCTGGATGTCGATCCCGTGGAGCAGCCAAGGACGGAGGCGCGAATGCGAGAGCTGGGATTTGGCGAGGATGTCTTCCTGGTTCGGCGGACGAATTTTGCCAGCTTGCCGAAGGTGTTGAATGATCTGGGCTGGACGGGGGCGGATTTGATCCTGGCTGACCTGGGGGTTTCCTCGATGCAGATCGATACGCCGGACCGGGGGTTTTCGGTCAAAACGGCCGGGCCTCTGGATATGCGAATGAATCCGCAGAAGGGGCAACCAGCATCCACGGTGCTGGCGGAGATCTCGGTGGAGAAGCTGGCGGAGCTCCTGCAGGAGAATGCGGATGAGCCGCGGGCGGATTTCCTCGCGGGGAAATTGGCAGGGCGGAAATTTGGCCTGACCACGGAATTGGCGGATGCCGTTCGGATGGCGCTGCGGAAGCTTGCCGGAGACGAACAGGACAAGGCGATCCGGCGGGTGTTTCAGGCGCTGCGCATCGCCGTGAATGACGAATTCACGGTATTGGACAGCCTTTTGCGGCATCTGCCTGAGGCGCTGAATCCGGGCGGGATGGTGGCCATCTTAACCTTTCACTCAGGAGAAGATCGGCGGGTGAAAAAGGCTTTTCAGGCGCAGTTCCACGAGGGGCGCTATACGCAGGTGTGCGATGATGTGACGCGGGCCAGTGGGGAAGAGTGCCGGGCAAATCCACGGGCCACGTCGGCCAAGCTGCGTTGGGCACAACGGTGATGAGGCAGAATTTGATCCACAGATTTCACGGATTCGCACAGATTTTAAAGACGTGAAGCGGATATTTTATCTGGATGATTCTTTCGAGGGGAGTTCATCGGAGTCTCTCAAGTGAAGCATGTTGCCATCATTGGAGGTGGACCGGCCGGGTTGCGCGCGGCGGAGGTCGCGGCGCAATCGGCGAAGGTGACGCTTTTTGATGCGAAGCCGTCGGTGGGTAGGAAGTTCCTCGTCGCGGGCAAGGGCGGGTTGAATATCACGAAGGCGGAGGATTTTGAGGATTTCGCGGAGCAGTATCGGGGACCGGATTTTCCCGTGCCGCTGTGGACGCGGATACTGGCGGAGTTTGATGCGGAGGCGCTGCGGGAATGGGCGGCCGGATTGGGCATTGAGACATTTGTCGCCTCGACGGGGCGGGTCTATCCGAAGGAGATGAAAGCGGCTCCGCTGCTGCGGAGGTGGGTGGAGCGGCTCCGGGCGGCGGGCGTAGCGTTTCAAATGCATCACCGGTGGGTGGGATTGGGCGAGAATCGCAAACTGGAGTTTGCCACACCCGATGGCCCGACGACCCATGAGGCGGATGCTGTCATCCTCGCGTTGGGGGGCGGCTCCTGGCCGGGGACGGGTTCGGATGGAGGCTGGACCGCCATCCTCGAAAATCGCGGTGTGACCGTTTCTCCGCTGACGCCCTCGAATTGTGGCTGGGAGGTCGATTGGTCCCCTGCCCTGCTGGCGGCGGCGGAAGGACAGCCTTTGAAAAATATCACGGCGCGGGCCGGGGATCTGGATGCGCATGGGGAGCTCCTGATCACGCGCTATGGACTGGAAGGCGGGATCATCTACCAGCTTGGTCCGGCGCTCCGGGAGAATCCGCAACTGACCATTGATTTGAAGCCAACGGTTCCGGTGGAGCAGTTGGTGCGCAAGTTGGGACTGCTGCGGGGGAACTTTGTGAATGAGGCACGGTCGCGGTGGCGGCTGAGTGAGGCGGCTTTTGCGCTGCTCTCGCATTTGGTAGAACCGCCGGAGTCGGCGGAGGCTCTGGCGCAGATGGCGAAGGCGCTGCCGATCACACTCGTTCGTCCAAGGCCTCTGGCGGAGGCGATCTCCACGGCGGGCGGGGTGGCATGGGCGGAGCTGGACGAGAATCTGATGCTAACCAAACTGCCGGGCATTTTTTGTGCGGGGGAGATGATCGATTGGGAAGCACCGACGGGCGGCTATCTCATGCAGGGATGCTTTGCCTCGGCGACGTATGCGGCGGGATCGGCAATCAACTACCTACAAGTCTCCAGTTTCAAAGCCAATTAACTCTTAAAGGAAAAATCTTCGCCCTCCATATTAAGATTACATTCCTTCACAGAGTCCCCGAGCAGATAACCGGAATTCATTTTATCAAACCTTTCTTCATCGGGGTTGTCCCAGTAATATTGGTTCGACTCTCTTCGTGCCTCAGCTGATAGAATAACGGCTCGATAGCCAAGGTGAGTACATTCGACCCTCCCATTTCCCAGATGCCGAAAATGCGGGCATCGCTTGAAAGGGAAAATCTTTCGATACATCCCAAAGCTCTCATGTTTCGGAAGGGAATTAATATACTTAAAAGCGTCCTCTTCCGTACGAAATCCCGCATTTTCATCAAAAGCATAACCATGGCAATAAAGACCCGTAGGGATCTCCGAATGTCGAGCCGCTTCCATAGCAAAAGGCTAGCATCTTCCGCAGACGGATCAATGTTATGCCAGCACCGGCTTACATCTTCCTCCCCTTAGGCAAATAGATCCTTCTGCGGAGCCTGGACGGCGCCGTACTCGGCGAATTTTTTGGCGAGTTCCTCGAGCTTGGCGACGTAGTATTCCACGTTTTCGTCGGGGGCGGCAAAGTCCCATTCGGTGACGAGGCGGGCGTTTTCGTAGGCGACGACTTTTTTCTTGGTGCCGGTGACGTAGTAGCTGACCTGGTCGCCGGCCTGGTAGGGGCGGCCGCTTTTGATGGCCAACTCAAAGGCGGCGGAGCGATTGCGCGAGGATGCGCCGATTTTTTTCTGATAGGAGGCGAGGGAATCCTGCAGCGCCTCGGTCTTGGCGAGTTCGGTGATGGGCAATTCGCGGCGGCGGATGCGATCAGTCAGCACGTCGCGCAATTCGCCGGCCTTTTCGCTCTCGCCTTCCAGGAGCAGGCGGAGGAAACCTTCCAGGTAGCTGCGGAGGAAGGGCTCCATGCCGCGTGATTTCAGGGCCGCGCCGGTGATGCTCATGGTGCCGTCGTCCTTCAGCAGCGCGTAGTTTTTCGCCTTGTAGCTGAACATGGCGCGGTAGCGCTGGTCGAATTCCACCTCGATGCCCTTGGGCAATTCGGCGGCGAGGCCAGACTGAAGCACGTCCATTTTTGCGCCGCCGGGCGGATGGAAATAAATCCCGTCGGTATCGATCTCGATGACGCGGGCGCCTTGTTCGCCGAGCCAGTCGACCATCTGGCGCAGGATCTCGCGGCCCTTAGCGGTGACGTTCTCGGCGGCGGCGAAATCGGCGAAGTGGCCCTGGCCGAAGCCGAGGTAGCCGTAAAAGGAGTTGATGAGGATTTTGAAGGTATTCTGGAGGGCGTCGAGTTGGCCACGTTCTATGGGATTGGCGGCGGAGCGGAGTTCGGCCTTGGCTTCCAGGCGAAAGGTGCGGAGGTCCTGGAGCATGCCGCGATAGGTGCCGAGCACGTCGTTTTCCGGGGTGAAGCCGAAGGCGAGCATGACGGAGGGATAGAGCGAGGCGACGTCACAGTGCCAGACCTCGTTGATGACGCCGGTCTCGAAGATGGCGGTATAGCCGCCCTCGAAGGCGCGCGCCTCGGGGACCTGCGGGATGGAGTGGCCGCTGCGCAGGTATTCGCGGAGGAAGAGGGCGTCGATCTTGGTGGCGTTGCCGCGGATGATGACGTCCTGGTAATTGTAGGGAAAAATCTGGGCCTGGATGAAATAGCTGCGGCTCAAGGTGCCGGTGAGAGCGCGGACTTCGCGGGCGGAGGCGGCGACGTCGAAGGATGGCTCGGCGAGGCCGAAATGCGCGGCCACGGTTTTGCGCTCAAAGCTTTCCAGTTCGCGCGAGGATATATCGTAGTATTGGGCGAGAATCCAGGTATCGACGACGTGGCGGCCACGGATGGTGACCTTGGGATATTGGATGGCCTTTTCGGCGATTTGCAGGCGGGAGGAGCGGGACTTGATGGGCGAGCCGTCGCGGCCCCAGCCAAGCCGGACCTTGAGTTTCTTGGCCCGGGCGGCGAGGGCGGGCAGGTCGGTTTTAAAAATATTGTGGCCCTCGATGACGTCGGGGTCGCGCTCCTGGATGGTGGCGGTGAGCCATTCCAAGGCCTGGCGTTCGCCGTCAGGGGATTCGGCGGTGCGTTGTCCCTCCCAGCCGGAGCTGTCGCTGAGGGCGATGGCGGTGATGTTTCCCTCATCGGAGGTTTCGAGGCCGATCTGCAGGCGACGCAGGTCCTCGAAAACCATGCCCTTGAACAGGGTGCGGCCGGAGGTCGTGAGGTATTGCTGCACGGGATCGTTCAGCGCGAAGAAGTCTCCGGCGGCCGAGAGACGAGCACGGGCGGCCTGATAGCTAAGCCAGTCGGGGACGCGGACGAGGCGGTTGAAAGCGAGGTCGCCGACAAGCGGTTCGCCTTCGCTGGTGCTCCAGAGGAAGGGCTGGAAGGTCTCGCTCTGCACGGCGGTGGAGCCATCGGGCTGGCGCACGTAGATATCGGCTCCGTGGGGTTCGGCGAATTCCACCGCGACGATGCGCGGGGTAGCGTCGAAACCGAAGAGCTGCTGGTTGTCGGTGAACTTCACGCGGCGAGCTTAGGGGAAATGATTTTGCTGCCAAGGCTGGCGGCTGGTTCCTCCACGCTTTGCAGCCACCAGCGATCAGAACTTTTCCGGGAGCGGCCGAAGCTGCGCTGGAAGTAAACTTTGATCACCATGCCGTCGATGGTGCGGAGGCGGTAGGTGTGTTTGCGCAGGTAGCGCTCGCCGCTGCCGTGCCGACAGTCGCCGTGTTCCTTGCGGCGCTCGAGGATCTCGGCGATTTCGAAGGTTTGTTGACGCCAGCGGAATTTCACGGGCAGGCCGGGCTCGCCCTGCGCCATGGCGGTAGTGTCGAATCCGCCGATGGGCGTGAGGGGTTCGCTGACGAAAGACATGGGGGAAATTTATCCGGTCTTTGGGCGGGTGCAAAACGAAGAAACGTTTTCCATCGGTTCGCCCGCCGAATAGGATTCTCCGCGATGTCTGAAGATTTTCCGCCCAACTCGAAAATCCCGCGGAGCGAGATCGAGCGCGCGCAAAAGCATCTTTTTCTCTGCATCGGGCCGGATTGTTGTGATCCGACGGCGCATGCCGGGCTGTGGGATCAGCTCAAAGCGGAGACGAAAAGACTGGCGGTTCCGGTGATGCGGACGAAAGCGGCGTGCCTGCGGATCTGCAAAGAAGGGCCCTGGCTGGTGATTTATCCGGAGGGAATCTGGTATGGGGGGCTGAATGCGGAAAGGCTGAGTCGCATCCTGAAAGAGCACGTGGAAGAAGGGCGGCCGATTCAGGAGTGGATCGCGGCGGAGATGTCGGATCTGGGAAAATAATTAATCCCGGAAAAGATACAGGCCACCGCGACGAAAGCCACGGTGGCCTGTTGTTCCCCCCAGAACAGTGCCAATATTGCCATAGCTTCCGCAGGTGACAAGGGCTTTTTTTCAAAAATCGTATCCAACAGAGTAAAATCGTTTGTGCAGGGTACTTTTTCCCTCTTCAAAGGCATCGATTTTGCCTAAAAACACGCATGCGCATCGCCCTCCTGCTCCTTCTTACCGTGTCCGCCGCCCTTGCCCAAGGGGTGAAACTTTCCGATGCGCAGGCGCTGGAAATCGGCAAGCGCATCTGGAAGAACGAATGTGCGGGGACGATCGTGGGGCTGACGTCGTGGAATGGCGGAGAGAATTTTCCCTCGCTCGGGATCGGGCACTTTATCTGGTATCCGAAGGGGCAGCGCGGGCCGTTTGAGGAGAGTTTTCCGAAGCTGGCGGCTTATCTGGCGGCGGAAGGGTTGCCGGTGGCTGACTGGATGAAGGGGGCATGTCCGTGGAATACGCGGGGGGAGTTTATGAAGGAGTTTAATTCGGCGCGGTTGGTGGAACTGCGCACGTTGCTGAAGAACTCCATCGCGGCGCAGGCGCGGTTCGCGGCACAGCGGATGGAGCAGGCGTTGCCCAAGATGCTGGCGGCGGCTCCAGCGGCGGAGCGGGAGAAGATCAAAACGAATTTTTACCGGGTGGCGGCGGAGCCGCTCGGGCTGTACGCGCTGATGGATTATGTGAATTTCAAGGGTGAAGGGGTTTCCCCGACTGAGCGGTATGATGGCCAGGGCTGGGGGTTGTTGCAGGTGTTGGAAACGATGCCGACAAGCGGAGCGGCGCTGCCAGCCTTTGCGAAGGCGGCGGATACGGTGCTGACGCAGCGGGTGAAAAATTCGCCGCCGGCCCGGAATGAAGCCAAGTGGTTGCCGGGATGGCGGAACCGGCTGACGACCTATACGAATTAGGAGGGCTCTTATGCGCTGGCTTCTTGTTCTCTGTTGCCTGACCAGCGCACAGGCGGGAGAAGCGTGGCTTTATCAACTGCAGAATCCGGCGCCGGCGCAGATCGCGAAGTCGGGGTTTAAAAACGTGATCATGGATTACTCCCATGACGGGACGGAGGATGAGGCTTTTACGGCGGCTGAGATTGGGCCGCTGACAGCCAAGGGGCGAACGGCGCTTTGTTATTTCTCGATCGGTGAGGCGGAGGAGTATCGGTTTTATTGGAAGAAGGAGTGGAAGGGCTCAGAGCGACCGGGCTGGTTGGGGCGGGAGAATCCGGATTGGGAGGGAAATTATCGTGTACGCTACTGGCAGCCGGAATGGCGGGAAACGGTGCTCCGGCCTTACCTAGAGAAAATCGTGGGGCAGGAATTTTCCGGGGTCTATCTCGATATCGTCGACGGTTTTGAGTACTGGGGCGATTCGGATAACGGAGAGAAACGGCTGCCTGATGATCCGGCGGATGAGGCAGAGGCAGCGCGGCGGATGGTTGATCTTCTCGCCTGGATCAAGAAAACCGGCAAAGAACTGAGGAAGGGGCCTTTCCTCGTGTTTGCGCAAAATGGGGAGCGGCTGCTTTCGTTTCCCGAGGCGAAAAAATTCCGCGAATCGGTCGATGGTCTCGGGGTGGAAAGCCTTTGGTTTCATCGCAACAAGGCATGGCCAGTGAAAGATACCGAAAGGCGGCTGGCACTCTTACGAGAAGGGAAGAAGGCGGGACTGCAAGTGGTGATCACCGATTACATCGATGATGGCAGCGGGTCGGCGGGCAAAAACGGGGAGCGCATCCGGGAGTTCATCGCCCGTTGCGACCGCGAGGGGTTTGACCACTATGGGGCGCGGCAGGATCAGGAGCTCGACACGATCAGTCGCATCGAAGGGCTGCAGCCCTGACGGCTATTCGACGGTGACGCTCTTGGCCAGATTGCGCGGCTTGTCCACGTCACAACCGAGTTCCACGGCGATGTGGTAGGCGAGCAATTGCAGGGTGATCGAGGCCAGCAGCGGCGTGAGGTAATCGGGAGCCTTCGGGATCAGGATGACGTCATCGGCGACCTTGGCGAGGTGCTCGTCACCTTCGGTGCCGACGGCGATGACCGGACCTTTGCGGGCTTTGACTTCCTCGATGTTACTGAGGTTCTTTTCAAAGACGGCGTCGCGGGGCGCGATGAAGACGGAGGGCGTCTCCTCGTTGACCAGCGCGATGACACCGTGCTTGAGCTCGGCGCTGGGGAAACCCGAAGCGGAGATGTAGCTGATCTCCTTGAGCTTGAGCGCGCCTTCGAGGGCGATGGGGTAGTTGGCCTGGCGGCCCATGAAGAGGAAGTTCTGCGACTTCGCATACTTCTTCGCGATGGTCTGGATGTGGGCATCGAGTTCGAGAGTCCGGGCGACTTTTTCCGGCAGCTTTTCGAGTTCGGCCAAAATCTCCATGCCCTCGGCGTAGGAGAGGAAATGGATGCGGCCGAGCAGCAGCGCCAGCAGCGTCATGATGGTGAGCTGGGAGGTGAAGGACTTGGTGGCGGCGACGCCGATCTCCGGCCCGGCGTGCATGTAGACACCGCCGTCGCTTTCGCGGGCAATGGTACTGGCGACGTTGTTACAAATGCCCAAGGTGCGATGGCCCTTGCGCTGGCTTTCCCGCAGGGCGGCCAACGTGTCGGCGGTTTCGCCGCTCTGGCTGATGACAAAGACGAGGGTGTCCTTGGTCATGGGCAGGTTGCGATAGCGGAGTTCGCTGGCGAATTCGCATTCCACCGGGATGCGGGCGAGCGATTCGATGAGGTATTCCCCGACCATGGCGGCATGGAAGGCCGTGCCGCAGCCGCTTAAGACGATGCGTTCGATTTCGCGAAGCTCCGCATTGGTCATGTCGAGGCCGCCCAGCTTGGCGGTGGCTTCCTCAGCGGAGAGCCGTCCGCGCAGGGCATCGCGTACGGTGTTCGGCTGCTCGAAGATTTCCTTGAGCATGTAGTGTTCGAACTCGCCCAGCTCGGTGTCCTGCGACGTCTGTTCGAGGACGCGGACGTCGGGCGTCTGGCTTCCGGTTTCGCGATGGACGATTTCGAAGTCTTTGGCCGTGATGACGGCGATTTCGTGATCTTTGAGGTAGACCACCCGTTCGGTGTGGCCGACGAGGGGGCTGGCGTCGCTGGCGAGGAAGAATTCGTCCTTGCCGACGCCGATGACGAGGGGGCTCCCCAGGCGGGCGGCGATCAGCAGCCCCGGAGCGTCGCGGAACAGCACGGCCAGGCCGAATGTTCCTTTGAGCTGCGAGACGGCGGTCTCGACGGCCCGCAGGCCGGTCTGGGGGGCAGAGGCCTTGCCGCCGAGTTTGATTTCGCGTTTGAGTTGAGCGGCGACGAGATGGGCGACGACTTCAGTGTCGGTCGCGGAGTGGAACGTGTAGCCCTGGCTGATGAGCTGGCTGCGGAGCGAGCCGTAATTCTCAATGACGCCGTTATGGACGAGGACGACTTCGCCGTTGCCGCCGGTATGCGGGTGGGCGTTGACGTCGCTTGGCACGCCGTGCGTGGCCCAGCGGGTATGGCCGATGCCGGTGGTCCCGACGGGGGGCTCGAGGCGGCAGAGCTCTTCGACCTGGCTGACGCGACCGGTTTTACGGCGCACGTCGATGCGACCGCCGTCGAGGAGGGCGACCCCCGCGCTGTCGTAGCCGCGGTATTCGAGTCGATGCAGGCCTTCGAGCAGGAAGCCGAGAGCCGGGTGGGGGCCGACGTAACCGACGATTCCGCACATGAACAGACGCCTCAATCCTTGGGGACAACAAGTTCGTCGCAATGGCGTGCCGACTAACTGCGTTCGACTTTCGGAAACGATCCAGACTCCGGCGGGGAGTCGGCCCCTGTGCGTATCCCCGCCACAGAATTCATCTTACACGTCGCGCGGTTGATAGCCCATCCCGCCGAGCAGCGTCAAGGTTCGGTTGCTACGAATGGGGGTCTGGGAGGTTCTCGCGGACTGCGGGGGTTGCCTCGGTGAGCGCCATGTACAATGGGCACCGATTGCTGAAGTTATCCCCCCGACGGTAGCCTTCGAGGAGCTCATGCGACCGACGGGCCAGCATTCGCCGGACTTCGCGGCGCTGGCCCTTGATTCGCGGGATGACCATCTGATCGTACGCAGTTGTCTGGTGCCGCATCCAGGCGATGACGGCGGCCTCCGCCCGCTGCTCGATCGGGATCCGCTCCGTTCGTGCGACGGTTCCGCTGCCGACCGGCGTGGCGTGTTCGGTGACGGCTTTCGCCATCTTCTCGGCGAGTTCCGAGAGGGCCGGATGAAAATCGAGAAACGCCAGGACGGCGCCGAGAAAGTCTTCAACGTACTCGGTCTGAATTTTATCGCGTCGACGGGCGGCCGAGGCGAGTTTCTTTGCGTAGGCGGGCGAGGCCCGCTCGACTTCGAGTTCTGCCCGGACTCGTGCGATGGTTGTCGCCGGCGCCCACAGGCCGCGCGACATCATTTTTCGCCGGACCAGTTCCTGCAGCAGCCAGAACTCGCCGGCGGCCTTCACGCGGCGGGTGACCCCGGGATCTCCCGGCGGCAGAAAGTCCCAGCCTGCGGGGACGTCGAGGATCCGGCCGTCGGTCGCCCGGACCGTCCGTTCGCGGGGGCCTGGTAAGAAGGTCGTGGTCGCATCTTTCTCCGCCATCAGTCTTCGCTCTCCGCCTCCTGCATAGACCGTCCATCGTCATTCGCGAATTGCCAGAATTCGGTCCGTTGTCATTGGTCTGTCGTCAGTTGCGACAGGCATGCTCAATCTCATCATTTCGACATTCCGCCTTTGACATTCGACATTTCCTGAGTAACGCCGTTCTCCGCTCCCAGTCATTCGTCGTCGGTCTCGGCCAGCACGTGCAGCCTGCGGGAGATCAGCGTGACCCCTTCGCTGGCGAACTCGCAGAGATAGATTCCCGGGTGCGAACATTCAAACTCGACCCGGTCGACGAACTCCTTGGTTTCCAGCGGATCGACAAAGTGCTGTCGCCCGGCCGTGCTGAACAGTTCCGGTTCTTCACCGGGCGAACCGCTCATATCGACGACGCGGAGAGTGAATGGAATCTCACCTTGCCCTTCCGCGAAGACCGAGTAGACGCAGAACCCCAGCCGACCGGGGAGCTCGGCGAGCGTTACGCGGTCAAACGTTCCCAGAATCGTATATTTATGCGTCGTCGGGCAGCGATGAAAGGCATCGCACAGGATCATTGCCAGGGCACGCGGCGTTTCGGATCGGGACATGGCAGGCTCCAGCTTCCAGAGATCGGCACTGCGGAACAATCTCGGTTTAACCTTAAGTCGTCAAGGCTCCGCTCCCCCGATCTCACCCTCACCCCTCGTCCATTTCGCGATTTGCATTTTGCATTTTTCATTTTGCAATATCTCCGACCCCATTGCGTCGCCGCGTGAGATCTTCACTCCCGCCTTCCCTTCCCAACGCGAACCGACTCCGTCATCTTCGTGTCGGTTGCACCATCGTCTCGACTCCCCCAGGTTTCCGTCCAAGGATCTCGCATGTCTGCTCCGGTCAACTTGCCCGCCGGCTTTTCCGCCTCCGCCGTGAAGTGCGGCGTCAAACCCGGAACCGACAAGCTCGATCTGGCCCTGTTCCTCTCGGACCGTCCCTGTTCCGCGGCTGGCGTCTTCACGACGAACCTGGTCTGCGGCGCTCCGGTGAAGGTCTGCCGGGAACGGCTGCCCCGGGCGACGGCCCGCGGAGTGGTGGTCAACTCCGGCAACGCCAACGCCTGCACCGGCGAGCAGGGGCTGCAGGATGCTCGGGAGATGGCGGCGCTTGTCGGAGCTCAGGTCGGCTGCGCGGCGGACGACATTCTGGTCTTCTCGACGGGGGTGATCGGCCGGCTGTTGCCGATGCCCAATCTCGCTGCGGGAATTCAGGCGGCGGCCCCGCTGCTGTCGCCGTCCGCCGAGAACTTTCATCTCGCCGCCCGGGCGATGATGACCACGGATACGTTCCCGAAGCAGGTTGCGCAGACGCTGCACCTGGGGGGGAAACCGGTGCAGATCGCCGGCGTCTGCAAGGGGGCGGCCATGATCGCGCCGAATATGGCGACGATGCTGTGCGTGATCATGACCGACGCCGTTCTGCCTGCCGAACGCATCCGCGACGTCCTGGCGACCGCGGCTCGGGACAGCTTCAACTGTATCAGCGTGGATGGCCACGAAAGCACCAGTGACTCGGTTGTCCTGCTGGCCAACGGGGCTTCAGGCGTGACGCCACAGAACGCCAAGGACTGGGCGCTGCTGCAGGCGGCGATCGACGCCGTCGCCCAGGAACTGGCCCAGATGATCATTCGCGATGCGGAGGGAGCTCACCATTTCGTGCAAATCGACGTCACCGGCTGCCGGACGCGTGACGAAGCTTTTCGGATTGCGAAGTCCGTCGCCGACAGCCCGCTGGTTAAGACCGCGATCTGCGGGGCCGACCCGAACTGGGGCCGGGTGGTCTCCGCGGCGGGTTACGCAGGGGTGAATCTGAGGGAAGAAGACATCTCGCTGACGATGAACGGCTTCTCGCTGTACGAGAAGGGGACGCCGCTCGCGTTCGATGCGGCGACGGTCTCAAGGAGTCTGCGCGACAATCGCGAAACGCACATCGCCCTGACGCTGACGCTTGGCCAGGAGCGGGTCCGCTTCTGGACGAGCGATCTGACCAAGGAATACGTCGAGCTGAATGCGGATTATACGACGTAGGAAGTGGCGAGTGAGCAGTGCTGGTGGCT
>CAYUMP010000011.1:0-151924 GCA_964445975.1 uncultured Chthoniobacterales bacterium | reverse complement strand
CGAGTGACCTTAGTTCATCGTCGGCTGGCGGCAGAAAGAGGTGAAATTTACGGATGGGCACGGCGACGGAAAACCAGCAAGGCAAGAGCCGCGCTGGCCAGCAGAAGCAGGGAGGCAGGTTCAGGGACGGTCGAGGCGGTGATGGTGAGGTCGCTGAAGGTGACGAGGTTGGGTCCCAGTAGCATGGTGGTGGAGTTGAGCAGCAGGCTGCCGTTGAACTCAAGGCCAAGGGGACCCGAGAGGACCTCGGAACCGGTGGTGAAGGTCATGGAGACTCTGCCAAATTCATCGAGAGGAAGTCCCAATAAGTTGATCAAGGATTGGCCGTCGTCCGAAAGAAGGGCGTTTCCTGCTCCATCTTTGAGGGAGAAGGAAAGAGCGGGATTCCCTCCCGCAGTACCGTTCAGCAGGCTGCTGTTGCCGCCGAGATTGAATGACACGGTATAGGTCGTATCCGCGGTCAGGTCGGGCGGGAGGGAATCGAAGGAAGCCTCGGCGTGCCATTGGAATGGAGCATTCGTGGTTGGGGTGACGGCGCCGTTAAAGTTACCCGAGTTCTGAAGGTTGAAGCGGAGCGTATTGCCAACCAGTGCGGTTTGCGCCGCGGAGCTCGCAGACTGAGTGCCGAGAAAACCAATTCCCATGCCCCCCCGGGCAGATAGTTGCCAAATATCCGCGTCAACGGCGGACTCGCTGCTAAAAATGATGAAGACGGGGGAGAAACCGCTGTAAGGAGCGGCCGTACTTACCGTCACATTGGCATCGGACGAAAATGGCGTGGAGTAATTCTCGCTCCCGGCGCCGACCAAGATCGTCTCCGCGTAAGTTGTGGTGGTAACAAACATGGCCGCCAACAGAAACGCCTTGGTCGAGGTTTTCATAAGTTGAGGCATAGTCTCATTCGTCCTCAAGGCGAGCGTTGAATTCTTATATTTTTAGAATGAAAAGCTAAGGGATGACGAGCGCCCGCAACCAAGAAATTACCTAAGAGGTTGAGGTCCATCACGAAGGGGGGTGGGCTTTGTCTCGATGACAACCGGTTGCGACTGGATGTGGAGGATTTTCGGTCGTTTCATGTTTTTCGCCCGATCAAAAATTTAATTTGCATCGGGATCAATTTTGGCAAACATTCAACTAAATGGTTGAATATAGTTCCAAGATGTTGGACCGGACATTCGGGGCGCTGGCGGACCCGACGCGGCGGCGGATATTGGCGCAGCTGGCGGAGGGGGACGAGTGTGTCACGGATCTGGCGGCGCCGCATGCGATGTCGCTGGCGGCGGTGTCGAAGCATCTGATCGTGCTGGAGAAGGCGGGGCTGGTGAAGCGGGCGCGCAAGGGGCGGGTGCACTCGCTGGCGCTGGAGGCGAAGCCGATGGAGGAGGCGCTGGAGTGGATCGCGCGGTACCGGAAGTTCTGGGAAGGGAACCTGGATCAGTTCGAAAACTATTTGGAAAAACTCAAAACAAAGAAAAAGAAATGACAACAACGAATGAAGTGGAGAAGCCGGACAATGCGACGCTGGTCGTGCGCCGGGTCTTGAACGCAGAGCCGGAACTGGTCTTCGAGGCGTGGACCTCGGCGGAACATATCCCGCAATGGATGAGGCCGGAGCCGGGGATGGAGATTCCCTTCGCGATGATGGACGTGCGGGTGGGTGGAAAATTCCGCATCCAGATGAAGAATCCGGACGGGGAGTTTTTCACGGCGGTGGGGGAATTCCAGGAAGTAAAGCCGACGGAGCGGCTGGTCTATACGTGGGATTGGGAGAAGGACGGGAGCGGGGAGAAGTTTGGCGAGGTGGAGGGGAAGCCGACCCTGATCACGGTGGATTTCATCCGGCGGGGCGAGCGGACGGAGTTTGTGCTGACGCACACGAGATTCGCCACGGTGGAGAGCCGGGACAACCACGCGAGAGGCTGGGACCGAATCACGGAGAGCCTGGCGCAGTTCGTGGAGAAGGCGTGAGGTTTTCGAGAAACCCATAAGGAAAGGCAAAATCATGAGCACCAAGACAAAGCCCGCGGAGTCGCGGAGTCTGAAGCACAGCGTGGTGGCGGAAGGGGAGTGGATTACGGCCCGCCGGGAGTTGCTGAAGAGGGAGAAGGAACTGGTCCGTTTGCAAGACGAGTTGAGCGCGGAACGGCGCAAGCTGCCGTGGGTGAAGGTGGAGAAGAGTTATGTCTTTGATACGGCGGACGGAAAAGTGTCGCTGGCGGATCTCTTTGCGGGGCGCAGCCAACTGGCGGTGTACCATTTCATGTTCGGACCGGATTGGAAGGAAGGGTGCCCGAGTTGTTCGTTCGTGTCGGATCACTTCGACGGAACGCTGGCGCACCTGGCGGCGCGGGATGTCACGCTAGTGGCGGTGTCACGGGCTCCGCTGGCGAAGGTCGCGGCTTTTCAGGAGCGCATGGGCTGGAAATTCCGGTGGGTGTCGTCGGCGGATACGGATTTCAACTTCGATTATCATGTGTCGTTCAGCGAAGAGGAACAGGCGAAGGGCAAGGTGAACTACAACTACACGTTGATGGAGTTTCCGAGCGCGGAGGCGCCGGGGATGAGCATCTTTTACAAGGACGCGGCGGGCGATATCTACCACACCTATTCCACCTACGACCGCGGCGTGGAGACGCTCATGAGCACGTATCGCATTCTCGATCTCATGCCGAAGGGACGCGACGAAGACGGCCTCGACTTCCCCATGGCCTGGGTGCGGTACCATGACCAGTACGAGACGAATCAGTTTGCCGATGCAGATAAACCGTATTGGCCGAACACGGAATCCAGTCCCGCTTCCGGGTGTGGGGGGGAGAAAGGAAAGGCATGAATGCCCGCCGCTGCGGTGGGGCCGAGGCAGGGACGGGTGGCAGGAACGCGCGTTCATGGTGGCGCAGAGGTGGGGAAGTGGCCGGGTGGGTGATCCCGAGCGCGGCGCTGGCCTTGCTGCCCAAATGTCCGGCGTGCGTGGCGGCGTATGTGGCAGTGGCGACAGGTATTGGGATTTCTTTGCCGGTGGCGGCTTGTCTGCGTTTCGGGCTGGTGGCGGTGTGTGCGGGGGCGCTGGTTTTTCTTGCAGTGAGAAGATTGCGGGGCGCGCGGACGGTTGGGGCTTAATAACAAGAGCCTTGGCGACTGGCTTGCGCGCGCGATGAAATCAAGGCAGGATGGCGGTCTGGTCCTCCGTGGGATCGGATTTTGTGCCAATCATCGAATTCATCGAAGAGCAGAAGTTGACGGCCGTGGAATGCGCGCCGGAGACGCAAAGTCTGCTGGAGGCTTCGCTTGCGGCCGGTTTGCCGCATTACCACGCGTGCGACGGCCAGGCGCGATGCTCGACCTGCCGGGTGCTGGTGGTGGACGGGCTGGAGTCTTTCGGCGAGCGCTCGGCCCAGGAGCTAGAGCTCGCGGGGCTGCGCCGGTGGCCGGAGACTATCCGGCTTGCCTGCCAGAGCCGCCCGACCGGCCCGGCCCGCGTCCGTCGGCTGGTGCATGACACGATCGACGCCGATCTGGCCACCGATGAGGCGGACGACCACCCTTCCGCGCAGGAGAAACAAATCGGCCTGCTCTTCTGCGACATCTGTGACTTTACCGCGATCGCGGAGGGTCATCTGGCGTATGACCTGGTGCATTCGCTCAACCGTTTCTTCAAGCAGCTGGGCGACCCGATCCTGGCCAACCATGGCGTGATCAATAAATATATGGGCGACGGGATGCTGGCGCTCTTCGGTCTGGCGGAGACGACGCATGAGGAATGCGCCCGCCAGGCGGTGCGGGCCAGCTTGCGGATGCTGACGGCGGCGCAGAATCTCAACGGGTATTTGCAGGATCACTTTGGATTTTCCTTCGAGCCTCGCATCGGGCTGCACTATGGCTCGGTGGTGGCGGGGCGGTTGGGGCATCCGGATAACATCGACTTCACGGTGATCGGCGACGCGGTGAACACCGCCAGCCGGATCGAGGTTTTCAACAAGAAGCACGGCACGCGGCTGCTGGCGTCGGAAGATCTGGTGGCACCGATCCTGCCGTCGCTGGAGATCGGGCGGACCTTTGAGGCCCAGCTACGCGGTCGGAGCGGAGGCGTGCGGTTGTATGAAATCCTTGGCTTCCTTGAAAGCGACCCGGTCTTCCTGGTGCAGTCCACGTTTGAGCTCGTGGCGCCGAAGGCCGATGCTTTTGCCGAAGATTTTTACCGGCACCTGTTCGCGCTGGACCCCGAGATCGAACCCATGTTCGCGCGGGTCGACATGGTCACCATGCGGCTGATGCTCATGCGCATGATCGGCGTGACCGTGCGGGGCCTGCACAACCTCCCGAAGATCCTGCCGGAGTTGCGGGCGCTCGGGACGCGGCACGCTGGTTACGGCGTGCGGGCGGAACATTTCGATTTTGCGGAGGCCGCGCTGCTGCACGCGCTCTCGGTACATCTGGGCGAGGCGTTTCGGCCCGATGTGCGCCAGGGGTGGTGTGATGTCTTCGGGTTGATTCGCCGAGCCATGTTTAGTGGCTTTCCGCCCGCGCCGCCGGAAAAATGAGGGTCTCGCTTTCCGTGGATGCGGCCAGCGACGCGGGGTCGTATCGAGGTCGAGATTATTCTGGTTTAGCCAGCAGGTCGTCCAGTTTGTCGAAGGAGCCGGTCCAGCCCTGGGTCATGCCGCCGCGCATTTGCACGAAGGCGGCGATTTCCTCGGCGGTGACGGGGCCGTAGGCTTCCCAGGTGACGGTGACGCGGGTGGTGTCGGGGTCTTCCGGGGTGAAGTCCACGGTGGTCCGCATGGTCTCGGGCCAGGTGGGGGCGAGGGGGTGGCGGGAGATGCCGCCGTGCTCGTCGCAGAATTGCTGGGTGTAGACGAGGCGCTCGGGTGGCTGGATTTCCTGGTAGTCGATGCGGCCGTACATGGTGAGTTCGCCGTTGGTCATGCGGTAGGAGGAGCGTCCGCCGGAGCGGATGTCGGCCTCCTGGAACTCCATGGTGAAACCTTTGGGCGGGAGCCATTGGACGAGGTGGGCGGGATCGGTCCACAGGGCGAAGACGAGGTCGCGCGGGGCCTCGAAGGTGCGGTTGATGACGAATTTGTCCGTGCCGGAGCTTTCTTTTTCCAGGTATTCGGCGAGGCGGTCCCAGGTGGAGTTGCCGTTGGCCTGCTTGATGTGTTTTTTGATCTGCTCGGCGGCTTCGGGGGTGGCGAGGGTCATGGTCATGTCCATGGTGGTTTGGCCGTTGCTCTCGCTAAAGAGGACGGTGACGCGGAAGAGGGGCGGCTGGTCTTCGTTGGCGCCGTGGTCGTAGACGAGCTTGGCGCATTCCTCGACTTCGAAGTAGTGGGTGGAGTTTTTGTAATCCGTGCCGTCGGGGCCGTGCATGGTGTAGTGCCAGTGGCCGCCAGGGCGGAGGTCTTTGCTGTGGGTGGTGATGGTGAAGCCGCGGGGTCCCCACCATTGTTGCACCTGGGCGAGATCGGTCCAGGCGTCCCAGACGAGGCGGACGGGGGCGTCGTAGACGCGGGTGAGCTTCAATTCGTTGGATTTGGCTTTGGTGGTCATGGCTTGGGGCGTTTGGGAGTTGGTTTTTGCTGGGCTTGCACGGTTTTCAAATAGGCGTCGAGGCGGTCGAATTGTTCCTCAAAGAGGTCGCGGTATTGCTCCATCCAATCGTCGACGGGGCGGAGGGCTTCGGGGTTGAGGGCGCAGGGGCGCCATTGGGCTTCGCGGGTCTTGGTGATGAGGCCGGCGCGCTCCAGCACCTGCACGTGCTTGGTGATGGCGGGGAGGCTCATCTTTTTTAAGAAGGGCCGGGCGAGGTCGGAAATGTTGGCCGCGCCCTGGGCGAGCCGGGCGAGCATGGCGCGGCGGGTGGGGTCGGCCAGGGCGGAGAAGGTGAGGCTCAGGGTGTCAGTCATGGAATGTTACCGTGTAGTTAATTAATGATTTGGTTAAATACTAAAACCACAGATTTTCGTCAAGTCATCATCCCGTTGAGGCGGCGAGGCTAGAGAAGCCGAGGAACTGTCGGCTCCCTGTGTCAATCCCAGACGCCACGACCGCGCGTCAGTGGATTCGCAGCCGTCGGGTGAAGTATTCTATTTTGTCTGTTGTCGGTCTGAGTTTTTCCACGCAGGCAGTCAACAGACTTTCATTTAGCTCTTCCAAAGAGCGACGGCTTCCCTTAGGTAGTGCACTTCACGACTTTAAAGCACAGTCATTTTCAGAAAATGAGCGGCATTCTCCTCCCCAGAATATACAGTATTACATTGACAGGATTTGGGCCTCTTTTCGAAAAGACTATCGAGTTAGAGTTGCCGGATGGACCTTTCCTTATCATGGGTGGGAATGCTATGGGAAAGACGACCACTCTTCAGGCAATCGCATATGCGATTGCAGGAAGTGCCGATGAGGAAATCCAGGAAGACAAAAAAGATCGTTGGGGGCCGAAGTATTTCAGGCAACGTCTTAATCCAGATCAAGAGAGCGAAGTTCAGGTGGAATTTGCTCTTGGCGAATGGGTCTTAACGGTGCGACGAGGAACTCGAACGGAGTCTCTTTTGGGAATTAAGATAGGAGAGGACGATTGGGTTCATGACTCAAATGAAGCCCAAAGCATTTATGACAATTTCCTTGAGAAAATTTGTGGGATTTCCTCAACAGACTTTCGCTTTCTAGTTCATCGGCTTTGCTATCTTCCTGAGTCACGCCAGTCATTGATCTGGGAGCAGAAAGCGCAAACTCGGGTCGTAATGCTGACCTGCTCTGATTTTGAGCGGGAGTCGCATTACAGGCAATTGAGCCACGAATTGCGTGAACTCGACACGAAAAAACGCCATTTGCATGTAGATATAGGGCACATTCAGGAGCAAATTGAGCGTAATAAACTTGCGAACAAGAAAAAGAAGCCAGCTGAAAGGGAGGGGGTAGGTGCTAGTAGAATAATTGATCAGGCGGATGAGATTTATAAGTTAATAACGCAAGGAAGTCGTCGAAGACTCGACCTCTTTCAAAACGTGAAAGCGATTCGGGCAGAACTCACCGATATTGATAACAAATTGGAGAGCCTTCAGGGTCGGCTATCTACATCGGAGGATGCCTTCATTCTGAAGACCTTACGGGGGGTTGAGACAGGTTCTGAAGCGGTAGCGCTGCAAAAGCTGCTTGTTTATCACAGATGTCCCTATTGCTCGCAGGAGTCAGAAAAGCTCGCGAGTTCTGCCGCTGAAGCGCTTTCCAATGGCAATTGCCCGATCTGTGGTCAGTTGCACTCTATTGCAGAGCATGACGATAAACTCGACGACCTTCGCAAAAAAGTTGCGGAGTTAAACCTTCGGAGAGGACAACTTGAACTCGAATATAGGAATATTCAGACTGAGGTCGAATCCCTTACGGAGAAGGAAAGGGAGTATAGAATCAAGTTGGACAAAATCAGTCTGCAGTTGCCTCGCGTCCCGAAAGAGAGGGATTTCGATTTTGACACCAAAACAGAGTCAGCCGCCGCTCGCACATTAAAAATTTATAAGGCTCGACATGCCGAACTTGAGGCTTCTTGGCAACAGCTAAAGAAGCAGTTGGATAAAGTTTATTCCGATTTTACGGCAGCTTCTTCAATTCGATTGAGGCGATTGCTGGAGATAGCGTCTAGTTATAGTGAGGAGTTTCTTGGATATCCGTGTGAGTTTATCGCGACGCCGGCAAAAGGCGAATTGGGGGAGCTTAATTATTTTGTCCCAAAATTTGATGACCATCAACGCAATAACCCTCAGGCTTGTTCCGAATCTGAGAGATTTTTTCTAGATATAGCATTTCGGATGGCCCTTGTTGAATTGGCGGGAGAGTTGTCTAGCTCGAAATCAACGTTTATATGTGAAACTCCTGAAAATGCATTGGATCTAGCGTATTCAAGTAATGTAGCTGAAATGTTTCGGCGTTTTGCGAGAAGGGGATTCTCAATTTTACTGACTGCAAACGTGCAGATTGGAGGAATAGCCGAGCCGCTTTTGAAACCGTATCCGCCTGCGAATCGAACTAAACGAGTTTTCAATCTTCTTCGCGAGGGGAACCTTTCAAAGTTGCAGAAAAGTAAGATGTCGGATTTTGAGGACCAAATGGAAAAAATAATCGGACGTTGAGATGTCGACTGGTGTTTACATTGAGCATCGAGTGAAAGACGTGCTTTTCGCTCTTTATGTTGCCGGCGGTCAACAAAGGCAACTGGGGAGGCTGGCTCTTCAGAAATTCATTTACCTCTTCGATGTCTTCGCAATTGTTTGGAGAGACGTAGGCGCCAATTCAAAGTTTAAGCCGTGGCGTAACGGCCCCTATGACCTCTCGATACAGAACGCGGTCGATGTGCTTGCTTTTCGCGGTTTGGTAAACATTGAAAGTCTCTCATTCAGAAAACTTCGGAACGCTGAGAGTAAATATACGCTTGCAAATTCCGGCGTTGATTGCGTCGAGAGCCTTCGAAAAAATATTTCGTTTAATGATGATTTTCAGCTTTTTGAGGCCATTGGGGGTGAGGTTCAGAAGCGCGGATGGGATAATATCAAGGAAATTGTCTACGCTGAGCCCACATACGGAGTTGCGCGCGCTGCCAAAATCCCTCATGTCCTTCCGGTAGGAGAATCTCGGAGCAATTTATCAGCTCAAATACTGAGAGACTTGAAGCGTGCGCTTGAGGTTGATAGGGAACTTCCGATTTCACGGATAACGCTTATTCAACTGATGTTCGCCATTCTTGATGAATATAGAACATTTCCTGAGGCTAAGTAAGAGATGCTTGGAGTTCAACCCAATGATTCTCATCAGCGCGCCACAGTTGCCGTTTTTAAATCGCCTGGTGCTAAAATCGTGCAAAGGCTTCCTTCCAATGATTGGGACTTCGCGCTTGGGGTGAGAATAGTTGATGAGATTATAGCATTATTACGGTCTATTCGAGATGAGCTTGGCGATAAGCCGTATGGGTTTGAGCTCACACAACAAGAAGATGGCACGAGTGAACTGACGGCTGAATTCATCGTCAAAAGTAGTGTGAGGAAGGCACATATAATTCGGCTCGATAAAAATCTTAAGGTTATTGATGTCGTAAGGTTATCTTGCAATGATGAGCGCAATCCCGATGAGGTCGATTTTAGTTCTGCCTCAGAGGGAAAAGCGATTGCCTATTACGAAGATAAAAGTTTAGTGAGGTTCTATTCCAATGGATATACAGCGGGATGTGTTGGCCTTGATGATCCTGAAAGTCGTCCTCCGCGTCCCTCCAAATTTCGTAGAAGCGCGGACAATTATGAGTTGAGCGTTCGTGACCACTATAAAAATGGAGTTAGATATTCACAAGACACGCTACACTGGAGTGATCGAGCAAGTAGATTATTGCACAGTAAGCAGGGTCATCTTAAAACTGAGGGGATCTTCCATAAGTCGTTACTTATGTGGCTGGAGATACATGTTGATGGGGACGTTAAAAGTGAACCAAAAGACACTCGGAGCGACGAGCCTGACATCTATATTATTTCCCCTGAAGGTCGAAAATATCTTGTGGAGATTAAGTGGCTTGGGACAAATGGATCATCCGATCATGGGGTAGCTCAGTTTCGCAGAGGGCTTGGACAATTGTCAGATTACCTGAAGAAGAATGGATCAATAGATCAGGGAACATTACTTGTGTATGACGGGCGTAGTCGGGCCGATTTCGATGCGCTCGAAATGGAGTCTGTAGAAGAGGAGGGGTGTATTCGTGTCTCGAAGTGTGGAGTTGTAAAATTGCCGGCCAGAGGTTCTTGTCTGGTGATGTTTCTAGAGTCGAAAACCGCAAGTAATCAATGATTCCGCAGATTGACCACCAATTTTCGGCGCGAACATTCTACAACTTCGACGAAAATCTTAATCAACCTCGACATCGATGGTATCCCTTCAAAGAGGGCTTCTCAAATCAGTTGGTAAGAGAAGCTATTGGACAGGTTAAAAGGAAGAGGAATATTTCGATTCTTGATCCATTCTCGGGTTCAGGAACGACTCCTCTAACTTCAGCGCTTTTGGGCCATCGTGCTGTGGGTATAGAGGTAAATCCTTTCTGCGCTTTTGCCTCCAAGGTGAAGTGCAATAAAGACCGATGGAGAGCTGCTACTTACAAGGAGAAACTTAAGGAGATTGTTAAAGAGGTTGAGTCCGCGGATTCTCCCTCGCCTTTGGAGGGATATTCTTCATTTTCAAGAACTGAAGAAAATTCGAAATGGCTATTTGAGAGGGGTGTCCTTCGAGTAGCGACGGCCCTAATTGGTGCAGCGAAACGCCGTCAGTCTGCCTACTCCGACGCTTTTGTGTTGGCCGGAATTCGAGCCGCCATGATGTGCTGTAATGCAAAAAAAGATGGAAAGTGTCTTCGATATCATCGCGATTGGGATAAGCTGAATTATAGTTCAGAGGATTTCATCAGGGCGTTCAAGCAAGTCGCTGAAATGATGGTCGGAGACATTTCTTTGACTCCAATGCCGAAAAGTGGATCGTCGTGCATCTTGGTTGGTGACGCTAGAGAAAAATTAAGTGGACTCCAAAGTCGATCGTTTGACCTCTTGGTTACTTCCCCTCCATATCTGAATTCGTTTGATTACTCAGACGTTTATCGTCCCGAGCTTTTCCTCGGTGGATTTGTTAAAAGTAACGCTGATTTACGAAAAATTAGGCTGAAGACTTTGCGCTCTCATGTCCAGGTTTCGTGGGAAAAAATTGGAGAGATGAAGAATCCCTTGGTGAAGGGATTCGCGCGACAGTTAAGAGAAGTAGAGAATCTATGGAGTAGCCGATTACCGGAAATGATTGAGGCATATTTCGAAGATATGGATGGAGTGTTAAAACAAGCAGCTAGGTTGCTTAGGAAGAGGGGCGAGATGTGGATCGTTGTAAGCACATCGTCATATTACGGCGTACATATTCCTGTCGACGTTTTGCTTGCGGAGTTGGCGTGTGAGTATGGGTTCTCCCTTAATGGCATCTTCGTGCTCCGTAATTTACGTGGAGCTGGCCAACAGCGGCGGGTTGGAGATGCGGGAAGGCAGTGCGGATTACCCCTTCGAGAGTCACTCATTATTCTGAAAAGATAGCTATCGTCTTACTCCACGGAAACATTTATGAATCTCGCCGAGAAACTTGCTGCTACTTACCTCCGACTTAATGGCTTTCTTGTGATTCCCCATTTTACTGCATTCGATGGAAGGCAACATAATCACATCGACATTGTCGGGCTTCGGGCCCCTAGATCCCAGGAAGTTGTAGGTAGTATGACGCTGCCTACAGACGATAAACTTTTTAATAACATTTCAAATTTGATAGGGCGTTCCTCTCGAGAGGTGCCTTTGGGGATAGCTGTTGAAGCCCGGACTAATGAAAATCGCGACGAGGCCTCAGACGAACATATTTCGTACGTTAGTAAATTTTTAGGCGGTATACCGGTAATTCGTTTGGCCTTCTTTGATGGCGAACATACTGTTCATCAGAGTAATCAATGCATTGATGTTGGCCTTAATTATGCCGGCCTTTGGATTCAGGGTAGGATTGATTGGATGCTGGCTCCTGAGAGAAACTTTAAACTCACGAAAACTGGAAGCTGGAATTGGAGTGAAAGCTTTCTTTCAGATTTTTTAGGTCTGAGAAAATTTGACCTCCTTACAAGTAACCGCAGTCCTTTGCCCTAGGGGTGACGCATAAGTGCGGACCTTTAGGTGGGAAGATATCCGATCGCGAGTTTTTTGAACTCTTCGAGTTGCTTTATGGCCCAGGTGGAGTCCTTTCCTAATTCTTTGGCAAGGATATCCCCGACTGCCGGGGCGGACTCAATGGCGGCGCGGGCGTCGAGGAGGAGGGCGCGGGTGCGGCGGGAGAGGATGTCTTCGATGGTGCGGGCCATTTCTTCGCGGATGGCCCAGATGACATTGGCTTTGGTATAGGGCAGGCGCGGGTGGAGGCGTTCGGCGTTTTCGGGGAGGGCTTCGAGCTTACCTGAATCGGAGCCGTAGACGGCGAGGTGTTCGGGTAACGCTGCGGCGTTGGGACTGCGCCAGCCGTGGAGTTGGAGGTTTTCGGTGACGCAGGGTTTGTTGTCGAAGCCGCCGATGAGAGCGGCGTGGTTGAGGGTGTCCTCGGCCATCTTGCGGTAGGTGGTCCATTTGCCGCCGACGATGGTGACGAGGCCGGAATCGGAGACTAACACTTCGTGGTTGCGGGAGATGGCTTTGGTGGCGCCGCCGTCTTTGCCGGGCTTTCTGACCAAGGGGCGCTGGCCGGCGAAGATGCTGAGGATGTCCTCGCGCTTAGGATCGCGGGCGAGGTAGCGGGCGGCGTTGCGGAGGATGAAGCCGATCTCGTCGTCGAGGGCGCGGGGTTCGATCTCGGCGGTATCCATGGCGGTGTCGGTGGTGCCGACGAGGACTTTGCCGTGCCAGGGGATGACGAAGAGGACGCGGCCGTCGTCGGTGTGGGGAACCATGATGGCGGAGTCGCCCTGCAGGAAGTCGCGGTCGAAGACGAGGTGGACGCCCTGGCTGGGCTGGACGGCGCGGGTGGCCTGGGGTTCGTCCATGAGGCGGATCTCGTCGGCGAAGATGCCGGTGGCGTTGATGACGACGCGGGCTTTGAGTTCGTAGGATTTCCCGGTTTCGTCATCCACGGCGGTGACGCCATTGACCATGATGCCGTCCTTGGTGATGCCGGTGACGCGCAGGTAATTTAACATGCAGGCGCCGTGGTCTTCGGCGGACTGGGCGAGGGTGATGGCGAGGCGGGAGTCGTCGAACTGGCCGTCGAAGTATTCCACGCCGCCGAGGAGTTTCTCGGGCTCGATATTGGGAATGCGGGTGATGGTGTCCTGACGGGAGAGGAGCTTGGAGGGGGCGAGATTGAGGCGACCGGCGAGGGCGTCGTAGACTTTGAGGCCGATGCCGAAGAAGGGGCCTTCCCACCATTGGTAGCGGGGGACGATGAAGGAGAGGTTGTGGACGACCTGGGGGGCATTGCGGTGGAGCAGGCCGCGCTCGCGAAGGGCCTCTAAGACGAGGGGGATGTCGCCTTGTTCCAGATAACGGACGCCGCCGTGGACGAGCTTCGTGCTGCGGCTGGAGGTGCCCTTGGCGAAATCGTGGGATTCCAGGAGGAGGGTGCGGAGGCCGCGGGTGGCGGCATCGACCGCGACGCCGAGACCGGTGGCCCCGCCGCCGATGATGATGACATCCCAGCGGGAGGTGGTGGTGAGTTGATGGAGTGAGGTTTCGCGGTTCATAAAGTTTCCCAGTTTTGGGCGCGTTTGACGGCTTTGCGCCAGCGTTTGAGGTGAGCGCGGCGGTCCTTGGCGGTGGTGGAGGCGCGGAAGACGCGCTCGGCCTGGCGGATTTCGGCGAGTTCCTTGCTGTCCTTCCAGAGGCCGACGCCGAGGCCGGCGAGCATGGCGGCCCCGAGGGCGGTGGTTTCGATATTGTGCGGGCGCTCGACTTTGACGCCGAGGGAATCGGCCTGCATCTGCATGAGGAGATTGCTGGCGCAGGCTCCGCCGTCGACGCGGAGGGTGGAAATTTTCCGGCCGGAATCCTTTTCCATGGCGGAGAGGAGGTCGGTGACCTGGTAGGCGATGCCTTCCAGGGTGGCGCGGGCGATGTGGGCGGAGGTGGTGCCGCGGGTGATGCCGAGCAATGCGCCGCGGGCGGTGGCGTCCCAATACGGAGCGCCGAGGCCGGTGAAGGCGGGCACGAGAAAGACACCGCCGGAGTCGGTGACCTGGGCGGCGAGGTCGTTCACCTCGGGGGCGGTCTTGATGATTTTCAGGCCGTCGCGCAGCCACTGCACGGCGGCGCCGCCGACAAAAACGCTGCCCTCGATGGCGTACTGGAGCGGTTCGTCGCCGAGCTTCCAGGCGACGGTGGTGAGGAGGCGGTTCTTGCTGGAGACGGGTTCGCCGCCGGTGAAGAGGAGCATGAAGCAGCCGGTGCCGTAGGTGCATTTGACCAGGCCGGGCTGGTCGCAGAGCTGGCCAAAGAGGGCGGCCTGCTGGTCGCCGGCCACGCCGCGAATGGGGATGCTGGTTTTAAAAAGCGAGGGATCGGTTTCACCGAAATCGCCGCTGCTCGGGACGATCTCGGGGAGGCACTTTCGCGGGATGTCGAAGAGGGCCATGAGTTCCTTGTCCCACTCGCCGCTGTGGATATTCATCAACATGGTGCGGGAGGCGTTGGTCACGTCGGTGACGTGTTTTTTGCCACCGGTGAGCTTGAAGATGAGCCAGGAGTCGATGGTGCCGGCGGCGAGTTCGCCCGCCTCGGCGCGCTGGCGGGCGTTGGGAATTTGCCGGAGGAGCCAGTGGATTTTGCTGGCGGAGAAATAGGAGTCGAGGATGAGGCCGGTCTTTTGCTGGACGAGGGGTTCCTTGCCGCCGTCGCGCAGGGCGGACATGTAGTCGCTGGTGCGGCGGTCCTGCCAGACGATGGCGTGGTGGAGGGGTTCGCCGGTTTTCCGATCCCAGAGCACGGCGGTTTCGCGCTGGTTGGTGATGCCGATGGCGGCGATGTCGGCGGCGGTGATATTGGCCTTTTGGATGGCCTCACGGGAGGTCTCGAGGACGGTGTCCCAGATTTCCGAGGCATCGTGCTCGACCCAACCGGACTTGGGGAAATGCTGGGTGAATTCCTTCTGCGCGACAGCGAGGGGTTCGCAGCGGTCGTTATAGATAATGGCGCGGGAGCTGGTGGTGCCTTGATCGAGAGCCAGGAGGTATTTCATGATTTAGTATTTGCCGAGGGCGAGGTAGAGGCCGGCGGCGATGAGGGCGCCGACGATGGGAGCGGCCACGGGGAGCCAGGCGTAGCCCCAATCGCTGTGGGTCTTGCCGGGAATGGGAAGGAGGGCGTGGGCGATGCGGGGGCCGAGATCGCGGGCGGGGTTGATGGCGTAGCCGGTGGGGCCGCCGAGGGAGAGGCCGATGGCCCAGACGAGGAGCGCGACGGGGACGGCGCCCAGCGCACCGAGGTCGATGGGGATGCTGGAGCCACTCAGCGGATGCTCAAAGGCGCTTTTCATGCTAAAGGCTCCGAAGACGAGGACGAAGGTCCCGATGACCTCGCAGATGAAATTGGACGGGGTGTGCCGGATGGCGGGGGCGGTGCAGAAAACGGCGCGTTTGAGTTCGGCGTCTTCGGTGACTTTCCAGTGCGGTAGATAGGCGAGCCAGACCAGGACCGCGCCGACAAAAGCTCCAAGCATCTGGGCCACGATATAGCCAGGCACCTGGGCCCAGGAGAATGAGCCTACGGTGGCGAGGCCGATGGAGATGGCCGGATTTAAATGAGCGCCGCTGATGCTTGCGGTGGCGGCCACGCCAAGGAAGACGGCAAAGGCCCAGCCGGTGGTGATGACGATCCAGCCGCTACCCTGGCCCTTGGATTTGTTCAACAGGACGTTGGCGACGACACCATCGCCAAGGACGATGAGGAGCATCGTGCCGAGAAACTCAGCGGTCAGGGGAGACACGAGAAAAGACTTATGACATTTCCGGGAGATTGTCGAGCCGGAGTGACTTTTTCACTCGCCAAGCTTGCGGTGCTTTCGGTAACCGCAATATCCATTCCCCATGAGCAAATTTCCCGTCGGCATCATCGGTTGCGGCAATATCAGCGAAACCTACGCGGCGGCGGGCCAGAGGTTTGAGAATTTCGAAATCGTCGCGTGCGCGGACCTGGATGTTTTCCGGGCGGAGGCTTTCGCCGCGTTGCATGGCGTGCCTCGCGCATTGACGACGGAAGACCTGCTGTCCGATCCCGAGGTGGCGCTGGTGATCAACCTGACGGTTCCGGCGGCGCATGCGGAAGTAGCGGGGCGGGCCTTGAAAAAAGGGAAGCACGTTTATACGGAAAAGCCGCTGACGCTGCGCCGGCGGGAGGCGCGGGAGTTGATCGGTCTGGCGCGGGAAAAGGGAGTGCGGCTGGGCGGCGCGCCAGATACTTTTCTGGGTGGCGGTTTGCAGACCTGCCGCAAGTTGATCGATGAGGGTCTCATCGGGGAGCCGCTGGGCGGCGCGGGTTTCATGCTAAGCCGCGGGCCGGAGAGCTGGCATCCCAGTCCCGACTTTTTTTACAAAAAAGGGGGAGGTCCGCTTTTCGATGTGGGGCCGTATTATCTCGCAGCCTTCACCACCTTGCTCGGCCCGGTGAAGCGGGTCACGGCGTCGGCGCGCAGCAGCTTCCCGCAACGGACCATCGGCAGCGAGCCGCTGGCGGGAACCACCATCGATGTGGAAGTGCCAACGCATGTGGCGGCGGTGCTGGATTTCGCGGCGGGGCCGGTGGTGACACTGACGACGAGTTTCGATGTTTCCGGTACGCGCCTACCGAATATCGAGATTTATGGCGCGGAAGGGACCCTGGTGGTGCCCGACCCGAATGGCTTCGCCGGGCCGATTTTTTTCCAGGCGCGCGGGGAGAAGGAGTGGCGCGAAATGCCGCTGCAGTTTGGCTACGCCAACGAAAGCCGGGGGCTGGGCGTGACGGACATGGTGGCGGCGATTGTCTCCGGCCGCGAGCATCGCGCCAACGAGCGGGTGGCCTATCACGTACTCGACCTCATGCACACGATCATCGACGCCTCGGAAAGCGGCCGCCACATCGACGTGAAGAGTTCGATGTCCCGGCCTGATCCATTGCCGCTCAATCTCGCCGACGGCCAGATCGAGCGTCCGGCTTAGATCTTCACGACAAGACGCCCGCGGATTTTCCCCGCGAGCAAATCGGCGGCGCTGGCCGGGACTTCCGAGAGCGAAATCGTCCGGACGATACTGGCGAGTTTGGTGGGATCGAGTTCGCGCGCAAGCCGGGACCACGCGAGCTCGCGGTCGGCGCGGGGCGCATGCACGCTATCGATGCCGAACAAGGTGACATTGCGCAAAATGAACGGCGCGACGGTGGCGGGAAAGTCCATGCTCTGGGCCAATCCGCAGGCGGCGACGCTGCCGCGGTATTTCAGGCTGGCGCAAACATTGGCAAGGGTGTGTCCGCCCACGCTGTCGATGGCCGCGGCCCAGCGTTCCTTTTGCAATGGTTTCCCGGGAGCGGAGAGTTCGGCGCGGTCGATGATTTCGGTGGCGCCCAGCGATTGGAGGTAAGATGCGTCGGAGGTACGGCCGGTCGAGGCAGTCACTTCGTAGCCGCCGGCCGCGAGCAGGGCAATGGCGACGCTGCCCACGCCACCGGCTGCGCCGGTGACGAGAACCCGGCCCGCATCGGGTTTCAGTCCGGCCCGTTCCAGGGTCAGCAGGCAAAGCATCGCGGTGTATCCGGCGGTGCCGATGGCCATGGCCTGGGCGGCGTCAAACGGCGCGGGAATGGAGAGGGCAAAATCCCCGGGCACGCGGGCTTTTTCGGCGAAGCCGCCCCAGCGTTCCTCGCCGAGGCCCCAGCCATTGACCAGTACGGCGTCACCGGGAGAAAATCGCGGGTCGGAGCTTTCCTCGACGGCGCCGGCCAGATCAATGCCGGGGATCATGGGGAATTTGCGGACGACGGGAACGCCCTTGGTGATCGCTAGTGCATCCTTGTAGTTGAGGGTGGAATGAGAGACGCGGATCAACACATCGCCGGGAGGAAGTTCCGCTTCGTCGAGGGATTTGATTTCGGCGTGGACCGTGGCGTCCTGTTTAGTGAGGTAGAGGGCGGAGAAGGACATGAAGGAAAGGTAGACGCAGGGTGGAAGGGAGCAATCGATTTGCGTCGCCGGGCGGGGCGTTTGCGGCTAGAGCAGGCGGCGTGAAGATTGCGGAATCCTACGTCGACCTCGCGACTACGCGAGGCGCCATGCGCGTGTATTTGTTTATTCCAGAGGGCGAGGGAAAGCATCCGGGGGTGATTTTTTATTCGGAGATTTTCCAGATGACGGGGCCGATCCGGCGGATGGCGGCGGCCTTGAGCGGGCAGGGGTATCTGGTAGCGGTGCCGGAGGTTTATCACGAGTTTGAGCCGGCAGGGACGGTGCTGGCTTACGACCAGGCGGGGAGTGATCGCGGTAATGCGTTGAAGACGACGAAGGAGATTGCGTCTTTCGATGAAGACGCGGATGTCATCGCGAAATTCCTTTCCACGCATGAATGCTGCACGGGCCGGATCGGCAGCTATGGCGTTTGTCTGGGAGGGCACCTTGCCGTACGCGCGGGTTTTCATCCGCTGGTAAAGGCGGTGGCGGCTTTTTATCCCACCGATATTCATGGTGGTTCGCTGGGCGCGGGGAAAAACGACGACACGCTGGCGCGTTTTGCGGGGGCGACGGCACCGTTCATGTTCGTGTTTGGACGACAAGACCCGCACGTTCCGCTGGAAGGGCGGCAGAAGATCGCCGACCGATTAAACGAAGTCGGTCTTGATTTTGAATGGCACGAGTTTGACGCCGCCCATGCTTTTCTGCGCGACGAAGGTCCGCGCTATAATCCGGCGCTGGCCCATGTGTGTATGAGCCTGCTGCTGCGTTTTTTCCGCGAAAAGCTCTCCTAACCCCGGGTAAGGTCGACGATGGGAGCGTGCGGCATCTGCTCTTTCACCTTGCGGGCCATTTCCAGGCAATGGTCTTTGCTGCGAAAGGGTTTGCCGGAATCGGAGATGATTTTTCCCTGATCACTTCTAACGTGCCAGTAGTATTGACCGCGGGAAAAGAGGGTGTGCTGCGAGGTTTGCAGAATTTCGATTTTCATGTTCGGGAAGGTGGGGTTTAGATAGAAAACCTTCTCATTGATGTCTAGCATAAATTACTTAGACAGTGTGACTTCTGACATTTTTCTCTGCTAATTATGAATGTTTTTAATACAATTCCTCTCATGGTATGTTTTTCTTCAAATATTAATAAAATTGATAATTGGCTAACTTTTGGCCGCCGGGTCTTTTTTACTCTGAGTGTCGGTCTTTTCGCCCTAATGGTCGGATGTTCCGCCATGGAAAGCGCTGATCGGATGCCTTCTCCGGAGGTGCAGCGTCTGATCAAAAAATATGGAATTGATGCCTACACCCTAGATGTCAACTTGCTTCCGCGTTGGACAGCGACTCCCTCCATACCAAAGCGTAGCCGGGGAGAGATGTATCGCCTGCCGCAGGAGCGGGTGAGTTTGGAAGCGTTTATCTTCGATGTGTATTATGACCGCGCACAGGAGGTCTTTTGGGTGAAGCGCACCACGCCGGCCGCGAGCCTGGAGGAAAATTACGGTCCGGTGAAACTCTCCGAACTGCCGTGATCGTTTAGCGGACGTGTGCCTTGGCGGGCTTCTTGACCAAGGCTTTTTCCAAAGTCAGCTTCGTCCCACGCGCCTGCGGTTCGTAGGCGACATGGTCGAAGACCTGCTTGATGATGTGCACCCCGACGCCGCCGGGGCGGACATCCTCAAGTTCGCGGCTTTTGATGTGGCGGGGGTCGCATGAGCGGCCGTAGTCCCGCAGAACAAAGCGGATTTTCCCGCTGAGGCGCGTCATCTCCAGTCGCATCGGTTTGGCTTCGCCCTTGTAGGCGTGGCGGATGACGTTGGTGCAGGCTTCGTCCAGCGCGAGAACAAGGAGTTCGGTCTCGCATTCCTCGAAGCCGGCTTTGGCCAGGAAGGTGCGGGCCTGCTGGCGCACTTCGGCGAGATGGCAGGAATTGCTGGCGAATGAGAGCTTGTTCGCCTTCATGCCAGGCCTCCGGCAATGATGGTGAGGTCATCGAGTTGATCGCCATCGCCGCGGTGTTCCTTTTCCGCGAGGAGCAGGCAGTCGATGATGCCCTGCGGGTTGGCAAAGGTCTTTCCCTGCAGCGAGGTTTGGATTTTTTTCTCAAAGAAGAGGTTGCTGTCGTCGTCCCGGCGGGACTCGGAAAGTCCATCGGTGTAACACACTAGCCAGTCGCCTTTTTCGAGATCCACCTTGCCCTGGCGATAGACGACCTTGGGCATGATGCCGAGTGGGAGGGAACCTTCGGTCTCAATCTCCCGGGTGGAACCGTCGGCCCGAAGCAGGACGGGGCGGCAATGTCCAGCGCTGGCCAGCTCGATACGATTGGCGGTGGGCGTGATGCGCCCGACGATGGTGGTGACAAACATGCCTCTTACAATGCGCTCACTGAGGGTGGAGTTCAACTTGGCCAGGGCATCGGCCGGGCTGGTGGTCGACGAGAAAACGAACTGCATGGCGCTGATGGTCTGGGCCATGAGGAGGGAGGCGGCGATGCCCTTGCCGGAGACGTCGCCGATGGCGAAGTAGGTTTCGTAGGGGCTTTTGACGTGCACGCTGAAAAAATCCCCGCCGACGTTGGAGGCGGCCTGGTTGTGCGCGGCGAAAATGGCGCCCGGCACATGGCTGGGGAGAGCCCGAGAAAGGAGTTCCTGCTGGATGTCTGCGGCGATGGAGAGGTCGCGTTGGACGCGTTCCTGAGCCCGGTCGCGGTCGATGGCCCGCAGTTTCTCGATGGCGATGGCGGTGAAGTTGGCGTAGGCGATGAAACCTTCCAGGTCCTGCTCATCGAAGGCCTGTTTTTCCCGAGGATTGAGGATCTGGAGCACGCCGATGATATTACCGTTGTATTTCAGGGGAGCGCACAGGATGGAGCGCGTGCGGAAGCCCGTCTGCCGGTCCGCGTCCTTGTAAAACCGGTCATCGGCATAGGCGTCGGGGATCAGCAGGCCCTCCCCATGGAGCATGACCCAACCGGCAATACCCTTGCCGCGGGGGACGGAGATTTTGGGTTCCACGAATTGTCCCTCCGCGAAGGAGGAGATGGCCAGATCAAGGGCGTCGGTCTCCTCGTTGACGAAAAATAACGATGCGGCCTCAGCCAGGATAACGCGCCGGGCCACATCCAGAATCGCCCGCAGCAACTCGTTGTAGTCGGTGATGGAGTTAATCAGTCCGCTGACTTCAACGAGGCCTTTGTAGATGTGGAGGGACTTGCGCAGTGACGCGACTTCGTCGGACATATCTCTCTTTTCGCTGATGGAGGCAGTTCTGTCAGCCGGTTTTTTTCGTGGAAAATACGGCGAGGTGCGGCATGGTATGGGGGATGATTCGACAGTTTCTTTTTGTTTCTCTGCAGGTTTTGCTGGTGGCGGTGACGGTCCGGGCGGCGGATGCCGGCTCGGCCTACACCTCGTTGCGCGCGGCGCAAAAAGCGGTCGGGAGTGACGCCGCACTTCTGGAAATGACGGGAGATCGGGGTGAACCCGGCCCATCTGATTGGAAGGTTATTTTCCGCGATCCATCGGCACGGGGAGGCATTCGTGAGGTGATTGCCTCAGGGCATGAGATTGTTTCGCAGCGGACGCCGTTGCGGGGATACGGCGATGTGGGGACTCAGCAACCCATCGCGCTCAACCGCCTCAATCTCGATTCCGGCGGCGCCTTTGATGTCGCGAACAAACAGGCCGTGGCCAGACAGGTGCCTTTCAATTGGGTCGATTACAGCTTGCGAGCCAACAATGTCACGGGCGCTCCCATGTGGGTTTTGCGGCTCTACAATAACCTCGGCGCGCAGGTTGGAGTGCTGCAGGTCTCGGCCGAGGACGGGAGTGTCATCATGCCGTTGGAGGTTGTCAGCCAACCACGCAACGGCTCGACGACGCAGGAATCGGTGGCGACCAAAAAAATTGGCGGATTGATCGGCACGGTTGGAAATGCCGCCGAACGGGTGGGTACCACCGTGAAAGATGGAACGTTGCGCGCAGTCGGCACAGTGCAGGAGGTCCTCACGGGGGAGCGCACCATCGGGCCGAAGGACGATGAAGAATAACCCCTGCTTTCCCGACCGCGTATGAATCTGGTGGAATTGCGTGAGGCTGTGAAAAACAGGCTGGCGGTCGTGGCGGACCATCAGTTGCGGGACCGTGATCCGGCGGCGCATCTGGAGAAGCTTATTTCCGCAGCCGGTCGCCTCGATGAATTGGTCGGAAAATTACCGCCGGAGGCCAATCCTCAACTGCGGCATTATCTGGAGCGCCAGAGCTATGTAAAAGCCCTGGCGTGGCTAGAGGAAAATCGGTGATTTTTTTCTTGCCAGAGGACGAGTGAATCACCACTTTGCTGCAAAACGGATGAAAACTGCCTTATCCCTCCTCGCTCTCCTTGCTACGATTTCCTTTGGCCACGCTGGTGGTTTCGGAGGCCCGCCTCCTTTCACGAATGGTTCGCCTTTGATTACCGGTGTGGATGGTTCCTACCAGGCCACCGCCAAGGGTCAAAATCTGACCGGTGTTTTCCGTTTCACTTACGCCGGTGGTTCCCAGACTACTGCTCCCCAATTCCTTTTGAACGGAGCGGTGTTGAACGATCCTTACAATGATTACATTTTTTGGGTGCAAGGAACCGTTTATCGCGGTCTCGTTCAGGCCAACATCAACGTCAATCTGGTCGCAGGTGTCCTTGATAACGGTGGTGCACAAATCGTGAACTCCGCGGTGGGAAGCAACTCCGCCAATAGTTTCGTCAACATTCAGTCGTACATGAATGGAAATTTCACCGGGAAGATGCAGGAGCAGTCCGCATATGCGGCGTTCAGTGGCAAGGGACTCGCGCAGACCTTCTTCTTTACTTCTGAAATCATCGTGATTACGCCTCCTACAGATACCCAGCCGGCCATTACTCAAACGGTGAATTTGATCAACAATGGCCCGCAATTTACCTTTACCTTCAAGGGTATTCGTAACGCTTATCCGAGCAGCTAGGCTTAAGCCTTTAGCTTGATAACAAGAGTTTTCGTTGTGAAGGCCGGCCAAGTCCGGCCTTCACTTTTGGTTCAGAGGCATCCCATGAAGCGCAGTGCTTTCACCGTGCTGGAAACATTGGTGACGATAGCGATCATCGCGGTCGTAGTGACGCTGGTACTGGTAGGTTTAAGACATTATCGTGAGCGCGCCGAAGCTATCCGATGTGGCAGCAACATGCGCTCAATCCAAGTGGCCTTGGCTGCGGCAGTACAGGACGAAGGGGGGCGCTGGCCGCAAATACCGGTTGAGGTCGATATTGACCCCGATCGAGCCGAAGACTGGTGGTTCGATCAATTGAAGAACTACGGGATTACCGAGAACACCTGGAAGTGTCCGACCATCCAGCGAAAAGTCGTGAGTCGCACTGAGAACGGTCGTCCGAGGTTACACTACCAACCGACCCAATTCGACGATCGTGCGGGCACTCCCTATAAATGGACCACACAGCCGTGGCTGGTCGAGATTGGCAACATGCACGGGGGAGGGCCTTTGCTCTCTTTTCCCGACGGGTCCATCAAGGGCATGGACGAAGTAGTGGGAAGGTAGTCGTCTTTTCGACGAAGCCCCTTGGATTTTTCAGCTTGAAGTGTAGTCTTGTGGATTCGCGTTGTCCCAAGAAATGCCTGTAGACAATCACTCCGTCATCCGCATTAAAGGTGCGAGGCAGCATAATTTGCAGAATCTCGACGTGGAGATTCCGCGGAACAAGCTGGTGATCATGACGGGACTGAGCGGCTCGGGAAAATCCTCGCTGGCCTTCGATACACTTTATGCGGAGGGGCAGCGCAAGTATGTGGAGAGCCTGTCAGCCTACGCCCGGCAGTTTCTGGACCAGATGCAGAAGCCGGACGTCGACTTCATCGAAGGGCTCTCGCCGGCGATTGCGATCGAGCAGCGGACCTCGACGGCCAGCCCGCGTTCCACCATCGCCACGACCACGGAGATCTATGATTACCTGAGGTTGCTTTATGCCGCGGTGGGGCGGCCGCACGATCCGGTCACGGGAGAACCGGTGGTGCGCCAGACTCCGCAGCAGATTACCGATGCGATCCAGGCCTGGCCGGAGGGGACAAAGTTCATGTTGCTGGCGCCGCTGGTGACGAAGCAGGCGGGAGAGTTTCGCGATGTGATCGAAAAGGCGCGCCGGGAAGGATTTGTACGGCTGCGGATCGACGGGGAAATCACCGAGTTGAATGCCACGACGCTGCCCAAGCTGGCCAAGACGGTGAAGCACACGATTGAGGCGGTGGTGGATCGTCTGGCTATTCGCGAGGATATCCGGCAGCGGCTGGCCGATTCCATCGAGACCGCGCTGCGCTGGGGCGAGGGGAAGATGGCCGTGATCCGGCTGGAGCCAGGAGCGGAGGACTGGCAGGAGCAGAAGTTCTCCACGGACTACTCCAATCCCTCGACCGGCTTCACCATGCCGAAGCTGACGCCGAAGCATTTTTCCTTCAATAGCCACCATGGGGCCTGCCCCGCCTGTCACGGCATCGGCACGGAATTATTTTTTGACCCCGAGTTGATGGTGGACGGGGCGAAGACGCTGGCTCAGGGCGCGATCAAGCCCTGGCGGGTCGGACAAAAGCGGATGCGGCAATTCTACGCGGCGATTCTGGATGCCTTGGTGGCGGAAACAAAGGTGCGCACGGACATGCCATTCAAGGACCTTCCGGAACGCTTTAAGGATCTCCTTTTTTACGGCAGCGGCGAGAAGGAGATTACCGTCCAGACCACGGCGGAGAAAAAGACGACCAAGCCTTTTGACGGTCTCGTGGCACAGATGGACAAGCTTTTCCATTCCAGCGAAAGCGAATTCACCCGCAAACGGCTGAGGGCCTATCAGGGTCGCCGCCTGTGCGAGGTCTGCCAGGGGGCGCGGCTGCGCCCGGAGATCCTGGCGGTGACGATTGCCGCGACAGACCGCAGTTACAGCATCAATGCCTTTTGCGAACTGCCCATTGCCGAAGCCGAAAAGGTGATCGGACAGCTCGCGCTGAGCGGGACGGAGGAGGGGATCGTGCAGGATGTCCTGCGTGAGATCCGGCAACGATTGGGTTTTCTGAACGAGGTGGGGCTGGGTTACCTGCAATTGGTGCGGGAGAGCGGGACCTTGAGCGGAGGCGAAGCGCAGCGGATTCGTCTGGCCACGCAGATCGGGTCGGGGCTGGCGGGTGTGTTGTACGTGTTGGATGAACCAAGCATCGGCTTGCACCAGCGGGATAACGAACGGCTGATTGGCACGCTGCATTCGCTGCGAGACCTGGGCAATTCCGTGATTGTGGTGGAGCACGACGAGGACACCATCCGCGCGGCGGACCACATTTTGGATCTGGGTCCAGGGGCTGGTCCACGAGGCGGGCGCATCGTGGCGCAGGGTACGTTGGAGGAAATCCTCGCAAACGAGGACTCGCTGACCGCGCAGTATCTGAAAAAGACCCTGCGCATTCCGGTGCCCAGGCGCCGGGTGCCCCCGCGCAAGGAGCGCAAGCTGGCCGGGGAAATCGGTGACGGGTGGCTGACGGTTTTCGGCGCGCGGGAAAACAACCTGAAAAACGTGAACGCGGCTTTTCCGGTGGGCTGCCTGACTTGTGTGACAGGGGTTTCCGGCAGCGGAAAATCCACATTGGTCAACGACATCATGCGGGCGGCGCTGGCCCGCGACCTCCATGGTGCGAAGGACCGCCCGGGCGCGCACGATCGCATCGTCGGCATCGAGCAATTTGACAAGATCGTGGTGATCGACCAGACGCCGGTGGGTCGGACGCCGCGTTCCAACCCCGCCACTTATTCAGGCGCGTTGGGACCGATCCGCGATTTGTTCAGCGAATTGCCGTCCGCGCGGGTGCGGGGTTATGACGCCAGTCGGTTTTCCTTCAACGCGAAGGGCGGACGCTGTGAGCATTGCCAGGGGGATGGGTTCATCAAAATCGAGATGCACTTCCTGGCCGACGTCTATGTGGAGTGCGAAGTGTGCCGGGGGCGGAGATACAACCGGGAGACACTGGAAATCACCTACAAGGGCAAGAACATCGCCGACGTGCTGCATATGACGGTGGATGAGGCGTCCCGATTTTTCCGGAATATTCCCGCGTTGTCCTCCAAGCTGGAGACCATGCAGGATGTGGGGCTCGGCTACTTGCGCCTGGGACAATCCGCAACGACGCTCTCCGGCGGTGAGGCGCAGCGCCTGAAGCTGGCCACCGAACTGGCGCGCCGCGCCACGGGCCGCACGATTTACCTGCTGGACGAGCCCACGACCGGGTTACATTTTGCCGACATCCACAAACTTCTCGAAGTGTTGATCAAGCTGCGCGACGCTCACAACACTTTGGTGGTGATCGAACATAATTTGGAAGTGATCAAGTGTGCGGATTGGATCGTCGATCTCGGCCCGGACGGCGGAGCGGGCGGCGGACAAATCGTCTGCGAAGGCACGCCGGAAACCGTCGCGGCCAATCCGGCCAGCCAGACCGGACACTACCTTGCGCGGGTATTGCAAACATGAGAGCGGTCCTTTGGTTTCTTTTAGCAGGAGCCACAGCGCTTGTGGCCGATGATACCCGCCTTGAGTCGGCGCGAGAGGCGCTGGAAAGCGGTCTGCCGCAAGTGGCGGTTTACCAACTCCAGCAAGCTGCCGACAAGTGGTCGTCGAAGGAGGAAACAGCGGCCGCGGATCTGCTGCTGGCGCGTGCGCTATTCACTGCAGGCCGCTACGAGGAAAGCGCGGCACTCCTCCAGAAGGCAAAAACCGAGGGCGATGCGGCGAACTTCTGGCTGGCGGAGTCGTATGCCGCACTGGGCAAAACGGAGGAGGCGCTGAATCTTTATGAAAAGCTGGCGGTGAGCCAGGAGTTTGCCCGGCGGGCTGCTTTGGGTCAGGCCCGCATGCTGGTGGCCTTGGGCCGGGACGATGAAGCCGGACGCAGCCTGGCGGAATTTCTGAAAAAAAATCCAGATGCCTCAGCTGTGGCCTTGGAACTCGCCGGAGTGGCTCTAGAGGTCGGCCAGACTCAGATCGCGCGGCGGGCTCTGTCATCGGCCACGGGTCTTTCGGCGGATCAGCAACGGCGCGCCCGCTATTTTGACGGGCGTCTCCTTCTAGCTGAAGGCAATGCCGCTGGGGCGGAAGAGATATTTCGCCAAATCATCGTATCTAAGGAGGCTTCGGCCGATCTGGCGGCGGCGGTGAGCATCAGCCTAGCCGATAGCCAGATGGCGCAAGGTAAGGAGAGCGAGGCGGAGAAGACGCTGGAGATTTTTATCGAGGAACATCCCACCTTGCCGGGACTGGCCAAGGTCTTCGCCGCGCTGGACCGGATTTATGCGCTGGAAGGAGCTTCTTCGAGTTCGGAATTGCGGAAATGGAGCGCGGACGGCAAGGACGCCGGACGTTCGATGCTGGCGTTGTATTATCTGGCCCGCAATGAAGCGCGCTCCAGCAAGCCGGAACAAAGCCGCGAGATCCTGGCCGAGTTTCTCCGTGACTACCCGAAAGATTCGCTGGCCAATGAGGCCCGGGCGGAACTGAGCGGTTCGCTCCTTGCGGCGGGCCGCCCGATTGAGGCGTTGTCGGCTTTGCAGGGTGGTTCGGGCTCTCGCGTGGCGTTTTTGCAGGGGCACGCCCTCGCGGCCCTTTGGAAATACCAGGAGGCGGCCGAAAGTTTCCTGCTAGCCGCGAAATCGCCCGACCTGCGATCGGCGGCGCTGTCCGATTCCGCCATCTGCGCGATGCTGGCCGGCCTGCCGGATAAAGAGAACCAGGCCTTGCAGGAGTTAGCTGGGGAAAAGGGCGGTCGGGAGATGGTGGAAAAAATCGCGTACTATCAGGCGTTGCACGCTGCGGCGGCGCGGAAGCCCGAGGCGGCGGCGTTGCTGAAGGCCATCGCCGATCAGGGTTCACATTACAGTCAGCGAGCCATCCTGGCGCTGGCGGAATGGGACAACCTCCAACTGAATACCCAGGGCGCCCGCGCGCAATTGCGCCGCATTTCCTCGAATGATCCCGCCACCTTGGAAAAGGCTGACTATCTGGCGATATTCCTGGCCGATCTCGGGGATTCCGAATCGGAGGCCCAGGTGAGCAAGCTGGCGGAGGCTTTCCTCAAAAAGTATTCGCATTCCCGCTACCAAGCCGAAGTTCGCATGAAGCTGGGTGAGATGCTTTATCGACGGGGCGATTATCTCGGGGCTCGCGGGCAGTTTAATATCATCACCGAGGAATTTCCCGAATCACCCTTGGCGGAGAAAGCCCAATTCCTCTCGGCCCAGGCGATGGCTCGTTCCATGGACCCGAATGCAATGGAGGACGCCATTGAGGAATTTGAGCGGGTGGCCAAAGCTGACGGACCACTCTCCGTCCAAGCAAGCCTGGCCCAGGCGGTCCTCTATAATGCTTTGAAGCGCCCCAAGGATGCCTTGGGGGTGCTTGACGGCATCCTGGCGGACAAGCCCACGGCGGAATTGCGCTATACCGCGCTCATCGAAAAGGGCGATACTTTCAACGCCTTGGGTGCGCAGGATCCGGCCAATTTTCGCAGCGCGATTGCGGCCTGGGAGGAGATCACGAAAGATCCGACGGCTCCCAAGGAATGGCTCTATCAGGCTTACGTGAAAATGGGGGCCGCTTACGAAAAGCTGCACGACACCGACGCCGCGTTAAATTGTTACTACAGTGTCTTTTCCGCCGAGCAGAAGGGCGCACCAGAGTATTTTTGGTATTACAAGGCCGGCTTTGCCGCCGGGGATCTGCTCGAATCCCAAAAACTCTGGAAAGAAGCCATTGCCGTCTACGAAAAAATCGGCTCCATTGATGGCCCGCGCGCGGAAGAGGCCGCCGACCGCGTGAATAAGCTGCGGCTGGAGAACTTTATTTGGGAGAACTGAAAGCTCCCTGAACCACTCATGCAAAAATCCCACGTTAAACTATTCATTCCGGGCCCGATCGAGGTCTCGGAGAAGACCTATCGCGCCATGTGTGAACCGATGATCGGGCACCGCAGCGGCGACTTCAAGGCGCTCTATGGCGGCATCCAGCCGAAGCTTCAGGAGCTTTTTGGCACGACCCGTCCGGTGTTTCTTTCCACCTCCTCGGCCTGGGGTGTGATGGAAGGCTCGATTCGCAACCTCTCGTCGAAAAAGGTGCTGAACTGCATGTGCGGCGCCTTCTCCGACAAGTGGTTTGACGTGAGCAAGCGCTGCGGCAAGCAGGCGGACTCGTTGCAAGTGGAGTGGGGCCAGCCTGTGCTCCCCGAAGCGATCGAAAAGAAACTCTCCGAGGGTGGCTACGATGTCCTGACTCTCATCCACAATGAAACCTCCACCGGCGTGCGAAACTCGCTGCCGGAGATCGCGGCGGTGATGAAGAAATTTCCCGACGTGATGTTCGTCGTAGATACGGTGTCGTCGTTCTCGACCGAGCCGCTGCCGATGGACGAGCTGGGTATCGATGTGCTGCTGACTGGCAGCCAGAAAGCCCTGGCCATGCCTCCCGGGCTGGCTTTGTTCTCCGTGTCCCAGCGGGCCATGGAGCGCGCCGCGACGGTCGAAGGCCGCGGGTATTACTTCGACTTCGTCGAGTTTGCGAAAAATCAAGAGCAGGACATGACGCCGAGCACGCCGGTCATTTCGTTGATCTACGCGTTGCGTTCCAAGCTGGAAGATATTTTCACCGAAGGTGTCGCCGCCCGCCATACCCGCCACAAAGCACTCAACGCTATCGTGGCGGAGTGGGTGAAGGATCGCGGTTTCGAATTCTTCGCTCCGGAGGGCTATCGCTCGCTGTCGCTGACCTGCGTGAAGAACAACAAGGAGGTCGACATCGCCGTCTGGATCAAGCGGTTGCGCGAGAAGCACCAACTGGTGATTGATGGCGGTTACGGCAAGCTGAAGGGCAAGACCTTCCGCATATCCAACATGGGCGACGAGACCGAGGAAACCGTGCGCGGTCTGCTCGCGGCGCTCGATGATACGGCCGGATAGTGTATTTGCTCCCCGCATCCCGATCTGCTAAAGGACAGGAAGGACCCATGCCTTATAGCGAACCAAGCCGACACGCCGCCTCCATCATGAATCCGCTGGAGGAGAGGATGGGCTATAAGTTTCGCAACGGCCTCCTGCTGGCCGAGGCGCTGACGCATCCGAGTATTTCGCTGGAACGGAAGGATTATCCTTTTGATAACCAGAGACTTGAGTTTTTAGGCGACGCCGTCATCCAGATCGTGGTGACGGAGCACCTTTACCGGCTTTATCCGGATTGCAGCGAAGGGGTGATGACCAAATTGCGCACCCGGTTGGTCTCGCGGACCGCGTTGAAGACGCTGGCGCAGGAACTCGACCTGGGCCGTCATCTGATGATGGGCCGGGGTGAGGAAGCCAGCGGAGGCCGCGAAAGGGCATCTACCCTGGCCGATGCCTTTGAGAGCGTGGTCGGAGCGGTTTATTTGGACGGGGGGTTCGACGGGTCACGCAATTTCGTGCTGCGGGCGATGCTGGAGGATTTCGAGCGGATCGCGCGCGATCCGGATGAGGTCAACCCGAAGGGGGCCTTGCAGGAAATTTTGCAGGCCATCGAGCCTTGTGCACCGGAATATGAGGTGCTGGAGCAAAGCGGACCGGATCACTCGAAGCGCTTTGTGTCGCGAGTGGTCTGGAGTGGAATGGAATTGGGCCGGGGAGAAGGTCTGAGCAAAAAACAAGCCCAGGTGGCGGCGGCGAATGACGCCTTGTCCCGCCGGGTGTGGGAGACAGACCGGGAGTCAGCCGCCGCATGATTTATCCAATTCACCTGCAAACCGCCGGTTTTCTGGCGGGGGCCCTTTTGTTGGTCATTCATTTGGTGGCCATCGCCAAACCGGCGGCGGCAAGGGAGTGGCTGAAGCACTTTCCGCGGTCGCGGTTTTTTGGAACGATATTCGTCGCGCTGGCGGCGGTGTGGAGTTTCCTGCTGCTGAAGAACATGGATATGGGTGAGTTTACCCGGCTCCGCATGCCCATGATGATCGGCGTGGTGGTGGGCGGGTTTCTGACCTGGCGCTATGTGGAGGAGTTTCTTGCGGTGCGGGCCCTCGGCATGCTGGCTTTATTGGCGGCAGAACCTTTGCTCGGCGCGGCTTTCCTTCGGCCGGAGATGACGAAGTTGTTCCTGGTGGTACTGGCCTATGCCTGGGTGGTGCTGGGTCTTTTTTGGGTGGGCATTCCCTGGCTGTTGCGGGATCAGATTGCCTGGGTATTGGCCAAACCCGTCCGGTTTAAAATCGGGGCTTGGGCTGGCGCGATCTACGGTGTGCTTCTTCTGATCTGCGCCGCGCTTTTCTGGAAATAGTCATTCAGGTGTGATTTTTTTGGAAAAAGAGGCAGCATCTGCGTTGTCTCTTTAAAGCCATGAAAAATCACCTGTTTCTGTTCGGGTTGGTTACGAGTTTCTCCTTGCACGCGGAAACGCTGGATGTTTCATCCCGCATCACCGGGGTGACAGTTTATGCGGACCGGGCGCGGGTGACCCGCACGGCGGAGGCGTCTTTACCAGCGGGGGAGAGTATTCTGAGATTCAGCGGACTGCCGCAGGCGCTGGATGCGTCCAGTGTTCAGGCGCAGGGCAAGGGTGCGGGTGCTTTTAAAATTCTTGGTCTGGAGATTCGGGATAAATATTCGGAGCAGGTGATCAATGAACGGGTAAGGGAGCTGGAGGCGCAATTGCAGGCACTGAGCGACCAGGAGACCCAATTGAACGACAGCAATGAAGAGGTGGACGAGCGACGGCAGTTTCTGCAGAAGGTGCGGGATGGGATCACCCTGGAAGGCAGTGAGGATGGGAAGGTGCCGCCGCAAGGGTTGGACAAGGTGAAACCGCTTTATGAATTTTACGGCACGGAACTGGCGGGGCTGAGCAAGCAGAAGCAGGATATCGCGATCCAGTTGCGCGATATGGAGCCGAAGAGGCAGGTGATCCAGGATGAACTGAATCGTTTGCGGGGCAACGGGGCCCGCACGGAAAAAGAGGTGTTGGTGGCGGTGAACACGGAGGGGATGACGAAGGCGGAGGTGTCTCTTTCCTACAACATGCACAGTGCCTCCTGGCAACCGACGTATGATGCGCGGGTGAACACGAAGAGCGGAGCGATCTCACTCGCATCGTACGGCACGATCCGGCAACAGACGGGGGAGAGTTGGGAGAATGTGAGTCTGGCGTTGTCCACCGCGCGGCCGAGTGTGGGAGCGCGGATGCCGGAGTTGCAGCCTTGGTGGGTCCAGATGCTGGTGCCGATGCCCATGAGTGCTCCGGCGGCAAGCTCGATTGCGCCGCAGCAGCTTGGATATTCAAAGCGTGACCGCAGTGAACTGGCCCGGGACCAGCTGCAGATGGCGGCGGAAGATGAAGGTAAGTTGAATAAAGATGCGGAGCTGCAAACGGCACAGATTGATTCCTCGGGAGTATCCGCGGTCTTCAGCATCAAGCTGCCGGCTAATATTCCCAGCGATGGCGAGGCGCATAAGGTGCCGATCACCACGCAGAATTTTGAAGGCGCGCTGGAATATGTGAGCACGCCGAAACTGTCGGATACGGCTTATCTCAAGGCGCGGCTGACGAATACGAGCGCGGCTCCACTGCTGGGTGGAGCGGTCAATTTGTTTCGCGATGATGATTTTGTCGGGACGAGCCGGATCAACTTCATTGCGTCGGGGACGAAGTTCGATTTCTTCCTAGGTGTGGATGACGGGATCAAGATCGTCCGCAAAATGCTTTTGGATAAATCGATCGAGACCGGGTTGATCCAAAAGCGCAAGGGCACGACACGGAAGTACGAAACGACGGTGGAGAATTTCAAGAGCCAGCTGGTGAAGGTGACGGTCTACGATCAATTGCCTGTCTCGCAGGATAGCAGCATCACGGTGAGCGAAGTGAAGCTCAGTCCCACTCCGGCGAAGCAGGAAAAGGATACGGGTAAACTGACCTGGGAGCTGTCGCTCAAGCCACAGGAAAAGGCGACGCTGACGGAGGAGTTCAGCGTGGAATGGCCGACGGACAAACAGGTGCAGGGACTGTAGCAGTCGTTATTTCTGCAGGCTGATCGAGAGCACCAAAGGGCTATGGTCGGAGCCGAGGGAAGGCCCGACGGTGCGCTGTGAGACCATGAGGTCTTTGGACAGGAGGATGTGATCGATGGGGATCGCGATGAGAGGGTTGTGAGTCATCCAGGTCGGATGAAGGCCGAGACCGAAGGAGGAGTCGCGGAGGCCGCTGACGGCTTGTAACTTCCGGAAGAACGGGGAAAAGGGCGTGAGGTTGAAGTCGCCCATGAGGATGGCCGGCGCAAGGCGGCGGACGGCGATGCGTTGGCCGAGTTCACTGAGTTCGACGTTGCGGGCGTGGAAGTTGAAGTTGCTGGAAGGAGGGAGGGGATGGGCACCGATGATGTGATAGGTGGTGCCCTGGCAGGAGATGGCGAAGGCGATGGCGGGCAGGTCGAATTCAGTGAAGGAGAGCGTTTCCTCCTTGAGGACGGGATACTTGCTGAAAAGGGCGAGGCCGAATTCGTCCTCGCGCGGGATAATGATCTGATGCGGGTAGAGTTTTTTCAGCTCGACGAGTTCGTCGACCCAGCGCGGACTGAATTCCATGAGGAAAACGACATCGGCCTGTTGTTGGGTGATGTAGTCGCGAACGCCGGTGAAGTTTTCGTTGGCGATGTTGAGGTTGAAACTAAGCAGCTTGAGCTGGGCGTCGGAAGCGAGCGCAGGGCGTGGAACGTAGTAGGGAAGGAGCGAGGCGGCGAGGACGAGGGCAAAAGCCAGGCAAACGATCGCAAGAGTGCTGCGACGAAGCAGGAACATGAGCGGACTCGCAATCGCCAAGGCGACGAGCGATTGCAGCCGGAAATGCGAAAGCAACTCAAAGGGCCAGATCGAACCAAGGAACAATCCCAAGGCTGCGGTCAGCAAGCCGACGAAGACGGCGGCCTCGATGAGGCCCCTAAGATTTGGGAGCCTGGCTTGAAAGAGCTGGCTCAGAGGGCGAGGCAGACGGATTTGGTTTCGGTGTAGAGATCGAGGGCCTCGTGGCCCATTTCGCGGCCCCAACCAGATTGTTTAAAGCCACCGAAGGGCATGGCGGCGTCGAAGATGTTGTGGCAGTTAATCCAGACGGTGCCGGCCCGGAGGAGGTGGGCGGCGCGGTGGGCCTTGCTCACATCGCGGGTCCAGACGCTGGCGGCGAGGCCAAAGTCAGAGTCATTGGCCTGGGCGACGACGGACTCGATATCGTCGAAGGGCTGGGCCACAACGACGGGGCCAAAAATTTCTTCACGGACAATTTTCATTTCCGGGTTGGTGTTGGTGAAGACGGTGGGGGCGACGAAGTAGCCGCGGTCGCCGACGCGCTTGCCGCCGGCGAGGGTTTTGGCGCCTTCCTCTGCGCCGGAACTGAGGAAACCGGAAACGCGATTGAGTTGTTCCTCGGAAACGAGCGGACCCATTTCCGTGTCGGGTTCGATGCCGGCGCCGAGTTTGATCTTGCTGGCGCGCTCAGCCACGCCCTTGACGACACGGTCGAAGATTTCCTTCTCCACGAAGAGGCGGGAGCCGGCGCAGCAGCATTGGCCGTGGTTGAAGAAGATGGCGTTGGCCGCACCCTGAATGGCGGTGTCGATGTCAGCAACGTCCTTGAAGACGACGGTGGGAGATTTTCCGCCGAGTTCGAGGGTGACTTTTTTCAGGTTTCCAGCGGCGGCGCGGACGATGATCTTGCCGACCTCGGTGGAGCCGGTGAAGGCGATCTTGTCGACGCCGTCATGGGCGGCGAGGGCCGCGCCGGCGGTTTCGCCGTAGCCGGTGACGACATTTAAGACACCTTCGGGCAGGCCGGCTTCCAGAGCCAGTTCGGCGAGGCGGAGGGCGGAGAGAGGGGTTTGCTCGGCGGGCTTGAGGACAATGGTGTTGCCGGTGGCGAGAGCGGGACCGAGTTTCCAGGCGGCCATGAGCAGCGGGAAGTTCCACGGGATGACCTGGCCGACGACGCCGATGGGTTCGCGGCGGGTGTAGGCGAGGAATTTGGTGTCCTTGGCGTAGGGAACGCTGATGGGCAGGGTGTTGCCTTCCAGTTTGGTGACCCAGCCGGCCATGTAGTGGAAAAGGTCAGCAGCGAGGGGCACATCGGCCGCGCGGGCGACGGTGAGAGGCTTGCCGTTATCGAGAGATTCAAGCTCGGCAAGTTCCTCGAGATTTTCGAGAATGAGGTCGCCGATTCTCCAGATGATGCGGGCGCGATCGGAGGGAGTCAGGTCGCGCCATGGGCCTTTTTCAAAGGCTTTGCGGGCAGCCTGAACGGCGAGGTCAATGTCGGCGGCCTCGCCTTCGGCCACTCGGGCGAGGACATCGCCGGTGGAGGGATCGAAGGTATTGAAAGTGCGGCCGGTTGAGGGGTTGACCCAATTTCCCCCGATCAGGAGTTGCTTGGGACGGTTGAGGAAATCGCGGGTGGCCTTGGACGCTTTGGTGACGGGGCTTTCAGAGACGAGGGCAGACATGTCAGGAGGATTTGGGGGTGACGTCTGGCGGCTACAAATTACCGGACTGGGTTGCCCAAATTCCTACTCCTCCCCAAGGCAAAAATCGAACGGAAAATTATTTTCTTCCGCGTTCTATGGCCTCCGGTGTGAGCACACCGATAAAAGGCAGGTTGCGATAGCCTTCGTGGTAGTCGAGACCGTAGCCGACGACGAATTCATTGGGGATATCGAACCCGACGTAGTCCGCATCGATCGAACGGGGCTGGTCAATGTTTTTGCGGAGCAGGACGCAGACCTTGAGGCTAAGGGCGCCGCTCTCCGCCTCCAGGCGTTGGCGGATGGCCTGGAGCGTGATGCCGGTATCGAGAATGTCGTCGAGAATGAGCACGTGGCGGCCGCGCAGATCCGCGAGCTGGGTCTGGCGGAACTTGACCTGTCCGGTGCTCTGGTTGCCATGATAGCTGGAGACACTCCAACAATCGATCTGCAGCGGCAACGGCACGCGACGAAGGAGATCGGCGATGAAAATGAAGCTGCCGTTCAGGATGGCGACGGCGGTGACCTCCTTGCCGCGATAATCCTCGGTGATCTGGTGGGCGAGCTCGTCGAGGCGGCTCAGGATGGTGGATTCGTGATAGAGGATTTTTCCAATGTCTTGAAGCATGGCGCGCGAGGATCGTTCGGGCCAACCTGCTCACCGATAACGGCCGATGGCAATGAGTTTTCCGCGCTGGATGGCGAAAATCTCACGGCTGACCGGATATGGCGTGGATTGGTATTCGGCGAAGATAAGGTCGGAGAGATTCAGGGAGTTCGAGGAATCGCGAGGGAAGACGAGGACAGTGAAGCGATTGGGAATGCAGAAGAGGACATCGGGGCCGAGAGTCTCGGCAAAGAGGCTGGTGAATTTGGGGGCGAGGACGGCGGAGGCGGTGAGAGGACTCTCCGATCTGAGGATGGCGTATTGGATGACCTGGTTCCCATCTCGGATGTATTCCGGCTTGAGTGTGGCGAGGACCTTGGCGGCGGCTTGGGGGGCGGATTCGATGATCTGCTTGCGGTTAACCGAGAGGTCGAGGATTTCGCTACGTTTGAGAGGAAGAACCTCTCCCTTTTCATAGCGGGCGGGGACCAGGACGGCGGTTTCGGACCCGACAATGGGCCATGCGCTCTCATAGTGCATGAAGGTGGGCTCGACGAGGAGGTGCCACTCCGGGGCGTCCTGGGCGAGACCCGACGACAGGGTGAAATACAGAAATACGAAGCCGTATTTGAGTTTTCCCAGTGCTCTGCTACAGGAGGCGGCAGTCATGATCGCTTTTTTGGAAGGTACGCTGGCGGAGTCGCTGCCCACGCAGATCGTCGTAAATGTACACGGTGTCGGGTACCACGTGTTGATTCCGCTATCAAGTTTTGAGCGTTTGCCGCAGCCGGGCGCACCGCTGAAAATTCTCACCCATCTGGTGGTACGGGAGGACGCGCATGTGCTTTATGGGTTTTCTTCGGCTGGCGAGCGGGATCTTTTTCGCCTGCTGCTGCACCATGTGACGGGCGTGGGTCCGAAGATCGCCCTGGCCATCCTGAGCGGGATGAGCGTGGAGATGTTCAAGGCCGCGGTGGTGGTGGGGGATACGGCGGCGATTTCCAAAATCAGCGGCGTGGGCAAGAAAACGGCGGAACGAATCGTCCTGGAATTGAAAGACAAGGTCGGAGTGGCGGCGGAGTGGGAGGCGAATGCGGCCAAGACCATTCCGGCAGGCGATCAGGCTTTGCACGATGCGGTGCTGGCATTGATTTCGCTGGGGTACAAGCAGGCGGATGCGTTCAAGGCGGTAAAGAAGGCGCTGGAAGGTGTAACCAACAGCCCAGCGGCGGAGGACGTGGTCCGCATGGCGTTGAAAGTCCTGGCATGAGCGCGCAAGGTTTGGAACGCGCGCAGGCGATTCGTTCGGCTTTGCCGGAGGGGGGACTTTTTCATGAAAAATCCTGGAGGGTTTCGCCGGATGCCTTTCCGCTGGATGAAAAGCTGGCGGAGGAATTGGACAAGCTGGGCTACCGACTGAGTCTCTTCGTCAAGGCCTGCAATCAACTCTATCGCTTCAGTGTGAACGGGCGGGAGCCGGCCTGGATCGCCGATCTGCTGGACCGAGGCAAACCGGCTGAACTGGTGGCCCTGCAACGGGAGAAGGCTTTCTCCATGGAAACGGCGCGGGTCATTCGTCCTGACCTTGTACTCACGGACGAAGGTTTCATCATTGCCGAATTGGACAATGTGCCCGGCGGCATCGGGCTGACGGCGTGGCTGAATGAAGCTTATGCGGGTCACGGCGAAAAAATGTTGGGCGGCACGGAGGGAATGCTCGACGGGTTCGCTTCCATTCTGCCGGGAGGCGACATTGTCATCTCCGAGGAGGCGGCGACCTATCGTCCTGAAATGGAGTGGTTGGCCCGGGAGTTGAATGCCAAGCGGGCGTCGCTGGGAAACTGGCGGGTACTGGATGCCAATGTGCGAGACGACTGGCAGAAGAATGTTTACCGGTTTTTCGAGTTGTTCGATCTCGCCAATGTCCCGGCCGCCGGGCCGCTGCAGCAGAAGGCGCTGGCGGGCGAAATATCCGTGACCCCGCCCTTCAAGCCGGCGCTGGAAGAAAAGATGTGGTTCGCGCTTTTCTGGTTGAAACCACTGGAAGGTTTCTGGCGGCGGGAACTGGGCGAGCGGGCCCTGCTGGCTTTGCGCAAGGTCATTCCGTACACATGGCTGGTCGACCCGGAGCCGCTGCCGCGTCATGCGGTGCTCCCGCGCCTCGATGTCCACGCATGGGACGAGGTCGGGCATTTCAGCCAGAAGCAGCGCACGCTCATTCTCAAGATCAGTGGCTTTTCCGAAAACGCCTGGGGTTCGCGCGGGGTGGTGGTGGCTCAGGACCTGCCGCAGAAGGAATGGCAGGCGGAGTTGCAGCGTGCGCTGGGAGAGTTTGACTCACACCCGCATATTTTGCAGCAATTCCATCAGGGTCGCCTGGTCGAGCAGGACTATCTTGACGAAACTTCGGGGGAACTCCGCCGTATGCGCGGGCGAGTGCGGCTGTGCCCGTACTACTTTGTCGGAGAGAAATCGAGCGTATGCGGAGGCGCCCTGGCTACGATCTGCCCCGACGACAAGAAGCTGCTGCACGGCATGACCGATGCGATTTTGACCCCGGCGGCGGTGGCGGCCTCCTCGAAGGACGGGTAGGTAAATTTGTTTTTGACAAAATTTTCAGGAGGTATACATATAAACGTTCCTTCCGTAACGACCAAGTCGTGCGGTTTCAGGTTTATGAACAGCCAATATCTCGACGAAGCGTTACTAGTCATCACGGAACCTCAGGTTCTGGTCAACATGGTGTCCAAGCGGGTCCGCCAGCTCAGTGCCGGCAGCCGCGCCATGGTCGATATCGAGGGTCGGATGGGTCTCTCCGACATCGCTCTGGTGGAAATCGCCCAGGGCAAGCTGGTCCTTGCCCAACCGGAACCCGGCAAGGACGCCGCGGAATAACGCGGGAACCGCGGGCACGTTATGTCCGCCAGTGCAGAAATAGTCGTCAACCGAAAGGCGTTGCGGGATTATCACATCCTGGAATCGCTGGAGGCGGGGATTGAACTAAAAGGCACCGAGGTCAAGTCGATCCGGGCCGGCCATGTGCAGTTGCAGGGATCGTTTGCCCGCATCGAGGGGCGCGAATTGTATCTTTACGATAGCGATATCCAGCCCTACCTGCGGGCGAGCCATGAGCAGCATGAGCCCAAGCGCAAGCGCCGTTTGCTCATTCATCGAGCCGAAATTGAGCGTCTGGCGGCTGAGATCGAACAGGCTGGTCGCACTTTGGTCGCCCTGAAGCTTTATTGGAAAAATGGGAAAGTCAAAGTCCAGTTGGGCTTGGGCAAGGGCAAGGATGCCGGCGACAAGCGGGCCGACCTGAAGAAGCGGGTGCAGGACCGGGAGACGGATCGGGTGTTGGCTAATATTCAGCGTCGTCGCTGATTTTCCGGGCTCACGGAGCAAATTCACCCTGCGAGACCGGGCGGTTCATAGCGCTCAGGCGGATGCTGAGATGTCTTTCAAGTCGGCCCGGGTGCTTTCGTAGGTTTCGTGGAAAGCGAGGACGGTGGGATCTGGGGTAAGGCCGTGATTTTCGCAATAGGCGCGGTAAAGGTCTGGCCACCAATTACGGTGCCCGGTGAGACCTTCGTCGCGGAAGGCGCGCCAGTTGATGAGGACTTTGTTCCAGCATTGATCGCCGTATTCGGTGGCCTCGGCCGGGGAAGGCATGTCGGCAACATACCAATCACGACCGATGCGGGCATGGAGGACTTCATCGGCCCAGTCGTAATCCTGGAAGGTGGAGGCGAGAGGATTTTCCGCCATGGCAGCGGTTTCCCATTCGTAGCGTTTTCCGGTCTTGGGCATGAGACCTTGTTCGATGAAGTAGAGGACGGCGTGGCGCTCCTTGGGCTTGAGCTGGGTATTGAGGCTGAGAGCCCAGGTGTGATTGACCATGACCTGGTCCGGCCACGGAAGGCCGAGGCTGACGAAGCCGACTTCACCCATCATGGCATGGCGGGCTTCGTCCCAAAGCTGCCGGGTCATGTCCCGGTAGTAGTCCCACGGCTTGTCGGGAGTCTCGGTGAGAATGCTGGCCATCATCTCGGGTACGTCGATCTCGCGCAGGCGCTTGAAAAACATCATGAGCACCTTGGCATCCGGGGGCTGTTTTTCATCGTAGAGGAAGACCTCCGCGTTGACGCCGAGGTTGAACGGATCGGGGAAACGATGGTCACGGCGGGGAACGCCATCGTACTGAAAAGGCTGGCGGGAGAAGGCGCGTTCGGCCGTGCCGGCCGGAATGGGTTGGGAGCCGTCCATGCCTCCGGCGAGCGTTAACAAGGTGTGCAGACGGGACGCGAAGGCGTCGGCTGCGGGATGATTCGCGGCCAGACAAGTGACGGCTTGAGCCCCGTAGTCGACAGCTTCATCAAGGTCCGGCAGGGCTTGACGACACAGGCGGCGAGTGGGTTGGTCTGCTAGGAGGTGGGTTTCATGGAGGTGTTGGGCGAAGCTTTCGCGGAGTTGTGGAAGTGCCACTCGATAGAGGCCGACGACAAGCTCCTCGGTCGAGGGGGCGTGGAGGATTTCGTCGAAGAGAATTTCCAGGGCAGGATGGGGCACACGGTCGAGCCCGAGCGGAGGTTCGCGCATTTCGCCCACGCGTTTCCTCAGGGCAGAGACATTTTCGGCGCAAAGGAAAGCATGATAACTAAAAGTCATCTTGAGTTCATACAGCGGCTCGGCGGCAAGACGGGCGAGGAAGATCTGGTGCAGCCGCCGCAGAGCATAATGGTGGTGTTTAAGGCGGGTGACGCTCTCATCGACGGAAAGGCCGGAAGCGATGGCCTCAGTGAAGGAGCCAAGTCCGGCCAACGGGGGAAGATTTCGGTGCGAATGATAGTTTTTTACAAAGTCCGATACGTTCGAGGCTGAGGAGGAACTCATGGCGCAAACTAACGTGAGTTCCTGCAAAGCGTCATCTATTCCCTTGCGAAATGCTGATACTATTTTAACGATGGTAAACCCTCATGCAACCGCGCTCCTATGTTCGCCCAACCCTGGAGCCGGTAGCCGGCCTTCGCCAGAAGGCGTTTTTGATGAAGGCGTTTGCCAAGCCGCGATTTGATTTTCTGTGGCACCTGCATCCGGAGGTTGAACTGACTTATATTCAGAAAGGTTACGGAGTGCGTTATGTCGGGACGTCCATCCAGCCATTCTATGAGGGCGATTTGTGTCTGCTGGGAGGCAATCTGCCGCACGCGTACGGCTCGGACCCGCGGCACAAGGGCGTCTGCCGGTGGATGGTGCTGCATTTCCGGGCGGAGTTTTGGGGAGACGCATTTTGGAAGCTGACAGAAAATCGGAGCCTGACTGCGCTCCTGCGGGTGAGCAGGCAGGGATTGCGCTTTTCCGGAGGCATCGCCGCAGCGGTGGGAAAATGCATGGCCGATTTGCAGGACATGCCGGCGGGTGATGGGCGGCGGCTGTTGTGTTTTCTCGAAATACTGCATCAGCTCAACTCGGCAGAGGAGCGCACCAAGCTCAATGGAGGAGCGCAGCCGGAATCGGGGAAGACGGTAGACCCGCGCGTGGGCCAGGTGCTGCAATGGCTGGAGGAGCATGCCATGGAGGAAATCGCTCAGGAGGAAGTGGCCGGATTGATCGGGATGTCGGCGCCGGCCTTCAGCCGCTTTTTTCACCATAAGACGGGCAAACTTTTCAGCCAGCATCTCAATGAGATGCGGGTCGCCCGGGCCCAGACAGCGCTTTTCACCACTCGAAAATCTGTGGCCGAGATTGCTTTTGAATCGGGTTTTAACAATCTGGCGAATTTCAACCGGCGATTCGCGGAGATCACAAGGATGACGCCTTCGGAGTACCGGAGACGTTCGGGGGCGGTCGAAACTCCTTAGTCAGAGGTTTGAGAAAGGGGGAGGGGCGATCTGATTTGCTTGCCTGAAGGGGCGAACCGACTCACTCTATCAGTTATGGGAACCGCCTTGCTCGTCCTTCTGGTGATTATCGGCGCCATCGTATTGGTGGCCTTGTATGCCATTGCCCAATACAACGGCCTCGTCACCCTGCGCAATCGCTTCAAAAATGCCTTTGCCCAGATCGATGTGCAGCTCAAACGGCGCTACGATTTGATCCCGAATCTCGTCGAAACGGCCAAGGCCTATATCAAACACGAGCGCGAGACGCTGGAAGCGGTGGTGGCGGCCCGCAACACGGCCTCGACCGCAGGCGCGCAGGCGGCGGCCAATCCTGGCGATCCCACCGCCATGAAGAATCTCACCGGCGCAGAAAGCGGCCTGAGCGGCGCACTGGGCCGTCTCTTTGCCGTGGCTGAGGCTTATCCCGATCTGAAAGCAAACCAGAACATGATGCAGCTGACTGAGGAGCTGACCTCGACAGAAAACAAAATCTCCTTTGCGCGGCAGGCCTACAATGATTCCGTGATGGCCTATAATACCAAGCGCGAGGTTTTCCCGGCCAATATCGTGGCGGGGATGTTCAATTTCGGCGCGGCGGAACTTTTCCAGGTCGATAAGCCGGAAGAGAAGGAAGCTCCCAAAGTCTCGTTTTCATGATCCCTTTGAACCCGTCCCGCTCCGCCTTCGCGGAGCAGGCGGCCACGGCGAATGTCATTCCGGTCTGGACTGAAATCGTGGCCGATGGTGATACGCCGGTCTCCGCCTTTGCCAAGATCGGGGGGCAAGCCCCGTCGTTTCTTCTCGAGTCTGCTGAGCAAAGCGATCATGTGGGGCGGTATTCCTTTTTGGGCGCGGGGTCGAAGCTGACCATATCGGCGCGGAATAAGACGGTGACCGTGATGGAAAACGGCACCACGCGCACCTACGAGGCCAAGCGCGATCCGCTGGCGGAGCTGGAGGAAATCATGTCGCGCTACCGGACCGCACCGGTGGACATTCCCGGGTTTCATGGCGGGGCTGTGGGTTATCTGGCCTACGATTGCGTGCGCTGGTTTGAACCGACAATTCCGCCGCCGCCGAAGGATGAACTGGGCGTGCCGGATATGTTTTTCCTGCTGGCCGGGACGGTTGTGATTTTTGATCACCGGCGCCGCCGTATGAAGATCGTGGCCAATGCCTTTGTGGGGCATGAGGGCATCGATGCCGCGTATGACGAGGCGGTGAAGGAAATCGAGGCGATCCTGAAAAAGCTGCAGCAGCCGCTGGCTTTTGATCCAATATTTACCGGAGCCGAGCCGCCGCGCAGCCCGAGCGCGAGCAACACGACCCGGGAGGAATATCATGCCATGGTGGAGCGCGCGGAGGAATACATCCGCGCCGGAGATATTTTTCAGATGGTGCCGGCCCAGCGGTTCGAGACGGATTTTACCGGCGATGCCCTTGATCTTTATCGCTCACTGCGTCTCGTCAACCCCTCGCCGTATATGTTTTGCCTGCGGTTTCCGGAAGGATACTCGCTGGTGGGAAGTTCGCCGGAGGTGCATGTGCGCCTGACAGATGAGCTGGTAGAGATCCGGCCCATCGCGGGCACCCGTAAGCGCGGAGAGACGGAGGAGGAGGACCTGGCCAATGAGAAGGACCTGCTGGCCGACGCGAAGGAGCGGGCGGAGCACCTCATGCTGGTGGATCTGGCGCGCAACGACGTGGGCCGCATCGCGGAGTTTGGCAGCGTGGAAGTGAGCGATTTCATGACGATCGAGCGTTACAGCCATGTGATGCATATCGTTTCCCATGTCTCGGGCAAGCTGGCGGGAGGTCGCACGGCCTATGATGTGATGCGCGCGACTTTTCCGGCCGGAACGGTTTCAGGCTCGCCCAAGGTGCGGGCGATGCAGGTCATCAACGAACTTGAGAAAAGCAAACGCTGCACCTACGCGGGTGCAGTGGGCTATTTCGGCTTCGACGGTAACCTTGATTCCTGCATCGCGCTACGCACGGTCCTGCTCAAGGACGGCAAGGCTTATGTGCAGGCGGGCGGCGGCGTGGTGGCGGATTCCACACCGGAAGGCGAGTATCAGGAAAGCATGAACAAAGCGATGGCCGCATTGAAGGCCATCGATCGGGCTCGCAAGTAGCCTAGGCGTTCAGCAGGCTGACGGGGATTTTCACCACCAGCTTGCGCAATGCGGCGGGTTCACCGAGGGCAACCTTGGGTGCATGGGCTTCGCCGGGATAAAAGATCGCAAAGTCGCCGGGGGTCATGGGCAGAAACTGCGTGGGTCTATCTGTCGGGGCAAAGAGTTGGTAATCCTTTTCCTCATTCTGGTCGGTCGGCGTGCCTAGTTTGATGGCCGGAGCCACGAGAATGGCCTCCGCTCCGGAGATGAGGTACTGGATGTCGATGGCGCGGAAATGGTTTTCCCAAGTGCATTCCGCCGCGGGTTTGGTCGTGTAGCCATGGACATTGACGTACCAGCCGGCCTCGCCGAGTTCATGGATGCCGTCGGGCACGGTGGCGGCCTTTTCCCCGATCCAGCGGAGAGAGTCCCGGAAGAGGGGGTGGGATAGAAAGGGCTGCCAGAGTTCGGGCGTAGAAATGGAGGAAGCAAACATGAGAATCGTGTAAGGCCGGAGAGGCCAGGAAAGCCAGCCTTATTCTGCGGCGGAAACGATTCATTTATTTTCTCCCGCTGCGCCGGGGCCTTCGCTATGGCTGGCAGGAATGAAAATCGCATTGGCCATCGTGCTGGGAATGATCGCGGTGACGGCTCAGGCGCAAATGAGCCGCGAGGAACTGGTTCAGCGTATCGAGGCCAATGTGCGGAATATCGCCAGCCATGGCGTAAGATATAACGGCCATTGGGTGCTACCAGGAACAACCCAGACCTGGGTGATGGATTGTTCCAATACGACAAGGCTGCTGTATTACGAGGCGTCCGGCCATGACCTGCCGCGCACCGCTTCATCGCAATACGAAAGCATGCGGAAGCAAAAGCGGATTTGGCGGGTGAACGCCAAGAGCACATCGTGGGAAAAGAAACTGAAGCCGGGTGATCTTCTGTTTTGGGAAAACACCTACAAGCCCAAGCGGAAACCGCCGATCACGCACGTGATGATTTATCTAGGACGAAACGCGGATGGGACGATGAAAATGGCGGGGTCACAAAGCAGTCGCGGGGTGGGGATTTATACCTTCCGGCCAGCGGTGGCTTACGGGGGATACAACTGGTTTTTGTGGTTCAAGCGCGCAGGGCGCTTCGTGGCTTATGGGCGTCCACTTTGATTTTGGGGACAAACCTATTGAGAACCAGCGCCCTTCGAAACGGGCGGATGGAATTTCATGTTGGAGCCGCGATAAAGGAACAGGCGTCCGACTTCGTTTCCCGCCAGGAGGTTGGGCCCATTTCCCCCGAGATCGGTGAGCACGGCCCCGCTTTCGTGCGACCCGCCGGGTTGAACCATGCCGATGGCTGAATGCAAAAATGGCATCGGCATGTCAAAGGCGGGCTTTTCATTGGTGCCTACGTTTTTCATGAACAAGGGAGTGCCCAGCGTCCGCATACCCAGTGTCGGCATGGGAAAGCCGACGGCGCGATTGGGGATGGCGGCGCGCCTTCCGGTGCCGATGACAAGATCGAGCGTGCCGTCTTTGTCTCCATCATAGAGGTCGAGCTTGAGCCGTCCGGTGCCCCCCGCCGGGTCGTAGCTGCCAGAAATTAGGGAGCCGTCCCGCATCTTCAGCTTGCCGCCATCCGCGACGTTGTAGTCGTCGATTTTCCAATAGAGATGAAAGTTATCCTCCCCATCGAGGATGATCAGGCCGATGCGGTCGCCGAGCCGGCCTATCGCCGCGCGGCAGCGCCACATGCCGTGGAGGTCGATGCCATCACAGTAAATGGGGTGCGGGGGATCAAGCGCCGGAGCGGTTTTCGTGCCGCGATTGAGGCAGATGGTGTAGTTGCCGGTGATATCGCCGAGGATGAGATCGAGCAGGCCGTCTTTATTCCAATCAAAGGGGGTGGCCGAAAGATAACCCCACCGGGCCTCCGGCGTGCCCTGCACGCTACCCGAGTAACCCGCCTGGATATGGAGATCGCGCCCGCCGGCTTTCACGCGTTCGCCGGGTAGGAATTTGGGATCATCCAGTGAGCCGATATTTTTGAAGAACAATACAAAGCCCTCGGAATTTCCGACGAGGAGGTCGGTAATGCCATCGCCATCCCAATCGGCCACGGCGGGAGCGGGAAGTGTTCCGGCGTAGAGATCGGCCTGTTCCTGCAAGGCCGGGACAGGGTCCTGATAGATGGGTGCGCCGCTGGCGGTGAAGCGGCCGGAAAATTTGTAGTAATAAACCGCGCTTTCTCCGCTGACGAGGAGGTCGGAAGTGCCATCCGCTGCGGGATAAGCGCAGACTCCCGCGGACATACTGGGGTGGCGGAGGGCGTTTTCGGCGGCATCCGCCACGAGGTGTTTTTTCTTCACAGACAGGTCTGAAGACGAAGTGAAGGGAAAGTAATACAGATTGCCCATGCGGGAGCCGGTGATGACGCCGCGCCGGTCTGCGCCCAGATTGACCTGGGACATCTGCATCATGCCGAAATAGACCTCACTCCGGCCGGGGGAAATCTGGCGCACATTTGTGGCCGGACCTTTCAGCAGGGAAGGAAAGCGGGCACCGTAGAGATAGCGGTAGCGAAAAGGGATGGTGGAGATGCCGGCGGCATCATACGGACGCCAGTCCTCCGAGGAGGCATTGTCCTCGCGATCCGCTTTCCCACCCACCGACGGTCCTGCCACTTCAAGAACGAGATCGACGGAGCCATCGGGATTTACGCGGGCGGCGATGCCTTGGGCGGAGGGGAGTTTCTCGACGGTGGTTTTCTCCACTTCCTTGAAACTGAGGGATGGAAGATCGAAGACCGTATGGATGAAATCCTTCCCATCAATCCAGATTCCGTGAATGCCCTGATCAGTCGTTTGAAAAATCGTGCCCTTGAGAGCGGGGGCTTTGACCTCAACCGGAGGGGCGAAGATGGGAACGCCGACTGGTGAGTCGCGCAGCCATTTAAACAGGAAGAGAGCCGAAGTCTTCCCTCGGCCATTGACGAAGATATCCGGTCGCTGGCCGCCGTAGACAAAAGCCGCGCCGAGCACGGTATTGTTCAGGAAGGGTAACGCCAGCGGGCCCTGTCCCTCGGGCGCGAAGGATTTAAGCGGTTTGGTATCGTTGACAACCTGAGCGCTTGCGGCTGCGGCCAAAGCGAGAAGGAGGAGACTGAGGGCCTTCATGAGCAGGCGAACCCTAGCAGGGGAATCACGCTGACGGGAAGACTTCTCCGATGACCTTTGCGCGATAGCGGAATATCCCGGCGATTTCTCTTTGTACGAAGGGCAGGGCAACCAAGCCAAAAGGAAGAGGCAGGGAGTAGCGCACGGAGTCCTTCATCCGTGTCTGGCCGTCCGCCATCTCGGAGAAAGAATGCTGATGAACCCATGTGCGATAGGGGCCGCGGAGTTGTTCATCCACAAAGTCGAAGGGAGGATTCCATCGACTGATAAGGGTGCGCCAGCGCAAGGGCACCCCGTAAAGGCGAATGACGTAGTCGATGATGGTGCCATCCTTCATTTCGATGGAGCCGGGCGTGAGAATGCGTAAATGCAGCGTCGAAGGAGTGATGCTCATCAAGTTGGCGACATCGGAGAAGAAGGCGAAGACCTGCTCCCGGGAAGCGGGGATGGCGGCCTCGGTCTCGAAGAGATACTCATGCACAAAAAGAGTACCTCGCTGGGTGGGGAGGCGGTGTCAATTGATTCACTTCATCCTCGACCACCAGAGGGATATGGCGGCAGCCAGGAGAAACGGGCTGAGGATCACGGTAAGGATCGCACCCAGGACGGAAGAAACACCGAGGGCGAGGGTATTTCGCCAGGAAGGGGTGGCAGGGAAAATTGGTTTCGGGCTTTGGCCAACAGGGACCGGCGAGTAGGCGATGGACCGCGTAGTCATGCTGGAGATTCGCAGGAGGCGGGGCGGGAGGTTTTATGGTGAGGTAAAAATGGAATGGCTGACGCGCAAATCAGGGCATTTCAGTAGGGTTTGGCCACATGCTTGCCATTCCCGCTGGCTATAATGACAAAGCTGCGGCCATCGCCTTTAAGCTTAAGCGTGGTGTCGAAGGCAAATGTCTGGTCGCAGTGAAAATAGACTTCGCCGGGGCCGAGTTCATCGATGCCGTTCTCCAAGAGCTCGAGATTGCGGGCGTGGCGTTCATGGGCCAGACCGTTGGGTGGGCGTTCGGTCCAGTCGTAAGCGTTAAAGTCGGTCCCATTGATAGTGATGATCGGTGTCATGGCGGTCTCTAGGCGTTACGATTGCGGTCGAGGGTCTGGATGGGGATACTTGCGTCCTTCAAGCGGTCGATGTATGGCAAGGAGCCTTTATGTCGTTCGCCGCGCCGTCATCTGCTTCCGATTTAAGAATCCGCGCGCGCGGGGTGAGCAAACGGTTCGGAGATTTCGCGGCTTTGCAAAACCTTGATCTGGAAGTACGCGCGGGAGAGTGCGTGGGTCTGTTGGGGCCGAACGGCGCAGGCAAGTCGACTTTTATCGGTTGCCTGTATGGCGTGGTTTTGCGCAGCGAGGGGGAGTTGGAAGTTTTTGGATATGATCCAGCGAAAAATTCCCGGCAAATCAAGCGCCACCTCGGGGTGGTGCCGCAGGAGAATGCGCTGGATGAAGAATTGACCGTTTTGGAAAACATGCAGATCTATGCGCGTTTCGAGGGGCTGCCGGTGGAGAAGATGCTGCCGCGCATCGATGAGTTGCTGGTGCATATGTCGCTCGATCATAAACGTGACGCCACCATCCGGACCCTATCCGGCGGGATGAAACGGCGTCTGGCTTTTGTGCGCGCGCTGCTCTCCGATCCAGAGTTGCTGATTCTGGATGAGCCGACGACCGGGCTGGACCCGACCGTGCGGCATTTATTGTGGGAGAAGGTCATGGCGCTGCGGCAGGCAGGCAAAACTGTTTTGGTGACTACGCACTACATGCATGAGGCGGAGTTGCTGTGCGACCGCATCATCATTCTGAACAAAGGGAGCGTGGTGGGCACGGGGGCTCCGAAAGAGATGATCGAGCGCGAAGCACCGGGTTACGTCGGTATTTTCGCGCAGGAGGTGGAGGAAAAGGTGAAGGCAAGCGCACCGGCGGAATGGCACGTTTTTTCGCAGGGGCGGCAATGTTGCCTGCGAGCCCCGCGGTTGGAGGATTTGTTGAGTTTCCAGCAAAACGCGGGAGTGGTGGCCCTGCAATTGCGGCCATCGAATCTCGAAGACGTATATCTCAAACTCACCGGTCAGGAGCTTGACGACAATGAGTGAGTTTTTCGTCTCGCTACATCTGGCGTGGCAGGTGGTGGTGCGCAATTGGATGGTCTATCGCAAGGACTTCCTCGCGAATATTTCGCCGACCCTGGCCGATCCGGCGCTGATGATGGGGGCGCTGGGCATGGGCCTGTCACCCTTCATTGGACAAATCGAGGGCCATAGCTACGCGCAGTATCTTGCGCCCGGCATGATCGCGACGACGGTGTTGTTCACCGCGTTCTTCGAGTGCAGCTACGGGTTCTATGTGCGGATGACTTTTGAAAATGTGTTCAAGGCGATGCTGACCACGCCGATCGGCGTGCGCGAAGTGGTGATGGGCGAATTCATCTGGGTGTTTATTCGCGCCGGTTTGATGGCAGGGTGTGTGGGACTGGTCCTGCTGGTCATGGGGTTGCTAACCAACCCATGGGCGGTTTTTATTTTTCCGCTCATCGGTGGTTTTCTGGCGGTGCCGTGCGGAGCGATCGGACTGATTGCGGCTGCCTTCGTGCGCAACATCAATCAGTTCCAGACGGTGTATTCGTTTCTTATCGCACCGATTTACTTTCTCTCCGGCGTGTTCTTTCCGCTCAACGGGCAGCCGATCCTTGGCGTGATCGTGCATGCCTCGCCATTTTTTCATGGCGTGAGATTATTGCAGATTGCCGCGTGGAACCGGGGAACGCTCGGAGAAGTGGCTTATCACATTGGGGCCTTGGTGGTGTTTACCGTAGTGCTGGGGGCGTGGTCCTTCGGTCGCGTCCGCAAGAAGCTGACGAACTAGGCAACCGCGGAACGGAGCGGACACGTACCTGTGGGTAGTGAAGCGTCCGCCGTCGAAGGAACAGGCATCCGCCCGAGAAGCGGGTCTTAGTTATATGAGTGATACTAAACCGGGGTTTCGTCGACGGCGCAAAGGCCGGCTGTTTGTCTACCTCGACGAGACCGGGAAGATCATTCACAAAGCCGCTGTGTTGGATCGCATCAGACATCTGGCCATTCCCCCGGCATGGGAGGATGTCTGGATTTGCCCGAAAGAAAGTGGGCACCTGCAGGCGACCGGACGAGATGTGCGCGGGCGGAAGCAGTATCACTATCACGAGGATTGGCGGAGGACGCGGGACGAGACGAAATATCAAAACATGGTGGCGTTTGGAAAAGCCCTGCCAAAGTTGCGCCGGCGGGTGAACCGTGATTTGAATCACAAGGGGCTGCCGCGCGAAAAAGTTTTGGCCACCGTGGTGCGCCTGCTTGAAACCACGCTCATTCGCGTGGGCAACGACGAGTATGCGCGAGACAATTAATCCTATGGCCTCACGACCCTGCGTAATCGTCACGTCAAGGTGAAGGCAGCTACGGTAAGCTTCACCTTCCGGGGCAAGTCCGGCAAGGAGCACCACATCGACCTGGAAAACCGCAAGCTGGCGTCGATTGTCCGTCGATGTCGTGATCTGCCCGGACAGGAGCTTTTTGGCTATGTCGATGAACTCGGCCAGCCGGTCGACGTCAGCTCCGGAGATGTGAATGACTATCTGCGGGAGGTGACCGGGCAGTCCTTCACGGCGAAGGATTTTCGGACTTGGGCCGGGACGGTTCTGGCGGCGCAGGCTTTGCAGGAGTTTGAGCAGTTTTCCAGCGGGGCCGAAGCGAAACGAAACATGCTCCAGGCGATCGAGGCCGTGGCCGGGATGTTGGGCAACACGCCAGCCATCTGTCGAAAAAGTTATATTCACCCCGTCATTCTAGAAACCTATCTGGCAGGTTCACTGGTGGAGCAACTGAGCCACATGGTGGAACGTAAACTCACACGGGAAATCAAGCGTCTGCGGCCGGCCGAGGCGGCCGTGTTGATGCTTCTCCAGCAAAAGCTGAAAAGCTAGGGCACCATGTGAGCGGGAGGTTCCAGCGCCTCCGCTCCGGGACCGTCGCTGTGGGGCGTGCCCATCCGTTGTTCACGGATAATGCGTTCCGCGCGGGCCCAGTGCTCGGCACAGTGACCGTCCTGACAGCCTTCCTCTTCGTAGATGTGATAGGCAATCCGGGCGATCTGCTCTTCCTGCGACATCGACGATGGATCATTCATGGTTAAGAGAGTCGCGCCGGGGAAAGGGAACGATGGTCATGGATTCACCTGATCGGAGTATCGGTGCAGGGCACGGGATGGCCCTGATTGGGCCTTAAGCAGAGGACCGGACCGTTGATGTCGTTCGTAACCTTTGTAAACCAACCATCCCATGAAAAACCCTTACCAAAAAATCAATCGCGGAAAGTTGTCTCTTGGAGAATTGGTCAGCACGGTGGCGTCCTGTGCCCGGAACGAACGTGAAACCATGGCGGCTCTAATGGATCTTTTTGAGAGCGGCCGAGTGAGGTTGAAGGACCATGGCCATCTGAAACGCATAAAAGTTTCTTCAGTATGAATGTGAGGCGGGTGTGTCTGACGTTGGCGGGCCTGGCTGTTCTGGCCTTGTCCTCCGGGTGCGAAAACTTGGACAAGAAATCGGCCGATACTTCCGAGGCACCCCTGCTCCGACCGATGTCGGGCCGAACCGGAACGCCCAACGCCTCTGATCCGAGAAATCTGTAGGAGTTCAGTGATCACGGCGGACCGTCAAACGAATGGATATATGCTTATGTACCGCTACGTTCCCGGCGGGAAACGAACGCCAATTGTTTTCTTTGCCTTCAGCCGACTTTGCATGACAGTTTGGCGGCATGTTGCTCGTCATCGATAACTACGATTCCTTCACCTACAATCTCGTCCAGTACTTCGGCGAGTTGGGAGCGGAAATTCGGGTCTTTCGTAATGACGAGATCACCGTGGCCGAGATCGAGCAGTTGAACCCGGAGCGGATCGTCGTTTCGCCGGGGCCTTGCACCCCGACAGAGGCGGGAATTAGTTGCGAGGTGATCCAGTATTTCGGCGGTAAAAAGCCGATTCTGGGCGTTTGTCTCGGGCACCAGAGCATCGGGCAGGTTTATGGGGGCGATGTGGTGCGGGCCGACCGCCTCATGCATGGCAAGACGTCCCCGATTCATCATGAGGGCGAGAATGTTTTTGCCGGGCTGCCCAAGCCTTTTGAGGCAACGCGGTATCATTCCCTGCTGGTGAAACGGGATACGCTTCCGGATTGCCTGAAGATCACGGCCTGGACGGAGGAAGGCGAGATCATGGGCCTGGCGCATAAGGAACTGCCGGTCTATGGCGTGCAGTTCCATCCGGAGTCGATCCTAACCTCCGAGGGTAAGAACCTGCTGAGGAATTTTTTAAGCCTCTGAGATTTTGTTCAGTTCCCGGAGAATTTCCGGTGGAATGACGAGATCGGCCGCTGCGGCATTGGCTCGGGCCTGTTCGATGGATTTGGCCGCGGGCAGGACCACGGTCAGACCAGGCTGAGCAAGCACCCAGGCGAGGGCCAGTTGGGCCGGAGTGCAGGCACAAGGTCCGGAGAGCTCGCGCAGTTTGGCGGCGATGGTGAAGTTCCGTGCAAGGTTCGCCTTTTCGAAATGTTTGCGCTGGTGCCGGTAGTCATCGGCGGGAGGCAGATGGGCGGCATCGTATTTTCCGGAGAGGACGCCCTTGCCCATGGGCGAATAGACGAGAATGGCGACATCATGCTCGAGGCAGAACGGGCGTTTGTCGGCATCGAGGTCGCGGTCGACCAGACTGTAGGGCAGCTGATTGGCGGCGACGGAGCCATGGCGCAGGGCCTCGGCGAGGAGGTCGTTGGGAAAATTGCTGACCCCGAAAGCACGAATTTTACCCTGCTCCTGCAAGGTGGTCACAGCTTGCATCGTTTCCTGGATTGGTATTTGGGTATCCGGCCAGTGGGCCAGATAGAGGTCGATGTAGTCGGTCTGCAGGCGGCGGAGGCTGAGTTCGCAGCGCGCCACGATGTGGGTGGCGGAGAGGTCGCAGGTGCGGCCGCCGACCTGCTCGGGACCGAACAACGGGCCGACCTTGGTGATGATGGTGGCTTCGGTGCGACGGTCGGAATCCGCCAAGGCGCGGCCCAGCAAGGATTCCGCCCGGCCCAGTCCGTAGCCTTCAGCGGTGTCGAACAGCGTCAGGCCGGCGTCCATCGCGGCACCGACGATGCCGGCGACGTTTTGGTAGTCGCTTTCCGTTGGCTCATAGTCCGTCTGGGCGTAGTTGGAGCCGGGCCAGGACATGGTGCCGAGGCCGACCACCGGAACGGAGAAACCGGCTTTTCCCAAGGTTCGTTTGATCATGACTTTTTCTCGTCGCCGGTTTCGAAGACCATGGGCTTGTTGTGCCGGCCGGAACTGACCTGGGCCACATGCAGGCCGACGAGGCGGGCCATCATCACGACCAGGAGGATCTGACCGATCACGGCCTCGAGCACGGAAAGGCTGCGTGCCAACTCCGAAGAGGGCAGGACGTCGCCAAAGCCGACGGTGGTGAGGGTGGTAAAGCTGAAATAGATGAGCCACCCGGCGTCCGGATGTACGTGCGGGCCGCCGGGCGCTGATCCGGCGGGAATGACGGTGAAACTGCCAGGGAAATAGAGATCGACGAGGGAATAGACAAATCCCGCCAGCACGCCGACAAGCAGGTAGATCGAGGCCGCCCCGCACAGGATGTTGCCGTCCACGATGGGCGCTCGAAAGACGACCCGGGTGACCACGGCAATGACGTAGGCCAGGAACACCACCTGCCCTCCGAGATGGGTGGCGGTCAGGACATGGTGGCGAAAAACCGTGCTGAGATAGAGCAAGACCAGGACCAGTCCGCCGAGGATGATGAAGGTGGCGCGGGATTTGGCCAGGGGCCAGACGGCGTAGGCCGCGGCGAGGGTGAGGATCAACACCAGCGGCGCGATGGAGGCTTCGCCCGACATGAAGGCGACCTTGGCCCCCATGCGGGAGGTCAAGGGAGCGCCGATGATGACGAGAAGCAGGGAAAGCAGGAGGACAGCAAAGGGATATTCGACCGCGAGGTTGGGTTTCTTGCGTGAGGACATGCCGAGGGCACTTAATCACAAAAGCGCGGGAAACGCAGGATGAAATTGTGGTGACGGAGGTTTCGCCGGGATGTTTGATGAAGGGCATGAAACTCGACGTGCCCGAACACCATTTCGGCGGATACATTTTTGATTGTGACGGAACCATTGCCCACACCATGCCGATTCACTACCGGGCCTGGAGCAAGGCGATGACGGATTTTGGCGGCCAGTTTCCCGAGGATCTTTTTTATCAATGGGGCGGCGTTCCCACTCCGGTGATCGTGGAGCGGCTGAACGCAAAATACGGTCTTTCCATGGACGTGGAGAAGGCGGTGCGTCGCAAGGAAGACTATTATCTCGAATGCGTGCATGAGGTGATGCCAGTCGCGCCGGTGCTGGAGATCGCTCAACGCATGTGGAAACAAAAGCCGCTGGCCATTGCCTCCGGCGGGCACCGCGAATTGGTCGAGGCCACGCTCAAGGCCATCAATATTTACGATATGTTCGACGCGGTGGTCTGTGCAGAGGATTGCGAACGCGGCAAGCCGTTTCCCGATCCTTTTCTGGAAGCCGCTCGGCGCATCAATGTACCGGCGGCGGACTGTCTGGTCTTTGAAGACAGCCCGACCGGCATCGAAGCCGCCAAGGCAGCGGGGATGCAATACGTCTTTGTGCCGACGGCGCCGCTTTAGGCCGCCATCACCACCGGGCTGCCGGTGGGCATGAGACCGCGCAGTTTTTGCACGATTTCCGGCACGGCCTCGCAGGCGATCTCGACCTGTGAGAGCGTATTGAAACGTCCGAAGGAGAAACGCAGGCTGCCCCGCGCACGGTCGTTGGAAAAACCCATGGCCTTGAGCACGTGGGAAGGGTGGACCGAACCGCTGGTGCAGGCGGACCCCGCCGAGCAGCAGATGCCGCGTTCATCCAGTAGCATGAGAGCGGCTTCGCTCTCGACGCCATCAAAGGCGATGCTGGAGGTATTTGGCAGGCGATTCACGCGGTCACCGTTCACTTCGGTGCCGGGGGTAGAAGCGAGAATGCTTTTCTCAAAACGATCGCGCATGGCGCGGATGCCGGTGGCTTCGGCGTCGATATGCGCTCCGGCGAGTTCCGCTGCTTTGCCCAAGCCGACAATCGAGGCGACATTCTGGGTGCCGCCGCGCCGGGCGTTCTCCTGGCTGCCGCGCAGCCAGGGGGTATAGCGCATGCGTTTGTTCACGTAGAGGCCGCCGACGCCCTTGGGGCAATGTAGCTTGTGGCCTGAAAGCGAAAGGAATTGGACGCCGAGTTCGGCGACATCGAGGGGCAGCTTGCCGACGGCCTGCACCGCATCGATGTGCAGCGGGACTTTCTTCGCATTGGTGATGCGGGAAATTTGCTCTACCGGAAACAACACGCCAGTCTCGTTATTCGCCCAAAGCAGGGTGACAAGGGCGGTATCGGGTCGGATCGCTTTTTCCAGCTTTTCCAGATCGATCTGACCGGAGTTGTTTACCGGCAGCCAGGTGATTTCATAGCCGCGCCGGGCGAGATGCTCGCACAACTTGATGGTGGCGCTGTGTTCCACTGCCGTGGTGACGATATGGGTCTTGTCCGGGTCGATGGATGCGGCGGAAAGGATGGCGGAGTTAATGGACTCTGAGCCGCAACTGGTGAAAAGCAGTTCGGCGGGCGTGCAGTTGATCAGTGCCGAGACCTGCTCGCGAGCGACGTCGAGAGCTCCGGCGGCACGCTTGCCCAGAGAGTAGACGCTGGACGGATTGCCGTATTCGTCACGCAGCCACGGCATCATGGCCTCAAAAACGGCGGGGTCCACTTGCGTGGTGGCGTTATTGTCGAGGTAGATGACGGGTTTATCGGGCGCTTTCATTAGAGAAGTTTTCCATTTTATGCGTTATGCAGGGATATGGCAATAGGCAGAGTCTTGCGGGAAGAAATCCTGGATCATCTGGCGGCGGATGACCCCGCAGCACAGCGAAGTCGAGGAGACCTTCGCCTTCTGAATGGACTGATGGGGAACGCCGCCTGGGTGAGAGCGAGTCTGGCCATGGCTCAACCATCAAAAATTGCAGAAATCGGTGCGGGAGAGGGAGTTTTGTGCCGAAGCATGGCCCGCTGGCAGCCCCGGGCGGAGGTCGTTGGCGTCGACCGAGTGCAGCGTCCGGCGGATTTCCCCGCCAACATAGGGTGGAGGAGGGGGGATTTGTTCGAGGAGTTGCCCTCATGCCGGGCGGATACCGTGGTGGGCGTGATGATTTTGCATCATTTTACAGAGGAGCGTCTGGACGAACTGGGCGGGATACTTCGTGAGGCCCGGACACTCTATTTTTGCGAGCCCTGGCGATCCGGACTGGCGAGATTCTGGGGAAATTGCCTGCACCCATGGATGAGCGAAGTGACGCAACATGATATGCCCGCGAGCATCGGGGCCGGATTTTTGAAGGGGGAACTGCCCCGTTGGCTCGGCTTGGGAAGTTGGCGGGTTGAGGAAACCATCGACTGGCGGGGATCGATACGATTGCGGGCATGGAAAGAGTGATCACCATCGTGGGTGGAGGTCTGGCCGGGCTGTCCCTCGGTGTGGCTCTGCGGGAACGGATGCCGGTGACGCTGCATGAAGCAGGAACCTATCCCCGGCACCGCGTCTGCGGGGAATTCATCAGTGGCGTGAGCGCGCATACCCTGAAGCAACTGGGGGTGGCGGATGTGCTGGCGGATGCGCAGTTGCAGCGGACCACGAGTTGGTTTCGGGAAGGCCGGGAAATTTTTTCCGGGGAACTTCCGACTCCGGCGCTGGGCATTTCGCGTTTTGCCCTGGACGAGCGGCTGAGCCGGAAATTTCGGGAACGGGGAGGAATTCTCCACGAACAATCACGTCAAAAGCCACCGATGACGGAGGGCACCGTCTGGTGCGCGGGACGTGTGGCGGTGAAGGGATCGTGGCTGGGATTGAAGTGCCATGTGAAAAATCTTTCGCTGTCAGCGGATCTGGAAATGCACCTGGCGCGCAATGGCTACGTAGGCCTGGCCCGGATCGAAAATGAAATGGTGAATTTGTGCGGCTTGTTCCGCTTGCAGAGCGGGCAGGCCGGGCGCGGCGTCGAGACCTTGCGACAATATCTGCGGGCTGGGGGACTGGACGCGCTGTGGGAACGCATTCAACCAGGTATTGATGAGGATTCTTTCCTCGGCGTGGCCGGTTTTCGTCTGGGTTCGAGACCTGCGTCGGACGGGTTGGTCGCATTGGGCGATGCCGGAGGCATGATTCCCCCGTTCACGGGCAATGGCATGTCCATGGCCTTCGAGTCTGCCGAGATTGCGCTCGAGCCTCTGGAGCAATGGCATAGGGGCAAACGCACATGGGAGGAGACGGCGCAGGTGATTCAGGAAAAACTAAAAGCCCGGTTCCGTACACGGATGTGGGCCGCCCGCCTCATGCATCCGTTCTTGACCAGACGGGAAGGACAGGGCTTCCTCGCCGCGGTGTCACAGTCCGGCTTGCTTCCCTTTGACCTTTGCTTTCGCGTCCTGCGCCACGGCTGATGTATTTGCAGACCCTATCCAGCGCGTTTCCGGAGATGCGCATCACGCAACGGGAATCCTGGCAGCTTCTCCAGCAAGGCCCGGCGATGGATCATCTCAGCCGGCGGTCGGTCAAAGTCCTTGAAACCGTGCTTAACGGCGCCTCCGGCATCGACACCCGGCATTTTGCGCTTCCGCCGGAACTCTTGTTTTCGGCCGATGCCGAGACGCTGAACAAAGCCTTTGAGCAAACTGCTCCTCAGTTGGGAGTGGCGGCCCTGGCGAAAGCCTGCGCCGCCGCTGGAACAAAGACGGAGGAGATTGATGCGCTGTTTGCCTGCACCTGCACCGGCTACTTGTGCCCGGGAGTCTCCAGCCATCTGGCCGAGCAGGCTGGCTTGCGCGGCGATACGTACCTCTACGACACCTCGGGCCTCGGCTGCGGTGCGGCCCTGCCTACGATGCATGCGGCGGATTGTTTTTTGAAGGCCCATCCCGACGCCCTCGTGGCCACCGTGGCGGTGGAGGTCTGCTCGGCGGCGTTTTACCTCGATGACGATGTGGGCGTACTCGTCAGTGCCTGCCTGTTTGGTGATGGGGCTTCCGCCGCCTTGTGGCGCGGACGTGATGAGGGCGGCCAGTGGGAGGCGTCAAATTTCCATTCCTTGCACCGACCGGAGGAACGGGAAAAAATCCGTTTCGTCAACGCCGGTGGAAAGTTGAAAAACCAACTGCATCGCGCAGTGCCGGAGATCGCCGCGCAATCCGTTGAGACGTTGTTTCAAAAATGCGAAGAAGCTCCGGACCAGGTCATCGCGCATACAGGCGGCCGGGACGTAATCGAAGCGGTCGAGGCGCGGCTTCCGAATTATCAGCTGACCGAAACTCGGGAGGCCCTGCGGAAGTACGGCAACCTCAGCAGCCCCTCCGTTCTTTGCGCGCTGGAGGACCGACTGGCGCAGGGACGCGACGACCGGTTTTTGTGGATGACCTCCTTTGGCGCCGGTTTCGCCGCGCACTCGTGCGAACTCCGCCGCGGCTAACCACGGGCACGTCGGATTAAAACCAAATTCCGCAGGTAGATAATCCATCCGGTGGACTGGCCAAGGATGCCGACGATATCGCGGCGCCAGATAAAATAAACCAACAGCATGGTGGCGCCGATCAGGCTCATCCACCAAAATGACACGGGCACGACGGAGCGGCGATTTTTCTCACTCGCGATCCATTGCACCAGCATGCGGCCGGTGAAAAGCAGTTGTCCTCCCAAGCCCAGCGCAATCCAGGCCAGACCGACCGGGCTGGTGATGTTGAAAATCACCGACAGCCAGCCCTGGGAGGTCTGCTGGTCGTAGTACAGCCGCGCGAATTCGTCCGGGGTGAGCATGCGATCCGTGCCCGCCCCAAGTCGCCCGACGATGTAAACGAACGAACCGTCGCTGAGGGGAGCGATCTTGATGTTGTCCTTCGCGCCGGCGAGTTCGATTTTCAGGCGCGTGGGCGGACCCGCCAGTTGCGTTTCGTCAGCCGGACGGCCAAGGTCATCCAGAGGCTCTGCCCGCGCGGTGGCGCACAGAATGAGGATGGCAAAAAGAATGCGCCGCATACCTACCGTCGACTGATGGCCGGGCCGGGCGGCTCGGTAGGGCGGGCCGTTTCCGGAGCGCCTCCGTCGTAGGGCGGGGGAATGGGAGGTTTATTGCCATCGTCGTCGCCGCCCCCATCGCGGCTATGCGGGTCGAAGTACAAATCGAAGGCGAGGAAAAGGGATTTTGAATGCCGGGCGAAAAAAATACTGAAGAGAAAGACAGGGATGAGCACGGCGGCGAGCAGTTGCCAGATCGGCAGTTCAAACTGCCATTCCAGTACCGCATAAATCACGAGGCCGATAACACTGCCGAATCCGTAGTTGACGGCCCAGATGGACATCAAAAAATAGCCCGGCTCGCGCTCGTAGGGATATCCGCAGCGCGGGCAGCCATCGAGCGGGGTGAACCAGTCGCGCGGCCGGCGGACCTTGTACCAGGGAATAAAAATAGGCTTCTCTCCGCAGACCGGGCAGCGGAGCCGCAGGGCGCGGCCCAGATAGCTTAAAGGAGAGGCGGAATGCGGATCATTCATTTTGAGCAGGATACGCCGGGCGTCCCCGCAGGCAAAGAACGGATATTTGTCTTGAGCGGAAGGGGCTCACCGTCAAAGCTGGAATCTTTTCGCACTATGCCAAATACGATTTTAGTTGGAGCCCAATGGGGCGATGAAGGTAAGGGGAAGATCATTGACTTCCTAACCGATGAGGCCGACCTCGTGGTCCGCAGCCAGGGTGGAAACAACGCCGGGCACACCGTCATCATCGGCAGCAAAAAGTACGTCCTGCATCTCATTCCCTCGGGCATTTTGCGCCGCGGTAAGACCTGTGTGATCGGCAACGGTGTCGTGATTGATCCGGTCGATCTCGTACGGGAATTGGACGGGCTGAAGGAGAAGGGCATCAAGGTCGGAAAGAACCTCATCATCAGCGACTGCGCGCACATCGTATTTCCGTTTCATCGCATGATCGATGAATGCCGCGAGGCCGCCAAGGGCGACAAAAAGATCGGCACGACCAAGCGGGGTATCGGACCATGCTACGGCGACAAGGTCGAGCGCACCGGCCTGCGGATGGGCGACCTGCTCAACCCCAAGGTGTTTTCCGAAAAGCTGAAAAAGAAGATTGAGGACAACAACAAGGTCCTGAAAGCCTTTGGACAGAAGCCGATTCAGTTTGCGAAAGTCAACGAGGCCTATCTGGCCGCGGCCCGGCGCTTGCGTCCGTTCATCACGAATACCGTCGTGTATCTGCATGGGGCCATTCAGGCGAAGAAGAACCTTCTTTTCGAGGGTGCCCAGGGAACCTTTCTCGATCTCGACCACGGGACCTATCCCTACGTGACCTCGTCGAACACTACGGCGGGCGGAGCCTGCACCGGTACCGGTGTGCCGCCGCATCGGATCGATCGCGTGATGGGTGTGATGAAAGCCTACACCACGCGGGTGGGCGAGGGACCATTCCCCACCGAGAATGCCGATATTTCCGACATGCTGCACGAGATGGGCCGGGAGTTTGGTGCTACGACGGGCCGCGCCCGGCGTTGCGGCTGGTTCGATGCGGTGGCCACGCGCTATGCGGCCATGATCAACGGTATCGATGACCTGGCCATTACGAACCTCGACGGGTTGGACAATGTGGCGCGCATCAAGGTTTGCGTGGCCTACAAGCTCGGCAGCAAGACCTTTACCGAGCCGCCATCTGATCTGCGTGACTTGGAACGCTGCAAACCGGTTTATATCGAAATGGCGGGTTGGAAAGAGTCGACCACCAAGGCGAAAACATTTGACCAACTTCCGCCCAAGGCGAAGACCTACTTGAAAAAGATCGCTGCGCTTACCGGTGCCCGCATTGCCATTGTCAGTGTCGGCGCGGATCGTAAGCAGACGATCAGGCTTTGAGTTCACCCGTGAAAACGATCCCGCGTCACGTTGCCATCATCATGGATGGCAATGGTCGCTGGGCCCAGCAGCGGGGACTCCCACGGCTGGCAGGGCATGAGCAGGGTTCAAGGTCCATCCGCGCCTGTGTGGAAGGAGCCATCGAGGCCGGGGTCGAGTATGTGACTCTCTACGCTTTTTCGTCGGAGAATTGGAAGCGGCCCGCCCTGGAGGTGCAAGGATTAATGATGCTGCTGGAGCGTTTTCTCGATGAGAAGCTGCGCGAGATGCAGGAGGAGGGAGTGCGCTTGCAGGCGATCGGCCGTATTAGCGAACTACCGGAGGTTTGCCAGCGGAAGCTGTCCAAGGCCATCGAGGACACGAAAGGGAACACGCGGCTGACCGTAGTCCTGGCGCTGAGTTACAGCAGCCGGGTCGAGATCATCGATACGATCAAGGGGCTAGTCCGGGACGCTCGAGAGGGGAAAATCACCGAGGCTGACGTCACAGCGGAGTCCTTTAGCGAAAGACTCTATACCAAGGACATTCCCGATCCGGATTTGTTGATCCGCACCTCCGGAGAAATGCGGATTTCGAATTTCCTGTTATGGCAGTTGAGTTATACGGAGATCCACGTCGCGGAAAAACTATGGCCGGACTTCGGCAAGGAGGACTTCCTGAGGGCGGTGGAGGATTTCAGTCAGCGCCACCGCCGATACGGGGGTATATAAAAAACGACAGTTGAGAAAATGCCGTCGAAATTTGTCCTTCTGACATTTTAAGGCGTGTGAAAATTGGTTATTTTTTAACACTTCCCCCTTGACTTCGGAGGGGAGTTCCCTTGGTTTGTTGCGTTGTCTTTTTTTAGACAGCTGCCTTTTTCATGTCTAAACAAACCATCCTAGTAGTTGACCGCGAGACTGATTTTCTCGAATGGGCCAAGCACCAATTGGAGGCCACCGGGCCCCGAGTATTGACGGAATCCACCGCGGATGCCGCCTACAAGACGTTTTGCGCGGAAGGGCCGGAAGTCGTGCTGGCGGAAATGAATCTGAACCCGTTTTCGGGACTGGAACTGCTGGGGCGCATCCGCAAGCACTCGCCGAACGCGATGGTGGTGATCATCAGCGCCTTCGGCACGAACCAAAATGTGATCGAGGCCATGAAAATGGGGGCTTTCGATTTTGTGCGGAAGGAGCAGTTGCCGTTTAACCTCAAGATCGTGGCGGACGCCGCGCTAAAGGCCGCAGCGGAGCTGAAAGCGGCCAATACCTTCCAGCCGGTGCTCACGGTGGAGCAGCATCAGGACGAGATCGTGGGCAAGTCGGAAGCGATGCAGCAGGTCTTCAAAATGATCGGCCGGGTGGCCGCCAGCGATGCGCCGGTCATGATCACCGGCGAAAGTGGCTCGGGCAAAGAACTGGTGGCTCGGGCCATCCACAACTACAGCACGCGCAATAACAAAAGCTTCCTCGCGATCAACTGTGCGGCGATCCCCGAGAATTTGCTGGAAAGCGAGCTTTTCGGCCATGAGAAAGGCGCCTTCACCGGAGCCCACAGTCAGCGGATCGGCCGTTTTGAGCAGAGCGACAATGGGACGCTGTTTCTCGACGAGATTGGCGAGATGCCGCTACAGGTGCAGAGCAAGATCCTGCGCGTCCTGCAGGAGGGCGAATTTTCCCGCGTAGGCGGAAACCAGACCATTCGCACCAACGTGCGAATCGTTTGCGCCACGAACAAAAAGCTCGAGGAGGAAGTCTCGAAGAAAGCCTTCCGGGAGGATTTGTTTTACCGGCTGAATGTGGTGCGCATTCATTTGCCGCCGCTTCGTGCGCGGCAGGATGACATTCGCCTGCTGGCCGAGTATTTCCTGCAGAAGATCGCCCATCACAAGCATCGTCCGTTGCTTAAGCTTTCGGAAGAAGCGGCGCGGGTGCTGGAAGGTTATCCCTGGCCGGGAAATGTGCGGGAACTGGAAAATACGATTCAACGGGCCTCCGTGCTGGCCACAGCGGACGTTTTGCTGCCGAAGGACATTCCACTCGGGCAGGTCTCGACCGGCACGGTGGAAGCGACGGCCAGCTCCGGTCCGGCTTCCGTGGAGGAAGCCATCGAGGTGCTCTTCTCCGCGGCCAACGCCGATGTCAGCATCGAGTTGCTCCCTTGGCTGGAGCGCGAATTCACCCTTCGGGCCATGCAGAAGACGAGCAATAATCAGGTGCGAGCCTCGAAGATGTTGGGCATTACCAGGGCCACATTACGCAAACGCCTGGAGCGCAATGGTGCTCTCGGCGGCTCAGACGACGAGTGAGCGAATCGCTCAGTTGGACGTTGGTTGAGGGGATTTTCCGCGAAGGCGGAACCGTGCCGATCTCCGATCGCGGGTTTCGTTACGGCATGAGTGTTTTTGAAACCATCGCGGTTCGCGGTGGGCGGTGGTTGCTAGCGGATGCGCATCTGGAGCGATTGGCCCGGGCCTGCCAGGCCGCGGGATTTTCCGCGCCTGCCATCTCCGAGTTGCCGGCGGCGGAGCTTTTGCCGGATGGCATGCTGCGCGTTTATGTGACAGCGGGTGATGGAGTGCCGTCCGCGCTGGCGACCAATAGCCGGACCTATGCGCTTTTCGATGACGCCGCTTTTCCGAGCGCGGAGGATATCGCAAAGGGATGGCAGGTGGCCGTCTCGCGGGCCCCTCTGGGCGTCGAATTGGGCGGATGGAAAACCGGTAACTATTGGTCGCGGGTTCAGGCGTTCACCGAAGCCCGTAGGTCGGGCTGCGACGAAGCCCTGGTTTTCAATTCACAGGGTGCGCTCATGGGGGCCGCCATGGCCAATGTTTTTCTGGTAACGGAAGGGCGGATTTTTACCCCGGCCCAGTCCATGGGGGCTCGGGATGGGGCGGTGCGGCATTGGCTGAAGACGCGCATTCCGGTTGAAGAAGCGCTGCTGACGTTGGAAGATGTGGCCAATGCCGGGGAGTGTTTTTTGACCAATAGCCGTCTGGGTGTGATGCCGGTGGCGGTGATCGAAGGCCGCATGCTGCCGTCGCGAAAGACGGGAGAGACTCTGGCGGTCCAGTATCGTGAAGAAATCCAGTGACGCGATTTTCGCCCGCGCCGCCGCCGTCAAGGACATCGCCTTTGACGCGGTGGCGAGTCAGGCGCAGCCTTTTGCGGCTGCGCTGATTGCGCGCGCCCAGAAGGGCAAGCGGATCTGGATTGTTTGTCCCGATGTGCGGGCCCAGGAAAATTTCGCGGCGGAACTGGCGGCCTGGCTGCCGGGGACAAAGTTGTTTCCCGATGTAGAAATTCCGAAAGAGGGCGAAGAGGTGCTCATCGACCCGGAGACGGCGGCGGAGCGGCTGGAGATTTTGCGGGCCCTGGATGGGAAGGACTTTGTCGGGCCGCTGGTGATCCAAGCCGCACAATGGGAACACGAGGTGCCATCTTCCCAAGCGCTGACCAAGGCGGTACTACAGATCCGTAAGGGAGACAAATTGGATTTCCAGACCACGGCGGAGCGATTGAGTGGGGCGGGTTATGAACGCGCCTCCCAGGTCGCGAATCGGGGCCAGTTTGCCATCCGGGGTGGGATTCTCGATGTGTATTCGTGGCAGTCTCCTTTGCCGATGCGGGTGGAACTCGATGACGACACGGTGGATTCCGTCCGTTCCTTCGATCCTGATACCCAGGTGTCCGTGGGTGAGATTGAGTCGGGCGAAATCCTCGCGGGAAAACTCGATGCCAAATTCATTCCGCTGCGCAACTATGTGCGGAAGGGTGATGTGGTTATCGATATCGATGGTTGTGATCCGACGGCGCAGGTGCGGGTTGCGGAAGGCAGCGAAGGAGAAACGCCATTTTTTCCCCAGCCCTTCGCGGATTTCGGCGCCGGTGATCTCGTGCTCGATGCCGTGCGCCGCGACCATTTTTTCCGGCAGTTGGAGGAATGGAAGAAGGGAGAGTGGATGACGGTCATTGCCGCCGCGAGCGAGGGGGAAATGGAACGCTTCCGCGAGCTTGCGTCCGAGCACCATTTTCCCGCCGAGGCGCTGACTTTTGTACGGATGCCTTTGGCGAAGGGTTTCGTGTTTCCAGCGGCGCGGTTGGCCGTGCTGGCGGATGCGGAACTTTTTGGCCGATCAGCCAGCATGCGGGCCCGGCGGCTGGCATCACGGCGCGAACGCGTCCTGTCCGGGCGGGCGGCGATGGATTTTTCGGAGTTCGAAGAGGGAGACTATGTGGTGCATTTGGACCACGGCATCGGGCGGTTCCTTTCCCTGCAGAAGTCGCCGGATTCCGACGAAGGGGAGGTGTTGGTGCTGGAATACGCCAATGCGGCGAAGCTCTATGTGCCCCTCGACCAAGCCTGGCAGGTGGCGCGTTATGTGGGGCTGGGTAAAAAATATCCGGACCTCTCGGAACTGGGCGATGGACGCTGGGAGCGCGCGCGCAAGAAGGCCCAGCAGTCCATCTTCGACTACGCCGGCGACATGCTGCGCATTCAGGCTGAGCGCGATGCGCAGCCCGGCCACGCTTTCGGTTCGGATACTCACTGGCAAGCGGAGTTTGAGGATGCCTTCCCTTATGAGGAGACCGGCGATCAGTTGCGCGCCATCAATGATTCAAAGCACGACATGGAAGGCGACAGGCCGATGGACCGTCTGATCTGCGGCGATGTCGGCTTCGGCAAGACCGAGGTGGCCATTCGCGCCGTGTTCAAAGCGGTGATGGGGGCCAAACAGGCGGCCGTGATGGCGCCGACCACTGTGCTGGCTCAACAGCATTATCAAACCCTGCGGGAGCGCATGAGCGACTATCCGGTGACGATCGAGTTGCTGAGCCGTTATCGCACGGCGGCGGAGCAGAAGCGCGTACTGGTGGGCTTGGCCAGCGGCGCGGTCGATGTCGTGGTGGGGACGCATCGTCTCATTTCGTCAGACGTCCGGTTTAAAGACTTGGGCTTGCTAGTGGTGGACGAAGAGCAGCGTTTTGGCGTGAAACACAAGGAACTTCTCAAGGAGCGCTTCCGGCAGGTCGACGTACTGACGCTCTCAGCGACGCCCATCCCTCGTACCCTTTACTTTTCCCTGATGGGGGCGCGGGACATGTCGCTCATTGAAACCCCTCCGGCCAATCGCCAGTCCGTGGAGACGGTGGTCTGCGCCTACGATGAGCGGGTCTTCCGTGATGCGATCCAGCGCGAGCTCGCCCGCGGCGGGCAGGTGTATTTTCTCCATAATCGGGTGCAAACCATCGAGCGGGTGGCCAAACGGATCGGGGAACTGTGTCCGGGCGCGCGTGTGATAGTGGGACACGGTCAGATGGGCGAACATGAATTGGAGGGAGTGATGCGGGCTTTTGTGGCAGGGGAGGCCGACGTGCTGGTTTCCACCACCATCATCGAAAGCGGGCTCGATATTCCGAATGCCAATACGATCATCATCGATCGCGCCGATTTGTTTGGATTGGCTGATCTGTATCAACTGCGCGGTCGGGTGGGGCGTTCCCAAGCGAAGGCCTATGCTTATCTGATGCTGCCTCGTGATCTCATGGGCGCGGCGCGGAAGCGGGTCTCGGCCATCAAGCAGTACTCCGAACTGGGCTCGGGCTTCAAAATCGCCATGCGCGACCTGGAGATTCGCGGAGCTGGCAACCTGCTCGGCACCGCCCAGAGCGGGCACATCGTAACGGTGGGGTTTGACCTTTACTGCAAGCTGCTCAAGCACGCCGTGGATACCCTCCGGGGCCAGAATCGCACCAGGCGCATTCCGGCCGGCTTGCGCCTCGATTTTGTCAGCACCGATGAGGCACAATGGAAACTGGAACCGAAGGCCAAGGCGGGAGCCTTTCTGCCTGCGTCTTACGTCGAGGATTCCCGTACGCGTATTGTTGCCTACCGGAAGCTAGCCGAGGCCCAGGACCGGGAGACCTTGGAGAAATTGCGCGGAGAGTGGCGTGACCGGTTCGGCCCGCTCCCCGCGCCGGCGGAGCACGCCATCTTCTGTGCGTTGATCCGGGTGGAGGCCGCCCGGCGCAAGATCACCATGGTGGAAACCCGGGATGGGCGGGTCATGTTTACCCAGAAGAAAGAGCTGCTCCAGAAGGAGGGGAGGTTTCCCCGCTTGACGGCTCCCGACCCCGCTTCTAGTTTGCGCGAGGTCCTTACCCTGCTCGAAAAGATTCCGTGTTCATGAAGCATTTTGCCGTCTTAGCCATCCTAGCATTGTCCCTTGTCCCCGCTTTGCGGGCGCAGAAGGCGGAGATCGTGGATGGAGTGGCCGCGGTCGTGAACCGGGATGTGATCACCATCTCCCAAGTCCGCGAGTTGGTGGGGGCGCGGGAACGGGCCTTGCGAGAGACCTACAGCGGCACGGAATTAGCCGACAAAGTGAAGGAAATGCGTCTTTCCGCCCTGAAGGACCTGGTGGATCGCCAGCTCATCCTGCAGGAATTCAAGAAGATGCAGGAAAAGGGTGCGAACATTCCCGACTACGTCATCGACGATCGCGTGCAAACGATTATCCGTGAGGAGTTTGGAGGCGACCGTTCCGCTTTCGTCCGCACGCTCCAAGCACAGGGATATACCCTGACGCGTTTTAAAGAGATCGAGCGCGAAAAGATCATTGTGCAGGCCATGCGCCAGTCCAAGGTGGACAGCAACTTTGTCATCTCCCCGACGCAGATTCAGGGCTATTACAACAAGAATAAGACGGCCTATGCCACGCCGGAGCAGGTACGTTTGCGCATGATTGTCATCCGGGAAGGTGCCGGGGGCGACGTGCCGGATGTGGGCAGCAAGAAGGATCTCGCGCAGGAAATCCGGCAGAAGGTGGCCAGCGGCGCCGAGTTTGACCGCATGGCCCAGATGTATTCCGAGGACGAGTCGACCCAGCAGGTCGGCGGTGACTGGGGTTGGGTTGAACGCAACACTTTGAACGAAAAACTGACGGCGGTGGCCTTTTCGCTCCGTCCGGGCGAGGTGAGCCCGGTCGTCGAAATCAGCGGCACCTATTACATCATCATGGTCGAGGCGAAGAAGAACGCCAGCGTGAAGCCGATCGGCGATGTCCGTGACGAGATCGAAAAGAATCTGATCCAGCAGGAACGCATGAAGGCCCAGCAGCGCTGGCTCGATTCGCTCCGGCAAAAGGCGTACGTTAAAATCCTCTCCTAAGAGGCCGGTGAAACCGACCATCGGGATCACACTGGGCGACCCGGCCGGGGTGGGCCCGGAGGTGGTGCAGGCGGCCCTCGCTTCGGGGCGATTGCTGGAGAAATTTGATTATCGCATTTTCGGCGACGCCGTAGGTTTTACGGCAGGCCAAGGAACGAGGGAGTCGGCTCAGGAGGCTTTCCGATCATTGGAAGAGGCCGTGGCCAGTGGCCTGAAGGGTGAAGTGCAGGCGGTGGTGACAGGGCCTGTTTCCAAAAAATCCATGCACGACGTGGGATTTATTTTTCCGGGGCAAACGGAGTTTTTCGCGGAACGGACCGGGACTGAGAATTTTGCGATGTGCCTGACCGGAGGAAAACTGACGGTGGTTCTCGTGACGGCGCATGTGCCTCTGCGGGAAGTCGTTCTCACCCAGGAGGAAGTTGTCCGCGTGGGCAATCTCCTGACGGAGTTTTCGATCCGGCGAAAAATTGCGAAGCCACGGGTGGCGGTGGCTGGTTTGAATCCGCATGCGGGAGAGGAGGGCGATCTGGGCAGGGAGGAGATCGAAATCATTGCGCCAGCCTGCGCGACCTTGCGCCAGATTTGGGGAGATCAGGCGACGTTCAGTGATCCGATTTCTCCGGATACCTTGTTCAACCGCGCGGTAGCAGGGGAGTTTGACGCTGTACTGTGCATGTACCACGACCAAGGCCTGATTCCACTGAAGCTGCACGCCTTTGACGAAGGAGTGAATGTGACGCTCGGGTTGCCATTTCCCCGCACGAGTCCGGACCACGGCACGGCTTTCAGCATTGCCGGACAAGGCGTGGCCCGGCCAGACAGCATGATCGCAGCTATACGATTGGCGGCGGAACTGTCGGAGACGCTTTAATCTTTCCCGGCCAACGACTCCGCCCACTCGCAGAGTTCCGGCAACTTGTCGCCAGCCAGCATGCGCGCCTGGTATTCAAAGCAGCGAGCTTTGGTCGAGTGGGAATCAAGGAGGCCTTTCAGGACGGTGATGATCGCTGGTGTATCGAGCGCGCGATAGGGCAGGGTCTTGCCCAGACCCAATCGGACGATGCGGTTGGCGTTGTCGGGTTGGTCGTGGGAGCGGGGTATGATCAACTGGGGAATGCCGGACGCGATGGCCTTGGCCGTGGTTCCGATGCCGCCGTGATGGACGATGGCTGCACAATGCGGAAACAAATCTTGAAAACGCACATGGGCGGCATGGAAGGCGGTGGATGGCAGTGGTGTCGCGGGCGGATTGAGACTGATGAGCAGGCAGCGCCGGTTCAGCTTTTCGCAGACAGCCAGGGCGCGGGCTTGGAAATGGCCGATGTCGAAGTTGGCGGAGCCATGCGTCCACAGGATCGGTGGCGGGCCAGAGGTGAGGAAACTCTTCAGGTCCTCGGGCAATGGTTGAATCTCGAAATTGACGGGAAAGCAAAATTGACGCAGATGCGGGGGCCAGTCCGATTGGGGAGGAGCAAACCAATCCGGAAACAAGGCGGCCATGCCGTCGGCACCGTTGACTGCTTCCTCGTAGAAGTCTCGCACGGGTGGAAGGCCCACCGTGCGGCGATGGGTGTTGAAGGGGGCCTGGACGGTCTTCCAAAGAACGATATCCACCATCTTGTAAAAAAGATGCCGGAACCACCGGGGCATCCGGCCGATCCATGCGAGTTCCGGGAGGAACAGCGGAAAGTCATGGATGCTGCGCAGGCAGACCGGTTGCATGTGCAGGGTGAGCCGGGGAATGTGGTGCAACTCCGCAAAGCAGGCTGCTCCAAGGGCGAAAGTCGACGTGACGATGAGGTCGATGGGGCCTGCGATTTTTTCCAGGGCATCCTGATATCCGGGCAGTGTGTCCAACATGCCCTTGACCACGGTCTCCGGTCCGCGCTTGGGGTGCCAGAGCAGAGGATTGCGGGCGAACTGCAGGAAATCCTCCTCGGTGCCCAAGGGAGTCCAGGGAAAACTTCGGCGGTCGGCCAGGTGGCCATAGTGTGGCGTGAGGAGAAATTCCGGACGGTGTCCACGCGCCGCCATACCCTCCGCGACCCAAAAGAGCGGGTTGACGTCGCCTTCGCTGCCGAAGGGAACGAAAAGAATCCGGAGAGACATGAAGGGAAGACGTTAACGGCAAGGTCTCCGGCTTTCAATTGATGATGCAAAATTCGTTGCCGGGAGTAACTTGGAGGATATGCCATCCAACGTCCTGGGAGGAGAGTTGCAGTGTTGCTGCATGAACCCGCTGACGGGATATTACCGCGATGGCTATTGCCAGACTGGGCCCGGCGACTACGGGCTGCACACCGTCTGCGCGGTGATGACCTATGAGTTCCTGGCCTTTTCGAAACAGCGGGGTAATGATCTGAGCACGCCACGACCTGATCTTGGCTTTCCGGGCTTGGAGCCGGGTGACCGCTGGTGTCTCTGCGTGGAGCGCTGGCAGGAAGCGCTGGAGGCGGGTTTCGCCCCGCCGGTCGTCCTGGAGGCCACGCACGCCTCGACCGTGGAATTTGTCTCCATCGAGCAGCTTGTGCAGCATGCCGCGGATACCTGATTTATGAGCAAGCGCGTTCTTTGTTTGTTGGCCCCGGGCTTTGAGGAAATCGAAACGGTGACGCCGATCGATCTGCTTCGTCGGGCGGGGGCCGAGGTGGTGCTGGCCTCAGTGGATGGTCAGGAACTCGTGATGGGCCGAAGCCAAATGGCCCTGCGGGCGGAAGTCAGTCTCGCGGATGTCATCGGAGATGATTTTGACCTTCTTTTGCTGCCGGGAGGGCCGGGGGTTACGGAATTACGCAAGGACCGGAGACCGGCGGAGTTGGCGGCTAAATATTTTCATGCGGGAAAACTCGTGGCAGCCATTTGCGCAGCCCCGACGGTGCTGCATGACGCGGGATTGCTGGAGGGGAAAAAATTTACAGCGCACTTTTCTGTGCACAAAGAATTGCCGGAGGCGCAAGCGGACGCGCGCGTGTTGGAGGATGGTTCCATCATCACCTCGCGGGGAGCGGGGACGGCTGTTGATTTCGGGCTGACCCTGGTGCGAAGACTTTTTGGCGTTGAGAAGGCCAACGAGGTGGCCCGCGCCATCATGGCGTAAAAAAGTTGAGCGGGGCGAATTAGTCTCTATCTTCTCTCTCGGTGAGGACGACCTCGCTCATCCGCAAAACAATCGCTGTGGGACGACCCGCGGTATAATCAGGAGTAAAAAGATGAGTTGGGTATGGTTGATTCTGGCCGGGATTTTTGAAATCGGGTGGGCCGTGGGATTGAAATATGTGCAGGGTTTTAGCCGTCCGCTGCCACTGATCCTTACGATCATCTTTCTGATCGCGAGCATGATTCTGCTGGGCATGGCTTTGAAGGGCCTACCCTTGGGCACGGCGTATGCCGTCTGGACCGGCATCGGCACGCTGGGCACCTTCGTCCTGGGCATTGTGCTTTTCGGCGAATCGTTGGAACCGATGAGAATCGTCTGCGCCGGTCTCATCGTAGCCGGTGTGCTCGGGCTGAAGATGGCCACCTGATTCATTCCCAGAAACGGCGCGGAGCCTTGTATTCATCAGCCCGCACGCCGGTGGCGTATTTCCAGTTTTGCCGGAAGCGCGCGGCCGGATCATCCGCCCATTCGCGCAAGGTCGTGGCATGGTGGAACTGCCCGGCATTGTCGAGTTGCAGCGCCAGATAGTGGGCGATGCGTTTGGTGTCCTCGTATTCCTCCGTCCACTCGTCGTGAGCCAGCGGAGTGAAACCCGCCTCGGTCAGATGACGGTGCAGGCGGGCGCCCGCGCTGGTATCGCCGCCGTTTCTTTCCTGCAGATGGCGATAGGCCTGGATGGCGCGGCCCACGCGCATCGAATGCGGGGTGAGCTCGAAAGCGCTCCAATCCGGGCTGCACACCGCGATGAAACCACCGGGGCGCAGCACACGATGAAACTCCCGCATGGCTTGCGCCGGATCACGCAGGTGCTCCAGCAGGGCGTGCGAGAACACCACGTCAAACGAATGGTCGGCCAGGGGCATCTCGTAAGCCGAGCCCGCCACGAAGCCGATGTTCATGATCTCGCGTCCCTCCGCGAGCCGCCGGCCGCGTTCCAATTGATCGGGGGCCAGATCCAGGCCGGTCACGCGACCGGGAAAGGCCGCTTGCGCGATGCCACTCGTGATGGTGCCCGGACCGCAGCCCGCATCGAGCACGTCGAAGCCAGGTTGCAGCAAGGGCGCCAGGAAAAAGCCGTGGGTATCGAGCTCACGCGCGGCCATGAAGTTGGTCGCGTTCGCCGTGTGTCCCGGCGTGTATTGTTCTTTTAGTATGGTTGGATTCATGGGTTTTTTGGCAAACCCGCGTTCCAATCAAAAGCCGTAGAAATGAAAAATCCCACGACCTCGATCGGGCCGTGGGCTTGTGGGTTGATTGGTGAATCAGCTCCGCAAAGTAGCCACGGCTCCGAGGCCTACGGCCTTGGAGACGACGCTAATAACTGCGGAGACGAGATGACTCATTTCGTCGGCACCCTAAGCCAGGATTTTAAAAACGAAAGAAAAATTTTCGATCAGGCCGCCTCGGCCTTTTCGAAGCGGGGGTATTTGCGTGCGAGGTTCTGGAAGATTTCCTTCGTCGCGTCCGAGCGGTTGAGGGTGTAAAAATGAATGCCTCGCACGCCGTTTTCCAGGAGGTCCTCGGATTGGCGGGCGGCGTGTTCGATGCCGATGCGGGTGACGGCTTCAGGATCGTTTTCGTGTTCTAGCAGGGAGCGAAGAAGGCCAGCCGGGACCCGGGCTCCGGCTGCCAGATCGGCCATGCGTTTCATGCCACTGATCGTGGTGATGGGCATGATGCCGGCGATGATCGGCGTCTGGATGCCGGCGAGTTCGCAACGCTCCCGGAAGTCGAGGAAGTCGCGATTGTCGAAAAAGAGCTGGGTGACGATGTAGTCAGCTCCGGCATCAGTCTTGCGCTTGAGATAGTCCATCTCCAGGAAGCGATTAGGAGTCGAGGGATGGCCCTCTGGAAAACCGGCGACACCGATGCCGAAACCACGGCGGTCGGGATGGGCGCCGGAGGCGTTGAACTTCTGGATGTAGGTGACGAGGTCGGCTGCGTGTGGGAAATCATCATCAGCCTTGTTGTAGGCGAGATTCTTCGGCGCATCGCCTCCCAAGGCGAGAATGTTGCTCACCCCGGCGGCGGCGTAGCGTTCCAGGATCGAGGCGATCTCCGCCTCCTTGTGGCAGACACAGGTCAGATGTGGAACGGGATCGAGCGTGGTGGTCTTTTTAACGCGGACCACGAGATCGTGGGTCAGTTCGCGGGTGGACCCACCTGCACCGTAGGTGACGCTGACGAATTGGGGACGGTAGGACTCCAACTCACGAATGGTGTCGTAAAGCGCATTGGCCGACTCGGTCGTTTTCGGCGGAAAGAATTCAAACGAAAACGTGGTGGGGTGGCTCTGGAAGATGTCCCGAATATGCATGGAAAAGGGCTGATACTGTTGCCGTTACGGGTGCGGGAATCAAGCTTCTAGGCTCTCAGCCAGTTGAGCCCACTGGGCGTTGACCTTCTGCAAGGACTCGGCCACGCCGGCGAGTTCGCGGTTCAGGATGAGAGCCTTGCTGGTGTTCTGGTAGAGAGAGGGATCGTCGAGTTGCTCTGTGAGGTACTTCTGGCGGGCCTCCAGGCGGACGATTTCCTCTTCGAAATCGGCCAGCTTCTTCTGTTGTTCGCGCTTAGCTTTGTTGGCCGCTTTTTGCAATTCCGCCTCCAGGCGGCGCTGTTCGCGAATCTCCTTCATCCCCATCTTTGGTGCCGTAGCGACCTTGGGGGCGGAGGCGGCGGTCGGTTGGTGATTTTGCAGGGCGGCGACCAGACCGTCGCGTTCGGAAGAAGCCTGAGATTTTTCGAGGTAGTACTCATAGTCACCCGCGTAGGGCGTGAGCTTGCCCGCATGGATGTGCAGCACGGTGGAGGCGATCGAGCGAATGAAATGCACGTCGTGGCTGACGAAAAGGAGGGTCCCCTCGTATTGCTTCAACGCGCCGATGAGGGCGTCGATGCTGGCCATGTCCAGGTGAGTGGTAGGCTCATCGAGCAGCAGAAGGTTCGGCGGATTGAGCAGAAGCTTCACTAGTGCGAGACGGCTTTTTTCACCACCGCTGAGAACGCCTACGGTCTTGAAGACATCATCGCCGCGGAAAAGGAAGGAGCCAAGGATAGTACGGACGGCCTGTTCGCCGGATCGCTCCGCGCCCTGCAAGGCCTCAGCCAGCACGGTGCGTTTGGTATCCAGCATGTCGGTGCGGTGCTGGGCGAAGTAGCCGATACTGGCATTGTGGCCCTCGGTGCGGGTGCCATCCTGGGTTTCGACGAGGCCGCCGAGAATTTTCAACAGGGTGGATTTACCGGCGCCATTGGGGCCGACCAGCACGGTGCGTTGGCCGCGTTCCACTTCCAGGTTGAGGTCCTGATAAACGACATGGTCGCCATAGGCCTGACGGATATGCTCGAGCGCGATGACTCGCTGGCCGCTGCGGGGCGGCTGGGGAAAACGGAATTTGACCGTGGACTCGGGCGTCTCAGGAGCCTCGAGGCGTTCCATTCTTTCCAAGCGCTTGATGCGTTCCTGGGCTTGCGCGGCCTTGCTGGCCTTGGCACGAAAGCGGTTGATGAAATCTTCCAGGTGCGCGATCTCGCGCTGCTGGTTTTTGTAGGCGGAAAGGTATTGTTCCTCGCGGGCCGCTTTCTGCTCCAGGAAGGAGTCATAGTCGCCGGTGTAGCGATTCAGGCGCTGGCGGGAAATTTCGACGATGCCTTCGCAGATGGCATTGAGGAAGGCACGGTCGTGGGAGATGACCAGAATGGCGCCGGCGTAGTCTCGCAGATAGGCTTGGAACCAACCGAGGGACTCAAGGTCGAGATGGTTGGTCGGTTCGTCCAGCATGAGGAGATCCGGTTCCATAACGAGCAGGCGCGCCAGATGGGCGCGCATGATCCAGCCACCGCTCATGGTGCGGGCAGGGCGATTGAAGTCGCTTTCACGGAATGCCAGGCCGTTGAGGATGCGCTTGGCTTTGGCTTCCAGTCCGTAGCCGTCCAATTCGACAAACTGCGCATGCGCCTCGTGATGTTCGGCGGCGTCTTCGTCAGGGAAATCGCGCAGGGCTTTTTGCACCGCTGCCATCTCAGCAGAAATGGACGTGGCGAGTTCGAGGATGGTTTCGTCGCCGGAGGGCGCACTTTCCTGTGGGAGATAGCCGAGCGTGGACCCACGCTGCAGATTCACGGAGCCCGCATCCGGGGCGTTTTCCTTGAGGATGAGGGAGAAGAGGGTGGATTTGCCGGCGCCGTTGGCCCCGATGAGGCCAATGCGGTCGTTGGCATTGATTTGCAGGGACGCGTCCTCGAAAAGGACGCGACCACCGTAGGATTTGGTAAGCTGGGAAACCGTGAGCATGGAAGAGCGGCGGAGGCTAGCCTGCTAATCCATATCCCGCAAGGCGCCAGCGATGGCCGGTTCCAGAGACATTGCTCCGCAGCCGCCCAACTGGGCATCGACAACTTCCAACCGCCGAATGAGATCAAGGACCTCGCGACGGGTATAGGGACCTCCTGCCGCCTCACAAAAATGAGTGCGGCAGCCGAAGGGGCGGTCCTTGTAAATGATGCACTTGCCGGTGTGCTGATGGAGCATCGGGCAGGAGCCGTCTTCGCGCTTGGGCATTTCCTTGCGACCGGCGGCTCGAATGGCCTTGGCTGCAATCATGGCTTCGCCGCGGGTGAGGTAGGGTGTTTCACCCGTGCGTTTAAACTGGCAGCACTCGGTGATCAGGGTGCAATTGCGCTGAACGGGACGAGTCTCCAAGTCTTTGTAGACCTCACGCACTTCGCCCAATGCGACGTGGTGGTCGGGATGTAAATGGCGGCTCATGCAGGGGACCTTACGCCATTTCTGGCATCACACAACCAATCCCGCCGCATTCCCGCTGGCCCAGGCCCACTGAAAGTTGTATCCGCCCAGCCAGCCGGTGACATCGACGACCTCGCCGATGAAGAACAAACCGGGGACCTGACGGGCTTCCATGGTCTTGGAGGACAGGCCGCTCGTATCCACACCTCCCAGAGTGACTTCGGCCTTGGGATAGCCCTCGGTGCCGGAGAAATGGACGGGCCAGTGATGCAGGAGCTGATTCAGGTCGCGGAGCTCGCGCTGCTTGAAATGGGCGAGGGGTTTGCTGGGCGCGTAAAGTTCGCACCAGGCGTCGGCGAAGCGTTTGGGCCAGTGTTGACCGAGGAGATTGGGAAGGCTCTTGGAGTCGGGGATAAGCTCGATACCGGGCAGGAGATCGAATGTGATGGGATCGGAACCATTCCAATACGAGGAAATCTGCAGGATGGCAGGCCCGCTGAGCCCACGATGGGTGAACAGGGCCGCTTCTTCAAAAGTCTGGCCGTCGCAGGTCGCCCGAACAGGGAGGGCAAGACCGCTCAAATCGCGGAAACGGGCAAGGTCTTGGGAAGGAAGGGTAAGGGGGACTAGACCGGGACGGAGCCTGGTAACGCGAAGACCAAATTGAGTGGCGACGCGGTGCCCGAAGTCGGTGGCACCGAGTTTGGCAAAGGACAGGCTGCCGGTGGCAATGACGAGAGAATCGCAGATGAACTCTCCCTGACTGGTGCCAAGGTGGAAGGTATCGGGCTTTTGAATGTCGCGGACGGAACAGCTGCAAAAGGTCTCCACCCCGGCCTCGGCGCATTCCGCAATGAGCATTTCAATAATGGCGCGCGAACTGGTGTTGCAAAATTGCTGGCCGAGTTTCTTTTCGTGGTAAGCGATGCCGTGCTTTTCCACGAGGGCGATAAAGTCCCACGGCGTGTAGCGGGCGAGGGCAGAGCGGCAGAAATCGGGATTGGCGGAGAGGTAGTTGTCGGGGCCGGCGTGAATGTTGGTGAAGTTGCAACGGCCGCCGCCGGAGATGGCGATCTTCTTGCCCACGCGCTCGTTGTGCTCCAGCAGGGCAACCCGGCGGCCGCGCTGTCCGGCGGTCAGCGCGCACATCATGCCCGCCGCTCCGCCGCCGATCACGATCACATCAAAACGGTTTGGCGAAGGCATGCGGCGGGAGCCTTACCATCAAGCCCCCCGCACGGCCAAGCTCAGATGAAAAACTTACTTGTCGCGAGTTTCCTTCGTCAGGGTATCGACCCAGTGGGCGAGGAAGAACTGCTTGGTGGTCGGCAGGACGGTATCTGCCCGCCCAATGATCGGACGGATCGCCGTCATCATTTGCAGCGAGACCACAATATAGATGAGCATCCACACATTCAGATTGCTGCCGCCAGCCGCATCCGAAATCGTTGCGCTACGAGCGAGAAAGCCCAGTCCGAACCAAAGGGCCACCACCCAGAACACCATATGCAGTATGCCCATGAGCGCAATTGAGTCGGTCGATTGCGAAAACACCCACGCCACCGGCGCGAAGCTGATGAGCAGCAGCGCGGTCAGGCAGGCCGAAGCCATGGCCAGTCCCGCGACCTGCCGCAGTCGTACGTTCGCGCCGCTCAGGCAGAGGAAAATGTACAGACTCGGCAGGCAGATGAAGAGGCTGAGGAGTGAGCCGCCCACGATTTTGACCGGAGCAATCCAAAGCTGGCTTCCCCCCGCGAGGCTGCCGGTGACCACTCCATAGATCGCGAGCGAGACCACCGTGATGAGCAACAGGGCTGCCATCACCGATCTTGCTTTTCCGTTGGTGAGTTCCCAGACGACCCGTCCCGGGTGCTTGAGCAGCGCCTCCAGCACCGAGGGCAAATTGCGTTCTCCCAACATGGGAGTGAATTCGTAGGGGTTGGGCTGGCGGGCGGGTTGTGGTGCGGGTCCACCGTTCGCGGTTGGGATGGGCGGCGGAGTGGGTTTGGGATCGGTACTTTCGTTCATGGCTTTTTATGGGTTAAAGATCAAAGGAGTCGGGTAAGCGCCGTCCAGACGGCTTCGAAAAAGTTCCCGCGAAGTGCTTCAGCTCTTAGAAACTCGACCGGCAGGCCTGGACTCCCGATGAAAGGGCGCAAGATCCAGGAGATCTGGCTGCCCAGGAGCAAATTCCCACCCAGCCAGGCCAGCAGCACCGTCCACGCAGTCCGCGCATTTTCCGTATGATGGCGGAGCAGCCGGAAGAGCCGGCGATTTCCGGCGATGCCCGCGAAGGCGATCACTGCCACATGGGCCAGAAGAGTGATGCTATGGCCTGTGATGCTGCGATCCCCGAGCGGCGGGGTGTTCCACAAAAGAAAAAGCATGATCGGCGCAAACGCGGCCAGGATCAGCGCGGCCACCGTGAAACTCATCAGGATGGCCATGGTAGTCTGCCGAAATCCCAAACCCGAACCAAGCACCTGCGCCAGGCAGCCATTGAGCACGGCGTTGCCTGCGCAGGTGAGAAAGATCAATAGGGGGAATTTGACCGCCGTGAAAAACGACTGTAGCGGATCGCGCCACAGTCCCAGCGTCACTCCGTAGCATCCGCAGCCCAGCACAATGGCGGCGCCGCAGGTCGCCGGCCAGTGCCAGCCCGGTTCGTCCATCCAGGCAGCGAGCTTTCGCGGATCACCGGCCAGCAGCGTACGAAGTCTTTCGAGGATATCAAACACCCCCGCAGTCTGCTTGCGGTCGATGAGGGCGTTATGAAGCTTTTATGAAGGTTCTGTGAAATGTTCCACCGGCGGGCGGGTATCTCTCAAAGCCGCTGAATGTTGCTGAACGTGATTTCCTCGGAGTCGGCTTTTCCGGCGATGTCCCCGCGGTGATATTTTTCCCGGAATTCCTTTGGCGTCATTTGCAGAAAAGCGCGAAAGATTTTTCCGAAGTGGCTTTGGTCCTGAAAGCCGACCATGAAGCCAATTTCGCCGACGCTGTATTGTTCGGAGGAAAGGAGCCTCATGGCGTGATCGATGCGGACGCGCTTGATGTATTCGGTCAACGTGTAGCCCGCGCTTTTCTTGAAACTGCGGCTGAGATGTGTCGGTTGGCACTTCAGCGCCTCGGCAATTTTGGCGACTTCCAGAGGGTCCTGATAGCGGCGATGGACATAGGCCATGGCGGCTTGAGTGAGAGGTGTGAGCAACCGCCGCTTCGAGGTGAAGCCGAAGTTCAACAACGTGCGATAGCGTTCGACCGGCAGGCTTGATGCTTCGACTAATTTCAGGGCCAGATCGCGAACGAGCCAGAGTTGGGTGCGGGCCTTTTCGATGTCCTGCGACTTGATCACCGGCATCCGGTTGAGCTGGCGGAGGAGCGCGCCGGGTGGCAGTTCATTCCGCTGGCAATAGCGCTTGATACGGCGTTCAGCGAGGTCACGCGTCTTCTCTCGCAGGACCGATCCATAGTAAAAGACCCCCAGCGTCCGGCCTTGATAGACCAAGGGCTCAACGATGTCGGTCAGTCCCAGGTGGCACTGGCCGACAAAGCCCGTGCCACGTTTGCGGGCGAGGCGATTGGTGATGTTTTTGTTTTGATTGCAGCCCAGATGACCCCGCCGGGTGCGCTTGGCCAACATGCAGAATTCGCATACGTGAAAACGATTCTTGGGCGGAAGAGCCAACTCCGGCACATCAAGCGTCACGCCGGTCAGATCCTCAAAATTGAGACGCATGGGTCCGTCGCTTTCCACGAGGCTGATCAACTTGGCGAGGAGGGAGGACATGAAACGGCTAGGCTTTTTCCGGAGCGGGGAGCATCCTTATGACGTGGCACGAATGGACCAAGAATCAAGCGTTTTCGTCCTAATCCTTCTGGAAAAGATGAAGTAGAAATATATCAACCTCCCCTATGTTCCCTCGTTTATCCCTCTCCCTGCTCGCCCTTGGTTTTCTATCTCTTCCGGTTTGGGCGGCGGAAACAAACGCTCCTGAAATTTGTGTGACGATTCCCCGCAAGGTGGCGGCTGAGCAGTCCAATATCCCCGGCGATGCGCAGGCGGTGCAGACCCTTGGGTATTACGAACCGGGCGCGGGGGGGGGACTCTATGTTTATTCTGGCACAGCCGTGCCCAAGTACAGTCCGCGGGGAGAATCCAACATTGACCGGCCGGCTTTTCACTATCTGGCGGCCAAGGCGGATACGGGCGGAGTTCGGCGGTATTTTGTTTTGGCGGAGGAGAATCCCAATGTCATGCAATTCGGCGCCGTGGCGGATGCAACCCCGGAAGGCGCTTCCACGGTCCAAGGCCGGACTGCAGCCACTGACAACACTGCATCGTTCAACGCAGCGTTGAGCTACGGCAAGGGTGTCTATGTGCCGGCCGGCCGCTATTGGATCACTGGAACCCTAGTGATGCTCGAAGACGGCACGCTCTTCACCGGCGCGGGAGCCGGCGGGAACAACACGGGTGGAAGCGAGCTTTATTTCGGCCCCGGCACCGCTGACTGCATTCAAGCCGGCGACGGGGTCAATCAATTGCGGTGGGGAAAAATTTCCCGCCTTACCATCGACCCGCGTAACCGCACCGGGGGAAACGCGATCTTTGCGTTCTTCAATTTTCAGCTCGTGATCGAAGAAATCAAGATCACCAGCCCTTACAATGGCATATCATTGTTTCGGGGATTGGGTTTCATGATCAAGGATGTGGTGCTAAGCGGCATCAGGGCAGGGGACGGCACGGCCGACGCGCCAACGGAGATTGGTTATGGCATCAAGTTTTGGGGCGCGCCGGAGCTTTATGACAAGGATACCGGCAAAAAGGTCAAACGCGACACGCAGGTATTGTATGTGGAGAACATCAGTTTCGGCGGCCAGAAGCATGAGACCGATCCTTCGAATTGGGCCGTCGGTCTGTGGTGCGCGGAGAACTCGGCTTCGGTCAACGGGGCCACGCTGAAAAATCAGAATGTCCGACGGGGCATCTATATCTCCCGGGCGGAAAAGAGTGAACCAGACAACAAGCTGATCGTGCCGGATGGCTATGCGATGGTGCCCGGAACCAAGACCATCTCCGGCAAGGAGTATCAATACGGCTCTGATCAATATCCCAGCGAGGCGGGCAAGGTGCCCGACCTCAACGGCCGCTTCCAGGATCTGACCCTGTTTTATCTCGGAGGCGACTACCTTGGAGGCGAATACATCTACAACGAAGAGGGCTCAGGGGTAGCCATCTACAACCCTCATTTCATGAGGTCCTATCAAGGCAACTGCGTCTACATGGGGCCGAACTCAAAGGACATGAGTATCTATGGGGGCCAAGTGATAGGGGCCTTCAAGCATGGCTTCGATATGAATGGCGAACGCTGGCACATCAGCGGGGTGCAGGTCTATCGCCCATCTCTCGAGGCGTCGGCGCGAGAAAAGCACAAGGGGAACTATTCCGCCATCCGGGTCGGTCCGACCTCCATCGGCGGTGATATCATCAACTGCAAAATCGGCAACGAACCCAACGGCACCAAAAACCGTGCGGGCAATACGGCTCAATATGGACTCGATATAGCCGCTGGCGCCAAGGGCACTTGGTATCACGGCAATCGCTTTGATGGGTGCATCGACGCCAATGTGAATAACCAGGCCGGGGACGAAACCCAGGCAGGCACGAATTTTCTCGGGCCGGTCGGACCCTGACGAATTGATTCCTGAAAAAGCACATTTAGACCAAAACTTGGACATTCCTGTCTTAACGACTTCGATGGTCCCCACTTACTGTAACACCGACGTATGAAAGTTCTCCCCCCGACCTTTAGGGGCCTCCCATTTTCTCCCGATCAAATCCGCCGCGGCTTCCGTCGGTGCGTACTTCTGGTTTCGTGCCTGTTGGCCTCGACGACGATGGCCGAAAGCGCGAGGGTGTCGATTGTGGGTCTTGAGCCGACCGTGCTCTTTCCGGACAAGATCCCTCTTCAGCAGGTCGGCTGGCTGCAGGTGGTCAACAGCGGCTCGGCCAACGCGGTTTGTGAAGCGACGGTTCAGGTCGGAACCCAAAAGCCAGGTGGTGCACAAAAGCTCGAAATTCCCCCAGGATCGTCCACCCAGGACGTTTTAATCCCCGATCTCGAACAGCCTGCCGAGGTGACGGTGGCGTTGAAGTCCGCGGAGGGGGCCGTGCTCGCGACCCATAAGCAAATGTGGCAGCCCCAGCGCAAATGGGTGGTCTATGTCATCAAGTCCTCCCACGAGGATCTGGGTTACGAGACCTACATTTTCGAGAAGCAGCATGCTATTGCCAAAAATATCGACTTGGCTCGAAAGTTTAATGGCGAAAAGGAAGCGCCGCCGGATGCCACGGGCAAGCCATCGCCGCGCGGGTTTCACTACACTCTGGAAACGCTGATTTTTCAGCGCAACTATATTGACGAACGCTCCGAGGCAGCCTGGCGCGATGTGGTGGAGAAAGACATCAAGACCGGGAAGATGGATCTACTGGGTGCGCCCAGCGGTATTCACCCGCAATGGATGGACTATGAGGAACTCGCCCGTTCCACCTATCCCGCTCGCCGTGAAACCAAGGACCGCTTCGGGCTGGATCTGAAAACTTTCCTGCTGGTGGACAATCCCAGCGTCTCGTGGTCGGCCGCACAGGTGTTGGCCGATGCGGGTTTTAAATATGTCATGCGTCTCGGCCAGCCCTGGCGCACGGGTGGAAAGAATAACTACGCGGCGACCAAGCTGCCCGCCATCTTCTGGTGGGAGGGACCCGATGGCAAAAGCAAGGTGCTGTATTCCTGGCGTTCGTTCTATGCGGAGAATTTCTGGTTCGGCGAACCGGACGGCGGCGGGGCCGATCTCTCCGATCTGGCCAAGATCAATGTGGATCGCGAGCTGAAAAAGGTGCAGTCGGGCGAGCAGCTTGGGCCCTATCCCTATAACGCGATGATCATCGCCTCCTACGAGGATCACGAGCTTCCCAAGTGGGATAACCGCGCGCTGAAGCGGTGGCAAACCCAGTATCGCTATCCCGAAATCCGCATCGCGGGCATTCAGGATTTCTTTGAATACATGGAGCGCAAATATGAGAAAGAGATTCCGACTTTGCGTGGCGAATTGAATAATTTCTCGGGGGACTACGCGGCCATCGACCCGGCTTCGCAGGGCTGGAAGCGCCGGGCTTCCCGCTTGCTGCCGATGGCCGAAGGCACCGCTGCGCTAGCCGGTCTGCTGGACCCTTCTTATCAGCCTCCGCTTGGGCAAACCGAACGTGCATTCACCCGCCTGTTCGATTTTGTCGAGCATAGCTGGCCGACCTCGCCGCCGCCGGTGGACTATCAGGTCTTTAATGCGCAGTGGGTGAAACACCAGGAAGGCCGCCGGGCGCTTGATGCGGCCGGGGCGCTCATGGACGATGCCTTTTCCGCGCTCTTTCGTCATGTTCCGACTGGTCATCAATCGGAGGTCATTGTCTTTAACCCTCTCGCGCATCCACGTACCGATCTGGCATCGGTGGAGAGTGAGTTTGCCTCGCTGACTGATGCGCAGACTGGTCAGCCCGTCGTCACGCAAAAGGGCGAAGGTGGGCAAACACTTTTCGTGGCGAAAGATGTTCCGGCTTACGGCTACAAGATTTTCCATCCTGCGAAGGAGGCAGCCCTAGCCAAAAGTGCGGCCGAGATCGGAGCGGATTTTATCAGCAACGAATTTTACACGATTCGCTTCGACCCAAAGAGCGGAGCCATCACCAGCATATTCGATAAGGAATTGAAGCGGGAATTGGTCGATCCGGCGGCGAAACAGCAGTTCAACCAGATGATCTGGGTGCGCAAAAACAGTCGGGACGGCAAGGAAGGTTCGAATATCGCCGTGACGGAAGGAGCAAAACTCACGCCCACTGCCGGGCCGGTGAGGGTGGAGATGTTGGCGGAAATTGCCGATCCGCAAACCGGTGCCGCCATCGGACAGAAGGTCATTCTTTATCCGGGACTCAAGCGCATCGACATCGTCAATAACTTGGCCCATGTCCGCGCCATGCACGCGCCAGAGCGAAGCCACCGCTATCGCGAGAATATCTTTTACGCTTTTCCCGTCGCGGTGCCGGATTTTACCCAGCGGGTGGAATATCCCGGCGGTGTGGTACGGCCTTATGATGACCAATTGCGTTGGGGCTCGCACGATTACCTGAATGCGAACTGGTGGGTGGACGTCAGTAACAAGGACTTTGGAGTCACGATGGCGCCATGGAATGCGACAACCGTGAGCTTTGGCGACATACGCTACAACGAACTGTCCGTGGACTACAAACCGGAGAAACCATGGCTCTATAGCTACGCCTGGTCGAACCGCATGTCCGGCCTCATCGAACTGCACCCTGATGAATGGGCCGCCAGCCTTGGGTATTCCTTCACCTCGCACCAGGGCGATTGGGATACCGGAGCGGTCACGCAGTTCAGCTGGTCAATCGCCAGCCCGCTGGAAGCGCGGGTATTGCCCGCCGGACAAAAAGGCGAATTGTCCGACAAGCAAAAGAGTTTCCTTTCCGTAGACGCGGCAAACGTGCAGATGACCACGCTCAAGCAAAGCCTCCAACCGGGGAATGGTTGGGTGGCGCGTTTTGTGGAAACCGACGGTAAGTCTGCCAAAGTCACAATCGACCTCTCGCATTTCCCCATCGCCCAGGCCTCTCTCTGCGACCTCGTGGAAAACGACATCAAGTCCCTGCCGGTCAAGGACGGCAAGGTGACCTTGGAAATGGGCCCATTTTCCTTCGCGACAATTCGTTTTGGCGGACCCAAGAGCGATCTGCCCGCCGTCGCCTCCCTGCGGGGTGAAGCCGTCTCCGACAAATCCGTGCGCCTGAGTTGGAACCCTGTACCCAAGGCCGCAGCCTACCTTATCTATCGCTCGGAAGATCCGGCCGCTCCGGCCACTGCCTACACCCTGGCTGGTCGTAGCGTGAAGCCCGAATTCTTCGATGACTGGCTCAAGATCGGCACGAACTATTACTACTACGTTGCATCGGTGTCCTCAGCGAACCAGCAGGGCGGACTCTCCGCCCAGCTTACCGTCGCCACCGACACTAAGAATGTCTCCCCGCCACGGGAAGTTTCTGGCTTGGGCATCGTGCGTCAGGGACCGCGCGAACTGAAAGTTTATTGGGAAAAAAGCCAGGAACCCGATGTCGCCCGCTACCATGTGTACCGGAGCTCGCAGGGTGATCTCCCGATCGAGCAATGGCAGAGCGTGGCCACTGTGCCCGCCAACCCGCGATTCCTGCAAACATGGCTCGATACGGGGGGCTCTCCGGCCTCGACCTATTTTTACAAAGTCTTCCCCGAAGATTGGGCGGGCAATCGCCAGGCCTCTTCCATCGTCACCTCGGCCAGCACCCCTCCCGAGCAGAAAATCGAGCAAGTCAAAAAAGATGAAAATTAGTAAACTCAACGGAGCCCAGTACGACGTGATCGTTTGCGGGGCTGGCAGTGCCGGCACAGCCGCAGCCTATGCCGCCGCCAAGGCGGGCGCATCCACCCTGCTTCTCGAACGCTATGGATTTGGCGGGGGGATTCTTACCGCTGCGATGATTCATACGTTTGACGCCATCAAAAGCTGCAGCGACAATAACCAGATCATCGCCGCCGGCTTTGCCCGCGACCTGCTCGAGGAGATCGAAGCCATGGGCGGCATGGCCACTTCCGACAACCCTTCCGAAGCGCTCACCGTCCATCCCGAGATGCACAAGATCGCCATCGACCGCCTGCTCAAACGAGCCGGGGTAAAGGTCATTTATCACGCCACGGTCTGCGACGTCATCCGCCAGAATGGCACCGTCACCGGCGTCGAAGCCAGCCTGCGTGATGGCCGGGCGGAGTTCTCCGCCAAGGTTGTGGTCGATGGCACCGGCGATGCCGAGGTGGCCTACTATGCGGGCGTGCCTTTTGAACTCGCTCCTGATCTTCAGGCGCTCACCTATCATTTCCGCTTGGGCAATGTGAAGGGTTCCCACACCTGGGATGAGTGGGAGGAAATTTGCGGCCATGCCATGGGCGAGGCTTATGCCGCTGGAGAGATCAAGGTCTACGGTGGCCCGTGGTTTATTCGCCTCAATGATAGCGAACTCTCGGTGAACTCTACCCGCGTCTACGGAAATCCGGTGGACCCCGAGGAGCTTTCAGCCGCCGAGATCGAAGGTCGCGAGAGCATGCTGCGCATCTGGAAAATTCTACGCCGGCGTGTACCCGAGTTAGCCGATAGTTACATCCTCTCGGGAGCCTCCCAGCTCCACATTCGTGAAAGCCGCAAGGTCGTCGGCGACTACGTTCTGACCGAGCAGGACATCTGGAATAATGCCGCTTTCGACGATGCCATCGCTCTCGGGGCCTGGCCGGTCGACATCCATCCGACCGATGGTTTTGTCGGCGTGCATCCTCACAAGGAAAACCCGCCCGAGCCCTATCAAATTCCCTACCGGTGTCTCCTGACCCAAGGCGTGGATAATCTCCTCGTCGCCGGAAAGCCGATTTCCACTACGCATCGGGCGCATGGCTCCACGCGTGTTCCCGGCACTTCGCTGGCCACCGGTCAGGCCGCTGGTGTCGCGGCGGCGCTAGCGGCGCGTGACAACATCTCGCCCCGCGAAATCGACATCGCGGAGTTGCGCAAACTTTTGAAGGAGCAGGGAGCAATTCTCTCGGCCAGGGAGGCCGTTTCCGCCTAAGTTTCGCGTTTCCCCCGCATGAGTGTCCGTCCCCTCAACTACGGCAAAGTCCGATGGATTATCGTCGGCTTGTTGTTTGTCGCCACGGTGATCAACTACGTGGATCGGCAAACTCTGTCCGTCTTGAGCCCGACCCTCCGGAAGGAATTGAACCTGAGCGAAAGCGACTACTCCAACATCGTCTCCGCCTTCCTCCTTTCCTACCTCGTCATGTACACCGTGTCGGGCCGGCTGATTGATCGCTTCGGCGTCCGCCTCGGCGCGACCGCCTGCGTGTTGTGGTGGTCAGTGGCCAGCATGTTGACCGCGCTCGCTCGCGGGCCGGTTTCACTCGCCGGTTTCCGATTTTTGCTGGGAGTGGGGGAGCCTGGTATTTTTCCCGCCGGTCTGAAAGCCTGCGGAGAGTGGTTCCCCAAGACCATGCGGGCTCTGCCCACCGGCATTTTTTCCTCCGGTGTTTCCATCGGAGCGATCATTGCGACACCATTGATCGCCTGGATCACCTTGCAATTTGGCTGGCGCGCTGCCTTCATCATTCCTGGCGCCGTTGGTCTGCTCTGGCTGCCACTGTGGTGGTGGGTCTACCGCTCTCCGGCGAATCACCCCGCGGTGACGCCGGAGGATTTGGAGCAACTAGATCATGCAGCCTCTCCCGGAGAACAAAAACGCTGGCGGGACGTATTGGGACAACGAAAAGTGTGGGGCTTGGTGTTGCCGCGTCTCGCCAGCGATCCGGTTTGGTATTTTTATCTCTTCTGGCTGCCGGACTATTTTCAGAGAATCCGCCATCTCAGCCTCGCCGAGATCGCTATCTACGGCTGGATCCCCTTTCTTTTTGCGGATCTGGGTAATGTCCTCGGCGGAGCCATTTCCGACTGGCTCATCCGTCGTGGTTGGACGGTGGCCCGTGCACGGTGTGCCGTGCTCGCCGGAGTAGGCATTCTCGCTCCCTTCGGCGCCTGCGTGGGCTTCGTGCAAAACACCGCAGGCGCCATTGCCGTCACCTGCCTGATCACCTTCCTTTGCCAGGCCTGGTCCACCAATATCGCCACCCTGGCCGCCGATCTCTCCGATCGCTCCGAGACTGCCACCGTCATGGGCATGATGGGTAGCGCGGGAGGCCTCGGCGGTATTTTGTTTGCGCAACTTCTCGGCTTCACCATTGCGTTGTTTGGCTATTCCTCCGCCTTTGTTCTTGCGGCATTGCTCCATCCCATCGCCGCCATCACCCTGTTTCTCATTCTCAAACCCTGGTTGTTGCGACCAGCCTCATCCTCCCCTGTCTATGCGTAGTCCGGCCCCCATCCGCGCCTTTTCCCTTATCGAGTTGTTGGTCACTGTGGCAATCATCGGCGTGCTGCTCTCCTTGAGCGTTACCTCCTTTCAGGGCTTCCAGGGCAGCCGCAAGGTATCTTCGGCGGGTTCGCGGGTGATGAGCCTCTTCGAGGCGGCCCGGGAGAATGCCATTATCAAGGGACAGCCCACCGCCATCGTCATGCTTCTAAAAAATGAAAACTCCCGGCGCGTCTTTGCCGCCGTGCAATACGAACCTGCCGGCACTTGGAAGCAAATCTCGCGATGGGAGATTATTCCCGAGGGGGTCCTCGTGGATAGCACGCAGGGCCGCAGTGAACTGCCGGTTGCCTTCTCGAAGGAATCCTCCCCGACTGTCTCGACGGATCTGCCCGCCCTGACCTTCCGCGGTAAGACCTATGCACCGAGGACCGACTATGCGTATCTGATCTTCATGCCGGACGGCAGCCTGTATGAGACCGGCAATTGTTCCGTGGTACTCATCGAAGGTGATGCGCCCGGCGGGACCGTTCAGCGTAAGGGTGACGGCCACAATTTTTTTGAAATTCTTGTCAATGATGTCACCGGCCGAGTCCAGGCTTCCCGCCTTTGATTGATCCATGAGGTTCCCCCGCGCCTTCACTCTCGTCGAGGTCGTAATGGCCTTGGCCATCTTCTCCTTCGCCATCATTGCATTGGTTGGTTTGATGTCCGCCGGGCTGCGCAATGGTCGGGAATCCGGAGCAGACCTCGCCCTCGGACTCATGACGCAGACGGTGGCCTCGACCTTGCATGGCGACAGCTTCGGGCCGGTGCAACTCGACCCTCGCTTTGGCAACGACAGCCCGGATTTCTTTTTCGATTCCGATGGGAAATTGATCGTGGATGGTAGTGGCGTTCCCGCCTCCTCGCCGTCGGCCCAGGGGCTTTACGCCTGCACCGTCAAGCGCTCCGCTCCTGCCAATCTGAACACGACGAACACCGTTCTGTTGCGCATGGAGTTTTCCTGGCCACTGACTGCGCCCGAAGCGAATAGGCAGAAAAAAGCCATCCTTACCAGCCTTGCCAACCATGACTAAGCGGTTTTCCAAAGCGAGATGGGTGGGGGCGTTTACCATTCTTGAGCTGCTCACCGCCATGGCGATCTTTTGTCTCATGGGAGTCGCCCTCGTCAGCATCGCCGGACAGGCCGGCAATATCTGGAAAACCGGCGAGGGCCAAAACCAGCGTCGGGCCAATGGCCGTGCTCTTCTGCAGAATATCGCGCGGGAACTTCAGCAGGCCGCCTTGCCCGTCGGCCTTCCAGCTCGTCAGGGTGCGACGGCGAACCAGGCCAATCTGCAATTACTGGCCAATATCTCAACCAATCCCTCCAATAACACAGAAATTCCACCTGCACTGCTGAACCCCCACGGCATATTCTGGCAGGCCCCTATCGCCCGCAGTACCAGCTCTGGAGATCTCGCATGTGTGGGCTATTTTGTGAAGTGGGATACTTCGGGTGCCACGCCCAAGGCCCAGTTGTGCCGGTATTTTGTCGATCCGTCGGATACGGCGAACTACCTCGTCTATGAGCAAAATGGCACTGTGCCGGTAAACTGGCTTTCCAACATCGGCACCGTAGCCCCTTCGACGGCGAGCGATCTGCAGGGCTGGTTTGCGGATCATGTCATCGCGTTTTGGGTGCGTTGTCTGGACGAATACGGGCAGCCCATCACCCGCGCCGCTGATGGTTCATCGCTCGGCAATGGTTATGGATTTGATTCCCGGCAGGGCTATCGCGATTCGCAGGGAAAAATGCATCCCGCTCCGGCATTGCCTGCCGCCATTGATCTAGCCATGGTCACCCTGGACCAGCAGACGGCTTCGCACTTGAAAGCGCCGATCACCGCCAGTGTGGGTACGCCCGACACCTTTCCTCAAAATATAGCGAACTTTGTTAACCAGCTGCCCGACGAAATCAAAAAGGGCGCCCAGGTTTTTTCCACTCGGGTTCATTTACAGAATTTTCGGCCATGAAGACACCGGCGCAAAGAGGCATGGCTTTGGTGCTCATCCTGGGGGTGATTCTCATCATCACCATCATGGCGGTGGGCCTCACCACCATCATGCGAACGGAACGAGCTGTGGCGCGGAACAATCTCGACTCCGTGCAGGCACGGGCCTTTGCCGAAATGGCGGTGGATAATGCCACCGGTCTCATCCGCAGTGCCACGGAAGAAGGTGGCCAGAACGGCCGCTTCTGGTCGTCCCAAGGCGGTAAGATCACCGTCTTCAATGCGGATGGCTCCGTGAATGCCTCGGCCAGTCGCGACCTTTTCTCCAAGGCAAACGGCGCGACCGATACCGTCAATCTCAATCAGACTTCCTTTGGAGGCAATAACCCGATTGCCTCCTCTGTCTCGCAGGGTGGGGGATCAGCCCCCTCCATTAATGTCGAATGGCTTAATGTCTTGGACAATCCAGGGGCTGCGGCCGGCCCCAAGAACAAGGTCGTGGGCCGCTACGCGTTCTGGGTGGATGATGAAACGAGCAAGATTAATCTTAATACGGCCGATGGTGGTAATAAGTCTGCTCCGACTTCGTTCGGCAGCGGCCAGCCCGCGGACGTAAGCCTTCTTTCACTGAAAAGCGGAATGGGCAATATCACCCCGACCTTGGCCAATGCTGTCGCGGAGGGCACGGGTATCCGCTATTCCAGTGCGGCCGAGCCGCGGCTACTGAATAGCGCTCAGGAGATTGATCGCTTTTCCGGCGGTTCAAGCCTGTTCAAAGAGAATAACTTCAATGTCACGCATTACAATTCCGCGCCCGAGCTCAATATCTTCGGCGAGCCCAAGATCTATCTCACCACGACTTTTACCTCCACCACTGGCGGGGTAGATCGCATTAGCAACGCCATGTTGGGAGAATACAAGTATGACGGGGCGAGTGTTCCCGGGGCATCGTCCGACCCGGAAGGGCTGCCGCAGAAGAGCATCTATCCTACCAATCGTCAGTTGCCCGCCTTGAGCAAGACCGGCACCGCTCTCCCGCAGAGCTTTGATTACGACCGGAGCATGAATCAACAGATCTTTTCCGATACCAGTCAGGACTATGATCTCGGCTGGCGGATTGCGAACTATCTTAAGGGCATCAACAGCCGAGGAGAACCAATCCAATGGCCGGTCTTTCCCGGTTCCTCGTCCGCCGGTTTTTCCGGGAAATACTCGGATCGTCAGATTGACTCCATCACTCTGCAGATACTCTCGCTCATGAAGCGCGGAACATTGACCGATCACTTTCGCGCCGGCGGGCTGCCCTATGTCATGGGCAAGGGATGGCTTAGCGGGAAACCGGTGCGCGGTATCTCTCGCATGCCCAAGGTCAACGAGGTCATGGTGATTTTCACCACGACGACGGGTAGCAGGACGGATATCGATGGAGTCCAGTACGAGGTCGCCTTGTTGAATATGGAAATCTATGTGGAATGGATTCTGCCGAAGGATTTGGAGGGCTATCCCCTGAGTGACCCTTACGACGGCGGTGGCTCTGCGTTGTGGCGATATGGCCATAGCGGCAACCGATATTATCTGAATGGGTTGGATGCCCCGGTTGGCCCGGACAAAATGCCGGTTTCTTTTGCGGCAGGTGCTGATGAGAATGACAAGACTTGGGAGAAGCGTCCAAAGACGGCGGCCCCTTTGGGAGGCTTTTGGATGGATAACCTTTTGCGAATTAGTAATCAAAATAATGAACCGGCGGGTATCGACCTCTTTGGTCATCCGAAGGAATATCCCGACCCCGATCAAGCCAAGGCCAAGCTTTATCACCCTTGGACCAAGAAAACGGAGAAAGTCGATGGCACCGACAAAGACGTCTACTATGGCACGGGACCAGGACCCACCCCCAAGGGCCCCGCTCCGGTTTTTCGCATGAATACTCTCCTGGCTACCGCCACCATGGGTTGGAACCCTGGAGACTATCATGCGACCAGCAACTACTACCGTTCGACTTATTACCCCTCCCGGCCCGATGTCACGGAATTGCGTATTGAAGGAGGGTTGGTCGTCTGGGCGAGAAGCGGTGGTGGCCTCGATACTTCAAATGAGGGTTACATTATCGATCCGGTTCCGCTGGATAGTATCCGTGGTCCCCAATATACGGACGAAAATATTGCCGATATCCGCAGTGATCTTTTAAAGGCGGTCATCCCCATGCCCCAAGGTCTCAAGGTGTCCGTCCCTGGCAGGGTGATTGTTCACATGCAGGTGGCTGATCCTTGGGTGAACAGCATGCCGGGCGACTGGGTATCAGTATCGTCTGAATCCGGGATGACTTTGCAGAAGCCCGCTATCGGCTCGACAGCTCCCATCAGTTACACCTCTGGTCAGAATACGCAGGCCAGTGCGGCTCGCGGCGGCGATCCCAAGGGCACTTGGCTGCCCAAACAAAGCGTCGACATTCCCAAGAGTCAGCGTTTTCCCTCCAGTGGTTATCTGCAGTACATCCGCACCGGGATGATGCCCGATAAGACCGTTGATGCCCTGCCTCTCGACCAGCAGCACGGCGTCCCTTATCGGCTCCTCAGTTTCGCGCCTTCCACCAGTCCAAGTCAGCAGACCGATGGTGGTACGAGTTATCCCGATTGGGCTATGCTCGACTTGTTTACCGTTCCGGCTCTTCTGCAGCCTTTGGGTAAGCCGGCTCCGCCCTATCTTGAGTTGACCTCCGGCGGCGCCACCGCAGGTCGCCTGAATCCGAATCCGCCTCTTCTGCCGTCAGGTTCCATTTCTCGGTTGCTCCCCATGGAAGCGATCGCCAAAGGTGATCAGGTCTACATTGATGAAAGTGACACCCCTGCCGCCGCCACCGTCGACGAAAGGGCGCTTTCGTCCGCCATTGCTACCTATCTTTCCGGTTTGTCGCGGCCTTTGATGATGCCGGGCGAAATTTGTAATGTTCCTGAGGTAGGCCAATATCTTTATCAGGGGGTGCCGGCTGCTGCGCGTTCTCGTAATGATCTCGTTCGCCAACTCGTCGGCAATCTCACGACTCGCAGCAATACCTTCACCGTTTGGGCGGTCGGTCAGACTGTAAAGAAGAAGCCCGGCAATACTCAGTATGGCAGCGTCGAGTCATCGGATATCGTTACTGGAGAATCACGCATGCAGTTTCTCATCGAGCGCTATTTGGATCTCGGCGTCGATGGCGTTCCGGGCAATGTCAACAACCCTGGCATCGACGGTGTCGTTGGATCTCCGGATGACCCTGCCGATGCCCAATACCATCCTTCCATGACCTATCCCTTACCTTACAAATACCGCGTGATTTCGGCGCGGCAGGTGCCCAATTGATGAAATACGCTTTCCTCATCCTGCTTGTCGGTCTCGGCCACCTTTGGGCCGCGCCTCCCCTGGCCGAGGTCGAAACCATCTGGCCCGGTGTGAAATTTCAAGTGATGAACGCCCAACGAATCGATCCCAGCCACGTCTTGTTTACCGTGCGTGTGACGGCCGACCGTACCGCTCGAGCTTCCGTGCTCGTGGCTAGTCGTCCCGCCCTGGCCATTCCGGATGGAGCTTCCGCCGAGGAGATCGATTCAGGAAAATACGAAGCCATTCCTTTCACTTTGGTCGGTGGCAAGCTCACTGACGAAATCACCGGCAAGGTCTACGAGTCATTGTCCACGCTTCCTGTCGCTCCGTTCGTTGGTCCCAATTCCGCTCTCACCAATTTAGACCCCGGCAGCGCGGTTCAAATGGCCGTCTATTTCTCGGTTCCACCGCCGTTACCCAAAAATGCCGAAGGCGTCACGCCGCCGCAAAAGGTGACCATCCAGTTTCCCAAAGCGGCCAAACCGCTTACCGGATTTATCCTTCCTGCGGAGGTCATCAAACCTGTTTCATGAAATTCGCTGTTCTTTTTTCGGCCTTCCTGACTCTTGTTATATCTGCCCAAGGTCAGGAGGAGCGCGAAGCCTCCGAGTACTCCTCTCCCTCGCTCGTCCCCATCAAGGACGTCGCGGGTCTCCCGCGCGTCCTCCTCATCGGTGACTCCATCTCGATGGGTTACACCATCGCTACCCGCGAGGCGCTCGCCGGTAAAGCCAATGTCCACCGCCCGCCCACCAACTGCGGCTCCACCCACTCCGGTCTGCAGAATCTCGACGCCTGGTTGGGGGATGGAAAATGGGATGTCATCCATTTCAACTGGGGCATGCACGACCTCAAGTATCTCGGTAGCGGCAAGCAGAACGTGCCCATCGATCAATACGAAAAAAATCTGCGCGAACTCGTGGCGCGAATGAAACAGACTGGCGCGGTCCTTGTCTTTGCCACCACCACGCCGCTGGTACGCGATACCGATGGAAAATTTCGCCGTACTGCCCAGGCCGAGCTCACTTACAACGAGGTTGCCAAAAAAGTCATGGTGGAGAATGGCGTGCGCATCGATGACCTTCACGCCTTTGCTTTGCCCCGGATTGATGCGATTCAGTCTAAGGATGGCGTGCACTACAGCAAGGAAGGCTCCGAAATTTTGGCGAAGGAGGTCGCGGCCACGATCACCGCAGCATTGGCTGCAAAGCCTGCGCATTAACATGGCGGTGAGGGCCCTCCTGGTCTTCTTGCTGGGGACATTCGCCGGGTCTGCCAGGTCTGCCACATCCGATCTTTGGGGGACCAAAGGTGAGAAATGGACGCCCACTTCCCGCCTGCCGGACTTTTCCCGAGCCGGAAACACCGGGGAGAAAGCTGGAGCGACCGTGACCTCTTCCGTCAAAGACTACGGCGCGCGCGGAGACGGGACGACCGATGACACCGCTGCCTTTCAGCGTGTCGTGGCCGAGGCACCGGCAGGCATCATCACCGTTCCGGCGGGACGATATATTTTGACCGGCCCCATCCGGATCAATCGCAGTGGGGTGATTCTGCGCGGCGACGGCAGCGAAAAAACGATTCTGGTGTGCCCGCGACCGTTGAGTGAAATCGAACCATTGGCATCCAAGACGCCGGGCAAGGCGCGCTATGCCTTCACCGGAGGATTCGTGGTTTTGCAGGGCCGGGACCAGGGCGTGAAGCTGGCAGAGGTCACCACGGCGGCACGGCGGGGCGAAGATACCCTCACCCTCTCTTCCTCCGGAGGCGTTAAGGTCGGCGATTGGGTGAGATTAGAGATGACCGATTCCGACGGCTCGCTGGGACGGCACCTGCACGGCGATCTTGAAGATGCATCCCCGGTCACCCTCAAGGAAATGAAGCCCCTTGTCAGTTGGGTGGCGAAGGTCAAATGCATCGCTGGAAATGCCGTCACCCTCGACCGTCCGCTACGTCTGGATGTCCGGCCAGAATGGAAGCCGGTTCTTTATTCCTGTCAGCCGACTCTGACTAATGCCGGCGTGGAAGGCTTGACCTTTGAGTTCCCCGGCCGGCCCAAAAAAGCTCACCTCATGGAGGAAGGTTTTAATGCCATTCATCTCCTCGGGGCCTTCAACTGCCAGGTCCGCGATATCCGGATTATCGATGCCGATAACGGCGTCATCGTGGGAGGATTTTCCCGCTTTTGCGCCGTGGAGGATATCAATGTCGTCGCCGCGAAGCGGGAGGGGATCACCGGCCACCACGCCCTTTGGGCTACCGGCGGCGCGCAGGATTGTTTGTTTCGCAATTTTCGGATTGCGACGACCTATGTGCATGACCTCAGCGTTGAGGGCCGGGCTAACGGCAACGTTTTCTCACGCGGAGTCGGCTTGGCGTTGAACTTCGACCACCATCGCAATGCGCCTTACGAAAACCTCTTCAGCGACTTGATGGTGGGCGATCCGAAGAGGATTTGGAAAAGCTCGGGTCGCGGCGATCGTGGCCCTCATTCAGGCGCCCGGGAAACTTTTTGGAATATTTCCGCGGATGGAACGCTTCCTGCCGCGCCCTCATGGCCTCAAATCAACCTTATCGGCTTGGAAGTCTCCGGCCCGGATCAGGAATCCCAACCTTGGGTGGAGTCAGTTGGTCCCGTGACGCCCGCCGAATTGCACGAGGCCCAGCGTGAATATAGGAACCAATAAAAGATGCGAAAATCATGAAAATCTCTTTGATAGCTTTATCAGCCATCTGTCTGGCCAGGGCCGCGTTAGCCGTGTCCCTGCCCGAAGGAGTTACCGCCACTCCGGTCGATGAACGCATCGCCCACTACACCTTCGCCAGCACGGCCTTGAAAAAGCCCATGGCTTTCAACGTGGTGTTCCCTTCGGGCTACACGGAAGGTGGCAAACCCTGGCCGGTCTTGTTTTTCCTGCATGGTCTGGGCCGCAACGAAAAAACCCTCCTCGAAGATCCCGCCAGCCGGGAACTGCTGCTGTCCCAGCCTTATGTCATCGTCCTGCCCAAGGGGGAGAATGGCTGGTATTTCGATTCACCGTTTGATCCGGCTCGACAATTCGCCAGCTATCTCGACGAGGTCACCGCACTCGCCGGCCGGGTGCTTAATATCAGTGCGGATCGCTCCCAACGCGCCATCGGCGGTTGGTCGGCCGGCGGCTTTGGCTCAGTCTGGGCCTGCCTGCGGCACCCCGAATCCTTTTCCACCCTGGCCACGATCATTGCCGTGGTGGACTTCCCGGCCGAGGGTGTGCGCTTTCCCCTCACTCCGGCCACCTTTGGCACCGACCCCGCGCGTTGGCCGGAGTTCAATCCGATCAATCGCGCCACGGAATTAAAAGATATCAACATCCTCCTCGTCATTGGAGAAAAGGCCTCCGACGCCGCCATGAACGACCGTCTCTCCGCCATCCTGACCAAGGCCGGCATCCCCAACGAAACTGTGCGCCTGCCTGGCGGACACTCTTTTACGAGCGTGCAGGGAGGGGTGGCACCGGTACTCGATTTTGTCCGAAAACATCTTTCACCTCGTGATCCCTCGCCATGAGTTTTAAACATCTTCTTCTTTCCCTTTATGTGTTTCCCGGCCTTGCTTTTGCTCAGCTCGCCTACGATGGCCTTCGTCCGGCGACGGGCTATTCGGAGGCAGCCGGCAAAGGCGGCTCCCTTGGCGGCCAGCAATTGAAAGGCCCTTCGGGTTGGGCAGGAAAATCGTGGGATATTCCAGGCCCGAATGGCTCCGAGCTTTTTGTCTTTCGCGAAGACGCCGGGTTGACCCTTCCGGGCGTGACTTACCCGGGTGGGGGAGCTGTGCAAATGAGCCCGACGGATGCCGCTCCGAGAACGCGTGCTCGAAACCTCTCCGCCGTCGCTCCCTTCGCAGGCAAGGCGGCCTATTATATGAGCTTCCTGCTGCGCGTGGACGGCCCCGATTGCGGCGGCACAGCCTGGGCGGCCTTTGAAAACGGCGGAGGCAACAACCTCGGCTTGGGCGCCGGCGTCCACGAGGGCAACCTCGTCTTGCTCACTCGTACCGCGAAGGGCCAACGCGTCCTGCAAGCCATTGGCCCCGCCACTCCTCAGACGGTTTACTACCTCATCATCAAACTCTCCGATACCGATGGAGAATGGAAAAGTAGCGACGACCTGGAGATTTGGGTCAACCCCGCCGACGTCTCCAGCGAGGCCAAAGCCACCGAAACCGCCGAACTCCACGTTCAGGACTCAACCAGTCACAACGCTTCCGCCGAATTCGGCCTCGGCCGCCTGATGCTGTTCGTGGAAAATTTCATTGGGGCCAAAGTGCTTTTCGATGAATTCGCCTTTGGTGAATCCTTTGTCGAAGTCACCGCTCCAAAGGTCGACCAGTAAGGTCACTCGTGCGCTTCCAGACCAAAATATACGCATTTTTGGACTAATTGAATTTCAGGGGGCAACCTATTGTTCAGCCAACGTTAATTCCCCTATGAAATCACCCGTGCTTCTCCCCCGTTTGTTTGTCGTTGGCAGCCTTTGTGGAATCCTTGCCTCTTCGCATGTGTCGGCCGCCGACCTGTATTGGGATGGATCAAACAACAATCTGTGGTCTTCCACGGCGAACTGGAGCCTGAGTCCTTCGGGAGGCGGGACGGGGACCGTGCCCGGAGCGGCGGATAACGCCATCTTTGCTGCGACTGGCGCGGGAAATTTGAGCAATATTTCCACGGATGGCGCGGCGCGGGCCATGAACAGCCTCACGTTCAATAGCAGTATTGCGAGTCCGGTGGGCATCAACATCGATAACCCATCAGTGGCGGCCCGGACGTTCCGGATAGCGACTGATCTCACGGTCCAATCCGGCGTGACTGGCAACGTGACAATTTCCGGTCCGGCGGATGGGAATGATTATCTGCTTTGGGGGTCCACCCCCGCCGCCAGCGGGACTTACGACAACAACATCACGAACAACTCCACGTCTTCCTTGCTGACCATCTCGGCTTTGCAGCGCCATAGCACCACGATCTCCTTCACCGTGGTGAATAACCTGAACTACGGTGGAGCGGGGAATATCCTGGTCTCCGGAAAGATCGAGGCGGCTTCGCCGACAAATCGCACCCTTAATCTCATCAAGGCCGGTACCGGAACGTTGACGCTTTCAAATGGAGCTAATGATTACAATGGATCTACGACGATTAGCGGGGGCACTCTTTTGTTGAGCGGAGCAGGCAAAATGGGCACCGGCAACGTGGAAATGAACGGAGGAGTGTTGGACATCAGTGGTATTTCCGGTTCCAGCTATGGATTGACGGCTTCCCAGTCTTTGACCGGTGCGGGTACGATCAACGCGACGGGCAAGACCCTTTCGGTGGCAGGTATGCTTGCTCCCGGCAGCAACGGTCCTGGCGCCCTTACGGTGGACGGCGGTTTTACTCTTGAGAATACGGCGGTCGCCAATTTTCAGATCAACGGTGCGGGAGTTGGTCTCTTCGATCGTCTAGATGTCAATGGTCTCCTGACTCTTGATGGCACCTTGAACCTCGCGACCGGTTTTGCGGCTGTGGAGGGGCAGTTCGTCGATCTTTTCGATTGGGATACCCTGGCCGGTCAGTTTGATTTGATCACTGGCACCGATCTGGGCGGCGGCTTGTCCTGGGACACGAGCGCGCTCTACTCCACCGGGATCATCACTGTGGTGCCCGAGCCGGCCACCGTACAGGTGCTTCTTCTTTCTGCCGGTCTGATGGCGTTTGTGTTTATCCGTCGTCGCCGTCGGGCCTTGGCCTGATTCGGCTCGCGTTTGATGAGTCTCTATCTGGGCTGGGATATCGGAGGCACCAAGTCTTCGGCTCTCATCGTCAGCTCGGAAGGACGGGTTCTGGGCAAAAAAACCTGGGCCTCGCAAACCTCGCGGGGTCCGGCAGCCATGCTTGAGGACTTTTTGCGCGCCCTCGGCGAAGTGGGACAGGATCTGGCCACAATTCAGGCGGTGGGTGTGAGTGTGGGCGGTCCCTTGGACCCTGTGGCTGGACGCATCTTCTCGCCGCCTCATCTGCCTGGTTGGGATGACTATCCTCTTCGGGAGCTCTTGGAAGATCGTCTCCAAAAGCTCGTGACCGTGGAACACGATGCCGTCGCCTGCCTCTTGGCGGAACACCTGTGGGGCAGTGCGCAAGGCATCAGCCATGCCGCCTACCTCACCGCTGGCACCGGTTGCGGTGCGGCTTTGTTGAACGACGGCAGAGTGCTGCGCGGCCCGTCCGGCCAGAGCACCGAAATCGGCCACATCCGCTTTGCCGATGAAGGCCCTGAAGTTTATGGGAAAAAGGGCTCAGTAGAGGCCTTTTGCTCCGGGACAGGCATCTCGCTGCTCGCTGCAGAATTGTTTCCCGACCGGTTTGAACAGCCCGTTTCGGTCCGAGATCTCGCGAGTTTGGCCTCCGACGGAGACAGCACCGCCTACGCTGTTTTGTTGAAATCAGCCCGCTGTATGGGGCGCATCTGCGCTTGGCTGACGGACCTGTTTGCACCCAGGATAATCATCATCGGATCCCTCGCCATTTACCTTCCGCGCTGGTGGCTGGAAGCGGTGTGCGAGGAATGGAAGTTGGAAACCCTGCCGGGTCATCGTGCTGCGGCGAGAATTTGTGCATCAGGATTGCAGGATCGCTTGCAGGACCTTTCCTCCGTGGCCGCCTGCGTTTTTGCCGAGCGGAGCCGTCTTTGACTTTATGAATATCCACTTGGAAAATCTCGTTCACCGCGCTCCTGCCCTTGAAGTTTGTCTGCCGTCGGTGGAGGAAGCCTTTGGGCAGCTGTTCGACGCCTTCGCGGCCGGCCACAAGATATTGCTTTGCGGGAATGGCGGCAGCGCCTCCGACGCCGAGCATTGGGCCGGCGAGTTGTTAAAAGGCTTTGTGCATAAGCGACCACTGTCGCCGAAAATGGCACAGGGCTTGCCGTCCGAAGTTGCCGCCAATTTGCAGTGGGCTCTTCCCGCCATCCCTCTGACTGGTTTTCCCGCCCTAACCACCGCCTTCGCCAACGACGTGAATCCGGATTTTAATTTCGCCCAGTTGGTCTTTGGCCTTGGACAAAAGGGCGACATTTTGGTGGCCCTCAGCACCTCGGGCAATTCCAAAAGCGTCTGCCACGCCGCCCGCGTCGCCCGGCATCGCTCCATGCCCGTGATCGCTCTGACCGGCGCTAAAGGTGGTGCCTTGAAGGAATTGGCCGATTTCTGCATCGCCGTGCCGGCCGACGAAACCTATCTCGTGCAGGAATATCATCTTCCCATCTATCACTGCCTCTGCCTGATGCTTGAAGACGCTTGGGCCGCCAGGATGGACGCTTGATCCAAATTAAAGCTTGAGTGCCCGCTGGGCAGCAGATTGAGTCGGCCCACGCGCCAGCCCGTGATGCTCCTGTCGGGCCGTTCATTTTAGCTTCAAACTCCGCACCGGCTTATGTTTCTCAAGTGGCTTCGCAGAATCCAGCTCAACCTAGTTCTTCTGGCCAGCCTCTACGCCGACAATGCGGCAAAACGGATATTTAGAAAATTCTACAACTTCCGCGGCCGTTTTCATTTCGATGATCTCAGCCAGGGTTCGGATCACCTCCTGATTATCGTCGCGGGATACAAAAAGCAGCTATGGGGCGAGGTCTTTGGACGGATAAGGAAGTCCCTCCCGGCGGAATGGGATGTTTGTGTCTGTTGTCCGGGAGTCGACTCCTCCGAGTTAAAAAGTCTGTGCCAGACCAACCGATGGTCCTACCTCGCCACCGTTGCGAATAAACTCAGCCTGGCTCAAAACCTGGCGATAGCACGGCATCCAAAAGCCAAGGTCATTGTCAAAATGGATGAGGATATCATTCTAGCTGGGCACTCCCTTGCCAATCTTGCGAGTAGTTTGGGGAAGGCCGTTTCCGCAGGCCCGTTCAGACCGGGTTTGGTCGCTCCCTTGCTGAATGTGAATGGCTTCTCGTCACGCATTCTCTTGGAAAAACTGGGGCGCCTGGAAGCATACGAGGCGAAATTCGGTCGGTGCATCCAGTCCTGCACGGAGACAACCGTATGGACGGAGCCGGAGGCTGCGCGTTTCCTATGGGAGGCGGTGCTGCCCTTTGATAAGACCGCGCTCCGTCTAGCTCAGGATGAAATCAGATTAACCCCTTGTCCATATCGTTTTAGTATCGGGTGTTTTGCCATGGAACGAAAAATCTGGGATGCCATGGGGGGATTCAGTGTCGCGCCTGAAGGTGTGTTGGGGCTCGAGGAAGTCGACCTGAGCGCGTATTGCGCCGCAAATGCCATGCCGATTCTTGTCGCCGAAAACATCCTAGTTGGGCATGTCGGCTTTGGTCACCAAACAGCCCTGATGACGGGACTAATCAACCAATGGGTTGAAGATGGTCTGCTGAGTTGAAAGCTGGCCTTCAGGGCCGATTCGATAATTGTCGATTCGCGAATAGTAATCGTTAAGAGGCATTGCCCTGTCTATGCACGAATTCTACTTTTCAAGCAGCAGGCCCCGTTTGAGCAGAGCAAGGACGCTCTGAATGCCCTTTTCGAGTTCTTCGGGAGATTCGAGGTCCAATCCCACGCTTTGCTTCAAGGTGTGCCGGTTGGAAAAGTAAATCTGACACAGGCCGAAGAGATGAATCAGCATATGTCTGCGATCGACGTTGGGCCGGATCTGACGAGAGGCGATGCCGCGATCGATAAGTTCGTTAAGGGCATCAAGGATGGGAGCCTTGGAAAGCGCATCTCCCAGATTTTTGAGTTGAGCTCCGCCCTGAAGATTTTCCCAAAGAAGCAAGGCAACGAATTCCGGGGTGGCTTGCAAGAAACGGAAGTAGGCGCGGACAATGCCGTCGAGAGCGTCGGATACGGAAGGCTTGTCGCGGAAAACATCCGCTTCGACTTCCGCCAGGCGGGAATAGACCTTGGTCAAGGCGGCCGCATAGAGTCCGGCCTTGTCGCCAAAGTAGTGATAGACCATGCGCTTGTTGACTTTGGCCACGGCCACGACCTCATCCACACTTACACCGCTATAGCCACGGGCCGCGAAGAATTTGATGGCTGTCCGCAGAATGCGGTCGCGCGTACGCTGCGCTTGTTGAGCGCGCGTAATTTTTGATTTGCCTTTGCTTGATTTTTCGGTAACTGATCGGTTACTCATTTGCAATGAAAGCCAACCTGTCTTTGCCATGTCGTCTAGAGGATTGCGACGACTTTCTGTCCCAGCCGACCACCGGAGCCATTGAGGCCGTTGCCCGGTTGGACGGCCCGATCATGATCGTCGGCGCCGGAGGGAAGATGGGACCGACCCTGGCGTTAATGGCTCTTAGGGCGATGAAGGCGGCAGGGAAAGCCCACGCGGTGACCGCAGTGTCCCGCTTTTCCAATCCATCCGCGCGGACCGATCTGGAAAAAGCGGGCATTCAAACGTTGTCGTGCGATTTGCTGGATCGGACCGCGGTAGCGCAATTGCCGGACTGCCCAAACATCATTTTTCTCGCCGGGCAAAAATTCGGCACCAGTGAAGGGCCCGAAAGAACGTGGGCCATGAACACGCTGGTGCCGGCCAATGTGGCCGAACGGTATGCGAGTTCGCGCATCGTGGCCTTTTCTACGGGTTGCGTCTATTCCTTCACCACCGTGGCGTCCGGAGGCAGCCGTGAGGATGCGCCGATGGAGCCGCCCGGCGACTATGCAAACTCCTGCATCGGCCGGGAACGCATCTTTCAGTTTGCGTCGGTTGAGCGCGGCACGCCCGTGTGTCTTTATCGGCTGAACTACGCCATTGATTTCCGCTATGGCGTGTTGCTGGATGTCGCGCAGAAGGTGCGTGATGGAGTGGCGGTCGATGTGACCATGGGCCACGTGAATCTTATCTGGCAAGGGGATGCCAATGCACGCGCTTTGCAATGCCTTGAGATGGCTTCATCACCGGCTCGGGCCATGAATATCACCGGTCCGGAGACGGTTTCGATTCGCGAAGTAGCCCTGCGGCTGGGTGCATTGTTGGGCAGGAAGGCGACCTTCACGGGCACCGAGGCCCCGACCGGCTGGATCAACAACGCAGGCGACTCATTCAAACTCTTCGGCTATCCGTGCGTGAGTCTCGATCAGATGGTGGAGTGGACCGCCGCGTGGGTGGCGCAGGGTGGGCAAACCCTGGGTAAACCAACCCACTTTGAGGCACGTGATGGAAAATTTTGATATGGAAACACTCAGAACCCATTTGCAGGAAGGCCAGGTCATTCCCGCCCAGCCGCTGGCTCTGGACAGTGCACGCCGTTTTTCCGAGAAACATCAGCGGGCCATCACTCGCTATTATCTGGAGAGTGGGGTGGGTGGCCTCGCGGTCGGGGTGCATTCCACGCAGTTCGAAATTCGTGAGCCCAAACATGGTCTTTTTCGTCCGGTGTTGGAGTTGGCCGAAGAGACCATTGCGGAATCGCTGCTGCGCCAGCCCCGCGGTTTCGTCAAGATCGCCGGTATCTGCGGCGCTACGGCGCAGGCCGTGAATGAGGCGGAACTGGCCCACAGTCTCGGATACGATGCCGGCTTGCTCAGCCTGGGGGCTCTGGCGCAAGAATCCGAGGAGGTGTTGGTGACGCACTGCCAGCGGGTGGCGGAGACCATCCCGATCATCGGGTTTTACCTTCAGCCTTCCGTGGGTGGACGTCCACTCAGCTTCAGCTTCTGGCGGCAGTTCGCCGAGATCCCGAATGCGGTGGCGATTAAGATCGCGCCCTTTAATCGATACCAAACTTTGGATGTCGTTCGCGCCGTGATCGAAGCGGGGCGGGAAGATCTGGTTCTTTATACTGGGAACGATGACACGATTGTCTCCGATCTCTTTACGCCCTTTGTTTTTAACCGGCAGGGGCGCAAGGTTAAACGCCGCATTGCGGGAGGTTTGCTTGGTCATTGGGGTGTATGGACCCATCCGGCCGTGAGGTTGTTCCGGAAGATTAAGGAAGCGCGTGAGGAAGAAACCATAGCGCAGAGTTGGTTCACCACCGCTGCCGCGGTGACAGATATGAACGCAGCCGTTTTCGATGCGCCCAATCGCTTTTCCGGGTGCATCCCGGGCATCCTGGAGGTCTTGCGCCGCCAGGGGCTCACTCCGACCAACCTTTGTTTGAATCCTCACGAAACGCTTTCACCGGGCCAGGCGGAGGAACTGGATCGCGTCAGCCGCGCCTATCCGGAGCTTGTCGATGATGACTTCGTGCGGCAGAATATCCATCGCTGGTTGACCTAAATGCGTTATGGCCCACTCGGTTTTTGAGATCATCGGTCCTCCCATGGTGGGTCCTTCGAGTTCTCACACGGCCGGGGCCTGTCGGATTGGCTGGGCCGCCCGCACCTTGCTGGCGGAGGCACCCCATACGGTGAAATTTCAATTGCACGGCTCCTTCGCCGCCACGGGTGAAGGCCATGGTACCCCGGAAGCGCTGACGGCGGGTTTGCTGGGAATGTCTCCCGATGACGAGCGTTTGAAGGATGCCCCGGAGTTGGCCCGCCAGGCTGGGGTGAGTGTGCATTTTGACGAAATAGATCTTGGCCCTCAGGCCCATCCGAACTCCCTGCGCCTCAGCGTGGAAGGTGAAACGCAAAAACTGACGGTAACGGCGTCTTCCGTAGGCGGAGGGTCGATCGTGCTGACCGAGATTGATGGCTTGCCCGCAGAGATTCGCGGGACATTGGAGACACTGGTGCTTTGGCACCGCGACACGCCAGGTTTTCTCGCGCGGGTCACGGCGGTGCTGGCTTGTCTCGAGATCAATGTGGCTTCGATTCGCACCGGCAGGGTTGATCGGGGGCAGAATGCTATCACTGCGGTTGAAATTGACGGCGTGTTGCCGGGCGAAGTTTCCGCCTTGCTTGGGCGCACTCCGGCGGTGGCGAGGTTGGTCGTGCTGCCGCTCCTTCCGGGACACTAATGAGCACTCAATTTCGTACCGCTGTAGAACTTCTCGCTCTTTGCGCGGATGGTAATATCTCCGTGGCCGAGGCCACGCTACGCAGCGAGGTGGAGGCGAGTGGCTTGTCCCGACAGGAGATTGTCGAAAAAATGACCGACTATTATCGGCGGATGAAAGAGTCGGTCTCTCGTGGTCTGGAGATCACTGAGCGAAGCCGCAGTGGTCTTTCCGGCGGAGACTCGCGTCGCGTTCTCGCTCACAGTCAGGAAGCGAAAGTCAGCGTGCTGGGGCCGATTTTCGAGCGAAGCATCGCATATGCGCTGGCCGTTCTGGAAACCAATGCCGCCTTTGGTCGCATTGTGGCTACTCCGACGGCTGGTAGCGCCGGCATCAGTCCGGCGTGCCTTTTGATTTGGCAGGAGGAACGGGGAACTGATGACGAAACGACGGCACGGGGATTGTTCACGGCCGCCGGTCTCGGCAAGGTCATCGGATATGGCGCGTGTTTTTCGGGAGCGCAGGGCGGTTGCCAGGCTGAGATAGGCAGTGCCTGCGCCATGGCGGCGGCTGCTATTTGCGAACTCGATGGCGGCGTGCCGGGACAGGTTGTGAATGCGGCTGCGCTAGCTTTGCAAAACACCCTCGGCCTGATTTGTGACCCCATAGGTGGCTACGTCGAGGCGCCTTGCATGATGCGCAACGGACTTTTCGGCCTCCACGCCTTTGGAGCGGCGGCTATATCCCTGAGTGGAGTGAAAAGTATTGTACCCTTTGACGAAGTGGTGTCCGCCCTGCGCGAGGTTGGAAACAAGATGCCGCGTATCTATAAGGAAACTTCGGAAGGCGGCTTGGCCAATACGCCGACCGGTCTTCGTTTCAAGGCAGCCCGCTCACGGGCTCACGACAAACCTTAATGTTCAAGTGTAAGTTGTGGAGTTTCGGTCCGAGCGAATTCCCCGTTTCCCAACGATCTTATCGGTCCGGATTTGCGCAATGATATACGAATGTTTCGGCAAGACCAAAGACATGAGTCCATCTTGTAATGTACATTTCGGATCTCCCTGGGAGAAAATGATGCCCCAACGACCTTTGAATGGAAAGTCGGCCTTGGCAATCTTTCCGGAGGGATTAATGGCAACGAGGAGTTTTTCCGATGGTGTATTCCGAAGATAGACGAAGGGGTACTTGCCGTCCTTCGCATACACGGGGTGAAAGCTGGCATTTGCTTTGAGGGCAGGGTGCGCTTTACGGAACTCCGCTAATTTTCTCCAGTGTGTGAGCAGGGAATTGGAATCTCTCTCCTGCTTTGCCACGGTTGGCCGGTCACTATCTGGATCGAGAGGCAGGTAGAGTTTTTGTTTGGGAGCCATGGAAAAACCCGCATGGCGCGACTGGTTCCATTGCATGGGAGTTCTCGATCCGGTTCTCCCGTAACCTCCCTCTTTGGAGGTCAAGCCTTCGACATAACGCATTCCGATTTCGTCTCCGTAATAGAGGCAGGGTGTGCCTGGCATGGTCAGCAAGAACGCCTGCACCACTTTGAGTTCCTCGACGGAACGGTTCGTGCTAATCCTGCCGATGTCATGATTGCCAGTGGGCAGGGAGATGTAACCCCGCCTGGCCATCTTTTGATAATGCGAACGATAGAGTTTGAGGAATTCGTTGATGTTTCCCTTGCCCTCATGATCGAAAAAACTGTGGCCGTGGCCGGGCCCGCCAAAAACATCGCGAGCCGCTTCCTGGCGAAAGAGGCCGGTATAGGCGGGGGTTCCATAGTGGATCATGAAATCGACATGAAATCCGGCCTCAATCGCTTGGGCGGGATACGACCATTCGGAAATCAATGCGCACTCCGGATAATCACGATCAAAGATAGTGCGAACTTCCCGCCAGAACTTCATCGTTTCCTTGCAGCCCGGATCGTTCTTGACCAATGAAGCTGCCATATCCACGCGGTACCCGTCCGCTCCGAGATCGAGCCAATGACGCATACTGCGAACGATTTCCTTGCGCAGGGCCAGTACATCGGGATGGTCCACCGGCAGTTGCCAGGGCTTTTCGGGCTTGGCAAAGCCGTAATTCAAGGCGGGCTGGAAATGGAAAAAATTTGTGAGGTAGCTTCCGTCACGATCGGAGTAGCCCTGGACCGAACGCAGTCCCGGTCCTGCCTCTGACCAGACGTTGTCTGTCCAAATATACCAATTGGTGTATTTATTTTTCTGCGGACGAGCTGACGCCCGAAACCAAGGGTGTTCGACGGAAGTGTGCCCGGCTACGAAATCAAGAATGACTCGCATATCCTTGGAGTGCGCAATCGAGAAGAGGCGAATCAAGTCGTCATTGGTCCCATACCGCGGGGCCACCGTCAGAAAATCGCTCACATCGTAGCCGGCATCCCCGAAGGGAGAATCAAAGCAGGGATTGAGCCAAATCACATCGCACCCGAGGGACTTGATGTAGTCCAGCTTTTCGATGATGCCCGGTAAATCGCCGATGCCATCGCCATTCGTGTCCCTAAAACTCTGAGGATAGATCTCGTAGATGATGGCGTTCCTGAGCCAGGTGGGTTCGGGTCGAGATCTCATGGCGGAAGTCTGTAACGGGTTGGATTAACCTTTTACTTCACCCGCGGCCAAAGTTGACCCGGACGGGGGCGCTTCGTTTGTCGCAGAAGTTGCCAGCTTCTGTTCCTGCATCATCAGGCTTCGATAGATGAATAGCGGGACCAATCCGAGGCAGGTCATAACAAAGGCAAGAATGAAGGCGTATTCATAGTTGCCTCCGGATTTCTCGATCAGAAAGCCGACGAGCAGTGACATGCCGCCGTTGTAGAGACCCCGCAGACAGGAATTGGTGGAGGTAACGGAACCGATTTCCGCGGGATGGGCATTGCGATACACCATGATATCCGAGGCGCCATAAGACGCGGCCAGCACGGAGACCAGGCTGGAGGCAATAATCAGGTCCATCGGACTCTTGATGTGCAGGAGAAACCACAAGGCCGCTCCACAAATGGCGCAGAAGACGGGCAACAGCCTATAGGGGCTGATCCTGTCGATCAGCCAGGCGATAGGCAGGGCCAATACGACGGCGGCGATGATACCCCAAGACACGATCAGCCCGGTTTCCAGGCGGGACAAATTCAATACATTCTTGGCGTAAAGCCATACCCAAGACCCGAAGACGATTTGGAAGGTTTGAAAGAGCGAGACGGAAAGCATAAGCACAACCATGCGTTGATCTTTCCAGGCCACCTTCATAGCCGACCAAGGCCGAAATTTCTCGGTGGTGGGAGCCTTGGTTGGCGGCTCTTTGATTAGGAAACCTCCGACAAGTGTGGTGGTGGTGAGAATCGCGGCGGCCAGAAAATAGGGAGCAATTTCTGACCATTCGGACAGTTTCATCCCGTAACGCATGGACAAAAAGCTCATAAGACCTACGACAATGGCGGCCGGAGCCGCGGTCCTTGCCAGTAACCGACGCGGCATGCAGTCGATGTTCAAAAGCGGAATGGTGGCGGCTTTGATGTCCATGAAGAACATTTGCAAGAGAGCAAGAGCAACCAACACCCATTTCCAGTCGATCAACGGAAATAGTATGATTGACGCGACGATGACGGGCGCCGAGATAAAAAGATAAGGGATGCGGCGGCCGAAGCGCGATACGGTGTGATCGCTCTTCCACGCGAAGTACATGACAGCATAGCTATAAACCCAAAAGTTGATCGCTCCCATCAGACCCAGCCCGCTCTCCGCCACACCGGCGGCATTTAGCCGCAGTTGGATCAAGGGCAGGACGACTGTGAAACTTACTCCCCATCCCAGATTGAGGAGCAGGATCAAGACGAGATTGCGCCACATTAGGGGGCGATTGTCATAGTAGGCCTGCAATTCAGGAGTGACGGTTTCCGCTCCTAATTCGAGATCAGGATTTTGTTTCATGAGGGAAGCTTCCTAAAAATTTCACACCGAATGACGCCGGCAGATGTGTGTTTTGTCATAGGAGTTCAGCCCGGGCAGCTCCTCCGGCAATGCAAATGCCTTCCACGCGCAACTCTTGCCCGGGATCTAATTTCGCCACGATTTCGATGTGGTGCTCCCGTGAAGGGTCGAGTCCTTCCGCGATCAACTGCACATGGCGCAGGTTGCCTTGGGCACAGGCGGTTTGGTAAGTGGCCGGTTTTCCTCCATCGATGAGCACTTCATAACCGCCCGATTTGGGCGTTCCTTCGCCGAAGAGAAGAATGTCGCTGGCTTGAACGTTCAGTCGAAGGGGGGCAGGCGCCGTGTCATTCTTCCATTCGGCGATCACGAGGTCATCCATCCACCGGGAACAGACAAAATCATACGCAATGGCGGTGCGGTGCGGCTTTCCGGCGGACCAGCCCTCCGGGAGATTGCGAAACGAAGACAGGCGGCAACGCGTTATCGTCATATAAGTATTCGCGTGGAGCATTTTGTCGGGAATCCAGTCCGTCAGTTTTTCCGAAGCCGCCCTTTGGAAAGCCAGCCAAGCGGCTTCCGCGTAGAGCGCGTAGCCGGCATCTCCCGGATGGGTTAAATCTTCTGGCACATCCCATAACTGATCGGGAGTTGTTTCTCCAGTCGCCACGCGGGCCTTGGCCAGGGCGACCGCATCCGCCACGGGCAGATGATAGGCCGCGGCAATTTCCTGGTGAGAGGCGTCCAATGGTCGCAGAGGCGGATCGGGTAAGACGTCACCCTTGACAGGGAGAATCACCGGTACAACGGCAACTCCTGCTTGAGCCAGTCGTCTTACAAGTGATTCATAAGCGGAGAGCCGGGCCGGACTCGGTGAGGAATAGGGATCGTCATTGACCGTGAAGTCGAGAAAGACCAAGTCCGGTTTTCGGGAGAGAACATCGCGATCGAGCCGAAACGCGCCAAGCTGAGAGCCGGTACCACCGAGGCCGGCATCCCAGAACTGAAAATGGGCATGGGGATATGTTTTCTCGAATGCTCTGGCCACCAAAGCCCGATAGGAAGTGAGCTGCGGATCACTGGCCTGCGCGCCCCAAGTCAGACTGCCGCCGAAGAAGACAATGCTCAGGTGTTCACCCGATTGTCCTTTTCGGGCAATTTCCGCAAAATCGAGAGTTCTTTGGGTTTCAGCCACAGGAGTTTATTTGGTCATGCCTTACGCATGGTAAGCCATAGGTGGGCGAGGAGTCCGGGGGCGCCTCGCTCTGCGACCCAATCATAGAGTTTGCCTTTTTCCAGAGGCGCAATCCAAACACCAAGACTCGGCCAGGTAAGGCATTCCGGCGGGACTTCGATGGAGCAGAGGGCCGAAGGGTGCCAGCGTCCTTCCAGTCCCTTGGGTAAAGACCATTCTTTAACGACGCAGGTTTCGGAATTTCGGTGGATGGGAATCTCATCAAAGAGCGGTGCAATCGCGGTTTTTTCCGGATTGAAGAAATGAATCCGCTGGCAAATGTCTCGTTCTTCGGGGTCAAAGGCGTGCAAGTGAAGGAGAAATTGCTCACCCTTCTGTCCGAGACCCTCCAACCGCAGGCGCAGATGGCGCCACTGGACCCAAGCTGCGACTCCCCAGTCCCAACCCTGCGGATAATCCACACATAACTCACGCAACCCGTATCCATCCGCGCATTTCACGAAGCTAAATTCATGGCTCAATACCTTGGTGATTGAGCCTCGCGGAAGAAAAACGCCAGGATGCGCTTCGACGATAATTTCGCCGACACCAGGGCGTTGTTTCTGGAACCAGGAGTTCATCTTGCGCATCTCCTTGGCTCCGGCTTTGTCGGCGAGTTGACGATCCCACCGCTCGGGATTCCGAATGTTGCCAAAAAGTTGGTAGGCGGGTTGTTCGGGGCAGACTTCCGGACAAAGCTCAGCGACGAGAGATTGTGTCCTGGTTGCGAGTCCCGCCTTGGTTTCGTCTACTTCGATCAATTCGATTTCGCCGGCCGTTACGCCCCAAAAACGATGCCAGCAGATCAGCCGGGTACCGTCGAAACGCAATGCGAATTCGTTTCCAACGAGCGATTTCCTTTCATGTTCAAGTCCGATCAGTTGTTCCGCGATCACGGGCTCGCCGTCTTGAACCGGTTTCGTAATCCGCGCAAGAGTGACGAATGGTTCGGGCGTTTGAGCGACCAGAACGGTATATGGGCGGTTGCCCTTGAAGAAGGTCTGGGCCTCCACCAAGTCGGTCCAGGTCTTTTCCAAGACACGAGTGGGAAGGGATCTGCCCGAGACGGAAAGCGTAAGGCGTGTTTCGCCCGGGACTGCCTCTCCCTCCAACAAAAGGGCACCGGCCGATCCGCTGGGATGCGGAATGATCCGATAGGTCCATGACTCGGGCAAATTCGCCAGGTGAAATGGAGGTTCCCAGCCCTTAAAGGCATCCCAAATGAGTAGGGGAACAGATCGCGCGGCGCCCTGGTTCCTGATGCATACCCGCAATTCCCGCGATAGCTCGCCGGTGACTTGCTCCGCGATGTCCAGTTCAACTCCGTCAAAGTCGGACGAAGCCGGGGCCGATCCGTCGGGTGCAAAAGCGGGGTAGTTCCACTTTTCCCGGTAATTGTAGAAGCGTTTTGGCAGGGCTTCCGGCCTTTGCCAGACCGCTTGATGATCGAGACTCTCGTCGACTACCACATCAGGAAAACGTCCCGGGCGATGGCCCACATGGAACCCCATCATCTCTCCGCGCCAGTAGGTGATTTGACGCTCGAAGCCTTCACTCCTCCGCAATCGCTCCCGCCATTGTTTCAGTCCTCCGACCTCCAGGCGGCCTTTGTCGCGTTGCTCCGACAGCCATTCGAGGGCGCGACGATTATGTTCGTAACATCGGCCGGAAAAAAAGTATTGCAGATTGATGTGAAAGAAGAGGAGACGGCCGCTCAATTCACTTTGTCTGAGCCAATCTTCCGCGATCTGAAGAAACGGCAATGGATCTGCTCCGGGTTCCAACCAGCGATCGACCGCCAGCGCATTGAGGGGACACCACGGTCCTTCGCTCCAATGGTCGAGACAGACCATCGGATTGCGCAATTCCATGCTGGCCATCAACACATCACGTCCTTGTGCACCCGGCACCGAGGGTTTTCGAAAATCCTCCTCCGAGATGAAGTAGGGGGAAAGGGGCGAGCCATAGTGGGCGATCTCCCATCCTCCGTCCTCGATCACGATCGGCGCGCAGAATCCGAGAATATAGCCAATGTCTGATCGTCGACAGGCCGCGACAAAGGCATTTCCGGGAGTATAGGTATTCACGGCTTGCATCGGCCCCAGACCGAGACCTGTGAACCGTTCTCTGGCAGTCGCAAGCAGCCTCAGGCACTCGTCCTCGGAATATTTCCACCAATTTGAATCGCGCTGGGCCGGATCGCAGTCCGTGGGATAGACATTCGGCGCGCACAGGCCCCCGGCGGCTGCAATCTGCTGAAGAACCGCGCCATTGCGCTCGGCTTGGTCAAAGCCAAAAGTCGTGTCGCAGACGAGTCCAAGATCTCGAAGATGTTTGGTCTCGTCACGGATACGGTCGCCAGTTTGATCGAACTGGGCGTAGATGTGACAAAAGGCTTTCACTGAGCTTCGTTCCGAATGGCATTCCCGATGTGGAGAATACGCGGGGCTTCCCGATGTGCCCATGGGATGGCGTGTTCCATATCCGGATATAGATCAAAAAAATTGTCGGAAATCGGCGCTTCTCCGTCCAGGTCCAGGCAAACGCCCCAAACAAATTGATCGCTCGAAAAGTGAGCCATCCCATCCTGCAGCTTTATCTGGATTTCCGTATGCGGAAACTTCATCTCCAGGAATTTCCGGAGAAAGAGTCGATTGCGCGCGAGGACGCCCTCCCGGCTATTCAGCACGGCAAAGGCGGCGGCATCCACTGTCATCAAAGCCGAGGGAAAGGCCGCCAGAACCACGGAGGCATTTGACGGAAGCGTTACGGTTTCCCCGCGGCGCAAGGGATATTTCCCCTCCAAGGTGAACACCCCGTATTCCAATGTGGCTGCGATGGGTTCCTGGCTTTCATTGATGCCATAGATGCGGATCTCCGTGTCTTCGCAGGCGAGAACTATGGAGATGGGTGAAAAAGCCCGGCGTACCGGATGAAAGCTTGGCGTGCGCCGCATGGCCCAATCCACAATCGTCCAGCTTCGCGAGGCCGGCCAGCAGTCGTTGAACATCCAGAAACAGGCCGCCGAACTGCTGAACATCTTGCGACGAAACGATTCGATATATTCGCGCAGGGCCTCACCCTGCAGAAGTCCTCCCCAATAGGCGAACTCCTCCAGCGTCATCTGACGAATATCGCGGCCCAGCCATTCCTTGAGAATATTGTCAACCGGGCTTGGTTCGGACCAACTATCCACGGAATTGTCATGAAATTGCCATGCGTGCGATCCGATGAATTGCTGACTCTTCGGCAAGCAGGCCGTCATCGATGGCAGCGTCGTCGGCCCGAGGAATCCTCCCTCGTTGGGAAACCGGCAGATCATCGGGCGGTATTGATAGAAATCGATATTATGAAACCCAATGCTCCAAGGATGCTGATCGCCGATATCGTCCTGGTTGGCCGGCAGGTTGTCGGGGGAGCCCGGCGAACTGGGCTGGAAGTAGCGGGCCGGATCTTCCTCTCTCATGAGACGGGGCAAGGTGGAATGAAAGAACGCGTAGTCCGTGTGGACCATTCCGCGCTCGGAGATTGGCGAGCTGTCAAACATGTCGATCTCGTTGTTGCCACACCAGGCGATCAGGCTGGGTCGATGCGCCAGCCGACGAATCTGGAAGATGGCTTCCCGCCGCGCATCCACAAAAAATGCTTCGTCGTGCAGCGGATATTTTCCGCAGGCATAGATGAACTCCTGCCAGACCACAATGCCTCGCTCATCGCAGAGGTCGTAAAAGTCTTCGCTTTCGTAGACTCCGCCACCCCAAACCCGGAGAAAATTGAAGTTCGCCTCCTGCGCCCGCCCGACCAGCGCTTCATAGCGCGGCCGATCCAGGCGAGCGAAGATAATGTCCGCCGGGATCAGATTTGCCCCCTTTAGAAAGATGGGGCGGTTGTTGATTTCGAAGATAAAATAACGTCCGGACTCAGGGTGCGGATCTTGATTGACGCGCACACGGCGGAATCCGATGCGGCGCATTTGTCGTTCGACGATGACATCATCGACGATCAATTCGGCGTGCAACGTGTAAAGCTCCGGTGCGCCATGACCGGTCGGCCACCATAGCCGGGGAGACGGCACCTCCAAAGTCACCTCATAGCGTTCGACGCCCGCCCGAAGCGTCACCTGGACCTCCTGCCGGATATTCTCCTCTTCGAGCACCAGGGCAATGATGGCTTCACCACCCTCGGGAGCGAGTCTTTCGAGAAAAAACCGGCCGTTCACGCAGCCGCGTTCGAGATCCGGCGAGACATCAACCAAGGCCACAAACTCATCGAGCCTCACGGGAGCTTCCGTCCACTCCAGCCAGACATTTCCGCTGATGCCGGTATTGATCAGTCGCGGTGACCAGTCCCAGGAAAACTGGCTCTGCGGCTTTCGCAGCCAGTGACGCTTGTGTAGTTCCTGGTCGATTCCCTGAAGTCTGTACCCGGTATGTGGCTTCTCCGAGACGGCAAAGAGCCCGCATTCGACATGGACCGTCAATAAATTGCGGCCTGGCTTTAGCTTTTCGGTTACCTCGATCCGGCAGGGATAAAAGACGTTTTGGTGCGTCCCGATCTTCTCCCCGTTGAGCACGATGGTGGCCGCGAGATCGAGGACCTGGAAACATAACCAGGCCCGGCCGCGAACCGCCTCCTCCGGGATGTCCAGATGTCGGCGATAGCTCCAGATACAGTCCTCCACCCATCGGGCTTCCTTGGCTTGCGCCTCCACGGCGGGATCTTTGATCAGTCCAGCCTTCATTAAATCGAGATGAACTTCGCCTGGAACCGTTGCGTCGATGTAGCGTGCCTCGTCAGCGTCCGGTTGCTCGGCGAAATGGGGACGGCCACGCTGTCCGTCACTCCATCGCAGCTTCCATGTACCGTTCAAATCCAGCCGTTTCATAATTTCAAGAGCTGGTTTAGTAAACCAGCAAAGCCAGGCCTTGATTGCCGAGGAATAACTCGTCCGGCCAGACCCGTGGCCCATTCAGCAAAGTCTCTATCGTTCCTTCATTGAGGCATTCCGTCCGCGAAACATCGTCGGCATCGCTTTTGGCCTGAATGGGCGAGGGGATCTGTGTTGTTACGGGGAGAAAATAGAGGCGTGCACTGGGGTTTTGCATACTGCGATAACATCAACTATCATAGGTGAGTTTGCGTTTCGCAATTCTTTTCCACAGGAAAACGCGATCCGACCTTCCCTGCTGCCGGGGGCATGATTCTACTGTTGGCGATCACTATGTTCGCGGGAACTCCAAGGCGATATCGATGCGGCAAAAAATCTCGCAAGGAGTGTTTTCCGTGAAATGGGCGGGGTGTTTCGGTCGAAAGGAAGTGTATAACCTCCCGATACAACTTCTTTCTAGCATCAATGATTACATATGCTAGAAGTGTACTGTACTCATGAGCATATCTCAGACAGAGATCAGTCAACAGGTAGGCGTTTCTCGAACGGCAGTGAGCCATGTCTTGAATGGGCGCGGCTACATGGTGAGCGCGGAGACTCGTGATCGGATTCTGCATGTGGTCGAGTCCAGCGGGTATCATCGCAATGCCTTGGTTCGCGCTCTCAAGGCGAATCGGACCCATGTGATCGGGATTGTCGTGCCGGAAATCGGGCTTTCCTTTTTCGCCGAGATCATCGAGGCAGTCGAGCAGGAGGCCAGATCTCGTGGTCTTCAGTGTTTTCTCTGCCAAACGCACAGTCGGCCGGAGTTTTTGGAAAAGGATGTTACCGTGCTGCGCGAATACCGCGTGGACGGTATCCTCATCGTGCCGGCGAGTGAACGCGCCGCACCGCAGGTTTATCGGACTCTGCTGCAGCAGAAATTTCCCTTCGTCATCGCCGACGTAAAGATTGCCGGGCTTGATGCGCCTTTTGTCGGTAATGACAATCACCTCGCGTCGCAACTTGCGACCAGGCACCTGCTGGAACTTGGGCATCGGCGGATTGCATTCATCAACGGTTATCCGGAAAATCCGAGTTCCAAGGAGCGCCTCGCCGGCTATCGCAAGGCGTTGAAAGGAGCCCGCGTTCCTCTGGATGAGTCACTGGTGACCGGCGGCGGCTTTTCCTTTGAGGAAGGGCAGTCTGCTATAGCGCGCCTCCTTAAGTCAGATGCGGATTTTACCGCCGTGATCACTCCATCCGATTTCGTCGCCTTGGGAGTCGTTCAGGAGCTGAAGGAAAGTGGCCGCCGTGTGCCGGACGATGTCTCCGTCGTCGGCTGTGGCAATCTGGATGTTTCCAGGATGGTGACTCCATCCCTGACCACCATTGATCAGAACCCGAAGGAACTTGGCAAAAAAGCCATCGATATCCTCATCAATCAAATCGAAGGCAAGTCCCATGCGACACGCAGCGCGATTGTCCCCCCTGAACTGATTGTGCGCAAAAGTTCTCGCGCAATCAGTTGATGGCAACGCTGATCGGGATTTTGGATCGCCCATTTTTTTAGAAGAAATCATATCATATGATAGATAGCAACACCCCAAATCTCGGGAGGCGTTTCGATGATCTGGCCACCGTTACCAAAGTCTCAAGGCATCAATGGTTTTCGGAGGCCCGTCTCGGGATGTTTGTTCACTACGGACTGTATTCCATTCCTGGAAAAGGAGAGTGGCATATGGACTACGCGCGAATACCGGCGGCCGAGTATAACAAGCTGGCGGCCGAGTTCCGGGCCGAACGATTCGATGCGGAGGAACAGGCCAGCCTCGCCCGGCGAGCCGGGGCAGGATATGTGGTGACGGGTGCCCGGCACCATGAGGGTTTTTGTCTCTTCGACAGCCAGACCACGGATTTTACCAGCGTGAACGCGCCCGCCAAACGCGACTTGATTCGTGAATCGGTCGAAGCCTTCCGGCGGGCTAATCTTAGGGTGGGGCTGTACTATTCAATTATGAGCTGGCAATGGCCCGCAATTTACACGGGCCCGCTGAACGACCCGGAAGGTTGGGAGGCGATGGTAAACGAGACGCATGCCCAATTGCGCGAGCTGATGAGCAACTACGGCCGCATCGATGTGCTGTGGTACGATGGTTGCGTGGTGCCGGGGGTCTCCGATCCGCAGACGATTTCCCGTTATTGGCGCTCCCGGGAGTTGAACGCGATGGTGCGCAGACTCCAACCGGATATTTTGATCAACGACCGGTCCTGCCTGCCGGAGGACTATTCGACACCGGAGCAGCATCTGAGTCTGCCTCCGAGAGGGCGGCGCTGGGAGATGTGCATGACCATTAACGACCACTGGGGCTGGTGTCCCGAGGATGATAATCACAAGCCAGCGAAGGAGTTGATTGAAAAATTGATTCTCTGCGCGCGCTATGATGGCAACTTGCTGTTGAATGTCGGTCCCCAACCCAATGGCAGTCTGCCGCAACCGCAGGTGGATCGGCTCGAAGCCGTGGGGCGGTGGATGACGGCAAATGGGGCTTCGGTCCGGAACTCTAGGCGTACGGCCTATACGGAGGCCGAGCATGTCTTGGGAACCGCGACCTCGCGGGGAAGACACCTGTATTTCCATACCTCGGACTGGCCGGGCGCCCAGGCCCGCATCGCGGGAATCGATTCGCGAATTGCTGCTGCGCACGTGCTGTTCAGCGATCAGCAACTTATGGTGGAACAATTTCCCGATGGCACAGCAACCCTGCGTGGATTACCTCCAGAGCCGATCGACGACCTGCCAGTCGTATTCGACATCAAGCTTTCTCGGTCAGCACCCCGGGAGAAACCGCCTGAGTTGCTGATCGAAAAGAATACCGGCTTGTTCGACCCGGCGGAATCCGCGGTGCAAACCTTCGCGGATCAGGGGCATCGGGCCCGATATGAGATTGCCCTGCCAGTAGCTGCCACCGGCGACTATGTTCTTGAGTTGAATGTCGTCGGGAACAGTGTTTTCAACATTTTCGTGAATGTTGATGGCGATCAGGTTGGCCGTCTTGCCCTGGCCTGCATCGATTACCCGGACACTCTGCGACTGGAGGGAATTTCGCTGGTCAAAGGCGAACATACATTGGTCGTTCAGGCCGAAGACAATGTGCCGTTCACCCTTCTGGCTTGGCGGCTCGGGCCGATCTGGCGTCAGCTTCGTTCCGAACATTGGCTGACCATCGGCCCATTTCCTTCACCTTACCGCGTCCCCGGCAAGGCAGAGGAGGTGCAAGCGGCCATGCTCAAAGTCTATCCGCCCGAGGAGGAATTTGAGAGCGCGAGGATCTACAAAGGAGTGGAAGGGAGGAGCGTGAAATGGGAGGCGTACAAAAAATCTCATCCGACGATAGATTTCAGCCGGCATGCGTCTGACGGCGGTGGCGGCGTTTGCTTTGGACGTACAGTCATCCATTCTCCCGAAACGCGCGATACCCAGGTACTACTGGGCTGCGATTGGTGGGCGAACCTTTACGTGAATGGAAAGATGGTCCTCAGTTCCCGTGATCCTGAAGCCGTCCGGCATGATGCCTCCTGGTTCAATGCCTGGAAGCCACTGCCAGCTGACGTGCGCCTGCAAAAGGGAGACAATGTCTTCCTGGTGAAATGTCATCAGGGACGCGCGGGAAATTGGTTCAATTTTTATCTTCACGAAGCCAAGACTCCTTCGGGCACTTTCGATTTCCCGGCGGATTTCCTGCGGGAAAAAGTTAAAATCTCTTGATGTTTCCGTGTACTCACATATGCTAGTTGTCAGTTTATGAAAACACCCCCCCTTCATTCATTCGCAAAGGTCATCGTTGTGGCAGTGCTGAGCGGCGTATTCTTGTCCCAACTGCAGGCAGGACCAATTTTGATACTTACCTTCGACAATGACGGTCCCACCGGGACGGCCCCGGGCCTCGCCGCCAATCCTTATCGGACCAGCCCGGACGACTTTGTGGACAGTCGTATTGTCTCCATTGATCGGGTGGGAACAGGACCGAGTACCCCTGAGGTGATTACCAGCACCGGCCCCCAGGGCGGGCTGGCCTTATCGCTCGCAGGCACGGAAAGTGCGGGCTACAAGGTCGAGAATGGCGGATCCATCGCTTTTAATGCAGTGACTTATGAAGTCCTGGTGAATATTGCGGAGACGAGCGGGTTTCAGAGCATCTTTCGTCAGGCCAATCAGGCAGACACCACGCTTGGTTTTGTAAACGGGGCTCTGGTGTTTAACGGTATCCTCTATAACTATACGCCAAATTTGGGAGAATGGGTGCACCTGGCGGGGACAGTATCCTGGGACGGGACAAATGCCATAAGTCAGTTGTACCTCAACGGTGAATTGCTTGGGACGACCACGAGCGCAGACAGTCTGGCGCAGCAGGTTTTCGGAACAATGAATGTCGGGTTCTATAGCAGCGATAATCAACAGTTCATCAACGGACAGATTGACGCTCTGGCCATGTCCAATACTGTGCTGAGCCCTTCGGAGTTCATTCTGCCGCTTCCCGTCCCTGAACCGTCCGCAGTTTGTTTGCTGTTTCTCGGAGGCGCGGGCTTTTTCCTCCGCACTCGTTTTTTAGCTCGTCGATAGCGGAGAGCGTCAGAAAATCAGGCCGTTCCCATTTTCGGTACGCTACTGTCAGTCTGCAGCGTGGAGTTTTCCTCAGATTCCGACCCTTTTTCGCCATGAAGTTTTTCCTAAGCATATTGATCCTCTCCGGTACTATGTTGCACGCCGAGGATCGCACGAGACTTTTTGAGGTTCCGGATTTCAAGGAGCTCCCGCCGCAGGTTGAGGTGATTTCCAAGAAGAAGATTGACGGTGTCACCGTGACGGAATTGTCCTTCGCCGGAGCCCCTTTTAATGGAAAGGCAACCCGGATTTACGGTTACTATGCCAAGCCCGCCGGCTCCAAAAAAGTTCCGGCAGTTGTCCAGCTCCACGGAGCGGGCCTGAATGTACTCGATAGCAAGGCGGCCGTTTTTTATGCGAAAAATGGATTCTCCTGCCTGTCTATCGACTGGGCCGGTCCGGCTTTGGAACGCAAGGAGCCACGCAAACCTCCGTTCTCGATTTTCGAGAGCCCGGGCAACATCGCCGGAGAGGTCGAGAAAGGAAAGCCCTGGAAAATGTATGGACCGGAAGTTGACGGTATTACAAATGGAGTTCGATTTGTGATGCGCAGCTTTATGTTTCTGCGAGATCAACCCGAGGTCGATTCTGGGAAACTATTCCTTTCAGGAATGTCGGCCGGCGCTCATTTGTCGCTGCTCGTTATTGGACAGAATTCCTCGATCAAGGGGGCCGCGGTCAAATATGGCTGCGGGTTTATCCGTGATGTGCCGGATTACTTCGGAGGATACTTCGGCCCTCTCACCTTGACCTCCACGACAGAGCAGGACGAATGGCTCAAGGTGCTGGACCCCGCCGTCAATATCGCGAACTACAAGGCCAGTGTGCTCCTGCTGAGCGGTACTGATGATATATTTTTCCGGATGCCGCTGGTTTTGATGACTTATCGAGCGATCAAGACTCCCAAGGCGCTCGTCATGTTGCCAAACGACAATCACACAGAGGTCAACAACGAGCAAATTCCGGCCCGGTGGTTCCGGGCGGTACTGGGCGAGGCTCCGGCGCTTCCTTTATTGGGTGAGCCCCGGGCGACGAACGAAAAGGGCAAGTTGGTGCTGACGGTAAAAGTTGAAGGAGCAAAGAAGATCTCCAAGGTGACTTTTCACGTAAAACGCATGCCGGTTGCAGAGTTCAAGTTTGACGCATCTCAGGGGACAAAGTGGGAGCCGGTTTCGGCTAAGCTTTCCGATGGGATGTGGTCAGCGAGCGTACCACCTCCGGCTGCGGAGGAGCAACTCGTGGCCTATGCCACGGCTCTGGACATCACCGGCAATTTTGCCTCGTCTGATACCGTGGAGATGCCGGATTATCCGAAATGGCGCGGTACCTCGGCCCAATAGCCTCCCGGCGAATGATGTCATCTTTCTTGCGACATATGCGCCGTTTGCTTGGGCTTTCCGGTGTGATCATCCTCACGGGCGGATCAACGCTAGGCGCCCAGTCGGAAATCATTCAGAAACCAACTGCGAATTTTGACCGCGCGTATTTGGATGACGATGCGAAGGCGGAGTTCATACGGAGTGCTGGCAATTTGTCAGGAAAAACAACAGACAGCCCCAAAGAGCAACCGTCCATTGCGGGTGGCATCGAGTACGATTTTGATGTCGCTAAGCCCGGCTGGTACGTGTTGCATGCGGAGCCGGACGGAGGCGGCCACGAGTTTATTTTTGACGGCAAGGAACTGCTATACGGATACGGATCTTCTCGGATCGGAAATATTTGGCTGGACGAGGGGAAGCATGCCCTGCGTATTCAACGCAATTTCTGGACCGGTTTCGGAGCGATCACCGGGTGGAAACTCGTGCCGGCCGAGACTGCCATCGACCGGATTGCCGTGCGCTCCGGAAATCCCTGGAACGTGATCCGCAAGGGAGAGACGCTTCCGCTGACGATATCCTTTGGCCGGCTGGCAGAAGCCGTGAAACTGTCGATCATAAGCCGCAAGGTGGACGATGCTACCAATGAAAAAGTAGTGGAAGTGATTCTTCCTGCAAGCGAAGGCCGGCAGGAAATCCGCTCCGAAATTTCAGGGACAGAAGAAGGTATTTTTGAAGCGACCTTCAAGATCAATGACCAGGAAGTGCCGGCTGGTCACTTGCCGCGCTTGAAGTTTGGCGTGGTAGACACCGTCACACCAAAGAGTGGGGATGGACAGCTCAAGAAGATCCTCGTGGCGGAGATCGATTGCGCCTCGCGTGAACCTGATTATTTCAAAGGAGGCGATACGCGAGTCGTGAAGAAGCCGTTGGGCAGCTACCGCGAGTCTGGAGATATCGGTTATCTCCAGCATATGAATTCCACCGAACCCAGCTGGTTTGCCTATACCTTCAAAGTCGACGATCCCAGCGCGCTGTATTGGTTGGAATTCGATTACCCAGACGACGCCCGCAGAACTTTTCTAGTCATTCCGCGTAGCGGGAATGCCCGGCTCTACGCGGGACCAGCGACCGGTCCCGATAGCGGTCGCGAGTTTTCGCTAACTAATAAAATGCAGACTATGGGGATGTACTTTTGGCCCCAGGACACGGACCTGCGCTGTGTCGTCTTGCAGCCGCAAAGCGGCCTGCGTGCGGCTGTTTCCAAGGTTCGCATTTACAAGGTGGATGGCGGGATGGCACCGCTTCCCGTGGCCAAAAGCGGTGGTCGGGACTTCATCCATTGGTACGAGGAAGGGTCCAGCTATCTCGGTTTTTTCGGGGCGACGGGCAAATCGCTTTCGGATGTTTTGCTCGCGACAGACAACTGGGCGAGGATCATGGCCCATGCCGGGGCAAGCCTGCTGATGCCAACCGTGAATATTTATCAGCCGTCGATGTACCCGAGCGCCTATAACCTGACTTTTACGGACTCCAATACGTTCGATTCCGTTCGCATCATTGAGCTGATCTGTGAAAAGTATGGGCTCAGATTTGCCGGGGAGTTCCATCCGGAAGGGCGGCAATTGGAGTGGGTGCCGGCGAAAGGGAAAACGACGGATTCCATTTATCAGTTCGACCGGCTGGGCAATAGCCAGAAGGGGAGCGATCACCCGAAGTTTAATTTTCTGAATCCGGAGGTGGAAAAATTCGTCATCGATATGATTGGTGAATTCGGCGACCGTTACGGCGACTCCCCTGCCTTTGCGGGTGCTTCGATCCGCATGATGGATTGGCAGAATACGGGATTTGGCAACTTTGGCTCGCTCGATTGGGGTTACGGGGACTTTACGATCGGATTGTTTGAGCGCGAAACGGGAGTGAAAATCCCAGGGGACCCGACTGATCCCGAGCGATTTCGCGTTCGTTACGAGTGGCTAAAGACCAATGCTGCCTCCCAGTGGATTGAATGGCGTTGCCGGAAGGCGACCGAGTTCTTTGTCAAAGTCCGGGATCGCCTTCGTCAGAAGAATAAAAGTGCGGTTCTCTACCTGAACTACTTTCTGACACCGAACAAGAATAGCTCCGACGAGTGGTATGGACGCTTTATGAATTTTCCGAAGGAAGCGGGTATCGATCCGGAACAACTGGCCCGACACGAAGGCATTGAGTTGATTTCCGCGCTGACAGGTCATGGCCGCCGCTCAAGCGAGGCGGCTGATCAGCGCATGCGCGATGGTTTGTTGCAGCCGGATTTTCTGCGCACAGTGTCACCCAATGGAAGTCCGGCGCGCTTCCTGAGTGGTCAGGCCTATTTCGAAGCGACCGAAAAGGTCGCGCCTCCCGCGGACCTCGGTTATCCCGCCAATGCGCCACACGGATGGGTCTCGGGCAACGTGGACCCGGCAGGCCGTCACTACCTGGAAAGATATGCTTTGCAAGTCGCCGAAGCCGACGCCCTCGCCATTGGCGACGGAGGAAACGCCTATACGGTGGGACAGCCTCTATTGCGAGAATTCCTCCGCGAATTCCGGGCTTTGCCTAGGCAGCAATTTCAAGCCAGACAGGATGCCCGCGATCCCGTTGCCATATGGGAATTGAACCGCCCGGAAGGCTTTCTTTTCTACGCCGTCAATCGCGAGCGCTACCCGGTCAAAGTTCGCCTCGAGTTCGAAGTCCCGGCAGAAATAAAATGCCTCGCAACTGGCGAGAAAATCAGCCTCTCCGGAAAGCTTCTGGAATTTTCCCTGGAGCCTTATGAATTGAGGACGTTCTCTGCCCCAGCGGACACCAAGATCGTCAAAGTCGCGACAAGCATTCCACCGGAAGATTTGAATCGCGTGGAGAAAATGACGGCGTGGCTAAACCAACTGGCCGCCGATATCGCTTCGGGCACCATCGGTATGGATCTCACCCCGGCGCAGAAAACCTTGGTGGCGGAGGCCGCTCAGGAAGCCGCCACTTGTTTGAAGGAAAGCCGCTATTGGAGGGCGCGCACGTTGCAGGAAAGCCAGCTTCTTCGGGAAATTTACGACCGCTGCGGACTGGTTCCTCCTTTGCTTGATCAAAATGGGCTTTTGAAAATTCCCGAGACGGCGATTCCGGCCAAGGAACTGGAATCGATGCAGCCATCGAAGCACGGCGCGCTGGTCGCTTCGGAAAAAATCGCGCCGGACTGGATTGGCCAGGAAGTTCTTTTGGCATCCGCGAAGGAACTTGCTTTTGCGATCGAGGTTCCCGCCGATGGGAAATTTCAATTGAAATTCGGCATGGTGACGGCGGACGGCTTTTCCGATTCCGTGGTCAAACTGGATGGGAAGGAAATCGGCGCGCTTAGTTCCGCGAACAAAGGCGCTCAAGCGGCGCTGGTGCAACTGCCAGGAGCCGTCTCGCTGTCAAAAGGCAAACACGAGATTTCACTTACTGCCACTGGAGGCAAAGGGCCGGGTCTGCTCTTTTTCGAGAACAAAGCGATTTATCAGGATATTGTCGCCAACCGCTGGATGATCGCCGGCCCTTTTGTGATCGCGCAAAAAGAAGGACCGGAAGCTGATGCGGCCATCAAGGAGGCGATCAAAAACGCGGTTTTTCCGCCGGAAACGAGTCGGGATTTTTCCGCCGCTTTTGAAACGGCGTTGGGCCAGCAGAAATGGCGCCGCCAGAATGGACCGAAGGACTTCGTGGATTTCCGAGAGACGACGGGATACGGATTCGGCAGCCTCCACTACGCAGTCACCTACATTGTTTCCCCTGAAGCTCGCGACGTTGAGGTTTCCTATTCAACCGATTATTTCGCGAAGATCTGGCTCAACGGCCAGGTTCTGCAGGACTATTTTCATCCCGCCGGGCATCCTGAAAAAGGACAGAAAAAACAAATCATCAGGCTCAACAAGGGTACTAACGAATTACTTCTAAAAATCGCCGCAGGCTCTGGTGGCAATGGCTTCTGGTTTGCCGTCAACAATCCCGGTGATTTGAAATTTGCCCCCATTGCTGGAAAAACCTCTGCCAATTCCCATTGAAAATGAAGCGAACAAAATTTACTCTCTGGCTCTCGGTGCAAGCCATGTTGCTTACGACAAGTCTGGTTTTTTCCCAGAATCAAAATGTGCTTTATAGCGAGGACCTTCAGAGTGGCACCTTGGATAGCATTGAGCCAATCCAAGATACAGACAAAGGGGTCGGAACGATTGTAGCCGACCCCGACGTGGCAGATGACAGCCAAAAGGTATTGGCCACGCCAGATGGTTCCACGCAAACGTACTTCTGGCATACTCATCCGGAAGCGGCGAGGGGCGGGGGACTGGAGCTTTCCTTCCGATTCAACGAAGACCAGACCAATCATGAATGGAATACCTCATGGGCTCTCATGACGGACCCACTTCTTAACGGGGCGTCCATAAAAAACGGTTACGGTATCCGCCTCGGTTTCGAAACCACGGGTCCTGAACGGCATTTCTGGGTAAAATTGAACCGTTGTAATTCGGGAGAGGGAGCCGGAGAGGAAGTCGAGATCGCCAAGGTGGAATTGCCGGGAAATACGCTTCAAACCGGCTGGAATACGGTGAGGTTCCTTTGGGCCGCAGACGGAACCCTGACCGGATGGGTAAACGATAACAAGGTGATCACCGCTCAGGATAATACGTATGAACCGGCATTCCACGTTCTGAAAATCGCCAACTGGATTTCCAATAATCTTCCGGCGCCCGAGGCCTTGCCGGAGGGAAGGAAACTCTTTTTTGATGACATCAAAGTCGTCCAGGCGGAATAGCTTCGCACGCTTCGCTTTGTGCGCGGGAATGGTCATTTTGGGGCAGGGCGGCGCGGGATTCACGGCGGACCCGGTCGCTTCGGCGAGTCGGGCCAGACATGTCCTCCGTAGCGACAAACTTACGGTGGAGGTCATGGACCCCAATCATCCCGAGCGGTACAATCGCGGCGTACGCTTTTCATCGGTGGCAAATATTTTGCAGGTTACCATGGACGGAAAGACCTTCCTCTTTTGCCCCGACGAGCACGATCCCCGGCAAGACAATGCGGGATTGGCCGGCGAATTTGATATTGCAACGAAGGGAGGACCTCCGGGGTTCGCCGCCGCCGGCGAGGGGGAACCTTTTTTGAAAATTGGGGTCGGGATTCTTCGTAAAAGCGGGAACACTTATGATTTCTTTAAGCCTTATGCGATCGAGGAAGCGGCGAGGACGGAGGCGCAATGGACGGAGAACTCAGCGTCCTTCCGGCAAGTCTGCCGGGGCACGGGCGGATTCGCCTATGATTTGGCGGCTGAAATTGTCGTGCAGGCCGACAGCGTCGTCGTGACATGGCGTCTCGCCAATACCGGAACGAAGGGGTTCACCACCGAACACTATCTGCATAATTTCTTCTCGTTTGACGGCGCTCCGGTCGGACCTGGGTATGTGGTGGAGTTCCCTTACGATTTCGATCCTGAGCTTCAACCCGGCAGTCAGCCGGGAATCGTGCGGGTGGAGGGACGACGAATCGCTTTTGATGAGACCATCGAAACCCATGTCAATGCGGTTATTCCAGGGTCGTGTGATAAGAATGCGCCCCGAACCGTGAAGACCACTCAAGTCTCAACCGGGCAGAAAATTCTCGCGACGTCGTCACTCCCGGTTCTGCGAACATTTCTCCATGCCACCGGTCGCTATGTTTGTCCGGAACAATTCGTCCGCATATCGCTCCCCCCGGGGGAAGCGATCGAATGGAGCAGACGCTACGATTTTTTCGGCAGATAGCTCGAATCGTTTGACTTTGTACTCACATATGATAGTTATACTATATGTTCAATAATCCCCCCAAATATGTGTTCATCAAGTGATCTCCCTGGCGATTTTGACGCAAGACGGTGCCTTCACGTTAATTGCTTAAAGCGAAGGGAAACTTTCTTTTCGGCCTGCGCCGGTGCGAGGGGCTTTACGCTTCTGGAGTTGCTGACCGTCGTTGCCATCATGGCAATGGTCAGCGTCGCAAGTATTCCTGCGGTATCGGCTCTCACCAGGTCGTCCAAAGTGAATCAAGCGATGTCGCAAATCACAAGCCTTCTGGAGCAGGCGCGACAATATGCCGTAGCGAATAACACTTACACTTGGGCCGCATTTTATGAAGACAAGGCCTCATCGGACGGCACCACGATTTATATGACCGTCATGAGTTCAAAAGACGGAACCGATCCGACCGAGGGATTCTCCGTATCCGGGCAAGTGCCTTCCAACAAGATTACCCCGTTGCATAGAAGCGTGTCTTTCCCTCAGGTGATGCTAAAGACGTCTGGAGCAAATACTTGGGCGTCACTTCCGAAGGTTACCTCTCCCTCGGATCTCTCGGATGACGTCAGTTTTGGGGTCAGGCTGCCGGGAAAAGGAGATGTGATGTTCAACCAGATCGTGCAGTTCAGCCCGGCGGGGGAGGCTCGGGTGGCCGCAGGCATTCCCAACGTGATTGAAATGGGGCTTCGCCCGCTTTCAGGGAAAACACTCGAAGAAGAAAATAATATAGCGGTGATCCGGATTACGGGCATGACAGGGCAAACCCGGCTTTACCGTCCTTAAGACGAAGGCGGATGAGAAGAAAATGCGTGATCATGGCCTTCAGCTTGGTGGAAGTGGTCATGGCTCTGGGGATATGTGTCTTCTGCCTGGTTGCTTTACTGGGTCTGTTCTCCGTGGGGATGAAGATCAGCCGGGAATCCGCCGAAAGCATCGAAACCGCCAATCTGGCTTCCTTGCTGATCGCACAGAGGAGAGCAGCTCCCGACGGGACGAATGCTTTATTGTCTTCGGCGCTTCCTGTGCTCACGGCGTCGGTGAACAACAGGAATTCTCCCGTTTACCTGACTGGGGCAGGCGAGATCACCACTGTAAATAAAGCTACCTTTCGGCTCGTTTACAATATTCAAACCAATGCTTCTCGTGTCTCTCAGCTGGCTCTGACCCTAAGCTCTCCCGCCTCCAGCGACCTGACCAACTCAAGAACGCGGTACGATGTGCTGACCTATGTGCGCCTCCCTTGAATCCTCCTTGAGAAAAGCGGCCTCGCGACATTCGCGTCCTGCGGCGGGATTCACGCTTATTGAACTGCTTGTGGCCTTTGCCGTTTTGACGTTGCTGGTCCTGTTCATGATCAGGATATGGTCGGCTGCCGGTACATCCGCCATGGAAGGAAAGCGGCGGATTGATAATTTTGCTAAGGCTCGCTCGACCATGGATGTATTCGCGCGTGATGTGAAGGCGGGTATTTTTCGCCCGGACCTGGCTGCCTTCGTCGATCACGCGGGAACCAACGCGATCAGCCTTTACACCCGGCGGCCGGCCGTCGGAACGGATGTGCGGAATGTCTCCCTTGTCGTTTATCAATTGGATGCAACGAAGGCGATTTTAAGGCGAGGGGCTCTGCCGGTTTCATGGAATGATTCTCCCGATAGGATATCTTATAATAATACCACCACACTTCCTATGACCTCGAATGTGACGCCCGAGGATGTTGCCAACGGTGTATTGCGTATGAGCGTCTCTTTCATCGATGCCGCGGGTTCCGTTAACAAGGCCTACTCAACAAATGCTCGTGTCGTCGGGCTTACCCTGGCCACCGTGGATGAAAATACCCTCCAATTGTTAAGTCAGGCACAATTGTCCAGGCTCACCGCAAACGACAAGGATCTTCCTGACGATCCGAGTGCCAATCCCGGGCAGACTCTGAAAGCTTTCTGGGACTCGAAACTGGGGACCCCGGGATTCTTCGATAACTATCCGGCACAATTGCGTTCCGGGTTGCGCATTTTTGAACGTCATGTCGTACTCCCCGTTGACTAAAAGAATGTTCCAGCGCTCGTTAGTCGTCCGGCGTGACCTGCGCTCGAGGGGATTTTCCCTTCTGCTGGTGCTGGCTTGTGTGGCGGTGCTGTCGGCTATTCTTGTCGCCTTCCTGGTGGCTCAACGGGACGAACGAGCTTCAAGCTCGAGCTATAGCCAGTCCATCAAAGCGGATGAACTGGCCATGGGGGGGGTGGATCTTGTCTTGCAAAATCTCCGCCAGGAGATCGAGGATACCAATCGTTCGACAGTCGTGGCGAATGTGGATGGCCCGAATGTGTACCTTCCGAAGACGAATTTCTTTGTAATCCCGGAGCGAATGGCATCCGGCGCCGTGGCGTCGGCATCGACCAATCTGCTGAAAATCAGTTCGTCGGTGGTTGCCTTTTATACCAACGGGCCGGTCCTGGCGGCGGCTTCGAGCACTGCGGCGAGTTCAGCCAACGGCCGGGCACTCGATAAATCGCGATGGAATCGGCCCCAGTTAATCGATGCCGGAGCGCTAAACGATTTTGTCCATCCGGACTGGATTCTTATTACCCGTAGCGGACGAACAAACGCCTGGGGTACTGCCTTACGCGATCGGCAATCGGATCGCGCGGCAATCGGGCGCATAGCTTTTGCCATTTATGATATCGGTGGATTGTTCGATGTGGCTGCAGGCGGCTATCCCGATGCTCTCTCAGGTCTCGTCAATGTGCGCCAGAAGGGATTGCTCGCTTATGCGGACATGGCACAGATTCCTTTCGTTGCGAACGCCGATGCCTTCATAAAATGGCGTAATGCCTACGCGGCATCCACCCCGGCTGAGTATACCAATTACGCATACGGGTTTGGAGCCACGAACGGCTTTCTCAAGATCAATACAGGCGACCGTGGCTTTGTCTCCCGACAGGATTTGATCCAGTACGCCAAGGCCAACCCAAGTGTTGTAGGGACCAACGCGCTCCCGTATCTGACGACCTTCACTCGAGAGTTCAACGCACCGAGCGATTCACCGCCCACACCCACTGCTTCCAGTATTGACTACACAATCCTGGCTCAGAATTCCGGTGCGACCAATGTGAACTTTGCCTGCATCCGCGACAGCACAGGGCAGTTACTGATGAAGAAACGCTTCCCGCTCCCGCGCATTAATCTCCTGACCGACGCGGCAATCAATTCCGCCGAGATCGAGAAATATTTCGGGCTGAAACGCGCTGCGGACAATTATTCCTATGAATATATCGAAGCTCCAATCAAAACGCTGAGCGCGGTTGCCGCCGCTGGCCGTGAGCCGAATTTTTTCGAACTTCTGCAGGCTGCGATCCTGAGGGGATCTTTGGGCTTGTCATCCAATCCGGGGTCGCAGCCGCTTTTTTTGGGCGCCTATTTTGATGCCAGCATCATGCGTCAGGTGCTGGCGATCGGAGCAAATATCATCGATCAATACGACGCGGACAGCATGCCCACAATTATTCATATCCCGGGCGACACCACTTCCACCCCGATCGCCGGAGTGGAAAATATTCCGTCGATCAATGAGATGTTCGTCACGGTCTATCGTCCCACCGAGGCGGAGGGAGGATCGGTTTCCCGGGAGAAACTCGTCGCCCGTATGAGTTTTGAGGTGTGGAACCCTCACCAAAATGCTTCCAGTATCCCGGCCAATGGGCCGTCGAGTTTCCGTATCGTCGCACGGGATGGTGCATTGCGCCTTTTAGCCTATGATCCACCTTTCTTTGTCGCTCCCAGCGTGACCAGCTCTCCTGCTATCGACTTTGGCGCAGCGTACTCGGAGGGGACTGTTTACCAGATTCAGTTCCAGAATCAGGCTGCCTTCAGTGAACCCACCGTACTGACAACCGCTAATTCCCAAAACCCCGACCCCCGTGGCGTGATTAATAATTCCAGCGGCATTTTTCTTGGAAGTGGGAATGTTCCGGACAAACGTCTGCCGGAAAGCACCGGGCAGCACGAGTATTCCGTCCTGCAGTTTCAAGGAGAGGGCATCAATTCCCTGGGTCAGTATTGCTTGACGATTGAAGCCCAGTTTCGGGATTTATCCGGCAACTGGCAAACCTATCAGAAGTTTTCCAATGGCCTCTGCAACACGCCATCCAATACGCCGAGTGTGGCGGGGAGTCCCTGGACGACGCTTGACCTGGCTCATCCCCAATTGGCCTTGTCGCGGGTGGACCCCCGTGGTTCGCGCTGGACAGCATCGCGAATCAACACTGGCTCGATGCCTTTTCTGGATGTTGGCACACCGGGCACGACGGTGCGTCCAGGTGCTTCAACCGGATTGTTCGCCGGAGAGAATGGCTTGGGTGGTCCGAATGCCGCTGCCCCCTTCGCTTTCTGGCCTGCGGGTACCCGCGGTTGGGGCGACGGCTCCTATATTGGAATGATTAGCGACAATGATCCTTCCTCCGAAGCCTCGGCAGCATCGACCAGGGTGGCGGGATATAAGGACCTGGACAATGTGCCGCGACATGCCGACGGCAACACGGCGCAGGGGGTTCTGCCGATGGCTGCCGGGCGCACTTCGGATCGGCCGCTGATTCTCAATCGCCCCTTTCGAAGCGTGGCCGAGATGGGATACGCCTTTCGAGACCTTCCGTGGAAGACGTTGGACTTTGCGCGAGGCGATAGCGCCGACGCGGGATTGCTGGATGTCTTTACCGCCTATGATGATGTGGACGTGCCCAAATCTGTGGTCGCAGGGAAGATAAACCTCAACACCCGCCGCCCGGAAGTACTGGCGGCGATGTTGTCGGGGGCAGGGGTGCGCGAAAGGGAGGATGGCGAAAACATCCCATCGGCGTCCGCGCTCGATCTTGCCAAAGATTTGGTGGAGGTGACGACCAGCGCGCCATTGGCAAACAAAGCGGATTTAGTCCGGGTGTTTGCCGCGAAAAAGGGAACGCTTTTTAATGAAAACTATCTCGCCCGGAAAACAGAGCGCGAGGCGACCATGCGGGCGCTCGCCGACGTCGGGCAAACCAGGACATGGAATCTGTTGATCGATGTGGTGGCGCAGGCCGGGAAATACGCACCTTCGGCGGCCGGTCCCGACCAGTTCCATGTCGAAGGCGAACGCCGTTATTGGATGCAGATAGCCATCGACCGCTATACGGGAGAGATCGTGGACAGCCAACTGGAGCCTGTCTATGAATAGGTTGGTCCGTCTGATCTGTGCAATAGCTTTGGGAGGAAGCTTCACCGTGCATGCGCAGGGTCCTGGCAATGCTCAGGAGGCGCCGCCTTCGCCCCCCTATATCGCGCCGGTTCCCACTCCGGTGAGTTGGAACATTCAAATCTCTTACCCGGAGCCGCCACCACCGGAATCGCGATTTTTAAAGGAAGTCCGGGTGACGAAGACAAGGGATAAAAAGCGGGAGATTTCTACCTGGAGCGATGGGATAGAAAGCGAAACTTGGTACATGGACGGTCATGTCATCTACCGACAGCCGCACTTTTTGTCTGACGATGTCGCCGTCGTGGAAGAGGCGACGTATTTTGCTCAGGGCGATTTTCCCAATTTGTTTTGGGTGAACAAAGACACTTATAAAAGGCAGGAGATCCGGGAGGGTCGGCTGTGCTATTATTACGAGAGTGATCCCTCGGCTGTGCCAGGTCGAGTTTCGGCGTCCCTTCAGGGGCAACTGCAACGGCCCCCTGTATTCAAGGCGTGGATCGATGTGAAAACGAAATTGCCGGTGGTACTTGACCAAGGAAAATTAATTGAGAAGTACTCATTTTCGGCAGGCACTTCGCAGTCGATCTCGCTGCCACCGCTCTTCGCCAGGAAGCTCGAACAATTCCTTGCGACGAAAAAGGCGGTTCTTCCATTGCCGCCCTCGTATTGACCTGCATTTGTTCCTTGAGTCGGGTCTGGTCAGCCGCCTTTGCACCACGGTCAAAGACCTCCAAACGTGAAAACAAATTTTACATTTCATTCGTTATTGTATGGCCTGGCCATGGTGATGGCTGGAGTGCCTGGTAAAGTTAGGGCAGATGAAATTGGAAGAGACCTTCGCGAGGTATTTTTGCGAGCGAAAAGAGGGGAACCACTACGCTATGTCGCCATGGGAGGTTCGATCACTGGTGCGGCCAGGGGTGGTTGGATCGGACCCTGGCTGCGGAGCCAGTTTCCTTCGAGCACGGTAACGGTATCCAATGCGGGAATGAGTGCTACGGGGAGCGCTCTGGGCGTATTTCGATTGGAACGCGATGTCATCGCGCTTCAACCCGATTTGGTCATATTGGAGTTCTGTGTGAATGACGGGAATTGCGCCGACGAACATGCCGTCCGTTACATGGAGACATTGGTGGTGCGGCTGAAGCAGTTGCCGCACCCGCCGGCCATTGTCATTGTGGAGGTGGCGGCGAAGGGAGGGGTTAATTTGAGTAGGCATCGTCTGGTAGCACGGCACTACGGTCTCTTGGAGATCGATTTGCAGCGGGCTGTTGACGAGCATCTGCAAAGTAGAAAACTGCCTTGGAGTGCCTTCTTCGAGGATGAAGTTCACCCCAACGCAGAGGGTCATGAATTTTACGCCAAAATCATCGAATCTGCCCTTGAGCCTTTTGTTCGTGGCGAGGCCGATGCCGTTCAGGTTGAGGCCAGAACTCCTCTTCGGCCGCCGCTGAGCGCGAAACCATTGCTGCTGGACGCTACCATGATTTCACTCGGCAGTGTTGACGATGTCGCGGGCTGGTCCCGCGAATCCGCCGTTCCTTTTTGGTGGAATCGATTTTTTCTCGGATTTCTCGGTGCCGCGAATCCCGGCGCCACGCTGAGACTCCCTGTGCGCGGAACAACGGTTGGCCTTTTCTATCCCATGCATCCTTCCTATGGGAAATTTTTAACATCGGTCGATGGAGCCTGCCCGCAGCAAATCACCCAAAACACCAGAGACGGTTATGGCTTCGATATTTTGGCCGGGGACCTTTTGGCCCAGGAACATGTGCTGAGTATCGTGCTCTCGTCAGAGGGACCGGTGAAGCTGGGGTATTTGCTGGTGGCGGGACAAGGTGGAGCGGGACACCAAAAGAGTGAGCAAGGATTCTTCTCGGCGGATGTCCTCAGGGATATGCGGTTTGCAGAAATCCCGTCAGATCGATGGACCTGGAATGGCCCCTACATCATAAGCCAACCGAACGCGATTGATGCGCATTCGGCCATGCACAGGGCTTTCCTCCCGGAGAAGAGAGATGCTGCCATACTGGACTGGCGGGCCGTATCTCATCAACGATCCAACTGGATAGATTTTCGGGCAATTGCTGAAATTTCTGCCCCATCGATCGTCTACGCATCCGCAGAGTTGGATTCGACGAAAGAAGAGCGCGTGATTCTTGGACTGGCCGCAGACTATTTCGCGAAGCTCTGGGTGAACGGAGACCTCCTGGCGACTTTCGACAGCGCGCACGGGCACACGCACGCCCCGCTTTTTTTGCCGGTCGTCTTAAAAGCGGGAAAGAATCAAGTGCTCGTCAAGCTTGGTTCCGGAACCATGGGATTTGGTTTTTCACTTTCAGTCGGACGTTTTTCCCAGTAGCCGGAGAGAGTTCGAAGTGTCCTTTAAGCATCAGTCATCTACGAAGAGTCAGGGCCACTGGTAAAGTCGGCGGCTTATGTTATTTGGCAGGCGACAGCTTGATGTAGTCGATATTCACCCCGCCATTGCCGCCTACGATTTTGATGGTATTGAGCGATGTGAGTTGGGCCTTAAATGAGACGACACCCGTGACCGCATCCCAGTCGGCGGTTTTGGCGCAGAGCAAGGTGGCTGCGGCCGTCCCTGCGCCGTTCAAATAGACGCTTAGCTGGGCTGGGACCGCGTCAGCCGAAGCATAGACGATTTCGATTTTGGACAGACCGGACGGATTGGGATTTGCAATATTGTTAAACAGTACGTAGGCGCCAGGGCCATGCATGCTGCCAATGACTCTGCCGTTGCTGGCATTGGCACTGAGATTTATGACAGAGCCGTTTCCGAGCGTTCCGGATTCAGCTTCCGCCCGGATCTCCGCAGAGGAACGCAAAAACCACCGGTGGTTGGCTGCCCCATTGTATTCGTACTGGATAGTGGGAAGACCGTCGCTCGTGCCGCCTCCCGTATCGACAATCCGTCCGGAATGGCTGGCCACCAGTTTGTGACTGAGACCATCGTCCGCCAGACGGACGGCAAAAATCTGGTTTGCGCCACCCCCATAGCCGTATTGCAGGATAGATGCCGCATTCGCCGTGGAGGCATTTTGTACATCCAGGGCCATGCCGCTATTTTTATTGATGACCTTGTAGTAGCCGTTGCCGATATCTGTCAGCGCCCATGTCTGACTGATGGCTCCAGTTTCATGATACTGAATGGCATTGGCCCCGGCCAGGAGCGAGAGGTTTGCAATGTCGAGCAGGTTTCCGCTATCGACACTCGTCAGTGTATAGTCCCCGACCAAATCGCCTTCGGGAATAGCCGGTCCGCCGATCAGCCATAACGAGACGGCGGATGGATCAAGAGTACACGCCGGGAGGGAGGCCGCTCCACCACCGAAAGTTACGTTAAAGGTTTCGACCAGCTTCAACTCGCAGTCATGCATGTGCGGAATCTGATTGAGGAGCAGGTATTTGTTCATGTTGCTATTATTTGCGTCCACCAGATAGCGCCTCACGATCTGGGAGCCATTGAGGGACGATCCGGCAACGGATAGCGTCACGGTTTGCGCGGTGGTCTTTTCCTGCTCAGTACAGGCATTGTAGTTGTAGTTGTGAACCACGATCCCGACCTGAGTGTTGCTTGAGGACGCCGTCACGCCCAGGTCGTTATGCCAGTTGGTTGTGGTGACCGGTCGGCGTGTGCCGGGGAGGCTGCTGAACATTCTCAGGACGTTGAACGAAGGTTTCGCGTAGGTGACATTGTGGAGCGTTGCCAGGGGCGCGATGAGGTGCCATTCGCTGCCGGATTCACTTTCATCTTCAGGCTCGCGGAAATAGAGCAAAGTTGCGTCCTCAATATTCCGGGTGAGCATCTCGCGCAGCATGGCTGCAGTCCATGCGCCGCCAACTGGCGTGGGATTCACGGCCTTCATCAGCGTGGGACGCAGAAACCAGTCGCAGGGGCCCCATTCGGTAACATGAATGGGCGTGTTCGGACGTCCGACAGCATTGAGTTTGGTTCTGAAGTCGCTGATCAGCTGCGCGAAGGGATACCGGCGTTCTTCGATGGGATAATAGTCGGGCTGATTGCCGATCGGATCGCTGGGCCCATAGAAATGAATGGTGAAGACATCAAGGCGCAGGCCTTCGGCGGTGATGTCATCGAGGAACCAGATATGCCATGGAGTCGAAGTCCAGTACAGCACACTTCCGATGCCTGTCACCGGCCCCATGATGCGCGGGTTCTTGCCGGTCTCATTGGCGACCCGTTGGGCCGCCTGCGCCCACTCCCGGTAAATTTTCAGAAACCCATCGTAGAGCTCACGCTGACCGGGTCCCCATTTGTGCGGACAGGTGTAGTTCGGGACGGCACTCCAAAGTTCACCGGCGACCTCGGCTTCGTTGGTGATCTCGAAGCGGACTTCCTGCCAGCCGCCGCGGTAGTCCAGCATGACGTGGCGGATCAGTTTGTAGCAATAGTCCTCATAGTTATCCCATTCGGCGGCTGTCCAGTTCCAGGGGCCGTCGGCTGGAGGTGGAGTAGGGCATGGACTGGGGGAGGGAGTCGGAGAGGGGTTTGCATCGGGAAAGGGAGGGAGATGATCGGGTTTCTTGAGACCGACAACGATATGCGGGGTACTCATACCCATGTCTTTGTACCGATCCATCGTCTCTTTAAATGCCGCACTGGGAACAAATGTGCCGGAGGAAAGGATGCTCCCATCTTCGTCATGGATGGAGCGAACGGAATTCGCTCGGATTTGATCCATTCGCCAGCGGGTCTCCCTATTTAATGGGCCGGCTCTCTGTGGCCAGGTCGCGGTGTCGAAATATCCCCGAAGCCGTGCCAGGTCATCACCGCCAGACTCGCTGAGAGTGGCCGAGCAATTCACCGTGGCAGTCTGTTGGCCCAGTGCGGCTTCAGTCAGCGAGCCAAGGAGAAGAACGCCTGCCGGAAGGACACTCAGTCTTCCGAGCCGGGTTGAGATTATTTTAAGGAGACTATGAGTGGCCGGCTTTAAAAAAAGTCGGCGCACCCCGGTTTGGGTGCTTTGGGGATAGTTCATGGGGGGGAATTGACATGGACACGACGCGAATTTGTTGGAGGAAAAGGTAGCGTTTGGCCAGGCGATCAGGGGGCTTCCGGATCGTTTACGTTCCACCACCGGGAGCGGGGATCATTCTGGTCGATTTTTTGCGACCGGAGGATATGACCGTCCAAAAATGCGATATTGCATCCTCCCGAATGCCAGTCCGCTAGCTGACCTCCCGTACTTGGTCCGTTACTTGGCGATGTATAGGCCATCCAAGGAAAGACCACGTAGTTCGACGCGATGCAGGAGATAATGGCTGTCTTGGATGGTCTTTCGATGGCGCTGATTCTCTGTTCAGCCATTCCCAGGCTTGGCGCGCCCAATCCGACATTATATCCGTAGGTTTCCTCAACCCAATCGGGTTTCTTCGGCCCGCGCGGACACCACCAAACCTTTCGCCAGGCTTTCGTGATCATGCCGGGACCTTCATACTTGGGCGGATTTCCCAGATAGATGGACAGAAAGTCGTAAACCGGTGGATTTGGCGATGTTCCGCCACCTTCCAGGGGTGCTAACGCCAGAGGAAGAACTCCGGAGTTCTCTCCTGCATAAAGCACGACAGCTTGCTGAATGCTCCGCAAACGTTGCACGCATTGGGCATCCTGAGCCCGGCCGGTCCATTCCTGCATTCTCGGAAACAGAAGGCTGGCCAGAATTAAAACCACAACGAACGTGGCCAGAAGCTCGATCATGGTAAAGCCGTTGCTGGATAGTCTGTGCGTGCGGAGTTGCATAACGGGGGAGGGCCGCTATTCCTTTATTATCATATGTGAGTTGACTGTCAAGGCCCTCATTTTGCAGCTGATTTATGGGGATAAAGTGGGCGTTTCTGCCCCCGCCAGCCTGACGATTGGATCGGAAAAGAGAACCGAGAATTAGTGCGAGTGGAAAAAATTCGGCACTTCGATGAGAAGGCGTCCTTTTATGGTGGGTAAAATAAAAGCGCCATTTTCGCCTTTTGGAAGGTCGTTGTCAGACCCGAACAGTCGCGCCGTTTTTGCCTCTGGTTGAAGGAAAAGCAGTTCTCCAGCAAAGGATGAACGCTCCTCGATCATGTCGATGTCCAGTGCTTTACGCGTCGGAATATAGTGCAGTAAAGTCAGCAAAAGATCATTCCTACGCCGACGCGGGACACTAAGCACGGTATTCGGAAGTCCAACCCCATAGGGGCAAGGCCCGATCAACCGGCGCATGGCCTCACTCCACGCATCTCTCACGGCGATATTCCCTGACTGTCGATATTCGCAAAAGATTGGATCAGCAAAATAGAAGAAGTTTTTCCCTCCAATAACGGCGGGAAAGCGATCGGATTCGGCCACCGGCGGCGTTTGAAAATGAGATGAGAATGTCAGATCCGTCCGCTGAAAATAGGGCAATACGCGTTCCACCAGCACCTCGCATTCAGGAGCTTCGATTTTGCTTCCTCGATGGTACACCACACGATCACTTCTCGATAGCGCGGGGAGGAAGCTCTCCCTGGATCGCCAATAAGTTGGAAACTTATCAACGGTACCAACATGGCGTATGGGCAATCCCAAGGAGTGGCTGCCATCGGCTTCGAAGCCGCTGCGATGCGACAAAATAAATTTGCCGCCGGCCTTTGCAAAGGCCGCCAGTTTGATCCGGAGAGATTCCGTCACCATGACATTGTCGGGCAGGATCAAAAGATCCAGTCCCTCGAGCGAACTGGCATCATCGAGTACGACCGCGTCATAGTGTGCTTCCTCACACATTTGGACTGCGCCCTCGAGTGTCTTGTCACCTTCGGCCGCGTTCTCTGGACAAGATCCGGCGAAAATTCCGACCTGAGGTAAACTCGTTGAATTTTTGTAAAAGGGCTCTGCTTCCTCGCATTTTGCGAAAATTGCGCCGATTAAATCATATGCACCCGCGTCGAGCTGACCCCGAGGCGGTAATTGGTCCCCTACGGAATTGGCTCCGCCTAAAGCTTGGGAGCGGAAACATTCGAACTCCAGGGCGGCTTGTGGTTTTAAGCCGCCGAAATCTCCCCATGTTTTCTGAAACCGGCCCGTCATGCCAAGCCACGGCTTGCTCCAGCTGCCAAACGCTCGGGCCAGCCGCGGGAAATGATAGTAGCCCCAGAAACCCGATGGCAAAGATTCCAACTCCCAGTGAGTTTGTAAATCGTGCCGCGAACGCACCCCGTCACGCGAGTCCGTGAAAATGGGATTTGGTGAATTGTAGAATATGGTCGCGGTGTTTTTCCCTTCGAGGAGAAGAGGAGTGAAACGCTCAGAGAATGCCTTTTGGGCCAGGCTTTCGAAACGGACCTGGGTGGAAGGTGTGTCCTCCAAGAGATTATGTTTCTCGCGAAATTTTATGCTCTCGTCGCTCCAGCAGGAGCGGCCGTCGAAGCAAACGATGTCGAAAAAAAATCCGTCGACATCGTATCCGGCGAGCAATTCCCGCAGGTGAGCTTCGATATAGTCGAGATAGTCCGGATGCAGGAAGTTGTTGTAGCGCCAACCTCCGGGATGGACTGGCTGGGTAGGGTCGGAATTGCCGCTCTGGGCAAAGATTCCATCCTTTCGGATTTGGCGCCATTCCGGAAATCTTTGTGCCACATCTTCCTCCCATGCGACGGTAGTATAGATCGGGCAGCGTATGTCCGCCTGATGGAGGGCCTCAATCTGCTCTCCCAGCAAGTCACGCCCTTTCAATGCCGGATGCTGAGTGCCGATTTTGGTGGGATAATAGCTCATGCCATGATGGCATTTTGCAAAAATTGTCACGCTGTTGACTCGGGCCTTTTTGAAGGTCCCGGCAAATTCCTTTGCATCAAATTCACATCCCACATCGTGAATGTAAGGTGAGGTATGAAAGTCAAGATGGACCTGACGTTGATGCGTTTGGAGAGGATGCATTTCTGGAGGATTACTAAAATATCGAAAATTTAGGTATGGATAGGACGGCCGGATATATGTAAAATTCTGCTCTCGTGCAGGCGGAAGTCATCCCATTCCCGGCTATTGATGGAATTTTAAGGAAGGTTCAATTTCAGACGATTCTGACCCGCCGCGTCGCTTTGCAGCCAGCTGACTGGCATTTCGAGCTATGTAGTCCCTTCTGGCGGGTTTATGTCAATGAGTGCGATGGCGCTTACATCGAATATGGCCCAAACCGATTGATTCTTAAAGCCAGGACGATCTATGTGATTCCCGCCTGGCTTGCTTTCCGAACGGATATTGAACAGCCGATCATTCAAAATTATATCCATTTTGATTTCACGGGATTTCCCCACTCCCTCCTTCAGCGTATTTTTGCCTCCCCGATAGTCTTGGGCGGAAATGCCCTCATAGCTCACGCTTGTCGGGAATGGTGCCGCCTGCTCAAGATCGAGCCAACGCCGTCTCTCCCTTTGGTCGTTGCCGCCAATACTCTCATCCATGCAGTCATGGCTCAGCAATTCGCCGCTCTTCAAGACGAGCAGGGAAAGGCTTGTTTTCTCTGGTTGCGGGATTCCACCGAGATTGGTCCTGCTCTAGAATGCATTGACCAACGACTGCGTAACCCACCCTCTAATGAGGAATTGGCTCGTTTATGTCACTCGAGTACGGCTCATTTCAGCCGAAAGTTTCGTCGGGTTGTCGGCATGTCCCCTGCGCAATACAGCCGGGAGCGACGCATTGCGATCGGCGCTCAGATGCTTCACGATGAAAACCAGAGTATCGACGAAGTCGCAGAAGCTACAGGATTTACGGATCGCTTTCACTTTTCCCGCGTCTTCAAGGTGCAATTTGGCCTTCCGCCGGCCGCGTATCGTCACGCTCGTACGCCTTAAGAAAAAACTGTTTTTTGAGGGCAGGTCGGCCATTTTCTGTAGCAGAAAAATGGCGACCCTAACGGGATTCGAAGCAGTGGGCATTTTACTCTGTTGGGTGGGCTAAAAAGGCCAATTCCCCGTCGTTTCCCCGACCTCCGTCGCAAGTCGTTCATAATAATGTTCCGGAAGATGAAACCCCGGCTCTGATAGGCCGGGGCTTTCGGCGTGTGCCATGCCTTCCACCCAATCTCTCCGCTTTACCATCTGCCGCGTGGGCGAAACCACGCCGCCCGACTACGACGCGGGAATAGCGCTCGATTCTCCACAGGCCGTGGTGAACTTCTGGCATTCCGTCATCGCTGTGCGCCCTGACCACGAAGGCGATAAGGAATGCCTGATCGCAATCCTGCTCAACGCCAAGTTGCGCCCACTCGGATACCACATTGCCGCCCTCGGCAGCCTGAACGAATGCATCGCTCATCCCCGAGAAATCTTGCGTCCCGCCATCATCGTCGCGGCATACGCCTTCGTCCTGACCCATAACCATCCCTCAGGCGACCCTTTCCCGAGCCAAGCCGACCAGCGCCTCACTCGGAGGCTTTCCGATGCGTCAGAGTTGCTCCAAATCCGCCTTCTCGATCACGTCATCATCGGGGACGGCTCAGCCGGCGGCACCGCCTGCTACTCCTTCAGGGAATCAGGACTTTTGTAAAAAGGCTGCACGCTTCCCGAAGGAAGCGGCGGTTTTCGGATCAGACCACAGACGGAAATTCAGCCTGCTGTAAAAAAATCGAAAAAAAAGTGGAATTCAAAAATTCCATTCTCCTTAACATCATAGGTGAGGACACATACTCCCAACCGCCCCATCAAAATTACCCGTGGAGGGCAGCCTGTGCGCATCACGCACCGGGCGCAGCTCAAGGACGGGAAGGAGTATGTGGCGTGGAGGATCGAGTGGCGCGAATTCGGAAAGCTGCGCAGCACGTCGAGGTCCAGCCAAGAGGAAGCCCGTGAACTTGCGGACGAGATCGCCACCCGCCTCGCGAATGGTGAAATCCGGCAGCGGATTCTCACTGGAATCGAACTCGGGGAGTATGAGAAATCCTTGGAAATCTGCGTGGCCGCCGGCGGCACCCTGCTTGATGCCGCGAGGTTCTACTCCCGAGAATGGAAGAAACGCCAGGTTCACGAGATCACCGTCCCTGATCTCGTCGCGGAGTTCTTGATCGCGAAAGAGCAGGACAACTGCTCCAAGCGCTATCTGGACGACTCCCGGCTCCGGTTGAAGAAATTCACCAAGAAGTTCAAGGGACAAATCCAGGAAATCTCCTCCCGCGATGTCGACGATTATCTGCGCGGATTGAAGGTTGCGCCCCGCTCTCGCGACAACGTGCATACCATCCTGAAGTCGCTCTTCTCGTATGCGCGGGCGAGAGGATATCTGCCGCAATCCGAACGCACCGCGGCGGAGATCCTGCGCCGGGCCAAAAACAAACCGTCCGTCATCGGCATCCTCACCCCCACCGAGTTTGCGGCTGCCCTCAACTTCGCGACGCGAAAAACCCTCCCTGCTTTTGTGCTCGGGGGCTTCTGTGGCATGCGGCAGGCCGAAATCTGCCGCCTCGACTGGTCAGCCATCGACTTCACCCGAAAGCTCATCACGGTCAATGCCAGTATCGCCAAAACCTCCCGCCGCAGGCTGGTGCCCCTGCACGATGCGGCGGCGGCGTGGCTGGCCCCAATCGCCAAGCCGAGCGGACGAGTCATCGAATACTCATCGCCCATCAACCTCTCGATCATGATGCGGCCCGTCTGGAAGGCGGCCAAGGCGAAGAACACCCAAAATCGCCTCCGCCATTCCGGCGCCTCCTATTGGCTCGCCGCGACCGGCAATGCGCCACAGACCGCACTCGATCTCGGCACCTCCATCCAAATGCTCATGCAGCATTACCGCGAACTCGTCACTAAAGAAGACGCAGCACGGTGGTTTTCAATTTTCCCATCATAAACAAGATCTGCCCGCTCGGGAATAAAGGTTGCAACGCTCAAGCAGGATTGGAGCTTATTCCCGAGCGGTAACAATTTTATTGAAGATCCGAACCGAAAGGAGTATATTCCCGCTCGGGAAAACCCTATGACCGCAAAAGAACTTGGTGAAATCGTCAAAAGGCGTCGGAAGAGCCTGAAAATGAATCAGGCCGATCTGGCATTGGTTTCCGGGACGGGCGTGCGGTTCATCAGTGATCTCGAAAACGGCAAGGAAACCTGCGTGGTGGGCAAGACCTTGAAGGTGCTGGAAAATCTCGGAATCGATCCCGTGTTTCGGCCACGGGGCCAGCAATAATCATGTTAAGCAAAATCCTGAACGTCTTCCTTGGCGACGCGATGGTCGGAATTCTGGAGCAGGACGCATCTGGAACGACCCGATTCCAATACGCCCAGGCATGGCTGGACTCACCGGATGCGATGCCCCTATCGGCTTCCCTTCCGCTGCGCCCCGAGCCCTTCAGCCGAAATGAAACCCGACCGTTCTTTGCTGGAGTGCTGCCGGAGGAGGAAAGCCGCCGCTTGATCGCCAAGGCATTTGGGGTCAGCGACAAAAACGACTTCGCGCTTCTCGCCCGAATCGGAGCCGAGTGCGCCGGTGCCGTCAGCCTCCTTCCACCCGGAGAACTTCCCGTTGCCGCCCAACCTCACTACGAGGAAATCAGCAAGGAAGAATTGGCCGAGAGGCTGGGATTGCTGCCCCGACGGCCATTGCTCGCCGGTGAAAAAGGAATCCGGCTTTCCTTGGCCGGCGCTCAAGGCAAGCTCGCCCTCAGAATCAGCGACGGCCGGTTCTTTCTTCCGCTCGATGGCTCACCCAGCAGTCACATTCTCAAGCCCGAGAACCCGCACTTCGCCGGTCTCGTGGACAACGAGTATTTTTGCATGAAGCTCGCAGCCGAAGCAGGGATGGAGGTGGCCGGAGCCGAGATCGGCGAGGCCAAGGGAATTCGGTTCCTTCAGGTGGAACGATATGACCGCCGACAGCTACCGGATGGTCGGCTTGAACGCATTCACCAGGAGGATTTCTGCCAGGCGCTCGGCGTTCCACCCGAATTGAAGTATCAGCAGGAAGGCGGCCCAAACCTCAAAAAATGCTTCGAGCTTGTTCGTGCCGTCTCGACCATCCCGGGGCCGGATTTGCTGTGTCTCTTCGACGCGGTTGTCCTCAATGTCCTTATCGGCAACAACGATGCCCACGGTAAAAACTTCTCCCTCCTCCGAGAGACAAGCACGATCCGGTTGGCGCCGCTCTATGACCTGGTCAGCACGCAGGCCTATCCAGACCTGGCAAGCGATATGGCGATGAAGCTCGGCGGCGAAAGAGACCCGCGCAGACTGGCAGCAAAAAACTGGGGCTTCTTTTTTGACCATGCCGGGATCAGCCATGCCATCGCTCAACGACGCCTGCGCGCCACGTCCGGGCGTATTATGGCCGCCGCCGAAAAACTCTCGCGGGAAGAATGTCAGGGCGCGTCTGCCGTTCTCCCCGTCATTCGGAAAAGCTACGACCATCTGCATTCGCTGCGTTGGCAGAAATGAAAGAAAACCTCACTTCCCCAACAACAGTTCCCGGAGAGTTCCGACTCTCCGGGATTTTTGTCACGGCTCCCTGAGCCCTCCTTTGGGGGTTTTTCTCGCCAAACTACTCTTAATTTGACAGCGTATCGGTTTTGTGCATCTCCCAGAAACTCCAACATGCTATCCCAAAAATCTGACCGCTCCGACTCCACTGACTCTCCTCTGGGTTTTCTCGGTCAAGATTTGGATCGTCGTCGGGTTACACAACAACATGACATAAAGTAGTAGTGGGCAGCCATAAACCTATGCCATCCTCAACGTCAGACATTTTTTCGGTCGCTCCCGCAGAGGCAACTGAGGTCGGTGCGCGCAGAGTAAAGCCTCCTTTTGGATACTATGGTGCAAAGCAGAAGATTGCGTCGCAGATCATCAAGATGATGCCCCCCCACCATGCTTGGGTGGAGGCGTTTTGTGGTTCGTCGGCAATTACCTTTGCTAAAAAGCCAGCGCCGATCGAGGTCATCAATGATAAGGACGGCGAGATCGTGAACCTGTTCGATCAACTGCGCACTAATTGTGACGGCCTGTGCCGAGCAGTCACTCTAACACCATATGCTCGCGAGGAGCTTCTGAAGGCTCGAATTCCGAACAAGCGGGCCAGCAAGGTCGAGCGCGCCCGCCGATTCTTGGTTTCTTCGATGATGACGGTCAATGGAACACAGCAGAATGTGCGCTGCGGCTTCTCGTTCTCTTCATCATATGTGCGACAGGACACCGAAGCCAGAGTGAGCCGTTGGAACAATCTGCCTGGACGTTTGGCACATGTCGCAGAGCGTCTACGGCATGTTCGAGTGGAAAATCGCGATGCTCGCGATCTCCTTGAAATGTTTCTCAAGCGACCGGCAACGCTGGTTTACCTTGATCCGCCATATTTTGTAAAACGCGAACATCGTTATGTCATCGACGCCAATGACGAGGGTTTTCACACGGACCTCCTCAAGCTCTGCTGTCGGGCGAAATGTATGATTCTGTTGAGCGGTTACGAAACACCACTTTACAACAAAATGCTGACCACGAAAGGCGGCTGGAAGAAGGAGATCATTGAAACTCACACGCGGGATACTTCCGGCAAGGATTATGCAAGACAGGAGGTACTCTGGATGAACCGGTATTTTGTTGCGGCGGCAAAAGCCCAAAAGGTGCCCATTCAGTTGACAAAGACCGAACTTGAACAAAACAAGCTCAACCCGGAACGGCGATAGCCCCACGAATTATGCCCTACCTTGCTAAGCGCACTATTTCCAACTTTCTCAGAAGCAAATGCCTTCGCCGACTAAGGCTTGACCTTTCGCCCGACAACGCAGCCTACCAAGCCGAGAGGGGAGGTATGCCGCCGAAAGCCGCCGGGCGCCCCGGCATCGCAGCCCTTACCGCTGCAGGTGATGAGTGGGAGGAGGCGAAGATTGCCGACCTCCACACCGCCTTCGGTGCGGCGGCCATCGTTGGCCCTGCGGGAGGCGCGTCCGAAATAGACCTTGCCACCGCCCTTGCTCTGAGAACTGCTCAAACGCTTTTCATCACTCAGGGTCAATACGCTATCGGCACTACCTTTCAAATCGCGCTCGCGATCCAAAACTATGCGAGCACTCTAAATTTGGCTTACGGACGTCTTCGGCCAGACATTATCCGCATCTGGCCAGTTCACACCGGTCGACAACAAGTGAACCCCGACGGCTCGACCACCGCTCTTAATACGGCGACAGACAACCGCATCCCACTCAGCATCGTCGACATCAAGCTCACCGCTGAAGCCTCGGCCTGCTATCAGGCTGAAGTGACTTATTACTCCATGGCGCTAGCCGCTTGGCTGATTGACAACAACCTTCACAGCCAATACTTCGTTGTTCCTCTAGCGGCCGTTTGGCCCGGTTCGCACGACGCATCACACGTCGCCCGCCTAAACGCTCAGGTCCGAGCCACCGGCGCCATTCCCACAACACAAGCCCTATTCAATGCTTGGGAAGAAGACCTCGAACTCGTCCCGTTCTCGGTCTTCGTCGCCCGCATCCGTCGCTTCTTCCAGTCCGACCTAGCCACTGTCCTCACCACGCCGTGGAACCAGCTCCCCTGGCACGTGGACAACCATTGCATCGGCTGCGATTACCTTGGCTACCCCTGGAATCAGACGACAACCGACCCGCTCCACTGCTACCCCACTGCCCAAACCACCGATAACCTCAGCCGCGTCGCATTCGTCACTAGGGGTGCCAGGTCAGCGCTCGAAGAGAGTAATGTCAATTCAGTTGCGAATCTAGCCGCGCTTCAACCCACGTCCGCAGCCTACGACACCCATCAGGTACTCCGGGCCACGCGAACTGTCGTTTCTGGACGCGCCCAATCACTGGCCAACGGCGCCGCTACCATCGCCGACCAAGAAGGCACCTCGGCCCTCATGCCCCGTTGGGCCGACCTTCGCATCTTTATCACTGCAGATTTTGACATTGGTAGTGGCATTACCATCGCTTTTGGAATTGCGGGCCGGTATGCGGCGAGTACCGCCCGCACGAAAGTTGGCCAACAGAACTCGCGCAATTTTCCTGCCGAGGTTTATCCCGTTGACCAGCGGGACCTGCTTACGGAGCGCCGTGAACTGTTACGCCTTCTAGATCGTGTGCGCGAAATGATGGAGGCCACCGACCGCGCCATTCAAAACTCAACAGTGCAGGTTTACATTTGGGACAACGTTGCGTTCGAACATTTGGTTCGAGTGATCGGTCGCCATTTGGCCTATATCATCAACAACCAAAACTACCGTAATCTCGCATGGCTCTTCCCGCCGGAAAACATAGTTGCCAACCCCGCGACCTCTGACCGGCTGTCACCAATCACCGTCGTCCGCGACATCGTCCGCGCACTCGTTGCGCTTCCGGTTACCCACTACTACAGCTTGCTGAACACCGCCCGCGCTTACTACCCCACGAGCGTCACCACGCCGGCCACAGCATTCCAAGTCAGTCCATTTTTCGAAGACCCATTCTCCGACCAGATCCCTTCGGAACGAGCCCATGAAATCTGGTCTCGTACTACCCGCCCGGTCGCATGGAATCAACAGCTCCAAATTCTGCAAGTCACTATCAGTCGGAAGCTTTTCGCCCTCTCAGCCGTAGTCCAGCGATTGGAAGATGATCTCGCCGGACGCCTCGGCCAAACCGCCCCGCACATTGCCGAAATAGGCCCACCATCGCTCCCTCGCCAAATGAGCGATGATTCACGGCTTTGGTATACATTCACTAGTCTCAACGTTGCTCTCAGTCGTCTTGAGGTTCAGCTCATCCGTGCGATGCCTCCGCACGAGCGTGAAGCCCGGTTCCAAAGCGCCCACCTGATCAATCGCCTTGACGACGAAGCAGCCGCCCCGGTGTTGGCGGCGCTTGGCCTTGCCGCCACGAGGGGCCTTTTTGTTTACGAACTTGCGCCCAACTCTTGCGAGATCCGCGCTCGCGAAGGTGATTTCAATTTCGCTCTATCACCACGCAGCCAAGGCGAGTTCCTCGACCAACGCCTCGATACGATCCTCGCCGGTCGTACCGTCCCTTTCCCGAGCTGGCTCCGCTACCCCGTATTTCGCATGGAGAAAGTTACTGGCGTCATAGTCCGAGGAATTGACCGCGAGCACAGATTTATCGCCCTCCAATTCAATACTGACTGGTTCCCCACAATCGACGCCATGGAACAAGCTGGCCTGATCGACCTCTCCACCGATCTCATGATGGACTCGGTCCACAACGATTTTCTCCTAAAACGCTTGGAAAAGACCCTCAAAGAAATCGGCAATCCCGCGCTTGCAGCCAATAACTCCGCCGTTGATCAGGCTCTCGGCATCCAACGCCGTAACGCCCGCCGCACCACAACCCCTCCAGCCGAATTTCTTTGGGATGCCCCGCGCCTCCACGCCGTCACCGTGTCCCGCAACCTCCCACCCATACAAACCGCGCTCGCCAATGCCGGTTTCGACCTCAATCCAAGCCAGTGGGCGGCGTGGCAACGCGCTCTCAGCTACCGCCTCAGCCTGATTTGGGGGCCACCCGGGACGGGCAAGAGCCGCACCCTGCACGCCACAATCCTTGGAGCCTTGCTTGAAGCGATAGCCGCCGACCGCCCTCTGCGGGTGCTCATTACCGGCCCAACCTACGAGGCAATTGATAACGTCCTCCTCCCGCTTTATTCGAACCTGCTAGGACCAGGGCCATTCGCTTCACCTCAGGTCAACACCTATCGCCTCCGCTCTGAAACACGGCCCCTCGGCGACAACATTCCGGTCGCCATTGACCTGCCGAAAACCAGCTACTCTACGTTGCTCACCTCGCTACGTGCCAACCAGGAACTGCTCCTCGTCGGCGGCACACCGCAGCAGGTTTATAATCTTGCTACCGCTGACGATGGCTCGCCGGTTTGTGATCTCTTCGATCTCATCCTGATTGACGAAGCCTCTCAACTTGATGTCGCAACGTCCACCCTTGTACTTGCTCCCGCCGCCGCAAACGCGGCGCTCGTTGTCGCAGGCGACCCGAAGCAGCTACCACCCATCCACCAAGCCGAGGCACCGATCAATCTGGAAAACCTAGTCGGCCCAATCTTCACCTATTTCTCCCTTCGTCATAATCTGTCCTCTGAGGTACTTGAAGAGAACTACCGCTCCAACGCCGCCATAGTCGAGATCGCCCACATCGCCGAATATCCACCGTCGCTCCACGCTTTCTCCCCTGACCTTGAAATCAATCTTCTCCAGACGCCAGCCACCACCCAGCCTGTCGGGTGGCCGGCTAGCCTCTCGTGGTCTCCGCGCTGGGCTTCGTTTCTACAGTCCGACCGCCCAGCGCTAGCCTTCGTCTACAACGAAGGTCGCAGCAGCCAGTGGAATCAATTCGAAGCCGACTCCACCGCCGCAATTGCCGCCTCGCTTTTCGGCATTTTGGGAGATCAACTAGCGAATGAGCGTGACCCTGCTACCGGCAATGTTATCTCCGCGACCAACACTGCTCTCAGCGCTGACGATTTTTGGGCCAGAGGCATAGGCATCGTCACCCCCCATCGCGCACAGCAAGCACTGGTTACTACTCGCTTGCAACAGGCCTTTCCTAACCACGACCCGGCGCTCATCCGCCGCGCCGTGGACACAGTCGAGCGCTTTCAAGGACAGCAACGAGACATCATGCTCGCGACATTTGCTTTGGGTGATCCCGACGCCATTGGCTCTGAAGAGGAGTTCCTCCTCAGCCTTAACCGCTTCAACGTCATGGCGTCGCGTGCACGCGCTAAGTTGATTGTTCTCATCTCACGCCAAGTCGTCGACCATTTGGCCTCCGACATGGACGTGATACGTCAGTCGGGCCTCCTTAAATCTTATGTCGAGACCTTTTGCAATCACTCCCAATCTATAGTGTTGCCCTATCTGCGCGACGGCGCAATCGTCTCTGTTCCGGGCGAATTGCGTTGGCACTGAACTGTCCGCGACCACCACTCCTTCCCTGACTAAACCAAAACTCTAGAACACCCATCCTAAGAGAACAGCTTTCTAGATAGCCCAATACGGATTCATGCTTTTGCTAATGTATTCAGTCACGACTATATAAGTTTAGCGTTTCTGTCTTTTTCCTTCTCTTTTGATGGCAGCGCTAAGTGATGCCAATTGTCGTTCTTTAAGATCAGTTATGGATTCAAATGGTTTTTTGACAATTCCTTTGGAAATCGCGAAGTTCGAAACTTCTGTTCTCGTCCATCCGAGCTTATTCCGCACGGTGTGAATGGCGGTGTAATGTTCAGTTCTCCAACTCTCATTATCTGTCCTTCGAAGGCGAGAGCGGGTCATGCCTCGCTGCTGTTGAATCCAGTCAAGAGCGGCTTCGTATTTTTCACTCGGCAAGAGGTGATAGGATGTAATTTTGAAAGCCCGTTTGAATTTATTCATCCAGCTTCCGTACGTGCTCCCTAAACCTGCATTCTCGTCGCGTTCGCCTAAGGACTTTATTTTTTCTAGGATCACCGCTGCCTGCTCTGGAAGAATGTGCTCCGGCCCGGGTTTAACAATATTTTGGACTCTTTTGGTAGTGTTGATGTTGATGTCGCGGGCAGCTTGATAATTTCCGTCTCCGTTGATGACCTGGGAAATCTTGGAAGTCTTTCGTGACTGGGACTTCGGTTGCTTCAAAACTGGCGAAGCTTCTCCTGATTCTCCGCGAATCTCAGCAAGCAGCTTTTTAGCGGCGTCTACTGGATTCAGACCAACTAAGTCTATATAAACAATTTGTTTGAGCAATCCAGTCAGATCACAATCACGGACGCGCACCGGGATCAGAAGACGCGATTTTCCAGTGGGATCGTTGGCAAAGGCAGCTGCCCACTCAGGGGCTGTAAATTCAGAAGTCAGATAATCCGGCGAAAGGACAGCAACTACTCTTTTGGTCGTTTTAGTAGCCCCATCCATTTCTAGGATGAAATTTGATCCGGCGCGAAAGTCGCTTTGTTGCATTACTACCGAGTAACCGCTGTCCTCCAGCCATCCTTTAATTCCGATGGCCCAAAATCGATCTGCTTTGTTATAACTTATGAAAAAGTCTTTAGATTTATTCATGGATGATGAAGATTAGCGGCGATGGGAATCGAGGAATCGTAAACCAAAAAGGACTTTCATAATTCTCTGAATCAAAAAGCGATATTGCGTAACGTCATCTTCTTTGATTCCCGCAGAAGAGCGCTCATGAACCAATTTACACCTGAGGCGGTAGAAGTAATCTAGCTTGCGCCGCTCGTCCGCTGTCAGGAGGTCGGGCTTTTCCTTCAGAACCTCGTCGACAACCTGTTTGCGATCCCCAAATATATCGAGCAATCTCTTGTCGCTGAGTCCGCCAGTCGTTTCGTTAACTAGAAAATCCTTGAACGCTATTTCGAGCGTACTATCAAGAACGATTAAGGCGATACGCCATTTCTCCACAAGATGAGATTTTCCAA
>CAYUMP010000010.1:0-162045 GCA_964445975.1 uncultured Chthoniobacterales bacterium | reverse complement strand
TCGTCCAGCGGCGGCAGCGGCGTGGTCATCGATGGCGTCGACAATGACGGCGAGGCCGGCAACAACGGTGCCGGCGGCTCCATCGAGGGCCTCGGCGGCGACGGCGTCGCGATCAGTGGCGACGACAACAAGGTCAAGGCCGACGGCGATATCGTTGGCGGCGCCGGTGACGGCACGACCGTGGCGGCCGTTGTCGAACAAGGCGTCAACGGCTTCCTGCAGCATGCGCTTTTCGTTGCGGATGATGACTTCCGGGGTCTTCAGCTGCAACAGGGTCTTGAGACGGTTGTTGCGGTTGATGACGCGGCGATAGAGATCGTTGAGATCGGACGTCGCGAAACGGCCACCCTCGAGCGGCACGAGCGGACGAAGATCCGGCGGGATGACAGGCAGAACGTTGAGGATCATCCACTCGGGACGGGTCTTCGAGTTCATGAAGCCCTGGACGAGCTTGAGCCGCTTGGCCAGCTTCTTGCGGAGCTGCTTGCTGCGGGTTGCGCCCATCTGCTGCTCGATCTCATCATTGAGATTCTGCAGGTCGATGGCTTCCAAAAGTTTCTGGATGGCCTCGGCGCCCATGCCGGCGACGAAGGTGTCACCGTACTGGTCTTCGGCTTCGCGGAATTCGACTTCGGTCAACAACTGGCATTTCTGCAGCGGCGTGTTGCCGGGATCGATCACGATGTAATCCTCGTAATAGATGATGCGCTCCAGCTGGCGGCTGGTCATGTCGAGCATGAGGCCGATGCGGGAAGGCATGCACTTGTAGAACCAGATATGCGAAACCGGCACGGCCAGATCGATGTGGCCCATGCGCTCGCGGCGCACGCGGCTGAGCGTCACTTCGACGCCGCAACGATCGCAGACCACACCCTTGTGCTTGATGCGCTTGTACTTTCCGCACGAGCACTCCCAGTCACGGGTCGGACCGAAAATACGTTCGCAGAACAAACCGCCTTTTTCCGGCTTGAAGGTCCGGTAGTTGATCGTCTCAGGATTTTTGACTTCACCCTTGCTCCAGCCGCGGACGTTGTCCGGGGCGGCAACAGTGATACCTACCTCGTCGAAGCCGAGTTGTTTCTGCTCCCCGAAGATCTCTCCAATGTTAACCTCTTTCATAGCAACTTGTGATATATATGTACGTTATCTTCGTGGTTTAATTAAGCAGCCGACTCGGTGAAGGTGGGTTCCTTACCCCCCACTCGGACATCCAGACAGAGACCCTTCATTTCCTTGATGAGGACGTTGAAGGATTCCGGTGTGCCTGCCTCGAGCGAGTTATCGCCCTTAACAATGGACTCATAGATGCGCGTGCGGCCTTGCACGTCATCCGACTTGACGGTGAGAAGTTCCTGCAAGGTGTAGGCGGCACCGTAAGCTTCGAGTGCCCAAACCTCCATTTCGCCGAAGCGCTGTCCACCGTATTGCGCCTTGCCGCCCAGCGGTTGCTGGGTGACCAGGCTGTACGGACCGACCGCACGGGCGTGGATTTTGTCGGCCACCAGGTGACCGAGCTTCAACATATAGATGTAACCCACCACGACTTGCTGGTCGAAGGCTTCGCCGGTCCGGCCGTCGTAGACGGACGATTTGCCGGATTCCGTGATCCAGGTGAAGTTCTCCTTCGTCTTGGCTTCGCGCAGGTATTCCTTGATTTTGTCTTCGGCGATACCGTCGAACACTGGGGTGGCCACCTTGAAGCCGAGGGCCTTGGCCGCGACACCCAGGTGGGTTTCGAGAACCTGACCGACGTTCATGCGGCTCGGCACGCCGAGCGGGTTGAGCACGATGTCCACCGGGGTACCGTCCGCGAGGAACGGCATGTCTTCTTCCGGCACGATCTTGGCGACGACGCCCTTGTTACCGTGGCGGCCGGCCATCTTGTCACCGACGGAAAGCTTGCGCTTGCTGGCGATGTAGACCTTGACCTGCTTGATGATGCCGGGATCGACATCGTCACCGCTTTCGATACGGCCGAGGTTCTGGTCCTTCTCACGCTCGAGATCTTCGAAGCGGTGTTCGTACTGACCGATGATTTCGCGGATCTTGTTGCGGATCGGGCTCGGGTCGATTTCGATGTGATCGTAAACGGCGGCCAGCTTGCGCAGAAGCTGCTTGGTGATCTTGCGATTGGCCGGGATGATGATCTCACCGGTTTGCGCGTTGACCACGTCGAGCGGGATCTTTTCGTTGAGCAGGATGTTGGAGAGGGCGGCGGTGAGCTGCTCGTGCAGGTCGTCCTTCCGCTTCTTGTGATCCTCCGTGATCATCTTCTGCTGACGCTTGGACTCGGTCGGCGTCATCTTGCTGCGGGTCACTTCCTTCTTGGAAGAAACCTTCACGTCCATGACGATGCCGTAGGTGCCCGAAGGGACCGTAAGCGAGGTGTCCTTAACGTCGGCGGCTTTTTCGCCGAAGATGGCGCGCAGGAGGCGCTCTTCAGGAGCCAGTTCGGTCTCGCTCTTCGGGGTGATCTTGCCGACGAGAATGTCGCCGGGCTTGACCTCCGCACCGATGCGAATGACGCCGTCCGGGCCGAGATTTTGCAGGGCCTCTTCGGAGACGTTCGGAATATCGCGGGTGATTTCCTCCGGTCCGAGCTTGGTATCACGGGCGCCGATCTCGAATTCGTCGATGTGGATGGAGGTGTAGATGTCCTCCTTGACCACGCGCTCGGAGATGAGGATGGCGTCCTCGAAGTTGTAACCGTTCCAAGGCATGAACGCGACGAGCACGTTGCGGCCGAGGGCGAGTTCGCCCTTCTCGGTATTGGGACCGTCCGCAATGACTTCGCCCTTCTTCACCGCCTGACCCTTGGCCACGATGGGCTTCTGGTTGATGCAGGTGCTGGCGTTCGAGCGCATGAACTTGCGCAGTTCGTAGACGTAGACACCGTTTTCGGTGTCGGTCTTGACCTTCTTTTTGCCCTCGGGCAGATCGCCGTCCTTGGTGACGATGATGTGACTGCCGGTGACCGAGGCCACCTTGCCGTTGGATTCGGAGAGAATGACGGCTTTCGAGTCACGAGCGACGCGGCCTTCCAATCCGGTGCCGACGAGCGGCGAATCGGAGATGAGGAGCGGCACGCCCTGGCGTTGCATGTTCGAACCCATGAGCGCACGGTTGGCGTCATCGTGTTCGAGGAACGGAATCAAGCCAGCGGCCACGGAGACGAGTTGCTTGGGCGACACGTCCATGTACTGCACCTGGGCGGGCTCGACTTCGATGAAATCGCCGCGGTAGCGGGAAGAAACCATCTCGCCGGTGAACTTGCCGTTCGCGTCGATCGGAGCATTCGCCTGCGCAATGTAGAAGTTTTCGTCGCGGTCACCGCTGAGGTACACGACCTCGTCGAGCGCACGGCCATTGTGGACCTTGCGATAAGGGGTCTCGATGAAACCGAATTCGTTCACCCGGGCAAAGGTGCTCAATGAACTGATGAGACCGATGTTCGGACCTTCCGGCGTTTCGATCGGACAAATGCGACCGTAGTGGGAAGGATGCACGTCACGCACTTCGAAGCCGGCGCGATCGCGGCTGAGGCCTCCTGGCCCGAGGGCGGAGAGACGGCGCTTGTGGGTCAGTTCGGACAGAGGATTGGTCTGATCCATGAACTGGCTGAGCTGCGAGCGGCCGAAGAAATCACGGACCACCGCGCTGAGCGACTTCGGATTGATGAGCTTCTGCGGGGTGATCTGGTCGACACCGGCATCAAACAAGGTCATGCGCTCGCGCACCAAACGCTCGGTGCGGGCGAGGCCCACGCGGCACTGGTTGGCCAGCAATTCACCGACCGTACGGACGCGGCGGCTGCCGAGGTGATCGATATCGTCGGTCATCCCCTCGCCCTTGCGCAGTTCCACGAGATACTTCATCGCGGCGATGAAATCTTCCTTCGTGAGGATGCGCTCCTCGTCGCTGACGCCGAGGTTGAGCTTCTGGTTGATCTTGTGCCGTCCCACACGACCGAGGTCGTAACGCTTGGGATCGAAGAACAGGCGCTTCAGCATGCTGCGGGCATTTTGCACGGTCGGCGGGTCGCCAGGGCGCAGCTTGCGGTAGATGTCCTTCAAGGCCTCTTCCTCGTCGTGGGCCGGGTCCTTCTTGAGGGACTTGATGATCGTGTCGTCGTCCTTCGTGTCGACCACCTTGACCAACTTGTGGCCGAGGGAGATCAACTGGCGGACGGTCGCGGCGTTGAGCGGCTCGAAAGCGCGCGCCACCGTGATTTCCCCGTCGCGGATGTCCTGGATGAGCACCTTGGTGCTGATTTCCTCTTCGTCGAGGCTCTCGGAGAGCTTGAGGTCGACGATCGGGTAGAAAAGTTTGATGATTTCCTCGTCGCTGGGATGACCCAAGGCACGCAAAAAGGTCGTGGCCAGGAACTTGCGGCGGCGTTTGCGGCGATCCAGATAGACGTAAAGGAGATCGCTGGTGTCGAATTGCACTTCGATCCAGGAACCGCGGTCGGGAATGATGCGGAAACCGTGAAGGAGCTTGCCATTCAGGTGAACGCTGGTCTCAAAGCAGATGCCCGGGGAACGGTGCAACTGGCTCACCACCACGCGCTCAGCGCCATTGATGACGAAGGTACCCTGAAGGGTCATGAGCGGAATTTCGCCCATATAGACTTTTTCTTCCTTGGTAGCCCGCTCGTCTTTGTAACGGAAGGTCACATACAGAGGCGCACTGAAGGTCTGGCCTTCGCGCTGGCACTCGATGGCCGACATTTTGGGCTCGCCCAAGTCGTAGCTGACGAAATCGAGGCTGGATTTCTCCTCAAAACCGAAAATGGGGAAAAATTCCTTGAAGACCGCCTGCAGACCCACGTTTTTACGCTTGGAGGGGTCCACATCCTTCTGGAAGAATTCGTTATAGGAATTGATCTGGAGCTCAATGAGGTTTGGGGGCTCGATGGCTTCCTGAAGTTTGCCGAAGTAAATGCGTTCAGACATGGCGGTGTGGGTATCTTGAATTGAGGCCGGGTTAACGGTCAGCGCTGCAGGGGTTTACGGAAAACGGAAAAACGCCCTCGCATGAGTCGACGGTGATTCGACCCGTGCGGGGACGCACTTCAAAGCGTTTTTCTAGGCAATGCAGATAGCGGAGACGTGATTCGGCGGAATTATTAATAGTGAACCTGCACTCCGGGAACGCAAGCCGAAAATTTGGAAAAATTTTCGGCCGCGTTCCCGCGATGTGCGGGGAAAGGAGTTATTTGATTTCGACCTTGGCGCCAGCGGCTTCGATCTTCTTCTTGATCTCTTCGGCTTCTTCCTTGGTGACGCCTTCCTTGAGAGGCTTGGGCGCGCTTTCGACCAGGGCTTTCGCCTCGGCGAGACCGAGACCGGCCACAGCGGCGCGGACTTCTTTAATGACCGCGATTTTGTTGGTGCCCGCTTCGGTGAGGATAACGTCGAAGGAGGTCTTCTCCTCGGCGGCGGGAGCAGCAGCTCCGGCGGCGCCACCAGCGGCGGCTACGGCCACGGGTGCAGCGGCGCTAACGCCCCATTTTTCTTCGAGTTGTTTGACGAGGTCGGCGATCTCCAGCACGGTAAGGGAGCTGAGCTGATCGACGATGTTTTGTGTGTCTGCCATTGTAGTAGGTATGTGTGGTATCGTCGCACCCCGAAGCATCGGGGTTTTTAAGACCGACAGCCGTCAGTCCGACGAGGAACCGGTTTTGTGTTTTGGTTTCTCCCCCCAAGCGCGGCTTGAACGCTCGGGGAAATTTTTTTAGGCCTGCCCTCCGGCGGCGTCGGCCTTGGCTTTGAGCACGCGGGCCAGGCTGGCGCCCGGCTCGTTGAGCGTGCGGACAAGCTTGGTCGCGGGAGCGAGCATGAGTCCGAGCAACTTGGCCTGGAGAACTTCGCGGGACGGAAGGTCGGCCAGGGCGTTGACTTGCTCAGCGCTGAGAATGCTGTTGTCGAGGATGCCGGCCTTGACGGGCGGCTTGGTGAACTCGGCGACGAAGGTCTTGAGGACCTTGGCGGCGGCGGCCACGTCCTTTTCACCCGTGATCATGGCCGTCTGGCCGCTCAGGGCGCCGTTCAATTCCGGCAAACCGAGCTCTTTGACCGCACGCTTGATGAAGGTGTTTTTGACGACGTGGCACTCTGCGCCCACGCCAGCGAGGCGGGTGCGAAGTTCCTCGAAATGCTTCACCTGCATGCCGGCATAGTCGGCAATCAGGAGGAAGGGCGAGCTCTGGAGTTTCGCCTGTACGTCGGCGACGATAGTGGATTTTTCTGGTCTGCTCATGGCCTATACAGGTTAGTTTTTGAGAAAGGGAGCGGGATCAACACTCACGCCGGGGCTCATCGTGGCGCTGAGGGTGATGGCTTCGACGAAGAAACCCTTGGCTGTGGCCGGACGGGCCTTGACGACCGCATCGATCACAGCGCTGCCGTTTTCGAGGAGAGCGTCTTCGGTGAAGGAGAACTTTCCAACCGGAACCGCCACGTTGGCGTTCTTGTCGAGCTTGAACTCAACCCGGCCAGCCTTGACTTCCTTGACAGCCTTGGCGGTGTCATCGGTCACAGTGCCGGTCTTCGGGTTCGGCATCAGGCCGCGTGGCCCGAGCACCTTGCCCAGTTTTTTCACTTCCGCCATGGCGGCGGGAGTGGCGACGGCGACGTCGAAATCGGAAAAGCCCGAGGTGACCTTCTTGATCAGATCCTCGTAGCCGACAAATTCAGCTCCGGCTTCCTTGGCGGCCTCGGCGGCGGCGCCGACGGCGAAAACCAGGACTCGAACGTTTTTACCACTGCCGTGCGGAAGCGGGCAGGTGCCACGGACCATCTGGTCACTCTGGCGGGGATCAACTCCGAGCTTGATGGACAAGGTGACCGTCTGGTCAAACTTGGTCGGAGGAAGCGTCTTAAGGGTCTTAATTGCTTCCGAAAGCGGGTATTTGCGTTTACCGTCGACCTGTTCGGCCGCGGCGCGATAGCGTTTGCTGCGTTTTTTTTGCATGTAGATTTTGCAGTTCGAGCGACTTGGTTAGGCAAGTCTCCTGCGCGCCGGTATTAGCGCGAATTGGAGATGATAGATAAATCAGGCCCTATGTCAAAAAATAATTCACCGTTTCGTATAAAAAGTTCGCTTTACATTCACTCTGAAAAAGGGCCTTCTTGCGCCGGTTAGAACGCGATTTTTTGCAGCCTAGAACGTAGATCAGCTCTGCGCCGAATGCTCTGAGAATTGGCGATGGCCCCTCTATAACTACAATCGCACAACATGAAACTCTACGTAGGCAACCTCAACTTTCAAACGACGGAAGGCGCCCTGGAAGATCTTTTCTCCCAGTATGGCACCGTGACCGAAGCCATGCTCGTGATGGACAAAATGACCCAACGCCCCCGCGGCTTTGGTTTTGTCACGATGGGCTCGGCTGATGAAGGCCAGAAAGCTATCGAAGCCCTTAACGGTAAAAACGTTGAAGGTCGCAACCTTATCGTGAACGAAGCCCGTCCCCGGGAAGATCGTCCTCCTCGCCGTGATTTCGGCGGTGGTGGTGGTGGCGGTGGCGGACAGCGTCGCTCCTACGGCGGCGGTGGTGGCGGCGGCAAAGGCGGCGGCGGCGGCGGCTACCGCGATCGTCACTAAGCGGCATCAAACAACAGAATCCAATAAAAAAGGGGCATCGCAAGATGCCCCTTTTTTGTGAGTTAAATGGTTGAGCGGCCGACTATTCGGTCACTTCGATGCCCATCTGGCGAGCCGTGCCGCAGATGGTGCGGAAGGCGGCCTCTTCGGAGCGGGCATTCATGTCCTTGCCCTTGATCTTTACGATATCAAGGATCTGCTTCTTGGTCAGCTTGGCCACTTTGGTCTTGTTGGGCTCTTTGGAGCCGGAAGCCAGACCAGCAGCCTTCTTCAACAAGATCGACGCCGGAGGCGACTTGGTGATGAACGTGAAGCTCTTGTCTTTGAAAACCGTGATGACGACCGGGAGGATGTCACCGGCCTGCTTCTGCGTGGCTGCGTTGAATTCCTTGCAGAATGCCATGATGTTCACACCCTGCTGACCGAGCGCAGGACCGACCGGCGGCGCAGGATTGGCCTGTCCGGCGGGAATTTGTAATTTGATCTGACCGACAATTTCTTTAGCCATAAAATAGAATAAGCCGCTGATTGCGGCGGAAAGGGTCAAGAAGCAACCACGGAATGCCCGGCGTGGCAAGTGGATTTTCTATTTTTTGGTGAGCCGCCAGAAGAGAAAGCTGCCCAGCGCGATAAACAGCACATTCGGCACCCAGATCAAAACCGCCGGATATGCGCTCGCGTTGCCGCGAAAAGTGTCGGCCATGATGATGAAAAAGAAATAGGTGAAGGCGACACTCAGGCTCAGCGCAAAACCGGCCGAGGTTTCCTTGCGGTGGGTGGTGATGCCCAGCGGGATGGCGATGAGGGCAAACGCCAGACAGGCCAGAGAGGTGGAGAAGCGCTTGTTGTATTCCACCGTGGCTTCCAGCATTTTGCCGTCGGCCCCTTTTGCCATATATTCCCGCAACTCGGGAAGCGTGTAGGAACTGAGGCGGCGGCCCGACAGGTATTCCTTGTAGAAATTTTCCAGCGAGATCGGGAATACGCCTTCGGTAACAGTTATGCCCTGGCGGATTTTGGTGAGATCCCCCGGTTCATTTTTGTCCCTTTCCTCGAAGCGGGCGTTGTAGAGCTTCAGCAGCAGGCGGGAATTTTGGGGGTCGGGTGTGAGGACGCCCTCCTTGGCGTGCACCATCTTGGTGGGCTTATTGTCCTGGTCCAACTCGAAGACGATGAGGTTTTCCAGACGGTCGCCATCCTTGCCTCCCACGTAAATGCGACGGTCGGGAAACTGGCTCACCACCTGATCGGCGCGAAAAAGTGCGGCGGGATTGCTGGTGGCGATGTCCACCACCGCCTTGGTCATCTGCATTTCGGCGCGGGGAGCGATGTCGATGTTGATCCAAAAACAGATGCCCGTGAGGATGATCGCCAGCAGGAACACCGGGATGCAGATACGCGGAATGCTGACGCCGCTCGCCTTCAGCGCGATGAGTTCGTTGTCCGCCGAGATGCGTCCGAAAACCAGCAGAAGCGCGGTCAGAAATCCCCACGGGATGGTAAAGGTCAGGGAAAACGGCAGTACCAGCGCCATGAAGGCGAGCACGGTGGTGATGGGCACATCCGGATTGTTGATGAGCACATCGAGCAGTTGTTTGAACAGGTTGCCCAGCACCAGGACGAGACTGAGGACGACGACGCCAAAAAAGGCCGTCGAAACCACATTCAATCCCACATAACGGTCAATGATCTTCATCAATACGAATCTTTCCAGCCGATGCTCCGTTTAAATGGAGCGCGGCGGAAGGGTGGAATTAGGCCATCGCAACCGCGCGTTCAAGCGTTTTACCAAAAAGCCATCGCCTTCCGTTCGACCTCGCCGCTCTGCACGAAGTCTTTTGAGCGCAACCACGACTCGACTTCCGGCAGGTGCATGGCCCCCCAAGGGACGATGATTCGGGGATAATCTTTCATCGACGATTCGATCTCCGAAACGAGGCGCTGATTGCGGGAATGCAGGATGTCCTGCATGGCCAGCGTCTGCACTTCGGCATCCGCCAGGGGGGATTTTGGGTCGCTCAATGCGTTGACCACCGTGTTGAAATCCGGGGACTGAAACAGCCCCATCACGGCCACGATGAAGGCGATGGTCTTGGGATGAAAGGTCTCGATGTCCACATCCGCGTGTTTAAAACGAATCTCCGCTTTGTTAACCGCCACCGGCTGCGATTTTCTCACCACCGGGGCATTCTGGGCGGTCTCGTTTTTTTCCCGGGCGAGGCCCTCCGCCACGTGATCGGTAAACGTGCTGTCTTCTTGCGAGGTGATGTTCAGCAGGCGGGCCACGTTGCCATATTTCAAGGACCCCTTGCCCAGCAGGCGTTTATGGTCGGTCACCCCCTCCACCAGCACAACCGCGGGCTTGCCGGGGTCGGCCTTGGGCAAAACGCCCGTGTAAAACTCCTCGCGCGCCACGTGCACCATGCCGGCCAGCCGCACTTCGTTGTTCTTCCATTGAAACTGGCGTTCGACCAGATAAAGGCCGTCCGGATGCACCCGCACGTAACCCCCGGTGCGGGTCTCGATCTCCGTAGCGATGCCGGAAATGAGCGCCAGGACACCGCTTAAAAACAAAATCAGACCCAGCGCCGGCCCTACCAGCAACGTATGCCGCCAGGAAAAATTCGGCCCTTCCTCGATGGAAAATGGATAGCCACCCTGGCCTTTTTTCCCAAAAAGCAGCCAGATCCCAGCGGCAAAACCGACCTGCAACAATGAGAGCCACAAATCGATATGGGGAACTTCCAGGCGCCTCAGCGGGAATGATGAGGCCAGACAGAACCACCAGACAAAAAGAAGCAGAGGCACCACCACCCGTTTGGGCACCCGAGGTGTGGCCATCGCCAACAAGACCATCAGGATACTGAACAAAAGTACCGCCACAGCCAGCCAGCCGCGGGCGGCCGACAGCATGGGCAGATCATTCCCCAAGGAGAAATATTCGTAAACCAGCGACAACAGACCGTCGGCAGCAAATGCCAGCCAGAACAAATTAACCGCAAGCCTTAACACAGTCCGGTAATACTAGCAGACTTGTCGCCGGGCTCAACCCCTGCTTCGACTTACCGTGACTTCCGGGCAAAGATTCAGAGTAAAAATGACTCCGGCGGCCAGCAATACGACGCACGAAGCCATCAGCAAGGGCCAAAAAGCGTATAGTCCCGTTCCATGCGAGAGCAGACTGATGCCGCCCGCGATCATCGGCCCAGTCCAGCGGGCCAGGCTTCCGCTGGATTGCATGACCCCGAGGGCCCGGCCCTGCCATTCCGCCGTCGCGCTCCGCGAAACGAGGGCGGAGAGGGAGGGCATCAACAGACTGTTGCCGACGCCGGTGGCCGCCGCAGCCGCCAACATTTCCCCCAGAGTCCGGCTGAAGGCCAGCCCGCCCAAGCCGGCGCTCATCAACAAGGCTCCCGCAAAAGCCAGCCGGGCCTCGCCGAAGCGCTTTACCAGCCGGCCGATCAGGCCTCCTTGGATGATCACCCCCAATACGCCTATCCCGCCAAGGATATAACCGGTATGAAGCACATCCAGGCCGAACCGGAAGAAGACCAGTAGCGCAAACAACATCGTCATCATGGAGAATCCCACGATGACCAGAAAGTAACCGGCCACGGCGCGCAGGTAGACCGTTCGCTGCACGTGGGCGAAAAGATGCGGAAAAATTTTCTCTCGTCGCTGGGCGGCGGAACCCGGCCGAAGCGATTCCGGCAGGCAAAAGAAGACGAACATCCAGTTCACGGAAGCAAGGCCCGCTGCGATGTACATGGGCGCCGCGTAGTTGAAGACCGCTCCGGCCCATCCGCCCAAGGCCGGACCGAATACAAACCCCAGCCCGAAGGCCGCGCCCAGCAGACCCATGGCCTTGGCCCGGTTTTCCGGCGTGGAAATATCCGCGAGATAAGCCTGGGCCGCGCTGATATTCGCCCCGGCGACTCCCGAGATCAGGCGAGCCAGAAAAAGCACAAATACCGTCTGCGCCAGCCCCATCAGGATATAACCGGCGATGGTGCCCAGCAGACCGACCAACAAGACCGGCTTGCGCCCGATGCGATCACTCACCTTGCCCCAGATCGGGGCAAAGAAAAACTGCATCAGGGAAAAAATCCCGACCAGCCAGCCGATCTGCACCTCTGTCGCCCCGAAATGCTGGCCGTACAGAGGCAGCACTGGAATGACGATGCCGAAGCCCAGAATATCAATGAAACACGTCAGGAAAATCGCGACGTATTGAATGGGACGGCTGGCCATGGGATGGGATGAACAATGAAGCCATCCCTCCGGCGAAAAGCAAGCAACCGACCGGCAGAAAATTACTGGCCGCCGAGCTTTGCTTCCAGCCTGGAGTTTTCCTCGCGCAACTCGCCAATCTTCTGGTTGCGCAGATCGAGCGAATAAGTGTCGTTCATCGAACCCCGGCTCGACCGCCGTGACTGGGCCTCCAACTGCGAGATTGCCCGCTCATTCTCGCGAATCATCGCCTGGATGCTTCGGGTCTTACCCGGGTCGAGTTTCGCAGCCGCTGGCACGGGCGTCTGGGCTTTTTTGGGAAAAAGATCAAAATAATACGCCGCCCCTAAAATAGCTGCTATGACGATCAAATAGTTAAGTTTCATAAGGGCGAAGTGCTGGCTAAAGGAAATACAAATCAACCCTGTCCCTTGTCCAGCCTTGATCAAGGAGCCGTATTTGCGAAAAGCAAGTGAACGGCCTCCAAAAGACTTATTGGCCCGACGCTATCCTCGCCTTCATCTTTGCGTTTTCTTCCTGCAACTGCGCGATGGTCCATTCATTGTGGCGCGACAGCGCGGAGGGATACTAAGCGATCCGTTTTTGTCCAGCCTCCAGCGAAGAGGCGGCGCTTGCGAAGGACCGGAGCGAAAGGTAAATGTACTCCTATGAAATCCCTAGTCCGTCTCGTCTTCTGCGGTGTCCTCCTGGCCACGACCTCCCTTGCTTCCGCCGATCAAGTCATCACGGCGACGCAGCAGAAACTGAAGCGGCTCGGCTACTACGATGGCGTGGTGGACGGACAGATGGGCAGCCAGACGTCCGCTGCCATCCGGCGTTATCAACTGGCGGAAAATCTCAAGGTCACCGGGGAACTCAACACGCAGACGGCTAAAAGCCTTGGCCTCACCTCCCCCGCCCCCGTCGCCAACAACCGGCCCGCTCCCACCCCCGTGCCGGAATACGTCGCCCTGGCTGACATCTTCAAAGGCGGCCCCTTTATCTCGGTGGGTCCGCAAATGCAGATCGCGGCCATCGAACAGGCCCAAAAAAACCTGCGACTCCTCGGCTATTACGGCGGCCCGGTCAATGGCAAGCCCAGCGACTCGCTGGTGCGGGCGCTCAAGGCCTGGCAGAGCAGCGCAGGCTTCCGCCAAACCGGGCGCTTTGACGAAAATACGCTCAAGGGCCTTGATTTGATGGCGAACTGATCGCCGTATTTCTCGATTGCAGATCATCCCTCGGGAGGATAATTCGTTCACCAATGCTTCAGGATTACGTCCCGGTTTTGCTCCATGTGCTCGTGGCGGTCGGTTTCGCCACCGTCACCATGCTGGCCAACATCCTGCTCGGCCGCGCCGGACGGCGCTCCGCCAACAAAGACTCCGCCTACGAATGCGGTGTCATCCCGGAAGCCGGCCCCCAGCCGCGCTTCAGCGTGAAGTTCTACCTCGTCGCGATGCTTTTCATCCTTTTCGATATCGAGGTGGTGTTCATGTATCCTTGGGCGGTTGTTTTCCGTGACTTCGTGGCCACACATGGCATCGGCATCCTCGGCAGCATGTTCTGCTTCGTAGTGGTCCTGCTCTTTGGTTACGTCTACGCGGTCGCCAAAGGCGCGCTAGACTGGAAAAGTTAATCCCGGCCGCCACCAACTGGCATCATGCTTCATCACCTGGTGCTTTTCCGACTCAAGCCGGAGGCCACGGAGGACACCATCGAATGGATGATGCGGGAAACGCGCATCCAGCTTCTCAAGATCCCCGAAGTCCTCAGTGTGCGCTGCGGCAAGCGCATCGACGAAAAGTCAAAATGGCCGTTTTTTCTCGCGGTGGAAATTGAGTCCCGCGACAAGCTCGCGCACTACATGAAAGATCCGCGCCATGTCAAATTCGTGGAGGAAGTCATCAAGCCCCACACCGTCGAACGGCTGGCTCTGGACTACGAAATGGAGCCGGGCAAGGATATCAGGTACTCCTGAAGCTTCTCGCCGACAAAGGCGATCTCCGCATCGGCCAGCCCGAACGGCGGGGAAAAGGACAGCACATTTCCCGCCGGGCCGCCGCCCAGCAGAATCAATCCATCCTGCAAGCCGCGCCTCATGATGGCCCCGGCCAGCGCGCCATCCGGCGAACCATCCGGGTGAATCAACTCCACTCCCATCATTGTCCCCACTCCGCGCACGTCTCCGATGGCCGCGGATTGCAGTCCCAATAACATCTGCCGCAGCTTGCGCCCGCAGGATCTGGCCAGTTCCTGCGTTTCCTCCCGCAGATGCTCCGCGATGGAAGCCAGCGCCATGGCGCAGCCGAGCGGATTGCCCAACGTGGTGCTGGTGTGCAGGGCCTCACCCCGGGAAAGCGGCCAGGCGTCCATGATATCCGAACGCCCCACACAAGCCGCCAGCGGGAAACCACCAGTCAGGCCCTTGCCCAGGCAGATGACATCGGGAACGACTCCAAAGTGTTCGCAAGCGAACAACTGGCCCGTGCGGTTGAATCCCGTGTAAATTTCATCCAGGATCAGCAACACCTTGTGGGTGTCGCAGATGTTGCGCAGCAAAGGCAGAAAGTCCCGCGGCGGCACGATCTCTCCGCCCCGCCCTTGAATGGGCTCGACGATGATGCAGCCGATCTCACGCGCCCCGATGAGCTCCTCGATCTGCTCGCCGATTTTTTCCAGGCAGGTGGAGGCGCAGTTGGGAAACGGCTCGCCCTCGAGCCGAAACCCCTCGGTGCGATCGAAACAACACCGGTAGCAGGACGGATACGGCACCCGTGCGCCGAAGCGCCCGAGCTGACTCCGAAAAGGTTCGCGGAAAAAATCGAGTCCGCCGGCTTCCAGCGCACCATACCCGAGCCCATGATAAGCCCCGGTGAAGGAAATCACTCCCGACTTGCCGCTGTGCATGAGCGATGTCTTCAGCGCCGCCTCCACCGCCTCGGAGCCGGAATTGCACAAAATGGTTTTGCCTGTCCCCACCTGCCAGCGTTCGTAGGTGATGGCACTCAGCTTTTCGCAAAGCTCGGCCTTTACTCCCGCCGGATGCACATCGCCCATGGCGTGCAGAAGTTTTCCCGCCTGCGCCGTCACCGCTTCCCGGAGCGGTTCCGCCCCGTGACCCAGCCCGGTCACGGCAAAGGCTGAGGTCAAGTCGAGGAAGCGATTTCCGTCGGCATCCCACACATTGACGCCCTCCGCCCTGTCCCAGAAAACCGGGAAATCCGGAGCCAGCCAGGTGACATCGCGGGCTTCATAACAAGCCAGCTTATCGGCAAACGCCTGCGAATGGGGGCCGGGTATGGCCGTGACAATCTCGGGAAGCATGAGGGAAGCCTAGGCGGCTTTGGCCGAAGGGGTCAGGCCAAGCAAACGCTCATAAAGAGCCATGTGAGCACGCGCCGCGGCGGCCACGGAGAAGTCCGTGGTCAGGCACCGCTCGCGCAGGCTTTGTTTTTGCGTGGCATCATCGAGGGTCTGTAACGCGCGGCGGCAGCCATCCAACAATCCGTCGGCGGCACGGCTGGAAAAAACAAAGCCGTTCCCGACTTCGCGCCCCGGCTCCCAATTTCGCACGACCTGGAAAAGCCCGGGGCATTGCGCGGCCAGAGGGATCGCTCCGCTCTGGATGGCACGCCGCAGCCACAGCGTCTGCGGCTCCACCGGACCCGGCACAAGAAAGATATCCGATGAGGCCAGAACCCGGTGCGCCAATTCGTCGTCGAAATCCGGGCGGTAGACAAACCGGTCGGCGTGTTTGCGGCGGGCCACCTCCACGGCGAATTCCTGGTCCGCAGAAACCGATCCAAGCAGAATCAGGCGCACATTCTCCGCCAGCAGACGATCCAGAGAGGAAAAAAACGCATCCATCCCGCCCTGGCTGGCCGATGCGACGGTGGCGAAAATCGCCCGGGCCGGTTCGGGCGCGAGGCCCAATGTCCGCAACAATTCCTCCCGGTCCATTTTGCCCGCCGGAGCCCAGCCATTCAATGGGGCCGGAATGCCCACCAGCTTGTGCTGGTTTTCACGCAGCACATTGTGCAGGCCGCAGCCAAAAGTCTCCGTTTGCGCTTCGCAGACAAACCGCTCTCCCGGCAGCACGACGGCATCCGTAAAGAGAATGCCCCCCTTGAGGCAATTCATGCTGCCAAAATACTCCACCCCGCGCGCGGAGAAGTATTCTCCGGGCAGATTGGTCAGTGCAAAATCATAGCTCCAGAAATTCCCCTGATATTCCAGGCTGTGCGGCGTGAGCACCGTATGAAACGGCTGGCGTTGTTCCTTCGAGAAAACCGGCAGCAGCGCCGTCTCCCAACTGTTGGCGTGCAGGATGTCGGGGGCGGGATCGAGCCGTCCCGCCAGTTCCAGCACCGATTTGGTGAAATAGATGAATCGCGCGGCGTTGTCCTGGTAGTCCCGGCCGTCGTTCCCATAAATGCCCGACCGGTCGAAGTATTCGTCGCGCGCCACCAGATAGACCTGGACGCCATTGGGCATCTTGACTTCGAAAATCTCGCCGGGCATCCGCAAAGAGCCCACCTGCACGTTGAACCGCACCTTGGATTTTTTGGCCTTGATGGACTTGTTTTCGCGAATGGCCCGGTAATACGGGATCACCACACTGACATCATGCCCGAGTTGACGAAGTTCACCGGCAAGATCGGCCATGGCGTCACCCAACTGGCCACTGCGAACAAGCGGCGCCATTTCACTGGCCGCCATGAGGATTTTCATCCCCTTTAGCTAGCACGTTGCCTGGGGGCTGTCACCCATGTACGATTTGGTCATGCCTCCGCTCGCCATCGTCACATGTGGGCCGGCCTACGAGCCCATTGACGCCGTCCGCCGCATTACCAATCACTCCACCGGGGAACTCGGCTCCATCCTGGCAGAAACCCTGGCCGCTGATGGTTTCGAGGTTCTCTGCCTGCGGGGCGAGATGGCCTCTTTCCCCGCACCGCGAGGCGTCGAGGTGATCGCATTCTCCACCAACGATTCGCTCCGCGCCGAACTGGAAAAAATCACCGAGTCTCCGGCCGCGATCTTCCACGCCGCTGCCTTGGGCGATTTTGTGATCGTCGGCATTGAAGGAGCCGAAGTCACCGGCAAGATCCAGAGTTCCACCCCCGAGCTCCGGCTGGTGCTGCATCCCGCTCCCAAACTTCTGCCCGATCTCCGCGATCTTTTTCCGGAAAGCCTTATCGTCGGATGGAAATACGAACTCGACGGCACCCGCTCCGAGGCGCTGGCCCGCGGGCATAAACAAATCACCACCGCCCGGACCGATGCCTGCGTGGTCAATGGCGCAGCCTACGGGCCGGGGCTGGGATTTTTGGAGGCGGGCAGCGCGGAGGAGCCGCGCGAATTTTCCGACAAGGCGGTGCTGAGCACTTTTCTCACCGCCTGGGCGCTGGCCCAACTCACCCTCCGCTCAGCAGACGCCACAGATAGCTGAAGGCCTCCTGTCCGACAAAAACGATGAGGCTGGCATAAATCAATGCGATCAGCGTGAGCGTGTAGCCGCAGAGGATCAGCACCCCGTCCTTCTCCATCAGTCCCAGTGACAGAAAGATCAGCGCAAATCCCGGCAGCGTATTGGTCAGGGGAAAGGGCGGAGGAATCGGCAGGCTCAGGAGAATTCCCGCCAGCGCGATACTGAGTCCCACCAGCATGGTCATGCCCGGACCGACGAATAGATAGCTCAGACGCGGACGGATCACTTTCTCGACCTTGCCGTAAACAACGCATCCGAAGTGCACCATCTTCTCCAGGATGGAGGCGGAGAGGCGTCGATTCAGCACAAAACCCGGCAGCCACGGTTTGTGCCCGAACGCGATACGCAGGCCGCACAGGGCGATGGCCAGACCAAAAGGCAGGGATATTCCCGGGATCGTCACTGGCGAAAGAAAAGGCAGGCAGAGAAGGATGACCATCATCTGCAATCCCTTGCCCCGGAGGATCTCAATCATCTCACGGACCTGGAGCGAACGCCCGTCCGCCTCGTGCAAGAGCCGCCGAAGGGCATCGGAAAGGCGTTCCCGGGCTTCGGCGGGGGTGTCGGCAACCTGCATCAATGCGGCAATTAATCACTGCTTATTCCCCTTCGCAACACCTTGGCCTTGCGCCGGGGCGATATTCATCGGAAAACAAAAGGATGCACGAAGAACTCCAACAAGCTGTTGACGCTGGAAAATTAACCCCGCAGGCCGCCGCCGCCCTCGATCTCCTGACCCCCGGCGCCTATTGCCTGCACAAGAGCTGGGGCTTCGGACGCATCGCACAGTGGAATCTCATCACCGGCCAGATCCTCATCGATTTCCAAAGCAAGAAGGGCCATCCCATGCAGGCATCGTATGCCGCGGAGACCCTTCAACACATCCCCGACAGCCATATCCTGGCCCGTAAGGTTGCTGATCCCGCCGCCGTCAAAGAACAGGCGACTGCGGAACCAGCTGCCTTTGTGCGCGGGCTCCTGAACGATTTCGGCGGCAAAGCCACCATCGACCAGATCGCCGCCGCCCTCGCCCCGCAGATTTTCGATGCCGCCGCCTTCAAGAAATGGTGGGACGCCACCAAGAAAAAGCTCAAGGCCGACGGTCATTTTCAACTTCCCGCCAAAAAAACCGATCCGCTCGTCCTGCTGGATGCTCCTTCCGCCCCCGGCAGCGGCCTGATCGAGAATTTCCGCGGCGCCCGTTATCTCAAGGACCAGGTGGCCGCGCTCGACCAGATCACCAAGTCCCTCGACGACCTGGTCAACGAGGTGGAGGAACTGCGTTCCCTCGCCTCCCAGATCGAGGACGCCGCCCACAAGGGCCGCAAACTGCAATCGGCCCAGGCCATCGAGCTGCTGCTCGCCCGCGATGAAATTCTTTCCCGGCACGAGGCGCTCAAGCCCGGCGAAGGCGCTCCCGCCGTCGCGGACATCCTGCGCAGCGAACAAAATCGCCTTTCCGAAATCTTCGCCGCCCTGCCTGCGGCCAAGCAGCGCCGCACCATCGAGCAGTTCCCGGTCGCCTTTGAAGACCGCTGGTTCGACGTGGCGCTCAAGCTTCTCCAGCAGGCTCCGGCCCGGCTGGTGGTGGAAATCTCCCGCTTCATCGAGAAGGAAGGCCGCCAGCCCGATCTGCGTCTGGCCCTGGCCCGCTGGATCAGCGAGCGCGCCGCCTCCACCGAGATTCTGATCTGGCTTTGTAAGGAACGCGGCGGCGCCTTCCCCGAGCTTTTCAATCACGATCTGCTCAGCACCGTCCTCAGCGCCTTGGAGCGCGATCAACTGGCCGAGCGCCGCACCACCCGCCTCAGCGACCTGCTTTTCGAGGACCGCGAACTCATCGGCGAATTGCTGGAGACCGCGGAAACCGACGAGGTGCGCGACCTGATGCGCCGCCTTATTCTCACCCCGGTCTTCGAGGAACTCAGCAAACGCTCGCTCCTCGCCCGCATCATCAAGATCTATCCGGAAATGCAGAGCCTCATCAGCGGCGACAGCACGGAACAGAACGAAACCCTCACGGTCTCCTGGTCCAGCCTGGAAAGGCGCAAGGCTGACTTCGAGGACCTGGTCAATCGCCAGATTCCGGAAAACCTGCGCGACATCGCCATCGCCAAGGAAGAAGGCGATCTGCGCGAGAACTTCGGTTTCAAGGCCGCCAAGGAGCAGCAGCGCGTGTTGCAACGCCGTCGCGCCGAAGGCGAACGCGATCTCGGCCTGGCTCGCGGCACGAACTTTGAAAATCCCGATGTCACCCAGGTCTCCATCGGCACGACGGTGACCCTGGCCATCGAATCCGACGGTGAGGAAATCTACAGCATCCTCGGCGCCTGGGACAGCGCACCCGAACTCGGCATTGTCTCCTACAAGGCCGCCATCGGACAGACTGTGCTGGGCAAGAAGGTGGGCGAAACCGTCAGCCTCCCGACCGAATTCGGCACCAAAAAAGCTGCGATCAAGGACATCAAGCCCTTCACGGACCTGAACGCACTTCGCGAAAAAGTCCACCATCTGGAAGCCGCCACCGCCTGATCGAAACCGGCAAGAAATCTGCTTGCCTGAATATTCGCGCCAGCGATTCTCAACGCACACCACACCCAAAAATCATGTCCTCAACCGTCATTACCTCAATCACCGCCCGCCAAATTCTCGATTCCCGGGGAAATCCCACCGTGGAAGCCGACGTGCACCTGGCCGGTGGAGCCATCGGTCGCGCCGCTGTTCCGAGCGGGGCCTCCACCGGTGAACACGAAGCTGTGGAGCTTCGTGATGACATCAAAACGAAGTACCTCGGCAAAGGCGTGACCAAGGCGGTCGCCAATGTCGGCAAATACCTCGCACCTGAGCTCGTCGGCTACGACGCGCTCGACCAGATCGGCGTCGACAAGGCCATGCTGGCGGCTGATGGCACGAGCACCAAAAAGAAGGTCGGCGCCAACGCCATCCTCGCCGTTTCCCTCGCCACCGCGAAGGCCGCGGCCGAGCAGATCGGCCAGCCCCTCTTCAAATATCTCGGCGGGCCCAACGCCAAGGTGCTGCCCGTGCCGATGATGAACATCATCAACGGCGGAGCCCACAGCGACGCCCCGATCGACTTCCAGGAATTCATGATCGTCCCGAAGGACTTTCCGACCTTCTCGGAAGCCCTCCGCGCCGGCACGGAAATCTTTCACGCGCTCAAGGGTGAACTCAAGAAGCGCGGTCTCTCCACCGCCATCGGTGATGAAGGCGGTTTTGCTCCCGCTTTCACCTCGGTCGAGGACGCCATCGAAACCATCGCCAAGTCGGTGAAAGCCGCCGGCTACAAGTTCGGCTCCCAGGTCTTCCTCGCCCTGGATTGCGCCTCCAGTGAGTTTTACGACGCCGCCAAGAAGCTCTATATCTTCAAGAAGTCCGACGGATCGAAATACACCGCCGCTCAACTCGTCGACTACTACAAGACTCTCTCCTCGAAATACCCCATCATCTCCATCGAGGACGGATGCTCCGAAAACGACTGGGACGGCTGGAAGCTCCTCACCGACGCCATCGGCGACAAGGTGCAGCTCGTGGGCGACGACCTCTTCGTCACCAACGTTTCCTTCCTTCAGAAGGGCATCGACCAGGGAGTGGCGAATTCCATCCTCGTCAAGGTGAACCAGATCGGCTCGCTCACCGAAACGCTCGACGCCATCGAACTGGCCAAGGAAAACCGCTACACGGCGGTCATCAGCCACCGCTCCGGCGAGACGGAAGACACCACCATCGCCGACATTGCCGTGGCCACCAACGCCGGGCAGATCAAGACCGGCTCCCTCTGCCGCACCGACCGCGTGGCCAAGTACAACCAGCTCATCCGCATCGAGGAAATGCTGGGCGACGACGCCGTCTACGGCGGCAAAATGCGCTGAGATTCCTGCCCAACGACCAGAGCAGGCGGGATGGGATTTTTTTCCTGCATCCCGGCTCTCCGGCGTGGTAGTGTCCCCGCATGAGGTCGTCCATGGCCATCCGCCGGCGGAAAGATCCCGCCTTTTGGAACGCGCTGAACCGCGTTCTTTTTGTGCTGGTGGTCATCGGCGGCATCGCGGGCATCGTGCTCTGGTTCTACCCCGAGATTTCCCGCCGCAACGAGATGGTGCAAAATCTCGATGCGCAGAAGCAGGAACTCGCCGCGCACCAGCTCACCCGCAAACAGCGGGAGCGTGAAGTCTACCTGCTGGAAAACGACAAGGAATACATCGAGACCGTCGCCCGCGATAAGCTCGACATGATGAAGGACGGGGAAACCATTTTCCGTCTCGATCCGTCGAAAACGGCCAAACCTGAGCCCAAGCTTCCCTGATTGCTTGCCCTGGCCCCCGGGCCGGGCCACTCTCTTTTATGATCGAACAACTTGATACGGTTGACACCTCCGCCATTTCAGCGCGCCTCGCTGACTTGCGGAGGTATCTTTGACTTGCCCACCCTCACCCAGCGTCTCGGCGAAATCGAGTCGCGCATGTCCGAACCCGATTTTTGGAATAACAAGGACAAAGCCCAGCGCGACGTAGAGCAGGTCTCCGTCCTGCGCGGAAAAATCCAGCCCTTCCTCGCGCTGGAATCACGCTCCGCCGACCTGGTCATCCTGAAGGAATTGGCCGCAGAGGAATTCGGCGACGGGCAGGCCCTGGCCATCGCCGAGGTGCGCAAGGAATACGATGCGATCAAAAGCGAGCTGGAAAAATTCGAGCTGCAGCTTCTTCTCTCCGGTGAATTTGATAACACCCCTGCTTACATCACCATTCATGCGGGCGCCGGTGGTACCGAGTCCTGCGACTGGGCCGACATGCTGCTGCGCATGTACACGCGCTGGATCGAACGCCATGGCCTCAAGGCGGAGACTGTAGACATCCAGGTGGGCGACGAAGCGGGAATCAAGTCCGCCACCCTCCGTGTTTCCGGAGACCACCCCTATGGTTATCTGAAAAACGAAGTCGGCGTGCATCGCCTCGTGCGCATCTCGCCCTTCGACGCAAATAAGCGCCGCCACACGTCCTTTGCCAGCCTCGACGTGGTGCCGGAAATCGAGGACGCCCCGATCGAGATCAACCCGGCCGACATCGAGCGCGAAACCTACCGGTCCGGCGGCAAAGGCGGCCAGAACGTGAACAAGGTGGAAACAGCCGTCCGTCTGCGCCACGTGCCCACTGGTCTTGTGGCCGCGTGCCAGGCCGAACGCAGCCAGGCGCGAAATTCGGAGATGGCCATGACCATGCTCAAGGCCAAGCTCTACCAACTCGAGGCCGACAAAAAACGCGCGGAAGTCGACCGCCAGTACAGCGAAAAGGGCGACATCGCCTGGGGTAACCAGATCCGGTCCTACGTGTTCCAGCCTTACCAGATGGTCAAGGATCTGCGCACCGGCGTGCAAACCAGCGACATTCAGGAAGTGATGGACGGCGACATTGACGCCTTCATCGAAGGCAAGTTGCGCGGCCTCACCTACAAGAAGGGCGCGGCGGACGAGGACGACGAATAATTTTTAGACACGCTGCCACTGGGGTTTTCGGGAGAAAACCCAGCGGTAGTAATCCGCCTGCGTGAGCTTCGCCGCGGCCGGATCGTCCAGCAGGACGGTCGCCTGCTGATGCATTTGCAGCATGGAAGCCGGCACGCGGGCTGTGATTGGTCCCTCCACTGTGGCCGCCACCGCCTCCGCCTTCTTTTCACCAAAGGCCAGCAGCAGAATCTGGCGGGCTTCCATGATGGTGCCGATGCCCATGGTGATCACATGATGCGGCACGTCCTCGGGTCGCTCGAAAAACGGGGCGTTGTCCGAGCGGGTCCGCTCCGTCAGCGTCTTGATGCGGGTGCGCGAGGTGAGAGATGACGAGGGTTCGTTAAAGCCGATGTGGCCATCCGTGCCGATGCCGAGAATCTGAATATCCAGACCTCCGGCCATGACGATCTGCTCCTCGTAATGGCGGCAATATACCGGGACATCCCGGGCCAGACCGTCCGGCACATGTACGTGATGCGCGGGCACGTTGACATGCTGGAAAAAATTCTCCTGCATGAAGTGATGGTAGGAACCGGGATGCTCCGGACTCAGGCCCACATATTCATCGAGGTTGAAGGTGGTCGCCTGGCTGAAATCGAGCCCTTCCTCGCGATGCAGCCGAATCAACTCTTTGTAAAGTTTAAGCGGTGTGCTGCCGGTCGCCAAACCCAGCACCGCATGCGGCTTCTCTCTTAGTAAACGCGCGATGACCCGGGCCGCGTAGTTGCTGGTCTCCTCGGGCGAGGAATGAATGATGATTTCCATGGCTACTTTTGAAATTGTCGCTTGAGTCCGCCGACCACGTCATCGCGGAAACGGTCCAGATAAGCCGAGGTAAAGGTGACGATATCCAGACTCTCGTCATACACGAGCGGTGTCAGGTCCATGAACACGCAGACCTGGCTCGATTTGTCGCCTTGATGGGCGTTGTGAAAAGTGGCATTGGCGTAGCGACGCCCCTGCACCGCGAGATCATAGCGTTTACCGCCCGCGATCTGGGAATCGAAGAGAACATTTAATTGGTTCGCGAGGTCTTCGCGGGCGCTGATGTCGAGCAAGACCTTGTCCGAATCAAGCATCCAGTCCAGGCCGCGCCAGACTTCGCAACCCAGTACCTGCTTGGGCCGGTTGGCCGCCGGCATTTGTCGTAACGCTCCGAGAGTGGCCCGCAATACGGCGATGTGTGTCTCGTGTTTGTCCGCCGGCTGGTGGGCATACACTTTTTCCGGCCGGGTTGTCTGGAGAATGGCGAACAGATCGTCCTGCAAGCGATGGTCTGCCGGGTTTTTGATCACGGCGCTGGGATGATCGAGCTGTACCATCACGGCATACTGCCCCACCCGCGCCGCCTCGCGCTGTTCCTCCTTCCGCACCGCACGCATCTGTTCGTCGGTGTAGGCGGCGTACTTGCCCGTACGGGAACTGCCGGCCCCATCGGCACAAACTACTCCGCCAAACCCCCTGGCCGGATCGTCGAAACACTCCCCGATGCCCGGGAAGGCCATGAACTCGAGGTCGTCCTGATGTGCCCCGATGGCCAGATGGGTCACGCGGGCAAGGGCCTCGGCGGCAGGAGCGCCATCCGGTATGTAGATGTCAGCGGAAGAGTTGGAAAACGTCGTCATTATTCCGAATCGCCAGCATGCCCGTGAAAGGGAGGTTCTGGCAAAAGATAAATGGAGGCCGCCCTATTGTTCCGGGCTCATGAGCGCGGCAAACCGGCATTTGAAGCGGAACCAGAAGCTGCTGCGCTCGAATTTCCAGAGATCCTCCGCCTTGCTCCGGGCGAAGTCGGCCTCAAGCATCGCCTCCACCTGCTTCGCAAAGGGCTCATGACAAACGGCGGCCGCCAGTTCGAAATTCAGCATGAAGGAGCGGTAGTCCATATTGATCGAACCCACGATGGCGAAGTCATTGTCCGCGAGCAGAACCTTCTGGTGCATGAAACCCGGCTGGTAGCGCCAGATCTTCACCCCGGCCTGACGCAGCGCCGGGTAAAACGAAAAGGACGAGAGCCAGGGGAAAAGGTGGTCGGGGTTCTGCGGCAGGATTATGCGCACATCCACTCCACGCAGGGCGGCATGGGCCAGAGCCGTGCGCAAGGCGGGATCGGGTACAAGATAAGGGCTGGCGATCCACAGGCGCTCGCGCACATCATGGATGACTTCGCAGTAGATCGCCGGGGTGATGTTCCATGCCTCCGCCGGGCTCGAGGCAAAGGGCAGCACCACTTCATCGCCAAAGACGCGGGGTTCAATGGGCAGTTCCGGCACCCTTCCGGTGGCGTAGCGCCAGTCTTCCAGAAACGAAAGTTGCAGGGCCTGCACGGCTGGTCCCTCCACCTGCATATGCGTGTCGCGCCACGAGCCCAGCGGCCCCAGGCCCATATATTCATCTCCGGCATTCAAACCGCCGATATAGGCGACGCGTCCGTCGACAATCACCAGCTTGCGGTGATTTCGAAAATTCATCTGGAAATGCCGGCCGAATTGCCGGTTGGTGATGAACGATTGCACAGCCACGCCGCCGGACAGCAATTCCTCCAGGAATGCCTTGGGGATGCCTCTTGATCCCACTCCGTCAAAAAGCAGCCAGCACCTGGCGCCCCTTCGTTTGGCGGCCAACAGTTTTTCCTTCAGCTTCCGTCCCAACCCGTCGTCGTGCACGATGAAGAACTGCACCACCACGTAGTCCCGGGCGCTGTCGATGGCTTCAAAGATGGCTCGAAAGGTCTCTTCGCCATCCATCAGCAGCTTGGTGCGATTGCCCCGCGTCGCCGGCAGGCCCCGCAAGTTCAGCGCCAGCGCCTCGGCATCGGAATATTTCTCCTGCAGATGAACCGCAAAGGGCTCCAGGGCGCGGCATGTTCGCTCCAGCGCATCATCCAGGTCCTTCTCCTGCCCCGAACCGGCCAGGACGTAACCGCTGAAACGCGATTCTCCAAAAACCAAAAACAGAGGGATACCGAGATAGGGAAAAACCACCAGCACCAGTCCCCAGCCAATGGAGGCCTGGGGGGTGCGCGAAATCATCACCGCCTGAATGGCGAAATAGATGCCCGCCACCTGGAAGGTGATCGTGAAGATCGAAAAAACTATGGTGAAAATTGTCGATAGCATCGGCATTTCTCCGGGAAACATGGGCAGGGGGATTTGGCACGTTGGCCCCGGATGACCTTGTGATACCCATGCCCTTGGAATTTTGCGTCAAAAAAATGTTCCCTCCTCCAAGTTTCGCCGTTCGAGAAGCATCTTTGACGCGTGCGCCATTTTCCCGCACACTCGCCGCCCGTCATGCCTGCACCTTGTCCCTACCTGCCTCCGTCTGCGGATAATATGGATGCGAGCGTGCTCACCGCCCACGGCAAGGACCGGGGTGAAGCCTTCTATCTGACCGCCCTTACCTACGGCAACTACCTCTGGCAACACGGACATGCCGGCCGGGCCATCCTGAAATTGGACCGGGCCTTTGGCGCCGACCTGCGGGGTGACGAACCTGTCCTGCGGGACTGGCCACTGCCCTATTTCGCCATGGGCTGGATCTTCCAACACGCCCCCTCCTTCGTGGGAAATCCCCGCGTGCATTTTCAACACCTGGCCGACCGCATGAACGAACCCCGCCGCGAGCAGCGCCGCTGGCGCATGTGGGCCTGTTGGGGCCTGTGCCGCCTGATTTTGCCAAACCTCCCCGATGATCCCAAACACGAGGTCGAGGAGCCGGCCTTCGAGTCCATCGAGCGCATGCTCATCGCCCACGGACATCCCGGTGAGGCCTCCCTCTGGCAGCAGGCCATGGAAGAAGCCCGAAAAAATCCCAACACCAATTTCATCTGGCACACGTAAGAAAAGGTCTGTTCGGGTGTGCTGCCATTGCCCTCCTCGCGATAGCCGCCGCTCAGGCCGCCTCAGTCATGCCGGCTTTAAAAGCCAGCCTGTTTGGTAGTTAGGATTTGGGCGGGAGCGGATTGCCGTCCGCATCAAGGCCGTATTGCCCGAAGAGTTCCTTTTTGAACTCCTCCTCGCTGATTTGGCCCTTCATGTGTTTCTTCATCAACTCGCGCTGGTCGGGAGGCAGGGAGCTGAGAGAGTCATCGACCATTTTTTCATGCGACTCTTCCATGAGCTTCTTTTTGAGATGAGCGGCGGGGATGCCGCTCAGGCCGGTGGGATCAAGCGCGGCGGCGGTGCCGATGGCCATGTCCGTGGCAGCCATTCTGCCCATGTGGCCAGCGACGGCAGCGGTATTTTCAGGGCGGGGACTGGCAGCGCAGGCGGAAAATAACAGGGCCAGGGCGGCCAGCAGGTTGAGGTTGTTTTTCATCAGTTCAAATCACGGCGAGACGTCGGCGGGTGGCTTCGTCGACGGGTTTGCAGGAGCGATAGCCTTCCCCATGCTCGGGGACGGAGGCGAGAAAATTGTCTCGTTCTGCGGCGGAGGGAAAGTCGAGACCGATGAGGGCGCGGCCGATGCGTTCACCGGATTGGCGGTAGTTAAAATAACAAATGCTCGCCCGGCCGCGGATGCGTTGGTCGAGAAAATCATGCAAGGCACCCGCGCGCTCGTAAAAGTCGAGCCGGAGAAAAGCCGGGAAGCCCAGCAGATCGCCACGGAGAGGAATGGCCCGGAAAACCACGTCGACCGCGCCGGTCACATCCTGCCACTCATGGCCGCTGGTCTCCAGCCGGCCCGGCAGTGCCGCCAGTTGCGCCGGATCATCCGAACTCACCGTAAAAACCGGCCACGCCTCTTCGGCCGACTGCTTCCCATATTGAAAGTCCGTGATGTTCAGCCCCTCAAAACAATCATCCAATAACCCCAGCATCGTGCCCGCCCGCTCCGGGATGCGAATGCGCAAGGTCCGGCTCTCCGCGCTGGCCGACCCCTCCGATTGGGCGATGAGTCCGAGTTGCAGAAAATCGATGTTCGCCCCGGAAATAAGGATGAGCACACGCTTTCCCGCGAGGGCGGCTCGATCCCTGAGCACCGCCGCCAACCCCATCGCTCCTGAAGGTTCGGAAATACAGCGCAGCGATTCCCAAAGCACCCGGATCGCCGCGCTGACTTCGGCATTCGTCACCGTCTCCACCCGATCAAGCGTGTCGCGGCAGATTTGGAAGGGAAGTTCGCCCGCTTTCCGCACCGCCGTCCCGTCGCAAAAAATATCCACCTCATCGAGCTCGACCGGCTTGCCCGCAGCCAGCGCCGCCTTCATCGAAGCCTGTCCGATACCCTCCACCCCGACCGCCTCGATGCCCGGCCAGTAGGTTTTGAGCCAATTGGACACCGCCGCCGCCATTCCGCCGCCGCCGATCTGGAGATAGATCGCATCGAACGGCCCGTGGCCCGACAACACGATTTCGTCGGCCAGCGTACCCTGCCCCGCCATCACGCGAAGATCGTCATAGGCATGCACATAAACCGCGCCAGTTTTCTTTTCATCGGCCCGGGCCGCCGTCACCGCCTCATCGTATCCGTCCCCTGCGAGGATGATCTGGGTAAAACTTCCACCCAATTGCCGTACTGCGGCCTGTTTCACCCGCGGCGTGGAACGCGGCATGTAAATGCGTGCGGAGATGCCCAGCGTTCGCGCCGCCAAGGCCACGCCTTGCGCATGGTTTCCCGCCGACGCCGTCACCACACCCCGAGCCGCTTCCTCCGCCGAGAGCACCGCCATGCGATTGCAGGCGCCGCGCCATTTGTAGGATTTTACCGCGGAAAGATCCTCGCGCTTCACCCAGATCTCCGGCCCCGGCTCGGCTCCCGGCAAAACCAGCCGCTCCATGATGGTCGGAGGACCAAAGCGATAGACCCGCTCGCGGGCAAAGAGAATCTCCTGCCGCAACTGGCGGTCGAGCGGAAGGTGATCGCGTTCCACTAGCGCCCGCTCTCAGCTTCCGCCACCTTGCCCAGGCGGCGCAGATGCCGGGATGCATCGCTATAGGTGCCTCCGAGATACGTCTTCACCAGGTCCCAGGCCACCTCCGGTCCCACTGTCCGGCCGCCCATGCAGAGGATGTTCATATGATCGTCCTCCACCCCTTGCAGGGCGGAGAAATGATCGTGAATCAAGGCCGCCCGGATGCCATTGACCTTGTTGGCACAAACCGAGGCTCCCACGCCGCTGCCGCAGATGGCGATGCCCCGCTCCACGTCACCGGCGGCCACCGCGTGGGCCAATGGCAACACGTAGTCCGGATAATCGTCGTCCCTGGCCAGGCTGTGCGCACCGAAATCCACCACCTCATGCCCGGCGGCCAGCAGCCGCTCCAGCAGTTCCTCCTTGAGGCCAAAGCCTCCGTGGTCCGTGGCGATCCCGATTTTCATAACAGCAGTTATTTGGCCGCCTTCATCTTCCGGTAACGGCGGATGAGGCTATTGGTCGAACTGTCGTGTTTGAGCCGCGGCGGCGTCTTGCTTTCCAGCTCTGGAATGATGCGCTGCGCCAGCACCTTGCCCAATTCCACGCCCCACTGGTCAAAGGAATCGATATTCCACACGGTTCCCTGGGTGAATACGCTGTGTTCATAGAGCGCGACGAGCGACCCGAGAATCTCCGGCGTGAGCTTATCCGCCAACAGTGTGTTCGAAGGACGGTTGCCCTCGAAAACCCGATGCGGCACGAGCCAGTCCGGCGTGCCTTCGGCTTTGACCTGCTCGGGCGTCTTGCCGAAAGCCAGCGCCTCGGTCTGCGCAAACACATTGGCCACCAACATGTCGTGATGCCGGCCCAGCGGGGTCAGCGTCTTGGCGAAGGCGATGAAGTCGCACGGAATGAGGCGCGTGCCCTGGTGGATCAACTGGTAAAACGAATGCTGACCATTCGTGCCGGGCTCGCCCCAGTAAATCGGGCCAGTGTCGAAATTCACCTTGTCACCGGCGAGGGTCACATGCTTGCCATTGCTCTCCATCGTGAGCTGCTGGAGGTAGGCGGGGAAACGCTTAAGATATTGCTCGTAGGGCAGCACTGCCACCGTCTGCGCGTCGAAGAAATCGTTGTACCAGACCGAGAGCAGGCCCAGCAGCACCGGCAGGTTTTGTTCGAATGGCGTCGTGCGGAAATGCACGTCCATCTGATGAAACCCGTCGAGCAGGCGGGCAAAATTCTTCGGACCCACCGCCAGCATGGTGGAAAGGCCGATGGCGGAATCCATCGAATAGCGTCCTCCCACCCAATCCCAGAAACCAAACATGTTGGCCGTGTCGATGCCGAAGGCAGACACCTTCTCGGAGTTGGTGGAGACGGCCACAAAATGTTTGGCGACCGCCTTCGCATTCCCGCCCAGGCCCTTCAACAACCAATCCCGCGCGCTCCCTGCATTGGTCATGGTCTCCAGCGTCGTGAAGGTCTTCGACGAAACGATGAACAACGTCTCGGCCGGATCGAGATCGTGCGTGGCTTCCACAAAATCGATGCCGTCCACATTCGAGACAAAACGGAAGGTCATGTCGCGCTTGCTGTAATGCTTCAGCGCTTCGTAGGCCATGACCGGGCCGAGATCCGACCCACCGATGCCGATATTGATCACGTTCTTGATACGCTTGCCCGTGAAGCCCTTCCACGCGCCGCTGCGCACGCGGTTGGCAAACTTGCCCATCTTGTCGAGCACGGCATGCACTTCCGGCACCACGTTTTTGCCGTCGACGAGAATCGATGCATCGCGCGGCGCGCGCAGGGCCACATGCAGGACGGCGCGGTTCTCGGTGATGTTGATCTTCTTGCCCGTGAACATCGCTTCGATGCGTCCTTTCAAATCGGACTCCTTGGCCAGCCTGAGCAACAGCTTGAGCGTCTCCGCCGTGACCCGATTCTTGGAATAATCGAGGAAGATCCCGGAAGCGCTCGCCGTCAATTTTTCTCCGCGCCTGGCATCCTTCGCGAACAATTCACGCAGATGCACATCCTTGATTTTCTTGTGATGGGCGGTGAGGGCTTTCCAGGCGGGGCGTTGCGTAAGGGGTTTGACGGTCTTTTTCATAATGATGAGAGATCGGGCTTCTTCTTGGTTATATCTGAAAGCGGTTTTTTAACAGAAATTCCGAGGGCAAAGTTTACTTCTTCCGCGCCTTCGCGCAGCCCTCGTCCACCGTTTTGGACAGGGCGTCCAGCATCGCCTTCATCGAGACCGAAAGGCGGCCCCGCTGCCAGACGATCAGGAAATCCCATTTGGCGGCTTCGTCGGAGATCGGCACCATGGCTACTCCGGCCGCCGGATAGTTCATGAAATAAGCCGGCGCCAGCGACACCAGGCCCTCGCTGCTGATGAGTGAAAACGCCTGCGAAACATTTTCACCCACCTGGGTAAAATGCGGCCGGAATCCCGCCTTCCGGCAAAGCTGGATCACCCATCGATCCCGTCCCGGCATGTCTTTCTCCGGAGCCGAGAGAAACGCCTCACCCTTGAGTTGCTTGAGCGAAATCTTCTTGCGCGCAGCCAATGGATGGTCCGCCGGCAAAATGGCCACGACCGGCAGGGTCTCGAGCTTTCGGGTATAAAACTCATTGGAGGCCAGAGCCCCCTCCTGCCCCGTCACCGCAAGATCGATCTCACCTTTGCGCAAGGCGGCGATCTGCTCTCCCGGCGATTGGTCGAGCAGCTTCACCTTCACCTCAGGGTTGGTCCGGCGCAATTCGCTCAAGGCGGGATTGAGAAACGTCTGCGCGATGGAACCCAGGTAACCGACGCGAATGAGATCCCGCTGCCCTCGCGCCAATCGCCTCGCCTCCGCGATGGCCTGGTCGTAGTCGCCCAGAATTTTTGGCAACAGGTTGGCCAGCGCATGCCCGGCGTCCGTTGGTCTGACCCCGGAAGTCGTGCGCTCCAGCAACGCCCCGCCGATCTCCGCTTCCAGCACTTGCATCTGCCGTGACAGGGCCGATTGCGACATCCGCAGCCGGTTGGCCGCCCGGTTCAGGCTGCCTTCTTCCAATGCCACCAGGAAAACTCGGAGCTGCGCGATCACGCCCCTACGTTATGCGATATTTGCATAGCGGCAATCCCAAACCGGCATTAGTCGCGCCCCCGGCCGGGTTCTATGGTTGGGGTAGTAAAAAAATGAAAGCTCTACAACACCTCTTCAAAACCGACAGCACCGTTTCCACCCTGCTCCTGCGCGTGGCCCTCGGCGCGGTCTTCTTTCCACATGGCGCGCAAAAAGTGCTCGGCTGGTTCGGCGGCTACGGCTTCGCCGGCACCATGGGATTCATGACCGGCACGATGCACATCCCCGCATTCTTTGCCTTCCTGGCTATCGCCGCGGAATTCGCCGGTTCCCTCGCCTTGATCATCGGGCTCTTCACCCGCGTGGCCTCCCTCGGCATTGCCTCGGTGATGCTCGTGGCCATCGCCACCGTGCACGCGCAGTTCGGTTTCTTCATGAACTGGACCGGCACGCAAAAAGGCGAAGGTTTCGAGTACCACCTCCTCGCCCTAGCCATTGCCGTGGCCCTCATCATTCGAGGCGGCGGCAAATGGTCCGCCGATGCAAAAATCGCTCAATCCCTGTCTTAAGTACCCACCATCCAACGATCCCAAAATTATGAAAATCACCGGACTCCATCATGTCACTGCGATCGCCAGCGATCCGCAGCGCAATCTCGACTTCCATGTCGGGTTGCTCGGCCTGCGGCTGGTGAAACGCACGATCAACTTCGACGATCCGGGCAGCTATCACTTTTATTTCGGTGATGGCGAGGGCCGCCCGGGTACCATCCTCACCTTTTTTCCGTGGCCCCACGCCCGCCGTGGCATTCGCGGCGCCGGTGAAGTGGAAGCGACCGCCTTTGCCATCCCGGCCAGTTCCATCGGCTACTGGCTCGAGCGCCTGAAAAAACATCAGGTTAGCATCAGTCGCACCACCACGCGCTTTGACGAGGAAGTCATCCGCTTCGCCGATCCTGACGGTATGCTGGTCGAACTGATCGGCTCGACCCAACCCGCCTCTACGGCCCTGTGGTTGGATGGCCCCGTCCCGGCGGAACACGCCATTCGCGGATTTCACAGCGTCACCGCTTCGCTGGAAGATACTGAAGCCACCGCGCGGCTCCTTCGCGACACCTTCGGCTACCAACTGACCGGTCAGGCCGACAACCGGTCACGCTTCGCCCTTCCCGGCGAAGCTCCCGGGCGGATCATCGACCTCACCGAAATAACGGATGCCGCGCCCGGGCGCACCGCTGCGGGCTCGGTTCACCATATTGCGTTTCGTGTCGCCGACGATGCGGCCCAGCGCGTTTGGCGCGACAAATTGATCGATCTCGGCTATCAGGTGAGTCCGGTCATGGATCGCACCTACTTCCACTCGATCTATTTCCGCGAACCCGGCGGCGTGCTGTTTGAGATCGCCACCGACCCGCCGGGGTTCGGCGTGGACGAATCAGCCGACCAACTCGGCGTGAATCTGCAACTGCCCTCGTGGATGGAAACCTCCCGTCCCCGCATTGAGCAAATCCTGCCCACCATCACCCTGCCTGCCAAGGCATCCTCATTATGAATACTGCCAACGAATTCAAACACGTTCACCTGCCCGGAAAATCCGCCCGCACCCTGCTCATGTTACACGGCACGGGCGGAACTGAGAGTGACTTGATTCCGATCGGCCGCAGCCTCGATCCCGATGCTTCCCTGCTTGGCGTTCGTGGCAAGGTCCTGGAGAACGGCATGCCCCGCTTTTTCCGCCGCCTCGCTGAAGGAGTCTTCGACGAGCAGGACTTGATCCACCGCACCCACGAACTCGCCGAGTTCCTTGAGGTCTTCGTGAAGACCCACGCCATCAAGGAGATCTATGCCGTCGGCTACTCCAACGGCGCCAATATCGCCGGCGGCCTCCTGCTCTTGCGTCCCGGCCTGCTGACCGGCGCCGCCTTGCTGCGCCCCATGGTGCCGCTCGTGCCCGATCCTCTGCCGGACTTAAAAAATGCCCCGGTCCTCATCATGGCCGGACATCAGGACCCGATCGTGCCTGCGGATAATGCCCGCGCGCTCGGTGACCTCCTGCGCTCCAGCGGTGCCGATGTCACCCTGCGCTTCGAAAACGCCGGCCACGGTCTCACCGAATATACCGTCGATACCACCAAACGGTGGCTGGCCGACCGCACCACATGAGCCGCCTGTCCGAACTCCGCCGTGAAGCTCTCGATCCCGAGGCGCAACGCACCTACGACGAAATCCTCGCCGCTCGCGGCAGCATTTCCGGGCCTTTTCGGGCCTGGCTGCACAGCCCGGAATTCACCCGGCGCGCCACCCAGCTCGGGGAGTTCCTGCGCTACCACACGAGCCTGCCGCCGCGCCAAAGCGAACTCGTCATCCTCATCACCGCCCAGCTGCAAAAGTCACCGGTCGAATGGGAAATTCACGAGCCTCTCGCGCGCAAGGCCGGTGTGCCGGTCGAAATCATTTCCGCCCTGGCCGCCGACGCGAGACCGATCTTCGACAATGATGCCGACGAGGCGCTTTACGAATTTTGCACCCAACTTCATCGCGACCACACCTCGGATGAATTAACCGTGCGCAAGGTCACCGCCACCTTCGGCGAGAAGGCCGTCATCGAGATCATCGGCCTCTGCGGCTACTACACCATGGTGGCCATGACGCTGAACGCCCTTGCCATCGCCGGGCCGTCCGGACGCGCCTAGGGTTTCACCCGGCAGGGATCGGCCATGAGGAGATTGGCCACCAGTCCGGTCCAGCCGGTTTGGTGGGAAGCCCCCAGCCCATGCCCGGTGTCGCCGTGGAAGTATTCGTAGAATAAAACCAAATCCTGAAAATGCGGATCGCTCTGCATTTTCTCACAGTGGTTGTACACCGCCCGGCGTCCGTTTTCGTCCTTGAGAAACAGCTTGGAAAGGCGCCGAGCCAATTCGTGAGCGACCTCCCGAATGGTGATAAAACGGCCCGAGCCCGTGGGGTATTCGATCTTGAAGTCATCGCCATAGTAGCTGTGAAACTGCTGGAGCGATTCAATGAGGAGGAAATTCACCGGCATCCAGACCGGCCCCCGCCAGTTGGAGTTTCCGCCGAAGATTCCGGAATCGGAGTCCCCCGGCAAATACGCGACGGTAAGCTGCCCGCCTCCGCAGCCAAAAATATAGGGATTCGTCTCGTGGTGCTTGGAAAGACCCCTCACCCCGTAGTTGGAGAGAAACTCCGTCTCATCCAGCATCCGGCGCAACAGCCGTTTCATGCGGTGACCGCGCAGGAGCGAAAGCAGATGCCGTTCATTGCGTCCGGACTCGTCCCATCGTGAGACCAACTTGGCCAGATCCGGCCGGTGCTGCAAAAACCAGCGCAAACGCCGGGTGAATTCCGGCACTTTTTCCAGGAGGCTGTGTTCGAGCACCTCCACGGCGTAAAGCGGAATCAGCCCGACCAGTGAACGCACCTTCAGCGGAATCTTTTCCCCGGCGGGATCATTCAGCACATCGTAGTAAAACTCATCCTCTTCATCCCACAAGCCGATGCCGGACTCGCCGATGTCGTTCATCGCCTCCGCAATGTGCAGGAAATGCTCAAAGAACTTCGTCGCGATGTCCTCGTAGACATGATTGTGCTGCGCCAGCTCGAGCGCGATGCGCATGAGATTCAGCGAATACATCGCCATCCAGCTCGTGCCGTCCGCCTGGCTGAGATAACCCCCGTGCGGCAGCGGTTTGCTTCGGTCAAAAACACCGATGTTGTCCAGCCCGAGAAAACCGCCCTGGAAGATATTGCGGCCTTCCGCGTCCTTGCGATTCACCCACCAGGTGAAATTCAACAGCAGCTTGTGAAAGACCCTTTCGAGGAAAATCAGATCTCCCGTCCCCCCGCTCTGCTCGCGGTCCATTTGAAAAACCCGCCACGTGGCCCACGCATGGACCGGCGGATTCACGTCTCCAAACGCCCACTCATACGCCGGCAACTGCCCGTTCGGATGCATGTAATACTCCCGCGTGACGAGTTGAAGCTGCTCCTTGGCAAATTCCGAATCCACCAACGCGAAAGCCACGCTGTGAAAAGCCAGGTCCCACGCCGCGTACCACGGATACTCCCACTTGTCCGGCATTGAGATCACCTCGGCATTGTCGAGATGCGTCCAATCCGCATTGCGCCCGTGCTTTTTGCGTTCCGGCGGCGGCTCCGGCTGGGTGGGGTCGCCCGTCAGCCAGCGATAAACATCATAACGAAAGTACTGCTTGCTCCAGATCATTCCCGCCAGTGCCTGCCGCTGCACCAGCCGTTCATCGGCCCCGGCAATATCCTCCTGTAGGTCCGCATAAAAGGCATCCGCCTCGGCCTGGCGAACCCGAAAAATCTCGGCAAAGTCGGCGAAAGGATCGCCTTCCGCCACCGGCCGCAGGCACGCCCGCAAAGTCACCGATCCACCCGCTGGTACCGTGCGGACCAGGTACGCCGCCGCCTTCGTGCCCATCCGCGCCGGATTCACGGCTTCCGTCCGGCCATGCACGACAGCTTCGTGAAAAGCATCCTTAAAGTAACCGGATTCCTCCCGCCCGTGGGCTCGCTGCGGATTCGTTTCATTTTCGGTGAAGAGCCATTCGTCGGCCTCCTCCACGAAGAAATACCGTTCCCCCAATCGCTCCTGCACCGCCTTGATCGAGCCCTGATCTCGCCAGGTGAGTTGTGGTTTCTCATCGTTCTCCCGCCAGCTCCACGTGTTGCGAAAGCACAGCTGCGGCAGCAGGTGAATGGTCGCTTCTTCGGCCCCGCGATTATGCACCGTCACCTTGAGCAGGACTTCCTCCGGCCCCGGCTTCACATACTCGACGAAGACATCAAAATACCGGTCGTCATCAAAGATCCCGGTGTCCATGATTTCATACTCGGGCTCGCCCTTGCTTCGCGCCCCATTCGTTCGCACCAGGTCATCGTAGGGAAATGCCGCCTGCGGGTACTTGTAGAGCATCTTGAGATACGAGTGCGAAGGCGTCGCATCGAGGTAGTAGTACAGCTCCTTCACGTCCTCGCCGTGGTTTCCCTCCAGGTTTGATAAGCCGAAGAGGCGCTCTTTGAGAATGGGATCGCGCCCGTTCCACAGCGCCAGGGAAAGACAAAGCCGTTGCCGGTAATCGCTGAATCCCGCCAGTCCGTCCTCCCCCCAGCGATAGGCCCGGCTGCGCGCCTGATCGTGCGTCAGATAACCCCAGGCATTGCCACTCGCGCTATAGTCCTCGCGTACCGTACCCCATTGCCGCTCGCTCAGGTATGGTCCCCAGCGCCGCCACAATGTGTTGCCGGTCGAATCGCGTTTCTGTTCTTCCATGCGCGACCGTTCGCCTTGGGGATCGAAGGAAGGTGCCATCACCCGCAAGCTTTGCCCATCTTGGCCCGATCAGGAAGCGGAAACCGCTGGAAATACCGCCGGATGCGGCAATGTTAAGCCGATGCGTAAAGCAACCTCGGATGCGGCTGGCCGAAAGGTTAACGCCTGGTTTTCCGAGCGTGGCTGGAAGCCTTTTCCCTTTCAAAAAGAAGTCTGGCAGGCCTGCCGGGATGGGGAGTCCGGTCTGTTGCATTGCACCACCGGAGCAGGAAAGACTTTTGCTGTCTGGTTCGCCGCCCTGCTCAAGGCCATGCGTGAGAAGGATTCCGGTGGTGGCTTGCGTGTGCTTTGGATCACTCCTCTGCGTGCCCTCGCCGCTGACACCGAGGCTGCTTTGGCCTCTTCCGCTGAAGCACTTTGGCCCGCGTGGAAAGTCGGCCGACGCACCGGCGATACATCCTCTCATCTGCGCCGAAAAATGGCCGGGCGTCCACCCGAGGCGCTTGTCACCACGCCCGAAAGTGTATCGCTCCTTTTAAGCCAGCCGGCTTTTCTCCCGCACTTCCGCTCCCTGCGCATGATCGTCATGGACGAATGGCACGAACTCCTCTCCACCAAACGTGGAGTTCTGGCCGAACTCGCCCTGGCTCGTCTGCGTACCCTGGCGCCTCAGGTCAATATCTGGGGTCTCTCCGCCACTCTCGGCAACACCGAGGAAGCCGCCACCACTTTGGGGGGGTATACTCTTTCCGGGGAAAAACGGCCCATGCGCATCGTACAGGGTGGCCCGATCAAATCGACGAGCATCGAAACCCTGCTCCCACCTGCCGACGAAGGTTATCCCTGGGGTGGGCACCTGGGTCTGCAACTTCTCCCCGGCGTCATCGACCTCTTAAAGAAGCACCAGACCAGCATCATCTTCACCAACACGCGCTCCCAGGCCGAACTCTGGTTTCAGGCCCTCAGCGCGGCCCTGCCCGAATGGGAAAACCAACTGGGACTGCATCACGGTTCCCTTTCGAACGACGTGCGCGCCGAAGCCGAGGAAGGTCTGCGCACCGGTTCCATGCGCGCCGTCGTGGCCACTTCCAGCCTTGATCTCGGCGTCGACTTTGCGCCGGTCGATGCCGTCCTGCAGGTTGGGAGTCCCAAAGGGGTCGCACGCTTACTGCAACGCGCTGGCCGCAGCGGTCACCGTCCCGGCGCCAACAGCATCGTCTATTGCGTCCCCGCCAATACCCTCGAACTCGTCGAAATCGCCACCGCCCGCGATCTGGCCGAGGCCGGAAAAATCGAATCCCGCCATCCTTTGTCGCGTCCTCTCGATGTGCTTTGCCAGCACCTCGTCACCGTCGCTGCAGGCGGCTTGGACGAAGCCGGCGGATTCTCCACGGACCGTCTTCTCGCGGAAATCAAAACCACTGAGGCCTACCACCAGCTTTCCGAGGCGGAGTGGCTCTGGGCGCTCGATTTCGCTGCGCGAGGCGGAGCCACTCTCAGCACCTATCCACAATACGCGCGCCTTCGGCTCGATCACGGCCGCTGGTCCATTTCCGAGGAGGACACGGCCCGGCGGCATCGCCAGAATATCGGCACCATCACCAGCGATGCCTCGATGCAGGTTCAGTATTTTCGCGGCCGCCATCTTGGCTCGGTGGAGGAGTCGTTTATCGCCAAGCTCCGCCCCGGCGATCGGTTTCTCTTCGCCGGAAAAAGCCTGGAACTCGTCCGGGTGCGAGATCTTCGCGCCTACGTCAAAGCCGCCCGCAAAGGACCTCGCGGCGTCCCGCGATGGATGGGCGGACGCCTGCCTCTTTCCAACCGGATGTCAGCCGGCATGCGGGAACGCCTCGATGCGGCCCGTCGTGGCATTTTTGGAACGCCGGAAATGGAGCGCCTTCGCGGCGTGCTCGCCATCCAGTCCTCCATTTCATTGATCCCGGCCAACGGCGACCTGCTCATCGAACGTCTCAAAAGCCGCGAAGGTCACCACCTGTTTATCTATCCCTTCGAGGGTCGTCTGGTTCACGAAGGCCTCGCCGCTCTTTTCGCCTATCGTCTTGGCCGCATTCAGCCCATTACCTTCTCCCTCGCCTTCAATGACTACGGGATGGAATTGCTTTCTCCCCAACGTGCCCCCTTCGAGGAGGCTCTGTCCCGCGGCCTCTTCGAGGAGGCCTCTCTGGTTGACGACATCCTCGGGAGCATCAACTCTGCGGAAATGGCCCGCCGCCGTTTTCGCGAGGTCGCCCGTATCGCCGGCCTCACCCAAGAAGGCGTGGGACGTGCCCGCAAATCGGCGCGTCAGCTTATGATCTCCGCCTCCCTGCTCTTCGACGTTTTTCAACGCTACGATCCCAGTAACCTCCTGCTTCACCAAGCCACCCGCGAGGTCTTGGAAAGCCAGCTTGAGGAGAGCCGTCTGCGCCAGGCCCTAGCCCGCCTGCGCACCAGCGAGCTTCGCTTGGTGGAACTCGCATCCTCCTCACCATTTTCCCACCCGCTTTTCGTCGAGCGGTTTCGCGCGGAGCTCAGCTCCGAGCAACTCGCCGATCGGGTGGCCCGCATGGAAGTGGCCATGGAAAAGGCAGGTCCGAAACTCGGCAAAAAGAAATGACCGAACTTCCCCTCACCCTCGCCGGCGAGAATCTGCTCGCCCTGGCTGCGCGGGCTCTTTTCTGGCCCGCGGAAAAAACGCTCTTCGTTGCCGACATCCATTTCGGCAAGGACGCCACTTTCCGTCAGGCTCACCGTTGGGTGCCGCCCGGCACTACCGGCGATGATTTGAGCCGGCTGTCACGCCTGCTCCGCGAACGGGACGCAAAGAGACTGGTCATCCTAGGCGACGCCTTTCACTCCGAGCACGCCGGCGAGGATGCCACCTTCGCGGAGCTGCAAGGATGGCGATCGGAAACCTCCGTCGACATTCTGATGATTCGCGGCAATCACGATCGCCGCGCCGAGGAACTAGCCACCCGTCTGGATTTCACCCTGTCCGACCAGGGCCATCGCCTTGGCCCCTGGTCCCTGCATCATCATCCCGCGCCCTCAGCGCAATCCGGCTATGTGCTCTGCGGCCATGTCCATCCGGCCGCCGTTGTGCGGGGTCTGGCTCGCCAATGGCTCCGCCTGCCTTGCTTCTGGGCCGGTCCTCATCAATGCATCCTGCCCGCCTTCGGGGGCTTCACCGGAGACGGCGTCGTGAAACCCAGACGGGGTGATCGTGTCCTGCTGGTCGCAGACGATCGCCTGCTCGATGCCAGTAGCACCTAGGCTCTTCCGTGCCCGTTTCTGCTGGCCTTGCTGGCCGCAGCCAGTAACTCGCAGAGGTGCTCCCGCCGGATCGGCTTGTTGACGTGGACCGACATGCCCGCGTCGAGGCAGCGCTGGCGATCCTCCGCGTCGGTATTCGCCGTCAGGGCAACGATGTGAACCGGGGGCCGGCCACAGGTTCGCTCCATCTCGCGGATGGCCATGGTGGCCTCGATACCGTCCATTTCCGGCATTTGCAGATCCATGAGAATGCAGTTCGGCAGCTCCCGGGCAAATTGCTCCACCGCCTCCCGGCCGTTTTTGGCCGACACCGCCCGATAACCCAGCTTGCCCAGCAGCGTCAGCGTCAGCTTGAGATTGATCGCATCATCCTCGGCCACCAGGATTTTCAAGGGATGCCCCTCCGCGAAGCCCCCCTGGTGCGACTCGGTCCGGGATACCGTTTCCACGTGCCGCGCCGCTTCGGCTTTCATCGGCAGCCGGGCGACAAATCTGGAGCCTTCTCTCGGGCGGCTGACCACGGACAGCGAACCACCCATCAACTCGACCAACCGTCGGGAGATGGCCAGCCCCAGACCGGTGCCGCCATGGCGGCGCGACGAACTGAGGTCACCCTGCACGAAAGGCTCGAAAATCTTGCCCTGCTGTTCCTCCGAAAGACCCGGGCCGGAGTCCGCCACGGAGAGATCCCACAGAATCTGGCTCCCCACTTCCGCCGGGGCCAACCGGATCACCACCACTCCGTTGTCGGTAAACTTGATGGCATTGCCGCCGAGATTGATCAGTACCTGCCGCAGCCGCCCCGCGTCGGAAACAAGCCTCTCCGGCACTTCCGCATCGACCTCGGTTTTCAATTCCAGATTCTTGCGGGCGGCCACCGGAGCGAGCAGCAACCGCACATCCTCGATCAATTGCCGGGGGTTGAAGACGGCTCTTTCAATCTTCATCGAACCCGCCTCCATGCCGCTGAAATCAAGGATGTCATCCAGAATCCGCAGCAATGCCTCGCCGCTTTGCAGCAGGATGTCCGCGTATTGCCGGGTTTCCCGCGCCAACTCCGGCGAAGCCGCCAGCAAATCGGCATAACCGATGATGCCGTTCATCGGCGTGCGAACCTCATGGCTCATGATGGCCAGAAACTCACTCCGCGCTTTTTCGCCGGCCTGGGCCTTGCGGGTAAGATCACGCTGGACTTCCAAAGCCCGCTTGAGAGCAACTTCCGCGTCCCGGCGTTCGGAGAGATCATGCGTCACATTGGCAAAGCCGCGGAGCACCCCCTTTTCATCGCGAATCGCCGTGATCGTGACCTCCGCCCAAAAACGGCTGCCGTCCTTGCGCTGCCGCCATCCTTCGTGGCGGCCCACGTTTTTGGCTATCGCGTCGCTCAGTAACCGGCCCGGCAAATCCTCGCGCACATCCTCCACCGCATAGAAACAGGAAAAGTGCTGTCCCACGATTTCTTCGGCCAGGTAACCCTTGGCCCGTTGAGCTCCGCTATTCCACGTAGTGACGATGCCTTCGGCTGAAAGCAGAAAGATCGCATAGTCCTGGACCTGCTCGATCATCAGGCGAAAGCGTTCCTCGCTACTGCGGAGTTCGGCCGTGCGATGTAAAATTCTTTCCTCCAGTGTCGCGTTCAAACGCCGCACCTCCTCCTCGACCTCCCGCTGGGTTGTAATGTCACGCGAGACTGCCAGCAGACGCGAAGGCTTTCCATCCGCTCCATGGACTGGCGAGACCATCACATCCCACCATTTGGGCACGCCTTGGAAGGTGGGACGATATCCGCGAAATCTGCCGATGCGTCCCTCTTTGGCCTCCGCCACGGCCGAACGAGCGGCCTCCCGGTCGGCTTCCTCCCAGAACAAAAACCAATCCGTTCCTGCGACCTTGGAAAAATCGTCCAATCCGACCAACCGCCGGCCATTTTCCGCCATGTTCAGGAGAGCTCCATCAAGAGAGAGGATCTTGAGGCAATCCTCCGAGCTTTCCACGATACTGCGGTTATACTCCTCGCTGGCGCGCAGCTTTTCCTCCGCCGCCGCCCGCTGGTTTTGTTCCACCCCCAGCATCAGCGCCGAGGCCACGCCGCTCGCAAACTCGACCTCCTCGCCCGCCCATTGGCGCATCGAGCCGACCTGCTCGCAACACAACACACCGACCAGCTTGTCACCCGCCCGGATCGGAATATCCAGCATGGATACGACCCCCAGCGGCCGCAGGTAATTGTCCGCAAATTCATTGGTGGAAGGATGCGCCACCGCATTGTCCGCCACCACCGGGGCCAGACCGCGAATCGCCCGGAAATAGGCCGGATACCGCTCTCCCGACATCTCCATCCCCGCGCTGTGGCGCCGCTCGGACTGCTCGAAAAGGTCGCGGCATTGGATGGCCGTTTCCTCCGCATTAAGGAACCACACGCTCACCCGCTCAACATCCAGCTGTCGGGCACACTCCTCCGTCGTCTCATTAATGAACGCCTCCAACTCGGTGCGTTTCAGGTCGCGCAGGCGCAGCAACGCCTGTTGATACTGCAACATCCGCGAGGCGCGCAGTCGCTCCGTCTCTCGCGCCGCCCTCTGCCTGGCCAGAGCAGCGCGGAGCTCCTCCTCGCTGGTTCTCAGCGCCCGTTCGATCCGGCGCAGTTCCGTGATGTCGTGGGCCACTGCATAGATGAGGCCCACCTCCTGCAGCGGCACGGCGTTCCACGACAAGGTCCGCCAGCCGCCATCCTGATGCCGGTAACGGTTCTCAAAATGTAAGGAAGGATCGCCCGTCGTGCGATACTTCTCCATCTCCCCCTCCGTTGCCGCGATATCGTCCGGATGAATAAAACTGACGAACGGCTGCGAAACGTAATCTTCCAGGGGATACCCCAGCGTCGCCGCAAAAGCCCGGTTCACCCGCAGGAATTTTCCCGAGAAATCCGCAATGCACAGCATGTCCAACGACAGAGTGAAGAATCGATCCAACTCCGCCGTCCGTTCGGAAACCCGGGACTCTAGGTCTTCCCGCGTGATCGAGACGGCCTGTAGCGCATCCAGCACGTGATTGAAGGAATCTCCCAACTGCCCAAACTCGTCCTTCCGCCCTGAGGAAAGGCGGCGCTCAAAGTCGCCCCGCGAGATGGCGTCGGCCTCCCGTGTCATCTGCCGAAGAGGGCCCACCACGGACCGCGCCAGCAGGAAGCCCGCCGTGATCGCCGCGAACAGTGACGCCAGAGCCGTCCCGGCCAGGAGAAGGCGGGAGTCCCGTACAATCTTGGCCGCCTGCGAGCCTTCCTCCGCGACATTGCGGATCGAACTGTTTTGATACTCCCCTGCGGCGACCAATACCTCCTCGTCCAAAAGCTCGCGCATGCGGGCCGCCGCCTCTGCCCCGGAAATTTCCGCCGCAGAAAACCCCGCCCACTCTCGGAGAAGCCGCTCGAGATTCACCCTGATTTCCGCCAGCTTCTCCAGATCCTGTCTCTCTTCGAGCTGTCGGCTGCCATCATGCAGTTGCTTCGTCGCCTCGAGGGATGACTTTGTGGCACTCTCCGCCGCGTTGATCGCCCCCGCCAGGGTCTCCATCTGCTGTTCCACCTTCGTGCGAATCGCCGCCAAGGCCAGGGAGCTTGGTTCGCTTAGTGCCATCCGAATGCTCATCGCGGCCTGCCGCATTTGCTCACCCGCGGAGACCTCCGCCGCGGAAGCCCGGTAGGCGCGATCGAGCAATTGTTCCACCTGCCGCGAACTCAGATACCCGATGAAGGCTTGGAAACCGATGATGCCAACAACGCAAACAAAGCCGACTAACAGCTTGCTCTGAATGCGACGCATCCTCCAGACGCTACTAGATACCCGTTGCATTGAATAGAATAAATCCCTTCAGACACCTATTTTACGCTCCTCTCCCCGTCGTCATGGTCGAGGCAACTCCGCAGCCTGCGAGCCTAGCTTTGGCGGTCGCCTTCCCCGCCGTACGGCTCCTTCCACCGGTAGGTAATCTAATTCCTCACCACTAGCCGCTCGCCGCAACATCAGCCCGCCGCGACTCATGTCTCCCCGGCCGATGAAATCCGCGGGAAAGAGCAGCTTTCCTCCGTAAACCGCCTGCAGGATATCCACATACTTTCCCGTCGCGATGCTCCCCAGCAATACCACCTCGTCAGACTTCCCCAACCGCTTGCGCAAAGCCTGTGCCGTACTCGTGAGCGGCAATACATAAGCCGGTTCACCCGCATCAATCTCAACCTGGCCAAACGACTCCAGCATCGGCAAATCGATCGGCGTATCCGCCTCCATCAAACCCCGGTTGGTCGTGATTACCCACACTCCCCCGACTCCACGCGGTGGCCGGGCAAATCGAGGAGCATAAGCCATCTTCCCTCGGAAATAGAGCCCGCTCAGAAAAGTGAAGACTTCACCCAGCGTCGTTTCGCCCCGCCGCAGCCGCTGGGCCAGCGGAAATTGCGCGCGGGGATTCACCAGCATGCGCGCCCGCTGTCCACCGGAATGCGCGGGCGAAAGCAAAAAAATGCGCTTGGGCTGTCCTGTCACCATAGACGTTCGCGAAAGGCGGTCCCTCTGCGCGTCTGCGTTTCTGCCGACGTGGAAAAGCTAAGTACTCACCCCGACTGTGGCCTCAGACGCACGAATGCCAAAACCACCCAGCCCCTCTCCTCCGTACTCCCAACACCATGAAGGCCGTTGTATTTCACAAACCAAAGGATATGCGGGTGGAAACGGTTTCCGATCCTGTCATCGAAGACAGCCAGGACGTCATCCTCAAAGTCACTTCCACCGCAATCTGCGGTTCTGATCTCCACATTTATAATGGGTTTCTTCCCCAGCCCAAACCCATGGTCATGGGCCACGAGTTCATGGGCATCGTCGAGGAAACCGGTGCCGATGTGAAGGATCTACGCCGTGGGGACCGGGTCATCATCCCCTTCCCCATCGCTTGCGGGCAATGTTTCTTCTGCAACCACGATCTGCCCGGCCATTGTGAAATTTCCAATCCGGAAAAGTACGGCCCAGAGGGCGGTCTCCTCGACCAAAAAGGCGGCGGCCTCTTCGGCTACACCGACCTGTACGGCGGTTACAGCGGTGGCCAGGCCGAATACGTGCGCGTCCCCTATGCCAATTTCGGCCCGCGCCGTGCGCCCGAGAACCTCTCAGATGAACAACTCCTCTTCCTCACCGATATCTTTCCCACCGGCTACTCCGCCCTCAAGTGGGCTGGCGCGAAAGCCGGCGATACCGTCGCGGTCTTCGGCTGCGGCCCTGTCGGCCTTATGGCTCAAAAGGTTGCGATCGCACTCGGCGCCGAAAAAGTCATCGGCGTCGACTACGAGGAATACCGCTTGGAAACCGCCCGACGCACCGCCGGCTCCATCACGATCAACGCCGGGGACAAGGACCTTGTGGAGCAGATCCGCGCCCTCACCGATGGACGGGGCGCCGACGTCTGTGTGGATGCGGTTGGCATGGAAGCCAAACGCAGCGTCGGCGACAAAATCAGCAATGTCTTCCACGGCCAGGTCGGCAGCACGCATGCCTTGGAACTGGCCATCAGTGCCGTTCGGCGCGGCGGAGCCATCGGCGGCGTCGGCGTTTACGGCGCACCTTACGATAACTTTCCCATCGGCCAGATCTTCGACAAGGGCCTCCACCTCAGCTTCGGCCAGGCCACCGTCCAGCCCTACATCGACGAACTCATCGAGTGGGTCAAAGGCGGCCGCATTCGCCTCGACGACATCATCACCCATCGCCTCCCCATCGCCGACGCCCCTCGGGCCTACGAAATTTTCAATAACAAGGAGGACAACTGCGTGAAGGTTGTCCTCACCCCCTGATCACTCAACGACAAAACAAAAACATGAAACTAAACACCCTGAAAGACCTCTACATCCACGAACTCAAGGACCTCTACAGCGCGGAAAAGCAACTGATCAAGGCCCTGCCCAAGATGGCCAAGGCTTCCACCAGCCAGAAACTGGCCGACGGTTTTAAGAAGCATCTCAAGGAAACCGAAGAGCATGCCAAACGCCTGGAAAAGGTTCTCGCCAAGCTCGACCAGACCACTCGCGGTCCCAAGTGCAAGGGCATGGAAGGTCTGCTGAAAGAGGGCGCCGATATGATCGAAGAGGAGGCCGATGAGGAAGTGCGCGACGCCGGTCTCATCTCCGCCGCCCAGCGGGTCGAGCATTACGAGATCGCCGGCTACGGCACCGCCCGCACCTATGCGGAACTGCTCGGCGACAAGGAAGGAGCGAAAACTCTCCAGACCACCCTGAACGAGGAAGCGGCCACCGATGAAAAGCTGACGGCCCTCGCCAAGGGCTCCATCAACGTCGCCGCTGCCAAGTAAACCTCCATGACCATGCAGCTGGCCTGGCCGGAGATCGCTCTCCGGCTGGGCCTTGCCTTTTTGGCCGGAGCCATCAGCGGCTTCAACCGCGAGGAATACGGCCGCCCGGCCGGCTTGCGTACGACCGTCCTCGTTTGCCTGGCTGGCGCCGCCGCCATGGTGTTAGCCAATTTGTTGATCGACACCACCGGGCGTCCGGCTGATTCCTTTGTCACCATGGACGTCATGCGACTGCCGCTTGGCATTCTCACGGGCGTCGGCTTCATCGGCGCCGGAGCCATTCTGCATAAGGGCAACTTCGTCCTCGGCGTCACCACTGCGGCGACCCTATGGTTTGCCACGGTCATGGGCTTCTGTTTCGGCGCCGGTGAGCTCGGCCTCGGCCAGGCCCTGCTGGCCATGGGAGTCGCCATTCTTTGGCTCTTAAAGTGGATCGAGGATCACCTCATGAAACACAGTTTCGCGAGTGTCACCATTGTTCTCGCGCCCGAGGGATCGAGTCCCCGGGAGATTCTTCAAATCTTAAAGGAGGCCGGCTATCACTGCTCGACACTCGGCCTCGTCTACAATTCCGAAAGCCGGGAGCTGCACCTCGACCTCCGCCGTCCACATGCGCCGAGAGAGGATCTCCCCGAGGATCTTATCAACCGGCTCAGCGCCCATGCGGGTGTGAAAGAGTTCCGCTGGAAGCCGTACCCCTAGCCCGCCTCCAGATTCGATTCGGCTGGTCCCGCGATCACCTCACCGGTGGCCATGAAGCGAGAGCCGTGACACGGACAATCCCATGTCTTCTCCGCCTCGTTCCACGCCACGATGCAGCCCATGTGCGGACACACCGGAGACAGCACCGTGCGCTTGCCATGCGCATCGCAATAAATCGCCCGCTTCTTCCCGTCGATTCGCACGATCTCGCCGGAATTGCGTGAGACATCCTCCGCCTTCCCCGCCGGTTTGACATGATCCTTGATGAAGTACTTCGGGAAATCCACGTTCTCCCGCAGGTACTCCCAGGCTCCCACCAGGGCCTTGCGATCCGGCGAGAAAAGTTCGCTCCAGGGATTCGCCTTTTTGGTGATGAGGTCGCGAATCAGCATGGCCGAGAACGTGCCCAAGGTCATGCCATTGCCGGAAAAGCCGGTCGCCGCAAATTGCCGATCCCCCACCTCGCCAATATAAGGCAGGCCATCCGGTGTCTCGATCACCTGGCCGGACCAGCGATGCCGCGGCTTTGCCGAGGGAAAGCGTTCCCTCAGCACCTTCAACAAAGCCTCGTAGCGCGCCTCCGTATCTTCCGCCTGCCCGGTCTTGTGATCCTCGCCTCCCACGATGACGGAACACCCGTCCTCTCTCCGATCAAACCGAAAATAATAATACGGCTCGTTCGTGTCCCAAAACAGCGACTCCGGAATGCACGAAATTCCCGCCTCGATCGCATAGGTGGAATATCCCGCCAGCTTGGTTTGAAATAACGCCGCGCCGACAGTGCCCCGCTCGCCCTGGATCGGCACATGCGTCGCGGCCACGATCGACCCGTACTTGATCATACCGTCTTTCGTCCGCAGTTCATGCTTCTCCGCATCCACATCGCTTCCGCTCGTCTTCGTGAAGACATGGGAACCCTGGCCCGGCAGCTTCTTCACCAGTGCCTCCAGATACTTCAACGGATGAAACTTGAGCTGGTTGGGAAACCGCACGGCGGGCCGCTCGAAGACCGGATCATCCTGCAACAGGTCCGCATCGAAACCCAATTCCGCCGCCAGTTCCGCGTCTTTTTCCAAAGCCTTCCTTTCCTTGTCCGCATCCTTTCCCAGCGCGGCGAAGAGATACCCGGGCACCCGCTTCAACTCACAATCGACCTTCAACTCCCGGGCGATGCCTTCGATCTGTGCCATCGCTGCCAGTCCCGCGTCCCAAAAAGCCGCCGCCTGCTTCTTGCCGATCTTCCCGGCGAGCTCCGACAGCCGTGCATCCGTGACAAACGAGAGATGCGCCGTCGTGTGTCCGGTCTCTCCCCCCGCGATTCCCTGCAGGTCGACCACCGCCACCTTGCATCCCGCCTCTTTCAGCAGATAAGCCGTCGTCAGCCCGGTGATACCCGCCCCGACGATGGCGACGTCGACCTCGATGTTTCCTTCCAGTTTCGGATATTCGGGGAGCTCCACCGTATCCAACCAAAGCGACTGCTTTTTCATCTCCGGGAATCGCCCCTCACGTCGGCCTCGGATGGCCAAAAGGCCCATGATTCACGTCCGCTCTCAGACAAACAACCGAATCATTATTATGCCTGCCGGTCCCAACCGTCCCCAGCCCTCCCGCCTGCGGCGGAAGCCTGCCGCTGCGCTTCTTCTCATCGACGTCATCAACGACCTCGATTTCCCCGAAGGTCCCAAACTTCTTCGCTCCGCCCTCCCCGCCGCCCGGCGCATTGCCCGGCTGAAAGAACGCGCCAGGTCCGCCCGCATTCCCATTATCTACGTGAACGATAATTTCGGCCAGTGGCGCTCCGATTTTCGCCGGCAAGTCGAGCATTGCCTGGAAGAAGACTGTCTCGGCCGCCGTCTCGCCGCGCTCCTCCGCCCGGACCAGGACGACTACTTTGTCCTCAAGCCGCGCCATTCCGGCTTTTATTCCACCTCGCTCGATGTCCTGCTGGCCCAGCTTGGCAGCAGGAAACTCGTCATCACCGGCTTCTCCACCGAAATTTGCGTCATCTACACGGCCAACGACGCCTACATGCGGGGCTTTCAAATCGTCGTCCCTGGCGATTGTGTCGCTGCCGAAACCAAGGAAGCCAGCCGCCAGGCTCTCGCTCAGATGAAGCGCTTTCTCAAGGCGGACATCCGTCCGTCTCAAAAAATCAGACTCTAGTTCATTCCTCGCGGGACTGGTCGATGCGAAGCGGGATCTTCAGGACAAACCGGGAGCCGCTGCTCGGTGAACTTTCCAGCGCAATGCTGCCGCGGTGCATTTCCATGATGGCCCGGGCGATGGCCAATCCCAGCCCCCGCCCCGTGGCATGCTGCGCGGGATCGCCGCGATGAAACCGCTCGAAAATATGGGCCTGCGCTTGTTGCGGCACACCCTGCCCGGAATCCGCCACTTCCAGACGAGCCCAACTGCCTTCCTGCCTTAACCGTACCGAGATCCTCACCCCCTCCTCATTATGCTTGAGCGCATTATTGAGCAGGTTGATCAATGCCTGGCTGATCGCCCGGGCATGCACCTCCGCTACCACCGGCGCCACCTCCTTCACCACGGTCGCCTTGCATTCCTGCACCAGATCATCCACTGCCGCCAGGGCCTCGTCCACCACCTCGCGCAGATCACATTCTCGCCGCTGCCGGGCGGACACTCCGGACTCATAGCCGGCCAGATCAAGCAAATCACGGGTCAAGTCGCGCATGCGCTCACCCGCCCGGCGGCAGGCTTCCAGGGCCTTTACATATTCCGGCGCCTCCCGCGGCCTGTCCAATGCCAGCTGTGTTTGGGAAAGAACGATGGATACCGGATTCCCCAACTCATGCGACGCGTCCGCCGTGAAGCGCGCCTGATTTTGAAAGCTTCGCTCGATGCGGTCAAAGCTGTCGTTCAGCACCTCGCTCAGTCCCGCCAATTCCTCCGCGCTGCCTTCGGTCGGTATGCGTTTACGCCAGTCTCCCGCCGCGATTTGCCGGGCCGTCTCCGCGATTTTCTGGATGGGCCGCAGAGCCGCTCCCGTGATCCATGCCCCCACCACCAGGGCGAAAACAAACAACCCTCCTCCCAACGCCAGCATTTTGATCGTCAGTACGTTCATCTCGCTTTGCAGCAGCCCCGATGGCACCCCCACGACGATGGCCTGCCCTTGGGGCGAGACATGCACCAATTCCCGGTTTGCGCCGTTCCAGCGGCTTTCTGTCCAGGTCCCGGACGCCCGGGGTTTCGGTTGTTCCGTCTCCGGTGCCTGCGGCGTGCGATAGCGTGTCCGTCCGTCGCTTTCATAGACGACAAGGTATTTTCCTGTTGCCTCAAAGGCCGCCGACGGCCCCCCTGGCCGTCCATCCGGCGGGCCTGGCATTTCCTCCGACCTGCCTCCGGGATCAAACCTGCCCTCCGGGCCGGGACGCCCCTTGGGGCCTCGCCCGCCAAAACCTTCCGGCGGCAAATGCTGCGGCAGAATCCGCAAAAAGTCGTTCGTCAATTGCGCATCCACCTGCACCACCCGCGCATTTTTTGCATACTGAAAAAAGAAGATCAGCAACCCCGCTGTGACCAGCGCCAGCAACAGCCCGTACCAAAGCTGGAGACGCCACCGGATGGATCGAAGCGGATTCATATCTCCGTGAGAGAATACCCGTGTCCGCGGCGGGTTTGGATGAAGTCCTTGTCGATCTTCTTGCGGACATTGCACACATGCACGTCCAGCAGATTCGACAGCGACTCATCATCATCCGCAAAAAGATGTTCATACAATTCCGTGCGGCTCACCACATCGCCCCGGCGAAAGGCCAGATACTCCACCAGACTGTATTCGCGGTGGGTAAGCTCAACCACCTCTTGATCCAGCAGAACCAGCTTTTTCCCCGAATCCAGGACGATACGGCCGAAATTAAGGATGGGATCGGCATGTCCTTTGGATCGCCGGATCAAGGCGCGCACCCGGGCGTGCACTTCCTTCAGGTCGAAAGGTTTGGTCAGGTAGTCGTCCGCGCCCCGGTCCAGCCCCTGGATGATATCCGCTCTGGTATTGCGCGAGGTCAGCATCAACACGGGCGTCTTTTTCTTTTCGCGCAGGCTGCGCAGCACCTGCCAGCCGTCCGCCTTGGGCAGCACGACATCGAGGATGATGGCGTCGTAGTTGTTTTCCAGCGCCAGATGGATGGCCTCCGTTCCGTCTTCGGCCGCATCCACCGCATAGCCTTGTTCCGCCAGCGATTGCTTGAGGCTGCCGCGCAGATCGTCTTCATCTTCGACTACCAGAATCTTCATAAGAATACGCCGCCCGCGGCGCGGAGAGGATCGTACCATGCCCGCACTATCTGCGAAACAACCTTAAGATTGGGTTAAGTGGTTTCTTAACCGAGTCTAAAGGTCGGACTTGCGACATTCGCACGAATGAAACCCTCCATCCTGTTCGCCTCGCTCTGTTTCACGGGACTCACGGCCTTCGCCGCCGAGAAGGAATCCGCCCCGGCCTATGAACAACGTTTCGAAAAGGAAACCGGCTACACTTTGCAGGGCGCGGCCAAAGCGGTGAAGACCGAACGTGAAGACGACGAGAACGGCGGCCGGGCCGTGGCTCTGAATTCCAGCGGATCGGGCGGCCTCTCCGCCGGCAGTGCGGGCTCGGTCGAGATGGACGTGACGGGGATTGAGGCCGGCGCGGGCCAGTGGCTTCGCTTCTCCTTCGCGGGCTTGCCGGAGAAAAATTTCGCCGTGACGGGTGAGGACGACCTCGTCATGAAAATCAAATTCTCCGGCAAGGACGGCACGGAAGCACTCGACGGAGTCGTTAAGGAAATCTACGCCCAGGTGGAAGCCGACCGAAAAGACATCGCCCGCAATGGCGTCGGTTTCAAAAACGGCGCCGTCGCCTGGCCCCGGCACGCCTTCGATTTCCGCTTGCCCTTCAATGGCATTGATTCCCTGAAGCTGATCGTCAGTTTTCAGAATGGCACAGGAACGGGCTCGAACTCCTCATTCCTTATCGATGACGTGCGCCTGGAACGTATCGCCGTCCCCTCCACCTATCAGCCTCCCATGGGAAAAGGTGAACCCGCTCAAGGTGACGAAGAAATGAAGCTGCTGCCCATCGGTGGCAAATGGTACTACCACCCCGCCGAAGGCGAGGAATCCGCCCCCACTCATTTCGATTCTACAAACCTCGATCGCCTGGTCTATAAGGCCGGCCCGCGCATCGAGACCCCGTTCGCCATGGACCGCGGCGCCTGGCTCAAACGCGGCTTCAAGGACGCATCCGGGAAGATCATGCAGGAGGACACCTGGATCGAAAATGCCGTCCAGGTCGATTTCACCGGCACCACCATGGTCATCAAGTCCGCCAACCTGCCAAATCACACCACCGGCAGCTTCCCCGGTTACCTGCGCAATCCCAACTACATCCAGGAAAAAGACCTCACCTTTACCCTGCCGCTCAACCCCGAGCCCGATCCGAAGGCCAGGGCCATGAATGATAAAAACCGCAATCGCGCCCTGCCCATGGGCCCGACCGGCGTGGCCGTCAATGGCGTGATCTTTTACAACCCCTTCGATGCCGGGATGGAAGAGGCCGTGAACATAATGGATCGCTGCTGCGGCCACCCCGATCCCGGCAGCTTCTACCACTATCACAAATATCCTGTCTGTGCGCGTTCGCCCTTCGAGGATGCGGGCAAGACCCATTCCCCTCTCATTGGCTGGGCCTTCGACGGCTTTCCGGTTTACGGCCCCTATGAAGGCAATGGCGAGATGGCCATGGATTCCAAAACTAATCCATTGAACGAATTTAACATCCATCGCGATGATGACCGCGGCTGGCATTACCACGTCACCCCCGGCAAGTTTCCCTACATCATTGGCGGCTATTGGGGCGAGGTGGAACAAAGCAACCTGATGAAAGCTCCGCCCGGTGGCGGCCCCGGCGGCGCGCGTGGTCCTGGCGGTCCCGGAGGCCCTCCGCCCATGCGGCCCCGCCGATAGCTAAGGTGGGCGTTTCTTGACTTCCGCAACCATTTGCGACAGGCAAGGGCCGGTGAGCAATCCTTCCCAAGGCATTATTTATGTGGCGACCGGTCCCCGATTCGTCACGGAATGCCTTCAATCTCTCCGCAGCCTCCGGCGTTTTGCTCCCGATCTCGACGTCACCGTCTTCACCGACCTGCCGGAGAATCTGGCTGAGTTTTCCCGTGATCCTCGCCTGCACATCCAAGCCATGTCGGACGCCCGGCGGAACTTCGCCGACAAGACCGCTGCCCTGCAGATGTCGCCCTACGAGAGAACGCTCTTCCTCGACGCCGACACCACCATCTGCCGCGACCCCGCCGAGGTGTTCCAGATCCTCAACCAATTCGACATCGCCGCCACGATGGAAACCTATCAGCCCCGGCCCCTCCCCGGCGTGCCCGAGGCTTTTCCGGAATTCAACGCAGGGGCCATCCTCTACCGGCGCACCCCCGCGATGGAGCAGTTCCTGCGCGATTGGGACGCCCGCTACGACGCGCACAAAAAATTGCCTGAGCCGATCAAAGGCGAGCAACCCGCCTTTCGCGAAGTTCTCTATCGCTCCTCCCTGCGTTTCGCTCCCCTGCCCGTGGTTTTCAACTTCCACGCCGAGCATCCCATCATCCTGCCAGCCGGTGCCACGGTATCTGTCTTCCACGGCCGCATGGATGTTTCGAAATTTCCGCCCGGTCTGCTGGAAAAAAAATCCGAGCCTCGCGTCTATCTTCCCAATGCCGCCTGCCTCAAGCCCGCCCGCGTAACCTCCTTCTGCGGACTAAGCCGCTTTATCCTAACCGCGGCAGCCCTCCCCGTCCGCCTCCTGGTTTTCCTGCGGAAAAAATTGCACATCTGACAACCCTCGCCTGTCGCGTGAGAAAGTTAATCAGCCCGTAAAAGCCCTTCCCGGCAGGAATTTTAGGGGGATTCTTATATCCCAACCTACTTGGAGGTCTCTTAAGACTGAATCCTCATCACCATGTCGCAGAGCACTGGCCGAAATCGCTGTTTTTAAAGAGATCACGTCACAGGCCCATGGCTTGGAGGCTAAAATTACGAACCTGCATCTCCGCGTTAAAGATGCCTGATATTTCCCAGCCCATATTAATGGAGGAAACAGCGTAATCCGACAATAAAGGCGGCTCCTTAAGATAACCCCTTTGCCAGGCTTGATCCAGTCCCTCTTTGAGAAAGGGCAGGATATCCTTGTCCAGCGTTATCCATTGTCCTTCCTGCATGCTTTGAGAGGTAAAGGCTTTCCGGGCGGGAATATAAATGAACTGGCCCGTTGCGTCCTCCTTTCCCACGTCCCGCGCCATATAGACGCCAGGGGAGGGATTGCGATCGTCGTAAACCGCAATGCCAAACCAAATGAAATTCCGATATCCCGACGATGTCCGGTTGATATTTTGAATCGTCAGAAATATTTGGAACTGCGCGGCATGAAGGCTTGGCGAATAATCCGGCATGGCAAAACGCTTGAGGTTATTGAGCCGTGCCTCGCAATGGAAATGCACCTTTGAAAATTGATTGAGCGGTTGCTCGCCCGAGATCTTCTGCTCGACGAGCAGATGCACCCAATCCTCGCCAAGTTTCCTCACATGGGAGCCATATTCGGCCGAACCGTTTACACCGAGGCAGAGGTCGGCAGCTTTGCTGTTTTCTGACGCAATGAGGACCAATTTTCCTTCATTTGCGTATTTTAGCGAGCCATCCGGGAGAACCTGCGGTTTGTTCTCCAGCGGATATTTGCTGGCCCATTGGGCCATTCTCCACTCCGGAGGTTTGTCCGCTTCGATGCCCTCCACTTTGCCGTACGGGACTGCTTTCCCAGGCTTGGGATCAAGCAGGACGAACCCTCCCCTAAAGTGGGTGTCGCCGACGATTTCTATAGGCGGACTTGCCTGGGCATGGGCCGCCAGCCCCAGGAAGACCGCCGCAAACGAACACCCCAACGCTGCGCGCAGAAACAAAAAGAAAGCGAATGGAGGGATCTTCACGAGGAAAAGGTACCGACGGAAGGGTGGAATGACCTCATTTTTATCGGACGAAGGAAAGTTTTTCGTCAGGGTTCGCCAACCGGGCTAAGATCGATTAGCGGGAACCTGCCGCTCAAACACGGTCGCCCAATGCGCAATCTCCAGCTGCGTTCTGCTGATTTTGCTTCTCGCTCAGTCTGACACGTCGACCTCAGTTCGAGAAATGAAGACGACTAAGTTACGGCGCCTTGTCAAAGCGAACCTTTACACTGGTCTCAATCTGCACCACGCGACCGTCGTGAATGACAATCTGCACCGATCCAAACTTGGTGGTTCGCACCTGCCGTTCGACGATTTCCAGCCAGCTGTCCTGGCTTCGCGCCACGACCCGGTCAGAAATTAAAGTGGATTCGCTCATAAAATTGAATATATACGATTAATATGATCGTTATTTAGATCAAATTCCTTCGCCATTGATACCCTGCTGCAACTCCCAGCTTCCCACTGGAACGGTCCGTAAAAGGTCCGCCAGGGTCGTGCGATCCATAAGGTTCACCACCGCATTCCGCGCATCCAGCATGACCCGGCGAAAGCGGCAGACGGATTCCTGGCTGCAACACTTGTAATCGCTGATGGAAACACAGGCGATGGGTGCCAGGGTTCCATCGAAATAACGCACAACTTCTCCCATCGTTATTTGGCCTGGAGACCGCGCCAGACGATAACCCCCAAACTTTCCAGGCGTGCTCCGTACCCATTGTCGTCGCTTAAGCTGAAGCATGATCTGTTCCAAAAACCTTTTCGGGATGTCATTGCGCCTGGCCAGCTCGAGAATTGGCAGCGGCCGATCGCCTCCATGAGCGGCTAGCGTAAAGAGCGCTCGCAAGGCGTAGTCAGTTTGCATCGATAATTGCATTTAATACGATCTATCTGGTCGTTATTTATCACAGGCTATCACCCGGAGTTCAATAGAAAAATAGAGGCATCGGAATCAGCGCATTCTCAAGCCGGAGACGGAAGTGAGGATACCGGTGATCATGGAATAGGCGATGATCCCCACGAAAATGGCCACGACCAGAATGGTCGCGGGTTGAATAAGAACTGTTAGTTTCTGGATCTTGGCGTTGAATTCTTTGTCATACCTTGCCGCGCCGCGTTGCAGGGCCTGGGTGATCTTTCCCGTCTGCTCCCCCACCCCTACGATATCAATGAGGAGACTCGGAAAGAATCCGCTTTTCTTCATGCACTTCGACAGCGACGCCCCTTCCCCCACCTGATCGCAGATATTGCGGAGGATATTTTTTACGTGCGTGTTGGGCGTGGCGTTTGCCACCAGCAACAATGCATTGAGAAGCACCACCCCGTTGGCCAGCAGCGTTGCCAGCGTTTGCAAAAACTGGGCGAGAAATTGCTGTTTGAGGATCGGGCCAACCAGAGGCAATCCAAGCTGCCACCGGTCCCAGGTCTTTCGCCCGGCCGCCGTGCCAATCCAGGCCCGAAACAGCCCTCCGCCCACCACCGCGCCGAGAGCGAGCACCCACCAGTAGTGACCCAGGAATTCACTGGTTCCGATCAGCGCCCTCGTCACCAAGGGAAGCTCACGACCCGTCTTGGCCAGTAATGTCGTGAGTTGAGGCAGAAGGAACAGGATGAATATGCCAAGCAAGACAACCCCTGTGATGAACACGATCACTGGATAAATCAGCGCCATCGACACGCGTTTTTTGAGCTCGATCACGATCGCGGTGTGATGGGCCTGCCGCCGCAGGATGCTCTCCAGCGCGCCCGCCGCCTCTCCGGCGGCGATCATGTTGATATAGAGTTCCGAGAATGATCCCTGGCACTCCCGCAAGGCCGTGGCGAAGCTCCGGCCTTCTCGGATTTGTTGTCTTAAAAAAGCCGCCGTTCCCTTGATCGGGGAATTCTCCTCGCGCGTCTCCATGACATAAAGGGCCCGTTCCAGTTGCAAACCCGACTCCAGCAGGTCGGCGAGTTCCTCGGTGAAGAGAAGCAGGTGAACAGCCTTCAGGCGGGGCAAACGTTCAACCCTCAGGTTCTGCGGCGCAACCATCTCCCCTTCCTCCGCCACGATATGGACCGGCTTCAATTTCTGCGCGATCAACTTGCGGTAAGCCTCCTCTCGGGAGCTCGCTTCGATCGCCCCGGCCGTCAGCGCCCCCGGCCCGCTCATTGCTTTGTAGGAAAAGGCCGGCATCTATTCGTCAAGCGCCTCCACGTCCGCCGCCGTCACGCGCAGCACTTCCTCCACCGAGGTTTCCCCCTCGAACACGCGATTCCATCCATTGGTTCTCAACGGGATCATACCTTCCTCCGTCGCCTTGGCCCGCAGGGTTGCCGCCGAGGCCTTGTGGTGGATCAAATTTTGCAAGCCCGTGCTAATGCGGCAGATTTCATAAATGGCCGTTCGGCCTTGATAGCCCGTCTTTCGGCATTGCCCGCACCCGTCCGGGCGGAAAATCGTGACCTCCTCCGGAAGACGCACTCCCGACTCCCGTAAAAACTCGCGCGCAGCTTCATCCGGCTTCCGGCAAGCAGGGCACAACCGGCGGACCAACCGCTGGGCGATGAAGGCTCTCACCGAGCTTCCGACCAGAAACGGTTCGACGCCCATGTCCAGCAATCTCGTGATGCCGCCGACGGAATCATTCGTATGCAGCGTACTAAACACGAGGTGGCCGGTCAGCGCCGCCCGGATGGCGATCTCCACCGTTTCGTAGTCTCGCATTTCTCCCACCATGATGACATTCGGATCACCGCGCAGGACGCTGCGCAGAGCCCGGGCGAACGACAGATCGATCTCCGGCTTCACCGCGATTTGTACCACGCCGGGAAGCTTGTGTTCCACCGGATCTTCGATGGTCACGATCCTCCGCTCCTTGGTATTGAGCGAAGAAAGAAACGTATAGAGGCTTGTCGACTTCCCGCATCCCGTGGGCCCGGTGAGAAGCACGATGCCATTGGGTGCCGAGATCAATTCCCGCACAATCGCTTCGCTATGCTCATCCAGCCCCAGGCGTTTAAAATCAAAAATCTCCTGCCCCAGCAGCCGGAGGCTGATGCTTTCTCCCGTGACGGATGGAATCGTGGCCACCCGCACGTCAATCGGCCTCCCGTTCAATTCCAGGTTGATCCGACCGTCCTGCGGCATCCGCTTCTCCGCAATGTCCAGATTGGCCATGATCTTGACCCGGGAAAGCACCGACGCCTGCAGCAGCCGGATTTTCGGCGGGATCGGAGCCTCGCGCAGCATGCCGTCTATCCGATAACGGATGCGCAATTCCTCCCCCATCGGCTCGATGTGGATGTCCGTCGCCCTGTCTTTCAGCGCCTCCCGAATGATCTGATTGACAAACTTCATCACCGAAGCCTCCGCATCCTCCTCATCCAGCACGGTTACTTCCTCGAGATGGTCAGCCTCCGAGTGCATCTGCCCGTCCAGCAACTGCTCAAAGGTCTCCGCCCCCACGCCGTAATGTTCGCGGATGGCCGCCAGCACGACAGACCTCTCCGCCAGAACAAAACGCACCACCCCCGGAATCGCCTGCCGCACCGCCGCACGCGCCATCCGATTCATCGGATCGCAGCAGGCAATCGTCAATTCATCCTCCGACTGTGCGACCGGAATGATGTGATGCCGCAACGCCAGTCGCGCCGGAAGCGCGCCGGGCACAAACGCCGACGGCCGTCCCTCCGGCGCAGCCACGGCGAGCCCTGTCTTTCGCGCCAACTCCAGCAAATGCTCCCCCTCGTGGATAACCTCCCCGACTACCAGTGTACTCATGGTCGGGCGCCGACGGGCTTCACCGGCTTGGCTTTGCGAACCTCGATCTCATCATCATAAAGCTCGTCCTGCAGCTTGCTCATCGACTTCTCGATATAATTGGCCTCCGCCTCATCGGCCTCGCTCGTTACGATCAATGGCTGGATCAGCACGATCAACTCGCGCCGCGTTGTTGTCTTCTTCGTCGTGCTGAATAAGTACCCCACTCCCGGTATGTTGCCGATCAACGGGATTCCCGTCTTCAAATCTTGCTTCTCCTCCGTGATCAGCCCTCCGAGCACTATTGTCTGACGGTTCTTTACCGTGATGGTGGTCGTCAATTCCTGCGTCCCGATCACCGGCACCTCGTTATTCGAAATCAAGACCCGCTCCAGGATGCTGTCATTCTGCTGCGCCACCGTCAGCGTCACTTCGTTATCCGAGTTGATCAGCGGGATGACTTCCAACTTCAACACCACATCCTTGTATTGAATATTCGAAGCCAGCGCCGTGCCCGTGTCGTTGGGACCACCCGTGGCGATTGCGCTGGTCAATGTGCTCACCGGGATCGGCACAGCTTGGCCGGAACTGATCATCGCCTTCTTGTTATTGGCTGTATAAACGACCGGCCGCGAAAGAATCTTAAACCGGTTATTGGTCGCCAAAGCCTTGGCATAAACATCCACCGTCTCCGCGATTGTTCCGTAAATGGTGAGACCGGAGGCCAGCGGAAGAGCCGCATTGGTAATCAGCGCCGACGGATCGGGCAACAAGTCCGTCCCCGCGCTCCGCGTCCGCAGTAGCCCTCCGATACTATTGCCATTCAAACTCTGATTCTTGACCAGATAATCAAAACCGACCTCGATGCCATCGCCCAGGGTGAGTTGGCCGATCACTGTCGCCAGATAAACTTGCTTCGGTTTTTGGTCCAGCATGTCGAGCACCCGCGCCGCCTTGTTGCGGCTCTCCGGCGGACCGATCACGATGATTTTGTTCGAGCTCCGGTCCGCGATGATGCGGGACTTGCCCACGCTGACCGCCAGCGGTGCAGTGCTCTCTCGGGGCGCCGTCAGCTTGTCCGGCTTTCCTGTTCCTCCACCCGCCGAAGACGTGCCTCCAGAGGACAAAAAATTATCCTCCACCTGCTGCGTCCTAGGCGAAGCCTGCGGTGTCTGAGGCGCCTGCCCGTTGGGCGCCTCCTCGCCCTCTGCCAAAAGCGATTGCAAGACCGGCAGCACATCCCCCGCTGAGACAAATCGCAGCGGCCGCTCCAGCGGCTGCTCCAGCGCCACCGCCTCGTCGAGGTCCTTCACCAGTTGTCGCACATAGTTCATCCGGCTTTCTGTCGCCACGATCAGGATGCGGTTCGTGCGGGCGTCTGCCACCACTTGCACTGCGGAAGAGTCGGCCGTCAGGGCCTCCGGCGGACTGGTGGAAACCTGCGGCTGCCCGGCCGCTTCCGGCGTTTTCCCGGATTCCGGGCCGCTCCTCCCCCGGTTGCTCTCACCTTCCTTTTTCTCCTGTTCGAGGATCTTGTTGACCGTGTCCGCCACCCTTTCCGCATCCGCCCGCACCAGCGGGACAAACTCCGTCAACAACTTAGCCCCCGGCACGTCGATCAACCGCTGCAGATTGATCAGCCTTCGGATCAGCGGCGTATTGTCCGAGATCACCAGCGCGTTGGAATTCGGCACCGCCACGATCTTGCCCTGCCCCCGCAGCTTTACATAGCCATCGAAAACCGTCATCGCGTCTTTGGTGGATATGTAGCGCAGCAGCATGAAATAACTCACCACCTGCTCTCCCGAGGGCAGCAGCGCCGCATCCGCATAGAGCGGCACCCCCTCGCCCAGCGGCGATTTCTCGGACCCGATGACCTTGGTCGTAGTATCATTCACCGGCACCAGACTGTAGCCGTTCAATAAGAGCGCGGACTCCAGCAACGCGATCGCATCCTTTTTCGGCACCGCGCCGGACACCACCAACGAAAGGTTCTGTCCCGACAAATTCGCGTCCCTTACCAATCGCTTGCCCGTGAGCAATTCATAGAGGCTGAGAACCTCGTTGATGGAGTTTTCCGGCAGGTTGATCTCCACCGGATCGTCCTCGCCACGCGCGGCGTTTTGCTGCGCCAGGGCCGGTGCACACAGGATAACCAGCAAAGCCAGCCCTCCCCACCATGACAGGCGGCTGCGGTATCCGAACAAAAGTGGCAGAAAGGAAAATTTCATGGAGTGTGGGCGGTCTGAGAGGCGTCGAAATATTGTTTGAGTGAGAGCTCCGTCCGGATGTGGGACGTCGCCGGATCGCTTTTCAGCCTGATCCGGCTCAGTATGCGAAAGGCCTCCGGACGCTGCACAATGTGCAGCCAGCGAATGAGGTTTTCCAAAGTCGAACTTAGCACCAGATCAATACCCACCAGCACGCCGCCTCCGGCCTTTTGGGTTTCCAGAATGCGCTGCTCGACGATCTCGATCTGGTATTGATTGAGCGATCGTTGGATGGCCTCGAAGAAGGCCGCATCCGTTTGCTGGCCTTGATAAAGCGTCGGCACAGTTCCCGCTATCCACCTCTCCTTGGCCAGCCAGGTGTCCTTTTCCGCCACCCATTTCTTCGCTTCGGTGATTTGTTTCAGCTTGGTCTTCAGCGCATTTTCTCGCGCCTGCCACTGCCGGGAGATTGTGCTCCAGCCGAGCACCCCGCCTCCGGTCGCGAGGGCAAAGGTGAATACGCCCAGGAGGATGCGCTCGCGCTTATTCATCGGCCCCCCTCTCACGCACACCGCTCACTACGAAGCGCGCAGTGTTGTCCGGCTGCAGCGACGGGGAAGCCATTTCCCAATGCAGATCCGGTGCCTCGGGATTTTCCTGGAGCCGTTCGAAGAACTCCGTGGCCGCCCTCACGTTCCCCGCCTCCCCTTCGACTAAGATTTTCTCCGGCGACATCTCAAAAGTTGTCAGTCGCACATTCCGTGCCGGCAGGGAGGCCACCACCACATGCAACACCTCGACCGCATAAAATTTCCCATCCACTGCCGCCTCCACATGCCGCCAGCGTTCCGCCACCCGGCGAATTGGAGCCGTCTCCTCTTCCAGACGCGCTATCTCTCCGTCGGCCTCTTGCTCCCGCCAATGCAGGCTCGCAAATGCGTAAGCGATTCCGACCGCCGCCACCAGCGCGACTGCTGCCACCGCCAGCCCGGCTTTCACGACCACGCGCTGATTCCGCCGCTTCTCTGCCAGCGTCCGCAGATGCCCCGGCAGCCAGGCACTCGAGACCGCCCCGGTCGGTATCGCCCCCTCCGCGCGATCCCTGTCGCTCCACGATTTCTCCCGGACAAATCCTTCCGGCACCTCTTGAAACACTGCCGTCCATTCCTTCAGCGCCATCGTCTCCGGCAGGCCCAGCTCTTCCTGCAATTGCAGCACTATGCAGCGCAGCCATGTCCTGATCTCGCTCCGGTCTTCGGTCCAGTGGATCGTTTCCCAGTAAACAACCTGCCCGCTCCACGTGACTGCCGCCACCAGGTCTTCGTTCTCCCTCCAGAGATGCACGGTGTTGTCGCTCCACACCGCCAGCAATGGACTCGCCTCCGCCACCGCCGCCTTCAACCCCCGCAGCTTCGACGGCCACTCCGGTGGATAGACGATCGCGAGGACCAGCGTCCTGTTCTCCTCTCTTCGTAACAGGCGCAACTCCACATCTCCGGCGACTCTCTCCCGCGGAGTCAGTCCGCTCATCTCGACTTCCAGCCATGCCATTTCGCGGACGACCGTCTCCTCCGCCGCATCGACGAAAAATGGATGCGCCACCGTCAGCCGTGCCGGGATCGCGAACACCGCATCCGCCGGGATCTTCAGCGTCTGCCAGTCCCCCTCTTGGGCGATCTTCCAGGCTACTCCCTTTGGATTCCGCCGCCAGAGCTGCCACTGCTCGCCCCAGGGGCGCACCAATGTGGAAAACGATTTTTCTTTCATCGTTCCTCCGCCCAGCTCAGATACCCCGGCTTTCCGGCCGTCGCGATTACCGTGATTTCATGCCGGAGGCCACCGCTGTATCCGTCGCTTACGACCCTTCGCATCAGCGAGCCCGTGCCAAAGACCTGTTCGAGATTCTGGACCTGCTCCGGCGAAAGGCCCGCAACCGAGCCCAAAGTCTGCACCGACATGATTTCCGGATCATCCGCCGTGCCCGCCTTCCCGTCTGCACCGGCACGAAACTGCACAAATGCCCTTGCTTGGTCCGCCCCCAGCCCGCCAAAGACCTGCAGCAGGTCGCCTGAGACATCCTGCAAATCCAGCCGCCCGGAACTCTTGGTCGAGAAAAACTCCGCCCACTCGGGCTTGGCCCGGCGCACCGCTTCCATGCCCCGGACGTTCTCCATCTCCCCCACGCTGAGAAATGGGCGGTTTTCCGGCACGGAGAATCCCGATGTATCGCCCGCTTCCGCGCCGTTGAGGCTCCGTTGATCGTCCTCATCCACCCAGTCTTTGAGCGAATCCACCGCCATCGCCGCGTCTTTTTCCTTCACCCCCCAGAAGACAAACAGCCTTTGCAATGAGGCCGTTTTATCGCCCAGCAGGAGCCCATTGATATTCAGCCGCGCATCCTCGTTGGATATGCGCACCTCCAGCCGGTCCGAACTGGCATAAGTCTGCGTCAACAAGGCGTCGCCCCGCTTAACTTTGGGATGCAGCGCATAACCCACGCCTGTCTGCGCCACCTGGCGCGCGCTAAACCGCTTCGACCCTTGCTCACCCAGATCGAGATCGAAATGAACCAGCCGCACGACCACGATCAACAGGGTCGTGAGCACAAACACCGCCCAAAGCACCAGCGCCAGGGCCGCCCCGCTTGAGCCGGCCACCATTTTTCGCCGCGCCTTCATCACGATCGGCCTCCTGCGCCGGGAACCCCCGCGACCTTCGGGGGATGCGGCACTCGAAACAAAAAGCTATGTGCCTCCCCCTCGATGGTCAGCGAAAGCTCGACCAATTCCGGCTGCGCCCCGGGATTATCCCACGTCTCGAGAAACCGGCCGGAGATCCCATCGTAGAAGCGCCACCTCAGCGTACCCACTCCCTCGCACAACGGCAGCCAGTCGAACGCCTCCAGGTTCTTCCGCCGCTCGTCCGCGCTCAACCGGTCCGGAAATCTCGCGATCTGGATGTCACTCCCGCCGCGGCCATCCGGCCTCGTCGCTAAAATCACCCCCCCGCCTTGCTGGCCTGTCGCAAAGGCTCCCCCGGCCTGTGTCACGACCAGCCGCACACTCTCCCCCGCCTCGCTCCGGCCGGCCTCCACCGATACGCGGGCCACGGCTGGCAGATTCAGGAAGCCATTGCGCACAAAGTCCGCCATTGCGCCGATGCGCCGCGCATCCATCTGTTCTCGCGCCACCGCATCCATGGCCGAGACACAACTCGCGACGGAAAAATAAACTCCTCCCGCCAGCAACACAAAGATCGTCGAAGCCAGGATGATCTCGAAGAGGGTAAACCCTCGGCTGGAACGCCTCGGTGTCCTCATGGTTGATACCTCACGATCGAGGCCTCCTCACTGCGTTCCTCACCCTCCGCCGCCCAGGTGGCGGTCACTTTGACCCGCCAAAATCCATTAAGGGGCTCCCGATTGCCGCTGACCACTGGTTCGGGCTGGACCGACTCGATAAAGGTGATCGGCGGCACTCCCTGCCGTGTCACCCGTTCCATCGCTTCGATTCTCCCGTCTTCCCATGCCGCCAGACGATTCTCCAGTTCGGTCCGTACCCGTTGTTCCGTCCTCGCCTCTTTCGCCGCATCGAGCACGCCATTCAAGGCTCCCACCATTCCCAATACGGAAATCGCGAATATGCCCAGCGCCAGCAGCACCTCGAAAAGTGTAAACGCTCGTTTTCCCATGCGCTTAAAACGACACCTCTTTTTCCCGGATGTGTCCGGTCAGGAAGTCGAACTGCCCCTCCACAAACTTCTTTCCCTCAGCCAGCCGCGCCCGCACCGGATCGACGTAACCTCGGCGATCAATCGCGATGGCGGAACACTCGCTCCGGTCCACGCGCCGCAACGTCCACACCACCGCCCCTCCGACCTGTAGGATATGGATGGTGCTGCCGGGCTTCTCTGGAGCTTGCTCCCCCGCTTTCAGGAGAACGACCAATTGCGGCTTTCCCGCCGCTTCCGCCTCCAGCTTGGCCTGCTGAACGAGTTCGGTCAGCTTGTCGAATTCGCCGCGCAGCCGCAGCTCCGCCATCCAGCCGACTACCGACGGCACGGAGACCACTGCCAGGATTGCGCATAGCCCGATCGCCAGGAGCAACTCCATCAGCGTGAAGCCGCATCCGCTATCTTTTCTGGAGGACAATATCATCGTCGCTTTCCTTGCGATCCGCTCCGAACGAATACAGATCGAAGCTATTGGGATTCACCTTGCCCGGATTTCGGTACCGATACGGGTTCCCCCAGGGATCAAGGGGCACCGCCTCGAGCAGACGCCGCCATTTTCTGGGCGCGGGCTCCACCGTCGGCCTTTCCACCAGGGCCTCCAGCCCTTGGTCCGTCGTCGGCAAAAAATAGTTCATCATCTCATAAGTCTTCAGCTGCGTGCTGATCGCTTGAAAATCCGCGTCGACCCGCTGCTCCTTGGCCACGTCGATATTGTTGGCCAGCAGATAAATCGCCGACCCGACCAGCACGGAGATGATGCCCAACACCAGCATGATCTCAAACAGCGTGTAGGCGGCTTTGGATGGGAAATGGAAGGACGTTGAAGGGATGTTTTTCATGGGAATTCTCATGGGGCAATGTTGAGGAGCTCTTCGTCCCGACCGGAGCTTTGTCCGGACAAAGGAATGGAAATCTCCGAGAGGTCAATACCCTCCGGCGGCGGCGCCGCTTCGGCCGGAGGCACCACGATGAGAGGCCCCTTATTGGCCAATGACTTGGGAGCCCCCGTCTGGCTGGATGATCGCACCATGTCGTGAACCGTAACGGGTGCCGCGAAGCTCGCCGGCGTGAGAGCCAGCGGGGCACCCTCTTTTTCAAAGTTGAGTTCGAGCAGGCTGTCCTTGAGGTAAGCTCCCTTTTGGGCCGGAAGTACAATCGCATTCTCCCCCGCCACAAAGTAGTCGCCCGGTATGACCACCGCCGCCTCGCGCCAACCGGCGAACTTTAGTTCACCCGGCGTCTCTTCATAGTAACCCGCCACGGAGAGCTCGGGCGTTTGAAAAGTCAGTGACCGGACTTCACGGCCATTCACCCATACCGACACGGAGGCATTAAGCGGGATGCCCAGTGCCTTGGTTCGAAATATCACGGCGGAAGGGACCGTGTCCATCGGCACGCCAAACTGCAGAGGTTCACCCAGCGGTTCGACCTGTTCCTGCAAAAAGGCTTTCCAGATTCCGGCCGACCATGTGTCGGCGATAGCTCCTCCGCGGGCCGGTGAAAATTCCTCCCCGGTATAAAGACGTTTCCCCCCGGCCACATATTTTACCCCTTGCGCGGATGACGCGCTGAAGACTCCCGTCGGCCAGGTCCAGGTGAGAACGATCCGCTTGATCGGCTGAGCCTCCGCGTCCGTCTCAAAAACCAGCGAACCCGCCTGTGCCAGATTCTCATATCCGATCTCGAGGGTGCGTTGACTTAAACCAATTACGTTTTCCGACATATTATCTACTATATCAGTCGTCTTTAAATCGGACCCAACCCATTTGGCGAGGAGAATCCTGTCCTCCGCGTCCTCAAAAACCACCGTTACCAGGAGCGCCCCCTCCTCCGGCAGCGCCCGCAGGGGGATCTCAATGCGCGCCAAACCCTCGAAGGTTTCGACCGGCCAGGCGGCCAGGCCTTCGGGAACCTTGGAATCCTGATGTTTAAAAGGAAAATCAAGCGTTTGCACCTCTTGAGCCCCAGCATTTCCCAGACCGGCGGACAGAGAAAACAAGGCCAGCACCAAGGCCGCCATCAGAGGCAATTGCCCCCGGCGTAAATCCACGGACGGAATCACCGTCCGATGTTTTTTTGCTTTTTTATGGTTGACCAATTTCTGCGGAAACATCTACAACCAAATTACGACCAATTAAGTCGCATTAACAAGAACTTATTTACCGCATGGCTTGAGTGCACTCGCACATAGCGCGGTTCTAAAAACAAAAGAAATCCGTTCACACACCAACACACCAAGCCATGAAACTTAAAAAATTCCTAACTTTGACCGCGCTGGTCCTCACTGGCGTCGGCTGGGGAATAAAACCGGCCAGTGCAGCGCTCGTCTATACGCCGGGCGACGTTCTTGTCGGCTTTTATGCAACCGGCGGCGCCGGCGCATCGTCGTCCTACGTGATCAACCTCGGGAGCATCAACACCTACTTGAATGCCACCGGTCCGGTTGATCTCTCGTATCTCGGCAATATCGGCGCCGACCTGTCCACCATCTACGGGGCCAACTGGGCCACGCGTGAGGACCTTTACTGGGGTCTCGCCGCCGGCACAGGCACGAACACCACGAACTCGGTCGCCTTCGGCTCGCATGCGCGGGCGGAGGAAGGCGTCGTCTCCGACGGTTGGAACCCGATCGGCGCCGGCCAAACCCGCAGCAACATTCGCACCGCCATCGACTCCTTGGGTGGCACCTATGTGAACTCCACGCCTTCGGCGAATAGTCCGAATTATGCGGGGACGCAGAGCAGCTCAGTGGATGCGGGGTTCGTTGATCAGGTGACCGGTTATGGAGGAAATGCCTTCAACTCGAACAGCGGGTGGAACTCCGACGAATTCCTGGCCGGTTTCGGCAATGGAACCGATGGAGCCGTACTGGACCTCTTCCGCGTTGGTAACAATGCGAATAATACCTACTACGTTGGCACTTTCGGGATCAATGGCAGCGGCGGCCTGAGCTACAGCGTCGTTCCGGAGCCATCCACCTATGCGCTGCTGACCATCGTCGGCGTCGCTTTTCTGATTTTGCATCGCCGCCGTCGGGCCGCGCTCAAGGCCTGAAACCCATCACTCCTTAATTCTCTCTTTAAATATTATACCTATATGAATTCTCTAAAAACACTGGCGGTCGGGGCTCTTAGCCTTGCCTCCATCGGGGTGGCCAGCGCCGCCCCCGTGACGATCAATATCGTCGCCTCCAATGGCGACCGCAATCCAACCCAAAACGCCATCGCCCACATCCTCGCGACCAGCGGCACCTGGAGATATCAGGGCGTTGGCGGCAGCGATACGGGCGGCCACCTCAGCGACCCGGTTTCCACGACCGTTTCAAACAGTAACTACGGCACCTGGAGCGGAACCTTTGGAGGGCAGGAAGTGCTCATCCAGACCAACTACTCTGGAGCGTTGACCGGCATTGCCGCAGTCTCCGGCAACATCCAACAGCGTTTCGCCAATCCGTCGATTCTCACCTTTTCGGGCTCCATTCCGAATCCGGTGACTTCCACGAACCCGGCGGAATACGTCACCCAGACGGCCGACCTCGGCTTTTCCACCAACTTCCAAAGCACCTCGCCTTTCAAAGGCTGGTATGGTCAACCCCCCGTGTTCTACAACACGCTCGTGGAAGAAAAAGTTGGCGTGACTCCGTTGGTTTTTGTCGCCAGCCCCGGTTTTCCGGCGAACAACATCACCAGCCAGCAGGTCCGTTCTCTCTATCAGACCGGCTATCTGGCGTTGTCCGTTTTCACCGGCAACCCGAGCGATCAGAACAAGTTCGTCTTCGCCATCGGCCGTAACCACGATGCCGGTCAGCGCTACATCGCTTACCTCGAGCCCGGCTTGGGCGTGAACGACTACGTGAACGTCTGGCAGCCGACTATCACCGGACAGCAGACCCAGGCCGGCACCGGCTACAAATACGGTGGCACCGTCAACTCGCAAGCGCTCTGGCCCGTCGGCACCACTCCTGGTGGTATCAACAGCCAGGTCGAGGGCAACGGCGGTTATACCACTGCCAATGATCTCGCTCCGGCGCTCACCGTCACCCTCGGTGCGGGAGCTTATACCCTGGATGGCAATCTTACCGTCGGCGACGGCGAGCCTGTCGTGGCCGGTTACTACATCGGCTATGTCACTCCCAACGACTACCTGCAACGCATCAAGCCCTTCGGTGGCGTACTCCTCAAGTACAATGGCGTCGCTTACGACGAAGATGATGACGGGTCCAACCTCGTTAACGTCCAAAACGGCCGTTACACCGCATGGATCTACAATCGTGTCCTGCGTCGTGCGGGCACCGTCACCGGCGCCGCCACGGCCTTCACCGGCTACACTGGTGGTGGTTCGGCCACGGCCCTTCTCAAGGGGACTTTCTACACCCAGCTGCGCGACAAGATCATCAACGTCGACGCTACCCGTGGCGGCGGCGTGAAGATCGATGCCAACTTCAAGGTCGAGCGCGGCACCGACGGTGGCGCGGTCGTTCCGAACTTCTATTGACCATTCGTTTGCTGTGAATTTCCTGCACAGCAACTAAGCAGCGAAATAACCAGCACGGGTTTCATCCCGTGCTGGTTATTTGCTTTTCTCCCTTTCCGCCATGAATCTGAAACCTCTTCTTTTCGCTTCTGTTTCTCTTAACCTGCTCTCGGGCGGCGTTATTATCGGAGCCCTGTTTTCCCGACCGGCGAGCCATTCTCCCCTGGCCCAACCTTCCGCTTCGCCTGCCTCCTCCCGGAACATCGCGGGCACCTCCCAACCCCCTTCTACTCTCCCCCCGGCTTCCACCCCGGATACCCCGGCGCAGCCCTCCTTTTCCCACCCTCACACCCCCCGGCCGGACGTGTCCCGGAAATCCTTCATTCCGCCGATCGCCAAAACATCCGACCCTTCCTCTCCGCCGAGCACATCTCCTTCGACCTCGAGCCAAACGATTTCGGCCGGTACAGCCTCTTCCTCCGGCGAGAGCGCCTCCCCGGCTGCGAGCTTTCCCTCGTCCCGGCTTTCTTCCGATCCCGCCCCCGTCTCAGCGGCTCCAGCTTATGGATCTGGTGGCGGCGCGACTGGCGCGCCCGCCTCTCCGCCGACGCCCCAATCCGTCGGGACTCCCGGCGAAGACATTGATCCCGCGTCGGTGGGAAACTATCTGAGTTCCGATGGGCAGCGCGTGGCCGTGGAAGACGTGACCTTCAACGAGGACGGCACTTCCTCCATGGACCTCTCCCTGACCCCCGAAGATTCAACTCCGGCGGCTCCCGCCACCCGCAAGGGCTATACGTACGAAGAGGAAATGTTCCGCCTGAAATGGGGCGTCAGCGCCTATCAGCATGCCAAGTCCCTCGCCAGAAGCGCGGCCAACGGCAACTAAACCTCTTCCTGTTACGAACCCTTGAAATAACGGGCCAGGGCGGGTTCGTCGGAAAACCGCCGGATGGCCGGATCGTGCAGCAGATAGCGAAATATCTCCGGCGATAATTTTCTCCGGGAACTCTCCAGCAACTGCGCCGCCCTGGCGTGGTCGCCGCGCCGCATTGCCGCATAGGCTCCGCCAAAAATCTCGACCACGCCTTCCGCCGTCAGGGAATCTGCCGGCAGTTGATCGTCGGTCAGCCCCTGCAACCGGGTCAGCTCTATCGTGACCTCCACCGTGGTACTGTTTTCCACCGGATGCAGACGGTTCCTGGCTCCGCGCAGGAGTTGCAAGGCTTCCTCGTTTTTTCCCCGGGCCCGGGCCAGCCGGGCCAGTCCGATCAGCGGGGCGGGATTTGCGGTATCCGCCGCCGCAGCTTCGCGCAAAAGCTCTTCGGCGCGGATGCTGGGATCTCTCAGTGGGCGTTGGGTGGCATTCGTCACGCGCAAGGTTTCTATCACCGCCTGCAGAGCCAGCGAATCGGACACCCGCTCCCTCTTCTCGATGGACTGCTCTGCCTTTCGCGCAGCGAGATCGAGATCGCCCATCCGCACGGCGGCCAGCGCTTGATAGTACGCCAGCGAAGAAATCGGCGGACGAATCATTTCGAGTTTTCCCAACTGCTCCAAGGCCCCCTTCAAGTCGCCGGACTGCATGCGCTCCAAGGCGGCATCCAGCTCGGCGGCAGTTTCGGGACGGATTTCATTCTCGCCCTCCCGCTGCGATTCCACTCTCGCGATTTCGGCCGCCCTCCATCCTTCCCGGATGCCGGCGCCAAAAAAATAGTGCGCCAGCAACGCCGTCAGGACCAGCGAAGCGGCTGCCAGTATCCCTGCCGGAGACTTCAGGCCTTTGAGCGCGCCTATCCATGCCCGGGCATCAACTGGCGCGGGTACGCTCTCCTCAGACACTGGAGTCGGCCCGCGCGCGACGAAAACCGGGGCGGGTCGCCGGGACCGGGTTTCTTTGACCTCCGCCGCGGTTTCCACCTCGGCCGGAACCTCCTTTTTGCGGCGCAGGTTGGGATTCCTGGTCTTGGGAATTTCAGCCATCCGCTTGATTCCTCCGGCTTTCCTCGTCTTCCTCGTCCCCTCCGTAACCCAGCACCTCGACCGTGATGATTGAGTTCACTTCCTCCTGCTCCGGCTGCGTGCGCGCCTGCCCGGCCACTTCGTTGGCCGCGCTGTTGACCGCCGCCGCCGCGTTCGATGAGGACGTCAATCCGCTGATGTTTGGCGCCGCCACCGTCGGAGCCGTCGGAACACCGGAGGTGGAACCCGCCACCGCAATATTACCGGCATTCAGCACCTGGGTCGCCGCGATATTGAGGTTGCCGGAGACCCGGATGCCCGCATCACCCGCATCGACAGTTCCCACCGGCGCGATCAAGTCCACATCGCCGGGCGCAACTCCCGCCACCGTCGCCAGCACGCCGATGCCGCCGCCCGTCGCCAGGCCGGCAAGATCCGTCTGCACATCGGCACTCTGCGGATCGATCAGCACCCGCGTCGGAGGCGCGGACTTCACCGTCTTCGCCGACGAACCGGCCGCGATATCGCCCAGGGACGACCAGATGATTTCATTGCCTCCCCGCAGGGTGAAGATACGGCCGATGCCGATGTCGACGCTATCCCGGGTCAGGATCGAAATATTCCCTCCGCTCTCGGTTACGATGCCGGGCGGAATCTGCGGATTGCCGATCGTCGCATTCGCCAGGGTGAGTTTTCCCGCGGGCGCGAAGATCGTGATGTCTCCGCCGTTCTTCGTGCGGATATCCCGCGAACGCGTCAGGATATCCCCTCTCCCCGCGACACTGCCGAACAGAAAATCAATCGCCTCATAACCCCGCTCATAAGCCGTCAATCCGGTCGTGGAATAATTGCGCCCCGCATCTCGCAGGACCTGGAACAACACCTGCAGCGCCAACCGGCTCTGCGCCTCGGGACTGGAAGTATCGCCCCCGTCCGCCTCCGGATAAGACGCCCCGTACTCCTGCAAAAAGGCCTCGTAGTCAAATTCGCCGCTGCTCAGGCCCGGCACCAGTCCGATGCCGGCCCCCACGATCAACTCCGCCCCGGCAAAATTGAGATACGGATTCCGGCTGTTGCCGATGCTCGTGATGCCTGTCCCGGTCCCATCCAGATTGCTGACCCCCGTCCCCAGATCGAGATTGCGCCCTGCCAGCACCTCCAGCACCCCCGGCCCGCTGATCTGAATATCCCCGGCCAGTGGCCCCGCTCCGCCATTCGGCGTATTGCCGGCCTCATTCGCCGCCACGCGCAACGCCGTATTCGCCTGGTACGGAATAATATCCCGTCCGCTGGCCACAACGCTGAAATCATCCGCCCCTGTATTTTGAATATACAAAGCGATGTCCGCGATATCCCGCCCCGCGAAGATCCGGGAAACCTTCGGAGCAAAAAGCGTCAGCCCCGAAATATCACCCTCCCCCGCATAAAGCCGGATCGGACTGTCATCGCCCTGATGCAAGCCCGGAGTATGCAACGACTGCTTGGTCTGAATGTTCCCCACCGTCGATCCCGTCTCCGAAAACAGCGCGGAGATGAACTTCAGGAACCCCTGCCGCGAATTACGCGCCTGCGCCGTGATCGTCCCCACCAACGTTTGATACGCAAACGGACTCGCGATTCCCGGGATGCCCGCCGGATTCGCATCCGAAATATTGATGATAGACGGGCTCCACGAAGTCGCATTCCCTCCGGGCAGGAACACCTCTCCGTTCGGCTGCAGCCCATTGATCGAGCCCGCGGTCAAAAGCTCCAGCGTCCCCGTCGGCGACGGAGCCAGCGTGATATTGCCCGCCAGATTGATGTCATCCGAAAAAGCCGTCACGCGCAGTGTCCCCGGCAGCAGTGTCACCACCGTGGAAAACTCCTCCACGCTCGTTTCGTTCAGCCTCAGCCACGGCCGATAATACGAGGTCGAGTTCGGATTGGTCGTGAGCAACTGCACATTCTGCAACCAGGCCTGAAGCAGCGGTGTCGCAAAACCCGCTCCCGATGCGGCCAGCGTCGCACTCTCCCGCAAAGTCACTTCCCCGCTCAACGAAGAGACATCCACATAACTATCCGACGCATAAGTGGAAAAATAAGTCTTATACCAGAACGTATTATTCACCCCCTCCGGCAGCAGGAACGCATTAGCCACCGGCCCCAGCAAAACATTACCCCGCGCCGTGACGTCGAAGCCACCCTTCCCGAGGAAAAGCGTGGTCGGCAGCCACGTATGGGAGTCTCCCACATCCGCGGGAGACGAGATCATATTCGGCGAACGCGTTGCATTCGTGACGATGTCTTTTCCAGCCGCCAGATTCCCCTCGCCCCGCTCCACATAATAGACCCCCGCATCGATATTCCGGCCCGCCTGCACCACCAAATCACCGCCGCCGAGCTCGAGCAGATTATCCGCGTTCGGGCTGACTGCATTCCCCGCAGCATCCTTGCCCGTCATGCGGGCATTCGTGGGAATCACCGCATCCACATTGCTGATATCCTGCCCCGCGATCAACGTCACATCACCGCCGCCCAGCGCGCCGATCCCCTGGAAGAAATTACTGAAATCCACCCACCATGTGGTCGAGGCGATATCGCCCGTCGTTGCGTTCCGCGCGCGTCCGAAGACCCCCGTGGCCGCATCCACATAGCCGCGGCGATACAGCCAGTTGTTCGGCAATTGATTTTGCGAATCAGCCACCAGCACGCCTCCGCTCATCGTCAGGTGCTCGATATTCTGGCCCGCCTTGAGCGAGACATTGCCGCCGGCCATCGTGTATTGCACCGCATAGGTCGGCGTTTGCTGAATGGCCCCGAGCGTCACGTTGCCACCCGTCTGGTTCAGCACCGGCACATCAAAGGTTCCCCCCATAGTGTAATCCGCCACCCGCGTACCCGCGGTGTAGATGGTGGCAAAATGATTAAGCAATTGGATGCTTCTTCCGGCGGAGATATCGATGTCTCCGCTGCCCGTCCGGATCACCTGATAGCGATTCGTCAACGCCAGGCTGGTCAGCGCATTGTTGCCCGATGGATTGCTGCTGCCGTTGCTGTTGGAGACATTCTCCCCGTTGTCTTTCCCCAGTTTTATGAAACCGGCATTCGCCCCCAGGCTGGAAGCGGAGAGCACCTCGCCAAAGTCGACCGCCGAGAGATCCGCCCCCCCGGAGAGCCGATACGACCACGATTGATTGTTCACCGGCAGCAGCGGATTGTAGGCCAGTAATTGCGAGTTGTAGGCCGAGGTGGCAAAGCCGTCGCTCAACGCATTGTACAGGACCAGATTGCCTGCCGCCCGCATCGTCAGCACTCCCGCCGCGCTCTTTGCGCCGTACCGGAACGTGCCCAGGTTCCAGTCGCTGGAAGCCTGCGACGAAGTCGTGCCGAGAGTGAGATCGCCCGTGCGATTGATGATCTCCGCGCCGGGAGCCAGCACCAGCACCGACGCCAGATCCGCATTATTGGCGAGCAGACGATCCATCATCGCGGTGTAATTGGCCGTCGTGCTTCCCGCCGCGCCCAGGAATGCCGCCGCATCCGCATTGATCGCGCTCTGCACCGCCGTGGTGATGGCACCGCCTGATCCCGTCAGATCATACAGCCGATAACCCTCCACCAAAATGCTGGACGCATCGACGATCGTTCCGTTGATCGGATTGACCAGCAAATCAGTATGCGCCGCATTCTGCGGAGCGCGGATATGCAACTTGCCGCTAAACTGCCCCAGCCACGCGCTCGTGCCGGGACTCAGCGCACTGCCCGCCACCTTCGACGCCACCGACAAATCGATCACCGACCCCGCACGAATGTCCACCGCGCCCGTGCCCACCACTCCATTGCGTTGCGCCCCAGCCTCCAGCGTCACATCGCCGCCCTTGCCCGCGTTGCTGAAATCCTCCGCCGCCACCGTGAGCAGCGAACCATCCAGCAGCGTCACATCGCCATTGGCTTGCAGGGTGATGCTGCCTCCCGTTACGCCGGAGGCGTCGATCGTCCCCTCCACCACGATCGACCCCTGATCCACCGAGAGATTGAAGACGTGCGAGCGCACCAGACCATCCACCAACACACTGCCATTGCGCACGCGGAACAGCCTCGCCTCGTTGAAAGCCGCATCGTTAAGCGACTCGTTCAACTCCCCAAAATCCGCGAGGTCTTTCGTGTCCAAAATAAAGGTCCCGCCATGGCCCCCATTGCCACCGCTCCCGGCCAGCGTCCCGTCCAGAATGAAGCTGCCCGTCGGCGTCCTCACTTCCAGAGTTCCGGCGTTGCCGCCGCCGGCATCCGCCCCCACATTGAGCGATCCCGACGACCCGACCGTCACCGAGCCCAGGTCCGCCAGCAGGCGGATCTGTCCTCCGTCCGTATATTTGATCACATCATAAAAATTCCGTCGCACACCCGCGACATCGAGCGCCCCTCCCACCGTGACGTCGCCGGTCAGCGCGTGCAGGGTCAGCAAGCCGCTCGGCATTTGGATGTCGCTTGTCACCGTCACGTTCGCCCCTTGCAGCGACAGGCTGGCCCCCAATCCGCTGACTACCGGGTCCCCTGTGAATCCGACCGGCGCACTGATCACCAGATCGCCTCCCGCGGTCAACGCCTGAGTCGACTGAGCCGCGATGGTCAGGAAAGGCGTGCTCGCCGTCAGGTCACCCTGTGCCTTCAGCCCTCCCGCGCCGCCCAGGAATAATCCCGCCGCGGCATTGAGCCGCACGTCCGCAAATTGATCCACCGCCAGCTGGTTCGCCCCGATATGGATGGTATCGGCATTCAGTTCCAGGATTCCGGCCAGACCGGCGACCGCGCCGGGACCGGTCTTGCCCGGCGCATTATCCAGGATGATCTTCGAGGCCGACAAGGAAACCGTCCCTCCGTCGTTAAATCCTCGAATCTCCGCCGCGTGAATCGCCAGACTTCCCAGCGTTGTGAACTCTCCCTCCCCATGGATATCCACCGAGGAATAGCTCAGCAACGAAAGCGCCTGCGCCGCTCTCAAGTCCTGCAGCGCATCGCCGGAAAGCACCAGGCCCGCCGTCGGCGGGACGGCGCCCGCGTTGTCCAGCACGAGACTGATCTGTCCGCTGTTTAATGAAATGAACCGGGCGGCCAGGTCGGCGGTTGGATCGAGGCTTGTTCCGTAAGTGGAATCCAGGATGAGGCTTTCTCCGGAGAAGCTCGCTCCAGCGCCGACGTTCATCTGCGGGATCGCCGAGTTGGATACTCCCGCCCGCACGATCTGCGCCAGAGGATCTCCGCTCAGACGGATCAACAATCCGTCACCGCTCCCTGCGACCGCTTCACTGCCGAGATAGAGCACGTCCCCTGACGCCAGTCCGCCCGACGCGGAAAGACTCGCTCCGGGAGCAAGGGTCAACGCCAGGTTCGAGGCGAGGATCAAATCGGGAGCGCTCAACGGTGATCCCGCATTGTCGACGGTGATCCGTCCGGTCTTCACCGTCACCTTGGTCCTGCCGCCGTCGAATGTGCGCACCCCTCCGATCAGCAAACTCTCCGCGCCGAAGCTGCTCAACAACCCCGCATCGAGATACAATGTCCCGGCTCCTCCGCTCCCTGCCCCCGCTCCGATGAGGATGTCCGACGCGCTGGCGATGTCCACCAGGCCGCCGCGTCCGCCCGCGCCACCCTTCGCCAGCACAGCCCCCTGCAACGTCATCGACTGCGTCGCTTGGAAAATCAAATGCCCCGCGTCCACTGGCATCCGGCTCACCGTCGCCCCGTTTTCCCGGGCGCTCGCCGTCAGGAAATCCGTGGCGAAGAAATCATCATATTGCGCGCGTGATCGCACCACCGCGGAGGACGCCACCTCGTAGCGCGAACCCACGCCGCTGATGGCGCGCTGGCTCGACAGGTCGTTGAAGCGATACCCAGAGACCAGGCTGGAACCGTCCGGCTGGGCGATCGAGCCCATCGGGACACCCGTCTTTGGCGTGACGAGAAACGCTCCGGGCAATAGCGCGTAACGCGCCGGCAATAGTGTGTACACCCCGGCGGCCAATCCCGAGCTTGCTCCCATATAGATGCGATCTCCCACCGCCAGGCCGCTATTGGTGTATCCCGTCTCCACGTCGGCAAATACGGAAAGAGGGGAAAAGCCCGCCTCATACCCCGGCATCACCGCAAAAGCTGAAGGGTCCGCCAGCAGGTCCACCGTTCCTCCGTTTCCCTCCACCCATCGATACGCATAGAGGTCGCCCCCGCCCCGGAGGTCGATGGTGGAATCCGCCTCCGCTGAGATATTGGCCGCGGACAAGGTGATCGTCTTCATCGGCAACCCGCTGGCCGCGATATCCAGCCCATACGGATCGATCCAGTTGTTCCCGTCGGTGCTCGTGCCGTATGGCACCAGCACTCCGGAGCCCGTCAGCGGATCGAAGCCCGATACCGATGTCACGCTGCCTGCGGCCAGGTTCAGCTGCTGGGTGACCGGGAAAGGCAGGGTATTTCCCGTGAGCAGATCGACCGGCGCCGTGCCGGTCCCGTCCCAGCCCAGATTGATGGCGCCAAAAGGAGCGCGCAGCGTGCCCGCCTGGTTGATGATCGAGGCATGGATACTGAGCTGGCCTCCGGCCGAGAGTGGCAGCGGACGCATGCCCGACTGGGCCACCGTGACCGATCCCGGCGTTCCCCCATGGTCGTAAGCCACGATGGAAAACCGGCTCGCCGTCACCGGATAGACTTGGGCTGCGCGCAACAGCAGGTCTCCCGCGATGTTCAGTATGCCATTGCCCCGGATGTCGCCGTTATCCGCGCCCAACTCGGCATAGCCGATCCCCTGCAAGGACAAGGTGCCCACATCGATCAGGCTGGCTGAGACAATCAAACGACCAGGGCCAAACGTCGGCGGAAAGGTCGTGCCCGCGCCCGTGCCGAAAGGACCTTGCAAATCCTCAGCCGACACCGGCTCCGGAAAGGGCATGCCCAGCGCCACATAAGGAGCCGTCAGCCGTGTTTCGGAGTCAGCATACAAGACCCCGCCATTGGCGACTTTGAGGGACCGGGCCGCGTCGATTTTTATAGGCCCCGTGAACTGGACCACGCCATTCAGAGCCAGGGAGGCAAAGCCTCCGTTGGTGAATGTGTCCACCGCGAAGTACCCTCGTCCCAGCGAAGGAGTTGACCCCGTGGCCAGGACGGCCTGGCCGATGGCCGAGGCGTCATCGGGCAATGCCGATCCGATGGTCGGCCCGCTTTGGCGGACCACAAGATTACTGTCCACCAGCAACGGCGTCTCGCCCTCCGCATAGAATCGTCCGGAGGAAACGGTCAGGCTGCCGCCCTGCGCGGTGGGACCACCGGCCCGTCCCAGCAACGTCGCGTCGGAAAGAAGCATCTGCCCTCCCTTGAGGGTGATCGAGCCGCCGTCGCTCTCCACCCGCGTCGCCACGGTGCGCAAGGTCTGGAGCCCCCCCGTCAGGCCGCTGTGCGGAGAAATCTGGATTGCGGCATGAACGTTCGCCTCCGTCGGAGACAGGTCCAGCACGTCGGACGCGCCGGAGACATCAAGCACGGCTCCCGCCGCCGCCACGATGTTTCCCGAGATCGAGATCGATCCGCCCGGCAATACACGGCCGATCCGCCGTCCATAGGCGTCCGGGGTCAGCAACGTCGTGCCTGCCGCGGAAAGTACGCTCCGGGAACCGATGTAAACCGTGGCAAGCGCGTTCATTTGATCGGCAAACAGCGCCGGGGAACTTGTCGCACCGCTCACGCTGATCGATCCCCCGGGAGCAAAGATCGATCCCAGCACCGCCACCGTATTGCCCGATAGCGCGACACTTCCCAGCGTTCCGGCTCGGATCTCCGCACCCTCGCCCATGATGATGTCTCCGCGGATGACCGTGGCATTGGTAAAGGGATTCTTCACCCCCGGCGCTCCGAAGCTGATGCTGACCGGTGACCGCGACTCTTCCGGCAGCACTGCGGTCTGCAGGGCCACTCCGCCCTTTCCATCACCAAACAGGGCCCCCACCACGCTCGTCACCACCGGCTCGATAATCGTATTGGGTGCGATCGTGACCGCCGGCAGGGTTTGTCCCGCCTCGTCCTTCAGCCCAAGCCCGTTCAGGGCAAACCGGCTGAACCCGCCCTGATCAAAGAACTCCGGCTGCACCGCGAAGATTTGCGGATCGGAACTCGTCTCTCCCACCCGGATCGCTCCGGCCTGGATCGTGAGCGAGCCGCCCGCCTTCCTGGAGTAGCCCTTGAGCGTTGATCCCAGCGCCAGTTCCCCTCCCACCACCGAGGAGAGGCCGAGGTCCTGCCCGGTTTTGATCGTGATCGCCCCGCCATTTCCGTAGCTCTTCTTCCCGCTCGCACTGATCGCGACACCGCCTGAGACATCGATGACGCTCCCTTCCGCGAGCCTTGCCGTATAAGTTTCGATCGTTATCGAGCCGCCCGCGATGGTGATGCGCTCATCCCACGGGCTGGCCGAAATACTGCGGTCGTCCACCAGCAACCCCGCCGCGCTCAACACGGCGTTCGCCCCGAGCGTGAAGACCCCACGGTCCGCATTCGGCGGAGGCACCACCGGGTTCACCGCCGCGTTCAACAAAGCCGTCTCGTAAGGGGAAATATTATAGACCTTGAAGGCCAGCGCGCCGCCGGGTGAAATCACCTCGCCCTGAATGTCGATGTTTGCGGCCGACAGCGAGAGGCTGCCCCCCGGCGCGGTCTTAACGCTCACCCCTTGGGGAACCAGGATGGTGCCGTCCTCGTTCCCCACCGACAGCGCACCGAAGCCGCTGCCTTTCAGCAGGCCCGTCGACAAGGCCACCGCGCTGCTGCGATCCGCCGGCAGGGGCTGCGGAACGGCCGGAGCCGCGAGGGCAAATTCAGCCACCGAACCTCGCGAGATTTCATTTTGAAATGTTACCCGCAATGAACTCGGATAGGTAAATTGTCCACTGGCGGTTTGAGACCGGAAGGCCAGATTGAGCGAACTCAGGCCCGGCATTTCGCTGAGACTCGCGGTTTTTCTTACCTGTCTCGGGCCGGCCACGGTCACGCCCGCGAGCGTGCCATCCAGCGCCATGGCGGGAGCCGAAATCGAGAGGCTGCCCCCGTCGGCCCCTTGCAAATAGGGCGCCTCATACCGCTCCGATCCGATGGCCAGAGGATTCGTATAGGTTTTTGTGACGCCCCATTTGTCATGCGTCTTGGTGAAATTTCCCGTGTAGAGGCCGTCGTAGATGCGGTCCGGCGTGGCCTCGGCAATATCGATGATATTTCCCCGGTAAAGCACCTTGGTGGTCTTTACCATTCCTCCCTCATAGTTGATCCATCCGCCGGAAACATCCACTGTGGAGCCCTGGCTGAGGACGACCGAATCGCCTGCCGCGATTTGCACAGACCCGCCGGCGGTCGTCAGTTGCCCGACCGTGCGTTCGATCAAGCCCAGGAATCCCGTCGCGTCCCCCAACGGAGTACCCACCCAAAACCGCCCGTTGAATGTCCCGGTCCTTCGCGCGTCGATGCTGAGCAGCACCGCTCGCAGCAATTGGTCGCGCTGCAGCGGCGCACTGGCCAGCTCGCTTCCGCGCAACTGCACGTTGAGCAGGTATTGCGATATCGGCGCCCACACATCCGTCGTGCCCGAGGCATCGATGATCGCTCCCGGGTCGAGATAAACCTGCCCTCCCGTGTAGACAAACTGGGACTCGGTGCCCGCGTAGTTCCACGCCCCGGCCTGGAGGGCGATCTGGGCGTTGGGCGCAAGGAGGGTGGCGTCGCGTCCCATATGAATGACCTGCCCCTGGATGTTCACCCGTGAACGCAGCGCCAGTTCCGTACCCACGGCTTTCTCGCTGCTCCAGATCTCCGGCACGATGCGCGTCACGCTGTTCGGGCCCAGCGTCACCGAACCGGTGGTTTGGTACAGGTAGGCTGCGCCGTTCGCCGGGATGTCCGGGTCGTAGTTCGAATTGGCTGCGACGTTGTAATTCGCGGTGAGATCGATGCGCCCGTTGAGTGAGACCGACGTGGTGCTGTCGATCACACCGAGCTGCTTGACGTCGCGTCCGGTCAGGAGGGCGCTCGCGCGCGGGATGTCGATGATCCCGTTATTCACCACGCTCCCGCCGTCGCCAACCGCGCCCACGAAAACGTCCAGGCCTCGCAGACTGGCTTCGTTGCTGTCGTGCGCCGCCATAGCCACCTGCAATCCTGCGGCCAGGATGGTCTGCCCGTCGGGAGTCGAAATTGTCCCGTCGTTGGTGACGTTGGAGCCGATCAGGGCGATGCGGCCGCCGGCCTTCGCTTCGGTCGTCGGCGCCGTCAGTCGCGCGCCTGCCTCCACCCTCACCGCGCCGGCCCGGGGGTCGGTCGGGATGAAAGCCGGTGTTCCCTTTGCGCCCGCGTCTTGCGGCAGGGTTGTGAAAAGAAACTGCAGATCGGGATTGTTCAGCAGGCCATTGCTCAGCAGGTTGTCATTGATCGGCAGCCCCGAGGCCACCAGCGTATGCACGTTCACCTGGCTGGACCCGCCAAAGATGATTCCGTTCTGGTTGATCACGTACACCTGGCCGTCCGCCTTGATCGACCCCAGGATCTGTGACGGCGATTCCGAAGGATCGCTGATCCGGTTGAAGGCCACCCATTTGCTCTTGTCCGACTTTCCGGCGCTTTGGTCGAATTGCAGCGTCGTCTTTTTTCCGACATTGAAGGTCTTCCAGTTCAGGAGTGCCTGCTGCTCGAACTGTTCCACCGTGACCAGCGTGTCGCCTCCGCTTCCCGACTGTACCGGTGAGCGCGCGCCGGTCGGCACGCCGATGATCTCCAGCCCATTGGGAGCCAGTCCGTCCGGCACGGCGGGCAAAAGACCGCCGCCATTCCCTGACGCCCGCGCCGACGAGCGGGCCGCTTCCTGCATCGCGTTGACTGCTTGCAGCGCCTTGGTCGTACGCGTCAGGCGGTCCTGGGCGTTTTGTTTCGTTGTCGCGGCTGCTTGCGCCGCGGCCTGCGCGGAGGCGTTCCGGCCTCGGCTCCCCGGATTCGCCGCCCCTCCTCGAAGGATGTCACCGGCCTCGCTCGGGCTGGCCGCGGCCAGCCACCCGCACAGCACGGCCAATGCGCCATGCCGCGTCGGACCAAGCCGGAAGGTAAGCCACTGCAAGCGCATGAAATGATTCTGCCGCCCTTCTCAGGCTTCGGCCTTCGTCCTCCTATTGCGAAGCGCTTTTTCCAACCAGCTTGGAGAGTGTGATCTCATTGATGGCGACCGGATTCTGCTGGAGCAGGCGCGCGACGTAGGCTTCGCCATTGGCTTTGGCCCTGGCTGCCCGCAACTGTTCGGCCAGCGGCCCCTTCACTTCGTCGAGGGAAGGCGTGTAGGCCTCCTTCACATCGAGGACCTTCACAATATGCCAGCCATCCGCCAGCCGGATCGGCTCCGAAATCCCTTCCTTGCCCAGCGATCCGATCTGCGCGCGGATTTCCGGCTGCACCTGGCTCTCCGCCAGCCAGCCGATTTCTCCATTGCGGGCCGCGCTCTGCGGCTCCTCGCTGTTCACACGGGCCTGTGCCGCAAAATCCGCTCCGGGTTGTTTCAGGTTTCCCTTCACGGCCTCGACCTTGGCCTGGGCTTTGTCGGATGCTCCTTTGTCGGCATCCTTCGGCACCGCGATGAATACCTGCGCAAGCTGGAACTGCCGCGGAACCACAAACGAGGCCTTGTTCGCTTCATAGGCGGCCTTGACCTCCACGTCGCTCGGAAAACCTTCGGGCGCCTTTGTTAGTGATTGGAGAAAACCTTCCGCGATGGCCCTCTTGCGGGCTCGCTCCAGTTGCGCCTCACTCGCCGGCTGCCGGTCCCAACCGGCCGCCTGCGCCTCTTTCAGCAGGAGTTGCTGCACGACGATGGCGCGCACGAATTGGTTCAACAGCGCCGGATCTCGCACCAACGCGCTTTGCTCGCGGGCATCCAGGCTTTCAAGGTAGGGCCGTACGTCCTCGATCTTTACGTCGGTCTCGCCGATGCGGGCGATCGGGTCCGACTCGGCCGCGACGGCGGCGTTGAGGCTGAGAGCGAGGCCCAGTGCGGTCCATCGGATGCGCGCGGCGGGTGTGAGGAATATGTTCTTCATGGCTTGATTTTTGTGTCGGTGAGTTTGTCTTGGTAATCTTGGATAAGGTTTTGAAACTTCACGCGCGTCAGGCCGACAAAGGGCTCCCGCGCCGTCAGCGCGTCGCCCAGACCAAATTTTTCGTACCGCACGAGGATTTCGTTCCCGAGGTCGAACATCTGCAGGTTCCTCACTTGCTGGTCGGCCACCTTGCGGTCCAGAAGAACGACTTTTTCCGCCAGCGTGGCTCTCTTGCCTTCGGTCGCCTTGGCCAGCACAACGAGCTTTTCATAGCCTTGCTTCCACTTCGCCAGCGACTCGGTCAGCCGCGCGACTTCCGCGTCTCGTTCCGCCACCTGGGTCGTCAGTCCGGAAATGGTCAGGTCGGATGCCGCTTTGTCCGCCGTCTGTTGTTTCGCTTGTTCGGCCACCTTGGCCTCCAGTTCCTTGCTCTTGGTCTCGGCTTCGATCTGCGCCGCCTGGGCTGTCGCCAATTGGCCCTGCACGTCCCGAAGCTGCAACATGGTGTTCCGCAGGCCTTCCCGCAGCTTGACTTCGACCGGGTTGGGCTGGTCCGCCCCCTGGCTTTCTCCCAGGAAAAAGGCCGAGAGGGCGGCCGCATGTATCAGGTATCGTCGCAGCATTTTAAAACCTTGAGTTGATGTCGAACTGGATGATGTCTTCCTTGTACGGCGGTCCGGCGATGCTCTCGGCGCTCATCCACCGGATGCCGATCCAGACGTTGGCCGCCAGTGCCAGGTGCCCCGCGATCGTGTACCCCTTGAGGTTGGTGCCGCCTCCGCCGAAGTCCGAGTCGTTGAATCCGTCAATCACCGCGTCCGACTCGACATAGCGATAGCCGAAGCTCACGTTCCAATCCCACCGCTTGAGCATCTCCCGCTTGCCCACCTCCACCCCCACGATCCATGCCGTGTCTCCGCCCGCATACGAGCCGATCGTGTCGGAGAGGTCGTCGTCGTTCGGGCCCCGGTTGTTCACCGCGACGTCGTTGATCGCGCCGGCGTTGAACGACATGTTCTTGGCAAATTCGCCGAAGAGCGAAATCGTCACCGGTTCAAACCGCTTGTAGTCGATCCGTCCCGTCAGCACCAGGTTCTGGAAGGGCGTGGCCAGGCCGAAATACTGCCATTGGTTGATCGTGCCGTAATCGTTGCTCGCATCCGGCACGATGTCCCGCAGGGCCATGTAGGTATTGCCCTTCTGGGCAAAGGATGGCCGCGTCGCATCGGTGTCGCCCGCGTCATTGATGTTCTGCGGCGTGAAGGGCGAGGACAATTCCCCCTCCACGTTCTGGAAATAATAATAAGCCGCTCCGAACTTTACATCGATGTCCTTGTGCGCCTCCCAATTGAAGCCCAATTGGCCGGCATAGAGCCATTTGTCATGACTCGGAAACTTGGCCGGCTGATTGGACGAAAAATTGAAGTCCGTGTTGTAGACCGGGAACGCCCCGCCGTTGATGAACGGCGTGAAGCCCGTGAAGATCTGATACTCCGCCTGCAGCGCAAATCCATCGAAGCCGATGTCATTGTCCCACATGATCTCGGAGACGGTGAAGAACGGATTGTCAAAGCGTCCCACCGTGATCCCGGCCTTCTTCTTCTCCCCGCCGATCTCGTACTTGATGAAGGCCCGGTCCAGCCAGATGGCATATTTGCTGAAGTTGCCGCCCTGTCCGCCCTGATAGGGCAGTCCGAGGCTTTGATTTTGCGACACCGGGGAGTTGCTGTCGCCCGTCGCCAGCCTCAACCCGCCGCTGAAGTTTTCTCCCAGGTCGAAACCGACTCCCGCCCTGGCCCGCAGCCGGATGCGATACCGGTTCTGATCGGCATTATACTGCGGCGAGAATTGATTGCCGGCCACGTCGAAGGGCGAGCCGGTGTTGATCGCGTTGAAATTCGGAAACGCTCCCGTATTGTCGTTGCCCGACGGAAAGAAGTCTCCCTCCAACCGTACGCGAATGTCCGCAAAGGGGTGCAGTTTCTCCACCCAGGGCGGCAGAAAGCGCGGGGCCGCCCAGCTCTCGCTCTTGGCCTGCGCCATCAGGTCGTCCTTGATCTCGCTCTTGATCTGCTTCTTCACGATCTCCGGCACATAAGTCACCCGTACGCTGTCTTCCGTCGGAGCCGGGGCGGATGCGCCCTGCGCGATCGCTGCCTGGGTCTGGTAGAGCGCCGTTTGCATCGCCACCGCCTGCTCCTGCATTTGCTCCGCATCCGCCTCCGCCTGCTGAATGAGATCGGTCGCGTCTTCCTTCGTCAGCAGGCCGCGCTTCACCAGTCGATTAATCAGGTTGATCGTCACATTTTGGGAAACCGACGCCGGCGCGCTTGATGTCAGCCCCTCGGCATCCGGAGCCGGTTCTGGCGCGACGTTGGCCACCACCGTCGTCTCCTCCACGACATCCCGCGCGGTTCCTGCCGGTGGCGCGGATACCTCTGTCACGATCGTTGTGGCCACCACCGCCTGCACAGCCGGCGGCTCTTCCTCCGGTTCCGGCAGCACCGGCTCCTCCGGCGGTAGATCGAGGGCGGCCTGCGCCCGCTGCGCATCCGACGCGGCAAACGCGTTGTAAAGTTCCTTGGCCATGGCGTCGATTTCCTGATCCTTCAAGGATGGCGAATTGACCGGCTTCTTCCGGGCAAGTCCCTGCCCGGCCACCACCACCACTTGGGGCGCGGGCAATTCCTGCAGGGCTGACGCCACCCGGAAGGTCGGTTTGGCCGCCGGCACCGTGCTGGCGTCAATATCCATGATCGGTCCCGCAAAATCGGGCTGCTGGGCCAGGCCCAAAGCCGTCGCGGCAACCAGGGACGTCAGGCTGTGTCGGAAGATCCGACTGCTGGAATATGCGGGAAAGATCATGAAAATCAGTTGGGTCGTTGGGCCGAGATCCGCATGACGATCGGCATCGGCATGCCCTCGGGCGGCGGCTCCTTGAGTTGCAGCCCGCCGAGGATTTCATTCTGAATGGCCTGGTCGGTGGCCGGGCTCCCCGAGGAATTGGCCAGGGCCACGCGCGTGATGCGTCCAGAGGCGTCCGCCCAGACCCGGACCTTGAGGGAAAGGCTGGCGCTGCGAGTCAGCCGGTGTCCCCGGATCGCCTCCGACACGCGGGATTGCACCTGCCCCGCGTACCACCCCCAGCGGGTGCCTCCGCCCCCGCCTTTGCCGTTTCCGCCCAGGGTGTTTCCCCCTCCATTGCCCCCGCCTTTCGCCAGGCCGAAACCGTCGTTCCCCTCCCCTTGAATGTTCGTCCCCAGCGGCGCGGCCGGCGGCTCGTCCGTCTTCGGCGCCTCGGGCGGTTTCTCTTCTGCCGGCTTCTCCTCCGGCTGAAATTCAGGCTGTTTCACCACCGGCTCCGGCGGCCTCTCCTTCGGAGGCGCCGGCGGCGGAGGGGGCGGCGGCGGTGGAAGCGCTACCAGCTTGACCATGGAAATCTCCGGAGCCCTCCGCACCACCTTCGCTTCTTTGCCGGTCCAAAAATAAGCACTCGCCCCAAGCACGATCACAACGGCGACTCCCGCAACCAGGGCCACGCGATTACGACGGAAAAATCCCGGCTCGTCCTCGTCATTGATCGGTTCCATCGCCAGCAGCTCCCTTATTTCGGCGCCTGGGTTGCCAGGCCGATTTTGGTAATGTTGAGACGACCCAGTACGTCCAATACGTCCATGACCCCTTGGTACTGGCTTTGCCGGTCGCCTTTGACGACGACCGGGAAATCGGGATTCTTCGCTTTGTGCTGCCCGAGCCGCTGCTCCAGCTCCGCCAACGTTACCGGCACGGTATCGAGGAAAATTTTCCCTTCATTATTGATCGTGATTGCCTTGGTCTTCGGCCCGCCCTGGTCCTTGGCCGCTTTTCCGGCCTTGGGCAGATCCACCTTCACGCTCTGTACACCCGCGGTGGTCATGATGATGAAAATCAGCAGGAGCACCAGATACAGGTCCACCATCGGCGTGACGTTGATGTCGTCGTAGGACTTGTCGTCTCCAGCGTTCATGACAGACCGACCTCCTCGCGTTCATAGCTCTGGCCGTTGGATACAGGCCGGTCTACAGCGGTCGGATAAAACTCCGCCATCTTGGAAATGAACTCGTCGATGAACAACTGCATGTTGCTAACGGCGTCTTTGATGCGGCTGTTCAGATAGCTGTAAATGAACAGAGCCGGAATCGCCACCAGCAGACCGGCCACCGTCGCCAGCAGCGCGCTGGCGATACCCGGCGCAATCGAGTTTACCTCCACCTCGCCGGTTTTGGCGATGACGGCAAAGGTGATCATCACGCCCATGACCGTGCCCAACAAGCCGACATAGGGGCCACCCGCAATACTAATGGTCAAAAAGACCAGACCTTTGGTCAACCGATGCACTTCATGGGTCAGGCCCGAATCAAGGCTGGCCTTAATGGCCTGAATGGAACGCGCCGACAGGCCGTTAAAGCCGTTGCGATTCTGCAAGCGATGGCGGATTTCCTCCGAGCCGATATGGTAGATATGATAAAGCGGCGACTGGTGCATGAGCTTTTGCCCTTTCTGACCCGCCCTGCCGCCGAGGCTCTTCACGTTTTCCGCATCCGTGTGATCAAGGGCGGTAAGATCAGTCGCCACTTCCTTCCATTGGCGCAGAAATTCATCTCCACCCTTTTGGATGCGATTCAGATAAAAGAACTTTCGCAGTGCCACGGTCCAGCCGACCAGCGCCATGATCAAGCAGGCGAAGATGACGACCCATCCGTCGAACATCATGTTCTTCGCGATGTCACCGAACAACGCCAGGTGCTCGAGCATATGACCACCTCCGCCGGTCTGGCCGCTCTCTTCATCCGTGCCCACTTGAAGAAGCTTGTCCGCCAGTTCGCCCCCCGCCTGTCCGATTGCAGCGACTTTTAGAAAACCAGTCGGACGGGCAACATTGGATATCTCCAGTTCGTCAACTTCCCCGGCAAACCCACGCCCATCGGTCTGTCCCCCCAACTGCAAGGGGCCGTTAAGCGCGGGCAAGACCGCATTCAAAGTGGCATACGACTCGCCATTCAACCGCAGGGTGATCGTCGAACCTTCCGCCACCAGAGAGAGATGCTGCCAGGAGCCCGGGGCAATGGCCGCACCCGCGGGGCTTCGCTGAGTCCCGCCATTATGGCTGATCTCGACGTAGGGTACCCCACTATCCAATCCCACGAGGAAGGCATTCGCCCCTTCTTTTCGGCTAAAGATCACTGCATTCGGCTGGAGGGTGGCCGCCTTGATCCAGGCAGACCAGGTGAGAGCTCCGCCCTCCGTCCAAACCAGCGACGGGGAGGCAGGAATATTCACCGGCGTTCCACCGACAAAGCGCAGTCCTCCGCCGATTAATGCACCTTCGCTGGGCGTACCGGCCTCGGAGGCATTGTTCTGCTGCGCGGTAGCGTCGGAGGCCGGCGCTCCACTTTCCCCAAAATGATAGACCAACGCGGCGTCGGAGTCATAGGTCGCCTTGCCGCTGGCCACGCTTTCCACGTTGTCCCCGGCATTTCCGTAGTACAGCCAGATATCGCTCTTGGACTCGGACTTCAAAGCCGCCACCTTCACCCAGACAAACGCCTCGTTCATCAAGGGATCGAATTTTTCAATGTGATAGGGGATGAGAGTTTTCCCGTCCGCCGCCACAAACCGAAGGTCGCTCCCGTCCTCGCGAGCCGCGCCAAACTGAAAATTTCCCTCGTGCAGACGCAAGAGCACGACGGCGTCCCCGATGGGATCAGTGATACCGGCGCCTTCCCCGCCCACATTCACGGAGATCTTCTTGCGGACCGCCCAATCCTTGTTCCACCAGGCATCCCCGGCGTGGCCAAGCAAGGGGCTCGCCAGCACAAAGGCCACAACCAACACCAGACGTTTTGCAAATTTTTCCATAGCTGTCGTTTATCGGCCGCGTTAAAAATCCCCCCAGATGCGGAAGGTCATCAGTACGCTCTCTGCCGGCGTGACCGACTGGCTGATGAGGGGAAGCCCCACGTCGAGCGAACCGTTCAGATGCTTGAACATCTGCATCCGAGTTCCGACACCGACACTAGCCAGGGTGAATTGCGACTGCTGCTCGGGGAGAGGATCGTTGAGAGTCAGCACGCCACCTTCGGTGAAGACAAAGACCCGCCATTCATTGATGCCCATAAACTCCGGCAAGGAGGGACTGCGCAGCTCCACCGAACCGAGCAGGGCATTGTCTCCCAGCACTTCGGACTCCAGGTAGCCGCGGACCGTATCGAGTCCACCCCCGCTGAACTGCTCGCTGTCCACCAATGGCTGACCAGCAACCTGCCCTTGGGCCTGACCGAAAATCTCGAAACCATACGGCAGATCGCGGGTGTGAGAGAGATCACCTCGCAGATAAAGGAATCCGCCGTCCGCATTGTAACGCCGGTTATCGAACTCGTATTGATCGTTGCCCACGCCACGCAAGCTGGCCACCACGGCCGCGTTTAACTCGGTGGCGTACCCCTTGCCCACCCATGCCGCATTGTAATTGACGCTGGCGGGAAAGTACGTGATCGGCGTGCCGGTATATTGGTTGCCGATGAACAGATCCTGGCTGAAATGCTTGTAATCAAGCCCCAGGCTCAAGGAGTGAAAGAAGTCCTTCCCGGCAGGCAAATTGATCATGACCCGACCACCTATCACCTCGCCATTACCGGCCACGGCGCCTCCTCCCAAGGTGGAAACATTACTGTTCTGCCGCGTTCCCTGGAGCATGAAACTCAGCCATTCCACTCCCGGGATGCGGGCCAGATAATACCCGGAGTAGACAATGGCATCCGATGGGCGCTCCGGCGCGATCTGGAAACTCGCTCCGATGGAATGCCCCATCTGCCAAAGATTATTATAGCTCAGAGAAGCGTTGAACCGCAGCGGGGTCGTATTCGCGCTATAACGGTTGTTTAACTCCAGATTGCCGTGAAGCGGAAATGTATCCTTCACATTCAGATCCACGTCCACCGTTCCCGGCTCCACTCCGGGCCGCAACTCGGGCGTGATCCGGCGGTCTGGCAATTGATTCAGAGCGACGATCTCCCTCGCAACCTGATTAAAGTCAGGCACGTTACCCTCCGCGAGAGAGGGCACCCGTTTCTTGATTTCATCGAGGGAGAAAAAGCGCGAGCCCTTCACCCGCAGCCGACCGACCGGAGCCTCGACCACCTGCAGCATGACCACGCCGCCTCTCACCTGTTGCTGAGGTATCTCCACCGCCACGGTTTGATAACCCTTGGCCTGATAAACTTTTTCGAGTGCCGAGCGAGCTTGCTCCACATCGTCCGGAGTCCGGCCCGGACCGAGAAACGGGTAGACCGCCTCCTCCACCTCGATCCTCGGAAGACGTTGAGCCCCTTCCACCCGATACTCCTGAATGTACATGCCGACGGGCGAGGTCACCGGGACCGGATTCAGCGGAGGCTCATCACCGACTGAAGGAGCGGGGACGCGGGGAGATGGTCCTGCGGCCTGTGCATTCGCCCCCAGCAGCAACAACCACAGAGCCGCTGAAGGCGCAAAATCGCCCATGAGCCGGGGAAGACCGGCTCTATAAAACGAGGCGACAATGGAAGCAGGGATCATGGATACAGGCAAAAGTCGAAGGTCTAATAACGACTTATTTAAGCGTTATTTGTCAAACAAATTTCCAGACATAGAAGAAATGAAAGCACCAAAATTCCCTTTAAATAAGGGGAAATAACGGAAATCAGCAAGCCGTACGCACCATAAAACGACTAATTCAATCGTCTTTATGTGTCGGAAAAAGAAACTAGGGCTGAATCGTAACTTCCCTTCGCATCAGAACGCGGGCGTTTCGAGGAGCTCCGGCGGAAACTTTCTCGACAGCCGGACCCGTGGCTTCCGCCTGGGACTCTCCTGCAGGAGGAGCCGCTTCCCTGGATACAGACGGAGCTGCTTCCGTCACTCCGCGGTCGTAGGCAACCAAAGCAACCTCTCCACCCACCCGAATGCGCGCCTTAAGCCCCTTAAGGTCGCCGGTCTCCTGGAGGGCGAGAAGCTCGATCCCGTTTCCAGGGCGAGATTTGGTCACCGAAAACCTTTCGAGGCCTTTGCGGTCAAAAAGAAAAATGACCTCCTCATCCCCCACCCGTGCAAATCCGGTCACCGCATATCGAGCGGCCAGCGATCCACCAGCGGCCGCGACCTCGGTCGAAGCCGTGAAAGGAGCCGACTTCCAGATGTGCGCATAACGGTCGATCTCATATTGCAGAGGAGCCCAGCTATCACCGGCCCACGTGGCCTGAAAGGCCCCAAACAACAAGAGCATAACCGAGAGGCGTTGATAAAAAAAATTTCGCACGACACTCAGGCATTACCACCTTTCGGGAAATTGCAAAATTATTTGTTGCCAAAATCACGACTTATTATATCGTCATTAGAGAAAGCTACCGGACCACTGGATGCGATGAATTTCCACCATCCATGACCGCTTCATTTGCCCATCCGCCAGACGGCCTCATTACGAGACGATGTTGCACGCATACTGCTTCATCACTCCTTGGCCGCAAAAGGGCAGTCGCATCCCAGAGATCGACGAACGGCCGCCTCTCAAGAAGGCCCTGCAATCTTTTATCTTTTCCTCAAAATGACCACTTTCCTGGAAGAAATTCCTCAAAACGCGCGACACCTATTCCTTGAACTGACGCAAAGTCTAGAAAATGGGGAGCCGCTCCCCATTGAAACTTTGATCAGCCACCTCCGCCACCGGGAAGAGGCCGTGCGAAAAATCACGCTGGAACTGCTCGAATACACGAACGATCCGGCGGCGATCCCTGCGCTGCTGGAGGCGGCGACGGACGCCGACATCGAGATCAGCATCGCCGCGATCGAAATCCTGCGATCCTTCCGGAATCCCGGAGCGTACGCTCCCCTCATCGCCGGGCTGACCGATCCGCGGCCAGAACTGCGACTGGCAGCCATCGTGGCCTTGCGGGACCGGCGGGTGCCGGAGGCGGTGGAAAGCTTGATCCACAATCTGGGCGATCTCGAGCCGGAGGTGCGCCGTGAGGCCCTGCTGGCCCTGGCCTCTTATCGGCGGGATGATTTGTTGATGGCGCTCCGATCCGGATTAAGAGACAGCAGCGCATCGGTCCGCAAGACTGCAGTGTCGGCGATCACGGAGTTTGACGGAGCGCTGGTCTTTGACGACCTGATCGTAGCGTTGTCCGACGAAGACTGGCAGGTCCGACGCGCCTCGGCCTCGGCTTTGTGGCGCTTTCCCGGCGAAGCGGCCAAAAGCGCCCTGCTGGACGCACTGGCCGATCCAACCTGGCAGGTGACCCGCGAAGCGGCGCTCAGCCTTTCGCGCCTGCAATCGGCCGGGGACGAACGGGTATTGAACCTGCTCGTGCACGAACTGGCCGAACTGCGAATCGCCGCCGCCGTGGCGCTCGGAGAATCGGGTGATTCCGCGTGGATCGATCGCCTCGAACCGTTGCTCAACGATGCCGACCCCGCAGTGCAACGGTCCGCCCGGCGTGCGATTGAAAGGCTGGCTTCGGCCCGCCCAAGACCGATCGAACTCTAGAGGCCACAAATTTATCGAGCCATGCCAAAACTCGTCAGCTCATGGGCCGCCAGCATCCTGCTGCGGCTCGCGAAGTTTCAAGTCTTCGAGAATCGCGGCGAACGCTTCCTCAAGCTCGCCGCGGACGCGCGCACCCGCATCGTGGAGATCCCTCCTCAGGAGGCCGCGGAAGCGGCCAAGCACGGAAGCATCCTCATCGATGTGCGGGAGAAACCGGAGTTTCATCGCGGACACATCCCCGGAGCCCTGCACCTGGCGCGGGGCCTGCTCGAACTCGAGATCGAAAAGCGCACCCCGGATGCGTCCACGCCTATCGTGATCTATTGCGGCGGAGGCAATCGCTCGGCGCTCGCCGCCGATAACCTGCAGCGCATGGGCTACACCAATGTCAAATCCATCGCCGGGGGATTCCAAGCCTGGCTGGAAGCCGGCCTCCCGGCCTGGCGGAACAGCCAGTTCATCGAAGACTGATCAGATCGACCACTCGAGAGCCGAGGTCTTTTTCCTCGCGGTCTTGTCGAGAATTGTGAGTTGCTTTTCCTCGTAGACGACGAGGGAGTTCGGCGGGACGCTGTGCATCAAAAACACGTTCGCGCCAATGGTGGAGTTGGCACCAATGACCGTTTCGCCACCGAGGATGGTGGAGTTGGGATAAATGGTGACATTGTCCTCGACGTCGGGATGGCGCTTGCCACCCTTTACGATTTCACCTTCTGCGTTTTTGGCAAAGCTGCGCGCGCCAAGCGTCACGCCGTGATAGAGTTTCACCCGCTGACCGATGCGGCAAGTCTCCCCGACCACGACGCCGGTGCCGTGATCGATAAAGAAGTGCGTACCGATCGTCGCCCCGGGATGAATATCTATGCCGGTGCGGCTGTGCGCCCATTCCGTCATGAGGCGGGGAATCAACACCACCCCGGCCTCGAAAAGCAAATGAGCCAACCGCTGGATGGCGATGGCCTCAACCCCGGGAAAAGAAACGAGAATCTCCTCGCGACTCAGCGCAGAGGGGTCGCCCTCATAAGCCGACTCGATGTCCGTGCGCAGAACCTCCCGTATGGCAGGAAGCGATTTGAAAAACTTCTGAATGATCGGAGGCGTGCGGCCGGTGGCTTTCCTGGGGTTTCCGATCCGCACACTTTTGCGCACCTGATCCTCGAGCCGCGCCACCGTCCGTTCCATGCGCGAGTTGGTAAGTTCAACGAGGGAACCGTGATGCACCGCATCGTCGTCGTGAAAACCGGGGAAGAGCAATTGCAAGAGGTCCTCGCAAATCAACGCGACCGCGCGCTTGGAGGGCATATTGTGGGCATCGCGATTGTTCAAACCACCCACCTGCTCATAAGAAGCCAGGAGACCCGGCACAAAGGGATTCAAAGCGCCAGACGCGGAGGAGCCGCCGGCTCCATCCTGCTTGAGGAATTTCAGACTCGATTCCATGGCAGCTTCGTCAGCACAAGAGCCATGCCGCAGGTATTGGTCACGGCCGAAAAGATCAATCCGGCGGAAATGAGAAAATCCAAAGCAAAGAATCCCGGATGAACCCATAATCCCAGCGAGGTAAACGTGATGACAAAAAGGGCTACCGTGAAACGCACCTGCCGTTCCAGCGACCATGGGGCGTTACGGGATTTTTCCGTGATAAATCCGGCAGCCGACCACGCAGAGAAACCGCCCTCAAGGCTGAAAAGATGGGTAAAGCCTTGCCGGGTCAATTTCGCGTAAGCCTGCTCGCTCCGCTTTCCCCCCTGGCAATAAAGCAACAGCGGTTGCTCACGCTTCCATTCGCCCGATATTTCCTCCAACGCACCGAGCGGAAACAATTCGGCGCGAGGAATGCGACCGGAGGCAAACTCGGAAGGCTCACGGACATCGATCACTCTCACCTGATGGTCTTCCAACAAGTCTTTTGCTTCATGCGGAGAGATGACAATGGTGCTTGTCGATAAGACGTTCACAACTAATAAATCTACCAATCGAGTCGTTATTTCAAGCGAATTTCTCGACCTGCTTTCCGATGTCTCTTGACTTGCCATCTCCCGCCCATCACCTTCTGCGCCATTAGCAAGCTGACAGCTAGCTGACCGTTCCAACGGAGGCTCGCATGCAATGCCACGACATTCATGACGAGGATATCTTACTTCCGGAGCCTTTGGGGTAATCCCGAAGCCGTTTCTTCTCTCGAAGAGCGTCATGGTGTTTTTCCGCATGCCTGAGCCCTGCTTTTCACCAAAACACCATACTCCAATCACTCTCATCATGAGCAAATCATCCACGACCAGCCTGAGCGCCGCCGCAGCGCGGAATCTCGCGACCGCAACAGTCACCGTGCCGCAGTGGGACGCCATTACTCCGCGCTGGCTGCACAAACTCCTTCCCTGGATCGACGTTGACGGCGGAGTCTACCGCGTCAACCGTGTCTTGACCAAGGCCGGCGAAACTCCCGAAAGCCTCTCCGCCCTGCTCACGGTGGACAGCGGCGAACCGAAGCTCCCGACGGCCTTCATCGACTACGAGGAAGATCCTCGTGAATACCATCTGAGCACCATCCAGACCATTCTCCAGACGCATACCCGGGTGACTGATCTCTATAGTAATCAGATCGATCAATTGCGTGAGCAAGTGCGCCTGACCGTGGAAGCCGTCAAGGAACGCGAGGAGTGGGAACTGCTCAATCATCCGCAATTTGGACTATTGAATGAAGTTTCCACCCGGCAGCGGATCAAGACACGCCATGGCGCGCCGACTCCGGACGATTTGGATGAGCTCCTAACGCTGGTCTGGAAGAAGCCCGCCTTCTTCCTGGCCCACCCGACCACCATCGCCGCCTTCGGCCGTGAAGCCACTCGCCGCGGTGTGCCGCCGGTTGTGGTCCATCTCTTCGGCTCTCCCTTCATCACCTGGCGTGGAGTTCCGCTGATTCCGACGAACAAGCTCGCCATCAACAAAGCCGGTCACACCAGCATCCTTCTCCTGCGTGTCGGCGAGGCCGAGCAAGGCGTAGTCGGCCTGCAAAAGGCCGGAGTGACCGGCGAGGTCGAGCCCGGACTGTCCGTTCGGTACATGGGGACCAACGAACACTCCATCGCCTCTCACCTCGTCACGCGCTACTTCTCCGCCGCTGTGCTCACGGAAGATGCCATCGCGCGGCTCGATAACGTTTTGGTGACCAATTACCATAACTATGTCTACCCAAAGGCCTGAGTTGAACAGCGCCCCAGCCTCTCTACCCCAAGGCACCAGCGATCCCTTTGGCCCGGATATCATCTCGCGGCTCGCCAATGAATTGTTCGAGGCTGCTCCCGAAGCCGGCGCTCCCTCGGGGCTGAGTGTCCCGTCACCGACGCCCCCGGCGGCGGTCGCAGGCGTGCCCTCGGCGATATTACCTTCGGCTCCACCTTCAACGGGGCGCGCCGCCGCGCCTAATCCTGAGGTGCCAACTCCCAGTTCTGAACTCTCCGGCGGCTATCCCTCTGCTTCTCCCTCGACTCCTCCGGTTCATCCAGTGCTCGAAGCAGACACGCCAACCCCCGCCAAAGCGACCACCGCTGCCGGGGCGCACAATCCCGAGTCCTCTGACTCCTACGCCTTCGGAGAACCTCGCCTCAACAGCCGTACCTACGGCCAGGACCATCAAGATCCATCCAGCCGCAACTCCCGGGAGACACCCATCGCAACCACCCCGGCAAGTTTCGATTCAGCCGGCCATGCCCCCACCATTCCCGGCGTAAACCTCGTCCCCGGTCCCGACTTCTATTTTCTCAGCGAGCGGCCGCAGGCTCCAAAACCCGCCTCCGTGCCGGCGCTCTCGGCCTTTGACGTCGACACCGTGCGCCGCGACTTTCCGATCCTGCATCAGGAGGTGAACGGCCACCCGCTCATCTGGCTCGACAACGCCGCCACCACCCAAAAACCCCGGCACGTCATCGATGCCACTTCCTCGTTTTACAGCCGGGATAACTCGAACATTCATCGTGCCGCTTACGCCCTGGCCGAACGTTCGACCAAATTGTTTGAAGCCGGACGCGAAAAGGTCCGGCAATTCCTCGGAGCGAAGGACGCCAAGGAAATCGTCTTCTTGCGCGGAACTACCGAGGCCATCAACCTCGTCGCCCAAAGCTTCGGTCGTCAAAACGTCGGCCCTGGCGACGAGATCCTCCTCACCGAACTCGAACATCACGCGAACATCGTTCCCTGGCAAATCCTGGCTCAGCAGGTGGGCGCGACGATTCGCGTCGTTCCGATCAATGATCGCGGCGAACTGATCCTCGAAGAGTATGCCAGGCTGCTCAGCCCACGCACCAAGATCGTGTCCGTGGCTCACGTTTCCAACTCGCTCGGCACCGTCAATCCCGTCGAGGAAATCATCGGGCTTGCTCACACCTACGGCGCCCGTGTGTTGGTTGACGGCGCTCAATCCACTCCGCACCTGCCGGTCAACGTCACGGCGCTTGACGCGGATTTCTTCGTCTTCTCCGGCCATAAGATTTTTGGCCCCACTGGCATCGGCGCGCTTTATGGAAAGGCGGAACTCCTCGAGTCGATCCCTCCCTGGCAGGGCGGCGGACACATGATCAAGGATGTGACTTTCGAAAAGACAATCTACCAACACGCTCCGGAGAAATTTGAAGCCGGCACTCCGGACATCGCGGGGGTTGTTGGCCTCGGTGCCGCCATCGACTATCTTTTCAATCTCGGCATTCCCTCCATTGCCGCCTACGAACACTCACTTTTGGAATACGCCACCCAGGCGCTGGCCACCGTGCGGGGCATTCGTCCAATCGGCACCGCCGCCAATAAAGCCAGCGTCCTATCCTTCGTGATTCCAGGCGTGCCCAATGACCAGGTCGCGCGCCACCTGGATCGTCTTGGCATCGCCGTCCGTGCCGGCCACCACTGCGCCCTGCCTGCTCAGCGTCACTTCGGCCTCGAGAGCACTGTCCGGCCCTCGCTCGCCTTCTACAACACCCGTGAGGAAGTCGACGCCCTGGTCCGCGGACTTCACAGTCTGCCTCGCCACTAGGCCCCATGAGTTCCCGCTACCATGGCGTGGATCATCACGTCGGAAATACGCCGCTCGTCCGTCTACGGCGCCTTTCCGACCTGACCGGCTGCGAAATTCTCGGAAAAGCCGAGTTTATGAATCCGGGCGGCTCGGTGAAGGATCGTGCCGCACTCGGAATTATCGAACAGGCGGAACTCGACGGGGCGTTACGGCCCGGTGACACCATCGTCGAAGGGACCGCCGGCAATACCGGCATCGGTCTTACCATGATCGGACATGCCCGGGGATACCGGACCGCCATCGTCATACCCGAAACACAATCACCCGAAAAAATCGATCTATTGAGGACCTTGGGAGCGGAAGTTCTCACCGTTCCTGAAAAACCCTATTCCGATCCGGGAAATTACAATCACGTCGCCAAGCGTCTCGCCGAAGAGAGAGGCTGGTTTTGGGCCAATCAGTTCGACAACATCGCAAATCGCACTGCCCATTTTCGAGGAACCGGGCCGGAAATCTGGAAACAGACCGCAGGGGGAATAACCTCTTTTGTTTCGGCCGTCGGCACGGGCGGCACACTGGCCGGTGTCGGCCTGTACCTCAAGGTGCGCAAGCCAAGCATGATTGTTGGCTGCGCCGACCCCTACGGGGCAGCGATGTGGTCGTGGTTCACCCACGGAAATACCGAGATCGGCGACGGCAACTCTTTTGCTGAGGGGATCGGGCAGTCGCGTGTGACCAAAAATCTCGAAGGTGTGCCGGTCGATGTCGCCTGGCGAATTTCCGACCAGGAAGCAGTCACCATCATTTATCAGCTTCTTCGCGAGGAAGGGCTGTTTCTTGGACTCTCCTCGGGCATCAATATCGCCGGGGCCGTCCGTCAGGCCAAGGCGGGTGGGCCGGGGCAAACCATAGTCACCATTCTCTGTGACTCGGGTTCAAAATATCAGTCAAAACTTTTCAATGCTGAATGGCTAAAGCACCACGGCCTAGATTGGAACCTCCCGGTAAGATCTACTATTTAGTGCCGTGCTTCGGCTTTCTGGTTCTGGGAGGATGAGTTAGTCTGGGTCCGAAAGGACCCAGAAAAATGAAGGGGGTAAAAATCCATCACGTAAGATAAGATCCTTATCCTGCGGCGGGCCGGCGGTGGACCCTACGAATGATGCCCTGGAGATTCCCGGCGAACGTCATGGCCTTGGTCGGCAAACCTCCAAGATCGATCGTTTGAGAGGACGAATGTTGTCTCGATTTCATTTTGAGTATATCTGGGTTTTCCAGACGCGGACAAAGAGCGATTTTCGGGGAAATATCAGTATCAAAATTTGATACTGCCCGCGTACGCGTAAGGCCGACGGGTAGAAGTCGCAACTCGTTGATTAAGAGAAGTGCAGCCGTAGGGATTTGAACCCCAAACCTTCTGATCCGTAGTCAGATGCTCTATCCAATTGAGCTACGGCTGCATTGGGACGGTCAATAAAGCCATCTTCGTGGCTCGCGTCAAACCGGTTTTCTGAATAAATTTCCTCCCTCCTCGTCTCTACGGTCATGAAAAAGAGCTTTTTCCTTCTATTGGCCCTCGCTCTGGCCGGTCTGGCGCTAGCTTGGCCGCCGAAATCCTATGCCGCGAAGAAGGCCTCAAAACCGCCTGTCGGAAAAATCTACGGCCGCATCCAGTTCGTGAATAGCTTCCCCGACTTCAAGGTTCAGCAGGTCAATGCCTTCCCCGATCTTCGCGTGCAAAAGGTGAACACCTTTCCCGATGGTTCCGGCAAATGGCAGATCGTCGATTCCTTTCCCGACTACAAAATCCAGATGGTGAACGCCTTTCCCGACTTCACCGTCCAATTCGTCGACACCTTCCCAGGGAAGGGGAAATAGCCTACTCGTACCGCAGCGCCTTCACCGGATCGAGCCGTGCGGCGAACCATGCCGGTATCAGCGCCGCCACCGAACAGATTACGAACGCGCTGATACATATGATCGCGACATCCGAGCCGACGATCTCGGCGGGGATTTCGCTGAACTGATAAACCGACCGAGGGAAGACCTCGATGTGCAAAACGCTGGAAAGGAAGTCGCGCACGGGATTGCGGTATTGCACCAAAGCAATGCCTGCCAGCAGTCCCGTCAATGTGCCGAAGATGCCGATAACCACACCCTGCGCCAGAAATACGCTGATGATCTGGAACGTCTGCGCCCCCAGCGCCTTCATGATGCCGATCTCGCGCGTCTTCTGCACGGTCACCGTGATTAATGTGTTCATGATGCCGAAGGCGGCCACCAGGATGATGAAGAGCAGAATGAAAAACATCACGCTCCGCTCCATCCTGATCGCGTCGAAAAGCTGTTTGTTCAGATCCACCCAAGTGAGGGCAACCGCCGGAGGATCAAGCATGTCATTCAACTGATCCCGGACGCTGTCGGCCAGATAACGGTCCTTGGTCTTGATGGCCAGGCCATGCACTGCCCCATTGAGATCATAGACCTCCTGCCCGATGTGCAACGGGACAAGCAGGAAGTCGCTGTCATAGAGGTAACGCCCGGTCTCAAAAATGCCCGTGACCTCCACCTCGGTCGGCACGATCATTTCTTTCAATGCCGTGGGATCGGTCTTGCCGCCCTCCTGCTCGATGCGGTTCAACTCCTCCAGCATGCGGTTGATGTTGCCAGGAGAGTAAATGGTGATCTTGTCTCCCACATTCACGCCCAAAATGCGCGCTAACTCTGAGCCGATGACGGTCTTGTCTCCATCAAGATCAAAAGTCCCGTTGCCCTCGCCCTTAGCTATGGGAATATCGGTCACCTTCTTTTCCAGATCCGGATCGATCGCACGTATTTTCGGCGCGACCCGCCGGTTTTGAAACTCAACCAACACCGGCCCCTGCACGAACGGAGCCACTCCCACCACTTCCGGTAAAGCCTCGGCCCGTTTTTGAATATCGACCCAATTATCCATCGGTTGATTTCCGCCGGTGACCATCACATGCGCATCGAAGCCCACCACCTTCGTTTCCAGCTCACGTTCGAAGCCCGTCATCACGCTGATGACCAGGATCAGCACCATCACACCGAGGGTCACTCCCAGGATGGAAATCAGCGTGATGATCGAGAGAAACGTGCGCTTCGGTTTCAGGTAGCGGAGGGCAAGGAAAAGGCTGAAATGGCGCGAGGACATATTTTTTAGCGGTGCCAGAAGCGATAGGAGCGTTTCAATCGCGCATAGATGAGCGATGGCTCCAGGCGTCCGGCGCCCGCAGATTCGTGCAACCGGCGGATATAGGCAAATGCAATTACACTCAGCGCCAGCAAGGCCAGGAAATAGATGCTGTGCCGCTTCCAATGAAAGACCCCCGTCACCACCTCATACGTGCCTATGGCATCCAGTGTCAGCCCCCATACCACCGGCGTGGCGCCCAGACCCAGACTGGTGATCACCGTGAACAGCGCAAAGAAATGGTTCCGTCCCATCTCCGGCATCGTCGCCATCGTGATGCGCACGTTGGCCAGGTTGAAAATCGATCCGGCCGCCCCCGTCAGTCCATTCAGCAAAGCCACCAGCCAGATCTCGCAAGGGATCACGCCCGCCGCGATCAGCACCCACATCGCAATGATCAGGAAGAACAGCACCGTCGCTACCCTCATCAACGGTTTGCTGCCCGTCGTATCGACGATCGACCCGGCGAACGGAGCCACCACCATCGCCCCAAGAAACGAGAAGGCCGAAAGATACAGCACCGTGGATACCTCAAAATGCGAGGCGTCCCGCAGAAACTCCACGGTGAAAACACCCAGGCTACCGATCAGCCCCATATACAGCAGGTTGAAAATCACCAGCTCCGTAAACGGCGGATACTTCAGCATCGCCTGCCACGGCACCGGATGTGAACTCCGTTGCGCCGCCTCGGTCGGCATGATCTCGGGTATCTTTTTGATAAAACTCAGGCTTGCCGTGCCCCCCAGCGCCGCAATGAGGAAAACAAACGAATACTCCCACGGGTCGACATGCCCCGTCATCACCACCGCCGAGGCTACCAGCGACGCCAGGCTGCCGATATAGCCGAAGAGCTGGTCGATCGAGAGAAACCGTCCCCGTGACTCCTCCGGAATCAACTCCGCCATCCACGGCATCCATGCCGCAGAGGAAATGCCCCGCAGCAGATTGAAGAGAAACAGCAGCGCCAACAGCATGGCCATCTTCGACACATTATCCAGGAATACCGCCAGCGGCACGATCGCCACCACGAAGATAAACACCGTGCGCATGCCCCACCCCATCAGCACAAACTGCCGGTAACTGTACCGGCTCAAGTGCTTCGCCGCCGGAAGCTGGAAGACCGTCATCAACGGCGTGAAGGCCGCCAGGATGCCCAGCACCGTGGAGGTCGCGCCCAGCGATTTCGCAAAGACGATGATGGGCGCACCCATCATGATCTGCACCGCGACAGCGTTAAAAAGCTGGAACCAATGGGCGTTAAACGACCCGGCTGGATAGCTGCTTTTCATCGGGGTGCCCCGCCGGTCATCAGACCCGCGGGGCAGACAGCATCAGCCCTCCCGGTTCCTCATGTGCGGAAACAAAATCACATCCCGGATGCTTTCCGCCCCGGTCAGCATCATCACCAACCGGTCAATGCCGATACCGATGCCGCCCGCAGGAGGCATGCCGTATTCCAGCGCGTGTAGAAAATCCTCATCCAATTTCTGCGTCTCCCCACCGCTCTGCTGCTCCAGGCGCGCCCGCTGGATGTCCGGATCATTCAGCTCGGAATAACCCGGCGAAATTTCCTGCCCGTTGATCACGAGTTCATACACATCCACCACAGAATCATCCTCCGCGTTTTGCTTGGCCAGCGGCACGAGTTCCTTCGGACAATGCGTCACATAGAGCGGATTGATCGTCTTTTCTTCAATCAATTTTTCAAAGACATGTTGCGTCAGTTCGAAGTCCTCTCCGCACTGCCGGATGTCCAGCCCGAGTTCCTCGCAACGCGCCCGGCGCTGCTCCGTCGTCATTTCATACCATTCCGGCACGACTGATTTGATCAGGTCGGAGTAACGCGCCCGCTTCCACGGCCGCGTCAGGTCGATCGTCTTGGTCACATTGCCGTCGGCGTCCTTGTGTTCGATCAACAGTCCGCCGCAAACCGTCTGCGCCAGATGGCAAACCATTTCCTCGACCAGTTCGGCCATCTGCTCAAAATCGGCAAAGGCCCAATAGGCTTCCAGCATGGTGAATTCCGGATTATGCCGGCGCGAGATGCCTTCGTTGCGGAAATTGCGGTTCAGTTCAAACACCTTCGGAAATCCGCCCACCAGCAACCGCTTGAGATACAGTTCCGGCGCGATGCGCAGATACAGGTCCATGCCAAGCGCATTGTGATGCGTCTTAAATGGCGCCGCTGCCGCGCCGCCCGCCACCGCCTGCATCATCGGCGTCTCTACTTCCAAAAAGCCGCGCTCGTCCAAAAACTGGCGAATCTCCCGCACGATCGCGATGCGCCGGCGGAACATGTCGCGCGATGGCTCATTCGCGATGAGATCGAGATATCGCTGGCGGTATTTCGTCTCCGCATCCTGTACCCCGTGCCACTTCTCCGGCAGTGGGCGCAGCGATTTCGAGAGCACCGTGAAGGTCTTCACCCGGATCGTGGGCTCGCCCGTTTTCGTGACGAATCCCTCCCCCTCCACCCCGATCCAATCCCCGATGTCGAGATTCTGAAAGATGCCAAAGCTCTCCTCTCCGATTTCCTTGGCGTGCAGGAAAATTTGCATGCGCCCGGAGAAATCCGAAATATCCAGGAACTGGCTCTTGCCCATGTCCCGATGCGCGGTAATCCGGCCGGCCCCCCGCATGGGCTTGCCCTCCGCAAAACCGTCGCGCAACTCCTTTACGCTGCCATCGGTATCAAAACGCTGCCCGAATGCCGGGACGCCCGCGGCCTTGAGCGCGTCGAGCTTCTGCCGGCGCACCGCCAGCAAATCACTGATAGGTTCCATCGGACAGGTTTAAGAGACCTCTCCGCACTTGGCAAGAGGCGGTATCACCAGTGTCACCCGCCAATCAGAAGGGAATTACCTTCAACCGCTTCACCGAGTAGTGGCTGTCCTCCGCCTCATCCATTTCCTGCCGGTAGACCTCCAGGGTATTGCCTTTGCGCAGCACATACATGATGTCCCCGAACCCCGCATGCCACGAATACGACGCCAGCAGGGCCTTGGCCGGGATGTCATAGTCCGCATATTCCGACGGTTTCAACTGCTGGTAGCTGGTCGTCGCCTCCGCCACGACCAGATGCGGCTGGCCGTTGACCTTCAAATAAACCTTTCCCTTGGGAAATTCCCCCACCCGTTTCACCTGAAAATCCCACGCCAGCCTTGGCGCAGGATTGGAAGTTTGAGGAGCTGCACAACCCACGACAAACAGCAGCAGAAAAAGAGGCGCGATCTTCGTCATGGAAAAAGCATACCGCACCTCCTCCACGGCGCAACCTCTGGCGCCTTGTGTCACCGCCGTGAAAAGGCGGTATCCTCAAAAAAGAAAAAAAACGCCGTCCCCTCGCGAGGACGGCGTTTGCTCAGAACTAAACCTAACTCCGGCGGACCTTACTTGGTCGGCACCGTCGCAATCGTCTGCAGAATGCGGCTGGCGATCTTGTAGGGGTCACCCTGGGAGTTCGGACGGCGATCTTCCAGGTAGCCCTTGTAGCCGTTGTTCACGAAGCTGTGCGGGACGCGGATCGACGCACCGCGATTTGCGATGCCGTAGTTGAATTTATCGATGGACTGCGTCTCATGCAGGCCGGTCAGGCGCATGTGGTTGTCCGGGCCATACACGGCGATATGCTCGTTCTTGTACTTGTCGAACGCCGCCATGAGGGCTTCGAAGTATTCCTTGCCGCCGGTTTCGCGCATGAACTGCGTGGAGAAGTTCGAGTGCATACCGGAGCCGTTCCAGTCGACTTCCAAGCCGAGAGGCTTGCAATGCCAGTTGATGTCCACGCCGAATTTTTCGCAAAGACGGAGCAGAATGTAACGGGCGACCCACACTTGGTCAGCGGCGGTCTTGGAGCCCTTGCCGAAGATCTGGAATTCCCACTGGCCCTTCGCCACTTCGGCGTTGATGCCTTCGTGGTTGATGCCCGCGTCGAGACACAGGTCGAGATGTTGCTCCACGATTTCGCGGGCGATGTCACCCACACTGCTGAAGCCCACACCGGTGTAGTAGAGGCCTTGCGGAGGAGGAAAACCACCGCCAGGAGGAAAGCCGAGCGGCACCCCATCCTGATAAAGGAAATACTCCTGCTCAAAACCGAACCAAGCGTCCGGATCATCGAGAATGGTCGCTCGGGCGTTGCTCGGATGCGGGCTGCCGTCCGGCAGGAGCACTTCGCACATCACGAGTGCGCCGTTCTTGCGGGTGCTGTCAGGATAAACGGCTACGGGCTTGAGCACGCAGTCAGAGCTGTGACCTTCGGCCTGACGGGTCGAGCTGCCGTCGAAGCCCCAGTTCGGGAGGTCTTCGAGCTTCGGAAATTTATCGTATTCTTTGATGAGGGTCTTACCGCGGAGATTGGCCACGGGCTCGTATCCATCGAGCCAGAGGTATTCCAGTTTGTACTTCGCCATATTAGTGGTGCTTTGTGTCTTTTTTTGTGCGGTTCAGCGCCGGATCTGTCCGCATGGTGTCGTTTTTTACCCTTTTTACCGTTTTCGGCGTGAGGAAACCTATGTAGCAGGTTTAATGCCAGCTACTAAAGGAGATTTATTAAATTAGCTAATGCAAATCTTTTGTATTTAAAACCATCGGAATGGGTGATTTTTACGACCTGAATCTTCCCTCTTGCCTCTCTCTGTAACCGCGCCATGCTTTCCCCGTCATGAATCAGGTGAAGGATACCCTCCGCGCCACTGTGCGCATCGGGTTCGACGGACGGGTGCACAAGACATTCCGGGGGCCAAAGGCGCAAGAGCGCTTCGACAACGAGGTGAAGGTACTGAAATACCTGGAGAAACGCGGCTGTCACTTCGTGCCCAAGCTGCTGGAGGCCCATCCCGAGCACCTGAAAATGGTTACCAGCAGCTGTGGTCAACGCGTCGACCACATGGACGACGAGCGCATGAAGGAAATCTATGCCGAGTTGGAGCAATTTGGGGTGCGCCATGACGATGCCGAATTGCGCAACATCACCTACCGCCAGTCCGACGGCCGCTTCTGCATTATCGATTTTGAATTCGCCACCATCCTCGACGAGGAGGCCCCCCGGTGAGCGAACCTCGCGCGATCAGCGCCGCCGAGAAACTCCAGTGGTACGGTCTCACCGACCGCGGCAAGGTCCGAAAAAACAACGAGGACTCCTTCCTCTGTCTCCAGTTCGACGCCCAGGAAGTCCGCTACATGGGCCGCGTCGGCGAACACCACACTGGCGAGGTTGATTTCGTCTTCGCCGTCAGCGACGGCATGGGCGGCGCCCATGCGGGGGAATTCGCCAGCCGCATCGCCGTGGATAAAATCACCAACCTGCTCCCTCCCACCTTCCGCCGTTCCGCCGCGGGCCTGGAGGCCGGCTTCGCCGACGTGCTCGAGGAACTCTTCGAGGAAATCCACCGCGCCCTCAGCTACCTCGGTTCCTCCTATGAGGAATGTGCCGGCATGGGGGCCACCCTCACCCTTTGCTGGTTCACCCCCGGGTGGATGTATTTCGGCCACATCGGCGACAGCCGTCTCTATTACCTTCCCCGCGAAGGCGGCATCAAGCAGCTCTCCCACGATGACACCTACGTCGGCTGGCTCCAGCGCAACGGCAAACTCAACGAACGCGAAGCTCGCAACCATCCCCAGCGCAACCGACTTCAGAAGGCTCTTGGAGCCAACAATCAATTCGTCGATCCCCACGTCGGCGCTGTCGCCTACGAACCCGGCGACATTTTTTTCCTCTGCACCGACGGCGTCACCGAAGGCCTCTACGACGACCAAATCCTCGAGCGCCTGCGCAACCCCGACCCTGCGGAAGCCGCCAAGACCCCCGCTCAACGCCTCGTCGATGCCGCCCTCGAACGCTCCGGCCGTGACAACACCACAGCCCTCGTCATCGAGGTGATTTAAGCCCCCGCACCCACGTGGGGCAAACCGCTTAAAGCTTAAAACTTTCCCGCCCTATTCGGCGGGAGCCGGCACTTGTAAAAGATTCCGCGGAGTCTGGTTCATCACCGTGAACGAACCGCCCGCCACTACCGAGTCATCCGGGGCTCCGGCCAGGGCTTTCACCGCGCCGTTCACATCGTTCTGCGTGATCACCGGCCCATCCAAGGTGCCGTCCGTATTCAACCGCGCAATGCTGCGACGGGGCTGGCCGAAGGCCACGCTGAAATTTCCGCCGATCACCACCTTGCCGTCCTCTTGGATGGTGAGCGCCAGCACACTGCCGTTGGTGCCCTTTTCCCCCGACGTCGTACCGCCGAAAGCCTTGTCGACGCTGCCGTCCGCGTTGTAGCGCGCCAGATTCATCAGATCCGCCCGGCCCACCTGCGTGAACAGTCCTCCGACCACGATCCCGCCCCCGGACTGCACCGCGATCGCGTACACCGTGCCATTCACCCCGTCTTCAAGTTTTTCCGCAAACGTCCGGTCCAGCGTCCCGTCCTTGTTCAGGCGCGCGATATTGTTGCGCGGCACGTCATTCACCGAACTAAACCGCCCGCCGATGATCACCTTGCCGTCCTGCTGCACCGCCACCGCATTGACCTCGCCGTTCACGCCTTCTCCCGTGCCGAAAGCCGAAGCGGAAGGCGCATCGCTTTGCGCCAGAGCCGGGCTCGCCGCCATCACCAGAAACAGGAGGAGTCTTTTCATAGTCCCGCTACTCCACCCTCGAAACACTTTGAAATCAAGCTCGCGCTTGCCTCCCGCCACGGAATGCGCCATCTTCTTCCCCGCTACGCACCCGTAGCTCAATTGGATAGAGTGCCGGCCTCCGAAGCCGTAGGTTGTGGGTTCGACCCCCGCCGGGTGCAGTTCTTCGTTTCCGCTACTCCTTCGACACCTCCGCCCCCTGCGAGGCGCAGTGAAACAACCTGTAGGCATACACGATGATCGCCACCGCGATCAGCCAGCCCACAAGAGTCGCAATCAAATCGCCGGTAATATCACGTCCGGCCGCGCGCGCATGCAGCAGAAACATCGCCTTCACCGGAAGGTCGATCACCACCGCCACCGCCAGCGGTACCCACGCATCCGCCCTCATTAAAAAAAGGCGCACCATCCCGACCCCGCGCAGAATCACAATGACCAGCGAGGAAACCACCGCGATCAAGATCGTACTGTCCACCCGGCCCGTTGCTGCGGTGAAAATACCCACTATGTTGATCAGCCAAACCGGCACCCCAATACAAAAGAGCACAAGGAGAATGGTCACGAACACTGGTCGCTTCCGGGCGGGCAACTGAATATCGGCGGCATTCATCAGGATTAGTCGCAGGTTGGTAATAACTGTTCGGATTTATCTATTCAGCCCAAGTGCCTCCGCGATCACCTGTTCCGTGGTCACCCCATCCGCTTCTCCCTCGAAATTCAAAATAATCCGGTGCCGCAACGCCGGCAGCGCCCACGCGTCGATATCGTCCTTGGCCACATGGTACCGGCCATCGAGCAGCGCCGTCACCTTCGCACAAAGCATCAGCGCCTGCGCCCCGCGCGGACTCGCTCCGTAACGCACATACTTCTTCGCCAGCGGCACCGACTCCGCCCGGTCCGGATGCGTGGCCAGCACGAGTTGAATGGCACGCGCCTCCACCTCATGCACCGCCGGCACCGCTCGCACTAACTCGCGCAAGGCCGTCAGGTTTTCCAGCTTCACCGCCGACAATACCGGATTGTGATCGCCCGTCGTCCGTTGCAAAATTTCATGCAGCCCGGCCGCATCGGGATACTCCACCTTCAGCTTCAGCAAAAACCGGTCGAGTTGCGCCTCCGGTAGCGGATACGTTCCCTCCATCTCGATGGGGTTCTGCGTGGCCAGCACCAGGAACGGCCGCGGCATCTGGTGTTGCACCCCGGCCACCGTCACCTGCCGTTCCTGCATCGCTTCTAACAATGCGCTCTGCGTCTTGGGCGTGGCCCGGTTGATTTCGTCCGCCAACAAAATATTCGCAAACACCGGCCCCGGCTCGAACTGGAACTTCTTTTTCCCGTGTTCGTCCTCGATGATGAGATTCGTCCCGATGATATCCGCCGGCATCAGATCCGGTGTGAATTGCACTCGCGAAAAATTCAACCCCGCCGCCGCTGCGAGTGTCCTCACCAGCGCCGTTTTGCCCAGCCCCGGTGCTCCTTCCAACAAGGCGTGCCCCTCGGTGAAAAAAGCCGTCAGTACGCTGTCGATCACCTTGTCCTGTCCGACCAGCAACTTGCCCATCTCCGCCCGCAACCGCTGAAAAGCCTCGCGAAATTCCTTCGCCTGTTCTGCGAGATGCTCCGATGTGGGGGGCTCAGGGGATGCTGTGGTCGTCATGGATCGCTAGGCTGCCGCTTGGCGCAAAAAGTAGCCACCTCCCGCCGATAAAGCAACGCGCATGCGGTTTGACTTTGCCGCGATTTCCGCCTGCGCCAAACGGCAGGCCTCCGTTTCTGCTGGAAACGCCCTCATTCCGCCTCGTACACATAATGGCTGGTTACCTCAAAAGGCATGAAATACTTCCCCCTCATCCTCGCCTTCGGGGGCCTTCTGGCCGGTTGTGATGCCTGCACCGAAAATAAGATCAAGTCGGCCCAGCCGGAGGATGCGGCCCGCGTCATGAATGAAAATCTCGATTTTCTATGGCGGACACTTCCCTTGGGAACACCAAGATCTGAGGCCCTTTTCACTCTACCCAAAGCCCACAATACCGATACGGACAATGTGGCCATGTGGGTTTGGCCCAGTGATCAAGCGTCCAAACTCAACCTCGAAAGACCGTGGCGTGAGCTTTACCTTTGGAACGACGGCTACTTCATCGTCTTTGTAGATGGCAAAGTCGCCACTCCGCCCCTATCCATTTCTTCTTACGAAAATCCATGGTTCGGTTTACTCTCTTACACAAAGATGAGCCGCTCAGAAATCGAAGCCGTGCTCGGAACGAACAGCAAAATCGTCTGGCCGTAAATCATTCACTTCTTCGGGCGGATCGCTTCAAAATACTTCCGCACCAGCAACCGTGATCCGATCGGCACCTCCTCGCGATTCACCGCGTCCAGCGCTGCCGCCTCCGCCGTTTGATAGGCCGACCGATAGGCTGTGCGCGCCTTCGGATCATCCGCACCCGTCATCCTCAGCATTTGCACCACCGAGGTTCCGTCGCCCTGCTGGCCGATCAGCGAATCATCCGCCGCCGTCGGCGCTGCCGCGGGCTCGGTTTCGCCCGCGATGTCCTTGCCCTGGCCCAGATCCTTCTCCGTCCCCGGCGCACCTCCCGGCGGGGTACTGTCCGCTGTCGAGGGATTGGATTTTTCGTCGCCTGGCGGGGCCTCGTTCGGCTGATCCCCCTCCCCCGGCTGCTGCTGATCCCCCGCCCCGTTCTTGATGTCCCGCATGGCCGCGCGGAACTGGCTTCCCTGCCCGTTGCCCTCACCCTTCACCATCCGCTGCAGTGAAGATTTCATCTGCCCTGGCGACTGCTGCGCCATCTCTTGCAGGCGTTTGTTCTCCAAATGTTGGGCCGCCTGCTTGAGCGCATCCGCCAGCGCATTGGGGTCCATTTCGCTCAATTGCCGGGCCGCCTCCGCCTGTTGTCCATCACGCAAATTTTGGGCCAGTTGGGCGTTGGACGCCTCCAGGGCATCGGCCAGCGCCTCCGTCTCCTCTGCCGTCAGCCCCGAGGCATTCGCCGCCAATTTCTCATCCAGCGCTGCCATGGTTCGCAGCGCCTCGCGCAGCGGATCGGCCGCTTCCGCCAGATCTCCCTTCTTCTTCTCCAGTTCCTTCTCGACCTCCTTCAGGTCCTCCTGCTTCGCCGCCGCCTGTCGCATTTTTTCCAGCAGCTCCTGCGCCTCCACCAATTGGGGATGCGGATGCGCTTCCCGCCATTCCCGTGCGAATTCCAATCCAGCGAGCATCGCCACCGGCAACACCAGCCACAAGAACTGCCGTCCCGGCCAGCGCAGCGGCAGGTGCGCTCGTATGTCAAATTCGCGGATGAACCGCTCCACCTCTTCCCGTAGCAACCTCCCCATCGCACTGCCCTCGCCGTGCTGCAAAATGGTAAGAAACCGGTCCTTCGTCGGCGCCGCCGCATCCACCGCCTGCGCCACGCGCAAGGTCGACCACCAGCGCACCGCTGCTGCGATCCATACCACCGCCAGCGGCATCATTATTAGGAAGACTCCCATCCAGGCGACTGAGCGGAACTTCGGCCAATAAAACACTCCCGCCCGCACCAGCACCAGAGCCATGCCTCCCGCCAGCAAGGCCCAGGGCAGGGCAGTGAGAAATTGCCGCCCGATCAGCCGCCCGCGCGCTTCCGCGAGTTTTTGGCGCACGCTCACATCCACGCCCCCAACCAGAGCAGAACCCCGCAAAATTGCAATACACGCGAAGCAGACCCCGGCTGACACTCCACCCTCTTAAAACCTAATTCTTAAACCTTAAAACCCATTGCCCCTACCCCCGCCCGCCAAAAATCTTCCCCAGCCAGATCATCAAAAAATATGCCGCCGCCGTCGACGCCATCGAGACCACCAGCGCCGCGTAAAATCCCATCCGCACCTTCATCAATAGCACCGGCAACACTACAAATAACACCAGCGACGGAATCACCAGCCAGAACACATCCCACGAAAACTGCGCCACCTTCGCCACATCCTTCGTGTCCCGGTACAGCCAGATCATCGCCAGTACCGAAATCAGTGGGATCGAAGCCAGTACCGACCCCGCGAATTGATGCCGCCGCGCGATTTCGGAAATGGCGTAGATCAGCAACGCCGACAGCACAATTTTGACCAGCGGGTTCACTCTGCCGGTTCATAGCGCAACCACCGCCGAGGGGCGAGCGCGTTCGCCTATCGCAACGACAGATAGACCAGATATGCCGTCAAAGCGACACCGAGGAGAAAGAGAAAGGCCCACTTCAGACCAAAGAGCCATTTCTCCACGCGCGGATCGCCATGCGGACGCCGATGGTAGTTATATTCACGCATAGGGGGATGACTCAATTTCCATCATCCCGCCCATTCGTCCAATAACATATTTGCCCGGACCCTACTTATTGATGGCCAGGTACACGATATACGCCGCGATTCCCCCACCCACAGCGATCATGAGAATGAGCTTTGAGCGGTAAAGCCAGCGTTCCACCGCCCGGCTCCGATGCGGTTTTTTGACCCTATTGTAATCGTACCCTCTACCTTTACTCATGACATTCGGCCATCTACCGAGCCAACCTAGGCCATCCCGGCGGTCCGTCCACTACCATCGTGGAAAATCTTCGTCACATCCTCACGGACGTGGTCTATCTTTTTATCGCCTGACAAGAAATCCCGAACGTCAGTCTTCGCCCGCCTTCACTTGGCACACTCCATGCTACGTTTCAGGGGAATGAAAAAGATCGGAGACGATAAGATCTTCATCCTGTCTATGGATTTCGTTCAGTGCATTCCCACAGGAGAGACCGGAGAAAACGCCGTGTGATTTCAATGGGGAGATGCCGTCCGTCAAGGAGAGAGGGCTGGCGGCATCACCCCTCAGTTTCGTCGGGCCCGCCCTGACCTTCGCCCGCAAGCGAAGGCAGGGGGCCGGACTATCGCCCCTGGCCCACCCCCAGCGCCCGGGTCAGAAATGCGTAGATATCCGCCTGCTCTTCCAGGGTCTTGTCGAGTGGTTTGCCGCCGCCGTGACCTGATCCCGTCTCATGCCGTAGCAGGTAAGCGCCCGCGCCCGCCTGCGCCTGCATGGTCGCGACAAATTTAAATGCGTGCGAAGGCACCACCCGGTCATCGCCATCCGCCGTCGTTACGAGAACCGGTGGATACTTTTGCCCAGGTTTCACATTGTGCAGGGGACTGTAGGCGCGCAGCCAGGCAAAGGCCTCCGCGCTGGTTGTGGCGTCTCCATATTCGACCGTCCAATACCGTCCCGTGCCAAACTTTTGGTAGCGCAGCATGTCGGTGACCGGAACCTGCGAAACCACGGCGCCAAAAAGATCGGGCCGCTGCAACAAAACCGCCGCGACGAGCAACCCTCCATTGCTTCCACCTTCAATCGCCAGCGTGGCCGGGCTGGCGTACTTGTCCGCCACGAGTTTTTCCGCTGCCGCGATGAAATCGTCGAAAACATTTTGCTTCCGGCCCAGCATCCCCGCCTCGTGCCATTCCGTACCGTATTCCGCGCCGCCGCGCAGGTTGGCCACGGCGTAAATGCCTCCGTGATCGAGCCAGGGGACAACGTCCGGCTGAAAGCCCGGTGCCAGACTCACGCCGAATCCGCCGTAGCCATACAGCAGCGTGGGACTTCTCCCATCGAGCTTCGTGTCCTTGCGCCGCACCACAAACACCGGCACCCGGGTGCCGTCCTTGCTCACGCAAAAGATCTGCTCCGTCACGTAGTCATCCGGCCGGAAGGCCACCTGCGATTGGTAGTAGACCTCCATCTTCCCGGAGGCCATGTCGTAGCGATAAATCGTCCCCGGATAAGTATAGCTGCTGAAAACGAAGAACATCTCGCGATCGCCCGGCCGGCCGCTCAGCCCTCCCACCGTGCCTGCCGTGGGCAAAGGCACTTCACGCACGAAGGTTCCATCCTTCTCAAAGATTTTCAGCACACTATGAACGTCGCGGGTATAAAGAGCCGCGAAACGCCCGCCGATTAAGGCCACATCCGTCAGCAAGTCGTCGCTCTGCGGCAGGATTTCCCGCCATTTAGACTCCTCCGGAGCATCGGCATCCACCGCGACCAGGCGTCTCCGCGGCGCGTCCTTATCCGTATAGACATAGAGCGTCGAACCCTCCGTCTGTACCACGCCGAAGCTCGCGATACCTGTTGGGAAAATTTCGCGAAAATCTCCCGTGCGGTCCGGCGCTCCCGCCACCTCGCGCAACAACAGACCGTTTTTCTCCGAAGTCCCCAGGGCCTTGTAAAGAATGAGATACTTCCCGTCCTCCGTGACCGAGGGATACAAATCCATCTCAGGTTCCTTCGGCCAAGAAAACAAAGCTAGATCATCCTTCTGCGCCGAGCCCAGTCTGTGCCAATAGAGCGTCGAGTTAGAGCGTACCGCCGGGTCCGGAAAACGGTTGTACCAAAAGCCAGAATCATCCGGCGCCCAGGCCGCCGAACTAAACCGCATGTTCTCGAGAACATCCGGCAAATCGCGATCCGTCGCGACATCGCGCACAAAGATCGTCTGGTCATCGCCTCCGCCGGTCGATTTGCCGTACGCGAGCAGCCGCCCATCCTGCGTAAAGCTCGTGGAGGAAAGCGACACCGTGCCATCGGCGCTAAATGCATTCGGGTCCAGCAACACCGCGGCCTCTCCTTCCAAGCCGTCCTGCTTATAAAGTACGGAGTGCGCCTGCAGCCCGCTATTACGGATGCTGACCCACAAGTTTTGGTAATGAGACGGCAGCGAACGCCGGGGAAAATTGATCACCTTCCGGAGCTGGGCCAGATATTCCGTCCGGACGCCGCCCGGAATCCACCTCGACGTCAGGGCATTCTGCTGTTCGACAAAGGACCGCGTCTCCGCTGAGTTGACATCCTCCAGCCAGCGGTAGGGATCAGAAACAGCATGGCCGAAGTAATCCTCCGAGACGGCATCGGTTTTCCAACCTGGGTAATCGAGGGCAAACGAATGGGTCATGGCGCAAAGAAATAAAATGCCGATTCGGCGCATCGCTACTTTTACCCCTTACGCCGCGAGAGAAGCAATCGTCTCGCTGACTCAGTTTTCCCGCGCCATTTCACCATACGAAACGACAAACCTTATGCTGGCAAAAAGACCGTCCTTATCGAACCATTTCCTGAATATAAAAGACATCCGTCTCCTCCCCATCATCGATCATCGCCACCTGAATCGACTTCAACTCATCCAGCGCCTCGTCAAACTCCGCCCGGTCCACCTCTATCTCAAGATCCTGCACCGTCATCGCAAAAAGCGTGTCGCGGGAAACCTTCAGCCGATCAATGTCCAGCAAATGAAAGCGGTCGATCAAATCCACCAGTTGGTACACCAGCAAGCCCGGCAGCTCATCCTGGGAGATTTCCCAGCAAAAATCCTGCAACTCATCCTCCCCGATATCGGAAAGATCCACCAACTCGGCATCCGGCGCGTAACGCACCGTCCCATTCGCTGAGGTCGCTGTTTCGGAATAATTGATGATCTCCGCCGCCCCCAGGGCGCCCAGAAATGCATCGAGAAATTGTCGTCGAGCTGTGAGCATACCAAATTCAAAAATTATTCTCTCCTTCTCAATCCCTTTTGCACGGCGAAACAAAAGACAGTGCAGTCTGGTGCCCGCTTTTCATACCTGTGATTTACCAAGTTGACGTCGGAGAATATTTTGGAACTCCAAAAACTGTTCTTCCGAAAACCATCGTTTGGGAAACATGTGATAGAGGGCATCGGCCTGATAAACCAAAATCATCCCCTGACCAATTTTGTATTTATGAAAATTCTTCCACTGCATCCTTACCCGTCCTTCCGCCGACACACTTTCCAGCGCCTCCTCCGAAAGCTGGATGTCATAGGAGATCTGCAGAGTCTTTTGCTGCCGAAATATCTTCCTCGTTCGGCATGGAAGTATGATCAGATACATAATTCCAAAGTAGCCCAAACCTCCGAGAATTATGTGCGGGGACCACGATCCATTTTCTCCGGAAAAGAAGAGGCCGCGCAGCGCAAGCCCCAGCGCCAGTACGATTAGAAATAGTCCCACCCATTTTATCAAGGGGCGCGGACGCAGATGCAAATACTGCGCTTTTAGATAGTCCTGAGAAGTCAGCCGGGCATTTGGCAAGGTAATCATATACGTCTAATCTTCCACCCCCGGCAGCGCCTTTACCGGGCTCACATTCAGCGCCCGCGCCCGGTCATAAATTCCCGGCGCGATCTCCGGGCTCTTCGCATACGCCGCAAAGATCATCTCCAGCCGCGCATCGAGATTGTCCACATAGTGTAGCGCGATCGCCTCCGGCGTCTTCGGCTGGATTGGCGAACCAAATTCCAGTTCCCCGTGGTGCGCCGCGATCAGGTGCAGCAAATGAATGCGCACATCCTCGTTGCCCGGCGTGACCTCCTTCCACTGCTCCAGCGGCAGCCTGCGCCACAACGCATTCGTCACCTCGATGCCTATACTGATGTGCCCCAGCAATTCCCCGCGCAATTCACGCGGCAGATCAAATCCATTCTCCGGCGGACACATCTCCCACAGCTTCCCACAATCGTGGAACAAGACCCCCGCCAGCAGTAGATCACGATTTAACAACGGATACGCCGTACAGATCGCCGCCGCCGAAGTCATCATCTGCGCCGTATGCCGCAACAACCCGCCCCGAAAGGCGTGGTGGTTATGCCGCGCCGCCGCAGCCCGGCGAAACCTCGGCCCGAACTCCTCCAAAAACGCCGCGCACAGCGCCAGCAACCTCGGGTCCTTCAGACTCTTCGTCAGCGTGGTGATCGTCGCGAAATCCGCCTCATTGATCGCCCGCGTTTCCTCGTCGCCATCGAAGAGCTCTTTCGCCTCCTCCACCCGCAGCGGCCGGAGCAGCCACTTCTGCGCATCCAGCCCAAACGATCCCAGCGAAAATTCCCCTTCCACCTGCACCGCCTCACCCTTCTCCAACTCCTCGCACAACTCGAACTGCGGCGAATTATTCCACGCTTTCAGCGAGATCACATCCGTCGCATCGCGCAGCTTCAACTCGTAAAACGGTTTCCCATTGCGATCCTCCTTGCGGATTTTCTCATCCACCTGCGCGTGCAGGCGCGCCGCCAGCGCCCCTTCACGAGCCTCGGAGCGGATTTGGGCAATTGTTTTGCGGCCGGGATCAGGCATGCGGCCAAGACATCAGCAAGGCCGCTATAGGTCAATTCCACAACCGCCCGAAATCAGCGGATTTCTAAAACTTGAGCGCCCCTCAGCTCAACAACTGATACCACGTACTCCGCCGATGTGGCTCATACCCGGCCTTGCGTATCAGCCTTTCGATGTCCGCCGAATTCAGCCGGAACGTCGTCCCCGCACTGGACACCACATTCTCCTCCATCATCACACTGCCGAAATCATTCGCCCCGTACTTCAGCGCGATCTGGCCGATCTTTGGCCCCTGCGTCACCCACGAGCTCTGCAGGTTCTCAAAATTATCCAGGAAAATCCGCGACAGCGCCTGCATGCGCAGATACTCCGCCGAGGTGACCGGCTCCGCCCGCAACTTCGTGTGCTCGGGCTGGAAGGTCCAGCAGATGTAGGCCGTGAAGCCCCCCGTCGCGTCCTGCTGGTCCCGCAACCGTTGCAAATGCTCCAGCCGGTCATCCAGCGTCTCCACATGTCCAAACATCATCGTCGCGCTGGATTTCAGCCCCAGCTCGTGCGCGATTTCCATCACCTTCAGCCAATGGTCGCTGTCGCACTTCAGCGGCGCGATGCGATTGCGCACCCGGTCCACCAGGATCTCGCCACCGCCGCCCGGGATCGAACCCAGCCCGGCTTCCTTGAATTTCACGATCACCTCGCGCAGCGGCATCCCGAAGACCTCGGAAAAATGATTGAACTCCGGCGGGCTGAATCCATGCACATTGATGTGCGGATACTTCTCCCGCATGTGTCCGAGCATGTTCAGGTAAAAATCGATCCCCAGTTTGGGATGGTGTCCGCCTTGCAGCAGCACCTGCACGCCGCCCTCGGCCGTCAGTTCATCGAGCTTCTGGTCCAGCTGCTCCGTCGTCAGGACATAATGATCGTCGTCCTTCTCCGTCCGGTAAAACGCGCAGAACTTGCAGTAAACATTGCAGACATTCGTGTAGTTCACGTTGCGATCCACGATGTAGGTCACCACCTCGTTGCCCCGCCCGCCGTACGCTTCTGCCTTGGCCATATTGCGCCGGTGATCCGCCAGCGCGCCGAGTTCCTGCAAGGGCAGCCGGTAAAGTTCCCGGGCATCCTCACGCGAAATGCGTTTGCCGTCCAGCACACGCCCCATCACCTCCGACTCTTCCAACACAGCAGACATACTTCCCTCTGATACACCCAAGATCCGGCAGGGTCAACGGCCACCCGCCTCCTCCCTCGCTGGCATGGACAAATTCCGGGAAAACTTTTATTCTGGAAGGCCAGCGCCTTCGGCTCGTTTTGATGTCCTCATCCGCTAAAATACCTTCTTTACCCCGCGTCCTGCTCATCCCCGGGCGCTTGCTCCTGCTTGGCGTGGCCTACTTCCTGGCCGCCCGGCTGGGCCTCTGGCTCGCTCCGCCGCAGCTCGCCATCAGCCTCATCTGGCTGCCCACCGGCATCGCGGTGGCAGCCCTCTATCGTTGGGGCTACGGCTACTGGCCGGCCATTTTTGTCACCGCCTGCATCCTTCAGGAAATCTCCTTCAGCGTGCGCTGGCCCCTGGCCGGACTGGTCGTGGCCGGGCAGACACTCGGCCCCCTGCTCGCGGCCTGGCTCCTGCAGCGGAGCCACTTTCATCCCTCCTTCGACCGCCGCCGTGACATCGCCATCTTCTGCTCCGCCGCCCTGGTCGGCATGATCGTCCCTCCGCTGGGCGGCGTCTCCTCGCTCGTCTTCGCCGGCAAGCTGGGTTGGGACGGCTACGCCTCCGCCTGGCTCACCTGGTGGCTGGGCGACTGCATGGGCGTGCTCGTCGCCGCCCCGCTCTTCCTCTCCATCACCCGCAAAAGCTGCGCCAAGCTCCGCCAGCATAACCTTGAGTTCATTCTTTGGAGTGCCATCTCGCTCGGCGTGATGACCACCATCTTCTTCCTTCCCGCCACTCCCGGCGTGGGCAATCTCCCGCTCGTTTTTATTCCGCTCTTCCTCACCGTTTGGGCCGCACTCCGTCTCGGCCCCACCGGCACCTCCCTCGGCGTCCTGGCCCTCGCCGTCATCGCCGCCTCCGGCACCGCCCTCGGCCGCGGTCCCTTCCTCCAGCCCGACGTCTACGAGGGCGTCTTCATGCTTTGGACCTACATCGGTTCCGCCACCGTGCTCAGCCTCATGATCACCGGCATCGAGATCGGCCGCAGCCTCGCCGAGAAAAACCTCCTGAGCTCCTCCCACGCCCTTCACACCGCCAACCGCCAGTTGGCCGAGGCCATCGTGCAGGCCCGCCATCTCGCCGAGGAAGCCACTTCCGCCAACGAAGCCAAAAGCGCCTTCCTCGCCCGCATGAGCCATGAAATTCGCACCCCCATGAACGGCGTCATCGGCATGGCCGCACTTTTGCAGGACACCCGTCTTGACGCCGAGCAGCGCGAATACGCCGAGATCGTCCGCAGCAGCGGCGAGGCTCTCCTCCGCCTCATCAACGACATCCTCGATTTTTCCAAGGTCGAGGCCGGCCGCCTCGTGCTGGAGGAAACCAACTTCGACCTCCCCCGCATCCTCGACGAGACCACCGGCCTCCTCGCTTTCCAGGCCCGCCAAAAGGGCCTCTACCTTTCCGTCCACATCGACCCCGCCGTGCCGCCTCACTTGCGCGGCGATCCCGGCCGCCTTCGCCAGATTCTGCTTAACCTTATCGACAACGCCATCAAGTTCACCACCCGTGGCGGGGTCATGCTCCGCATTCGCACCGAAACCGATACCGCCGATGCCGTCACGCTGCGCTTCGAGATTCAGGACACCGGCTGCGGCCTCTCCGCCGCGCAAATCGAGCAGCTCTTTCAGCCTTTCATCCAGGCGGACAACCCCGCCACCCGCCAGGCCGGCGGCACCGGTCTCGGCCTCGCCATCTCGCGGCAGCTCGCCGGCCTCATGGGCGGCCGCGTCGGTGTGCACAGCGTGCCCGGCGACGGCTCGACCTTCTGGCTCACCGTCCAACTCATCAAACAAAGCGAAGCGCCCGCGGCCGCCGTCTCTCCGCCTGTCCGCCCCGCGCCGACCTCCGGCCGCCGCATCCTCATCGTCGAGGATAACCTCATCAACCAAAAGGTCGCCGTCCTTCAACTCAAGCAACTCGGTCATCAGGCCGAGGTCGTGCCCAACGGCGTCGAAGCCGTGGCCGCTCTCGCCCGCCAGCCCTACGATCTCGTCTTCATGGATTGCCAGATGCCCGAGATGGACGGCTACGAAGCCACCCGCAACATCCGCGCCGGCTCTTCCGCCAATCGCGACGTGCCCATCATCGCCCTCACTGCCAACGCCATCCAGGGCGATGCCCAAAAATGCCTCGACGCAGGCATGAGCGATTACATTGCCAAGCCCGTCCGCGCCTCGGATCTCGCCGCCATGCTCGCCCGCTGGCTCCCGTCTTAGTTCGCCTGCAACCGCGCTGCTTCCGGCGCGGAATCTTTCATCGTCAGGTTGCGAAAATTCGGCCAGCGATGAAACGTCATATAGTTCGCGTCGTGCTGCCGCTTCGGTCCGAACTGTCCATCCGGCCACCCCGTCCGCACCACCGCGATCAGGTCGTCTCCGTCGAATGTAAACTCCGGATACTGAAACCCGTGCACCTTTGTGTCCGCGTCGTGCAGCAAAATGCATTTCACCGTCCACTGCCGCAGGTCAGGCGAGCTCAGTAACGCCAGCGTGTTCCGTCGCAGGCCCGTCTTCGGCCCGTAATCTTCCGGCGGCAAGTAGTTGCTCAGCGCCCAGTACAATTTGGACACCGGATCGTACCGCACGGAGAACTTGATCCGCGCCCCCGGCATCTTCACAAAATCCTTTTGCGGATCAAACGCCACCTTCACGCCGTCTTCGCTGATGTGCGTGATCGCCGCATGGTCGTCGCCCGGCTTTTGGTAGTTCACCTTCGCCAGGTTCACCACACCCCCATCCGGGGCCACCACGGCATTTCCCTCTCCCCATCCCTTGACCTCTCCGCCAAACCACTTCTCTTTCCCTCTTGATCGCGCGCTGCCGCTCGTGCGCCAGCTGGCTGCTTCCAACAGGTTCGCATCCGCCGGGGCCGAGAGCATCCCTGTATTCAGTGCTCGCCAGAGCCGCCCGTTGTGTTCGATCACCGCCGTCGGCGCAAAGCCGTATCGTCCTCTCATTAACACTCCCGTGTGCTCGTCTTTTGGCTCCGTCCACGTCCGTCCGCCGTCATCTGAGCGGCGGATCACGATATTGCTCTCCAGATCCCGGGCCATCCCCAGCGCCTTGAGCAGTTGATAAACCCACTTCCATTCATCTGCCCCGGCGTGATGATCCACCCCCAGCAGATAAAGCGCCCCGCGATGCTCGAAGAGTACGGAATAATACGCTCCCTTCAGCGTCGACCGCAGTTCCCACGTCTTGCCCCGGTCAGTCGACCCAAAGACCTGCGTCGTCCCCAGCTTGTACTCCATCGACGCCGGCCCGAAAAAATCATGGCACGCCACATAGTCCCCATTGGCCAGGACCGCCAGTGACGGCGAACCGATGTATTTGAGCTTCCAGAACGGCGCGTGCGTGATCACGACCCCTGGCGGAGGTGCCGTTTGCCGCCGCACATACCACCACCAACCCGTCCCGATCACGGCGGCGATCAGCAGCAGAAGGACGATCCGGGGGAAACGCTTCACGTCGGTTTGGCCGCGCTAATACAACGTACCGCCCGTCGACGCCGGCGGTGGCGTGTAGCCTCCGCTGCGCCCCAATCCCCAGGCCAGCATGCGTTCCGCATCGTCAAAAATGTAGCTCGTCTTGCTGCCTAGCTGCACCAGGATCAAGTCCCGTCCGCCGCTCGAAACACTGGAGATCAGACACCGCCCCGAGGCCACCGTGTAGCCCGTCTTCATCCCATTGTACGCCGTCGATTTTTTCAACAGCTTGTTTGTGTTTTCCAGCCGCTTGGTCCGGCCGTTGTTATAGATAAAGACCCCTTCCCGCGTCGCCACGATCTGGCGGATGGCCGGCTCCCGATACGCTTCAAAGGCGATTCGTGCCATGTCCCGCGCTGTCGAGTATTGCGCCGCCGGCAGCCCGTTCGCATTCACGAAATACGAATTACGCGCTCCCAACTGAGACGCCCGCTGATTCATCTCCTGCGCGAAGGCCGCCCTGGTGCCCGCGTGATCGCGACCCAGCGCCGCTGCTGCATCGTTCTGGCTCGCGATCAGTGTGGCCTGAAGCAACGCCCGGCGGGTATACCTCTGTCCCGACCTCACCCCCAGCTTCGTCGGCTCCACCGCCGTGTCTTCCGGCGCGATGGTCACCATCTGATCCAGTCCGCCCCCCTCCACTACGATCAACGCCGTCAGCAGCTTCTGCGTGCTCGCCGGGGGGATGTGGAAATCTGCGTTCTTCTGATAAAGCGTCCGGCCCGAGCGGGCATCGATCAGGATGGCGTGTTTCGCATGGATCGCCGGGGCGTCCACCGGCCAGAGCGGCCCCGCGTTATACGGCGGATCGGCCACCATCCGCTGCGGCACGGGCGAAGCCTGTGGCACACTGGGTTGCGTCGCACATCCCGCCAGACCGAGCACGGCCGCGGCTAAAATCAATCGCCCCTTCATGCCCGCGGAAACTCACGGCTTCCCGCCCATCAATCAAGCCTGAATCCTTTATCGGGCGCGAAATTTCCCTTTGTTTGCCCGGGCCCTGAAAATATACTCCCCGTATGAACCGGAAATTCCTGCTCCCGTTGCTCGCCCTCGCCCTTCCCACTCTCGCGCAGGCCCACACCGGAGCTGGCCCCATCCACGGCTTCCTCGACGGCGTCAATCACCCCATCCACGGCCTCGATCATCTGCTCGCCATGATCGCCGTCGGCCTCTGGGCCGCGCAAATGGGCGGTCGCGCCGTCTGGACTGTTCCCACCAGCTTCGTCGCCCTCATGGCCCTTGGCGGCGCGCTCGGAATGGCCGGCTTTCATCTGCCCATGGTCGAGACCGGCATCCTCACCTCCGTCCTCCTGCTCGGCCTTCTCATCACCTTCGCCGTCCGCCTGCCCCTCTGGGCCAGCGCTTCGGTCGTCGGTTTCTTCGCCCTCTTCCACGGCTTCGCCCACGGCGCCGAAATGCCCGAAACCGCCACCACCCTCCTTTACGCCTCCGGCTTTATCCTCGCCACCGCCGGCCTTCATGCCATCGGTCTCGGTCTTGGCGTCGCGATGAAAAAAGCCCCGTTTGCCCCCACCCTGCGTATCGCTGGCGGCCTTGTGCTCATCGGTGGAGCGATTCTCGCTCTTGGCTAAACGATGAATGCGGCCGAAATCGATTTCCAGTGGTGCAATCCCGAAAACTGGAGCCGAGCAATGAGCCCGCAAACCGTTTTTCTCCAATGGCACAGATGACTTCGTCGATGCGTACCGTATCCGTACATCGCACGGCCAAATTAGAGGCACTGCAAGCCACTGCCGCCCTTCTTTGGGTCAGATATGTCCTGGCTTCGAGCCAAAATGGTGAATCGGTAGGGCTGTCTTCGATGCGGCTGCCGACGGCTGCATTGTGGCGGTACTGAAGGTTCCCTGAGTAGTCGATCATCAGTGCATCTCTGCGACCACCTCCCGTAGAGCACCTGTATAAAAATTAAACTGAACGTTTGGGTGATCCGCGAGTAATGACATCGGCACCGATGTATCAATAATCCGCTTGGCGATCATCAATGTCGTGAGCCTCATTCCAAATGGATTATCGTGAGTGCCGGCGTGCCAAATGGATACCTTATCCGCTTTCCAAGTTTCCCAAGGCCCCACAGTGGCGGCTTTGGTGGGAACAGCCGAAACATCTCCCCCGCCTGAAGTCCGTGCATTCTGGATAATGGTCACAGGATGCAGGTCCACAATCCTCGTCCTGAGTTTTCGGTACTCCGCAGGAGAAGGAGGACTGAGCAGATACTTGCCCTCCCGCGGAAGCGGGTCATTGAAAGCCCAGTGCTTGATTTCCCCCTGCCCGCCTTGCATTACCGCGCATTTCACTTGAGCGAATGTGCTGCTGAATTTGCCCAGATCCGTCGTGGGAAAATGCAGGTTCGCATTAGGCATGCGGAGGTTCTTTTCAATGCGGCTAAAGCACAACGCCTGATCTGCCCTGGCAAATGACAATGGGTGATCGCTGGAAACGGGCTTTCCTTTTACAACCCACTCGTCCATGCCCCAGAAATGAGCTGAACGTTTTTTGAGGTCGAGCCCCAATGAATTTACCATACGGGCCACCAACGGAAGCTGCTCAGTTGGACCTACGGGTCCGCAGATTCCGACAGGATTGTCCGCCGTCGATTGCTGCCATGCCTCGATGTATTCAAGAGCTTCCGCGCAGTAGAATTCCTCCAAGGTATCGAAGAAGCGGATGGAAAATCCCGGGCGCTGAAAACTCAGAATTTTTCTGGCATTGAGTTTCGCTGCATCCTTCAAGATGGAGGAATCGAGTGTCGTGTAGTCCCACCACGCGGGAGCAAGTTTACTTATAGGTCTAGGCATATTTGAGTGTCGGCAAGCTGGTTGGACGACTGACAGATGAAGAAAGGAGGTCCTGAAGAGGCTCAAAATTCCTCTCGCAAAACCCTAGATGCGAGTGTTGCCGCCAGCTCTCGGCAAACTGCAGGTTTTCTCCCCAAGAAGCCATTTCCCGGCAAAACCGTATCATTTCTTCATTCAGAGTTCCCATTCCCTGTGTGCCTTGCAGCCAACCTTGCTGACTTTCGTGACAGGAAAGCATCCGGGACTTGGTCTCGATGACAGATTTTACATCCACCAAAAAATCCGGCTGAAACGGACGGCATAGGCCATCGACTAATCCATGCGGCGGCGCGTGATAAAGCCGGACAGGTCCGGAGAAGGGCTCCGTATCGGGCGTCGTGGAAAAATTGGGCATCTCTCGACAAAATGCCGCCGTGGTGATGAGACGGCATACGTTTTGGTGATCTTCCATGTAATCGTCTGGAGAGTGCGTGAGAATGATCTGCGGACGAATAGTCCGCAGGGCAGAAGCAACGCGGCTAAGCGATGGGCGATCATAGAAAATCCCCATGTCAGGAAACAGGGGGCGATGAAGGACTGCTCCGGCGATGGCCGCGGAGCGACCAGCCTCGTGCAGCCGAATATCGACTATTTCACCGGCGGAATAGCTCTTCGACCCGCACGATCCATCTGCAACGTTCCACATATGAATGGAGCAACCGGCGTTCCGCAAAAGCAAAAGGGTTCCGCTAAACAAAAACTCTATATCGTCGGGGTGAGCAACGACGGCCAATGCCACTGGTGGAGAACGGTCAGTCATTTATCAGGTTCTCGGCGCTCCGCTTTTTCCATTCGCGATAGAGCATCCACAGGCACAGTGCGCTCAATCCCTGGAATACACTGAACCAGATGGGAAGGTACCGATAGGCGTGCTCCGGGTGCTCGGAGAACCCTTTTGCCCTATCGAGAAACAGGCCACACGATACACCTGCAACCATCGCGGCAATGGAACGCACCAGGGAGGTGGACGCGCAGAATTGCCCGTATTTTTCCCGCGGCAATAGCTGCATATAGATCGGCATTTCGGAGGCAAAAAACAGCGCGGTCACAGGCACACTCAGACCGAAAACAATACACCACACAGGAAAGACCAGGCTGGGATTCATCGGAAAGAACAGAAAGACCAGGGGCAAAAGGGAAAACAAAGCCAATGCCGAAGTCGAAAACAGAAGCGTTCTGATAGGTTGAAACTTGTCACTCAGTATGCCGCAAGGGAGCAGCAACACGGCCGTCACAACCGCAGCTCCTCCCGTATACAAGCCAAATTGTTCAAGAGTGATTCCAAGCGATTTGGCGAAGAAGATCAGAAACACATTTCCGGTCGTAGCCATGGCCCAGAAAGCAACCGTTAGGTAAAAAAGCCAGTAGTACCGTTGAGTATATCCCTCCCGGAAAAACGCCTTCAGGCCCGAAAAAATGGGATTGTCCCCACGAAGCTTCTCCACTGGAGGGTACCCGCCCTCTTTGACTCTCAAACACATGACGGCGAAAACCGCGCCATACAGGAGTGCTACGCCGAGAAATATATATGACGCCTTCGTTTCGGCGTGAGGGAAGATGAAAAAGTAAAAAGCGCCAGTGGCCAAGACCCCGGCCAGACGAAATGCCGCAAGAAAACGCCCGAGGAACTGCCGCGGTACAACATCGTTGAACAGATAGTAATACACCGAGGCCACGAACATGTTGAAAAATTGGAACCCCACGACGAATGCGCCAATGAGGATCAACGCCACGGCCGTCTCGTCCCTGAACAGTCCAGCCTGTACCAGCCAGCCGGAGATATGCCGAGCCTGCCCAATGAGGATCAGGAAGACACAGAGAAAAGGTATGGTGTAGAGTATGAAAGGAATCCTTCGGCCGAGAGGGCCACGATGCCTGTCGCTAATGAAACTGATCGCCGGGCAAACGGTCGCATTCAATATACTCGGAATGGTCGTGATGAAGAGACCCACCAGCCAATTTGGCGCGCTAAGTTGATTTAGCAGAATGGGAAGTATCGAGGGAAAGATGCTTTCCATCAGATGAAAGCAAAAATCCCCTCCAAGCAGCCATCCGAATAAGACGGCCAGACTACCCGCCGTATAGGTCAACGTGCCGACGGTAAATTCCCGAGGCGCAGCAGACAGCGCTACGGGCTTGTCGACCGAAGGTGGAGACGACGCGATCATGCTATTCATCCCGCACCTCTTCACAAGGGCAGCAGGCACTCAGGACACCGCATCAGCCAGACTATTCTGCGCAATTTCGCGCGCCTTCTTCATTGTTCGCAAATAGGTCTTCTCCGTTGCCTGCCGCTCTTCATCGCTGAGGTTGATCCTCAACCTGTTGGCACAGGCATCGGCGTGACGCCTGAAGTCGTTTGGGGTTTCACCCGCCTTACGCAGGTCCAAAAAATATCCCAACCACTTCTTGCCATAGTGCACGTGAATCAGTTCGTCCGCCCAATCAAAGTCCATGTCGTGGGAACTGGCCCGGTCACCAAAGGTCGCGAAGGTTTTGGCCCTTTCCGGCTTGGTGCCAATAAACGAACTTTCGAACATGTAAACCATGCACATGCGGAGCAATGGATCTTCGCCGGCTCCCGCGTCGTAGACGAAACTTCCCATCGGCATCTCCTCCATCTTCAAATTCCAGCTTGAAAGCCTCGCCCAGCCCATCCGGCAATGGCGACTTTCGTCATAAGCCCACCTCGCCAGGTCATCGACAAACTCGTGCGGAGCTTGATCCGCCAGTGCATGCAGTGCGGCGGCAACATCGCAGGAAGCCCAAATTTCGTTAACGTGGGCCTGCGCCTGCCGTACCTGCAGTTCCAGCCCCTCCCCTGGTCCCCGCGATGGATCAAGGAAGTCCGGCCAGGCGAAGACCAGCTTCCTGAATCGTTTATCCACCTTACCATGCTCAGCCAATTTAAATGGAATTTGTCCCACCGGGTTATCGCCCAACTCACCGAGGGCAGCAGACTCATCTGCCAGGTTCATATGGGCGCGAATCCTCTTCGCCGTCTGAGCCAGGCTATCACACCATGCCTCCGCAGCTTCGCAGTGTTCGGGATATAGCTCCCTATACTCACCAAGCAAAGACCCCCATCCTTGGATCTGCTCCTCCACGGCACGAACACCGTCTTTGAGAATCAACATTGTCGGCCCATCACCAATGACATCGGCAACGGCAAGATAGGATGAAAAGGCGTCCTTCATCGCCGGTTTCAACACGCGCTGAACTCCCATCAGGAATGCCAGGGGATTGGGCGCGTTAATTGATCTTTTCCATAACGAAAGAACCTTATCGTCCTGGCCAATCTCCAGACGCCGTTCGGGATACCTGAGCTCCAGCACGCGCTCACGCAGGGCAGCGGCAGTTAATGAGTCACGCCAGATGTATTCCGGCAATGTCAGCTTGCATTGCCAGTGCTCCACCGCCGGTAGCCAGCCCGCCTGCATGAGCACAAACTCCCTCTGCAGGAAATACAGGCGCTTCAACACAAGCGCACTTTCATCCACCATCCGTTTGGCCCGGGCGTCGTCCCCAGGCAGCCTGAGAGTATTATCTACCATATGCGTGTTCCTTCCTGATGCTCCAGGCTTCGACTATCGGGATGCCCGAAGCGAACGTGCCATCCTGCGGATCGGACGGAAACCGATGCAGATTACCGACAGCAGACCGAGGCCAACAGTGGATGGCTCCGGCACCGTAACGATTTGAAGCCCGCTTAATTGAGCCCAATACGAAGCGTCATCGGAAGCCTGAAAGTTAAAGACATACAACGTCACCTGAGTGGCATAAAGCGTATCAAAAGCGAAATAGTTGCTCTGGTTTTGCACACTCGGCCAGGATTGAGAGCCGTCGCTGGCCAAGTATTGGCCGGAGAAATCGGTATTCTGCCCGTCATAGAGAAATTTATTTCCGAAAGCGTCTACTCCGTCGGCCGTCACCGACATACCGAATTGCCGGGCAACATTTGGTATGACCGTGCTATTGGTATCGCCATAAGCATACAGTTGATATCCTTGTGCCGCGGTCTCGACGGGGATGGTGATCGTAACGGAAATGGCTTCTCCACTGGTCCACAATCCCCCTCGCATCATACGATAGTCCCCCGGTATATCGTTTATCGTGGTCTGTGCGCCGAAGGGGGCCGACCATGTCATGGAGATTCCGGACTGCTCGCCGGTGCTGTCGGCCACGAACATCGCGGAAGCCTGGACGTTCTGATTATACGAATTCCAGTTTCCCGCAGCCACTACTCCCGCGATCTCAGTCCCCGCCATCGGAGTGGTTGGAGCCCCCCAGGGCGGGTAGCCCCCGGCGATGTTGTTGTCATCTCCGGTAAAGTCGACCGATATGATGGCCGCCCGGGCTGAAACAAGCAGACAGGCACCGAGAGCGAAGGTGAGCGCAGTTTTTTTCATGGTCGTATGGAGGGGTTGTTTGAGCGAACGGTAGCTCACCTCATTTGTCACGCCTCCCAAAATGCCCAGTAATTTTGCTATTTTGCAGGTTCCTTCAGCGTTCGCTTTTGCTTGAAAAAGCCCCTTTTGATCGACAGATTGAGCCGTGCCCCGAAGGAAGAGCCGCGCCCCAGCCGACATACAGTGGATCAGTGACCTGCAAAAATTCGGTCCATCGTTAAATTTCCTTCATCCCGTCTGGGTCGAAGAGCGAAATCTTAAAGAGGGGGAACCCACCAATCCCCCGCACTGGCATCCCTATCTTGAAATTAGCCTTTTGGTTAAAGGAGAAGTCGTCATGACCATTGGTAACGAGAAAACGACCCGGCGTCCGCACGATCTTATGATAGTGGGACCATCGCTTCCTCACAATGGCGTAACGACAGTTTTCCCCTTTCATTATTACGTCATCTATTTCCAACCGTGGGTGATTTTTGATGCTGCTCCGAAGGAGGGTATCGAGATCCTTAAACACTTCTCGGCCGGTCAATCCATTTCCGACTATATCACCCCGCTTCCTCCGCTCCCCTATCGTCACTTTCTCAACCTTTTCAAAGAACTGGTTCGAGAAGTGAAAGAAAAATCCTTTGGATGGGAATTGCAAATTCGATCCATGGTGACCACTGTGATTGTAGACTTAATGCGGCATCAGCTTAAGTCTAAAAAAAATAAGACGGCCGTATTAACTACTAATGACGATTGGGATTTTATCCAACGGGCCTTGGAGATCATCCACCGCGATTTTGCCGAGCCAATTTATGCTCCCAAGCTGGCCGCGAGTATTGGCATTAGCAAATCACGGCTTCAAGCGCTTTTCAAAACACTCTTAGGAATGCCTTGGGTGCAATATCTTCAACAATATCGCATTCATCGAGCCATGGTCATACTAAGCAACAGCTCCGCTACAATCACGGAAGCAGCCTTCGCCGTCGGCTTTGAAAGCTTGAGTCACTTCAACTCCACCTTTACCGCGGTCACAGGCATCAACCCGTCACAGTATAAAAAGACCAACAAGAAGAGTTGAAGCGGCTACTGCGGCCGTTACGGCTGCTTTGCGACTCCTTCAGGCCAGTCGTCGTCGGTTACAATCTGCAAGCCGTTGACCACCGCCAGGAATGTCGATTCATCACTTGATTGAAATGGGAACACCTGAAGCACCAGAGTGACCGAGTCAAGTTCCTTGAAAACATAGCAGTTGCTGGGCGCCTGCTCCGTGGGCCAGGCCTGCCCCCCGTCACTCGGGTGAAAATTTCCGGAAAAATCTTCCGTATCGTACAAAAACTGGTTTCCGGAAGATCCCCTCTCTGTCTCCAGATTAAGTCCAAACTGCCGGCGCACCCCAGGATTGATCTCGGTGTTGGTATCCGCATACACAATCAGACTGTAGGTCTTCCTGGCCAATTTTTCCGGGATCTTGATCGTGATTACCATGCCATTGCCCCGCTGGGTGGCTGTATTGGCATCGATCATCATTCCACCGCGCATCATCCGGCTGTTACCCGGTTCGTCCAAAATGGACGTCTGCGTCCCATGGGTGGCGCCCTCCCAGGCCACCGTAACTCCGCTGGGATTTCCCCGGCTGTCGATCAGTTCGACCGGAGTTTCTTGGGCGGTCCCTCCGAAGGAATTCCAATTCGGCGCCGAAATCAACCCGGCGGCTTCCGAAGGTTCCATCGTCTCGGTAGCGCTCTTCCATTCAGCTCCCGTCATATTGACATTGGTGGATGCCTCATTTCCCGAGAAATCGATGGAGATGACTTCGGCGTAAGCAGCCAGACAACCGGCCATGCAAGTCAGGGCAACAAGTTTTGAAACGGTCATAATACTAGTCGCGGCGAACCAAGGTCGCACCGCCATCAACCACGAGAGATATGCCCGTAATGTAGGCTCCTTCCTCACTGGCGAGGAAGGCAAAGGCGCCAGCCACCTCGTCTGCGCTGCACATGCGCGCCATGGGAACCGCGGATTCGGCCCTCTCCCGAAACCCGCTATCAGCATCGCAGATCGACTTTGTCAGCCCGGCATAGACCATCCCGGGCGCCACGATGTTGCAGGTAATCCCATGGCCCGCCAGCTCCTGGGCGATGACTTTCATCAACATCTCCTGTCCACCCTTGCTGGAACAATAACTCGCCCCGCCCGGCCAAGGCATCTTTTGTACCCAACTCCCTGTAAACAGAATGCTCCCACGCATGCCCTTTGGTTTTGGCTCATTCTGGATGATGACTCTGGCCGCAGCCTGCGAGAGCAAATAACTTCCCGTCAGGTTGACATCGATTGTCCGCCTCCACTCCGCTTCCGAGATTTCCAGGAATGGCTGGTTGAATACGACCCCGGCATTCACGATGGCCACATCAATGCCACCCATCACCTCGACAGCCTTTTGAATGGCGGTCGCGGCCGAGGATTGAACTGTCACATCGCAGTGAACGTATCCCGCTTCCCCTCCGTTTTGGGACACTTGCTTAGCGATGGCGTTACCCTCCTCGGCCGGACGCAGGTCTGCCAGAATGACACGGGCACCTCCTTCAAGAAAACGGCGGGCCACGGCGAGGCCGATGTCTCCACATCCTCCGGAAATAAAGACCCGTTTTCCAATCAATCCCTTCATGAGGTTATGCCACCGCGAGAGACCGACTCTGTCCTAAGCGCTTTTCCCATCCTTCGTTATAGATGTTGAGGTAGGCATTCTGATTGTATGGGTGCGCGGCCGCAACTTCCAAATTGAGTTCCAGACCCAAGCCCGGCGCATCCGGCAGCGAAAGATGGCCATTGGCCGGATTGATTGTCGGCACCCAACTTACAAGTTCACGAGTCCACGGTTCATTGAAGGGATCAAAGTGTTCCTGTATCAGGAAGTTATTCACGCAGGCCGCGAGTTGAAGGCAGACGGCGGTGGCTACGGGTCCGCCGCTCTGATGAGGCGCAATCCAACTGCCGTGGGACTGGGCCAGGCACGCTACGGCGTAGGTGTTGGCGATTCCTCCGAGCGACATGGGTTCCGGCTGGAAAATATTGATCCCTCCACCGGCTGCGAGCGTGAAGAACTGACCCACGCTGTCGTACATCTCACCCGTTGCCACACGGATTGGCGATCTATGAGCTACCGCATTCGCCGGCTGCTCCCGCTCCCGGGTGGTCGGTTCCTCCCACCAGAAAATATCCAATGGCGCCAGTTTTTCGGCGGCACGAATAGCGTCTGCTTCGGTGAAACGAGCATGGACATCGATGAGGATGCGCAATTCGGGATAGCGACTCCGCAGCGCAGCTATGATATCATACGAAAGCTGCAACTCGGCGTTTTCGATGAACCCCTGCGACGTCCCGAAGGGGTCGAGTTTGACGGCTTGAAGGCCCAAGGCCACAACCTTGTCCGCCTGTTCGATGAAGCTTTCGGGAGTTCGTTCCGCGCGGTACCAGCCATTGGCGTATCCCAAAACCGAATCTCGTACGCGGCCTCCCAGTAAAGAGTGAATGGGCATCGAAAGTGATTTCCCAAGGATATCCCAGCAGGCGGTTTCGATCGCAGCCACCGCGGTTCGGTGAATATGGCCACCATCCAATGACACGCTTTCCATCAGGAGGTTGGAGATGGCCGTGACCCGGCGGGGATCTTTCCCAATGATCAAATGTTCCAGCTCTTGTATAGCCGCTTCCGTCGTACGGATAAAGCCGTTTAGCGTTCCTTCTCCCAGGCCGACAATACCCTCGTCGGTATGGACGCGGACAAACAGCCAGTTTTTCCACCCGGCGCCCACAGCGATCGTTTCAATTTTTACAATTTTCATGGTTTAGTTTTTACAAAGTTCCTCCGCAGCTTGTTCCATGCTCTCCGCGTCCATGCCGTACCGATGCACGAGATGAGGAATGGAGCCGCAGTCGCAGAAACAGTTTGGTATGCCGATGCGTTTGAGTTGAATGGCCAGACCGGCGTCCACCACGGCATCGGCCACAGCGCTGCCGAGTCCACCTGAAATAATATGATTCTCGGCCGTGATCACCCGAGGCACACGTGAGACGAGTTCGAGCACGGCCCGCACATCGAAAGGCTTGATCGTGCTCAGGTGGAGAATCGAGGCATGGATGCCCTTCGCCTTCAGGCTGGTGCAGGCCTCCAAAGCCCGGGCTGTCATCAAGCCTGTGCTGATAATCGCTACGTCATTTCCGGCCTCTAACAACTTCGCGCGACCGATCTCGAAGCGATACGTTTTGGGATCAAGGCTTACCGGAACCATCCCACGCAGCAGGCGCATGTAGACAGGCCCTTCGTGTTTCGCGATGACCGGCACCGCCTGTGTGACTTCCGTAGCGTCGCAGGGGTCAACTATGGTAAGATTTGGGATCGCTCTCATGAGGGCGAGATCATCGATACCCTGATGGGTCGCCCCATAACCGGTCGTCAGGCCGGGTAAACCTGCGATGATTTTCACGTTGGCCTGACTCAATGCCGCGCCAATCGCGATGAAGTCATACGCGCGACGAGTGGCAAATACACAATAAGTCGTGGCAAAAGGAACGAACCCGGAACGGGCCAGCCCGCCCGCTATGCCGACGAGATTTTGTTCCGCCATACCAACCTGGAAAAAGCGATCTGGAAACCTCTGAGCAAATAAATGGATGTCGGTGTATTTCCCCAGATCAGCCGTCAGGCCGACAATTCGGGAATTTTGCGTTGCGGCAGCAATCAAGGCGTGCCCAAAGGGGGCGGACTCCACCTGATTTGCTTCCGTGGTGTCGGAGGCCAGCAAGCTCGTGGAAACACCTGCCTTGGGAGATAATGTAGTCGTACTCATTCTAAGAAAGGCTCTCCAAACCAGCTGCGGGCGCCTCAAGCTGCCGCCGGGCCATCACCCAGTCCTCCGGCTCCACGCGGATAAAGTGATTTTTTTCGCGAGCCTCGAATGCGGTGACACCCTTTCCCATGAGGGTGTCGAGAATGATGGCGTGCGGTTGGCCGGGCCTCGTTTTTGCCATCTCCAGCGCCTTCAGAATGGCCCCGATATCATTTCCGTCGACTCGTTGAGTATCCCAACCGAAGGCCGCCCACTTATCCACTACTGGCTCGATAGCTAAAACATCGGAGGGCGCTCCGTCCGCCTGCTGGTTATTGCAATCCACGAAAGCGTATAGATTTTCCAGGTTGTAGTGTGAGCCAGCCATGGCGGCTTCCCAGGTCGACCCCTCCTGCAATTCTCCATCAGAAAGCAAATTGAACACACGTGCCTCTTTACGATCGAGCCGCAGACCCAGGGCCATTCCCACCGCTTGCGACAAGCCATGGCCCAATGATCCTCCGGTAATCTCGAACCCTGGGACCTGCTCCGTTCCCGACATTTCCAAGCGTGTTCCGTCCGCGCCGTACGTGTCCAATTCTTCGATGGGCAATATTCCGGCCTCGGCCAATGCAGCATAAAGCGCGATGGAATAGTGCCCGATAGAAAGGACAAACCGGTCTCGATCGGGCCATTCCGGATTGGACGAATCGAGCCGGAGCTCATGAAAATAAAGAACCGCCAGCAAATCAGCGATCCCAAGGCCCTGCCCGACGTAACCCTGCCCGACAATCTCAGCCATTCGCAAAACGTGCAACCGGAGCGCCAGGGCTTTTCTTTCCAGGCCAGAAACAACCGATGGGAGGATGGCAGAAGCGACACTCATGCCAGTTCCATTCCCCCAGTGAAATTAAATCGTTCGGCTGTCACATAGGCCGCCTTGTCCGAGGCTAGCCAGATGGCAGCTTCCGCGACCTCCTCCGGAGCGACGCGTCGACCCATCGGCAAACTCTTTGTTCGCTTCTCCTCGAGATTGAGCTGATCACCTCCCGACAGGCTGGCCAAGTCCTTTTCGAGATCGACGATCATTCCTCCAGTCATGCGGCCTGGGACAATTGTATTCACCGTGATGCCGTGTGGCGCCCACGCCAGCGCCGCTGAACGCACCAAACTGTCGAGTGCAGCCTTGCTCGCTCCATAGGTGGCGAAGTCCGGGAAGCCGAGCCGGGAAGCCGGAGTTGATATCTGAATGACACGTCCTGTCTTATTGGGGATCATCTTCCGCACGGCTGCCTGCATGCAAAAGAAGGCCCCGCGCACATTGATCGAAAAGACCCTGTCCCACCGTTCGACAGGAAGCTCCAGAAGCGGATCAACCAGACAAATGGCCGCGCAATTGATGAGTACGTCGATGCGTCCGCAAGCACTCACAGCAGCATCGGCGATTTTCTCACCGCTTTCGGGCGCTGCGATGTCGGCCCCGATAGCCACGCCATCTTTGCGGCCCGTTCCGCTCAAGGCGGCCACCGCCGCCTTCTCATCGAGGTCTGCAACCACAAGACGCGCCCCTTCCCTCGCGCAGGCATTCACCATCGCCTTGCCCAAGCCATTTCCTCCGCCGACGACGATGACGACTTTGTTTTCTAGTGCTCCGGGGGTGGACATACTGCTATAAATTGCATGTCGCCTTGTATGAAGTTACCAGTGGCCCGACTCTCGATTTTTGCCGTAATCTTTGCTTTTTCGCCCAAAATTCGAATCATGGAGCCGACTGGATTGCTCGCCGGCTTGGGCAAAATGGCAAAAGAATATGGCTTTCTTGTGAGACTCAAGACCAACCCCTGACCTAACGATCTTTAGGGAAGAGATAAATTCATGAGCCAGACAAGTTCCTTTCCAAATCTTAAAGAATTTTTCCGCGGTGACATCGAAGGCTCGCAGTTCTTACCAAGCCACACCGGATCTAAGACGACGGAAGCGGACCTCGACCTTAGTCGCATGGCGCGCTCAGCGCTCCACTACCTCCGGCACAATCCCGAACCTTCGCGAGCCTACGAATGCAAGTTTTCCCTCGGGCCGCTCGGCATCCCGTGCCACGTGCCGATGTGCGGATCGAATCAATACGGCTATGATCCCGTCTCATTGGGAGACACGGACTGCCGCATGCACTGGCAGTACTCCCACATGCGACGAATGGCTGGTGAAACTGCTCCAGATGACATCGAACTCGGAGTCCAAAAACGTGTTCTTAGCTATCTTCGCTCGGACAATCTTGCCTGGATAAATCCGACAGCCTACATCGGAGAGCCGATTGATGGTGAGTGGGTCGGGACCTGGACCACCGCGAAGCTCTTATATTCGCTTTCGGAACTTTACCAAACTACGGGTGAAAAAGCGTTGCGAGGCAAGGCCAAGAATGTCCTGAAAGCCTTGCGAGGCCTTGCGCTCTGGAAGGATAACCTTCCTTTCTACCGGGGTATCGCTCCGTATAAAAACGGAGAATGGTTGATGCGGGGATGGTGCGAACATCACGCTCACAATTACCCTTTCATCGTTGAGCCGCTAGTCCGCTACTGGGAGTGTACTGGCGACGAAGAAGGCTTGGAACTGGCTACGCAGTTTGCCGAGGGATTTCTCCATCAAATCCAGCCGGACATGGCAGAAAAGCGCATCGATCCGCTCACCGGCGCATACGGCGGCCACGTTCACACTCATACCCACGCGATTTGGGGAGTGGCCCATCTTGGAGCGCTTACAGGACGGAAAGACTTCCTCCATTGGGTGGAGAATGCTTTCAAGTTCACTCTCACTCAGGGCACCGACTATGGTTGGAGTCCGGAATACCTCCCGGGCGAAAGCTATAAGTCGGAGACCTGCGTGGTCGGTGATATGGTGAGCATCGCATCCTGGCTCGCTCGCGGCCTGTCCCCCGACTACTGGGGTTACGTCGACCGCACGGTGAGAAATCAGCTTCGCCGAAGTCAATTTTTCCTCACTGACGCCTTCGTCGAGTTCTACCGCCATACTCATCGCCACAAAGATGCTGAAACCGTCGAAGAGGCACTGAAAGAACTCTCCCTCTTGGAAGGCGGATTCATCGCTCAAACCGATTTGAACGATTGGATCAGCGCGACAGATCCCACGCTCTTCGGATCTCCAGGACTATTCATCAACGGGATTCAGATGATGGGTTGCTGCCCGCCTGAAGGAATGCGCGGCATCTATGAGGCATGGCTTGGCTGCGTGGAGGAAAAAGGGGCAGAAATTTATATCAATCTTCTTTTCGATCACGATCACGACGCCGTGAAGATCGAACACTCATCGGCCCAACCCGGCCACGCCACCCTTGGCATTCGCCGTCACGGCAACTACAGGGTTCGCGTTCCTGAATGGGTGCATCCAGACGAATTGGTTGCAAAATGCAACGGCACTCAGATTGGTCTGCCGCCCGAGGGTAAATCCTACCTTCACCTCGACAGTTTGCACCCCGGTGATTTCGTTGAATTGAACTGGCCCGTTCCGATCTTTACTCAGACTTTCACCCCTCTCGGCGTGGTTGAGGACAAACGACAAACAATAACTGTTTCCTGGGTCGGAAACGACGTCCTCAATGTCACTCCGATTGGCCAGTATTTGCCGATGTACTCTACGCCTTTGAGCACACTGAGTCCGACGTAGGCCGAATCTGCCCGGAATAAAAATGGGTAAAATGGCAAAGCTATGTGCAAAAAGCGAAAGCGAAGCCGCCGTAAAAGGCGCAGTGTGGTTTAAGGAGAGAGGGCAACACATGGCAAATTCCACCGACCCCCATCAGTTGAAAATGAATACGTTAACAACTTCCGAAACTGCGTCCATAAAGATGCGGATCAGGTATCTCGGACAATGCGGCTTTCTTTTTTCAGCGGCCGCCACAACCATCTTGGTCGACCCCTATCTCTCCGATTCAATAGACCGTCTGCCCGGCTTCCCGGAGGGCTTCTGGAAGCGTTCCTATCTTCCACCGCTAGCTCCTTCCCAATTGGATTTCGTAAACCTGGTCCTCTGCACTCACGCTCACCCTGACCATGCAGACCTCGAAACCTTGAGGTCGATTGCCCAGGCCTCACCCACTTGCCTTTTTGGCGGACCGAAAAATGCAGCGAATGTATTCCTGGAAGCAGGAATCGGCCGCTCCCGTATGTTTATCGTCGACAGCGGAGTCACCCATCACTTTCAGGAGATCGAAATTTGTCCCATTGCCGTTCCTCACGAGGAGTACGAGCAAGATGAAGAGGGGCATCATGCCTACCTTGGGTACCTCATCAAATGGGCGGGGCTCACGATCTTCCACGGCGGAGATATGCTTGCCACACCTGAAATACAATGCCGTCTCAGCAGCGAGGAAGTTGATATTGCTTTCCTGCCGATCAACGGCAGAAACGACGAACGTCAACGTATGGGCATCGCCGGCAACATGACCATCGACGAGGCCATTCAATTTTCCGCCGACTGTGGCTTCCACCTCGTGGTTCCCACTCATTACGATCTCTATCCAAACAACGGGGCATCCTTGCAAAGTTTTGCCCAGGCTTGGGCGGACCACCCCCTCGCCAAGACCTCTCGGTGGAAAAGCCCTTTTCCAGGAGAGGAATTCCATGTGTATGCACCGGTTTGCAATGAAGAACACACCCCCCATGTGCCTGCCTCAACACGCTGAATCAAAAGTTCAAACGCGCCTCGCTACATCTCACTTAAAAATGGCATTTACGCTTCTTCACTTCGAGCCGAGGGACAAGTCAAAACAAAAACTCCGCGGCTTCACGCTGACAGAGTTGTTAGTCGTCATCGCGGTTTTAGCCCTTTTGGTCGTCCTGCTTCTTCCCGGCACGAAAAACATGATGGCCCAGGCTGGCAAAGCAAAAGCCATGGGAAACATGAAGAAGATGTTCTCGATCTGGCAATCTTATGCCAGCGATAACAACGGCGCACTAATGCCCACTTGGGGCACGTATCCAAACAGCAGCGATGAGGGATACTGGCCTTACTGGATGAAGCAATATACCAGCCCTTCGGAAAGCGACTACCTCACTGCAGCCACGACGAGTGATTCGAAGAAATATGGTTTCTTGATGAGTCCGGTCAGAGGACCACTCGAGGCAGCACCAAACTCAAAGCCATGGATCAGCCTGAATGTATGGCTCGGGCCCAACCTCGCCAACCCTAACGGCGTCTATACGTTTTCAAAAATCCGCTTTCCCTCCAAGACCGTCGTCTTTGGAGACTCCCGTTGGGACATCTTCGCTCATGCATGGTATGGCGAAAGCAGCCTGACCTTTCGCTATGACAACAACAGTTCCTCAATTTTCGGTTTGGCAGACGGTCACATCGAGACCGTGAGAACAAGAAAGCCCGAGTCTCCAGCCGATGCCTCGAGCGTGGAAGTTCCGAAGGGTTATTTCTACACGTTGGATCAGGAAGAACCCTGGTAGCAGGCAAGCCTTCCGGGCCATCGCACATCCAAGACATTTATGAAGTTAGTCTACCTCATTATCGCCGCATTGGCGTTTTTGATGGGAAGTTCCCAGGCAAAAACCGTCGCCGTGCTCGACACAAACAATCCTCCAACTCCCGGTGCAAAGAGCATCACCTCATTTCTGGAGGAACAGAATAAGTACAAGGTAAAGATCATCAAGTCCCTCAGCGGGAACTCCCTGGAAGGTGTCGATGTTCTGGTCCTTCCTCACGCATATCCCATCACGGAACGGGACATTCTCCGTAATTGGGTCCTCGGAGGCGGCAGGGCCTTTCTCAGCCATGACGCCGTAGGATCGGGCCGGATTTTCAATGGTTTCGATGGAGGCTCTGCATTTCCGGAAATTTCAAATCCGAAACTCGGCCTCACCGGGCAACTCTCGCCCAACTCCCTCATGCGAATGTCGCCGGACAGCCCACTGGCAGCCGGTATTCCCGACGAAAAAGTCCGTCATAGCTATTGGGACCATAGCAACATCGTTCCTGGTCCGGAGGCCGTCGTCCACGGCCTCGACGTCAAGGACGTCAGTGAGTTCGACGCCAACACCTTCAAAAGTAATCAGACCCGTTGGAATCGCTACTATGGAGGCGCTCCGATGCTTGTCACAGGCGAACTCGGTCAAGGGAGAGTTGTTCTCTGCGGCATCCTCTTCGGAGTCGGGAGATCCAATGACGCTGAGATTCCCATCACTGGTGCGGAAGGGACTCTATTCAACAACAGCCTGGATTGGCTTATCCGTGGCAAGTCGCTCGTTCAAAATGAAAAATTGAAATCCTTTGCTCCGACGACAGAGAACCGAAACGCCGTACCCGAGCTGCCGACGTTTGCTGAGAATAGTGTATCCGTGGAGACCAGCATCTCGGAATTGCCCATCCTGTCGTCCTCCAGCGAGTCTCCCTCATTCTCCATTACACTCAAGGATACCAGCCTGATCGGAAAACCCATCATCATCCGCATTCCGGCGGACGAAATTTCCGAAAGGGGCAATACTGTCAGTCTGCTCGACAAAGAAAACGTCACGCAGCAGGTGTGGCCGGCCCAGATCGAGTCAGATGGGAAGAAGAAGTGGCTGATATTCCAAGGAATATTCCCCGCAAAGGTCAATACTGTCGCGTTGACCAATGAGACTCGCACACCAGGAGTGCAAGTCTTCTTCGACATACAAAAGCGCTGGGCTGTGGTCCAGACGGAATCCCTGCGCCTCGCTTTCGCCGTGGAGGGTGATACTCCCACCTTGCAAAGCCTGCGCGCCATGGAGACCGACTGGCAGTGGACTTGGAAAGGTTTGGAAAGAAACACCTGGACCGCGCCGCTCCTCCGCCTTTCGCCCCGCCAATGGCCGTTTAAAGGATATTTTCCGCATTTCGATCATGAGATCGCCACCGACGAACCCACGGCAGATCAACCGGCAGGCGAATTTCCCTTCCGCGTCACGCTGCGAGTCGGCAGTGGCACCGCCACGGTTTATGCATCGGGCCGGGTCGAACTGAAGGGGTTCTTCAACGAAGGTATGATCGCGGTGGATGGCTTCGACTTTTATAAGACCGAAGCGGGATCAATCAGGGAAACATCGAGCTACGATGTGCCAGCTATAAAGGAGGGCTGGATTTGGTGCGTGAAGGAGCAGGCCTATGCTTTGGGCGGCGACCTGGAGGTTCTCCCTCAAATTGGTGAGTCGGGCATGTCGCCGGGACTCGAGCGGCTGATCAAACTTCGGGGCGACAGCTTGGTCTTGGCCGACTCTTCTGATTTCGCAAAGTCGAAACCTCTGGAGGCTTCTGGAATGGTGGCAATCCAAGGTTTCGCTCCCCTCAAAGTTATCCCGAAAGCCAATTCGAGCGAAGGCCTGCCGATCAAACTCGAACGTACGGCCGTGTGGAAGAACTTCTTCGAGTTCCGCCCCCGGACCTTCATCAAACCATGTGTTCCCCTCCCGATTGAACTCTATGCGGACGAGATCGATAAAGACGATCTGGCCAAAGTCGCCAACTGGACCATCTCCTCGCCATCGAAGCGATGGGGCATAGCCTGGCTCCCCGGAACTGAAGCCTCGAAAGAATTGCGTGACCAGGACTTCGCGGCGGCGAACAAGGAACTTGATCCTTTCGATGAGGATGGCAGCGCCGCTGAAGACGGCGAGATCGCACGCCGCTTCTTTTTGACCTGCTCAGGTGACCCCTCTTCCTTCCGGGAGGAAGGCGAACTGGCGGGTAAAGACGCGAAAGGAAATCCGATAGTGACGGTCAGGCTGCAGCTCCGCTCACTCGTCACCGTCCCCATCGGCGTGTTCACCTATTTCCCTACTTGGGAAGAATGGGAGAAGCGAATCCCGCGTTCCGTTTGGCCAAGAATGATCCGGGATGTCGCGCTCGGGAATATGACCTATCTCATCCATTCGACCACTGACATCAAGGCCATCAATGAAACGGAGAAACCGGAGGGAATCGAGCAGCGGCTCCTGCGCTATGGCCTGGCTTGGGCTGCCAACCTCCAATACGTCGATGTCGGCGAGGTGAAAGCACAATTCGACAAATTTGGCAAAAAGCCAAACATCATAGCGTGGTACCTCACGGACGAAACTGCCCATGGAAAGCCCGGGGAAAAGCAATTTGAAGAGTCTTATGCCATCACCAACGCTAAATATGACACCATCAAGGAGCTCGATCCCGACAGGCTCGCCTTCAACCTGATCTATCCGGGATTCACGCCCATGGATGTGGCGTTTGAGCATCTAAAGACGGATATCTTCAGTTGGGATACCTACGGCTTCGGCACGGAAACAATCTTTAACGAGGCGAAAGTGGTTGAAACTGGATGGAGAATTCCCAAGCAAAAGCCATCGTGGATTACCCTGCAAAGCGTAGGCACCAACTACTACGATGCTGTCGACCAGTGGTTCCAATATCGAAATCGCTCCCTGGCCGCGATCATGGCCGGCCTCGATGGCATCAATTACTATGAGTATGTCTGTTGGGAATCAAAGGACCTCGACAACGGATGGTATGTGGCAATGCCAGGTGAGAAGGGGCCCATCGCAACCTATCGATGGTTCGCCATAACCCGCGCCTCCCGGGAAATTGATGAAGTCGTGGATCTCCAGTTCCGCACATCACAACTTCCCGAGCCACGGCGAGCCGAAATCGAAAAGAAGCTCGATCGTGCTCTCAAGACGGGCGTGGCCGGACGCCACTATCAAATGAATTCCATGTTAGACGCGGTAGATCGGGAAGTCTCCGATCTTGAGCGGTGACCATCAAAAAAACGCAGCGAAATTGCCGTTTATTTCATCCAGTATCTTCACGCCTTTCCATAAAACACTGTGGCCGCACTGAAATTTGAAATCGAAGGAGATCAATTTCTCCGCAACGGAAACCCTCATCGAATTTTCTCGGGTGCACTATACTACTTCCGGGTTCCAGCCGGATACTGGGAAGACCGCATCCTCAAGTACCGCGCCTGCGGCTTGAACACCATTGAGACCTACGTTGCTTGGAACCTGCACGAGCCGAAGGCAGGCCGCTTCTGCTTTGACGGCAATCTGGACATCCGCCGATTTATCGAGCTCGCGGGCAGTCATGGCATGGATGTCATCCTGCGCCCAGGTCCGTACATTTGCTCGGAATGGGACTTGGGTGGCTTGCCCGCCTGGCTCTTGGCTGACGCCAGCATGCAACTCCGAACCCTCCACCCCGCCTATCTCGCAGCGGTAGAAAGCTATTTTGACAACCTGTTTGGTCAGGTTGGCGACCTGCAATGCACTAATGGTGGCCCGATCATCGCCATGCAGGTCGAAAATGAATATGGGAGCTTCGGGAACAATAAAGAATATCTTCGATGGGTTGAAACCGCCCTGAGAACCCGCGAAGTGGATAGCCTGCTCTTCACGTCCGATGGCGCCGAAGATGCCATGCTGCAAGGGGGAACTTTGCCGCACATCCTTAAAACGGTGAATTTTGGATCACGCGCCACCGAAGCATTCGCAAAGCTGCGCGAATATCAAAAAGAAGGACCTTCCATGTGCATGGAGTACTGGAACTCTTGGTTCAACCATTGGGGCGAGCCTCATCACACGCGGGCAGCCTCAGAATCGACTCAAGCCTTACAAGAGATTCTGGAAGCCAATGGCTCAGTGAACATCTACATGATGCATGGCGGCACGAACTTCGGATTTCTCAACGGGGCAAACTTTGACACCGCCTACCAGTCCACCATCACAAGCTACGATCTGGATGCCCCCCTCAATGAACGGGGCGAGCCCACGGAGAAGTTTTTCCTCTTCCAACAATTGCTCGCTGATCACGGGGCAAAGACAGAGCCGGTTCCAAAAACAAGCTTGGCGAAAGCGTTTGGTCCGGTTGAATTGAACGAGCATTGCCCGATCTTCGATTTGCCCGGCCATATCATATCACCCATACAAAGCGCCGAGACAAAGACGATGGAGGAAGTCGGTCAAAACTATGGCTACATCCTTTACCGCACACAAATTTCGGGTCCCCGTCCCACATCTGAACTTCATATTCAGGACGTCAGGGATCGAGCCTACCTCTTCCTCGATGGCGTCTTCCAAGGGATCATAGACCGGAATGATCAGGGAAAGACATTGCCCATTACAATCTCACCTCAGGGCGCTCAACTAGACATCCTCGTGGAGAATCTGGGGCGCATCAACTACGGTGCTCATTTGCACGACCGCAAGGGCATCACGAAAGGGGTAAGACTCACCCAGCAGTTCCTGTCTCAGTGGGAGATTTTCCCCATGGACTTCACGAGCCTTCCGGACCTGCCTTGGAAGGGCACCGCTTCCAGCAACACGCCGACCTTCTTTAGAGGAGAGTTTTTCATCGACGAAGCCGCCGACACTTTTCTCCATGTGGAAGGCATCCATGGAGCAGCCTGGATCAACGGCGTCTGTCTGGGTCGGTATTGGAATATCGGACCACAGCATTCGCTCTACGTGCCGGCCACCTTCCTTAAAAGCGGCGCAAACTCCCTCGTAGTGTTTGAGCTGGAATGTACCATTCCGAAAGCTCGACTGGAAGATTTCGCCCGATGGTCATAAAATCTCACCAGCCGGGCTCTGGCAAACTCAGCCAAATCGTGCAATGCTTCCGCAACTCTCTCAGCGGGAAGTTCGGTGAAAGAAGAAAGATCGCCCGGTCCCGCAGGACCTAACTTCCCTCCAAGGCCGCCAGAACACGGGCCACCTCTGTGAGAATCAAGGGATGGCAGCCGGTCATTTCGTCCCTCCTTGTTCTCACGAAGGGATGCCCAACGTTTTACGGATCGTTTCATCCACTCAAGGGTTTGAAAAAAGGAACCGCAGTCGACGAATTTCTTCGCTGCGTCCAAGAACGGCCGCAAAAACCATCCTCCAAGACCAAAGGGTGATGAATTTGATAAATCACAAAACATTTCTTGACGACGGAATCTCAGGCAACTTCCGTGAGATACCTCGCTTCACCGAGGAGAAGATGGCAATAAAAAGGGCGCTTTACGGGGAAAAAATCTTGCTAGGATTGATTTGATAAATCATATTTATCAAACGGTCCTTCTAACCGATTAAGGGCCAAATTCCCCGTTCCCTCGAAATTCACCGCAGAAATACCAGACGCCTTGTTGCCAACGATGTTGATCAACTCAGGCCCAGCTTAAGCTCGAATTTATGATGTCTCCGTCCAATCCCATCCTAGAAATCATCCATGCCGGTAAAACGGCAAACGTCTATTGCGCAGGCAATCTAGCGACGCCCCGGATGGTGGATTTTATCGGTCGGCTCGGACGATTTGACGTCATCTGGTTCGACCTGGAGCATTTTGCCATCCCGATTCCTGAGTTGGCTGTCCTCGGTATGATCGCGCGCGGGCATGGCATGGGCACCATCGCACGAGTGAAAGCTTCGGATTACCAAGAGGTCATGCGCATTTTGGAGACAGGAATGGACGGGCTGATGTGCGCCATGGTGGAGGATGAAAAGGAGGCGCGCCAGATTGTTGAGTGGGCTCGGTTTTTCAATCCCGCGCCTGAGGCAGGCGAAGGCACCGGCAAGCGGGGTTGGAACGGCGGGAATGTCGATGCCTGCTATGGCAACATCCCAGCGCAAGACTACATCCGCCACCAAAACACCCAGACTATTCTTTTGGCCCAGATCGAGCATGGCCAGGCCCTCTCCAAAGCCCGAGAGATCGCCGCGACACCCGGCATCGATGGTTTATTTTTCGGGCCAGCAGATTACGCCGCCGGCCTCGGCTTGGCGGGACAGCTGGCCCATCCCCAGGTAGATGTCGCCATGATTCAGGTGGCCCAGGCTGCCAGGGAAGCGGGCAAATGGTGGGGGACACTGGCGGTGACCCGTGAAATACAGATACGGTCCCGCAGCCTCGGCGCGCAGTTCCTGTCGCCGGGGGGAGATGTGAAAATCATGAATCTCGGCCTGCGAGAATTGACGAAGATTTTTGAGGATCTTCCGGTGTTGCCGCAGGACGAATCAGGGATCGTCTCATGAGGGCTTTTCATGCTGATGTAGCCATCATTGGCGGCGGAGTCGGAGGGTGCGCCGCCGCCCTGGCTTTGAGTGAGGCCGGTAAGGCCGTCATTCTGACCGAGGAAACGTCTTGGATCGGAGGGCAGTTCACGTCGCAAGCAGTGCCCCCGGATGAGCACGGCTGGATCGAACAGTTTGGATGCACTCGGTCATATCGCCGCTTTCGCGAAAAAGTGAGGCGGTACTACTGCGATCATTATCCCATCCGCCCGGAATTTCGAGACAACCCACGATTCAATCCCGGCAATGGCTGGGTTTCCCCACTTTGTCATGAACCGCGAGTCGCGCTCGCCGTGCTCAACTCCCTGATGGCCCCGGCCATTTCCGCTGGCAGAATAATGATACTACTCCGTCATCGTCCGGTGGCCACGGAACACGAGGGAGCCGATCGACTGAAAGCGGTCGTCGTTCGCAATCATGCCGGCGGCGACGATGCACGGATCACAGCAGATTTTTTCCTCGATGCCACGGAAAACGGAGACCTGCTCCCGCTGGCGGACATCGAGTACGTAACAGGCAGCGAAGCCCGTTCTGAAACGGGTGAGCCCGGAGCGGCTGAGCAAGCCAACCCCAGGAACAATCAGGCTTTTTCCATGTGTTTCGTCATGGAGGAGCATGGCGGCGAAGACCATACGATAGCCGAGCCGGCCGACTACGCCTTCTGGAAGAACTACCGACCGCACTTGACCGCTCCGTGGCCCGGTCCCTTGATCGGTTGGGATGGACTTAATCCCCGTACGATGGAACGCATGACCTATCGGTTTGCGCCGCATCAGGAAAAGCCAGGACTCTTCTCCGGGCTGTGGGCCTTTCGCCGCATCATTGATCGCGAGCAATTCGAGCCGGGCTTTTATTCCAGCGACCTGTGCCTGGTCAATTGGCCGATGATTGACTATCTGGAAGGCGATCTCCTCGGGGACAGCGAGACTGAGCGCACGAAACATCTGGAGAGAGCCCGACAGCTCAGTCTATCCATGTTTTACTGGCTGCAAACGGAAGCACCCCGAGCGGACGGTGGCCAGGGATGGCCGGGACTGAGACTGCGCGGCGATCTCCTCGGTACAGACGATGGGCTCGCGATGGCGCCTTATATCCGGGAGTCCAGGCGAATCCGCGCAGTGACGACGATTCGCGAACAGGATGTCTCGGCGGAGCTCCGACCGAACGATCTGCTGGGCGAACGACACGAGGACTCCGTCGGCATCGGTTATTACCGCATCGACCTGCATCCTTCCACCGGGGGAGACAACTACATCGACGTCGCGTCACTGCCTTTTCGGATTCCCTTGGGAGCCCTGGTGCCCACGCGCTTCGAAAACGTTCTGCCGGCTGCGAAAAATATCGGCACGACCCATATCACAAATGGCTGCCATCGTCTGCACCCCGTGGAATGGAACATCGGCGAGGCCGCGGGAACGCTGGCCGCCTATTGCCTGTCCTCCGGCATGACCCCGCAACAGATCTACGCCCGCACGGATACGGTACGCGCCTTCCAGCAGACCCTGGAAGCACGCGGAGTAGAATTAAGCTGGCCGGAAGATTTGAACCTTGATGATGGAGACCCTCACGCCCACGCCCGCTGAGTCGTCCCTAGTTCCCCAACTCGGGAAGCTGCAGACGTTTTTCAGAAGCCGCCAGCGATGGATCATCGTTCTGCTTCTCTTTTTCGTGGCGGCGGTCAACAACCTTGACCGGCAAACCCTTTCCGTCATTGCGCCGACCCTGCGGAGTGTTCTGAACTTTGGGGCGACGGAGTATTCCTACATCGTCACCGCGTTTCTCATCGCATACACGCTGGGCTACACGTTCTGCGGCACCGTGCTCGACCGGGTCGGCGTCAAGCTCGGCCTGGCGCTGGCTCTCGGGTTCTGGTCGGTGGCCGGAATGTTCCATGCCGCTGCGGCAAGCTGGATTGGGCTGTTGATCTGGCGCTTCCTGCTAGGGCTGGGAGAAAGTTTCAACAGCCCGGCAGGCGTGAAAGCGTTGTCCGAGTGGACTCCAACGCGCGAGCGCGGTCTCAGCATGGCCGTTTTCTCCAACGGCAATGTGATGGGAGCAATCATTGCGCCGCCCCTTGTATCTGTCCTCACGCTTACGCTGGGATGGCGCTGGGCGTTTATTATTACAGGGGCCTTCGGTCTGGGGCTCATGGTGGTCTGGTGGAAATACTACGAGTCTCCGGAAAAACACCGGCGCATCAGCCCGGAGGAACGGGACTACATCCTAGAAAATCGCGGAACAGTCACCGCCTCGGAGGTGAAACCCACCTACCTCAGCCTGCTGCGGCAGCCAGTTTGCGCCGGCTTTTTTATCGCCCGCCTGCTCACCGACCCAATCTCCTATTTTTACGCATTCTGGCTGCCGGATTATCTGACGCATTCGCGGGGATTCTCCTTGCTCATGATTGGTTTGGTGGGATGGATTCCCTTTCTTGCCTCCGATATCGGAGGCCCTGGCGGCGGCGCATTGTCCGATTGGTTAGTCCGCCGGGGCGTTCCCGCCGCCCGAGCCCGACTCACACTCATGTTGCTCGCTGCTTCAGTCATGCCGCTGGCGTTTGTGGCGGTGCGAACGGAGACCGCCTGGATTTCCGTCGCTTTGATCGCGGTGCTGCTAGGCGCGCAGAGTTGCTGGATGGCGAACCAGCTCACGCTGATTTCGGAAAGCGTTCCGAGATCGGGAGTGGCCACTCTGCTGGCGTTGTCCGCGTTGGGAGGCAGCCTGGGCGGAATTGTTTGCACGCTGCTGACCGGCCAAACCCTCAAGCAATACGGCTACGTTCCGATTTTCACGATTCTTGGCGGCATGCACCTGCTGGCATTCGCCGTGCTTTTGATTAGCAGAAAACTTCAAGCCCGGCGCGATCAGTAGAAGCATATGGCTCCATCCGTACCTCCCCTTGAATCAGATAAATCTCCAGACAAAGCGCACCCAACCATGAACACGACCCGACGTCCCTTTCCCGCCAAAAGCAAACTCATATGCTTCGGCTGTGCGATTGCCCTCGCCCCAGCTTTGTTCGCCGAAACCGGCAATTCAACCGTTCCCGTTGTCAACAAGGGGGAAAAGCAGCTTTTCGTTGACGATGTGATGATCGGAAACACGCAGTGCGTTACAAGAGTCACCCACCCGGCCAAAAAATTGGAGCATCCCGTGCTACAGGCGGAGATGCCATGGGAAAAGAAGATGAGGGATGGCGTTCCAGATAACCGAGTCAATATCTACGGGACGGTGCTGCGGGATGAAAAAACGGGCGCATTCAGGATGTGGTACGCTCAAGCCAACGGCGTCCTTTATGCGACATCCACCGATGGCATCCGTTGGGAGCGCCCCATTCTCAATATCGTAGGCGAGACGAATAAAACGAATCTCAAGCTGCACAGCCCCAGTATTATTTATGACAGTTTTGAATCTGATCCAAAAAAAAGATATAAGGCGATCGGATGCCTGAGCAATGGATTGGATGAGGCCCGGCTTCAGAAACTCAAGGAAAAGTTCGAGTTGGTGGATTGGTACAGGGACCCGACTCACCGTTTCTATTATGCAGCGTATTCCGCTGATGGGTTGAATTGGACGTATTACCCGGAGCCCGTCCTGCTCGGATGCGACACCATCACACTATCGCAGGACCCGGAAACCGGGGAATATCTCGCCTTCCATAAACGCCTGCATGATCCGAGGGTAAAAAAGGGGCAACGTCAGGTTTTTTTGTCCGTAAGCAAAGACATGGAAAAATGGTCCGAACCGCAGCCGGTGATGGTTACGGATGAAATTGACGACAAGACGGCGCGGCTGTTGCCCGGCGGAACCCACTCGGAATTTTACAATCTCTCGGCCTTTCCTTACGCCGGGCAATGGCTGGGTTGCGTTACACATTTCCGCCGAATCGAAGCTCCCGGATCGGACAAAGCGGGGCCAGTTGCTCCCGAAAATGAGATGAAAAGCACCGCCGACGGCATCATTGACGTCCAACTCGTCCACAGCCGGGACGGCCGCACCTGGAGCCGGTGTTCCGACAGAACCCCCATCATTCCCTTGGGGCCCCACTCCTATGATTCGGGAACCATTCTCGGGCTTTGTAACTCCCCTGTCATCGTTGGCGATGAGATGTGGATGTATTACACTGCGATGACGACTTCTCATGCAGGCACATTACCAAAAAAGGAGTTGTCCATTGCGCGGGCGGCCTGGCGCATCGATGGCATGGTGTCTTTGCAGGCAAAAGAAAGCCCGGGGGTTATCGAAACCGTCTCGTTTACCCCTGAAGGAAAGAATCTCCTAGTCAATGCCGACATCGATAAGGGTCGCCTCATGGTGGAAGTGCTGGATGCAGACGGGAAGGTCATTGATGGTTACGGCAAAGAGTCCTCCGTCATCCAAAATCAGGACTCAGCCAAGCTGGAAGTCAAATGGAAGGACGCGGCGAACCTTCCCGCGGGAATCCCCATCCGGCTTAAATTTTATTTAGAGAATGGGGACTTATATAGTTATGCCATCCATTGAGACACCCGCCATGAATCTCCCCTCCACGCTCCAACGCGGCTGGTTGGCCTTTCTCACGGGAATCCTTGTCATCGGCAGCTCCTTCATCGTCTCTGCCGAAACCGCCAAACCGAACGAAAACTTACTGCGCAATACTCGCCTGGTAGCCGGGCTGCCCAGCGGATGGGTCCTGATGAATCGAGTGGTTCCGACGTTTTCCGAAGGAGACGATTTTGTGGCTCGGACCGATGAAACCGTGAAGGGACCCTCCGGTTATCCGGCGTTTCTTGTAAATGTACTCAGCCAGCAAGGCGTAGCGGGATCTTATGGAGTCGAGCGCGAGCTTTTCTTTTGTACAGAGCCATTTTGCGTACCCGAAGATGGCGAGTTTACCGCCTCGGTGTATGTCCGGGGCAGCGGAAAAGGAGCTCTCGAAGTCATCGGAAATGGAGCTTTGAAGAAAGCCAAAGCCGAATTTTCCGTCGCTGAAAAGAATGGCTGGCAGCGGATCACCTGCCGGTTCAAAGGGACTAAAGCGGAACGTCTGTATAGCCTTTGGTTCCGGCTGAATGGAAAATTCTGGTTTGATGCCTTCCAGGTCAACGCCGGATCGGAAGCAACAGCCTATGGTTCTCAACTTCCCGCTGAAGTGGCCTTAACTCCTGCCCGGGGAGATGCGTCGCAGGTGCGGACGCATTTCGACGATGAGCCTGCTCTGATGGAATGGACGGTCACGGGCGCAAGTCCGGGCGATCGGCTCAGGGGAAGGGTCGTCGACCTGGACAATCAGACCGCCGATCTGTCGGATGTTTCCCTGGATGGCAGCACCTTGCAAAAGGGTAGTTGGAATTATGCGATGCCGAGCCTGAATTCGCTGGGGCAATTCCGCGTCGAAACGTGGATCGAGGATGCCAAGGGGCAACGTCGCAGCGCCTTCAATGAAATGGTGGTGACCCGTCTGCGACGTCCACACTTCTGGGGCAAGGATGCCCCGGATTCGCCCTTCGGCGTACATGCGCAGCCAACCTCCTCGCAGATTCTCGCCGCCAAAGCCGCTGGATTTAACTGGGTGCGCCTTCACGACACAGGCATCCAGGCGCTGGGATGGTTCTATGTCGAACCCAAGCCAGGAGAATGGAAGTTTCACGACGACAAGATCGACCGCTATCGGAATCAGAAACTTTTGATTCTGGGCGAACTGGGGACCGCGCCCCATTTCCGCAGCCGGGCCAAGAATGCCGGGGTCGAACTTCCTCCCATCGAGGCCACCAAAACGACGGCCTTTTTCGCGCCGGAGAATCCGGACGAATACAGCGACTACGTCAGACGGGCCGTGCAGCACTACGGAGACAAAATTGGCCACTACGACATCTGGAACGAGCCATGGCACCCGTCATTTTTCCATGTGGACTACGTCACCAAGCGCCCGGAGACATTGGATCGAGCGAGCGACGTAGGTACCGGAGGAAAGGGGTGGTATCTCAATGCCGAGTCCGCCCCGGAGGACTACGCCCGCCTGCAAAAGGCAGCCTTCGACCCGATTAGAAAGATCAATCCGAAGACTCAAGTGGTCGGCATGGGCACACATACCCACAAGGGGAAGGAGGGACGCATCAGCGGAGATATCTGGAGCCAGAGAATGGCCACGGCGGGCGGCATGGAGACGCTCGATATCGTTGGCTACCATCAATACAACACCTCCGGAGCCATCGGCCCCGAAAACGATTCCTTGAACAAGGAGATCCAATGGACCTTCGCTCCCCTGGGTGGCGTGGCAGGGATCGAAAAATCCGGGCATCCGGTCTGGATGACGGAAGGTTCACCCATCGTTAAAAAAACCTTCAGTGGTTTTTATCACTATTCCCTCCCCTATCGGGATACCGAGAACTATCGCGAGAATTCAGACCGGATCGCACGCTTTATGGTGCGGCTTCTCTGCGAGGGGATCGATCGGGAGTTTCTGTACTCCATGGACGCATGGTCCGGATTCGGCCAACCCGGACGTGCCCGCGTGTTCGTAAACGAGGATGGGTTTCCGCATCCAACGGCCGCCGCGGCCGCCAACGTGACCTGGCATCTGGAAAACACAAAGTTTCGCCGGGCTTTCAAATTGGCTGGCGAGTCCGGAACGGCTTACGTCTTTGATGGCCAAAAATCGACCACGGCAGTGCTTATCCCGAATCCGGGCACGAGCATTTCGCTGCCAAATTTGACCGTACCCGCGATTGAGATGGAGGATCTTTTTGGCAATCCCCCGGACGGGGAAAAGACTGAAACACTGCTCTTCCTCCGCGGCACCTCCCCGGAAATGACGGTTCTACTAAAAGACCTCGAAACCTAATCGTCCGCGCAAACTTGAGTCCTCACGTTTCAATCATGAATATCATACGACGCCCTTCTCCCGCCAGAAGCAGACTCATATGCTTCGCCTGTGCGATTGCACTCGCACCAGCTTTGTTCTCCGAAACCAGCAATTCAACCGCTCCGGTTGTCAAAAAGGGGGAAAAGCAGCTTTTCGTTGATGATCTGATGATCGGGAACGTGCAGGGAGTCACAAGAGTCACCCACCCGGCCAAAAAACTGGACCATCCCGTGCTGAGAGCAGAAATGCCATGGGAAAAGAGGACAAAGGAAGGCATCGAAGACAACCGTGTCAACATCTATGGGACGGTGCTACGGGATGAAAAGACGGGGGCATTCAGAATGTGGTACGCGCAAACCAACAACGTCCTCTATGCGACATCTAACGACGGAATCCGCTGGGAGCGACCGATTCTCAATATCTCGGGTGAGACAAATAAAACGAATCTTAAACTGCATAGTCCGGGTATCATCCAGGACCGATTCGAGACTGATCCCAGGAAAAGATACAAGGCGATCGGCTGCCTGAGCAAAGGGGTCGACAATGCGCGACTTCAAAAACTGAAAGACAAGTTTGAACTGGTCGATTGGTATAGGGATAAAGACCATCGACTGTACTATGCCGCGTATTCCGCCGACGGCCTAAAGTGGACCTTTTATCCAGATCCTGTCTTGCTCGGCTGCGACACCGTAACTTTAGCCCAAGATCCAAAAACCGGTGAATACCTAGCCTTTCATAAACGACAGGGCGATCCCCGGGTAAAAGGAATACGCCAGGTCTTTCTCGCAGTCAGCAAGGACATGGAAAATTGGTCCGAACCCCAGCCCGTCATGGTTACGGACGAAATCGACGATCAGGCCGCAAAACTGCTGAAGGGCGGAACTCACTCGGAATTCTACAACCTCTCCGCTTTTCCTTATGCTGGGCAGTGGCTGGGCTGCGTAACCCATTTCCGAAGGATGGAAACTCCGGAAGCCCCGGATGACAACGACACTGTCGATGAACGGAAAAAGCCCCACAATGGAATCATCGATGTCCAACTGGTTCATAGCCGGGATGGCCGCAAGTGGAGCAGATGTTCGGATCGGAACCCCATCATTCCCCTGGGACCAAATCGCTATGATGCGGGAAGCATCTTTGGGCTTTGCAATGCACCCGTCATCGTTGGTGACGAAATGTGGATGTATTACACCGCGGTTACCACTTTCCATGGAGGGATGCCGCCAGAAAGGGAATTATCCATTGCCCGCGCCGTCTGGCGCATTGATGGCATGGCTTCCTTACAAGCGAAAAAAGCCCAGGGGACTGTGGAAACCGTCGAGTTCGTCCCCGAAGGAAAGAATCTCCTCGTCAATGCCAACGTCGAAAAGGGCCAGCTCATGGTGGAGGTGCTGGATGCGAGTGGCAAAGTCATTGAAGGCTATGACAAGGAATCCAGCGTCATCCAAAACCAGGACTCTGCCAAGCTGGAGATCAAATGGAAGAACTCCTCCTCTCTTCCCACCGGATCGCCTATCCGGCTTAAATTTTATTTAGAGAATGGGGATCTATACAGCTATCTCGTGAATTGATCGTTTCTGTTACTGTTAATATGGCGACGCCCTGGCGCCTTGATGTGGCTTCCGACTCCTGCCCACTGCTTCCATCTCGGATCGCTGGCGCTACCGTATCCGGTATTTATCATGGAGTCCATTCCACGCCCCAAAGAGTTTATCGACCTCGTTCGATAGCATTATCGAAGACCACCCGTTGGCTCATTGATCAGGGCGATTGATTCGCCGGAACCAGGAAACCAAGTCCTCGCAGAGTTATGAATAGAAAAACCAATATGAAAATTCTCCAACCCATCCGTCGCCTTTGCGTTTGTTTGAGCATCTCTTTCGCCCTTCCCGCCACTTCTCTTTTTGGCCAGTACACCCTCACCCTTCCCGCCCTATTCAGCGACCACATGGTCTTGCAAGCCGGGTCAGGCCCCATCTGTTGGGGATGGGCCGCTCCGCAAGAAAATATCGAAATCACTTTTCAGCCGGAAGGCGCCGCCCCTACCGCTGCTTCCGCGCGCGCTGGGTCAAATGGCTATTGGGAAACCCATCTGCCACCCCTCACCGCCGGACAAAAAGGCACGTTACTGATTTCCACTTCCGGCGGACAAAAGAAACAAATTTCTGACGTGCTGGTGGGCGAGGTCTGGCTGGCTTCCGGCCAGTCCAACATGGTCTTCCAAGTCGGCCGGAGTTCCACCGCCGCCGAAGCCCGGACGGCGGCGAACCAGCCGGAAATCCGGCTCTTTCGGGTAAGCCAGGTAGAGGCTTCCGATCCCCAAAAAGATGTCCCGGGAATGTGGGTGGTGGCCACGCCTGAGACGGTCGCGAATTTTTCCGCCGTGGCCTGGTTTTTTGGCGGCCGCCTCCACCAGGAACTGAAGATGCCGGTGGGCCTCATTCAAAGCGCTTGGGGAGGCACCCCCATTGAAACCTGGCTTTCCTCCAAAGAAACAACAGCATTTCCCGGAGAGGTCGAATTTCTCCGGCTCGCTTATGAGAAACAAGTGGCCGACTTCCCCGCCGAGGAAACGGCCTATGCCAGGCTGCTTGAAGAGCGAAAGAAGGCGGCCCCAAACCAAACAGGCATTGCCCCCACTCCCACCCCACCGCTAAAACCGCGTATCCAAAACACGGCCTCGCGTTGCTACAACGCCATGATCCACGGACTGGAGCCCTATACCATGCGCGGCATCCTTTGGTACCAAGGGGAGAGCAACAGCGGCAGGCCGGACACCTACCGCAAACTTTTCCCAGCTCTGGCCAATTCATGGAGGAAGGCTTTCCGCCAACCGGAACTCTTTTTCTTTTACGTGGAATTGGCCGGCTACGCCAAACCCGGCGATCAAGGCGGCGGCTGGGCCCGGATTCGCGAAAGTCAGGAGTCCGTGCTGGCGCTGCCTAAAACTGGCGTTGCCACCGCCATTGATGTCGGCGACGCCAATGACATCCATCCCACCAACAAACAAACCGTTGGTGAGCGCTTGGCCCTTCTGGCCTTGGGTGAGACCTACGGGAAGCCCGGCCTTCACCAGAGTCCGCAGTTCCGCAAAGCCGAAGCGGAAGGCGCAAAAATCCGCGTGTCGCTTGATCATGCCACCGGCCTGCGCTCCCGCACTCCTGATATCCAGAGTTTCACGATCCAGGGCAAGGACGGCGTCTGGCAGAATGCCCAGGCCTCCATCGAAGGGGAACAGTTGGTGATCTGGAATCCCCAGGTTACCGAACCCCAGGCCGTGCGCTATGCTTGGCAAAGCTTTCCCGCTATCTCCCTGGAAAACGCCGCGGGGTTGCCCCTGCGTCCCTTCCGCAGCGATCGCTAATTTTCGCGACCTCGCTCTTTTCTTCCCGAAAGGTTAGCGCGTTTGCAATTTGGCCGCTGTTTCGCGGCCGTATTGGATTTTCACCGGGCCAAGCAATCCGGATGGCAACAGCGCGTCCGTTGCTCGAAAATGACGCCAACTCGCCCAATGCTTGTCTCGGAACTCCTCGGGCCATTCCGACGCGATGAGCGGCTTCGGCCACTGTAGAGGCGCTCCTTTGTCATCCCATTTGAAAGAGTTCCCCAGAATTTGGTCACCAATCAGGCGGTTGGGCCAGAGATTGGCGACTCGGATCTTCAGGCGGTTGGTTCCAGGTTTGGCGGCACCGGTGATCTCTGTTTGGAAAGGAGCCGCCCATAGATCGCCAAGGTTCCGCCCATTCAGCTCTACGTTGGCGATGACCTCCACCCTCCCAAGATCCAATCTAAGACGAAGCGACGGGTCCGAGGCAAGTGCCTCCGGAAGCTCGAACTCGGTTTCATAAGTAACCGTGCCGGAAAAATACCGGACAAAATCATCCGAGGTCTCCTCCGTCCACGATTTCAGCCGATCGTAAACCAAGTGCCGTTCCGGAGCATTCTTTTCGGAAAACGTCAATCGCCAGGGACTCTCGATCAGGAGGCCTCCGTCGTTGTCCCACGCGGTTCGAGCCGTCGCAGGCAGAGGAATCGCCCGCTCGCGGAAAACCACGAACACCGAACCCGCGGGCGGTAGTTCGATAGGCACCCGCGTTTCCACTGCATCCGACGAGAAACCAGAGGCCGGCCGGATTTCTCCGGACATGGGATCCCACAACTCCGGTTGAAGTCCGGTGACATGGAACCGCACGTCTTGGGAAAACGGTTTTTCGCTTTGATTCGAGAGAAAATAATAATGCGCTTTTCCCTCCACGCGATGGATATAAGCGAATTCGCGGGTGTCCGCCGGTCCCTCCGTGACGCAGTCAAGCGGGAGGTTAAGGTCGCGCCGCAAGACATCGACGAGCGGAACGGAAGTCGGGATAATTCGGCCCTTTCCGAAAGACCGACCCTGCTTTGTCGACGGCTTATCCCCCCAGACTTCCCGAGTGATCGCGGCTACCTCATTTTCGCTTTCCGGAAAATTTTGCAGGCTCGGCGTGCGACCAGGCTTATCAACGACCACCGTGGCCCCTTCGCTTACCAATCGGCGGATCGCACGCAGCACCGGAAGCGAGTAACCGCGCTCCTCCGGCGGTATATAAAGCGCGCGATAGCTCATCCCGCTCGGGAGCACGAGCCTCCCGCCCTCGACCTGAAGCTTCTCCAGAAAGAATCGGTCAATATATTCGTAGTAATAGCCTTCCAAGGGGAGTCTGATGTGCGCTTGAACCGGAGAGTTTTCGCCGGTGAATACCGCGAGATCAACTGGCGAAGTTCCTTTGCGCAGCAACAGCTGACAGCGGGCGAGATAATCCATCCAGGGACTGATGTATTCCCACCAGGTGTTCCCTCGGTTGAAGTGCATGCCAAAGGGGCCCATCGTCATACCCGGCCGCGCATCGATCCAAGGCTGGTGGGCGTAGGTGTGGAACATGATGGCATTCACTCCATCACAGAACGCGCGGTCCCCGACCACCTTGAGCAAAGCGGGCGAGTTGCGCCAACCCGCGTCCTGCGGAGACGCTGTGAAACTCTCGGCAAAGACCGTGGATCGGCCCTGCAGATGCGCCGCGGAAGCCACCAGTCGGTGACGTCCCCAGGCCGGGGGATGTTGTTTCCCAATCCAGAACTCCGACGCTGGAGCACTGACCGCCGTTCCCGCACTGACGACATCAAAGTTCCCATTGCCGTAGACCTGGGCATTGAATAGCAACCCGTTTTGCTCCGCGAGCGCGTTCAGATGTTCGAAGTAACACTCTTTCCAGAGATCCGCGATCACTCGCCGGTAATCCCATAGGAAGCGTTCGGTGACATCGACCGAGTCAACCACGGCACCAGTGAGTGCCGGCAGATAAGGGATCATCGAATAGCCGGTACGCTCCTTGAAAAGCCTCGGCATTTCCGGCGTGTAATTCTGCGTCCCCACTTCAAAGCTATCGAGGGTCAGATAACGCAGGGATTTTCCCGCTTGGTCGCGATTGTCGTCGAGGACCGTTTTCACCATGCCATTCCAAAATGTGTCGACGGCATCTTTGCTCATTTTGTCGCACTCGTAGCCCCTCCCTGCACTGCTGGCCGGCTTGTTTTGTTTGTCCTTCGTAGTGTATCCGAAACGCAATACCCGCCATTGCCCCGGTTGAGCATCCCAACGCAGCCGACCGTCCGAGCCAAAACTCTTGGTCAGGTCGATCACCTGATCATGGGGAATGGCTTGCCCCTCGGGCAGAGGCCGTCGATCGAGCTTCGGCGACGATTTATGGGAAACAACAAATCCCGCTTTGGCCCGCCAGTCCTCCAATTTATATTCCGGGGAAAGCTCGATTTCGGACAGCATCAGAGGCGTTTTGCGTCGGTCGCTTTTGTTGAAAGTCAGGCGAAAGTATCGGCTCGTGACGGGTTCAAATCCCTGGGCGAGCTGCGATTGGTTGTTGTCCATTTCAGGAATTTGAAAGTCACAAATTTTCCAGAATGTATGTCCGTCTTCGGATGCTTCCAAAAATCCGCCATGCGCTCCGAAGCTCGGCCCGGTCGTGATATTCAAGGTCTGCACCCGTAGGGGATGCGCCAGCTCGATGAGAACCGTCTGTGGCTTTTCCGGAGATGGCACCGGACCCGTGATCAGCGTCAGCGAATTGCCATCGACTATCTTGCCTCCATCCTGGTCCGGCAGCGAGGTGGTGACTTTGGGGAAAAGATCGCGCATCCGCTCCGCCGCCTCCGGCGGCGCCGGCACGGCGAGCAAAGCCACGTCGCGGTAAAAATCCTTGCGGGTAAAAGGTTGCTTCAGCGCGATATCCACCGGTTTTCCCCCGGTGACAGACGTTTCACTCCATGTCAGTTCCATCATCGACTGCTCGATCGGAACCCAGGGACCGCCGCTGCTGCTCCAGCCGTCGGCGTTGTGGAATCCTGTCTCGATTCCCAAACGGGCCGCTTCCGTGATGGCGAATCGCATCATTTCTCGCCACTCGGGCGTCATAAACTGCGCCGGTCCGGGGGGAATCGCCGGCGCCGCATTCCAAATCTGTGCCCCCCGAATGCCCACGCGCCGCATGGCTTCCAGATCCAGTGTAATCCCCTCCTTGGTCACGTTGCCATTCATCCAATGCCACTCCACCTGCGGGCGAACCGCATCCGGCGGATGAAGGAATTGCCGGTCGAGATCGTCGCCCGCCGCCTGACCGACGGGCACGAGCAGGCTGCCGATCAGAGAGAGGATCAAAGCGCGGAGGTTCGCCAGCGGGCTCATGACAGGTTCCGGGAGTGAAAAGAAAAGGGGCTTTACGGGACTACCGGTTCCAAATGGCGCAGGACGCGGCTTGGGCCTGCTCCCAACTAGGGGCTCAGCCGCCAGGCAGGGCGGATGCCGGTCATTTCTCCGCCACCGCAGTTTTAATGTCCTCATCCGACAGAGCGGAATTCCAGGCCCGAAATCTCGCAAATTCCATTTCGGACGGCACTCCTCTTCCAAGGATAAACGGAAGGGGAAAGTCCGGAAGGACTCCGGGGACCTTGCTCGAAATAACGGTACTGTCGAGCAGTTCGTCTTTCTCGTCGAAGAGTTGGACGGCCAACTCCACTCCCGGATCGAAGCGGCCGACTATGGTCACCCAGGCATTCTCCGGAACTTGGGATTTCAGCTTAACGACGCCTCTCGCGTCGAGCCCGCCAACCGAGGACACCTGAAGCGAAGGCTGTCCGGTCTTCCTGGCGAGGCCCAGCATCATGATCCGCCGGTCCTCGCGACCCTCCCAACGACCAGCCAGCAAATAGCCATCATCGGACGCAACTTGCTTGATCTTGCAGCGCATCATCCAAGTGCATGGCCCCTGTATAAACAGTGGATCTTGGTCGTTGAAGGGAACTGTCACGGCCGTGCTCGATGGGAAAAAAACGGCATTTTCCTCTGTTCCCGGCAAGAGCTTCGGAGTCTTCAGCGTTCGCTCGGATTTGCTTTTATCACCGACCATGGCGCCGCCCGACGCGGCGACATCCAAGATGGGGTCCGGGGCTTGGGCAAATAGCGTATAAGATTCTACGAGAAAAAGACCGGCTAGCAGAATGCACGTCGCATGGGCATATTTCGATCGAAAGGGGGAGCGGCACTTCATATAGGGAATCTATAGATAAATCAGATAAATCAACATGTCAAAATCAACCTTGTTATTTCCTCGCGGCAAGTTCTCCGCCGGCGCCGATCCACGCCCCACCAGCCTGAGAGGCCTCGTCATGGTCGCCACTGGTAGGCGGTTCGTCCATGGGCAATTGCCCGACCTCATCGATCACCCTTTGATCAATCGGCTCCAGAGTTCTCCCGATTTCGGCTCCTTGAGCCATGAGCACTTCCTGCAAATCCGAAATCGAAAGATCGCGCACCGATCTGCCGGATTTTACTGCCAGGGCGGCGGCAGTTCCGGCGGCCTGCCCCTGCGCCATGCAGATCGGGATGACCCGCGTTGAAGCGATCGCCTCATGAGTCGCCGAGAGGCATTTCCCGGCCATCATCAACCCCTCAACCTTTGCTGCAATGAGGCTGCGAAGAGGGATGGTGTAAGCCTGGACATTGCGCGACTCCACCCAGGTACCGGAGGGGCGGTGAATGTCGATGTGATATCCACCCATGGCCACCGCATCATCGAATACCCGGCCGGCCACGAGGTCCTCTCCGGTCAACACGCAATCGCCGACAATTCGGCGGCTTTCTCTCACGCCCAACATCGGAGCAACTTCGCGAAGATAAGCCGCACTAAACCCAGGCACGTATTTTTGAAAAAAGCTCACCAGTTCAGGAATCTGTGAATACACCCGCACGGTGGCTTCGGACAGACTCTGCGCGTCCGTCGGATCAAGCCCCAACACCCGCGTCATAACCACGAGGAATTCATCCGGGCGATGCAATTTCACTCCGACCACACGGGTCTGAGGCAAGGCGATATCCCCCGCTTCGCGCGCCTTTTGTAACAGTGGCGCAAAGCCACCGCAAATAATCACCTCCATGCGGTCAAGCCGTCGCATCGTCTTTTCCCAGAGCTCAGGATAAGGCTGAAGCCACTCGCGATAATTCAATTCCGGAATTCTGCATCCGCCAATGAATCCGGGGCGATCCACTCCGCCGAGCTTGAACACCAGGGTCGGCGCCTGCACCAGGCCGTCCGCCGTCCTCCCCTTTTCCCAGGCCACTCCACCGCGGGCAGCCACGTCTCCGTCCCCGCTGCAGTCGATCACCATGTCCGCTCGGATCTCCCCTCGCCCGCTTTTATTTTGCACCGCGATCCCGACAATACGATCTCCTTCCCGCAGGGTTTCAACGACCTGTGTGTGAAGCATCACGCGCACGCCCGCTTCTTCGCACATTTGCATGGCGAGAATTTTCCAGAAATGACTGTCGATGCTTATGGCCGAACCACATTTGGGATCGAGAACGAACTCCGACGCCGCACCGCATTTTTGCAACCGACGCACAATCTCCAACGGCAGCCCTTTGACCACCTGTCGGAAATCCCGGTCATGAAACCCCAGCCAGGGAAGGGTCGCCGAAATGCCACCCAAAAATCCATTGTATTCCACCAGCATTGTTTCGGCTCCGTTGCGCCCTGCTGAAATAGCCGCGCAAAGACCCGCCGCGCCGGAACCTATGACAAGAACCTGCGTCTTT